>NZ_JBWYGX010000001.1:0-1986160 GCF_056713165.1 Mycetocola sp. Y171
GCTGTTGAGTTCTCAAGGATCGGATGCTCCCACTTTTCACCCTTCCGGGCTGCTCCGCAGGGCAACTTCTCTATCCTAGCACCCATTTTCTCCGGTGTCGCACGCGCTCCGGACCGAAGTCCGAGTCTCGAATACGAGGGAGATCCTGAGTGAGGATCATCCTCTCTTCCGAATCGAAACTCCGAATAATCGGGGGGATTCTGAAGGGAGGTTTGGTCCCGCATGAGGCCGGCGAGCTGTTCCGCTCCGCCGCACCTTTGGGGTGACGAGTGATTACTTTACGCACATCCCGGAGGCCTCGCAAATTGCGGCTGCGGCCCGGGCGTGTCGCCCGGAATTCAGCGCGGGAAGACGCCGGCGAGGGTCTTCTTGCCGCGGCGGAGGACCGCCACTCCCCCGGCCAGGGTGCTCTCGAGCACGGCCGATTCGTCGCCGACTTTGGCGTTGTTGAGGTAGACCCCACCCTGTGCGATCGCGCGGCGCGCTTCGCCCAGGCTGGAGGTGAGTCCGGTGTCGACGAGGAGCTGGGTGATCGCGGCGCCGGGCGCAGCGGTCGTGTTCGGCAGTTCGTGGAGTGCGGCAGCCAGGGTGTCAGCGTCGAGGCTCTCCAGTTCGCCCTGCCCGAACAGCGCGGCGGACGCGGCGATCGCGGCATCCGTCGCTTCCGCGCCGTGGACCAGGGCGGTGACTTCCCAGGCCAGGCGCTTCTGCGCTTCACGGCGGAACGGCTCGGAGGCGACGGCCTGCTCGAGCTGCTCGATCTCGTCGCGCGTGAGGAAGGTGAAGATCTTCAGCCGTGCGATCACGTCGGCATCGTCCGAGTTGAGCCAGAACTGGTAGAACGCGTACGGGCTCGTCAGTGCCGGGTCCAGCCAGACGGCGTTTCCCTCGCTCTTGCCGAACTTCGATCCGTCCGAGTTGGTGATGAGCGGTGTGCCGATGGCGTGCGCGCTCTTCCCTTCGGCCTTGTGGATGAGGTCGGTTCCACTCGTGAGGTTGCCCCACTGGTCGCTGCCGCCGGTCTGCAACACGCAGTCGTAGCTGCGGTACAGCTCGAGGAAGTCCATGCCCTGCAGAATCTGGTAGCTGAACTCGGTGTAGCTGATGCCGGCGTCCGAATTGAGGCGTGCGCTGACGGCATCCTTCTTGAGCATCGTGCCCACCCGGAAGTACTTGCCGACATCGCGCAGGAAGTCGATGGCCGAGAGCGGCGCCGTCCAGTCGAGGTTGTTGACCAGCCGTGCCGCGTTGTCGCCCTCGAAGCTGAGGAACCGGGAGACCTGTGCCTGGAGGTACCCCACCCACTCGGCGACCGTGTCGCGGGTGTTGAGCGTGCGCTCCGCCGTTGGGCGCGGGTCACCGATCAGACCGGTCGATCCCCCGACGAGGCCGAGCGGTTTGTGGCCGGCGAGCTGGATGCGCCGAAGCAGGAGCAGCTGCACCAGGTTTCCCAGGTGGAGGCTCGGGGCGGTCGGGTCGAACCCGCAGTAGTAGGTGATCGGCGGCCCGGACAGCAGAGTCTTCAGCTCGGCGGCGTCTGTTGACACGTGCACAAGTCCTCGCCAGACGATCTCCTCCCAGACATCCTCGAACGACGGGTCATTGGACTGGGGCTGGAGTTGGGGCTGCGACACGAGAGCAAGAGTACCAGCGCCGCTTACCGTCCGATGTGAGCCTGTGGCCTCACTCTTGACGATGTTTAGGGTGTTGGCTAACATCAGCTTAGTTATGCTTCCAGGCTAAAAGGAGGAGAATCATGTTCGTCATCACCGCAGACCAGGTGGACAGCAGGAACCAGCCGGACCGAGCGGCATCCGCCCTGGACTCGCTCAACGCGTCGGACGGACCGACGCTGCTCCTGCCCGCCGAACGCACGGCGGGTGATGAGATCCAGATCCTCCCGGCCACAGCCACCGACACGCTCGCCATCGTTCTCGAGCTAACCCGCGAAGACGCCTGGAGCGTCGGCGTCGGTATCGGACCGGCGCGACTGCCGCTTCCCCGCGCGACCCGCGAGGCGACAGGCGAGGCCTTCTTCGCGGCGAGGGATGCCGTGACCCGCGCCAAGAAGTCACAGATCCGGTTCGCGCTCACAGCCGCCGATGACACCGACGACAGCATCCGAGGCGCGGATGTCGAAGCACTCGTCTCCCTCCTGCTCGTGCTGCGTGAACGCCGGACCGACGCCGGCTGGGAACTCTACGACCTGCTGACCACCGGACTGACCCAGTCTGAATCGGCTGAACGGCTGGGCATCACGGCCGGGGCGGCCAGCCTGCGCGCCCGCACTGCCGGCATCCGTGTCGAGAGGGCGTCGTCTGAGGCCCTTGTTAGGCTTCTCGACACGGTCAACCGTTCAGCAGATCCGGCTCCAGCGCCGGGCGGCGACGACGTCCAGGCCGACTGAGCCGACACGGCAGGAGAACGACAGTGAGCCCCATCACCGGTGCCCTACCGATCACCCTCTACTGGGTGTTCGCGCTCGTGCTCGCGGCCGGATGCCTCGCAACGGTCGGCATCGCCCACTGGCGCCGCAAGAACAAGATCATTTCGATCGCGGCAGCCCTACTGGGGGTCGACCTCGTGCTTCTGGCGATCCCGTCGCCTGACGCTCCGCTCGGAGTCACCGTCACTCTCGGCATCCTCGCCATCGCGATCGCGGTTCTCGGGGGCGGGATCGCCACGAGCTACGTGCTCAAACTTGCGACGCGCGGCCTCGTCCGGCCCGGCCTGTTCGGCGGCATCATCGTCACCGAGCCCGACCGTGCCGCAGGCGGCGCGCTCAGGGCCACGGCAGGTGAGCAGCACGAGGTGCTGCGCGGCGGACGCACCATCGGCTATCTGGAACGCTTCGCCGTCGCGGCAACGCTCATGGCGGGGTTCCCCGAAGCCATCGCCGTGATCATCGCCATCAAGGGTGTCGGCCGCTTCACCGAACTTGCCGCGGCCGAAGCGCGTGAACGCTTCATCATCGGCACGTTCGCCAGCCTCATCTGGGCGTCGTCGAGCGCCGCACTGTTCATCTTCGCCCTGAGCTGAGCCGGCGCGACGAAGCCCGACTCACTCGGTCGTGTCGAACAGCCCCACGATGTTGCCCTCACTGTCGGTGAAGTAGGCGTAGCGGTCGGTCTCAGTGAGCGCCTCGATCTCGCCCACCCGCTTACCTCCGTTGGCTTCGACCAACGCCAGCGTTTCCTCGATGTTGTCGACGCTGATCACGACGGTGGGATGCGGCACCACATTGCGTTTGTGGATGTCACCGCCGATCCCGCCGGCGTCCGGCTTGTCGATCATCGTGTTATCTGCGTCCCAATCGGTCATGGACCAGCCGAAGATCGTTCCGTAGAACGCCTTCGCGCGCGCCATGTCATCTGCGGGGATCTCGAAATGCTCTACCGTTGCCATGCCGTCAGCCAAGCGCCATCGCTCGGCGAGGTCAAGCCTTCGGATGCTTCTTGTACGGTGAGACGCTCGGCTCGCCCGGGATCCAGAACCGCCACGGGAGATCGGCTCCCCCGGCGAGCCCGGTACGCGGACCTGTGGAGTGCTCGACAGGACCTGTCGCCGGTTCGAGTTCGAACGGCGGGGCGAAGAGGTCGCTGCCGTCGTCGCCGAGGCTGATTCCGAGCGCGACGACCAGTCTGGCGGGCCCTTGCGCCAGGTCACGATCGTTCTTCGACGTCGTGCGGCGGAACCGCGCCAGGTCGATGCCCTCGACGACCTCGCCTGCGCGGAGCAGGCACCCGGACGCCTCGCCTTCCGGGGAACAGACGACGTTGGCGCAGACGTGCATCCCGTAGGTGAAGTAGCAGTAGAGGTGCCCGGGTTCGCCGAACATGCTGGCGTTCCTCGCAGTCTTGCCTCGGAAGGCGTGCGAGCCGGGGTCGACGCCCTGCCCGACGTACGCCTCGACCTCGGTGATCCGCACCGCCACCGTTCCGGCATCCGTCGTGTGGCGGAGCACAGCACCGAGCAGGGCCGGGGCGACCTCGAGCGACGGCCGCTCGAGGAACGCCCGGTCGAGTGCGGTGACCACCGGGCTCAGCCCACCAGTGCTTGCGAGAGCACGCGAACACGGGACGTCAGCTTCGCGCGCTGTTCAGCGACCCGTTCAGGAGCCGTTCCGCCGACTCCTGTGCGGGAGCCGATCGATCCGGCCACCGTGAGCACATCGCGGACGGCCGGGGTGAGGTGCGGTGACAGTGCGGCGAGATCCTCGTCAGAGGGTTCGTGCAACTCGAGGCCGCGTTCCTCGCAGTGCTGGACGAGTTCGCCCGAGATCTCGTGGGCGTCCCTGAACGACACGCCCTGCTTGACGAGCCACTCCGCCACGTCGGTGGCGAGCGAGAATCCCTGCGGCGCGAGTTCGGCCATCCGATCGGTGTTGAACCGGAGCGTCGCGACCATGCCGGTGAAGGCAGGCAACAGGACTTCGAGCTGTTCGACGGTGTCAAAGACAGGCTCCTTGTCCTCCTGCAGGTCACGGTTGTATGCGAGCGGGATGCCCTTGAGCGTCGCCAGAAGTCCGGTGAGGTTCCCGATCAGCCGGCCAGACTTGCCGCGCGCGAGTTCGGCGATGTCGGGGTTCTTCTTCTGCGGCATGATGCTCGAACCGGTCGAGTAGCCGTCGTCGAGCGTGACGAAGTCGAACTCACGCGTGTTCCAGATGATGATTTCCTCGGCGAACCGGGAGAGATTGATCCCGATCAGCGCCGTGACGAACGCGAACTCCGCGACCACGTCGCGGCTGGCGGTTGCGTCGATGGAGTTCTCGGTCGGGCGGTCGAGACCGAGCTCGGATGCCACGAGTTGCGGATCCAGCCCGAGCGAACCGCCCGCGAGTGCACCGGCACCGTACGGCGACGCCGAGGCCCGCTTCGTCCAGTCGGCGAGCCGTTCCAGGTCGCGGACCAGCGGCCAGGCGTGCGCGAGCAGGTGGTGCGCGAGCAGCACAGGCTGGGCGTGCTGGAGATGGGTACGTCCGGGCATCGGCGCGTCGCTGTGCACCTCGGCCTGTGAAGCGATGGCATCGATGAGCTGAACGACAAGGTGGCCGATCAGCCGGGAATGGTCGAGCAGGTACAACCGGACGAGCGTGGCGATCTGGTCGTTTCGGCTGCGTCCGGCGCGGAGCTTGCCGCCGAGTTCGACCCCGGCGCGCTCGATCAGTCCTCGTTCGAGAGCCGAGTGCACGTCCTCATCGGATTCCGCGGCGCTGAACGCCCCCGATGTCACGTCGGCATCGAGCCGGTCGAGTGCGTCGAGCATGGCGACCAGTTCCTGGTCGCTCAGATAGCCGGCGGCCCCGAGCGCTTTCGCGTGCGCCCGCGAACCGGCGATGTCGTACGCGGCCAGCTGCCAGTCGAATTGCGTCGACTTGCTCAGCCGGGACAGTTCGGGTGACGGACCGCTGGCGAAGCGGCCGCCCCAGAGTGCCCCCGCCTCGCCTGCGCGGTTCTGCGAGTCGTCACCCGTCATCGTCATTACTCCTGGCCGGCGTCGCGACGGGCGGAGATCTTGCTGGGCAGCGACCACAGCTCGATGAAGCCCTTGGCGAGTGACTGGTCGAACGTGTCACCCGTGTCGTAGGTGGCGAGGTTGAAGTCGTACAGGCTCGAGTCGCTCCTGCGGCCCGTCACCACGGCGGTCCCGGCGTGCAGCTTGAGGCGGATGTCACCCGAGACGTGCTTCTGGGTCTCGTCGATGAACACGTCGAGTGCCTTCTTCAGGCCGGAGAACCACAGGCCGTCGTAGACCAGCTCGGCCCACTTCGATTCAACCGAGCGCTTGTAGCGCGCGAGGTCGCGCTCGACGGTCATGTTCTCGAGCTCTTCGTGCGCGGTGATGAGGGCGATTCCTGCCGGCGACTCGTAGACCTCACGGCTCTTGATGCCGATCAGGCGGTCTTCGACGATGTCGATACGGCCGACACCCTGGTCGCCTGCGAGCCGGTTCATCAGCTCGACCGCCTGCAGCGGCGTGATGGACTTGCCGTCGTAGGCGACGGGCACACCCTGGTCGAACGTGACGACGACCTCGGTCGGGGCGCCGGCCTCAGCCGGGTCCTTCGTGTATGTGTAGAGGTCTTCGATCGGCGCGTTCCACGGGTCCTCGAGGAATCCGGTCTCGACGGCGCGACCCCAGACGTTCTGGTCGATGGAGTACGGGCTCTTCTTCGACTGCGCGATCGGCAGGTTGTGCTGCTCGGCGTAGACGATCGCCTTGTCGCGGGTCAGCGCGAGGTCGCGGACCGGCGCGATGCTGGTGAGGTCGGGCGCGAGGGCGGCGACGGCCGCTTCGAAGCGGACCTGGTCGTTGCCCTTGCCGGTGCAGCCGTGGGCGACACTGTTCGCGCCGAGCTCCTTGGCGGTCGACGCGAGGTACTTCGCGATCAGCGGGCGGCTCAGTGCCGAGACGAGCGGGTAACGCTTCTGGTACAGCGCGTTGGCCTTGAGCGCAGGCATGAGGTAGTCGTTCGCGAACTCGTCACGAGCGTCGACGACGACGGATTCGACGGCACCGCAATCCAGCGCACGCTGGCGGATGACCTCCATGTCCTCGCCCTCCTGGCCGACGTCGATCGCGAGCGCGACGACCTCTTTGCCTGTGGCATCCTTCAACCAGCCGATTCCCACCGAGGTGTCGAGGCCGCCCGAGTATGCGAGTACGACGCGTTCCGCCATGAAGTTCTTCTCCTTGATTTGCAGTGGTTTTTAAGTGTAGTGATCTGCCCGGATGGGCGGGGTTCAGGCCCGTTCGAGCAGCCAGACGAGCAGCGCCTTCTGGGCGTGCAGGCGGTTCTCCGCCTCGTCCCAGACGATCGACTGCGGACCATCGATGACGTCGGCCGTCACTTCGAAGCCGCGGTCTGCCGGGAGGCAGTGCATGAAGACGGCGTCGGCGTGAGCCAGCGCCATCATGTCGGCGTCGACCCGGTACGGGCCGAGCACAGCGACGCGTGCAGCTTTCTCCTCTTCCTTGCCCATCGACACCCAGGTGTCTGTGACGAGGATGTCGCTGCCCGCCGCTGCCTCGCGGGCGTCGGTGAACAGTTCGACCGAACCGCCTGTCGTCTCGGCGATCGCGGTGGCATCCGCGACGACCTGCTGGTTCGGGGTGAAGCCCTCCGGCGACGCGATGCGCACGTGCATTCCGGCCGTCGTCCCGGCGAGCAGGTACGACTGGGCCATGTTGCACGCACCGTCGCCGACGAAGGTGAGGGTGAGACCGGCCAGTTCGCCCTTGTGCTCACGGATCGTGAGCAGGTCGGCGAGCAGCTGACACGGGTGGAAGTCGTCCGACAGAGCGTTGACGACCGGGATCGTCGTGCCCTGGGCCATCTCCTCGAGTCCCGCCTGGCCGTATGTTCGCCAGACGATGGCTGCGACCTGGCGTTCGAGGACACGGGCAGTGTCTGCCGCGGTCTCCTTGCCACCGAGCTGGCTCGAGGCGGTGGAGATGATCAGCGGGACTCCGCCGAGATCGGCGATCCCCACGGCGAAGGACACCCTGGTCCTCGTCGACGACTTGTCGAAGATGACGGCGACGGTCTGCGGCCCTTCGAGGGGACGGCGCGAGTACCGGTCCTTCTTCAGTTCGATCGCGAGGTCGAGGATTTCCGACTGCTCGGCGGGGCTGAGGTCGTCGTCGCGCAGGAAGTGTCTGGTCACTGGGATTCCTTCGTTCGGGAGTCGGCCGGCACGTCGAGTGCATCGAGCGCGGCGCGGAAGCGTTCGCCGAAGACGCGTACGTCGTCGTCGCCGACGATGAGCGGCGGGGCGAGGCGGATGGTGGTGGGGTTCGGGGCGTTGATGATGAGCCCGGCGGCCAGGGCCTCACGCACGAGATCTGCCGCGACCGGTTCGGACAGACCGATACCGATCAACAGGCCGGCACCGCGCACCTCTGTGATGAGCGGTGAACCGATCCCCAGGACGAGTTCGCGCAGTTCGGCTCCCCGCACACGGGCGTTGTCGACCAGTCCCGCGTCCTCGATCTCGCCGAGCACCGCGTTCGCCGTCGCGGTCGCCAGCGGGTTGCCGCTGAACGTGCTCCCGTGCGTGCCGGGGGTGAACAGGTCGGATGCTTCGCCGAAGGTGACGAGGGCGCCGATCGGGAAACCGCCGCCGAGACCCTTGGCGAGGGTGATGGCATCCGGGACGATTCCCTCACGCTGGAACGCGAACCACTCCCCGGTGCGCCCTGCCCCGGTCTGGACCTCGTCGAGAATAAGGAGGACGCCGTGCCGTTCGGTCAGCTCGCGGGCGCGGGCGAGGTAGCCCTGCGGCAATTCGACGACGCCTGCTTCGCCCTTGATCGGTTCGACGACGAGGGCCGCGACGGTGTCGTCGATCGCGGCTTCGAGCGCTTCGATCGTGCTGTCCAGATGTTCGACTCCCCCGGGAAGCGGGGCGAACGGAGTCTGGATCGCGGGCTTCCCGGTGAGTGCGAGCGCACCCATCGTGCGGCCGTGGAACGAGTTGTTCAGCGCGAGGATGCGCGTGCGACCGCCTTCGCCGCTGTTGAGCCTCGCCAGTTTGAACGCGGCCTCGTTGGCTTCCGTCCCCGAGTTCGTGAAGAACACCCGGCCGGCCGGGCCGGCACCGGTGAGCCTCTTGAGCCTGGCCGCCAGCTCCAGCTGCGGTGGACTGACGAAGTAGTTGGAGATGTGGATCAGCTCAGCGGCCTGGGCGCTGATCGCTGCAACCATCGCCGGGTGGGCGTGGCCGAGAACGTTCACAGCGATGCCACCGAGGAAGTCGAGGTACTCGGTGCCGTCTGCACCCCAGACCCGGCAGCCGGAGCCGCGGACGAGGAGCGCCTGCGGTTCGCCGAACACCCGCATCATGTCGGCCGTAGCCGCGTCGTGCCAGTCGGTCATGATTCGTCCTCCACTACCTGGGTGCCGATGCCCTGCTGGGTGAATACCTCGAGCAGGATGGAGTGCTCAAGCCGACCGTCGATGATGGCGGCGTTGACGACTCCCCCGACGACCGCTTCGAGGCACGCGGCCATCTTCGGGATCATGCCCGATTCCAGTGACGGCAACAGGTCACGCAGTTCCCCCGTCGTGATGACGGAGACGAGCGATTCCCGGTTGGGCCAGTCGCTGTACAGGCCGGCTACGTCGGTGAGGATGAGGAACTTGTCGGCTTTCAGGGCCACGGCGAGGGCGGATGCCGCGGCATCCGCGTTCACGTTGAGCACCTGGCCCGGCGCGTCGCCGTCAGGAGCGATCGAGGAGATCACTGGGATGAGCCCGGCCTCGATCGATGAGAGGACCGCGTGCGGGTCGACGGCGACGACGTCGCCGACGAGTCCGAGGTCGACCGTTTCCCCGTCGATTTCGACGCCGCGCCTGCGCCCGGTGAAGAGGGACGAATCCTCGCCGCTCAGTCCGACGGCCAAATCGCCGTGCTCGTTGATGAGGTCGACGAGGTGTTTGTTCACCTCGCCGCGGAGAACGTCGCGGACGACGGTCATGGCCTCCGGCGTGGTGACCCGGTAGCCGCCACGGAACTCGCTCGCGATGCCGAGTTCGGTGAGTCGCGCGGAGATCTGCGGGCCGCCGCCGTGGACGACGACGGGCTTCAGGCCGGCGTGGCGGAGGAACACCATGTCTTCGGCGAACGCGCGGGTGAGTTCGGGACTGACCATGGCGTTTCCGCCGAACTTCACGACGGCGATCGCACCGTGGTAGCGCTTGAGCCACGGCAGCGCCTCGATGAGGACGGATGCCTTGGCGATGGCCTCGGCTGTGGATGCTGGGATGACTGTCGGCATCGTCTAGCTCGAGTACGCGCTGTTCTCATGCACGTAGTCGTGCGTGAGGTCGTTGGTGAGGATGGTCGCAGACTGGACCCCCTCCTTGAGGTCGATGAGGACGTGCACGGCGCGTTCCGTGAGGTCGACGAGGTCGCGTGACTGGTCAGGCGCACCTGCGTGGCAGACCCGGACGCCGTTCATGCTGACATCGACGGCGTACGGGTCGAACGGCGCGCGCGTTGTTCCGATGGCTGCAAGCACACGGCCCCAGTTGGGATCGTTGCCGAACACAGCCGCCTTGAACAGGTTGTTCCTGGCCACTGAGCGGCCGACTTCGACCGCGTCGTCCTCGGTCACCGCGCCGACGACCTCGATCGTGATGTCGTGTGCGGCGCCTTCGGCGTCCGACTGCAGCTGTCGAGCCAGGTCGAGGCAGATCTCACGCAGTCCGTGTGCGAATTCCTCGGCGTCGGGTTCGACGCCTGAGGCTCCGGACGCCAGCACCGTGACCTGGTCGTTCGTCGACATGCAGCCGTCCGAATCGAGCCGGTCGAAACTCACCCGGGTTGCCGCACGGAGGGCGCGATCGAGCTGGTCGGAGGCGAGGCTTGCGTCGGTCGTGATCACGACGAGCATCGTGGCGAGGCCCGGCGCGAGCATGCCTGCGCCCTTGGCCATTCCGCCGATCACCCAGCCGTCCCCTTCGAACACAGCAGTCTTGGCGTGGCTGTCCGTCGTCAGAATCGCTTCGGCGGCATCCGCACCACCTTCGGTGCTGAGTGCCTCCGCTGCAGTGGCGACACCGGGGAGGAGTTTGTCGCGGTCGAGCTGGTCGCCGATCAGGCCGGTCGAGCAGACGAGCACATCGCCGGCAGATGTCCCGAGTGCGGCAGCGACGGCCTCTGCTGTTGCGTGCGTGGTCTGGAAGCCTTCAGGGCCGGTGAAACAGTTGGCTCCACCCGAGTTGAGGACGATGGCCGACACCGTTCCGTCCGCGATCACCTGCTGTGACCAGAGGATCGGGTTCGCTTTGGCTCGGTTGCTCGTAAAGACCGCGGCCGAGGAGTGACGCGGACCACGGTTGACGATGAGGGCGAGGTCCTTGCCCCCGGAGGCCTTCAGACCGACGGCGATACCGGCGGCTTCGAATCCCTGTGCTGTCGTGACGGTCATGGTGCGACTCCGTTCACCGGAAGGCCGGTCGATTCCTCGAGGCCGATGGCGATGTTGGCTGACTGGATGGCGGCACCAGCAGTGCCCTTGGCGAGGTTGTCGACGGCGGTCACGACGACGACGCGACCGGCGGCCTCGTCGACGGCGAGTCCCATCAGCATGGTGTTCGCGCCGAGTACGTCCGCTGTGCGCGGGAACTGGCCGGCGGGGAGCAGCTGGACGAATGTCTCGTCGCCGTATGCGTCCTGCCACGCCGCACGGACGGCGTCCGCACTCGTCCCGGGCACGATACGGGCGGTCGAGGTTGCGAGGATGCCCCGGGACATCGGCACGAGCACGGGGGTGAACGACACGCTGACCTCGGAAGCTCCTGCGCCGCGGAGGCTCTGGGCGATTTCCGGCACGTGCCTGTGGCTGCCACCGACGGCGTATGGGTTCGCCGAACCGAGGATTTCGGCGGCGAGCAGGTTGCTCTTCAGCGCTTTGCCCGCACCGGACGGACCGACCGCGAGGACGGTGACGATGTCGAGCGGCTCGATCACGCCGGCGTGGATACCGGGGGCGAGCGACAGTGCCACGGTGCTGGCGTTGCAGCCCGGTGCCGCGATCCGACGGACGCCGGACAGACGATCGCGCTGTTTGGTACCGTCCGCTGCAACGATCAGTTCGGGCACACCGTACGGCCAGGCGCCGAAGTAGTCGCCACCGTAGAACGCAGCCCAGTCGGTCTCGCTCGTGAGCCGATGGTCGGCCCCGCAGTCGACGACGAGTGTGCCGGGGTCGAGCGCCTCGGTGACCTCACCGGATTTGCCGTGCGGCAGTGCGAGGAAGACGACGTCGTGTCCGGAGAGGTTCTCCGGTGTCGTCTCGGACAGAGTGAGATGCGCGAGGGACCGCAGGTGCGGCTGGACGGATGCCAGGGGCTGGCCGGCATTGGAGTGCGCGGTGACTGTGCGGATGTCGAAGTCGGGGTGGGCCGCAAGCAATCGCAGCAACTCGCCCCCCGCGTAGCCGGATGCACCGGCTACGGCTACAGAGAAGGACATGGCTCTACCTTAATGAGGAAAACGATGGTCAGGTCGGCGACGTCCGTCGGAACCGTGCCCTGCACCGTTCGCCCAGCGTCGCCTATCGTCGCTCTGAGGTGTTACGGCGTCGACGCAGTGCGCAGGGGGCTGAGCCCTGTGCGAGAACACTGCTGTCGGAGATGGCCATGCATCGACTGTAGCGGGTGCGGTGCGGCATCCGCCAATCGGGTGTCAGAGCCGGTCCACTCCGGTGACGCTGATCACGGCGAACCCCTGCTCGTCGGACTCGGCCAGGTCGATCTCGGCGCTGATGCCCCAGTCGTGGTCACCGGCCGGGTCGTCGAAGATCTGCCGCGCCGTCCACACCGGTCCGCTCTCATCGAGGATCAGCAGCGCGGAACTCCTGGCGTCCTGGCCGGTGAGGATCTGGTCGTACTCGCCGAAGTAGCCGTCGAGCTGGTCTGCCCAGCGGTCTGCATCGAATCCGGATGCCGCATCGAGGTCACCGAGGGCGTCGTAATCCTCGAGTGCCGCGAGCTGGACCCGGCGGAACAGCTCGTTGCGAACGAGGATGCGGAACGCCCGGACGTTCCCGGTCAGCCGCTTGGGTGCAGGAGGGACGATGTCGTTGGCGTGTTCGGCGTGCTTCTTCGCGTCTGGGTGGCTGAGTTCCTCCCACTCGTCGAGCAGGCTCGAGTCGACCTGGCGTACGAGCTCGCCGAGCCACTCGATGAGGTCGAGCAGGTCCTCGGTCTTGACGTCGTCCGGGATGGTCTGCCGTGCTGCGCGGTACGCGTCGGAGAGGTACCGCAGGACCACGCCCTCCGAGCGGGCGAGCTTGTAGAAGGCGATGAACTCACCGAACGACATGGCCCGCTCGTACATGTCGCGAACGACGGACTTCGGGTTGAGCTCGAAGTCGCGGATCCACGGCTGCGCGGCGCTGTACGTCTCGAAGGTGACAGTGAGCAGTTCCTCGAGCGGCTTCGGGTGGGTGATCTGCTCGAGCAACTCCATCCGCTCGTCGTATTCGATCCCTTCGGACTTCATGGCGGCGACGGCTTCGCCCCTGGCGAGGAACTGCTGCTGGCTGAGAACGGCTCGCGGGTCGTCGAGGGTGGCCTCGACGATCGAGATCATGTCGAGGGCGTAACCCGGGTCTTCCGGGTCGAGCAGGTCGAACGCGGCGAGCGCGAACGGCGACAGTGGCTGGTTGAGCGCGAAGTTCGGCTGCAGGTCGACGGTGAGCCTGATCGTGCCGTCCGCGGACTGCTCGACGATGCCTGACTCGCGGAGTGTGCGGTAGATGCCGAGGGCACGCCGCGCCAGTTCCAGCTGCCGCTTCCATGGTTCGTGGTTGTCGAACACGAGGTCGTGCACGTGCCGGTACACGTCTCCCCCGCGCCCGATGACATTGATGAGCATCGCCGACGTGATCTGCATGCTCGACGTGAGCGTCTCCGGTTCAGCGGCGACGATGCGCTGGAACGACGGCTCGCCCCACGAGACGAACCCGTCTGGCGCCTTTTTGCGGATGATCTTGCGCTTCTTCTTCGGGTCGTCCCCGGCCTTCTTGATCGCACTGAGGTTCTCGGTCTCGTGCTCCGGTGCCTGCACGACGACGGTCCCGGCGGTGTCGAAACCCGCGCGTCCGGCGCGGCCGGCGATCTGGTGGAATTCGCGCGCCTTGAGCTGGCGCATCCTTGTGCCGTCGTACTTGGTGAGCGCGGTGAACAGCACGGTGCGGATGGGCACGTTGATGCCGACGCCGAGGGTGTCTGTGCCGCAGATGACCCGCAGGTATCCACGCTGGGCGAGCTGTTCGACGAGCCGGCGGTATTTCGGCAGCATTCCGGCGTGGTGCACGCCGATCCCCGCACGGATGAGCCGCGACAGGGTCTTGCCGAAGCTCGTGGTGAACCGGAATTCGCCGATCAGCTCCGCGATGGCATCCCGCTGTTCACGTGTCGCCACTTTCATGCTCGACATCGACTGGGCACGTTCCATGGCTGCGGCCTGCGAGAAGTGCACGACGTAGACGGGCGCCTGGCCGGTGGTCAGGAGCTCGTCGACGGTCTCGTGGATCGGCGTGGTCTCGTAGTAGAAGTGCAGAGGCACCGGACGTTCGACACCTGTGACGAGCGCGGTCTCGCGGCCCGTGCGCTTCGACAGATCTTCGGCGAGCGCCGTCACGTCACCGAGAGTCGCCGACAGCAGGATGAACTGCACCCGCGGCAGGCTGAGCAGCGGGACCTGCCAGGCCCAGCCGCGTTCGGGGTCCGCGTAGAAGTGGAACTCGTCCATCACCACCTGATCGACCTCGGTGTCCTCACCGTTGCGCAGGGCGAGATTGGCGAGGATCTCCGCGGTACAGCAGATGATCGGCGCATCCGCGTTCACCGAGGAGTCCCCCGTCATCATGCCGACGTTCTCGGCGCCGAACACATCGACGAGGGCGAAGAACTTCTCACTCACGAGGGCCTTGATCGGTGCCGTGTAGAAGCTCCGCTTGCCGGCGACGAGCGCCGCGAAGTGCGCGCCGACCGCGACGAGTGACTTGCCTGTGCCTGTCGGGGTGCTGAGGATGAGGTTCTGGCCGGAGACGATCTCGATGAGCGCTTCGTCCTGGGCAGGATAGAGACGGATGCCTGTCGCCGTGACCCACTCGGAGAACGCGTCGTAGACGGCATCCGCTTCGATGTCCTCACCGAGGGTGGCGCGAAGGGCGTGCGGGTCCAGCGTCGGGGAGAGTGTCATGGTCCTTCGATCATGCCTTACGCGGTGTCGATCGCCAGCGCGCTTCTCCGCTGCACCCTCATCCAGATGAGAAACCCGACGAGGGTGAACCCGCCGTAGAACGCGTACAGCACCGCTGACGCGTAGTACCCCGCGCTGATCAGCAACGGGACACCGACGATGTCGACCGCGATCCAGATCAGCCAGAACTCGACCCAGCCCTTCGCCATGCCGTAGGTGGCGAGGAGCGAGCCCATGAAGATCCAGGCATCCGCCCACACCGGTTCGAACGACCCGAGCGCGCGGAACAGCGGCGTGAGCGCGAGTGTCCCGCCGACCAGGACGAGCCCGATCAGCACTCTCACCTTGTTCGACGCCCAGTGCGGGGTGACGGCCGTGTGGGTGGTGGAGTTGCGGCTTCTCGACCACTGCACCCAGCCGTAGATCGACACGATGATGAACATCACCTGGCGGCTCGCCTGCCCGAGGAGGTTCACCGGGTTCGGGGTTCCGAAGACCGCACCGAGGAACACGGTGAACAGGAGCACGTTGCCCACGATTCCCACCGGCCAGGCCCAGACCTTGCGACGCATGCCGCCGACGGCACTGGCCATGCCGAAGCCGTTGCCGATCACCTCGCGCCAGAGGATCACCTGGTCGCCGATCACCAGTTGCGCGTCGAAGAGCCACTCGATCGGGTTCATGCTGTCATCCTTCCACCGGTGTCCCCACCGTCGCGCAGGATTCTCGCATATCCGCTCCGGTAGAATCGCCCGAATGACCGCCGCCACGACCGACCCCGCTTCCCTCGGCGACGGGATCGACCCTTCAGACCTCGAGACCACGCTCCGGGTCCTCGCCTCGATGAACACCCTCGACCAGGAACACCCGGACTACGTCACGGTCAGGCGTGCCACTGCCGCCATGTTCAAGGCCGTGAAGCGAACACGCAGGCGTGAGCTCCGTGACACCATCGCCAACGCCGACAAGGCGGTCATCGCCGCGACGGCCACAGGGGCATCCGATCGCATCGACGACGAGACCCGTGGCATCCCCCTGGCGACGACTCTCGAGGCCCCCACCGCCGGCGAACTGCTGAAGCCGCGCAACTGCTACATCTGCAAGCAGCCGTACACGCTCGTCGACGCTTTCTACCACCAGCTCTGCCCCGACTGCGCCCGCTTCAGCCACGGCAAGCGCGACGCCCGCACGGACCTCACCGGCAAGCGTGCCCTGCTCACCGGTGGCCGCGCCAAGATCGGCATGTACATCGCCCTCCGGCTGCTGCGCGACGGGGCGCACACGACGATCACCACGCGGTTCCCGCGGGATGCCGTCCGCCGGTTCGCGTCGCTTCCCGACTCGGGCGACTGGCTGCACCGGCTCCGTGTCGTCGGCATCGACCTGCGTGACCCCGCCCAGGTGATCGGGCTGGCCGACTCGGTCGCTGCCCAGGGCCCGCTCGACATCCTCATCAACAACGCCGCGCAGACGGTTCGCCGCTCGGCGGGGTCGTACTCCCTTCTGGCGGATGCCGAACTGCAGCCGCTGCCGGACGGCCCCCTCCCCGAGATGGAGACCTTCGGCCACACCAACGACCAGCACCCCGAGGCACTCGTCGCTTCCGTGGCGGCGCACCCGCTGCTCTCCGTTGCGTCGCTCGCCGGGACCGTGGCAGAGGCGGGCTCCCCCGTGCTGACCGCCGCCGACCTCGCGAACCTTGCGATGGCTCCCGGCTCGTCGTCGCTCGCCAAGCACGCGGACGGTTCAGCGATCGACGCCGGTGGCCTCGTGCCCGACCTGCAGACGTCGAACAGCTGGGTGCAGAATATCGAGGACGTCGACCCGCTCGAGATGCTCGAAGTGCAGCTCTGCAACACGACAGCGCCGTTCCTGCTGATCAGCAGGCTGCGCCCGTCGATGGCCGCGTCCCCGGCTCGGCGCACCTACGTGGTGAATGTCTCGGCCATGGAGGGTCAGTTTTCCCGCAGGTACAAGGGACCGGGGCATCCGCACACGAACATGGCCAAGGCGGCCCTCAACATGCTGACCAGGACGAGCGCGGGCGAGATGCTCGAGAAGGACGGCATCCTGATGACCGCGGTCGACACCGGCTGGATCACCGACGAGCGACCGCATCCGACCAAGGTGCGGCTCGCCGAAGAGGGCTTCCACGCTCCGCTCGACCTGGTCGACGGCGCCGCCAGGGTCTACGACCCGATCGTGCGCGGTGAGGCGGGCGAGGACCTGTACGGCTGCTTCCTCAAGGACTACAAGCCGGGCGCCTGGTAGCCCTCGGCTCACGGGAGTCGTTTCCAACTTCGGAGAAAAGGCCGCTCGAGCGTGCCTTGTGCCGCCACGGAGCCGGCGGGAGCCGATTCTCCGAAGTTACGAACAGTGCACCCCGGAAAGGCGAATGCCGCCGAAGTCGAGAGCGCAATTGTGGCTCGAAAACGTCAGGTTTTCGAGCCACGAGTGCACTTTCGATGAATGCCTAGTCGCGGATTGCCGCGCCGAACCGCTCCGCAGCAAGGGCGGAGCCGGCGAGCTTCGCGTCCGATGCTTCGGCGGCCGTCAGCGTGCGATCGTCTGCACGGAACCGCAACGCGAAGGTGAGGCTCTTCGCGTCTTCGGCGATGCCCTGTCCGCGGTAGTCGTCGACGAGACGGATCTCTTCGAGAAGGTCGCCTGCGCCCTCACGGACGGCAGCGAGCACGTCGGCTGCCGGCGTGGACCGTCGGACGACGAGCGACAGGTCCTGCGTCGCAGCGGGCAGAGCGCGGATCGGGTGAGCCAGCAGGGTGGATGCCGTCGCTTCGATGAGGGCGTCGAGGTCCAGTTCGGCCACGGCCACCACTCGGGGAAGATCCGCCTCGGCCGCGATGGCAGGCAACAGTTCGCCGGCGTACCCGATGATCGTGTCGCCGACACGGAGTTCGGCGGTGCGCCCGGGGTGCAGCGCCTTGTGGCTGCCCTGGACGATGTCGATGGTGCCGCCCGTTGCGAGGGCGATCCGCTGCACGGCGTCGAGTGCGTCTGCGATCCCTGACGGAACGGCCGGCTGGCCGGGCTGTTTGGCGACGGTGTTCCCGAGGATGAGCACACCGACACGGCGTGGCTGCGGTGGGATGCCCGCGTTGAGCTCAGCGAGCTGTTCGTCGCTCGGGCGTTCGACGCCGGACGGAAGGGTGGCCGTTCCGTACGTCGCACCGGACTCCGGGGTGAAGACGAGGCCGACTTCGAACAGCGACAGGTCGACGAGGCCGCGCGACAGGTTGCGCCTGGCGGACTCGATCAGACCGGGCAGAAGCGTCGTGCGGAGGTACGGGGCGCTGGCGTCGAGAGCGTTGGCGATCCTGACGGCCGGCACCGGACCGTCGACGGGCGAGCCGTAGAGGTCATTGGCGCTCTGGCGGAGGAACGGGAACGACAGAACCTCCGTGGCGCCTGCCGCAGCGAGCGTGTCCGCCACGGTACGACGGATCCGCTGGGCGCGGGTCAGCCCACGGCCGGCCGGAGCGACGGGGAGGACCGACGGGATGCGGTCGTACCCGACGATGCGGGCGACTTCCTCGGCCAGATCCGACTTGTCGGTGATGTCCGGGCGCCAGGTCGGTGGTGTGACGAGCAGTCCGCCGTCTGCGTCCGCCGTCGCAGCCCCGATCTCCTGGAGCGATGTCCGAATCTCGTCGTCGGTGTAGTCCACACCGATGAGCGTGGAGACATAGCCGTCAGGGAGCACGATCGGGCTGGGCTCGGACGCCTGCCCGACGACGCTCGACGAGGCATCCGCTGTGCCGCCGGCGAGAGACACCATGAGTTCGGCCACGCGGGAGACCGCGGCAACGGCGATGCGCGGGTCGACACCGCGTTCGAACCGCCGGGACGCCTCGCTGGGCAGCTTGTGCCTGCGGGCCGACCTGGCGATCGACACCGGGTCGAAGTTCGCGGCCTCGATGAGCACGTTCTTCGTGTCGTCGCTCATTTCGGTGAGTGCACCGCCCATGACACCGGCGAGGCCGATGGCTCCCGATCCGTCGGTGATCAGCAGGTCTTCACGGTCGAGGGTGCGTGTCTGCCCGTCGAGGGTGTGGATCGTCTCGGTGGGAATGGCGCGGCGCACAACGATTCCGCCGGTGAGCTTGTCGAGGTCGTAACCGTGGATGGGCTGCCCGAGCTCGAGCATCACGTAGTTGGTGATGTCGACGAGGACCGAGATCGACCGGATGCCGGCGAGCTTCAGTCGCGAGACCATCCAGGGCGGGGTCGGACGGGAGGCGTCCACGCCCCGGACGATCCGTGTCGCGAACACGCTGGCGCCCTGCTGGCCACGGATCGGGTCTGCGTCGTCGATGGCGACGGGGAACCCGTCGCCGAGAGGAACGTCGAGTTCCGGTCGGGTCGCCGGGTCGCGGAACGCCGCACCGGTCGCGTGGGAGTACTCGCGGGCGACACCGCGGATGGAGAACGCGTAGCCGCGGTCGGGGGTGACGTTGATCTCGACGGCCGCATCGTCCAGGCCGAGAAGAGCGATGGCATCCGTGCCGACCTCTGCGTCGACGCCGAGGGTCGACAGGCGGAGGATCCCGTCGTGCTCGTCACCGAGGCCGAGCTCACGGGTCGATGCGATCATGCCGTCGGAGACGTGCCCGTAGGTCTTGCGCGCCGCGATCGGGAACGGGCCGGGAAGGACGGCGCCGGGGAGAGTCACGACGACCTTGTCACCGACGTAGAAGTTGTCAGCACCACAGACGATGCCGTGCACGGCAGGGCCGCCGTCGGCGGCGGTCTCGCCGTCCGGAGCGACGCGCACCTGGCACCAGCGGATGGTCTTGCCGTTCTTCTGCGGCTCCTCGACGAATTCGAGGACCTCGCCGACGACGATGGGGCCGGAGACGTCGAACGTGTGGACATCCTCCTCTTCCAGTCCGACCGTGACGAGTGCGGCGTGCACGTCGTCCGTGGTCGTGCCCTGGGCGAGGTCGACGTATTCTGCCAGCCAGCTCAGCGGGACCCGCATTTAAACCACCATTCCAAACTGCTGGGAGAAGCGGATGTCGCCCTCGACCATTTCTCGCATGTCCTGCACGTCGTTCCGGAGCATCAGCCCACGCTCGACGCCCATGCCGAAGGCGAACCCGGAGTAGACCTCGGGGTCGATCCCTGCGGCGCGGAGGACGTTCGGGTTGATCATTCCGCAGCCACCCCACTCGATCCAGCGCGGACCGTGCTTGAACGTCGGGTGCCAGAAGTCGAGTTCGGCGCTCGGCTCGGTGAACGGGAAGTAGCTCGGGCGCAGGCGGATCTTCGCCTCGTCGCCGAAGATCGACTTCACGAAGTGGTCGAGCGTGCCCTTGAGATGCGCCATCGTCAGCCCTTTGTCGACGGCGAGGCCCTCGAACTGCATGAACACGGGCAGGTGCGTCGCGTCGAATTCGTCTGTGCGGTACACACGGCCGGGTGCGAGAACGTAGACCGGCAGTTCGCGGTCGAGCATCGATCGGACCTGCACAGGCGAGGTGTGCGTGCGCAGCACGAGGTGCGCTTCGGGCGGGTCGACGAAGAACGTGTCCTGCATGGCCCGCGCCGGGTGGTCGGCGTCGAAGTTGAGTGCGTCGAAGTTGAACCACTCACTCTCGACCTCCGGCCCTTCCGCGATCTCCCAGCCCATGCCGGTGAACACGTCGCACACCCGGTCCTGCAGGAGGGTGAGCGGATGCCGCGCCCCGGCCCGGTAGCGGCTCGGAAGCGCGGTCACGTCGACGGTTTCAGCCTCGAGCTGTGCCGCGTCCTCGGCCTGGAGGATCTCCTCCTCGCGCGCCGCGAAAGCCGCGTTCACGCGGCCTCGAGCCTGGCCGACGAGCTTGCCGAGCGAGGCTTTCTGGTCGGGGGCGACGGAGCGCAGCGACCCGTTGAGTTTCGCCAGCGGCGAGGACTCCCCGGTGTGCTCGGTGCGCACCTGCTTGAGGGCGGAGGAGTCGGCTGCGGCCGCGATGGCCTCGAGCGCCGCCTCCACCGCAGCGTTCACGGTGGTTTCGGAAATCATGGGAGAGTCGGACACGATCCCCAAGTCTACCGAGTGGCGCAGCCGCCTTCTGCAGGCCTACTGGATGGGAGCTGCGCCCTGGCCGATCCCCTGACCGACGAACGGCGCATTCGTCGGCTCTTCGCCCGCGTCTCCGCGGCCGACCGGCTTCGCGATCTTGGGGCTGCGGCGGGTGCGGACCTCCACCCACTTCGCCACGGCCGCGAGGATGAGACACAGGGCGATGTAGATCGTTCC
Organism: Mycetocola sp. Y171; assembly: GCF_056713165.1. NCBI lineage: Bacteria > Bacillati > Actinomycetota > Actinomycetes > Micrococcales > Microbacteriaceae > Mycetocola > Mycetocola sp. Y171. The sequence continues at coordinate 20,986 of NZ_JBWYGX010000001.1, forward strand.
GAAGATGATGGTCGCCGGGATGATCGGGGACCCGTAGGTCACCTGTGCCCCGTAGAACTTCGCGAGGTACAGCAGTTCCTGGAAGGTGACGATGAAGCCGAGGGCGGTGTCCTTGAGCACGACGACCAGCTGCGAAATGATCACCGGCATCATGGCGCGGATGGCCTGCGGGTAGACGATCAGCGACATGACCCCGCTCTTGCGGAGACCGAGCGCGTAACCCGCCTCCTTCTGGCCGGACGGGAGTGACTCGACGCCGGCGCGGAACACCTCGGCGAGAACGGCGCCGTTGTAGAGCGTCAACGCTGTGACGACAGCGACGAGAGGCGTGATGAGCGTGACGCCGAGCGGCGGAAGACCGTAGTACATGATCATCATCAGGATCAGAACAGGGATGGCACGGAACAGTTCGATGAACAGGGTCACCGGCACGCGGATCCAGGCGTGGTCGGACAGCCGTCCGATCGAGAGGATGAAGCCGAGGACGAGGCTGAGAACGGCGGAGATGCCGAAAGCGGTCAGGGTGGCGCCCAGCGCTTCGAGCACCTTCTGGTGCACGAGCGGGAAGGTGAAGAGCCGCCACTTCGCTGCCGAGAACTGCCCGGTCTGCGCGAGCTGATAAATGATGAACCCGAGCCCGACGGCGAGCACAAGGACGGTGAAGACCCCGATGATCCTGTTGCGACGGATGGCCCGGGGCCCGGGGGCGTCGTAGAGAACGCTGCTCATCGGAGGACCTTCCATCGACGTTCGAGATAGCGCTGGAGCCAGGACAGGAGGCCAACGAGGAGGACGAAGATCAGGGCGACCCACAGCAGGACGACAATGGCCGGCTCGCCACGCTCGGACAGGTTCGCCCGGATGGTGCCGGCCTCGGCGACGGAGAACCCGGCGGCGACAGTCGTGTTCTTCAGCAGGGCGATGAACACGCTCATCATCGGCGGGATCACCGCGCGGAATGCCTGCGGCAGGATCACGAGGGACATCGTCGGACCGAACGGAAGACCGATCGCCCGTGCGGCCTCGGCCTGGCCAAGCGGAACGGTGTTGAACCCGGATCTCAGCACCTCGGCGACATAGGTTGCCGTGTAAATGCTCAGGGCGATGATCGCCAGCGTCGTGTATGAGAGGTTGCCGAGGTCGAGTTTCGGGTAGCCGAACGCGAAGAAGAACATCAGCAGAGTCAGCGGGGTGTTCCGGATCAGGTTGACGTACACCGTTCCGACCCCGCGCATGACCGGCACGGGAGAGACGCGCATGGCGCCGACCGCCGTGCCGATCACGAGGGCGAAGATCGCGGAGAAGAAGAACAGGATCAGCGTGTTGCGAAATCCTGAGATGAAGAGGTCGATGTTGTTGATCAGGGTATCCACCCGGGCCCCACCTTCTTCCCTGTGTCAGTCGATTGTCGGAAACGTGTTCGGCGGCGGGACTGACGTCCCGCCGCCGAATCGCGGTTTAGTAGGCGTCGACCTCGGGCTGGTCGACCGAGGTGCCCGACTGGCCGAGCGTGGCATCGTAGATGCCCTGCCAGGTGTCGCCACCGTCGGTGAACATCTCGTTGATGAACGCACGGAGAGCGTCGTCGCCCAGGGGCAGTCCGACACCGTAACGCTCCTCGGTGAACGGCTCGCCGACGACCTTGAGGTTGTCGGGGTCCTGTGCCGCGTAGCCGATGAGAATGGCCTCATCGGTGGTCACAGCATCCACGACCTCGTCGTTGAGAGCTTCGATGCACTGGGAGTACAGGTCGAATTCCTCGGTCTCGGTGTCGGGGAAGTTGTCCTTGATGTTCTGGATCGGCGTCGAACCGGTCGCGGAACAGACCGTCTTGCCGGCGAGGTCGGCTTCACTCTTGATCTCGTCGTTGTCCGCCTTGACGAGGATGCCCTGGCCGGTCACGAAATACGGTCCGGCGAAGTCGATCTGGGTCTTGCGCTCGTCGTTGATCGAGTAGGTGCCGACGTAGTAGTCGATGTCACCGTTCACGATGGCTGCTTCGCGGTTCGCACTGGGGATCGCGGTGTACTCGATCTTGTCCTCGGAGAACCCGAGAGATGCGGCGATCCACTTCGCGATCTCGATGTCGAAACCAGTGCGCTCACCCGTCGCTGCGTCGAGGTAGCCCAGGTTGGGCTGGTCCTCCTTGACACCGATCTTGACGGTACCCCGCTCCATCATGGCGTCGAACGTCGGGCTGCCTTCGAGGTCGACGTCCGTCGCCACCTCATACAGCTGACCGGTGCCCTCTTCTTCTTCAGGAGTGGTGGAACCAGGCTCCCCCTCGCCGCCGGCACAACCGGTCAGCACGAGCGCGGCTGCAGCTGTTGCTGCAAGAAGCGTCAATCTCTTCTTCATGTCATTCCCTTTCTCCGTGAGGGCCGGCTGGCCGGACCCTCTCTGCTGGTGCAGGTCTAGTGCGTGAGCAACTTCGACAGGAAGTCCTTCGCGCGGTCGCTCTTGGGCGTCGTGAAGAATTGCTCTGGCGTCGCCTCTTCGACAATCTCGCCGTCCGCCATGAACACGACCCGGTCGGCCGCCTTCCTGGCGAAGCCCATCTCGTGGGTAACGACGATCATGGTCATCCCCTCGGCGGCGAGCTGGACCATGACGTCGAGGACCTCGTTGATCATCTCGGGGTCGAGGGCGCTCGTCGGCTCGTCGAAGAGCATGACTTTCGGCTTCATGGCCAGGGCACGCGCTATCGCGACGCGCTGCTGCTGGCCGCCTGAGAGCTGCGCAGGCATCTTGTTGGCCTGCTGTGCGACACCGACGCGCTCGAGCAGGACCATCGCGGCCTTCTCGGCATCCGCCTTGCTCTGCCCGCGGACCTTCATTGGCCCAAGCGTGACGTTCTGGAGGATGGTCTTGTGGGCGAAAAGGTTGAACGACTGGAAGACCATGCCGACGTCCGCACGGAGCGCAGCGAGCTGCTTGCCCTCTTCGGGAAGTTTCTTGCCGTCGATCCGGATCTCGCCCTTGCTGATGGTCTCGAGCCGGTTGATGGTGCGACAGAGCGTCGACTTGCCGGAGCCCGAAGGCCCGATCACGACGACGACCTCACCCTTGGTGACCGTGAGGTTGATGTCCTTCAGTGCCTGGAAGTCGCCGAAGAACTTCTCGACGGCCTCCACGACCACGAGGGGTTCACCTGGTGCGGCTGCGATGGGATTGCTTGTCGTCTCATACCGGGGGCGAGGTGGTTGATTTGCCGACGGTACGTCCTGCTCGTTCGACTCCATGGGTCCAACGTAGGGGACTCAGTGTTTCGCGCGCATGACGGCCGAGTTGCCGTTACTGAGTTGTAACCAAAAAGAGGGGCAGCTCAGGATGCCGCGCTGCGCTGCGCGAATGCGGACTCGTACAGGCAGACGGATGCCGCCGTGGCGAGGTTCATGGACTCCGCATGACCGTAGATCGGCACGGTGATCGCGGCGTCGGCGAGCGGCAGCTGGTCGTCGGCGAGGCCGTGCGCCTCGTTGCCGAACAACCAGGCCGTCGGCTGCTCGAGGGTGCCGGATGCGCGGGCGTCGAGGAGGCTCTCGCCCTTCACATCGGCAGCGAGGACGCGCAGCCCTGCCGCCTTCGCCCGCTGGATCACCGTGGGGAGTTCGGCACCCACCGCGATCGGGAGGTGGAAGAGAGAACCGGTCGTCGAACGGACAACCTTGGGGTTGTACAGGTCGACGGTCCTGCCGGTCAGGATGACGGCATCCGCGCCCGCGCTGTCTGCGGCACGGATGATGGTTCCGAGGTTGCCAGGGTCGCGGACCTCTTCGAGGATCGCGATCAGTCGGGGCTTCGCGGCGAAGATGTCTTTCATCGACGTGGGGAACTGGTGTGCGACGGCGATGAAGCCTTGCGGCGTCACCGTGTCGCTCATGACATTGAGGACCTCTTCGGTGACGAACTCGATGTCGACGCCGGCATCGACGGCGGTCTGCGCGATCTCGGTGTACCGCTCCAGGGCGGTGGGGGTCGCGTACAGCTCGACCAGGAGCTGCGGGCGGAAGGTCAGGGCCTCGGCGACGGCCTGAGGACCTTCGAGGAGGAACAGGCCCGTCTCGAGTCGCGCGGGTCGTTTGGCCAGTTTGGCGACCGCTCGGACGCGCGGAGAACGTGGGTTATCAAGCACTCCCCCAGTCTAGGGGCGAGGCATGGTGGCGACTGGGCGGCCCGCCGCCTGACGGGGCACAGAAAAGGGCGCCCACCGGATGGTGGGCGCCCTTTTCAGGAAAGAGAACTACGCGGCAGCGTCAGCCTTCGGAGCCGACGTGTCGGCGGGGAGGGCCTTCTTGGCGCTCTCGACGAGGGCGGCGAACGTGGCGGGCTCGTGAACGGCAAGTTCAGCGAGGATGCGACGGTCGACCTCGATGCCTGCAAGGCCGAGGCCCTGGATGAGGCGGTTGTAGGTCAGGCCGTTGGCACGCGATGCCGCGTTGATCCGCTGGATCCACAGGCGACGGAAGTCACCCTTCTTCTGGCGGCGGTCACGGTACGCGTAGACCATGGAGTGGGTGACCTGCTCCTTGGCCTTCCGGTACAGGCGTGAACGCTGACCGCGGTAACCCTCGGCGCGCTCGAGGATGACCCGACGCTTCTTGTGAGCGTTTACCGCCCTTTTTACTCTTGCCATTTGTCTATATTCCTAACGGGTCTGGTCTAGCGACCGAGAAGCTTCTTGATGTTCTTGGTGTCGGCCTTCGAAACAAGCTGGTCGGTGTTCAGGCGACGCTTGCGCTGGCCGGACTTCACCTCGAGGTTGTGACGCATGCCCGACTGCTGCTTCTTGATCTTGCCGGAACCGGTGAGCTTGAAGCGCTTCTTGGCCCCGGAGTGGGTCTTCTGCTTAGGCATTGTTTTCCTCCTGCTTCGCTGCCTTAGTGGCAGCACGATGTGCGTTGGCCTCGGCTTTGGCCTCTGACTTGTTCTTCAGAGGACCAATCACCATGACCATGTTTCGACCGTCGATGGTCGGAGAGGACTCAACAGTGCCCAGCTCCGCCACATCTTCGGCAAATTTTTGGAGCAAGCGAACACCCTGGTCAGGGCGGGACTGCTCACGGCCGCGGAACAGGATCATTGCTTTGACCTTGTCGCCGGCCTTGAGGAAGCCCTCAGCACGCTTGCGCTTTGTCTCGTAGTCGTGCTTGTCGATCTTGAGGCGGAACCGGACCTCTTTGAGGATGGTGTTCGCCTGGTTGCGCCTGGCCTCCTTGGCCTTCTGCGCAGCCTCGTACTTGAACTTGCCGTAATCCATGATCTTTGCGACCGGTGGCTTGGAGTTCGGGGCGACCTCGACCAGGTCGAGGTCGGCATCCTGCGCCAGGCGCAATGCCACCTCGATTTTGACGACGCCGACCTGTTCTCCGGCGGGACCGACGAGGCGGACCTCGGGGACGCGGATACGGTCGTTTGTACGGGGATCGCTAATGCGTAACTCCTCTAATTCAAATCTCGTAGCCACCGGACCAGACGGATGCCTGCACCGGGCGAGAGAGGAGAAATCACACACCGCAACCATGAGGCCATTGACCATCACAGCGGCTCGTACCCTGACTACCTCAGCATGGGAACCATGCGTCTGGCGGAGTACAACAACCCGGTAACCTTAGTGAAGCGGTCAAGCGCGGGTGGGAAATTTCCTCTTTCGTACCAGGACATAGTCCCGGAGCCGTCTTACAGTCTAGCAGAGGTTGGCATTGAGCACTAACGAATCCCCTTACGACAACATCGAGGACGCAGCACCCGGTGCCACTCGCGACATCGCGGACGTCGGTGCCGTCGAGGTCATCACCACGACCGCCGTTCACCTGATGAGCGCGGCAGCCGTGAAGTGCGGACTCGCCGACGACCCCGAGAGCCAGATGGATCTCGATGAGGCACGGAAGCTCATCAACGCTCTGGCCGGCCTCATCACCGCCGGAGCACCCGAGGTCAGCGACATGCACGCACGGAGTCTGCGCGACGGGCTGCGGTCACTGCAGCTGGCGTTCCGGGAGGCATCCGTCATTCCGGATCCGATCGGCAAGGGGCCGGGAGAAAAATGGACGGGGCCGGTTAACTAGCTCTCCTTTTGGTCGGTGGAGCGGCGACTTATTGCACCGGCGCCCATGGGCGCCCGACCACACCCTCGGCACAATAAGTCGTCGCTCCCCCTCCGCGCCCAGTTCACGAGCGGCTGGAAGGCTGAGCGCCCGACCACACCCTCGGCACGCGACGTCGTCGCCCCGCTGGCTCCGCCCCTCCCACTTTTGTAGGAGAAGCTGGTCAGTCGGCCAGGGGGATCACCTCGACGCGGGCGCCTGGACCTGCGAGCACGAGCACCCGCCTGCCGGTGACGCCATCGAGCGCACGGGCGAGCTGCTCGACATCCGGGGCGGATGACGAGAGCTGCAATTCGGCCGGCGCCTGCACGTCGGACTGCAGGTCCTCAACGGGAGCTGGAACCGGCACCGCCTGCGAGGCGGCGCCTGGCAAGGACGAGTCGAGCGCGGCCGGCGGCGCCTGCGGGACAGCTGACGCCGTTTTCCACACGGTGACCGATGCGCCCGTGACGGATTCGATGACCTCCGCGAGGGGTGCAGGGTCTCCCCCGGTCACCAGAACGACCTCGCCGATCGTGCGGGCGCGGGGCGGAGGGGCGGATGCCGCGGCGTCGTCACGGTCATGCCGCCAGACGCTGAAGTGGTACCCGGCCACGAGAGCCGTTGCCGTCAGGAGTCCGATCGGAGCACGGACGGAGTCGATGACGTTCCCGCCGCTGTCAAGGACGAACTCGAACAACCGGAAGCCGATCACGAGCAGGGTGATGAGAGCGACGACGGCACTCAGCCCGAAGACAGCGATGAGGTAGATGCGCCGTCCTGTGGGTGGAGCCGTCGCATCCGCTGGCTGGAGTGGACGCCACGTCAGCCACCAGACCGGGCCCCCCACGATCAGTGCGCTCACGCCGCCGAGCAGGAGGGTCCTCGTGTCCTCCCCCGCCAGCGGCGTGGCCAGGATGCCGAGGGCCGAGTTGACGATCACGCCGAGACCCGACGCGGCGGCGACGAGCGCGACTCCGCTCGTCGCGAGGATGCTCGCCTGCCGAGTCGACGGCGACCGGCCGAGGGCGATCCCGCGGTGATACACCCAGACCAGGGACCCGACCCCTGCAGCGGCGATGGCCACGCCCAGCGGGGAGACGAGCTCACGCATCGGGTCGGTGTTGTCGAAAAGGAGCCGCAGCGCGACGAACAACGCCGTACCGATTCCGCCGAGGGTGAGCAGAGTCGCGCCGAGGACGCCGATCACGATGAGTACGACGTTCGCAAATACCGTGGTCACGGTCCTGCCGCGCTCGCGATACCAGTGCCATGCCCAGACCGCCATGCCGCCGACCGCCCAGATGAGAGCCTGCACGGCGGCCGTCCACCACGGTGCCCCGATCGGAGCTGTGTCCGCGAAGCCGTCGATGGCTGTGTCGAACACGATCGTGAGGGCGGACACAGCGCCGGCGACCGCGACCACGAGGCCGAACGCAGCACCGAGGACAGCCGGAACGCTCGCCAGCCGGAACGGTCCCTTCGAGGCGTGCCGCCACATCCAGCGATGGAACACCCAGACGACCGCCCAGACCAGCCCGCCGGCAAAGCTCACGCTATCCCAGTCGCCGTCGACGAGCGAGGAGAAGGATGTGAGAAGCGACGCCACGAAGCTGACGAGCGACACGATCGACACGGCGGCGATGTAGAGGCCCCAGGAGAGCGACCCTCTCTCAGCCGGTTCGGCGAGCCGTCTCCAGACCAACCACCACAGGAGCGCAGCGAGCGGTCCACCGATCAGTGTGAAGGCCAGCCCCTGAGCGATGCTCGACGTGTTCTCGCCGGCGAGGATCGGCTCCGCTGCGAGCAGGAGACTGAGCAGCCCCGCCAGGCCAGTGGCAGTGATGACGACGAGTGCGAACAGCAGCGTGTAGACGATGAGACGACGAATCGTCTGACCGGCGGACGACGCCGGGGCCGGGGCGTACGGCGCCTGCATGGCGCTCATTCGACGGTTCCGTCCGTCGGGCACACCATGAGCTCCCACGGTGCTGACTCGACCCGCCAGCCGTTGCCGGACGAGATGAGGCGGAAGTTGTCTTCGTAGCTGTATTCCGAGCCGAAGGGTCCCCCGTCATGCCGGGTGATCCGCACGGCGATGGTTGCAGAATCGTCTCGCAGATCCGTCGACACCAGCGTGACCCGGACGTCGTCGCTTACCGTGCTCTCTACGGTCCCGCACTGTTCCTTCGCGTCGTTGGAGAGATAGCCGATCGCCCTGCTCTCGTCTCCCTCGAGCACTGCTGTGGAGTAGCGCTGGACGACGCCCTCCGGGGTCGACTCGTCGAGGAGCTCTGGGGCGCCGCGCGTGAAGACGACGACGAGGGAGACGATCACGAGTACCGCGATGACGGAGAGGAGGACGATCAATGTCCGCCGGGCTGGTGCCGGTGCTGTGGTCATGTGGTCAGTATGTCGCACAGGCGGCGAGCGCCGATACTCCACGAACGAGGCTGAAATCGACCGGTGCCCGCGGTGGTACGGGATGTCACACCGGCACGTCCGCGAGCTGCAGCCATTCCTCGAACCGGGTGGTCGAGAGAATCGCATCATCACCCGGCAGGAGTTCGCGTTCGCTCAGCGTGTTGCCGAAGTAGCGGGCCAGTGGGTCGGCGACGACCTGGCGCGGATCCCGCCTCGAGCGAAGTTCCAGGGCGATGAGATCGGCCATCGTGAACTGCTCCGGTCCGCCGAACTCGGTCGTTCCGCCGGTCGGCTCACCGACGGCGGTTCCTGCGACGGCGAGAGCGACGTCGTCCGCGGCCATCGGCTGGACGAGAGCGTGTGCCAGATGGATCCGGTTGTCGCGGGTTGCGGCGTCCCCGATGCTGCGTACGAACTCGAAGAACTGGGTCGCGTGCACGATGGAGTACGGCATCGACGATCGCTTGAGGAGGGTCTCCTGGGCGTCCTTGGCGAAGAAGTAGCCGCGTTCGGTCTGCGCGAGCCGGTCGGTGCCGACAACGGAGAGCGCGACATGGTGGCGGACGCCTGCCGCGGCACCGTAGGTGAGGAGATTGAGGGTGGACCCGTAGAAGAACTCGAGCGCTCCGCTCTCATCCGTGTACGACGAGTTCGACACGTCGACGACGACGTCGGCGTTCTCAAGGACGGCAGCGAGTCCCTCACCTGTGAACGAATTGACCCCGGTGGCGCGGGATGCGGCCACGGAGTCGTGTCCCTGCATGGCAAGCTTCGCGACGACCTTGGTTCCGATGAGGCCTGTGCCTCCGATGACGACGATTCGCATCGTGTTTCCTCTCGATGGGGAATCCCGCTCGGCGAGCGGGATGTCGTCAGCTCTGACCGGACGGAGGGAGGTTTCGTGACGCGATCCCCCATTCCGTTCGCCCGACCTGTCACAATTCGACGGGCTACGCGGTCTAACCTTGTGGGGCACAGCGCCCCTCGTGCCCCGCACACCGTTCGCGCAGGAGGAACCACAGTGACCGACACCGTGCCGCCACAGGATGACCACCCCTCAGACCTGGAACACGCGGTCAGTGTGTTCGCAGGAGTCAGGCGCAGGCTGTTCGGCATCGCATACCGGATGCTCGGCAGTTCGTCGGATGCGGAAGACATCGTTCAGGAGGTGTGGATCCGCTGGCAGCGCTACGACAGGGACACCGTGCTCGAGCCTGCTGCCTTCCTGGCAACGGCGACGACCCGCCTGTCGATCAACTTCCTCCAGTCGGCACGGTCGAGGCACGAGACCTACATCGGCCCGTGGCTTCCCGAACCGGTCAACACGAACGACGACCCGGAACTCGGGGCCGAGCGTGGCGAGGCGCTGGGCTTCGCGGTACTCCTGCTGCTCGAAAAACTCACCCCAACTGAACGCGCTGCGTACGTACTCCGCGAGGCCTTCGACTACCCGTACAGCCAGATCGCGGACATCGTCCAGCTCAACGAGGCTGCGGCACGCCAGCTCGTCAGCAGGGCGCGCAAACATCTGCTCGCCGAGCGAAGCGCGCAGGTCGCGTCGTCCGAACAGAAACGTCTCCTCGAAGCGTTCCTTGTCGCAGCGCAGAGCGGGGACGTCACTGCCCTCGAGGAACTCTTCGCCGCAGACGTGGTCAGTTACTCCGACGGAAACGGCGTCAAACTCGCCGCGAGGATTCCTGTGATCGGACGCTCGCGCGTCGCCAAGTTCGTCGCCGCGTTCTCCGGCCATTTCTGGAAGGGAAAGACGATCGACTGGGTGGAGCTCAACGGGCAACCGGCAGTCACGCTCTCGGAGGACGGGCGGGTCTCGACCGCTGTGACCCTCACGGCGTCTCCCGACGGCATCCTTCAACTGATGTGGATGATGAATCCGGACAAGCTGAATCGCGTCTCCGCGACGGTCGCCTGACTCGATCGACGGCGATCGGCACCGGATCTGCGATTCCGCGTCACAAACTGACCCTCCGCGTTGTCAGTACTCATGACATTACTGACGGAGCAACAGTGCATTTCATCGACGATCGCCATCCAGACCCGTATTTCAGGATCGCCGCCAGACATCGCCTGAGTGGCGGTGAGCGATGACGCCGCATGACGACCACCCGGACGATACGTCACTCAGCGCAATCGTCGGCGAGCGCAGGCACCTGCTCGACGTCGCCTTCCGCTTGCTGGGCTCGTCGGCCGAATCAGAGCTCGCTGTCGACAGGTGCTACGCGCACTGGCATCGACTGACGGCCTCTGAACGAGCGGCGATTCCCGAACCGCGCGTCTGGCTCACCCGGGAGGTGTCCCGACTGGCCCTCGACCTGCTCGATTCGGCGGACACCCGTCGAAGCCAGTACCCGGGCGAGTGGCTCCCCGAGCCGGTCCCGCATGCCTCGGCCCCCAGCGCTCGGATCGACGTCGAGGACCGGATCACGCTCGACGATTCGCTCAATATGCTGCTGATGGTCACCCTCGAGTCGCTCGCGCCTGCCGAGCGCGTCGCCTTCATCCTCCACGACGTGTTCGGCGTGTCCTATGACGTGATCGCCGACGTCGTCGGGCGGAGCCCGGACGCGTCCCGGTCCCTCGCCCGTCACGCCCGCCAGCGAATTCGTTCCAGTCGCAGAGACGAACTCCCCGCCGACCGGCACGACGAGATCGTGCTCGCGCTGTTGCGCGCCTGCGAATCCGGCGACGAGGACGCGGTCGCCGGCTTGCTGCACCCGGACGTCACGGTCCTCACCGACGGCGGCGGCAAGGTCCGTGTGCCAGTGGAACCGGTCCACGGCAGCAGGCGGTCGGCGCGACTCCTCGTCAGGCTTCTGGCGACAGCACCCGACATGGTTGCGACCCCTCAGTCAGTGAACGGCCACGCCGGCCTCGTCTTCCGGCGCGACGACAGCGTCATCGGGGTCCTCAGCCTCGATGCGAGGGGTGACACGGTTCATGACATCTGGATCGTCCTGAACCCGGAAAAGCTGCGTCGCTGGAACACGCCATGACGGTCGATCCGGAGCCGTCGTCACAAACGGGAGTGCGGACCGGTCAAAGCTGATGACCCGGTGGCGCCCGCCTCGGGCACCCACACGAAAAGAGCAATCATGAAGATCGTCGTCATCGGCGGAACCGGGCTCATCGGCTCGAAAGTCGTCCAGAAGCTCACGGCGCACGGCCACGACGCCGTCGCCGCTTCTCCGAACACCGGAGTCAACACGATCACCGGGGAAGGCCTGGCTGAAGTGCTGGTCGGCGCCGATGTCGTCGTCGACGTCTCGAACTCGCCGTCGTTCGAAGACCAGGCGGTGATGGACTTCTTCACCACATCCACATCGAACCTCCTCGCCGCCGAGAAGGTCGCGGGAGTGGGGCACCACGTCGCGCTCTCGATCGTCGGGGTCGAGCGTCCGTCAGAGGGGGGCTACTTCACAGCCAAGGCTGCTCAGGAGAAGCTGATCACGGAGTCCGGCCTTGGGTACTCGATCGTGCACGCCACACAGTTCTTCGAGTTCATCGCGGGAATCGCGGCCACGGCCACATCGGGGAACACCGTCTCGCTTCCCCCAGTGGCTTTCCAGCCCGTTGCGGCGGAAGACGTCGCAACCGTCGTCGCACAGACGGCCGCATCCGCGCCCCTCAACGGGATCGTCGACGTCGCGGGACCGGAGCGGGGCCGCTTCGACGAGATCGTGGCCCGCGCGCTCGAGTTCCGCGGTGACCCGCGAACGGTCGTGGCAGACCCCGAGGCGCCGTACTTCGGCGCGCACATGTCCGAGGACACCCTCGTGCCCACCGTCGACGGGCCCCGCGCGCCGACAACACTCACCGACTGGCTGACGGCGAACGCCTGATCCCTGCCGGCGAACGCCTGATCCCCTGCCGCAGGCGTCAGGCCGGCGGTGCGACCCGACCTGCCTCAGCGAGGTAGTACTCGGCCTGTGCCGGATAGTAGTCGGCGAAGTCCGGCAGCGGCTGGCCTGCACGGTACGCGACCAGATTGTCGAGGTAGTACTCCCACCCCGGCCCGCTGAACTCCGCAAGGGCCGCATCGGACAAATGGTGGATGAACGTGAGCGTGGTTCGACCGTCACTCTCGGCGAGGCGCGCTTCGAGCGGCCAGTTCCCTGACTCGTTCAGCGTGGTCACGAAGATCCGTTCGGGCGGATCGCACACGTCGATGCGAGCCGGGCTCCAGGCATCCCCTTCTTCGAAAGTCATCTGGAGTTCGATCGTTCGCCCGGCCCCTGGCTCACCACGCCAGGGGCCGAGCCAGCCGGCGGTCAGGTCGGACTCGGTGAAACTCGCCCACACCTCTTCCCGTGGCGCGTCGAACGTGCGGGTGAGGGTGAGCTCGAAGAACTCACCCGGCCCTCTGGTCACTCGTCCTGTTGGCTGCGGCATGCCCTGGCTCCATTCGGTCTTCTCCATGGGACCACCGACGGGGACGAAGATCAAGCTGCACTCCGGAAGCGCGCGTATCCAGCGCGTCTCGGCGCCTGGTCCCGATCAGGCCGCCGGCGCCTGCGAGATCCTGACCGTGTTTCCCGACGGGTCACGGAACGCGCAGTCGCGGGGCCCCCAGCCCTGGTCGATCGGCTCCTGCAGGACCTCGGCGCCGGAGGCACGCAGAGTCTCGAAGGTGGCGTCGACGTCGTCTGAACGGAAGACGAGCATCGGCAGCACACCCTTCGTGAGGAGCTCCTGCATCGCGTCGCCATCGGCCTGCGAGCGACCGGCGTGGGGTTCGGAGAGGACGATGCCGAGGCCCGGCTGGGCATCGCTGCCGAGGGTGACCCAGCGGTAGTCGCCTGAGGACACGTCGTTCTGCACGGCGAGGCCGAGTGCATCCCGGTAGAAAGCGAGCGACTCGTCGACGTCGTTGACGGTGATGTTTGTGTACTGAAGTGCGATTGTCATGACCGAGACATTACGCCGCGGTCTGGTCGCTCGCTTCTTCGATCCTGCTCGATCCGTTCCGCACCGGGCGGGTGTGCGCCTTCGCCACGCAGGCGGGCATGGCGTTGACCGCATCGTGCGTTCCGCCCCGGTATGCCGTCGGAGTCACGCCGACGATCTCGGTGAAGCGTGAACTGAATGATCCGAGGGAGGTACAACCGACGGCCATGCAGGCATCGGTGACGCTCGCGCCCGCCCGCAGCAAGGCCATCGCCCGCTCGATTCTCCGTGTCATCAGGTAGGAATAGGGGGTCTCACCGTATGCGGCGCGGAACTGGCGGGAAAAGTGCGCCGGCGACATGAGTGCCTTCTGCGCCAGAGTCGGTACGTCGAGCGGCTTCGCGTACTCACGGTCGATCAGATCCCGCGCACGCCTGAGGTGAACGAGGTTCTCGAGCTCCTGCGGGGTCATGATGTCACGGTAGCATCCGCGTCCTGCGGCGTCAGGGGGCTGCGCTGCCGGATCCGGCGGCGAGTTGAGCGGGATGCATCAGCGCGACGCTTCGAGCGTCACTCGGAGCGAATCGACACGGGTGGCGATGATGTCGCTGGCCGCCCACCTCTGGGCCAGCCGGTTCAACGTGGCGTCGAGCTCGGCGCGCGTGAGGCCATCGACCAGTTCGAGCCGGACGACCACCTCAGGCCCGCCGAGGCGTGCGGACGGGTCTCCGGGGGCGAGGCGAACGTTGAGCACGGCCAGCTCGGTCCTCACGCTGGTCAGGAAGGCGTCGAGTACGTCCGGGTTCGCATACCCGGGAAGCCATGGCTGGGACTGGGCGATCGCCCAGAGGGCAGGTCGCCGGATCGCGAACTCGGTGTCGCTCGTCGGGTCGAGCACGACCAGGTCGGTCTGCTCGCTCGCCGCCGCGAGGGCGACGCGGATGCCGTCGGCGGGTACCGGTCTCGCCTGCGAGTTCCACGCTGACATCGCTCGGACCGACGAGAACACCGGGAGCACGTTGCGTCCGTCCGGGCCGGCCACCGTCACGATCGAGAGTTCCTGTGTCTTGTCGACCTTCTGCCCCGACGGACCGATGCCGACCTCGCCGGCATGGGCGACAAGCGGGATCAGCAGACGTGCCGTGCGGAACGCGTCGACGACATCCGTCTCACCGGCCTCTCCCCCGCGGAACCGCGCGAGGGCGTCGATCAGGTGCTGCGGTGCAGACCCGTCATCCGAGGCGTGCGTATTCTCCTCGAACGATCGCCCCTCCCAGGGCTGCCCGGCCGAATCCGCCGGGTTAATCTGATGCGACATCCAGCGCCTCGGCCAGTGTGAACGCGCCGGCGTAGAGGGCCTTGCCGACGATCGCCCCTTCGAGGCCGAGCGGCACGAGCGAGCGCAGCGCGACGAGGTCGTCGAGGCTGGACACACCGCCGGACGCGACCACGGGGCGGTTCGTGCGCTCGAGAACCTGGCGGAGCAGTTCGATGTTGGGGCCCTGCAGGGTGCCGTCCTTGGTGACGTCTGTCAGCACGTATCGTGCGCAGCCGGCCTGCTCGAGACGGTCGATGACGGTCCACAGGTCGCCGCCGTCTCTGGTCCACCCCCGTGCCGCGAGCGTGGTTCCGCGAACGTCGAGTCCGACGGCGACGGCTTCACCGTACTGGCCGATGACGTTCGCAGCCCACTCCGGGTTCTCGAGAGCGGCTGTTCCGAGGTTGATCCGCTTCGCGCCGGTCGCAAGAGCGGCTTCGAGGGAAGCGTCGTCGCGGATACCGCCGGAGAGTTCGACGTTCACGCCGCGGACCTGCTTGATCACCTTCCGGATGAGCCCGGAGTTGTTGCCACGGCCGAACGCGGCGTCGAGGTCCACGAGGTGGATCCACTCCGCGCCCTGGTGAGCCCAATCAGCGGCTGCGTCCACGGGGTCGCCGTAGTTGGTTTCGGTTCCGGCCTCGCCCTGGGTCAGCCGGACGGCCTTCCCGTCGGCAACATCGACCGCTGGAAGCAGTACGAGCTTCGGGGTCGTGTTGAACTCACTCATGATTGTCCTTGATCGATCGGGTGTGGCATCTGTATGCCCCAGGGTATTCAGTCGGTGGTCAGTGTGCCGATCCAGTTCGACAGCAGCCGGATGCCGGCTTCCCCTGACTTCTCGGGGTGGAACTGGGTGGCGGACAGCGGCCCGTTCTCCACGGCCGCGATGAATCGGGCGCCGTGTTCGGACCAGGTCACGCGCGGCTGAGGGAACGGGGGCATGACGTCGAGCGTCCAGTGCTGTGCGGCGTAGGAGTGCACGAAATAGAAGCGTTCGTCACGCAGCCCAGCGAACAGCACCGAATCTTCGGGCGCATCGACGGTATTCCAGCCCATGTGGGGCAGCACAGGTGAATCGAGTTCGGTGACGGCTCCCGGCCACTCACCGAGACCCTCGGTGTCCGTTCCGCGTTCGACGCCGTGCTCGAACAGAACCTGCATACCGACGCAGATCCCGAGCACCTTGCGGCCCCCCGCGAGCCGGCGGTCGATGACCTCGGCACTGCGGGACTTCTCGAGCTGTTGCATCACTGCGCTGAAAGCTCCGACACCCGGCACGACGAGACCGTCGGCGTCGAGCGCGCGCCGGTGGTCACCGGTGAGTTCGACCGAGGCCCCCGCCGCTTCGAGGGCCTTTACCGCCGAGTGGACGTTTCCGCTGCCGTAGTCGAGGACGACGACGCGAGGGAGGGACGCTGCCGTCACAGCGCGCCCTTCGTCGACGGAATGCCTGAGACCAGGGGGTCGAGTGCTTTGGCCTGGCGGAAGGCACGGGCGAAGGCTTTGAACTCGGCCTCGGCGATGTGGTGTGGGTCGCGTCCTCCGAGGACGGTGACGTGAACGGTCAGAGCCGCGTTGAAGCTGATCGCCTCGAACACGTGACGGACCATCGAACCGGTGAAGTGGCCGCCGATGAGGTGGTACTCGAATCCGCTCGGCTCACCGGTGTGCACGAGGAACGGCCGCCCGGAGATGTCGACGACCGCCTGAACCAGCGCCTCGTCGAGCGGGACGAGCGCGTCGCCGAAGCGCGAGATGCCCGCTTTGGTACCGAGGGCCTGCTTGATGGCCTGGCCGAGGGCGATCCCGATGTCCTCGACCGTGTGGTGCACATCGATCTCGATGTCACCCTTCGCCCGCACGGTGAGGTCGGTCAGGGAGTGCTTCGCGAACGCCGTCAGCAAGTGGTCGTAGAACGGCACGGTCGTGTCGATGTCACTGACGCCGGTGCCGTCGAGGTTGATCGACAGATCGATGCTCGATTCGCTCGTCTCGCGCTGGATCCGGGCGGTTCGCTGTGGCGTGCTCATGCTTTCGAGCCTATCGCGGCCATGGCGTCGAGAAACGCGGTCGTCTCGGCTTCGGTTCCCGCTGTGACGCGCAGCTGGCCAGGCAGCCCGATGTCACGGATGAGAATCCCGCGTTCGAGCAGCGCTTCGAACAGGGCGTGCGGGTCGTCCACTCCGCCGAACAGGACGAAGTTGCTGTGGCTCCGGTACGGGTGGAATCCGAGTTCGGTGAGCCCGGCGGTGATCCGGTCCCGCTGCTCACGGATGTCGTCGACCATCGCGAGCATTTCGGCGCTGTGGGCAAGGGCCGCTGTTGCCGCAGCCTGCGTCAGCGCGGAGAGGTGGTACGGCAGCCGGACCAGCCTGAGGGCATCCGTCACCGCCGGGTCCGCTGCGAGGTAGCCCACGCGGACGCCGGCGAACGCGAACGCCTTGCTCATCGTCCGCGAGACCAGAAGCCGGTCACGGCCGGGCAGGAGCGTCAACGCACTCGGGATGTCGTGGGGCGCGAACTCGAAATAGGCCTCGTCGACCACGACGATGCCGTCTGTCGCGTCGTAGACGGCTTCGATCGTCTCCAGCGAGAGCGGAGTGCCCGTGGGGTTGTTCGGTGAGCACAGAAAGACGAGGTCGGGCTGAGCAGCGGTGACGGCGGCTTCGGCGGTCGCCGGCGTCAGTTCGTACTCCGCGTCACGCCCGGCATCGAGCCAGGTCGTGCCGGTCCCTGAGGCGAGGAGCGAGTACATCGAGTAGGTCGGGGTGAAACCGAGCACAGTGCGACCCGGTCCGCCGAAGGCCTGGAGCACGTGCTGGAGGACTTCGTTCGACCCGTTCGCGGCCCAGATGTTGTCTCGGGTGAGCCCGTGCCCGAGGTAGCCGGCGAGGCTGTCACGCAGAGCGCTGAATTCGCGGTCCGGGTAGCGGTTCGCGCGGAGGACGGCCGAAGCCAGCGAGGTCACGATGTCGCGAGCGACGGCCTCAGGGATCGGATGCGTGTTCTCGTTGACGTTGAGGGCCACCGGCACACTCTTCTGCGGTGCCCCGTAGGGGAACTTGCCGCGAAGATCATCGCGGATGGGCAGGGACTCGAGAGAACTCACCCACTGAGTTTACCGGCGTGGAGCGTCTCTCCCTGCCGGACCCGGCGGCCAGGTCAGTTGGTGGAGTACTGCTCGGGGATGGCGATGCGCTGACCGGGCGAGACGGTCGAACTGTCGAGCTGGTTGAGGCGCATGAGGTCGGCGATCACGTCGCGGGGGTCGGCCTCCGGGGCGATGCTCGACGCGAGCTGCCAGAGGGACTGGCCGGATTCGATCGTCGCGTACTCGAAGACGACGGCACTCGAACTCGACGTGGCGACCGCCGGCATCGCGTTGATGCCGATGTATGCGGCAAGAGCGATCAAAGGGGCCGCAGCGAGGGAGGTGAAGACGACACGACCGCGACGGGTCAGGCGGAGCCTTCCGTTTGACCGGGAAGCGGAGGTGGCGCCCATGGTCGGCACCGCTGTTGGTCGTGCCGGGGCCGGGCGGTGTGAGAGTGCCGGGCGGATCGGGGTGACGACTGCTGTGCTCATGGTGTGCCTCCTGCTGCTTGTTCTGCGTCTGCGGTGCTTCGGAGTATTCGTATCCGGCCCTCGGCCGGGAGGGCCGGATACGAAGCTGTGTTCCGAATATATATTCGATTGTTCGAACATTCAAGTCCGTATTCGGACTTTTCGCTATTTTCTTGCCGACACACTCGAACAAATGTTTGTCCGGGTGCTGTGCTGCGGTTAGAGTTTCGCTACTGGTTGTACTCAACCAGCGACCACTGACATTGGCCGGGGCCGCCCGCCAGACGGGAGTGACATGACGCTCAGCAACAGGGAAGCAGGCGGTGCCGCCGGCACACCTGCCAAGCCGAAGCGAGTGCTCGCGGACAAGCCGACGACCAGGCGACGCAAGAGCCTGAGCGAGAAGCAGCTGGCCATCCTCGACGTCATCCAGCGTTCGGTGACCTCACGGGGATACCCGCCGAGTATGCGCGAAATCGGCGACGCGGTCGGACTGGCGTCGCTGTCGAGCGTGACGCACCAACTCAACCAGCTCGAGCTCAGCGGCTACCTCCGTCGGGACCCCAACCGTCCCCGGGCCCTCGAGATCCTGATCGACCTTCCTTCGCAGTCCTCAGAGGTCGACTTCGAGAACACGACACCTGTCGGTGACGCGGCGATGGTGCCGCTCGTCGGTCGGATCGCTGCCGGTGTGCCGATCACGGCGGACCAGCAGGTCGAGGAAGTCTTCCCCCTCCCCCGCCAGCTGGTCGGCAAGGGTGACCTGTTCATGCTGAAGGTCCAGGGCGAGTCGATGATCGACGCGGCCATCTGTGACGGCGACTGGGTGGTCGTCCGCCAGCAGCAGACGGCGGAGAACGGCGACATCGTCGCCGCCATGCTCGACGGTGAAGCCACGGTGAAGGTCTTCCGGCAGCGGGACGGCCACACCTGGCTGCTTCCCCGCAACTCCAGCTTCGAACCGATCCTCGGCGATGAAGCCGACGTCCTGGGCAAAATCGTGGCCGTGTTGCGCGCCGTCTAATTCGGCATCGACAGAAGGGCGCCCCGGCATCTGCCGGGGCGCCCTTTTGTGCGTCCGCGCTACGCGGTGACCGCGGTGCCTGCGTGGGCGCGCACAACGCGTGTGGCCTCGACGATGTTGGCCAGTGAGGCGACGGTCTCGTCGTATCCGCGGGTTTTCAGACCGCAGTCCGGGTTGATCCAGACCTGGCGCTCGGGGATCTCCGCGACGGCGAGCTCGATCAGCTCCCGGATCTCGTCGACGGACGGGACGCGGGGTGAGTGGATGTCGTACACACCGGGTCCGATTCCATGGTCGAAACCCGAATCCCGGATGTCGTGGACGATGTCCATCCGGCTCCGAGCCGCTTCGATGCTGGTGACATCCGCGTCGAGCTTCCGGATCGCGTCGATCACTGCGCCGAACTCGGAGTAACAGAGGTGCGTGTGGATCTGGGTGGCGTCCGCCGCGCCTGCCGTGGCGAGCCGGAACGACCCGACCGACCAGTCGAGGTATGCGGCCTGGTCCGCTTTCCTCAGCGGCAACAGCTCGCGCAGGGCTGGTTCGTCGACCTGCACGACGCCGATACCCGCGGCTTCGAGGTCGGCGATCTCGTCTCGGAGCGCGAGTGCGACCTGCCTGGCGGTCTCGCCCAGCGGCTGGTCGTCGCGGACGAACGACCAGGCGAGGATCGTCACCGGGCCCGTCAGCATCCCCTTGACCGGCTTCGCCGTGAGCGACTGGGTGTATGCACTCCAGTCGACGGTGATCGGCCTCGGCCGTGAAACGTCGCCCCAGAGGATCGAGGGCCTCGTACAGCGGCTGCCGTACGACTGCACCCAGCCGTTCGTCGTGACCGCAAATCCGTCGAGGTTCTCGGCGAAGTACTGGACCATGTCGTTTCTCTCTGGCTCGCCGTGGACGAGGACATCGAGCCCCAGGTCTTCCTGGAGGTCGACGACCCGGCGGATCTCTTCGCGCATCCGCTCCTCATACGCGTCGTCACTCAGCGTCCCGCGCACGTGCTGCGCCCGAGCCTGTCGGATGTCGCCCGTCTGCGGAAACGAACCGATGGTCGTCGTCGGAAGGAAGGGAAGGTCGAGTGCTGCCGCCTGGGCGGAAACCCGGGCCGCATAGTCACCCCGGGTGAAGTCGGTGGCGGTGAGCGCTGCCTCGCGCCCCCTGACCGCTCCGTCCCGGACTCCAGGGGCGGCCAGCCGGTCGGCGAGAGCGGCGGACGCCGCGTCGACTTCTGAGCGGATGGCGTCAGTACCGTCACGAAGCCCCGTTGCGAGCGTGACGACCTGGCCGACCTTCTGGACGGCGAAGGCCAGCCAGCTTGCCAGCCGCTCATCCAGGCCCGGCTCGTCGTCGACGTCGTGGGGCACGTGGATCAACGACGTCGACGTGGATGCCGAGACGGCCGGAGACAGCGCGCTGAGGGCGGTCAGCGATTCGAAGGCGCCGGCGAGGTCGCCCCGCCAGATGTTGTGGCCGTCGATCACACCACCGACCAGGATCTTCCGCTCGAGGCCGGGGACGGGCCCAGGGACGCCGGCACGCACGAGATCGAATCCGAGCGCTTCGACCGGCGAGGCCGCGAGCGGCGCGAGCGCGTCACCGAGGGCTCCGTAGGGTGCGGCAACGAAGAGGGAGGGCCTGCCTGCGACGGAGCCGAGGTACTCGTATGCCGCCTCGGTCGCTGAGAGGATGTCCGTCCTCTCGTCGAGGAAACTCTCGGAGACGAGACCCGGCTCGTCGAGCTGGACCCACTCGGCACCGGCAGCGGCGAGGAGCTTCAGCAGCTCCGCGTACACCGGGAGGAGTTCGGCGAGACGGGACAACGGTCGAAAATCAGCCGGGGCGTCGGTGCTCGGCTTGCTGAGCAGCAGGAAGGTCACCGGGCCGACGAGGACAGGGCGGGTCACGAACCCGGCGGCGACGGCTTCCTCGACCTCACGGACCAGCCGGTCCGATGCGAGTGTGAACGCCGTCTCCCGGCCGATCTCCGGGACCAGATAGTGGTAGTTGGAGTCGAACCACTTGGTCATCTCCAGCGGGGCCCTGTCGCCTTCGCCCCTCGCGAGGGCGAAGTACCCGGCGAGATCGACGCGACCGGCGGCATCCGCGAGATCGGAGAAACGGGACGGGATGGCACCGACGGTGACGGCGGTGTCGAGGACCTGGTCGTAGAACGAGAAGCTCTCAGGGATCGCGGAGTCGGTGCGGCCGAGACCGAGCGCCGCGAGGCGCTCCCGCGTGACACGGCGCAACCCTGCGGCCGTGGCCTCGAGTTCGGCGGCGTCGATGCGACCCGCCCAGAACGCCTCGACGCCCTTCTTGAGTTCACGGCGCCGGCCGATGCGCGGATAGCCGAGGATCGTCCCTGTGGGGAATGGGGTGTGTTCGGTCATGCGAATTCCTTGCGTGAGGGTGATGGGGTCAGAGGGATGCCGAGGTGGGAGAGGACAGACAGGACAGTGCTGTGCTGGTTGAACGCGTAGAGGTGGAGCCCTGGGGCTCCCCCGTCGAGAACCTCTGCCGCGAGGCTGACGGCGTGGTCGATGCCGATCCGGCGCCTGCCTTCTTCGGTCGGCTCGATCTCGATGGCAACCGCGAGGTCGGCGGGGATCTCCTCACCGGTGAGTTCGAGAACGCGACGAAGCCTGCCCGGCCCGGTGATCGGCATGATTCCGGGGAGGATCGGGATCCGGACGCCGGCGAGCGTCGCGCGTTCCACGAAGGTGAGGTAATCGTCGGCGTGGAAGAACAGCTGGGTGATCGCGAACGTCGCTCCTGCCGCCTGCTTGGCGAGGAGGGTGTCGATGTCCTGACCGGTCCCCCTGGATCGCGGGTGCCCGTTGGGAAAGGCTGCGACGCCGATTCTGACCCTGTGGCGCTGCTGCACCCGCTTCGCGCTCGGCAGCCCTGGCAGGTCGAATTCGCTGTACGGTTCGCGTTCGGCCTGGACACGGTGGATCAGCTGGACGAGCTCGGCGGCGCTGCGGAGGTCGCCGAGCGGAACTTCGTCCTCGCCGCCATGCGGGGCGTCACCACGAAGGGCGAGGAAACTCGTGATGCCCTCGTCGAGGAACTCACGGATCACGCGGTTGGAGCCCGCGGCGGTCGATCCGACGCAGGTGAGGTAGGGCGAGCGGGTCGACGTCGGTGTGGTCACGGATGAAACGGAGGACGTCGAGGGATGACCGCTGAGACGATCCTCCGGCTCCGTAGGTGACCGAGATGAAGCGGGGACCGGCATCCGCGAGTCGCCTGATCGTCGTCTCGAGTGCCACACCGGTTTCGGCTGTCCGCGGGGGGTACAGCTCGAACGAGAACGGCACGCCGGTTTGAGGCTGAGGGTCCGGAGAGGTCATGGCAACGCTTTCGGCGATGGTGGGACTCTGCGGTTGCCTGCGGTACGTGTGCCGGGCAGCCGCGACCCCACACGGCTGTGCACTGGGTGTCGCGGGCGGGCGCCGGGCTCGGCTGTCGCTCCATGTCCCGCTGCGGGCGCGGTGGGACAACGATCACGACGAGCGTATGCAGCCTGTGGCCGGTATAGGGATACGTGACGAACTGTGACATTTCGTCACAGTCGGCGATTTCAGGCCGGTCGAGCGAACTCGGCCACCTGGGCGGCGAGTTCCTCCGAGGCGAGGGCGCGCACGTGGGTGCCTTCCTCGAGGTAGTCGAGGTGCTCGACGCGACCACGGCGGTGCAGCATCGAGATCACGTCGCCCCTGTCGTACGGGACGAGCAGGTCGAGGTGCACGGTCGGCGACGGCAGCAAGTCGCTGAGGGCCTGGAGGATCTCGTCGATGCCCTCGCCGGTTCTGGCGGAGGCGAAGATCGCGTTGGGTTCCAGTCCGCGCAGCAGAAGGCGACCGTCTTCGTCGACCAGGTCGCTCTTGTTGAAGACGACGAGTTCCGGGATGTCACGGGCCCCGACGTCGCCGATGACGTCACGGACGGTCATCAGCTGGGCGGCGGGGTCCGGGTGGGAGCCGTCGACGACGTGGACGATGACATCCGCCTCGGCGACCTCCTCGAGCGTGGAACGGAACGCCTCGACCAGCTGGTGAGGAAGATTCCGAACGAAGCCGACCGTGTCGGAGATCGTGTAGAGCCGGCCGTCCTCTGTCTGTGTCCGCCTGACAGTGGCGTCGAGCGTCGCGAACAGCGAGTTCTCGACGAGCACACCCGCCTTGGTGATGCGGTTGAGCAGGCTGGACTTGCCCGCGTTGGTATAGCCGGCGATGGCCACGGAGGGCACCTCGAAGCGGTGCCGGTTGGCCCGTTTGGCCTCGCGAGCCGGGCCGAAGCCCTTGATCTGCTTGCGAAGTTTCGACATCCGCGTGTGGATGCGGCGACGGTCGAGTTCGATCTTCGTCTCACCGGGGCCCCTCGAGCCCATTCCTGCGCCTGTGCCACCTACCTGGCCACCGGCCTGGCGGGACATCGAGTCACCCCAACCACGGAGACGCGGCAGCAGGTACTCGAGCTGGGCGAGTTCGACCTGGGCTTTACCCTCGCGGCTCTTCGCGTGTTGGCTGAAGATGTCGAGGATCACGGCGGTGCGGTCGATGACCTTCACCTTGACGACATCCTCGAGCGCGCGTCTCTGGCTGGGCGCCAGTTCGGTGTCTGCGATGACCGTGTCAGCCCCGAGCGAGGCGACGATGCCGCGCAGTTCCTCGGCCTTGCCCTTGCCGAGGTACGTGCTCGGGTCGGGGTTCGGACGACGCTGGAGCATGCCGTCGAGCACGACTGCTCCGGCCGTCTCGGCCAGGGCCGCCAGTTCGCGAATAGAGTTCTCGGCGTCCTGCAGCGAGCCCTGCGAGTAGATGCCGATGAGGACGACGTTCTCGATGCGCAGCTGCCGGTACTCGACCTCTGTGACGTCTTCGAGTTCCGTCGAGAGTCCACCGACGCGGCGCAGTGCCTGGCGGTCTTCGCGGTCGAACTGGTCGCCGTCATGGCCGGTGTCACCGTCGGAGTCGGTGCCGAGGGCAGTCGCCTGCCCTGAACCGAACAGCGAGTATCCGGACGCGCGCGTATCCGCGTTCCGAAGAACGCGAGTCACGGCGTCGTCGCCGTCGGGAAGGTCGGGGGTATCGCTCGGAGTGGTCATCAGAGTTAACCCTAACGCGTGCTGTCGAGTAACGTTCCGGTATGGCCAGCGATCACTATTTCTCCGGCGTGCCCGGCACCGAGCTCAAGCTCAGGACCGTCACGGTGCACCTCGCGGGTGCCGACAGGGAGCTCACGACGGCCAACGGCATTTTCAGCCCCGGCCGGATCGACCCCGGCACGCAGATCCTGCTTGCCGAGGCACCGGCCCCTCCGGCCGCCGGCGACATCCTCGACCTCGGCTGCGGCTGGGGACCGATCTCGTTCACACTGGCTTTGGCGTCGCCGGATGCCACCGTGTGGGCGGTCGACGTCAACGAGCGCTCGCTCGACCTCGTCCGGCTCAACGCGGAGAAGCTCGGGCTCGAGAACGTCCGCGCCGTGCTGCCCGACCAGGTTCCCCTCGACATCGCTTTCGACGCGCTGTGGTCCAACCCACCGATCAGGATCGGTAAGCAGGCACTGCACGAGATGCTCGAGTACTGGCTTCCCCGACTGGCGCCCGGCTCGGATGCGTGGCTCGTTGTGCAGAAGAACCTCGGCGCGGACAGCCTTCACCGCTGGTTGCAGGAACGCCTCGCCGACGACTTCGACGTCACTCGTGAAGCGATCAGCAAGGGTTATCGCATCCTGCGGGCCGCTCGCCACAAGGGCTGAGGTCAGCCGAGTTCGAGCGTTCCCGTGTAGACGAGCTCTGCCGGTCCGCTCAGCCCGACGTGCTCGCCGTCCTGGGTGGCGAACATCCGTACGCCGAGGGTGCCTCCCGGTACGTCGACGCGCCACTGGTTGGGTGCCGTCGATCCGGCCCAGTGCCTGGTGGCTAGTGCAGCCGCCGCGACACCGGTTCCGCAGGAGAGGGTCTCACCGCTGCCCCGTTCGTGGACGCGCATGGTGATCCGCCCGACGCCGTCGGTGATCAGCGGGTCATGGGGCACGACGAATTCGACGTTCGCCCCCTCGATCGGTTCCGGTTCGATCCGGGGGACGTAGCTGAGGTCGGCTGACGCGAGTTCGGTCTCGTCGGCAAGCGCGACGACGACGTGAGGATTGCCGACGTTGATCCCGAGGCCGGGGCGCGCCACTTTCAGTTCCTTGGCGCGCACGAGCGGTTCTCCGCCGTCGAGGGCCCACCGGCCGAGGTCGACCTGGAATCCGTTCGTCGACCTCTGCACGTCGCGGACGCCTGCCCGGGTGCCGATGGCCAGCGTGTCGCGCGATTCGAGCTGCACGAGGCCCTGGTCGATGAGATAGCGGACGAACACCCGGATGCCGTTCCCGCACATCTCTGCGATGGATCCGTCGGCGTTGTGGTAGTCCATGAACCACTCCGCGTTCTCGTCCTCATGGAGGGCTGCCGCTCCTGCATCGAGATTCGCCGAGCGGACAGCGCGAATCACGCCGTCTGCCCCGACACCGAAGTGCCGGTCGCAGATCGCGGTGATCTGCTCGGCCGTCAGCGGGGAGTTCCCGTCGGGGTCCGCGTAGAGGACGAAGTCGTTGCCGGTGCCGTGGCCCTTGGTGAACGGGAGCGTGAGTGCCATTGCCCCAGTCTACGGTTCGCGCGGAATCAGACCTGAACGGATGCCGTCGCGCGGTCGACGAGATCGGAAGCGTCGTAGTCCAGCCAGACGATGTCCGCGTACCGCCTGAACCAGCTCACCTGCCTGCGCGCATACCGCCTCGTCAGCTGCTGGGTTTCAGCGATGGCCTCCTCCTCGGTCGCTTCACCGGTGAGCTGCCGAAGTGCCTGCGCGTAGCCGATCGCCCGCGACGCCGTGACGCCGCGCTCAAGGCCGAGCGGCACGAGCCGACATACCTCGTCGAGGAGACCGCCCTGCCACATCCGCAGAACGCGCTCGTCGAGCCTGCCGACGAGCTGATCGCGCGGGGCGGTGAGACCAAGGATGCGAGTGGGCTTCCAGTAGACCGGTTCGCCGGGGAGCATACCTGCGACCGGTGAGCCGGTGATCTCGGCGACCTCGAGTGCCCGCACGATCCTTCGCGCATTCTGCGAGCCGATGCGTGCCGCCACATCCGGATCGAGCGCGGCGAGCCGCCGGTAGAGCGCGCCGGGGCCTTCGGCCTCGAGTTCGCCTTCCAGTCTCGCCCTGACCGCCTTGTCCGATGCGGGGAACTGGAAGTCGTAGAGCACGCTCGACACGTAGAGCCCCGACCCGCCGACGAGTATCGGCGTCGCTCCGCGCGCGAGAATCCCGTCGATGGCGGCCCTGGCAGCCTCCTGGTAGGCCGCGACCGTGGACTCTGTCGTCACGTCCAGCACGTCGAGCAGGTGGTGCGGGATGCCTCGTCTTTCGTCCTGCGCGAGTTTCGCCGTTCCGATGTCCATGCCCCTGTACAGCTGCATGGCGTCGGCGTTCACGATCTCCGCACCGTGTCCCGACCGTGCGAGGCGCTCGGCCAGGTCGAGTGACAGGTCGGACTTTCCGGTGCCGGTCGGACCGATGATCGCGATCACGCCGGCCGCTGCGGGGTTCAGCGCTGACCGTCCAGCTGGTCGTAGATCGGGGTGGTCGCCCCTGCGACGGATGCCGGTGGGCCGACCCGGAGGGACGGCAGGCCGAGCGACACCCGGCCGGGTGCTGTCGATGAGGACGGAGACGTCGGGACGCCGCAGGATTCGGCCTGCGCCCGGTCCCAGGCGTCGCCTGCGGCCGTGCGACGGACCTGGAGCGGCAGCCCGTCTGCGGTGTCGGCAATCAGGTAGAACGGGGCTGCCTGGCTGACCCGTGCCGTGACCACGTCGCCTGGCCGCGGAATCTCTGACCCGGTGGGAACGTCGAAATGGACCAGGCGAGAATCCTCGGCACGCCCGGACATCCGGTGCGTGAGGGAGTCCTTCTTGCCCTCACCCACGGCGACCAGGAGCTGCACGTCTCGGCCGACGACCTTCTGGTTCTCTTCGAGGCTGATCCTGTCCTGGAGGGCGGTCAGGCGCTCGTAGCGTTCCTGGACCACGGCCTTCGGCACCTGGTCAGGCATCGTGGCGGCCGGGGTTCCCGCTCGGATGGAGTACTGGAAGGTGAACGCTGTCGCGAACCGCGCCGCCTCGACGACGCGAAGCGTCTCCTGGAAGTCGTCCTCGGTCTCCCCCGGGAACCCGACGATGATGTCTGTGGAGATCGCGGCGTGCGGCATCCGGGCGCGAACGCGGTCGAGGATGCCGAGGAACTTCTCGCTGCGGTACGACCGGCGCATTGCCTTGAGAATGCGGTCGGAGCCTGACTGGAGGGGCATGTGCAGCTGCGGCATCACGCTGGGTGTCTCGGCCATGGCGTCGATGACGTCGTCGGTGAAGGCGGCGGGGTGTGGGCTGGTGAAGCGAATCCGTTCGAGCCCGGGGATCGCGCCCGCCGCACGGAGGAGCTTGCCGAACGCCTGCCGGTCGCCGAACTCGACGCCGTAAGAGTTGACGTTCTGGCCGAGGAGGGTGACCTCGATCGCGCCGTCGTCGACGAGGGCCTGGATCTCGGCGAGGATCTCGCCCGGCCTGCGATCCTTCTCCTTGCCGCGGAGCGCCGGCACGATGCAGAAGGTGCAGGTGTTGTTGCAGCCGACGGAAATGGAGACCCAGCCGCTGTACGTCGATTCCCGTTTGGTCGGAAGGGTGGACGGGAAGGTCTCGAGCGACTCGAGGATCTCGATCTGGGCTTCGTCGTTGTGCCTGGCGCGTTCGAGCAGACTCGGGAGGGCGCCCATGTTGTGGGTGCCGAACACGACGTCGACCCACGGCGCCTTCTCGAGGATGACGTTCTTGTCCTTCTGGGCGAGACACCCGCCGACGGCGATCTGCATGCCGGCGTGACGCTTCTTGACCGACGCGAGGTAGCCGAGGTTGCCGTAGAGCTTGTTGTCTGCGTTCTCGCGCACCGCGCAGGTGTTGATGACGACGACATCGGGCTCGACGCCGACCGCTTTGACGTAGCCGGCCGCGTCCAGTGATCCGCCGAGACGCTCGGAATCGTGCACGTTCATCTGGCAACCGTAGGTGCGGACCTCATAGGTGCGCGCGTGCCCGGATGCGTCGACGGCCGCGACCGACGGGGTGATGATTGTGGGCGTTTCCTGCAGCGTGCTCATGATCGGTCCAGTCTACGTTCAGACGCGGATCTCGGAGCGGTCAGCGGAACCGGACGTTGGAGGTTCCTCCTGCGTTGCGCCCGGTGAGGAGCGGAGCGATCGCTTCACGGACGATGTTGCCCGGGTAGCCGCGGCGGGCCAGGAACCCGACGAGCCGGCGTTCGAGCGTCTGTTTGTCGAGCCCGGTCAGCTGCGACGCACGCTTTGCAGCGAGCTCTTTCGCGGCGCTGAGCTCATCGCCCTGGTCGATGTCGTCGAGCACCTCGTCGATGATGTCGCGCTCGATCGAGCGCCCGGACATCGCGCGGGCGACGACCGCCTTGCTCTGCCCTTTGCGTTCGTAGAGTGCGTGCTTCATCTGCTCCGCGAGCACGCGGTCGTCGACATAGCCGAGCTCGCGCAGCCGGTCGAGGATCGAGTTGGCCTGGTGGGCGGTGAGGCCCTCAGCCACTCCGAAGGCGAGGATCTCGGCTTCACTGAGCGCGCGCCGCGCAAGCTTACGCACCAGGGCCGACTCGATGGCCTCCGGGTCGGCGTCAGGGAACTCGGGGTCAGCGACGTCTGTTGCGGGCACCACACCGGGAAGGTAGGTCACGGTCGCGAACTTCTCTCCGTCGGCGTCGTGTGCGCCTGAGCCGCCGTCAGGAGAGGTGTTCTCGTGCGGGTCGATGAACCTGACCACGACCGTGCCCCGCCCTACGCGCCGCGCCGGGCGGCGAGCTGGTCTGCGGACAGTTTGCCTGCGGCGGCCGTCTTGCCCGGTGCTGCTTCGACCGCTGCGTCTGCGACGGGCGCGGCAACGGCACCACCGATACCGAGCTTGACCTTGATCTTGTGCTCGATCTCTTCGGCGACGTCGGGGTTGGTGAGAAGGAAGTTGCGCGCGTTCTCCTTGCCCTGGCCGAGCTGCTCACCGTCGTAGGTGTACCACGAGCCTGACTTCTTCACGATGAGGTGCTCGACACCGAAGTCGATGAGGCTGCCCTCGCGGGAGATGCCGGTGCCGTAAAGGATGTCGAACTCCGCCTGCTTGAACGGCGGGGCCATCTTGTTCTTGACGACCTTGACCCTGGTGCGGTTACCGACGGCATCCGTGCCGTCCTTCAGGGTTTCAATGCGACGGATGTCAAGGCGCACGGACGCGTAGAACTTGAGTGCCTTACCACCGGCAGTGGTCTCGGGGCTGCCGAAGAACACACCGATCTTCTCGCGCAGCTGGTTGATGAAGATCATGGTGGTGTTGGTCTGGCTCAGTCCACCGGTCAGCTTCCGCAGAGCCTGCGACATCAGCCGCGCCTGGAGGCCGACGTGGGAGTCGCCCATCTCGCCCTCGATCTCGGCACGGGGAACGAGTGCCGCCACCGAGTCGATCACGATGAGGTCGATGGAACCCGAGCGCACGAGCATGTCGGCGATCTCGAGTGCCTGCTCACCGGTGTCTGGCTGGGAGACCAGCAGCGCGTCGATGTCGACGCCGAGCTTCCTGGCGTACTCGGGATCGAGTGCGTGCTCCGCGTCGATGAAGGCGGCGATGCCGCCTGCCTTCTGTGCGTTGGCGATCGCGTGAAGTGTCAGGGTGGTCTTACCGGAGGATTCAGGACCGTAGATCTCGACGATCCGGCCGCGGGGAAGTCCTCCGACACCGAGCGCGACGTCGAGGGCGATGGAGCCGGTGGGAATGACGGCGACAGGGGCACGCTCATCGCTGCCGAGACGCATGACGGAGCCTTTGCCGAACTGGCGGTCGATTTGGGCGAGGGCGGTCTCGAGGGACTTCTCGCGGTCTGCTGCTGATGGCATGTCATGCCTCTTTCTTCTGTCGATATCGGTGCGCCTGTAGGCTGTCGCGCCCCGGAAGATCCGGTGCTACGACAAGGCTGGGAGCGTCTGTCGGTGACGGTGTCGACTGTATTGTGCACCTCCGACATTGCGTCGGAGGGAGGAAATCAGTGGACGATCCGACCTCGAAAGGCCCTTGTGATGGAGCCTATCCCAACCCGAACAGATGTTCGAGAAAGATGCGGCGGCGTGTCGAAGTCAATTTCGCCGAAGAAGCGCGGCGCCGGATCGGCGGCCGTCAGGACCGGGGCGGAGGAACGCCTGCACCGTGTCGACGCTCGACGGGAACGTCCGTCTCCCGGCACAGTGCGAGCCAGACAACCCGCGGGGATTCGCCGGCAGCAAGTGCCTCATTCGCGGTTCGACCGCCCAGCTCCCTCAACACCAGGTCGCTGGCGAGCACGCGCCCGTATGCGCCACCGAACTCGGTGGTCATCGCCGTCCTGAATTCGCTGAGTTTCACGGAATCAAGCGTAACGGGCCGCAGACAGAGGAATACCCCGGAGCGCGTGTGCACTCCGGGGTATCAGTCGATGGTCGATCGTCAGCGTGCGACGAGATCGGCATCCAGTTCGGCGACGAATTCGTCTGGGACGGTGTCTGGAATCGGTTCGATTCCTTCGATGACCGCGAGGCGGTCTCCGACTTCGCGCATGATCACCGAGATCGGTGTCTCGAGGGCGTCGGCGACGGAGGCGAGGATTTCACTCGACGCTTCCTTCTGTCCGCGTTCGACTTCGCTGAGGTAGCCGAGGGCCACACTCGCTTTGCTTGCAACCTGGCGAAGAGTCCGCCCTTTTTGCAGCCGGAAGTCACGAAGCACGTCGCCGATTTCTTGACGAACAAGTATCATTTGACCCCTCCTTCTCTGCCGGTCAGCCTCACCGTCGGTAAGTCTGTGGATGGAAACAGTACTACACCCATCCGTACTCAAACCTTAGTGTTTCTGACTGATCTTTTCTTGTGAGTCTGAGAGTTGTAACCGGAGCGCAACACGCGATATTCCACCCGAAATCTGTCAGGGCCAACTCTCAGGATCCGCCGGCTCCCACGCCGGTGATCGCAGTGAGGAAATCGACCGCCGCTGCGACGGTATCCCTGCGGATCGTGTCCCGGTCTCCGGTCAGGGTGAGACCGAGCGAGCGGGTCCCTCCCGCCATGGACAGACCGAGGAAGACGGTGCCGGGGGCACGTCCGTCCTGGGGGTCGGGCCCTGCGACGCCTGTGGTCGACACGCCGATGTCCGCCGGTCGCCCGTCGACGCTGAGGACGGTTCGCGCACCTGCCGCCATCTGCTCCGCGACGAGCGGGTGGACTGCCCCGTGTTCGGCCAGGAGCGCGGCGTCGACACCGAGCACCGAATGCTTGACGTCGGTGTGATAGGCGACCACTCCCCCGGCGACGACGGCGGATGCCCCAGCCGGCCGGATCAGTTCGGCTGCCAGCAGCCCGCCGGTCAGCGATTCGGCCACGGCGATGGTGAGGCCCCGCGCGGTGAGGTGGCGGATCAGTGCTGCCGTTCGATCCACGTCGCTCCCGCCGTTCGCGTTCATGGCCGTCTGGCTGCCCTGAGCGCGGTGAGGACGTAGTCGATGCCGCTGGCGACCGTGAGGAGAACCGCGGCGGTCATCAGGATGCCGTTGACCCAGAAGATCCAGTCCCCGACGACGAGGTAGAGCGGGAGGAGGGCGATCGAGATCGCGACCGACTGCGCCACGGTCTTGAGCTTGCCCATCCACGCGGCGGCTACGACGTGGTCGGTCGCCACGATCATCCTGTGCACGGTGATGCCGATCTCACGGACGAGAACGACGATGGTGACCCACCAGGGCAGTTCTCCGAGGATGGAGAGGGCCACGAGTGCGCCGCCGGTGAGGATCTTGTCTGCGATCGGGTCGAGGAGCTTGCCGAGGTCGGTGACCAGCCCGTGCTTCCTGGCGATCGCGCCGTCGATCCCGTCAGTGGCGATGGCCACGATGAAGAGGACGGCGGCCGCCCATCGGAGCCAGCCGTCCGCGCCGTCGTCGGCCAGGAGCATCCAGATGAAGACCGGAGCGAGGAGGATGCGGATGACGGTGATCGCGTTCGGCAGATTGAGGTTCGCGGATCGCGATCCTCCGGCACGGGGAAGAGTCATGTCCTGCTACTCCTCCTTGCCGGTGAGCTTCCAGGCGTCCTCGTCGGATTCGCCCTCCACAACATCGTATCCGTCGAACTGCTGGTCGACCTGGTCGCCGTCGTACCGCTCGTCGCTGTGCGACGACGCGGAGAACGCCGGGCCGTCTTCGCCCTTGAGCTTGGCGAGGAGTCCTGGGAGCTGTTCGGCGGTGACGAGCACGTCGCGCGCCTTCGAGCCCTCAGACGGGCCGACGATCTCGCGCGATTCCATCAGGTCCATCAGGCGTCCCGCCTTGGCGAAACCGACCCTGAGCTTGCGCTGCAGCATCGACGTCGAGCCGAACTGGGTGCCGACGACGAGCTCGGTCGCCGCGAGCAGCAGGTCGAGGTCATCGCCGATGTCTGCGTCGACTTCCTTCTTCTCGATGACGGCGGCGACGTCCTTGCGGTACTCGGGGCGAGCCTGCTGGGTGACGTGCTTGACGACCTTCTCGATCTCGGCCTCTGACACCCACGCGCCCTGCACGCGGATGGCTTTGTTCGTGCCCATCGGCAGGAACAGGCCATCGCCCTGGCCGATGAGCTTGTCTGCTCCCGGCTGGTCGAGGATGACGCGGGAGTCGGTGACGCTCGTCACGGCGAACGCCAGCCGTGAAGGCACGTTCGCCTTGATGAGCCCGGTGACGACGTCGACCGATGGTCGCTGCGTGGCGAGGACGAGGTGGATCCCGGACGCCCTGGCGAGCTGTGTGATGCGCACGATCGAGTCCTCGACATCGCGAGGCGCGACCATCATGAGGTCTGCGAGCTCATCGACGACGACGAGCAGGTACGGGTATGGCTTGAGCACCCGTTCGCTGCCCACGGGGAGCACGATCTCCTCGTTCACGACGGCCTTGTTGAAGTCGTCGATGTGCCTGAAGCCGAAGCTGGCGAGGTCGTCGTACCTCATGTCCATCTCCTTCACGACCCACTGCAGCGCTTCCGCCGCTTTCTTCGGGTTCGTGATGATGGGCGTGATGAGGTGCGGGACCCCGGCGTATGACGTCAGCTCGACGCGCTTGGGGTCGATGAGGACCATGCGCACGTCGCTCGGTTTCGCCCGCATGAGCAGGCTCGTGATCATCGAGTTGATGAAGCTCGACTTTCCCGAGCCGGTCGAGCCGGCGACGAGGAGGTGGGGCATCTTGGCCAGGTTGGCGACGACGAAGCCGCCGCCGACGTCCTTGCCCACACCGATGGTCATCGGGTGCACGCTCTTCGTGGCGTTCGCCGAGCGGAGGACGTCACCGAGGGTGACGATCTCGCGGTCGCTGTTCGGGATCTCGACACCGATGGCGCTCTTGCCGGGGATCGGCGCGAGGATACGAACCTCGTTCGACGCGACGGCGTAGGCGATGTTGTTGGTCAGCGCGGTGATCCGCTCGACCTTGACGCCGGGACCGACTTCGATCTCGTACTGCGTCACGGTCGGGCCGCGCGAGAAGCCGGTGACCTTGGCGTCGACCTTGAACTGGTCGAGGACGCTGGTGACGGCAACGACGACCTCGTCATTCGCTGCTGAGCGGGTCTTGGCCGGGTCTCCGGCGCCGAGGGTGGATGCCGCAGGGAGACGGTACGGAGCCGGCGGCGCCGTCGGGCGGGCCATCCGCTGCGGGCCGGAGTCGTCCATCAGCCCGAGACCCTCCATGCCGGGCAGGGCTTCGGTGGCGCCCTCAGGGCCGTCGTCGTGGAGTCCGGAGGTGGACTCGCCGACGGCGAAGGTGCCGAGCGCCGCCTCCGCTGCCGAGAGGTCGCCGATCACCTCGGTCATGGCCTCGTCGTCATCGTGAATGGGGTTGCCGAACATGTCGACATCCTCGCCCTCGAGGGCTGAGTCGAATTCGCCGTTCCCGCGGCTCGGTCCGCCGAGGAGCTCAGCGAGCGGGTCGCCTTCCAGTGCTGAATCGAATGCGGGGTCGACCTCGCGCTGACTCTTGTTGCGTCGCCACCACGGCAGCGATTCGTCACCGTCGTCGTCGATTCCGTCGAGCTCGACCTGCTTCGTGCGTTCGAGTTTCGCGGCCTCGCGTTCCTCGTCCGTCTGGACGTCGGTGCCGAAGGTCCACGCGTAGAGCTGCCTGAGTCTCGCGCCCACCTTGTTCGGCGGGGTCTTGGTGATGATGAACAGGCTGAGAAGCACCAGCAGGGACAGGACGATCCCTGCGCCGATCGGGGTGATGAGCGCCACGAGGGGGGCGCCGACGATCCAGCCGACCAGTCCGCCGGCGACGGCGAGTGCCGGCATCCCGTCGCTGGGGTTCGGTTGCCCGCCGAAGGTGTGGCAGAGCCCGGCGACGGCGACGAGGACGATGATCAGGCCGATGCCGATGCGCCCGTTGTCGTTCACTGAGCTCGGATGCCTGAACAGCCAGATCGCCAGCAACAGCATCACGACGGGGAGGGCGAACGCCAGGCGACCGAAGATGCCACCGAAGGTGAAGGCGTTGAGGTTCTGGGCGACGGTGTCGTTCACACCGAACCACTGCACGACCATGCCGACGATCGCGAGCAGGAGGATGAGGAACGGGATGCCGTCGCGGCGTTCCTCTTTGGCGAACCGTTCTGGGCCGAATGCCCGAGCCGTCCCGCCTGCGAGGTGGGCGAGGCCCATCCACATCTTCACGAACACGTTCTCCGACGGTTCCGTCGGGTACGCGACAGTCTTCGCTGTCGGGAGTTTGGTGGTCTTCGCCGTTGTGTTCTTCGCCGGCGCCTTGCGGGCGCTCGGTGCTCCTCCGCGCGCCGACGTGCTCCGACCGCGGCTGGACGATTTGCTAGTCGTAGCCATGGTTCCACGGTACTTCGGCAGGGGTCGTTTGCCCCGCATTGACGCGGGGCCAGTCCCATCCGGCCTCGCGCGTCTTCAGCGCAGGATGAGCACCATCGTGTCGGAGTCCACACCGGACTCGACGGTGTGGAAACCTTCGCTGACGTAGAGGCGTCTCGCATGGTTGGCACGTTCGACGCTGAGACTGATGCGAGTGTGACCTGCCGACCTGGCCTGCGACACGACGGCCTCGAGGAGCGCACGGCCGACGCCCTGCGCCCGCCACACGGCGACGACACCGAGCGTCAGCTCGGGCACGCCAGGCGCGACGAATCCGTAGCCCGGGTCGTGCGCCGGGAGCAGTCGGTACCAGCAGGCACCGATCGGCGTGCCTGCGGAGTCGACGGCGATCGTGCCTGCGTCGCCCGGTCGTTTCCACCCCGAGATGTACTTCGCGGTCGTCGGCCCTGCGAGCACGTCGACGCGCGATCGCGTCCGCGTCGGCATCCATTCGGATGCCTCGAAGAGCATGTCACCGAGAAAGCGTGCGTCGCTGCCTGTCGCCTCCCGAAGTGTGAACCGGGCCATGTCGCGATGCTACGCCTCGCGTGTTTCGACCGCATGAACAAACGCGAGTTGCCCGGTTTCACGGGTCCGGACGGGCCGGAACCCGCGAATCCGGGCAACTCAAGAGCTCAGACCGACTATGCCTCGATGACGAGCGGGACGATCATCGGACGGCGGCGGTATGACGTGTTGACCCACCGGCCGACGGTGCGCCGAACGATCTGCGACAGTGCGTGCGGGTCACGCACGCCGTTGCGTGCGGCATCCGCAAGCGCCTGCTCGATCTTGGGCTTGACGCCGTCGAACACGCGGTCGTCTTCAGCGAACCCCTTGGCGTGGATCTCCGGTCCGACGATGACTTTGCCGGTCTGGGCCTCGACGACCACGATGATCGAGATGAAGCCCTCTTCTCCGAGGATCCGACGGTCCTTGAGGTCGGCGTCGGTGATCTCACCGACGCTCGAGCCGTCGACGTAGACGAAGCCGAGGTCGAGCTGGCCGACGACACGGGCTTCACCGTCCTTGAGGTCGATGACGGTTCCGTCCTCGGCGAGAATGGTGTTCTCCTCGGGGATGCCGGTGTCGATGGCGAGCTTCGCGTTGGCGACGAGGTGGCGGTATTCGCCGTGCACGGGGAGGACGTTCTTCGGCTTGATGATGTTGTAGCAGTAGAGGAGCTCGCCTGCGGCGGCGTGGCCGGAGACGTGGACCTTGGCGTTGCCCTTGTGCACGACGTTCGCACCGAGCTTCGTGAGGCCGTCGATGACACGGTAGATGGCGTTCTCGTTGCCGGGAATCTGGCTCGACGCCAGGATGACGGTGTCGCCGTCTCCCACCTCGATGGCGTGATCCATGTTCGCCATCCGGCTGAGGACGGCCATCGGCTCGCCCTGCGACCCGGTCGACATGTAGACGATCTTGTCGTCTGGGATGTCCTTGGCCTTCTTGTAGTCGATGAGGACGTTTTCGGGCACCTTGAGGTAGCCGAGGTCCGCGGCGATGGTCATGTTGCGCACCATCGAGCGACCAAGCAATGCGACCCGGCGGCCATTGGCGTGAGCAGCGTCGAGCACCTGCTGAACGCGGTGCACGTGGCTGGAGAAGCTCGCGACGATCACACGGCGAGGGGCTTTGGAGATGACCTGCTCGAGGACCGGGCCGATGGAGCGCTCGAGTGGTGTGAATCCGGGAACGTCTGCGTTGGTGGAGTCGACGAGGAAGAGGTCGACGCCCTCCTTGCCGAGCCGTGCGAACTCACGGAGGTCTGTGAGCCGCCCGTCGAGCGGGAGCTGGTCCATCTTGAAGTCACCCGTCGCGAGGACGGTGCCCGCCGATGTCTTGATCGCCACGGCGAGAGCGTCCGGGATCGAGTGGTTCACGGCAACGAATTCGAGGTCGAATGGACCGAGCTGTTCTTTCTGGCCCTCGGCGACGGTGAGGCTGTATGGCTGGATGCGGTGCTCTTTGAGCTTTGCCTCGACGAGTGCGAGCGTGAGGCCGGATCCGATCAGCGGGATGTCCTTGCGGAGGCGGAGCAGGTACGGAACTGCTCCGATGTGGTCTTCGTGACCGTGGGTCAGAACGACTCCGACGACGTCATCGAGACGATCCTTGATCGGAGTGAAGTCCGGCAGGATCAGGTCGACGCCCGGCTGGTGCTCCTCGGGGAACAGCACACCGCAGTCGACGATGAGGATCTTGCCGTCGATCTCGAACATGGTCATGTTCCGGCCGATTTCGCCGAGGCCTCCGATCGGGATGACGCGGAGCGTTCCCTTTTTCAGGGCAGGCGGATTGTAAATAGTTGTGGGCATATGCCCTCCTTGGATGTGTGCGTCAGCGGGTGGTGCCGTGCACCTGTGGCAGAGCGCCACCGGCTGCCGCGTTGCGGTCTGGACGGAAGTTGGAGAAGTCCACTCCCGGGATGTCCTTGACGAGGTCGATTTCGTCCTCGATCTGGGCTGCTTCCCACTCTTCAGGGCCGACGAGCGGGAGTCGGACGCGCGGACTGGCGATGCGGCCGAGCCCGTGCAGGATGTACTTGGCGGCCACGGTTCCAGGCACGTGCGTCATGACGGCACGGACGAGAGGCTCGAGCTGCATGTGTGCCGCTGTCGCCGTTGCCAGGTCGCCGGCGTTGACGGCGTCGACCATCTGGCGGTACGGCTTTGCGGCGATGTTGGCTGTGACGCCGATGAGACCGGCCGCACCGATGGAGAGGTGCGGCAGGGCGTTGGCGTCGTCCCCTGAAAAGTAGAGCAGGTCGGTCTGATTGAGCACGCGGCTCACTTCGGAGAAGTCGCCCTTGGCGTCTTTCACCGCGAGGATGTTCGGGTGCTTGGCCGCGCGAAGGATGGTCTCGTACCTGATCGGCACGCCCGTGCGGCCGGGGATGTCGTAGAGGATGACCGGGAGGTCTGTGGCATCCGCGATCATCCGGAAGTGGGTGAGGATGCCCGCCTGCGTCGGCTTGTTGTAGTACGGCGTGACGATCATGACACCGTCGGCGCCGGCTCTTTCGCTCTGCCGATAGAGGTCGATGGCGTGGGCGGTCTCGTTGGATCCGCCGCCGGTGATGATCTTCGCCCGGCCGGCCGAGACGGACTTGCCGACCTCGACGAGACGCAGTTTCTCCGGGTCGGTAAGCGTGGAGGTTTCGCCGGTCGTGCCGGTGACGACGATGCCGTCTGCACCCGCGTTGATCACGTCGTCCATGTGCTTCTCGACGCCAGGCCAGTCGACTTCACCGTCGGCGGTGAAGGGGGTGACGAGCGCTACGAGGACCTGACCGAAGGGATTCACGACGTTAGACACAGGTATCAGGGTACCGGTTGCCGGGGGCTGCGCGCCCCATCGGTCCCGACCCGTCAGTCGGATTCGTAGCGGAGGAACCGGTACTCGATTCCCTTGGCGGACGTGTGCCAGCCCTCGACGGGGTCGGTCGAGACCAGACGCCACCTCTCGGTGATGGCCGGAGCGACGGCATCCCCCTCGATGGGTTCGCGGATCGTGGTGACCTCGAGACGCTGTGCGATGTCGATGACCGCCGAGAAGACTTCCGCTCCCCCGATCACCCAGACCACGTCGTCGCCGGCGGTGCCCTCACCGGCGATGGCGAGCGCGGCCGCGATCGAATCGGCGGTCTCGACGCCGTCCGCGCGCCAGTCCTGCTGCCTGGTGACGACGATGTTTCGCCGTCCGGGGAGCGGGCGGAATCGTTCGGGAAGCGAGTCCCAGGTCTTGCGGCCCATCACGACCGGACTGCCGAGCGTCACGGCCTTGAAGTGCGCGAGGTCCTCGGGCAGGTGCCAGGGAAGCACACCGGCGTTGCCGATCGTGCCGTTGGCGGCCTCCGCCCAGACCAGCCCGATCCGCGGGAGGCTCATACCGCTACCGGCGCCTTGATGGCCGGGTGGTGCTGGTAGTTCTCGACGACGAGGTCGTCGAACGCGTAGCCGAAGATGTCGTCTGGGTGCGACGTGATCCTGAGCTGCGGGGCCGGGTAGGGGTCGCGGCGCAGCTGTTCGGTGACCTGCTCGACATGGTTGTCGTAGATGTGGCAGTCGCCGCCGGTCCAGACGAAGTCGCCGACCTGGAGGCCGGCCTGTTCGGCGACGAGATGGGTGAGCAGTGCGTAGCTGGCGATGTTGAACGGGACGCCGAGGAAGAGGTCGGCGCTGCGCTGGTAGAGCTGGCAGGACAGTTTGCCGTCGGCCACATAGAACTGGAACAGGGCGTGGCACGGCGCGAGGGCCATGTCGGGGATGTCTGCCGGATTCCAGGCCGACACGATCAGGCGGCGGGAATCAGGAGTGGTCTTGATGGCTTCGATGACGTCGGAGATCTGGTCGATCGTGTCGCCGCCCGCTGTCGGCCATGAGCGCCACTGAACGCCGTAGACAGGACCGAGTTCGCCGTCGACATCCGCCCACTCGTCCCAGATGGTGACACCGTTCTCCCGGAGCCAGCCGACGTTGCTCTCGCCCCGGAGGAACCAGAGCAGTTCGTACGCGATCGATTTGAAGTGCACCCGCTTGGTGGTGATGAGCGGGAAACCCTCTGAGAGGTCGAACCGGAGCTGGCGGCCGAACACGCTGGTCGTACCCGTTCCCGTCCGGTCGGTCTTGCGCGTGCCGTTCTCGAGGGTGTCGCGCAGGAGGTCCTCGTACGGGGTGGGGATCGTCGCAGCCATGGCTCCAAGGCTAACCGAGTGATCGCGCTTTGCGCCCCCTCACCCTGTCGACTCCCCCGGCGCGTCCGTCATTCTTTGTCACACGGGGCCGCCGGGCTCGGGCGATTCATACAGTGTGGGAATGGATCCCCTTCTCGCCGCTGTGGCCATCGCCGGCCTGGCCGGCGTGTCAACCCTCGCGGGCGCGCTCTGGCGTCGACGAGACGGCAGGGTCGTGCGGGCAACCGACACGGACGACGACGCGTTCACACCGGCCGACTTCGACGGGAACGTGGCATTCGGCGACCGGGCGACCCTCGTGCAGTTCAGTACCGAATTCTGCTCCCGTTGCCCATCGACCGAGCGGATGCTGCGCACGGTCGCATCAGGAGTCGGCGGCGTCGACGTCGCTGTCGTCGACCTCACCTCCAGACAGGACCTCGCCGCCCGGTTCCGGGTCACCCAGACGCCCACGGTGCTCGTTCTCGACGCCGCCGGTCGCCAGATGGCCCGCAGCGCCGGGGTACCCCAGCGTTCCGCCATCGAAGCGGTCCTCGCTCCCCTTCCCTCCAGTCCTCACAGCCCCGCCCGTCTTCCCAGGAGCAGCCATGTCCAGCACTGACCCCAGCCGCGGCATCGATCCGCGGGGCCCGCGTTTCGGCGCAGGCATCACTGCAGTCCTCCTGGCCGCGATCGTTTTCACCGGACTCGTCGGCGCCTCGACGGTGACGCTCGTGCTGTACCTGCTGGTGACCGCACTGTTCGCGTGGGGCGCGTTCGCCGGCATCCGTCGTCATCCGTACGGTGTGCTGTTCGCCCGGCTGGTCCGGCCGCGGCTGTCTGCCCAGGACGAGCTCGAGGACCCACGCCCGCCGACCTTCGCGCAGGGCATCGGCTTCGCTGTCACCGCGCTCGGTCTCGTTCTGCATCTGCTGTCTGTTCCCGG
Source organism: Mycetocola sp. Y171 (assembly GCF_056713165.1). Classification (NCBI taxonomy): domain Bacteria; kingdom Bacillati; phylum Actinomycetota; class Actinomycetes; order Micrococcales; family Microbacteriaceae; genus Mycetocola; species Mycetocola sp. Y171. The sequence continues at coordinate 61,967 of NZ_JBWYGX010000001.1, forward strand.
CGCTCTCGTCGTCGCCGCATCCGTCGCCTTCATCGCCGCGTTCCTCAACTCGGTCTTCGGATACTGCATCGGGTGCCAGGTCTACCTGCTTCTCGTCCGTGCAGGTGTGCTCGGCCGCACGCCGGTCGCACCCTGAATCCGAGGGTGATAACGCCAGGGTGAACCGTTAGGCTCGGCGTGCGGCGACAGGCCCGCACGCGAGTATGGAGGATGCCATGGCTGCAACCAGCGAAGCAACGACCGTCTGGAACGGAACACTTTTCGAGGGCGAGGGAACGGTCTCACTCGACTCCTCGAAGGCAGCGAGCCTGCCGGTGAACTGGAAGGCCCGCACTGAAGGCTCCGAAAGCGTCACCACCCCCGAGGAACTGCTCGGGGCGGCGCACTCCGCCTGCTTCAGCATGCAGTTCTCGAACATGCTCACCGAGGCAGGCAACCCGCCCGAGAGCATCCAGACCACCGCGGCCGTCACGTTCCAGCCCGGCACGGGCATCACGGGAAGTCACCTGCTCGTGAGCGCGAGGGTCCCTGGCATCAGCGAAGAGGATTTCGAGCGCATCGCCACAGAGGCGAAGGCGTCGTGCCCGGTGTCGCAGGCACTCGCGGGCATCCCGATCACGATCGAGGCGAGCCTCGCCTGATGCCGCTCACGATCGGCGGACGGACGCCGTGAAGCGCGTCGTCATCGCCGGTGCGTCCGGCCTGATCGGAACCGCGCTCACCGAGGAACTGCGTGCGAGGGGCGACGAGGTGGTCCGCCTGGTTCGGAAGAACCCAGGGCCGGGCGACGTGCTCTGGGATCCGGCGTCGCGCACCATCGACCCGGCTGCGCTCGACGGTGCCACAGCCGTCGTCAACTTCTCCGGTGCCTCGATCGGGCGCCTGCCGTGGACGCCGGGGTACAAACGCGAGATCCTCGCATCCCGGGTTGCGGCGACGAGCACGCTCGTCACGGCGATCCGCGCCGCCGCCGTGCCTCCCGAGGTGTTCATCAGCTCATCCGCTGCCGGCTATTACGGGTCGCGTCCGCATGAGACTCTCACCGAGGACAGCGCGCGCGGAACGGGGTTCCTCAGCGACGTCACCGCCGAGTGGGAACGCACTGCACGTCGCGCCGACGACGTCACCCGCGTCGTGATCGCGCGCAGCGGCATCGTCGTGGCGACGGACGGCGTGCTCAAGCCGTTGCTGCTCCTCACCCGCGCCGGGCTCAGCGGGCCCCTCGGTGGCGGCGAACAGCTGTGGCCGTGGGTGAGTCTTGTCGACGAGACGAGGGCGCTCGTGCACCTTCTCGACGGGACACTCGCCGGACCGGTCAACGTCACGGGACCGACCGCGGCATCCGCCAACGATCTGATGCGTCACCTCGCCATGAGGCTGAACCGACCCTTCTTCCTCCCGGTCCCTGCGTTCGCGGTGACGGCTGCCCTCGGCGATGCGGCACGCGACCTGCTGCTGGTGGATCAGCACCCGCAGCCGGCGCGGCTCCTCGGCGACGGGTTCGTCTTCACGCACCGCACCGTGGAGAAGGCCGTCGACGCGGCGTTGATCCGCGGGCGCTGATCGCGGGCGCCGTGCGCCGAGTAGCCGCCAAACGCGCTTCAGACGCATGACGAACAGCCGTTCGAGGCGACTCGAACGTGCCGGCTGCGGATGCCCCGTCGGGATCGACTTCGCCCAAAGGGTTACTCGCGCACGGCATGAACGACCCTTTGGGACCAACCGCACGCCCGCGGCAGGGCGCACAGCAGCGGGTCAGGACGCCGAGTTGAGCCTGATCGCCTCGCGGATCGCCTCGCGGGCGCGCCTGCGGTCACCGGCGCCGTCGTAGGCGAGACCGAGTCGGTACCACGCCCTCCAGTCCTCCGGTGCGGCCTCGACGGCCGCGCGGTACTCCGGGAACACAGCGTCGACCGAGTCGCGCTCGGGGCGTCCGCTCGGGCGCAACGGGAGCTCATCTGCCGGGAGCGCGTTCTCGGATTCGAGGATGCGGCCGAGCTTCTCTGCCCTGACCCCGAACAGCAGCTCACGGACCAGCGCCCAACCGCCGATGATCGGCAAAACGATCAGCGCCGCACCGATCACGATTGCGACGGGCTCACCCGTGAGCAGGAACTTCACCGCGCGGTCGCCGACGAGAACGAGGTACAGCACGAGCAGGACGGCCATCACGGCCACGCCGATTCGAGTGGTCATGCGCGGGAGATCCCGAGGTCCATCAGGTTCTCCAGGCCGACGGTCAGGCCGGTCGCCGTGCGGGCGGCCTCGAGCGCGAGCAGGATGCCCTGCTCGTACGAGCTCGCATCGATCGTGTTGTGGGTGATCGAGAGGGTCTCCCCAGTGCCGCCGAACACGACTTCCTGGCGGGCGACGATGCCGGTGAGCCTGAGGCTGTGGATCGGGATGCTCGACACCTGCTGGCCGCGGGCCCGCTGGTCGGTGTGCGGTGCTTCGACAGGCCCGAGACCCGACCTGGCCTCGCCGATGAGCTCGGCCGTGCGCACGGCGGTGCCGCTCGGCGAATCGATCTTGGTCGCCTTGTGCGCTTCGACGATCTCGATCGAGTCGAAGAACCGGCCGGCGATGGTCGCGAGCGTCGTGCCGAGCACCGAGCCGAGCGAGAAGTTGGGGATGACGAGAACTCCGCTGTCGCGGTCCGCGAGTTCGGTCTTGAGCGCCGCGAGTCGCTCACGCGACCAGCCCGAGGTGCCGACGAGCACGTTGGCGCCAGAACGAATGGCGTGGGAGACGACCTTTTGCGAGACCGCGGGGGCGGTCACATCCACGACGATGTCCGCGCCGTCCATCTCCTCGAGAGCGCTGGACGAACCGAGCCTGGCGATCACCTCGAACCCCTGGGACTCATCGATCAGCCGTGTGAACAACTGCCCCATCGTGCCGCTTGCCCCGACCACTGCCACGCTCGTTCCCATGCTCCCAATCTACAGGCCGCCAGCGCCGTCGGTTTAGGCTGGACAGGTGCCCGATTTCACCACAGCCCCCGTCACCGACCCGACCGCGCAGGAACTCCTCTGGGAGTATTTCCACAGCCGCGAGTTGAGCTTCGTCGGCGGCGAGTACTCCATCTCGTTCCCGGCTGCCGAACAGTTCGATCCGCCCGCTGGAGTCTTCGTTCTCGTTCATGACGGCGATCGCGCCGTCGGGTGCGGCGGCATCCGCCGGCTGAGCCCCGAACGCTACGAGGTGAAGCACCTCTTCCTCCGCCCGGAGACGCGCGGCAAGGGCTGGGGCCGTGAACTCCTCGCCGACCTGGAACGGCGCGCGATCGAGTTCGGGGCCACAGAGGTGGTGCTCGACACGAACGCCACGCTCACTGCTGCCGGAGGGCTGTACCAGTCGATGGGCTACGCCAGCGTCGAGCCGTACAACGACAACCCGAACGCCACGAACTGGTACCGCAAGGAACTCGTTCTCTGACGCCGGTCTCAGACCAGGAGCGGGTCTGGCAGGCCTGTTCGCACTTCCATCGGCAGGTGGCCGAGGTCGTTGTGGGTGAGCAGCGTCCAGGGCCGGCCGGGCTTGCGCTGGATGATGGTGAGGCCGCAGTGCGCCTGGTCGAGAGTCATCCACCGCCACGCCGGGGCGCCGAGGACCTCGCGCACGAACCAGGCGATGACGAAGTTGTGGGTGATGAGCAGGTCGTGGCGGTCACCCTTTCGCGGAGCAAGGAACTCGGAGACAGCGTCGGACATCTGGGCGGCTCCCGCATCGATCTCGGCCTCGGTCACCGACCCGAAGAACGGCGCGTACGACGACGGCATCTCCGGGGTGCGCCCGGTCGGGACACAGTCCATCAGGAGGGCGCTGGGCTGCGACTCGATCGACGGCATCCGTTCACCGATGATGCGAGCCGTCTCCGACGCACGCTGCAGCGGGGAGTGATAGGCCGCGGTCATCGGGAGACCGCCGATGCGTTCGGCGAGGAACTGGGCCTGGCGCCGTCCGCGGGCGGAGAGCGGGCCGTCGCCCATACCGTGCTGGGCGTCCTGCTGCTCACCGTGGCGGACGAGATAGATGTACTGGGACACGAGAGTCACTCCTGATGGTCCTCGCCGAATCCGGCGAACACGTCATCATCGACGGCTCCGACGGCGGCGAGGGAGAGAGGGCGGGAGACGAGGTCCGCGGCGAGAGCCTGGACCTCGGCGGCGGTGACCAGCGCGAGCCTGCGAAGGCTCTCGTCGAGGTCGATGAATTCACCGAGGGTGATCTCGGCGCGGCCGAGCCGGGACATCCGGGTATCGGAATCTTCGAGTGCGAGGGCGGATGCTCCGGACAGCTGGCCGTTGGCGCGCGCGAGTTCTTCGTCGGTCACGCCGTCTGCTGCCAGCCGACGCAGCTCGGACAGCATGAGGTCGGCGACCTGGCGGGCCTTCGCCGGGGAGCATGCCCCGTAGAGCCCGAAGACTCCGGCGTCTGAGTACGACGCACCGAAGGAGTACACCGAGTAGGCCAGCCCGCGCTTCTCGCGGATCTCCTGGAACAGCCGCGACGACATCCCGCCGCCGAGGATGGAGTTAAGCACTCCCATGGTCAGCCGTCGGTCGTCGGATGCCGCGAGGCCCGGGAATCCGATCAGCACGTGAACCTGTTCGATCGGTCGGGTCTCGACCGAGAGGTGAGAGCGCCTGGTGACGGTCGATTCGTCCAGGCCGCGACGTTCGACCGGACGCGCCGTCACCGAGAGGTCCCAGCCGGCCGCGACGAGTGCATGGGTGACGTCGGCGACGAGGGCGTCGTGGTCGACAGCCCCTGCCGCGGTGATGACGAGGTCCTGAGGACGGTAGTTCTCGCGGTAGTGCGCTTGGACGGCGTCGCGCGTCGCCTGCCTGATGGTTTCCGGTGTGCCGCCGATCGGTCGCCCGAGGGCATGGTCGCCGAGGACGGCCTCGAAGAGGTTCTGGCTCGCGACGTCTGCCGGGTCGTCCTCAGCCATCGCCAGCTCTTCGAGGATGACGCCGCGTTCGGTTTCGAATTCCGTCGGGTCGAGGAGGGACGAGGTCAGCATGTCGGCGATCACGTCGACCGCCATGGCCAGGTCGCGGTCGCGCACCTTCGCGTAATAGCAGGTGTGCTCCTTGGCGGTGAGCGCGTTGTGCTCTCCGCCGACCGAGTCGAAGGCGATCGCGATGTCGAGGGAGGTTCGCGTCGGGGTTCCCTTGAAAAGCAGGTGCTCGAGGAAATGCGTGGAACCGAAGCCGGACTCGCGGGCCGGCGATGCGCCGATGGCCGGCGTGGCGGGCAGCTCGTCGCGGGATCCGACAGCGACCCAGTAACCGAGCGTCGCGCTGCGGCTGCCCGGGACGTGTTCGCTGAGGATTCGAACGCCACTCGGCAACACCGTCCGGCGGACGAGTGCATCGCCGGATGCAGCAAAGGACAGCTCGGCAACATCGAGCGGAAGGTCAATGGCGCCGTTCATCCCTTCCACCCTACGGCAGAGGGACGACACTGTCGCACGCCCGTCCGGGGGCTTGCGCCCTGATCGGCGCGATCGCGTCAGACGCGAGCGGCGCGTTCGAGCTCGACGAGCTGGCCACGGGTGAGCCGGATGGCCGGGGATGCCACGAGGGCGTCGATCTGGTCGGCCTGCGACGCGCTCGCAACCGGGGCGACGACCCCTGGTTTCGCCAGCAGCCACGCCAGTGCGATCGACGCGACGGGGGCGTTGTGCTCGGCCGCGACGCTGTCGAGGGCGTGCAGCACCCGGAGTCCGCCGCGGTTGAGGTGTCGGGCAACCCTCGCACCGCGAGTTGAACCGTCGAGGTCGGACCTGGATCGGTACTTTCCAGTGAGGAAACCGTTCTCGAGCGCGAAGTAGGGCATGACGCCGAGCCGCTGACCGCGGCTGACGAGCCCGAGGTCACCCTCGAACGGCTGGCGGTGCAGCAGGCTGTAGTGGGTTTCGAGCGCTTCGAGCCGCGGGTAGCCCGCCGCGCTGAGGATGCGGGCTTCGACGAGACGTTCGGCGCTGAAGTTCGACGCACCCAGGTGGCGCACCTTGCCGGTTTCGATCAGCCACTGTGCTGTGCCGAGGCTGTCTTCGAGCGGAACCGAGCGGTCGTCGAGGTGGAAGTAGAGCAGGTCGATGTGGTCGGTCTGCAGTCGCTCGAGGCTCGCCTCGACGGCCCGCACCATGCTGACGGGGCCGAGGCCGGGGTTGTCGGGGTGGTTGCCCACCTTGGTGGCGAGCACGATCTGGTCACGATTGCCCCTGCGCGCCATCCACTGGCCGATGATGTGTTCGCTTCGACCGGCCGAGTAGCTGTCTGCCGTGTCGATGAAGTTGCCGCCGAAGTCGTAGTAGCGGTTGAGGATCGCGGCGCTGGCGTCGACCTGTGCCGTCCAGCCGAAGACACTCGTGCCGAGGGCGAGCGGGAAGACGCTGAGGTCGGTCTCTCCGAGCGGTCGCCTGATAGCGGTGCCGAGACCTGCGCTGTCGCCCATGACCGGGATCGGTGACGATGGGTGCTCCTCCGGCGGGCTCACCGGCCGCGCCGCGCGCCGCGGGGACTGCGGCCGACTGTCGTCTGAGGGGCCAGCATCGGGCTGGTCTGCTGCGAACAGGCGAGGCATCATCCTCGACATCCGATCACCCACTTCGCCCGTAATTTCGCGGGATGCGAGAGACTCAGCGCCCCCGCACCTGTGGCCAGAATATGCCAGAGGACCGACACCGACTGACCGCACCGGCGTCAGCGAAGCAAATAGTTCATAACGATTTGGTATCCAGGTTCCTGGCGTCCGCACGACGGGCCCGGCGGATCACCGAACGGGCGTTCCTGAGCACCGGTTCATCGACCATCCGCCCATCGAAACGGAACACGCCCGCGGCGTTTTCCGCCGCCGCCAGGACCGCTGTCGCGTCCGCGATCTCCGCCGCCGTCGGGGCGTATCCGGCGCGGATCGTCGCGACCTGGCCCGGGTGGATGCACGCCGTCGCGGCGAAGCCGGAGGCGGACGCATCATGGACTTCGTCGGCGAGACCGGCGAGATCGGCGATGTCGAGGTAGACCGAATCGATGGCCGCGACGCCGCCGGCACCTGCGGCAAGGAGGACGGCCGAGCGGGCATGGACGGCGAGCGGACGATAACGCCCGTCGGCGCGCCGACTCGCCGTGCCCCCGAGCGAGGCGAGGAGGTCCTCGGCTCCCCACATCAGGGCGACGGTGGACGGATGGGCGGCGATCTCCTGCGCGGCGAGCACGCCGCGCGCCGTCTCGCACAGTCCGATCACGCGGAAACCGATGCCGACGGCATCCACGTCTGCAGCGCTTTCGGTCTTGGCGAGCATGACCGTGCGATAACCGGTGGGAGCCAGCGCTGCGAGATCAGCGTGGAAGTCGTCGGTCCCCGCCGGGTTGAGCCGCACGATGGTCGTCGCCGGGTCGAGCGGATGCTCCGCGACGGCACGCCGCGCCGCGGCCCGGTCAGCGGGAAGAACGGCGTCCTCGAGGTCGAGGATGACGGCGTCCGCCCGCGCCGCGGCCTTCTCATACCGGTCGGGGCGGTCTGCCGGACAGAACAGCAGGGCTGGGCCGAGGTCGAAGTCGGTCACGGTGCGGCGTCCTTGCACCAGATCAGCGTGTTCCGCACGGCTGTCACCACGACGACGTCGTCCTGGTTGCGTCCGGTGTGCTCGAGCGTGACGATGCCCTGACCTGGGCGCGAGCCCGAGAGACGCTTCGCGCGGACCACCGTCTCGGAGTACAGCGTGTCCCCGTGGAAGAGCGGCGCAGGAAACCTGACCTCCTCGAAACCGAGGTTCGCGACGATCGTGCCCTGGCTGAGCTGGGCCACCGACGCGCCGACCACCGTCGACAGGGTGAACATCGAGTTCACCAGCCGCTGGCCGAACGGCTGCGTTTCGCTCCACGCCGCGTCGAGATGAAGCGACTGCGTGTTCATGGTCATCGTCGTGAACAACACGTTGTCCGCCTCGGTCACCGTGCGGCCGGGGCGGTGGAGGTAGACCGCATCGAGGTCGAACTCCTCGAAATACAGACCACGCTGCTCGATCCGCCTGCGTTCGCCAGCCATGGACTCTCCTTCTCCAGACACGTCCAGCCCTTCCCCCGCCACAGCCTAGGCCTCGAAGCCCAGCTCCCTGGCGATGATCATCAGCTGTACTTCGCTCGTGCCCTCGCCGATCTCGAGGATCTTCGAGTCGCGGTAGTGACGCGCAACGGTGTTCTCGTTGAGGTAGCCGTACCCGCCCCAGATCTGGGTGGCGTCCCTGGCGTTGTCCATGGCCGCCTCGCTGCCGACGAGCTTCGCGATGGAGGCTTCCTTCTTGAATGGTTTGCCTGCCAGGAGAAGCGATGCTGCGTGGTAGTACGCCATCCTCGCAGCGGTCGCGCGGGCTTCCATCCGTGCGATCTTGAACGCGACGTACTGGTGGGAGCCGATGTTCTTGCCGAAGACGTTTCGCGTCGAGGCGTACCGGACCGCTTCGTCGACACAACCCTGGGCGGCGCCGGTGCAGAGCGCGGCGAACGCGATGCGTCCTTCGTCGAGGATCTTGAGGAAGTTGGCGTAGCCGCGGCCACGCTCGCCCAGCAGGTTGGCCTCGGGAACCCGCACGTTCTTCAGGGTGAGCGGGTGGGTGTCCGAGGTGTGCCAGCCGACCTTGTCGTAGGCGGGCTCGACAGTGAAACCGTTGATCGGCGTCGGGACGAGGATCGTCGAGAGCTCCTTCTTGACGCTTCCGTCTGCCCGCTCGCTCTCACCGGTCACGGCCGTGATCGTGACGAGCCGGGTGATCGGCGTGCCGGAGTTGGTAATGAACTGCTTCGTGCCGTTGATGACCCATTCGCCGTTCTCCAGGTGGGCGTTGGTCTTCGTGGCGGACGCGTCTGATCCTGCCTCCGCCTCCGTGAGGCCGAACCCGGCGAGCGCCTCGCCCTTCGCCAGCATCGGCAGGAACTGCTCGCGCTGCGCGTCCGTACCGAACCGGTAGACGGGCATCGCGCCGAGGCCGACACCGGCTTCGAGGGTGACTCCGATGGACTGGTCGACCCGGCCGAGCTCTTCGACCGCGAGGCAGAGGGCGAAGTAGTCCTGGCCCTGGCCGCCGTACTCGGCGGGGAACGGCAGACCGAACAGGCCCATCTCGCCCATCTGGGCGATGATCTCCATCGGCAGCCGGCGTTCGGTGTCGTAGGAGTATGCGGCGGGTGCCACGACGGTTGTGGCGAAGTCCCTGACCTCGTCGACGATCTTCTGGTGGGCTTCGGTGAGTTCGGTGTTCATTCGGTGTCTCCTTCGACAGTCGAGAGTTCTGGCTGAGTGGTCGGGACGAGGGTGGCGACGAGCTGGTCGAGCTTCACGAGGTCACCGGCGGCGACGTGGATGGTGACCTCACCGGCGACGCTCGCAGTGAGTTTGTGCTCCATCTTCATGGCCTCGACGACGACGAGCGCGCTGCCTGCGTCGACCGTCGACCCGGTGGCGACGTCCACACTGATGACGGTGCCCGGCATCGGCGAGCGCACCTCGGGGCTGTGCGGGGAGGCGGCCCGGGAGATGAGCACGAGCCTGGCGGCCAGCCGGTCGGCCCTGGTGAGAACGGGCAGCTCGACGGTGTACCCGGAGTCGGACACCCATACGGATGTCCCGGCGTGCACGAGGCGGAGCATCCGAGTGCCGCTCCCCCAGCTGAATGCGTGGACGATGCCGTCGACGGCCCGGAGCGACGCCCCCTGTGCCCCACCGTCGTTGACGCGAACGGATGCCGTTTCGGGGCTCCAGAGGACGGAGACCGTCGTGGTCTCGCCTCCGTCGAGTGCGAACGTGTACCTCGTCGGCCGCGGATTCCCCAGCCGCCAGCCGCTCGGCCGGGACCAGGGCGAACCGGTCGACGCCGCTTCGCGTTCTGCATGCAACAGAAGGGCGGCAGCGGCGAGGAGCTCGTCTGTGGGTCGCCGAAAGCGGAGGTCAGGCAGCCGACGATCGATGAGGGACGTGTCGAGGTCGCCCGCTCGCACGGCGGCGTCGGCGAGGAGGAGTCGCAGGTACTCGATGTTTGTGCGAACGCCGAGCACAGTGGTTTCGGCGAGCGCCCGGTCGAGGCGGCGGAGAGCCTCTGCTCGGTCGGCGCCGTGCGCGATGACCTTGGCGAGCATCGGGTCGTAGTCGCTGCCGATGACGAGTCCCTGCCGAAGGGAGCTGTCGACGCGGATCCCCGCTCCTGCCGGCTCCTGCAGTTCGACGACGGTGCCTGTCGCCGGCAGGAAGCCGCGCTCGGGGTTCTCCGCGTACACCCGCGCTTCTATGGCGTGGCCGGTGAGCGTGACGTCGGACTGGGCGATGGAGAGCGGCTGCCCGGCGGCGATGCGTACCTGTTCCGCCACCAGGTCGAGGCCGGTGACCTCCTCGGTGACGGGGTGCTCCACCTGGAGCCGCGTGTTCATCTCCATGAAGAAGAACTCCTCGGGGCGCTCAGCCGACACGAGGAACTCGACAGTGCCCGCTCCGGTGTATCCGACGCTCTCGGCGACACGACAGGCCGCCTCGCCGATCCGACGGCGGGTGTCCGCGTCGAGCAACGGAGACGGTGCCTCTTCGATGACCTTCTGGTGGCGGCGCTGCAGGGAACATTCACGTTCGCCGAGATGGATGACGGTGCCGTGGCTGTCAGCCAGAAGCTGGACTTCGATGTGCCGGGGACTCGGGATCAGCCGCTCGAGGAAGAGGGTGTCGTCGCCGAAGGCGGCAGACGCGACCCGTCGCGCCGTGACGAGCGCAGCGTCGAGGTCGGCCGGGTCGTGCACGGCGTGCATACCCTTCCCTCCTCCGCCTGCTGACGGCTTGATGAGCAGCGGATATCCGACCGCGGTGGCGGCTTCGGCGAGGTCGGCGTTGCTCAGCCCTGGCCGGGAGTCGCCCGGGATGACGGGTACACCGCTCGCGGCCACATGGTTCTTCGACCGGATCTTGTCGCCCATGACCTCGAGTGCGTCGACGCCGGGGCCGATGAATACGATCCCTGCGTCGTCGCACGCCCTCGCGAAGGCGGCGTTCTCGGACAGGAAGCCGTAGCCGGGGTGGATCGCGTCTGCACCGCTCGCCCTGGCCGCACCGATCACGGCCGCGATGTCGAGGTAGCTCTTCGCGGCAGAGGCCGGGCCGATGCGGATCGCGCTGTCGGCATCCGTCACATGCTTCGCGTCACGGTCTGCGTCGCTGTACACGGCGACCGAACGGATGCCCAGTGTACGGAGAGTGCGGATGACACGGCAGGCGATCTCGCCGCGATTGGCGATGAGGACGGTGCCGAACGGCGGGGTGTCGATGTCGGTCATCTGGTCACATCCTGAACAGGCCGAAGGCCGAGTCGGGCAACGGGGCGTTGGCACACACGTCGAGTGCGAGACCGAGGAGGGTGCGGGTGTCCGCCGGGTCGATGACGCCGTCGTCCCACAGCCTGGCGGTCGAGTAATACGGGCTGCCCTGGTGTTCGAACTGTTCGCGGATCGGGGTCTTGAACGTCTCCTCGTCCTCGGCCGACCACTCGGTGCCAGCACGTTCGTGCTGTTCACGCTTCACCGTAGCGAGGACGCCTGCGGCCTGGGGTCCGCCCATGACGGAAATCCGGGAAGCCGGCCACATCCAGAGGAATCGGGGCGAGTATGCCCTGCCGCACATCGAGTAGTTGCCTGCGCCGAACGATCCTCCGATCACGACGGTGAGCTTGGGCACGCGTGTGGTGGCGACGGCCGTGACCATCTTGGCGCCGTGTTTGGCGATGCCGCCCGCCTCGTAGTCCCGGCCGACCATGAAGCCGGAGATGTTCTGGAGGAAGATCAGGGGGATGCCGCGTTGGTCGCACAGTTCGATGAAGTGCGCTCCCTTCTGTGCGGACTCGGAGAACAGCACGCCGTTGTTGGCGACGATGCCGACCGAGTGGCCGTGCAGCCGGGCGAAGCCGGTGACGAGGGTGGTACCGTACTCCTTCTTGAACTCGTGGAACTCGCTCGCGTCGACGAGACGCGCGATGACTTCTCGTACGTCATACGGGGCCTGCACGTCGGTCGGAACGGCCCCGTAGAGCCCATCGATCGGGACGAGCGGTTCGCGGCTCTCGACGATCGACCAGTCCGGTTCGGATGCCGGCGGCAGCGTCGAGACGATGTCGCGCACGATCGAGAGGGCGTGGGCGTCGTCTTCGGCGAGGTGGTCGGTGACGCCGGAGACCCGGGCGTGGACGTCACCTCCACCGAGTTCCTCCGCGGTGACGATCTCGCCGATGGCCGCCTTGACCAGCGGAGGGCCGCCGAGGAAGATCGTGCCCTGCTCGCGCACGATGACGGTTTCGTCGCTCATCGCCGGGACGTAGGCACCGCCGGCGGTGCACGAGCCGAGGACGGCCGCGATCTGGGGGATCTTCCGTGCGGAGAGCTGGGCCTGGTTGTAGAAGATGCGGCCGAAGTGGTCGCGGTCGGGGAACACCTCGTCCTGCATGGGCAGGAACGCGCCACCGGAGTCGACGAGGTAGATGCATGGGAGCCGGTTCTCGAGGGCGATCTCCTGGGCGCGGAGGTGCTTCTTCACCGTGAGCGGGTAGTACGTGCCGCCTTTGACCGTGGCGTCGTTCGAGATCACGAGGACCTGGCGACCGTGGACGAGGCCGATACCTGCGATCACTCCGGCTCCCGGACTGGCGTCGTGGTACATGCCCGTCGCGGCGAGGGGCGCGATTTCGAGGAACGGGCTGCCCTCGTCGAGGAGTTCGTCGATCCGTTCCCTCGGCAGGAGTTTGCCGCGGGAGACGTGGCGGTGGCGAGCTTTCTCGGGACCGCCCTGGGCGGCGACAGCGAGGCGTTCACGCAGGTCGGCGACGAGCTTGCGTTGCTCAGCGTCGTTACGCGCGAACGAATCGCTCGACGGAGAGACCGACGAGATCAGTGTCTGCATTGACATTCCTTGTGCGCTCGAGGACGCTGACCAACTCGGTTAGGCGTCACTAACTGACGATAAGGTTAGTACGAGCTAACTGGAAAGTCCAGCACGACAGCGACGGGCGGCGTGACGCATCCCGATACCCGACTTGAGGACGTGGGTCGGGTCGGTTACGATGCACTAACTGACGTCATCGTCACGATGAATTCACCCCACACCGTCCCGCTTCGCTTCCAATGGAGGACGCCATGGCCGACGACACCCAGCTCGCATCACGACACGACACCGACGACACCTCATCACTTCGCCTGGGCAGGAGCGAGGCCAAGGCACAGCGCCGCGAAGCACTTCTGAGCGCCGCAGCGCGGCACTTCGCCGATCGCGGGTTCAACGGCGTCTCGATCGAAGACCTCGGGTCTGCGGTCGGCATGAGCGGCCCTGCCGTCTACCGGCACTTCGAGAGCAAGCAGGCGCTCCTCGCAGCGATCCTCATCGATGTGAGCCGCGAACTCCTCCACGGCGGCACCGAGGTCGTCACCCGAGCCCCAGGCGGCGAACTCGCACTGCGGGCTCTGGTCGAGTTCCATGTGCGTTTCGCGCTCGCGAACCCGGACGTGATCCGCGTGCAGGATCGCGACCTCGACAGTCTCTCCGACGACGACCGCCACACCGTCAGAACCCTCCAGCGCCGCTATGTGGAACTGTGGGTCGGCATCCTCCAGCGGATGCAGCCCGGCGTGGACGTTGCCGTTCTCAGGATCCGAGCACACGCGACGTTCGGGCTGATGAACTCGACGCCGTACAGCGGCCATGAGCTCCCCCACGACGCGCTCCGCGACGTTCTCGAACGAATGGCGCTTGCCGCACTCCGGTAATCCCGCAGATCCTCCTGCGGGTCGGGCACGTTTCTCACCCTCCGACCGCTTGGATGGTGGCATGTCACCGCGCATCCTCGTCTCCGGCCCCGTGTCCTGGAACCAGCTCGTCTCTGTCAACGAGCTTCCGGCCGCTCGGGCGCACACCCTGTTCGCGCGGGATTCCTACGAGACGCTCGGGGGAACATCCGCAGGCAAGGCGCTGAACCTCTCAGCTCTCGGGTGCGATGTCGTGCTGCACACCCTCGTCGCTCAGGATGCCGTCGGCGAGCGCATCCTGGCGACGCTCGTGGGCGCCGGGCTGACTTTCGTCGCCGAGGATGCCGACGGGGCGTCGGAGCGTCACCTCAACCTCATGACGCCTGCCGGGAAGCGACTGTCCATCTACCTGAGCACGCCCACACCGCGCGAAGACCGGGCTTCGGCCATCGAGCTCGCGACGAGTTCGGACATCGCCGTGCTCGACCTGGCGGAATCGTCGCTCGCGCTGATCGAACCGGTGCGGAACGCCGGGATCGAAGTCTGGACGGACATCCATGACTACGACGGCGTGAACCCGTTCCACCGGCCGTTCATCGACGCGGCCTCATACATCTTCATGAACGCGGACGGCCTCGGCGATCCGGTCGAGTTCATGCGCGGGTGTATCGCCGACGGAGCCAGGCTCGTCGTCTGCACGCTCGGTGCCGACGGAGCGATGGCGGTCGACGACGAGTTGGCTGTTCACCGGGTTCCCGCTGCTCCGGTCGAGATGATCGTGGACACCAACGGCGCCGGGGACGCGTTCTTCGCCGGCTACCTCGCTGCCCATCTCGCGGGTGCGTCGATCGACGCTGCACTGTCGGCGGGCGCTCGACAGGCATCCGTCGCTCTCGAGTCACGGCATCTGACGCCGGTGCTGGATGCCGTGCTCGGCGACGCGTCGCGCGCGACCGGATAGTGGGGAGCCGCCTCACTCTCGGGTACAGACAATTCTCTTCCTCACACGGTGACCTACCATGGCCTCATGGCGCGCAGCGATGACGAGGCCCAACCGACGGCACAGCCGACCGGTGTGCCGTCGACCGAGCCGGTCCACCCGGCGGTCGAGGTGCTGTTCCCCAACCTGGACCGGGTCTCCGGGTCGACGTTCCGCAGCGGATCGCTCAGCCGGCACCGCGTGAACGTGGCCCTCGGCATTCTCGCCGGTATCGCCGTGCTCACAACGCTGCTCATCCTGTTCGCCGACGTGATCTTCGCCACGTTCTGGAACTGGTTCGGCGTGCTGCTTCTCGCCGTCGCCGTGGTGGCGATCGTCGGTCTCGCGCTGATCATGGCCGACGAGCAACGCGCGCGACGGTCGCACCACGACGACAGCGAATCGGACTGACCGTCAGTCGAGTTCGATTTCGGTGAGCTCCCCGTCGGCGTTGAGTTCGAGGACGGTATCGAGCTGGAGCCGCTTCAGGAACGCGTCGTCGTGACTGACGAGAAGCACGGCACCGCGGTAGCTCAGCAGGGCGTCCACGAGTTGGTCGACGCTCTGGAGGTCAAGGTTGTTCGTCGGCTCGTCGAGCACCAGCAGTTGCGCAGGCGGATCGGCGAAGAGCAGACGCGCAAGTGAGACACGGAACCGTTCGCCGCCCGAGAGTGTGTGCACCGGGCGGTGCACGCTGTCGCCCCGAAGCAGGAAGCGAGCGAGTCGATTGCGCAGGATGCCTGGGGCCAGCTCCGGCGCCGCAGCCTGCACGTTCTCGAGAACGCTCGACTGCTCGTCGAGGCCGTCGAGGCGCTGAGGAAGGTAGCCCACACGGTCGGTGAGCCGCCGTGTTTCCACCGCTCCCTGTTGCGGCATCCGGTCGTGGACGAGGCCTTCGAGCAGGGTCGTCTTGCCGACTCCGTTCGGCCCGACGATCGCGACTCGCTCCGGTCCCTGAAGGATGACGGTGCGGTTGGCGGCCCGCAGTTCGGCGATCATGCGGCCGGGTGCGACATCCGGGTCAGGCAGATCGAGCCTGATCTGGTCGTCGTCACGAACCCGGGACTCGGCCAGAGCCAGCGCGGACTGTGCGGATCTCACGTCGGCGTCCATTCCTGAGCGGAGCTTTGCCGCGGACACCTGCGCCTCTGACCGGCGATTGTTCATGACGATCTTCGGCGCACGCTTGTTCTCGAAGGCCTTCTGCCCCATCCGCGCCCGCGTCGCGATCTTCGACTCGGCTTCGATCCGCTGGCGCTTCTCGACTCTCACGGACTGCTCGGCGGCTCGCGCCGCACGCTGGGCCGCGCCTTGTTCCTGCTCGAGATGCGCCCGCCATTCGCTGTACGGGCCCCCGAACACCGACAGCTCTCCCCCGTAGAGTTCAGCGGTCTCGTCCATCTGCTCGAGCAGCGACACATCGTGGCTCACCACGATCAGCGTGCCCGACCACGACGAGACCAATCCGGCCAGACGCCCGCGGGCATCCCGATCAAGGTTGTTCGTCGGCTCGTCGAGCAGGGTGATGGCTGTGCGCCGGAGACGCAGGCCTGCCGTCGCCACAAGCATCACCTCTCCGCCGGAGATCTGGCTCACGCGACGATCGAGGTCGGCGGCCGACAGCCCGATCTCGCGCAGAACGGCATCCGCTCGCGTTTCGATGTCCCAGTCGTCGCCGAGCACCTCGAAATGATGCTCGGACACGTCGCCGGATTCGATGGCTCGCAGCGAGGAGAGCTTGCCGCTGATGCCGAGAAGATCGGCGACAGTGGAATCGACGCGCAGGGTGAGCGTCTGGGGCAGGTAGCCGACGTCACCGGCGGTGACGATGCGGCCGGATGTCGGAACGAGCTGCCCGGCGATGAGGCGCAGCAGCGTCGACTTGCCTGAGCCGTTGGTACCGACGAGTCCGGTGCGACCGGATCCGAAGCTGCCCGAGATCCCGGACAGGGCCGTTTCGCCGTCGGGCCAGCGGAGACCGAGGTCGGTCAGGGTGACGGATGACTGGGTGTGCGTAAACATAAGACTCCGAAGTATTCAGCGGTCGCGCTGAATACCGGAGCCAGGTGAGGCGAATCGACGGTCGTCAGCGCGCGGGAAGCGGCGCGGAACCGAAGATGTCCACAGCAATCACCTAACGTCGGGAACAAGAAGTAGAAATTGTGACACGGGATGCCGTCGTTCGCAAGCGCAGCGGCGAGCACCCACTCAGTCGGCCGCATCCGTTTCGGCGACATCCAGCTCAGCGGGGGCATCATCGACGGGGTCGAGTGGGTGCCGGATCTCGTCCTCCGGGAGCTTGAAGATCAGGATCGTCGCCACCGCAAGGACCACGGGAATCGCACCGGCTGCAACGAAGGCCGGGGCCAGGCCGATCGCCTCACCGACCGGGCCGGCGAGCGCCATCGAGATGGGCATGAGCGCCAGCGACACGAAGAAGTCAAGGCTGGAAACCCGGCCGAGCAGCGCGGGCGGCACCCGCCGCTGCAGCAGGGTGCCCCAGATCACCGTCGCGGCCGAGAACGTGAACCCGACGATGAAGAGCGCGACGACCATGAGCCAGAGCTGCGAGGTGAAGCCGATGATGACAAGAGGGATGCAGCCGGCGCCCCACAGCAGATTCATGATCGTCAGGTATCGCCTCGGCAGCCGCATGGATGCCACGACGAGGGAACCGATCGCGCCGCCGATCCCGAAAGCGGCGAGCGCGAGGGCGAACGCTCCGGGGCCTCCCCCGGTCTGGTCTCGTACAGCGAACGGCAGGAGAACTTCGATCGGGCCCATGAGCACGAGGATCAGGAGACAGGCGAAGAGCAATGTGCCGAGCAGCCACGGCGTCTTCCACATGTAGACGAATCCCTCGCGGAGGTCGGACCTGAGAGCACGGAGTGGATGCTGCGGCTCTCCGGTGTCACGTCTCACCGGTGTCACGTGGATGAGGAACAGCCCGCAGACCGCCAGGAACTGCGCGCCGGCGACAAGGGCGAACGCGAGCCCGGGCGAGTAGACGGCGATCGCGGCACTCGCCAGCGCCGGCCCGGCCGCCTGCATGATGGTGGGGCGAAGCATCCCCTCGACCCCGTTCGCGGCCAGCAGATCGTCTGCGGGCAGGATCGACGGGAGCAGGGCCGAGTATGCCGGGTAGAAGAACCCGTCGGCCAGCCCGAGGATCAGCGTGATCACGACGAGGTGCCAGAGCTCGAGGGTGCCCGTCAGGGCGAGGACGGCCGCGCTGGCGATCGACACGGTCTTTGTCGCCTCGACGACGACGAGGATGTTGCGCTGCGGCACACGGTCGGCGAGCACACCGCCGAACAGGACCGCGACGAGCATTCCGATCGCGTTACCGGTCGCGACGATCGACAATTCCGCCGGGCCTCCACCGAGGTCGATGACCTGCCAGACCACGGCGACGATCCACATACCGGCGCCGAGCAGCGACAGTGTCAGTGCGCCGGCGAGCAGGCGGTACTGGCCGAGGCGAAAGGGCTTCAGCGCACGTGGCAGGCGCACCCACGAGACGGGCCGTGAGGGCGTCGCATCCGAATCGATCTCCGGCATTCTTCGATGCTAATGGAGGCCTCCGACAGTGTCAGGGTGCTCCTCATTCGTCGAGAAACCCCCTTGTGGAAAACTCGAATATACTTTCGAATCTCGTGAATCTTTGGTAAAATCAGTCATGGCCCGGATCTCCGATCAGATACGCGAAATCACACTCGACGTGTGCGATCGTCTCGCGGGCTATGAGGTCTCGACCGGGCAGAATCCGGCACCCTCGCTCTCGCTTCTCATCGATAAGATCGCCGATACAGACCTCGAACTGCTGCTTCGGGATGCCTCTGCCGTTCGATCCGAATTCGACGCGATCATCGCCGCAGGCGCCGGTGTCGTGGCGAAACGCTCGGAGCGCGAACTCGGATACTCCGGCCTCGCCCAGCGCACCGGTCATCGCACACCGGTGGCGATGGTGCAGTCGCTGACGGGCTCTACCCGCTCAGAAGCCGCACGGCAGGTCCGACTTGGTGAGGCGATGGGCGAAGCGGATGCCGCGACGCTGCCGGCACCCGAGGCACCCGGGTCCACCTCCACGTTGTTCGACGAACAGGACGCAGACGCATCCGAACCGGCGAGGTCATCGGTCCGGGAGATCCCTTGGTACGAGCCGCTGACTCGGGCAGTACAAGACCACCGGCTGAAGTCAGAGGCTGTGACCGCGATTCTGCGTGGCCTCGGAGAACCCAGAGCGCACTGCGGCGCCGACGCGTTGCGCGCGGCCGCAGAGGAACTGCTGGCGGATTCCGCCGGCGCCAACGTCGACGAACTCGGGCGACGTGCCCGGATGATTCGCGATCGGATCGACCCTGAGGGCGTGGCCCTGCGGTTCAGTGAGCGCTACGAGCAACGGAAATGGCGATTCGGACGCAACGAAAATGGCATGCGAACGGCCTGGATCGAATTCGATGACGAGTCAGCAGCCTGGATCGACGCCATCGTCGGGTCTGCAATGCGCCCTCGCCGTGGCGGACCACGTTTCGTCGATCCGGACGAGTCCGAACGCGCCCGGGCACTCGTCGATGACCCTCGCTCCAACGATCAACTCGTCTTCGACCTCCTGATGGACACCCTTCGAACAGGTGCCCAGGCAGACCCGTCAACCGTCTTCGGCTCCCGCCAGCCCGGCGTTCGAGTGGTCATCGCTCAGGAGCAACTCGCCAACCGCTCGTCAGCCGACGATGGGCCGGAAGGAACCGGATTCCTCGAAGAAACCGGGGCCGCGGTGCCCGAGAGCTTCATCCGCAAACAGGTCTGCGACGCAGGAACCGTGACCATCTTCACAGACAGCGGAGGAAACCCCCTCGACGTCGGCCGGGAACAACGGCTCTTCACATCGAAGCAACGCATCGCCCTTGCGATCCGCGACGGCGGGTGCGAGTTCCCGGATTGCGATCGCCCTCCGTCCTTCTGCGAAGCGCACCACATCGACGAGTGGGCTGCAGACGGAGGGCTCACCAATCTGGCCGATGGCATGCTCTTCTGCCGACATCACCACATGCTGATCCACAACAACCGTTGGAAGATCAGGAGGAAGGGCTCTGTCTACTGGATGATTCCGCCTCCAGGCGTCGATCCCGCACAGGCAGCGATCCGCCTGACGAGCAAATCTGCCCTCGGCATGTTCCGGCCGGCCGCGTCATAAGAGCACGTCGCAGCTAGAGAAAGCGTCACAGCGCAACCCGGGCAGCAGCCGCCTCACACCATCGTGAGAACCATCCCCGGATCGCTCAGGATCGTTCCGACGTCGACGAGGAATCGCGACCCCTGCTCGCCATCCACCAGGCGGTGGTCGAACGACAGGCTGAGCGTCATCACTTCGCGCAAAGCGATCTCACCCTGGTACTCCCATGGCATCCGCCTGACGGCACCCATCGCAAGAATGGCGGCCTCCCCCGGGTTGAGGATCGGCGTGCCCGCATCGACACCGAAGACGCCGACGTTGGTGATCGTGATCGTCCCGCCGGTGAGGCTGCGCGGGCTTGTCGTGCCCGAGCGAGCGGCATCCACCAGCTCGACGAGCGCGTCCGCGAGTTCCACAAGGCTCAGGGTGTCCGCGTCCTTGATGTTCGGCACGATGAGGCCACGGCCTGTGGCTGCTGCGATACCGAGGTTCACGTGACCGTACTGGACGATCTCCTGCGCTTCGTCGTCCCAGTGCGAGTTCACCGACGGCGTCCGAGCCGCAGCGAGCAACACGGCCTTGGCCACGAGGCTCAGCACGGTGATCCGCTTTCCGGTGAACGCGGACTTCTTCGTGAGCGACCGGACGAGGTCCATTCCCGCCGTCACATCGACGGTGAGGAACTCGGTGACGTGCGGCGCAGTGAAGGCCGAACGCACCATCGCCTGTGCGGTCGCCTTGCGCACGCCCTTGATCGGGGTGCGGGTCGCCTCGCGGCTCGCAACGACCTCGGATTGCGTGTCCGCAGGCAGTGCGACGGATGCCGTCGCAGCGGCGGCGGCACGGTTGACGTCATCGCGGGTGATGAGTCCGCCCTCCCCTGTGCCGTCGACCCGAGTCAGGTCGATTCCCAGGTCCCGTGCCAGCTTTCGCACCGGAGGCGTTGACCGTGGACGCTCGCGCACGTCTTCGACAACCGGACTCGAGGGGGCAGCGTGAGCCGCAGGCTCCGTGTGGCTGATCGCGGCATCCGCGCTTTGGACGTCCGGGGTCTCGTCGGTCGCGTGCCTGGCATCGGCAGACGCGTCGCCAGCCCAGCCGCGCGCCCGACGGACCGGGCGGGCTCCGCCTTCGATCTTGGGACCATACCCGACGAGGACGGCCTGACGTTCAGCGGGTGCCGGTGTCGTGGGCGACAACGCTGCGTCGAGCGTGGCGGGGACACCGTCAGCTGCGGCGTCGGCTGCTGCCTCGGACACCGGCGTGCTCGGCGCGTTCTCGGTTTCGCCGCCGTCGACGTCGAACTCGACGATCGGGTCCCCCACCTGCACAGTGGTGCCCTCGTCGGCGAAGAGGTGTGAGACGACTCCGGCGAACGGCGAGGGCAGCTCCACGAGGGCCTTGGCGGTCTCGACTTCGGCGATGATCTGGTTGAGCGTGACGGTGTCGCCGACGGCGACCTTCCACGCCACGATCTCCGATTCGGTCAGACCCTCGCCGAGGTCGGGGAGGGCGAATTGTTTCGCGCTCATGCGGTCGCCTTCCATCCGGTCAGGGAGTTCCGGCGGCCCATGACCCGGTCGACGGCGTCGAGCAGGCGGTCGAGGTCAGGAAGGAACGCCTCCTCCAGCGCGGCAGGCGGGTACGGGGTGTCGAAGCCGGTGACGCGGGCCGGAGCAGCCTCGAGCCAGTCGAAGCAGCGCTCGGTGACCGCCGCGGCGACTTCTGCGCCGATCCCGCCGGACTGGGCGGCTTCGTGGGTGATGACGAGGCGGCCGGTCTTGCGCACGGACTTCTCCACCGTGGTGAAGTCGATCGGGGAGAGCGAGCGGAGATCGATGACCTCGATGGAGATTCCGTCGTCTGCGGCCGCAGCCGCGGCATCCAGAGCGGTGGGAACGAGTGGTCCGTACGCCGCGAGGGTCACGTCGGTGCCTTCGCGAGCGACACGGGCGCTGCCCATCGGCAGTGCGTTCACGCCCGGGTCCTCATCCACCTCGCCCTTGAGCCAGTACCGGCGCTTCGGTTCGAAGAACAGGACCGGGTCGTCGCAGGCGATCGCCTGCTGGATCATCGTGTGGGCATCCTGCGGGTTGGAGCAGGAGATCACCCGGAGTCCGGCCGTGTGGGCGAAGTACGCCTCCGGGGATTCGGAGTGGTGCTCCACAGCACCGATTCCGCCGCCGAAGGGCACACGGATGGTGATCGGCATCTTGACCTTGCCGCGGGTGCGGTAGTGCAGTTTCGCGACCTGGGCGACGATCTGGTCGAAGCCGGGGTAGATGAAACCGTCGAACTGGATCTCGCACACCGGTCGGTAGCCACGGAAGGCGAGGCCGACCGCCGTGCCGATGATGCCGGCTTCGGCGAGGGGCGCGTCGATGACCCGACGTGGCCCGAACTCTTCCTGGAGCTTGTCGGTGACGCGGAACACACCGCCGAGCTTGCCGATGTCCTCGCCGATGAGCACGACTTTGTCGTCGTCGGCCAAGGCACGCCGCAGCCCGGAGTTGAGGGCGCCTCCCAGAGACATCACGGTCATGATGCGTTCCCTTCGAACGACGCGAGGTAGGCCGCATACTGGCTCTTCTGGCGCTCGAGACCGGAGTGCGGCTCGGTGTAGACGTCGTCGAACACGATCATGGGGTCGACTTCCTTGTCGAGGGCGATGCAGGCTGCACGCATGTCGCGGGCGACGGCATCCGCTTTGTCCTGCACCCGCTTGGTGACCTCATCGGTGAGCACGCCACGGCTCTCGAGCAGCCGGCCGAGCCGGGCGATCGGGTCCTTGCGGCCCCACTCCTCAAGGTCGGCGGCCGGGCGGTAGCGCTTGGGGTCGTCCGAGGTGGTGTGCGGGCCCATGCGGTAGGTGACGGCCTCGATGAAGGTCGGTCCTCCCCCACGGCGCGCGCGGTCGAGTGCGACCCGCGTCGCAGCCATGACCGCGAGGACGTCGTTGCCGTCGACGCGGATGCTCGGGATGCCGAAACCGGGAGCACGGTCGGAGATGTGCCGCTGCGCCTGGAGCGTGACCGGCTCCGAGATCGCCCACTGGTTGTTCTGGCAGAAGAAGATCACGGGCGCCTGGAAGCTCGAGGCGAAGATCATCGCCTCGTTGACATCACCCTGGCTGGTGGCGCCGTCACCGAAGTAGGCGATGGAGACCGAGTCGACGCCGTCGTGCTTGCAACCGAGGGCGTAGCCGGTGGCGTGGAGGCTCTGCGCCCCGATGATGACGGCGGGGGTTGCCATGCCGATGGCGTAGGGGTCCCAGCCGGATGAGGCGATGCCCCTCCAGACCTTGAGCATGTCGCCGAGGTCGACGCCGCGCGTGTATGCGACACCGTTCTCGCGGTAGCTGGAGAACACGAAGTCGTCGCTGCGGAGGGCACGGCCCGATCCGATTTGCGCGGCCTCCTGGCCGAGCAGCGGTGCCCACAGGGCGAGTTCACCCTGGCGCTGCAGGGCTGTCGCTTCGGTGTCGATGCGACGGATGACGGTCATGTCCTCGTAGAGGTCGATGAGCTGGTCATCGGAGACGTCGGCCACCCACGGGTCGAAGCCGGGGCTCGCGGTGCGATCGCCCTCAGGGCAGATCAACTGGACAATGTCTTCAAGCTGGCCTGGGTGCAGATCCGGGTCGGATGCGTTGGTCAGCGAGGCGGTTCGAGTGTCTTCGTGGGTTGTGGACACAATTACACGCAACTTTCTCTCGTGCACTGCGGGCGGCTGGATCGCAGCAGCCCGCAGCATCTGGCGCCGTTGCCAGAAGTACTTCCGAAGGTACGCCGGATACCCAATGCGCACAACCATCCTCGCGGGGACTGCACATTCTGCTCTATCCAGAGGGATTCCGGACTGCTAAGGTCGGGCACTATGCACAAGCTCGATCGCACCGACACGCGCCTCCTCCTTGCGCTGACCGAGGACCCCCGCTCGACCATCGTCGCCCTCGCCGAAAAGCTCGGGCTCTCGCGCAACACCGTGCAGGCCCGGATGACCGCGCTCGACGCTTCGACGGTGCTGCATCCGTTTGACCGGCGGATCAATCCGGTCGCCCTCGGCTACCCGCTGACCGCGTTCATCTCGGTGCATCTGCAGCAGCACAAACTCGGTGCGATCGTCGACGAACTGAGCTCGATTCCTGAGATCGTGCAGGCGCACGGGCTCAGCGGGACGAGCGATCTTCTCATCCGGGTGGTGTGCACGGATGCCGACGACCTGTTCAGGATCACCGGGCTCATCCTCGAGTGCGACGGCGTGGAACGGGCGGAGACCTCGCTCGCGATGGGCGAGCTGATCCCGTTTCGGGCACGCCCGCTGCTCGAGCGTGGCCAGGACGTCTGACGCCCCGACCCCGATCGCACGACTTGCCACAAATGGTCCCCCGCCGACGTCGTAAGGGACGCACTGTGGCAACTCGAGGCCACTACGTGGCAACTCGACGGTCACGCGCACCACTGACGGTCCCGCATTAACGACGGATGCCCCGCCTCGATTTCTCGAGGCGGGGCATCCGTTGTCAGCGTGGGTGTTTAGCCCTCAGCGGGCGCGTCAGCGTGCACGCGCTCGGACTCGCGACCGTTGGTGTCAGCCGACTCAGCGATGACAGGCTCGAGCGAGAGCTTGCCACGGTCGTCGATCTTCGTGATCTGCACGAGGATCTTCTGGCCGACGCCGAGCACGTCTTCGACGTTCTCGACACGCTTGCCACCGGCGAGCTTGCGCACCTCGGAGATGTGCAGCAGGCCGTCCTTGCCCGGGAGCAGCGAGATGAAGGCGCCGAATGTGGCGATCTTCACGACAGTTCCGAGGAACTGCTCGCCGACCTCAGGGTTGGTCGGGTTGGCGATCGCGTTGACCTGGGCGCGAGCGGCCTCGGCCGAAGGACCGTCGACAGCGCCGATGTACACGGTGCCGTCTTCTTCGATCGAGATGTCTGCGCCGGTCTCGTCCTGGATGGCGTTGATCGTCTTGCCCTTGGGGCCGATCAGCTCGCCGATCTTGTCGACGGGGATGTTGACGCTGATCACGCGAGGCGCGGTCGGTGCCATTTCATCCGGAGCGTCGATCGCGGCGTTCAGGACGGAGAGGATCGTGGTGCGAGCCTCCTTGGCCTGGGTCAGCGCGGCCTTCAGCACGGAGGCGGGGATGCCGTCGAGCTTCGTGTCGAGCTGGATCGCGGTGACGAACTCAGAGGTACCTGCAACCTTGAAGTCCATGTCGCCGAGTGCGTCTTCCGCACCGAGGATGTCGGTCAGCGCCGCGTAGCGGGTCTGGCCGTCGACCTCATCGGAGACGAGGCCCATGGCGATGCCGGCGACCGGGGCGCGCAGCGGCACACCGGCGTTGAGCAGCGACAGGGTCGAAGCACAGACAGAACCCATCGACGTCGAACCGTTGGAACCGAGAGCCTCGGACACCTGGCGGATGGCGTATGGGAATTCCTCGCGGCTCGGGAGCACAGGGACGAGGGCGCGCTCGGCCAGGAAGCCGTGCCCGATCTCGCGACGCTTCGGCGAACCGACGCGTCCGGTCTCACCGGTGGAGTACGGCGGGAAGTTGTAGTGGTGCAGGTAACGCTTCTTCGTGATCGGGCTCAGCGAGTCGATCTGCTGCTCCATCTTGAGCATGTTCAGCGTGGTGACACCCAGGATCTGGGTCTCTCCGCGCTGGAAGATCGCCGAACCGTGCACGCGAGGAATGACCTGAACTTCGGCGTCGAGCGGACGGATGTCCGCAAGGCCGCGGCCGTCCATGCGGACGCCCTCGGTGAGGATGCGGTCGCGCACGATCTTCTTCGTGACCGACTTGTACGCGGCAGACACCTGGTTGTTGGCGTCAGCGGACAGTTCGCCCGCTTCGACCTTCTCAGCGATCGCGGTCTTGACGCGGTCCTTGAGCTCGTCGTCGGCGTTCTGGCGCTCGATCTTGTCGGCGATCTGGTAGATCGAGGCGAGCTCGGTCTTGGCCAGGTCGGAGACAGCGGCGAAGGTCTCGTCCGTGTACGGAAGGAAGACCGGGTAGTCGCGAACTTCCTTGGCCGACTGGGCAGCGAGCTCGGACTGAGCCTTGACCAGCTGGAGGAGGAACGGCTTCGCAGCGTCGAGGCCCTCGGCGACGACATCTTCGTTCGGCTTGACGGCGCCGCCCTGGATGAGGTTCCACGCACCTTCGGTGGCTTCGGCCTCGACCATCATGATGGCGATGTCTTCGTTGCCGTTCTCGTCGGTGACGAGGCGGCCGGCGACCGTGAGGTCGAAGACGGCGTCAGCAAGCTGTGATGCCTTCGGGAATGCAACCCACTGGCCGTTGATGAGCGCGAGGCGGATGCCGGCGATCGGACCCGAGAACGGAAGTCCCGAGATCTGCGTCGACATGGATGCCGCGTTGATGGCGAGCGCGTCGTAGAACTCGTCAGGAGCGATGCTCAGGACGGTGATGACGATCTGAACCTCGTTGCGCAGGCCGGTCACGAATGACGGGCGCAGCGGGCGGTCGATCAGACGGCAGACGAGGATGGCCTCGGTCGACGGACGGCCTTCGCGGCGGAAGAACGATCCGGGGATCTTGCCTGCAGCGTAGCTGCGCTCCTCGACGTCCACCGTGAGGGGGAAGAAGTCGAACTGGTCTTTCGGGTGCTTGCCGGCGCTCGTGGCCGACAGCAGCATGGTTTCTTCATCGAGGTAGGCAGCGATGGCACCCTGTGCCTGCTGTGCGAGGCGGCCGGCTTCGAACCGGACCGTGCGCTTGCCGAACTTGCCGTTGTCGAGGACTGCCTCGGCGAACTTGATTTCTGGACCTTCCATAGGTCTCTCCTTACGTTTAGCGCTGCCCCGTGTGGGCGCACGCTCTGCGAGGAGCAGGAACAGGCAGTAAATTCTCAGACCGATTCGGTCTGGCTGATCTCCAGTAGAAAACCGCTCTGAACGCCGGATGCCTGTGCACCGCGAGGGGGAACGTCGGGGTGCCGACGCGAGAGAAATTCACCACCGAGGACCAGCTTCCTGCCGGCCTGCTCCGTTGATGTGGACTCGATATTGCTATCGAACCCAGTAAAGCCTAGCAGAGCGGGCGTTTTTGAGCCTGTGAAGGCACCCGTTCCGCGTGTCCATCGGGTGAACGGATGCCGCTACCCGGCGGCATCCTTCACCCCGCGTCTGAGGAGCCAGCTCACCGTGAGCACGACGGCGGCGATGGCCGCTCCGAGGAGGGTGTCGAGAATGCGCTCCCCCACCACGTCGAGCGGGTCGACGTTGGCGGCCGCGGTGCCGATCGTCAGGGCGAGGGGCGTGATGAGCACGAGCGCGAGCGCGTAGTGGCGGGTGACCACGATCTCGATCACGAGCTGCATCGTGCCGAGCACCAGACCGAGCACCACTCCGGCGGGCGACCACCACGACAACAGCAAGAAGGCCAGGCAGCCGACCAGCGATCCGAGCACCCGGTGGACCCCCCGGATGACCGGCGCACGCAGACTGTGCCCGACGCTGAGGATGGCGAGCGCCGACGCCGTGATCCAGTACCCGTGGTGTGCGCCGAACAGGGCGCCGACAGCGACGGAGAGGATGAGTGCCGCCGACATCCTGGCGATGACCACGCGGGACACTGTGTCGAAGCGCAGTCCGGGAAAGAGCGTCCTGAGCGGCGTTGCCTGCCCATGCCGGCGTCGGACACTCGAAACGACGAGCGGTGCGATCACGAGGAGATAGGCCAGCGTCGTCCCGCCCGCGACGAGGGCAACGAGGGTGAGCCGGTCGAGTCCGGCACCGCCGAACGCAGCCGGCCCGGTGATCAGACCCGCGGCACCGTAGACGAGCGTGAACATCATCGGACCTGGCGGCCCCAGGCGGAAACCCTGCGCGAGGACGATGGCGACCAGGCCGACCACGATGAGCCCGAGCGCCAGGGTCACTGGCGAGAACGACAGCGCAGCGCCTGCTGCCGCGCTGACCACGAACCCTGCACCGATCAGCGGAAGGACCCTGATCCGGTCGGTTCGGCTGAGCGCACCGCAATAGAGCGCCGTGAATGCGCCCATCGACGCCTGGAGCCCCAGCCCGGTGTCGCCGAGAAGGGTGAAGACGATGACCGGGATGGCCATGGCCAGGCCGGCCTGGACGCCCATCGGCCGGCGTCGTGCGGAGGGTGCGAAGGAGACGAGGCTGCGAGTCAGGCCCCGGTCATCCATGCGCTTCCCCTCCCGGAGTCTCCGGCATCCAGCCTAACCGCGGCGCAGGGAGCTCAGTCGTTCGCGCGTGACCTGGACCACCAGGCCCATGCGGCCACGATGAGTACGAGCGCGACTCCGGCGATCAGCACGAACTTGATCACGGCACCGAGGAAAGCGAGCGCGATGTTCACGATCCAGGAGGCAACGATCACGGCGAGGATCACGACAACGATGCCGATGATCAGGGTTTTCGTCGAAGACTTCATGGCTCCAGTTGAGCACATGTCTGGCACGGTCGCTGACACGACGAAGCCGCCCCAGTGGTCACTGGAGCGGCTTCGTGGATCGTATGGCCGGCTAGCTCGGCTGGAAACCGCCGACCGGGCTCAACGCCGCGTCGAAGCCGAACGGGTCGCGCACCTGGCTGGACCGGTCGGAAGCGATCATCAGTGGCACGAGTTCGCCTGCGGCCCGGTCGATCCGGTCGGGAAGCGTCTTGATCCTGTCCGCTCCGCTTCCCCAGTCCTCGGATGCCGCGAAGACGCTCGTCGGGGCGACCACCGCGTGCAGGTAGGTGAACATCGGGCGAATCGCATAGTCCAGGGCCAGCGAATGACGCGCGGTGCCTGCCGTCGCACCGATGAGAACAGGCATGTCGGTCAGCGAACGGTTGTCGAGGATGTCGAAGAACGACTTGAACAGTCCGCTGTAGCTCGTGGTGAAGATCGGAGTGACGGCGATGAGTCCGTCCGCACCGGTCACCGCGTCGATGACCGCCTCGAGCTTCGGACTGGCGAATCCGGTCAACATGTTGTTCATGATGTCCTGGGCGACATCCCGCAGTTCGACGGTGGTCACCTCGACCTCGACACCCTGCTCCTCCAGCCTCGCGACTGTCGCGTCTGCGAGCCGGTCGCCGAGCATCCGGGTGGATGACGGCTGGCTGAGTCCGGCGGAGACGACGGCGAGCTTGCGTGTGGTCATTACTTCACCTCTGATTCGACGAGTGCTTCTGCCGGGGCCGTCGCGGCGACGGCCTTGAGAGACTGGTGGGTGGGGGCGTCTGGCACATCTGCCGGGCGGTTCTTCGCGAACTCACGGCGCAGCACGGGGACGACTTCTCCTCCGAGCAGGTCGAGCTGCTCGAGAACGGTCTTGACGGGCAGGCCGGCGTGGTCCATCAGGAACAACTGACGCTGGTAGTCGCCGACGTAGTCGCGGAAACCGAGGGTCTTGTCGATGACCTCCTGCGGGCTGCCGACGGTGAGCGGAGTCTGGGACGTGAAGTCCTCGAGGCTCGGACCGTGGCCGTACACAGGTGCGTTGTCGAAGTAGGGGCGGAACTCCCGAACGGCATCCTGCGAGTTCTTGCGCATGAAGACCTGTCCGCCGAGTCCGACGATGGCCTGGTCGGCGCGGCCGTGCCCGTAGTGCTCGAAACGCTGGCGGTAGAACGCCACCATCTTCTGCGTGTGGGATGCCGGCCAGAAGATGTGGTTCGAGAAGAAGCCGTCGCCGTAGAACGCGGCCTGTTCGGCGATCTCGGGGCTGCGGATCGAGCCATGCCAGACGAAGGGGGCGACACCGTCGAGCGGACGGGGTGTCGAGGTGAAGCCCTGCAGCGGCGTGCGGAACTCGCCTTCCCAGTCGACGACGTCTTCACGCCAGAGTCGGCGGAGGAGGGCGTACTTCTCGAGCGCGAGCGGGATGCCCTGGCGGATGTCCTCTCCGAACCACGGGTAGACCGGGCCGGTGTTTCCCCGGCCGAGGGTGAGGTCCATGCGACCACCTGACAGGTGCTGCAGCATGGCGTATTCCTCGGCGATGCGCACGGGGTCGTTCGTGGTGATCAGCGTCGTTGCGGTCGACAGGATGATCTTCGACGTCTTCGCGGCGAGGTAGCTGTTGATCGCGACAGGGCTGGAGGGGAAGAACGGCGGGTTGTGGTGCTCGCCCATTGCGAACACGTCGAGTCCCACATCCTCCGCGTGCTGTGCGATGGTCAGGATGTCCTGCAGGCGCGACGCGTCGGTAGGAGTGTGACCGGTGGTGGGGTCGGTGGTGATGTCCCCGACGCTGAAGATTCCGAACTGCATGATCGCCTTCCAGCAGAGTTTTCATATCCATTCATGTGAATGGATATCTGGTGCAACGGGGGTCGTGCCTGATCTATTCCACACGCACAGCAAATGTTCGCAGAATAGGCTGGTGTCCGCACCACCGGCCACGAGGGAGCATGAATGAGCGCTGAACCGCAGGGACACCACACGGGGTCGATCCCGAAACCGAGGGTCCCGTTCTGGGACAACGCGCGTTTCGCCTGCATCGTGCTCGTGGTCATGGGCCACGGCATCCAGCGCATCACCTACGACTCGGATGCCGCCCTGGTCGTCTACCTGTGGATCTACGCCTTCCACATGCCCGCGTTCGCGATCGTCAGCGGGTACTTCACGAAGAGCGCCCCACCCGGCATCCGCCAGATGAAGCGCGTGATCACGGACATCATCCTCCCCTACGTGATCATGGAGTCCATCTGGACTCTCGTCCAGTTCCTCGTCGAAGGGAAACGGGAACTCAACCCGACCCAGCCGAGCTGGACACTGTGGTTCCTGCTGGCGCTCGGCATCTTCCGGCTGGTTCTGCCCTACCTGGCCCTGCTGCGGTGGCCGCTGGCCTGGGCACTCGTCATCTCCGTCGGTGTCGGCTACCTCAACAACGTCGACAGCACCTTCTCCCTGGCCCGCACCCTCGGCATCCTGCCGTATTTCGTTCTGGGCTGGCAGTTGCACCGCTGGAAGCTCATCGACAAGTGGCGCGTGGCCGAACGGCAGACCTGGCTGATCCGGGGTGCTGCGATCCTGTTCATGCTCGCCTGGGCAGCCGTCCTCGTGGTGTTCGTCGACCTCTGGCGCAAGATCGACCTGCGCTACTGGTTCTTCTACGACCAGTCCTATTCCGGGCTCGGTGGGGACCAGCTGTGGTCCGGCGGCGTTCGGCTCGCCCTCATCGTTCTCGCCGTCCTGCTCAGTGCCGCGTTCTTCGTGCTTCTGCCCCGTCGGCAGACCTGGATGACGACCTTCGGGCAGTACACGATGTACGTGTACCTGCTGCACAGTTTCGTGCTCTATCCACTTCGCGAGACCGGTGTTCTCCGCGGAGAGGAGTACCCCGAGATCTGGCTCATCGGAATGCTGATCTTCGCCGTCGTCATTTCGGTCGTGCTGTCAAGTCGTCCGGTGCGCAGGCTGTTCCGGCCGCTCGTCGAGCCGAAGCCGAAATGGATCTTCGCCGATCACAAGGACGCACCCCCAGGGCCATCCAGGCGAGACCCCACTGGCGCGCAACGAGACCGCGCCCCCGAGCGGCCTGTGCCGCCCGCTCCCCCGTCGTACCGCTAGGGCTCAGCGGGTTGCGCCGACCGGGCGCCGGGCCGCGGCTGCCATTCGGATCGAGCGCGCCTTGCGGGCGGTCAGCGCGAGGCCGATGAGCACTCCGAGTACCGCTCCGCAGGTGTTGGCGACGATGTCTCGTGGGTCGGACACCCGCGTCGGGATGAAGACCTGGGCCAGCTCGATTGCGACCGTGAGCCCGAAGCCGACCGCCATCGCCAGCCACCACAGGCGTCGGCCGAGAAGCAGGAGCAGGAACAGGCCGATCGGAAAGAACATCGCGATGTTGGCGGCGAACTCAAGGTTGTTGTAGCTGATCCAGGCCGTCGCCGAATGGCTGTCGAAGAACTCCAGAGCGCGGAAGATGAAGCCGTTCGAGTCCTCGTCGATGGGCTGGGGGCCGAGCGTGACCCAGCCGACGAACGCCAGGTACACAAGGGTGAAGAGGCTGAGTACCGGGTGCCGATGGAACATCCCCCTAGTGTGCCGCAGATTTCTGAGCTTCAGCCGCGTCGGCCTTCTGCTGCTGTCCGAGAACCGAATGCCTGCGTCCGTAA
This sequence comes from Mycetocola sp. Y171, assembly GCF_056713165.1. Taxonomy (NCBI): domain Bacteria; kingdom Bacillati; phylum Actinomycetota; class Actinomycetes; order Micrococcales; family Microbacteriaceae; genus Mycetocola; species Mycetocola sp. Y171. The sequence continues at coordinate 94,016 of NZ_JBWYGX010000001.1, forward strand.
GCGAAGTAGATGATCAGGCCCAGCGCGAGCCAGACGAGGAATCGGACCCAGGTCAGCGTCGTCAGGTTGAGCATGAGCCAGATGCAGAGCGCCGCAGACAGGATCGGCAGGAACGGCGACCACGGGACCCTGAAGGCACGCTTCAGGTCTGGGCGCTTCTTCCGCAGCACGACGACAGCGATGCTCACGAGCACGAAAGCACTCAGCGTGCCGATGTTGATCATCTCCTCGAGCACGCCGACGTCCGTCAGCCCGGCGAGGAGTGCGACGGCCACACCGGTGATGATCTGGATCCGCACCGGGGTGTGGCGCTTGTCGCTTGTCACACTGAGCGAGCGGGGAAGGAGGCCGTCGCGGCTCATCGCGAAGAGCACTCGCGCGAGGCCGAGCAGCAGCACCATGATCACGGTGGTGAGACCGGCGAGGATGCCGACCGAGATGACCTGGGCTGCCCAGTCCGCGCCGACGGCGACGAAGGCCGTTGCGAGCGACGGATCCTCGGCTTCGGCCAGCGTCGTGTACGGAACCATACCGGTGAGCACGAGGCTGACCCCGATGTACAGGACGGTGACGATGGCGAGTCCGCCGAAGATGCCGCGAGGCAGGTTCTTCTGTGGGTTCTTCACTTCCTCGGCGCTCGTGGCGACGACGTCGAATCCGATGAAGGCGAAGAAGACGAGGGACGCCCCTGCCAGGAGCCCGAAGATCCCGTACTGCGCAGGGGCAGCTCCGGTCATGAACGCGAACAGGGACTGGGCCCAGACGTCGCTCGCTCCGCCTTCTGTGGGCTGCGCCGGGGGGATGAACGGGGTGTAGTTCTCCACCTTGATGAAGAAGGCGCCGACGACGATGACGAACACGACGATGGCGACCTTGATGATCGTGAACACCGCACCGACGCGGGCGGAAAGCTGGGTGCCGAGCACGAGCAGGGTGGTGAAGATGGCGACGATGACGAACGGGCCCCAGCTGACCTGCAGCCCGAGCAGGTTGATGGTATCGGGGACGTCCCAGCCCCACAGCTCGAAGACGAGCGAGAGGTAGATGCCCCAGTACTTCGCGATCACGGCGGCAGCGGTGAGCATTTCGAGGATGAGGTCCCAGCCGATGATCCACGCGAGGAGTTCGCCGAGCGTCGCGTACGTGAACGTGTATGCCGATCCGGCGACGGGGATCGTCGAGGCGAACTCGGCGTAACACATGATCGCCAATGCACAGGTGATCGCGGCGAGCACGAACGCGAGGCTGACCGACGGTCCGGCGTAGTCGCCTGCTGCCCGTGCGCCGACAGAGAAGATTCCAGCGCCGACCGCGACCGCGACCCCCATGACCATGAGGTCCCAGGTGCCGAGTGTGCGTTTGAGACTGCGGTGTTCCAGATGCGAGTCTGCGAGGGAGTCCTCGATACTCTTCGTGCGCCAGAGACTCATCGTCATCCTTCCGACCTGTGACCCGAATGGGGCACGTTCCGAGGATGCCAGATCACGGGCTCCGCGTCGAGGATGAGAGGATCGAGGCATGACGGATGCCACAACGAATGTGACCGAGGCACGCACCGCAAGTGCAGCACCCTGGTGGACGCGAGCCGTGGTGTACCAGGTGTATCCACGCAGCTTCGCGGACTCCGACGGCGATGGGATCGGCGACCTCGGCGGCATCCGCTCGAAACTCGACTACCTGGCCGAGCTCGGCGTCGACGTGATCTGGCTCTCGCCGGTCTACCCGTCGCCCCAGCATGACAACGGGTACGACATCCGCGACTACGAGGACATCGATCCGGTGTTCGGCGACCTGGCCGAGTTCGACCGGCTGGTCGCTGACTCCCACGACCGTGGCATCCGGATCGTCATGGATCTCGTGGTCAACCACACGAGCGACGAACACGAGTGGTTCCGGGAGTCGGCGTCGTCTACAGACAACCCGAAACGGGACTGGTACTGGTGGAGGAAGCCGCGCGTGGACGGCGGCCTGCCGAACAGCTGGACGAGCGCCTTCTCCGGTCCTGCCTGGACGCTCGACGAGGCAAGCGGCGAGTACTACCTGCACCTCTTCGCGAAGCAGCAGCCCGACCTCAACTGGGAGAATCCCGAGGTCAGGCAGGCCGTATACGCGATGATGCGCCGGTGGCTCGACCGTGGTGTCGACGGCTTCAGGATGGACGTCATCAACCTCATCGCCAAGAAGACCGAACTCATCGACGGACCGGATCGCGGCACCGGTCTCGGCTTCACCATGGGGCCGCAGATCCACGACTTCCTCCAGGAGATGCACCGCGAGGTGTTCGCCGGCCGGTCGGGTCAGTACCTCACCGTTGGAGAGATGCCAGGGGTCAGCATCGAGGATGCTGTTCTGTTCACCGACCCGGCTCGTGCCGAGGTCGACATGGTGTTCCAGTTCGAGCATGTCTCGCTCGACTCCGGCAGGTCCAAGTTCGACGCGATCCCGCTGGACTTCGTCGCGCTGAAGACGAACCTCGCCAGGTGGCAGACCGGCCTGGCAGAGCGGGGCTGGAACAGTCTCTACCTCAACAACCACGACCAGCCCCGGCTCGTGTCGCGGTTCGGGAACGATCGGGAGTTCCGGGTCGAGTCCGCGACGCTGTGGGCACTGGTGCTGCACCTCCACCGCGGGACGCCGTACATTTACCAGGGCGAGGAGATCGGCATGACCAACGTGCGGTTCGAGTCGATCGAGCACTACCGGGACATCGAATCCCTCAACCACTACCGCGAAGCGGTCGAGGACTTCGACCAGGCGCCGTCGAGCGTGCTCGACGGCATCCACTCCCGCGGAAGGGACAACGCCCGCACCCCGATGCAGTGGAACGATTCCGAGCATGCCGGCTTCACGACGGGCACACCGTGGATCGCTCTGAACCCCAATTACCCGGAGCTCAACGCCGAGGCCGACCGTGCCTCCGGCGCGAGTGTGTTCGACTTCTACCGCCGGCTGATCGCGCTCAGGCACGAGAACGACACGGTCGCGCTAGGCAAGTTCGAACTGCTGGCGCCGACGCATCCGACGCTGTACGCGTTCACGCGCCGGTCGGCGACGGAGACCCTCGCCGTCGTGGCGAACGTCTCGGACGAGCCGTTCGACGGTGACCTGCCTGTCGACCTCGATGGCGCCGAACTCGTGCTCGGCAACTACACGGTCGGCGGCGACCTGCCGTTGCAGCCGTGGGAGGCCCGTCTCTACCGGCTCTGACCGCGGCATCCGCGCAAAGAAAACGGGCCGTTCACCTCGAGGTGAACGGCCCGTTTCGTACAGACTGAATTAGCGACGCAGTCCGAGACGCTCGATGAGCGAGCGGTAGCGGTTGATGTCGACATCAGCCAGGTAGCCGAGAAGACGGCGACGCTGACCAACAAGCAGAAGCAGTCCACGACGCGAGTGGTGGTCGTGCTTGTGCTCTTTGAGGTGCTCGGTGAGATCCTTGATCCGCTGGGTCATCACTGCGACCTGGACCTCTGGGGATCCGGTGTCACCGGGGTGAGTTGCGTACGCTTCGATGATCGCCTTCTTGGCTTCGCCTTCAAGTGCCATAGGTTGATCCCCTTTTCTCTCGTTGCGCGGTGCCCGTCACAGAGTGTGCAGGCTCTCTTTATCCGCGGCCGTTAGACGGCAACCTCAAGAGTTTAGCAGGTTTCGCCCTCCCGGTCGGCGCTAGGGTGAAGCCGTTCAGCCGTGAAAGGTCTCCCGTACGGCTGCCGGCCGAAAGGATGCCATGTCGCACGATCTCACGGGCCTCCTCCGAGCCCTTCCCGTCTTCCCCGACGAGCTCCGGACCTTCGACACCGAGGCGGCGCCCGAGCATCCGGCAGACCTGTTCGCCGAGTGGCTGGCCGACGCGATCGAGGCCGGTGCGCCTGCGCCGCACGCCATGACGCTCTCCACCAGCGGACCGGACGGACGGGTGTCGGCACGAACGCTCATCCTCAAGGGGATCGACGAGCACGGCTGGATCTTCGCGTCCCGCGACGACGGCCCGAAAGCCCGCGACCTCGGTGCGAACCCGTTCGCGGCCCTCACCTTCTTCTGGCCGGCCGTCGGCCGGCAGGTGCGGGTCAGCGGGCCCGTGCGCGAACAGTCACGCGCCGACGGTGAAGCCGATTTCCTCGCCCGCCCGGCCGGTTCACGTGCCGCCGCATTCGTCGGGCACCAGAGCGAACCCCTGGCAACGCTCGAGGACTACCGGGAGGCGTACGGCGCAGCATCCGCGCTCGTCGACGCGGATCCGTCACTCGTCGCCCGCACGTGGAACACGTGGGCGGTGGCCGCTGACCTGGTCGAGTTCTGGCAGGCTTCCGCCGACCGGGCGCACGTGCGCCTGCAATACAGGCTGCACGGGAAGGCCTGGGAGCGCGGGCTCCTCTGGCCGTGATCAGCGCCGCTCGCCCGACAGGAGAAATTGTCGGGCCGTCCGGCCTGACAGGAGCCAAAGCACATTCGCTGATCGGATCTCCTGTCGAGCGTGCGCGACGAGCGAGCGAGGCGTAGGGTGCCGGCATGAGCGTGACGCTGGTGCTGCTGCCGAGCCCGTTGCTCGGCCCAGCGGCATGGCGAGAGGTCGGGGTCCTTCTCTCCTCACGGGGATGGGACGTTGCCGGACTCCCCCGGTTCGACGGCGTCACGAGCTACCGGGACGTGCTCGCCACCTGGGAACGCGCGCTGCCGCCCGACGCCGACTACCTCCTCGTCCCGCACAGCAACGCCGGCCTGTTCGTCCCAGCACTCGGCGAGCACCGCTGCGTCGTTGGACACGTGTTCGTCGATGCCGGCCTGCCACCTGCCGCCGGACACGTACCCCTGGCTGAGCCCGCACACTATGGGATGCTGTCCCGGCTGGCCGGTGACGACGGCATCCTTCCCCCGTGGAGCGGCTGGTGGGAGGACGCGCGGCTGGCCGAGCTGTTCCCCGATACGGAGACCCGCCAGCGCGTCGAAGCCGAACAGTCGCGGTTGCCCCTGTCGTACTTCGCCGAACGGATGCCGGTACCCGACGGCTGGATGCGACGCCCGAGCGGGTACCTCGCGTTCGGCGACACCTATGCGGGTGAGCGTCGGGTCGCGGAGGAGAAGAATTGGCCGGTACGTGTGCTCCCAGGCGGTCACCTGCTCATGCTCACGGAGCCGGCGGCCGTGGCATCCGCCCTCGAGGACGTGCTCGGCGCGATCGGGTTCTCGGCCTGACGGATGCAGTGACGCTACTCGACGGACGAAGGGGGTCACGTTCTAAACTGGGACGCCATCCGACAGATCATGAGGACGATGATGAGTTCCGAGAAACCAGCACCAGACGCCGACGACGACGCCCTCAAGGCGGAAGAGACGAAGCGGAAGTTCCGCGAGGCCCTCGAGCGCAAGAAGGCGCAGTCGCAGGGCAAGGGTACGGATCACCTCGACGGAGAATCCTCGATCCACGCCGCACACGGCCCGGCCTCGCACCAGCGGGAATTCCGCAGGAAGAGCGGGTAACGCCAGCATCAGCTGCGGGTCAGACCGCGCGTTCGAAGACGAGAAGCGTCGACGTCGCCGTCGCGATCACCTGACCGGCGGCATCCGTCAGCGCCGCAGACGCGAATGCCGCCCTTTGGCCGAATGAGATGAGGGACGCCTCTGCCCTGACGCGCCCGGTCTCGGCGGTCATCGGACGGTGGTACGACGTCTTCAGTTCGAGCGTGGTGTAGGCCTGCGTCGGGGAGATCCGGGTGTGCACAGCTGCGCCGCACGCGGAGTCGAGGAGGGTCGCGGCGAATCCGCCGTGCACGGTGCCGACGAGATTCATCACGGCCGGGCCGGGCACGCCCTCGAACGCGGCAAAGCCCTTCCCCACCTCGACGAGGTCGAAATCGAGTGCGTCGCCGATCGCCGGGCGCGTCCCCGACGCGATCAGTGCCTGCAATTGTTCGATGCCGGAGAGTCCGCGCGGAGATGCGTCGTCGAGAAGGTTCATCCGTTCAGCTTACGGATGCCGGAGGCGACGGATGCTGTCGCACGGTTCGCAGGAGATCGCACGGTTCGCAGGAGGAAAACCGGTGTTCGGTCCTGCAGATCGTGAAATCTCCTGCTCCCCGTGCGTTCAGCGCAGACCGGGCATCCGGGCAGCCACGTCGGCGAGGATGTCCTCCGAGCCGGCGTAGAGGCCGTCGGCGCGAGGCCAGTGGGTGATCACGTCGGTGAAGCCGAGTTCGCCTGCCCGGCCGACCGTGTCGTCGAACCGACCGATGCTCTCGAGCGCATACACGCCACCGGAGTCGATCATGAGGTAGCGATCCAGGGCGAGCGGGTCTGTGCCGACCGACCCGGCTGCATCCTCGAACCGGCCGGCGAGCTCAGCCACCGAGTCCCACCATTCCTCACCCTCTGCACCGTCTCGCCCGGTGGTCACCCAGCCCTGCCCGTACTCGGCCGCGACGCGCATGCCCTTCGGCCCGTTCGCGGCCACGACGAAAGGGACCCGCGGGTGCTGCGCCGGCGTTCCGACCATGCGGGCGTTGACGGCCGTGAACCAGTCGCCGTCGAAGCTGACGCCGCCGCTGCCCGGCAGTTCGTGGCGGAGCAGGAGGTCGAGCCCCGACACGAATTCGGCGAAACGCTCATGCCGTTCCCGCGGCGACAGCTCACGGTAGCCGAGAACGAAGGCGTCGAACCCGGTGCCCCCTGGCCCGATCCCGAGCCGGAAACGTCCGCCCGAGATCTCGTCGAGCGTTGCGACGTCCTTCGCGAACGGCACAGGATCCCTGAAGTTCGGTGACGAGACGATGACTCCGAGCGAGATGGTGCGCGTGACGGCGGCTGCGGCCGTGAGTGTCGGGATCGTCGCGTGCCACGGCTCGTCGGCCAGGGTCCGCCAGGACAGGTGGTCGTAGGTCCAGGCGGCGTCGAAACCGTACTCTTCGGCGGCCACCCATTTCCGCTGCGCCTCGCGCCAGGGATCCTGAGGGAGGATCGTGATTCCACATCGCATGCGCCGAGTCTACGGGTGGGCCGGATGCCGCCGCGCCGTCAGAAAAGTACCCCCCGTGTCAGGGGGCGATGACAGACTTCCGACATGACAACGCGACAGCTCCCGACTCCGACCGCACCAGGCATCCCCGCCCCGCCCGAGGGCTCGCACCGCTGTTTCATCGTGCCGCCCTACCTGCTCGCCCATCTCGCCACCATCGAGGATCCCCGGCTGGATCACGCCCGTCGTGCTGCACAGCGCGCACTCGAGAGTGCGCACCCGTACCACTCCATCCGGCCGGGTGAACCGACCACGATGCGCCCGCCCGTGGTCGCGCCGAAGCCTTCACCGAACGCCGACCCGTCGCAGCCGGAACGCGCCATCTCGGATGCCGGGAACACCGAGACGTTGCCCGGTCGCCTCGTGCGCAGCGAAGGCGAGTCCGCCGTGTCAGACGCCACCGTCAACGAGGCCTACGACGGGCTCGGAGACACGCACGCGCTCTACTGGAACGTCTTCGACCGGGCCTCCATCGATGCCAACGGCCTCCCCCTCCACGCCACCGTTCACTACGGCGACGCGTACGACAACGCGTTCTGGGATGGCGGCCGTATGGTCTTCGGCGACGGTGACGGCCAGGTCTTCGCCGGGTTCACCCGCTCGCTCAGCGTGATCGGGCACGAACTGACCCACGGGGTCACGCAATACACGGCGAACCTCGTCTACTCGGGCCAGTCTGGCGCGCTCAACGAATCCGTGTCAGACGTCTTCGGCGCCCTCGTCGAGCAGTACACACTCGGTCAGGACGTGACCCAGGCGAGCTGGCTGATCGGCGAGGGGATCTTCACCGACGAGGTCGAGGGCACAGCGCTGCGGTCGATGAAAGCTCCAGGGACGGCGTATGACGACGACGTCCTCGGGAAGGACCCGCAGCCCGGCCACATGAAGGACTACGTCGAAACCGACGACGACAACGGCGGCGTCCACCTGAACTCCGGCATCCCGAACCATGCGTTCTACCTCGCGGCGACCGCGATCGGCGGCAAGGCATGGGAGGCCGCAGGGCGGATCTGGTACGAGACCCTCACCGGCGAGATCAAGGCCACCACCGATTTCCGTGGCTTCGCCAAGGCCACGACGGTCGTCGCCGAGCGGATCTACGGTGACACCTCCGCCGAGGCGGATGCCGTCAGGTCGGCCTGGCAGGCGGTAGGCGTCACCGGCTGAGCAGAGTACGATCGCGGTCATGAAGGTGACCGTGACCCGAAGCGGCGGATTCGCCGGCATCCCTCGCCGCTGGCAGGTGTTCGTGGAGAAGGAACCGGACGAAGAGGCCTGGCTCGTTCTGCTCGGAAACCTGCCGTGGGACGACGTCCCTCAGGACGCTCCGCAGCCTGACAGGTACCTGTACCGGATCAACTGCGAACCGTACGAATCAGTCATCCCGGAGCCGCGCGAAGCCGTCATTCCCGAACAGGACCTCACCGGTCCATGGCGGGAACTCGTCGACCGGGTCCGTGAACGTGACGAGCAGAAACGCGACCTGCGCCCGGCGCATCCGTTCACGCCGCCGGAGAAGTGAGCGTCAGACCCTGGCCACCTCTGGCGGGACGAACTCTTCGAGCGACTTCCCACGCTTGTCGGCGAGGGTGAGCGCTGCGACCGCTGCGATGAGGAAGAAGGCGGCGAAGACGCTGAACAGCAGCACGTTGCCGCCGACACCGGTGAGCAGCGGCACGGCGAGCGGGGCGATGATCGAGGCGATCCGCCCGATCCCCGCGGCCCAGCCGGAGCCGGTGGCCCGCAGCTCGGTCGGGTACAGCTCTGGCGTCACGGCGTAGAGCGCGCCCCATGCGCCGAGGTTGAAGAATGACAGCAGCATGCCTGCGCCGATCACCTGCCATTCCAGCTCGGCCAGGCCGAACAGCACAGCGGAGACGGCCGAACCCGTGAGGAACAGCGCCAGGGTCTTGTTCCTCCCCCACTTCTCCACCAGCCACGCGGCGACGAGGTATCCGGGCAGTTGAGCGAGCGTGATGATGAGGGTGTAGCCGAACGAACGGACCAGGGAGAATCCGGATGCCACCAGGATCGTCGGCAACCAGACGAATGCCCCGTAGTACGAGAAATTGACACAGAACCAGACGACCCAGAGGGCCGCGGTCTGCGGGCGGTGCGGGCGCGCCCACAACGCGGATACCTGGCGTCCGGCGCTCAGACGGGGTTTGGACGCGACCGCGATCTCCGGCGCGACCGGCTGTTCGGGCGGCGTGACGCCGGCCGAACGCTCGAACCGCTGGACGGTCGCCTCCGCTTCAGCGGTCCGGCCCCTGGATTCAAGGAAGCGGACGGACTCAGGCAGCCCGAACCGGATGAACGCGGCGTACAGCGCGGGAACAGCGCCGATGGCCAGCGCCCAGCGCCAGCCTTCAGCGCTGGATGGGACGACGACGAATCCGATGATCGCTGCGAGCGTCCAGCCGACGGCCCAGAACGCTTCGAGCAGCACGATGATCCGGCCGCGGATCCGAGGAGGCGCGAACTCCGAGACAAGCGTCGACGCCACGGGAAGTTCAGCGCCGAGGCCGAGGCCGACGACGAAGCGCAGGGCGATGAGCACACCAACAGACCACGAGAGCGCAGACGCACCCGTGGCGATGCCGAAGATGAGGAGGGTGATGGCGAACACCTGCCGCCGGCCGAGCCGGTCGGCGAGGAGACCGCCGAGGCTCGCGCCGATCGCCATGCCGATGAAACCGGACGAAGCGACCCAGCTCAGCTCGGGTCCTGTCAGGCTCCAGGTCACCGCGAGCTGGGCGAGCACGAACGAGATCAACCCGACATCCATGGCGTCGAGTGCCCAGCCCATGCCGGAGCCGACGAGCAGCTTGCGGTGCTCACGGGTGAACGGCAGGGCGTCAAGTCGTTCCAGCCGTGAGCGGGGAGGTGCTGGTTCGTTCATCTGCTTATTCTGTCGCGTGTGCGTGCGGTGGTGCGTCAGGACGGCGTGTCGCCGGCGAACTGCGCGGCGAGGAGCTCGAGTGTCTGCACCCGTCCCGGCGCACGGTCGGTCGGATCGGCGTCATATGCGGACGCACCGGGCGACACCATGACCTCGTCCACGTCGAAGCGCTTCGCGAGCTCGCGCACTCGGCCGGCCGCGGCGACGGGCTCGTCGATGATCCAGCTGTCGAGCGACGCGGCGATGAACTCGTCCTGCAACCCGGTCATGGTCGTCGCTGCGGCCTCTTCGACCGTGGCCAGTCGCCCGAGCTTCTCGTTCGTGCGGAGGCGCGCCATGTGCTGGAGGTTCGGCAGGGCCAGGGCACGCGCTTCGGATGCCGTCGGCGCTGCGACCACGTTGGCGGTGACGAAAGTGCGCGGTGCGTCGAGCAGGTAGGAGGGACGGAACTGGCTCCTGTAGATCTCCAGCGCCCGTTCGGCGCCAGCGCCCGCGAAATGGTGGGCGAAGACGTACGGAAGACCGAGCGACGCTGCGAGGGTCGCCGAATAGTCGCTCGAACCCAGCAGCCAGACGTCGGGTGTGGTCGTCGCCGCCGGTGTCGCCCGCAGCTGGTATTCGTCACCGCTCGTCAGACGCACCGTCGCGCCCTCGTCGCCGAGAAGAGTGATGATGTCACTCACGTAGTTCGGGAAGCTGTTGACGTCGCTGGTCGCTCCGGAGCGGTTGAGCACCGCTGTCACAACGGGGTCGCTGCCCGGTGCACGGCCGAGGCCGAGATCGATGCGCCCCGGCGTCGCTGCTTCGAGGATGGCGAACTGTTCGGCGACGACGAGCGGCGCGTGGTTCGGAAGCATCACGCCGCCTGAACCGACGCGGATGCGCGACGTGTGCGCTGCGAGGATGCCGATGATGACGGCGGGGTTCGTCGACGCCACCGATGGCATGTTGTGATGCTCGGCGACCCAGTAGCGCTCGAAGCCGAGGTCATCGGCGGCACGGGCCAGGCCGATCGATGCGGCCAGGGCCTCAGCGGAGGTCTGCCGGGAACGGACAGGGACGAGATCAAGAACAGAGAGTTTCACACACACAACCTTTCGAGAAGTCCAAGCCACTTCCCGTCCGCCGCATTCCCGCTCGGGAGCATCCGGTCGGATTGACCCAGCCTCTTCGGTCAGGCGAGCAACTGCTGCCAGCCGGTGCCTGCCGCGTGCTCGAAGACGAGGTTCGTTTCGGTGTGGGCGACCGCGGGGTGGCCGGTGAGGTACTGCACGACGAATTCGCGCAGGTCGGCTGTGCTCCGTGCGGCGACGTGCATCAGGTAGTCGTCTCGTCCACCCATGTGGAACATCGACAGGACTCCGGGCCAGGTCGGCGCCTCTCTGCGGAACTTCTGGATGTCCGCACGGTTGTGCTGGGCCAGCTGGACGGCGATGAGTGCCTGCAGCGGCGCGCCGAGCACGGCGAGGTCGATGTCGGCGTGATATCCGGTGATGTGGCCTGACTGGTGCAGCCGCCGGAGGCGAAGCGAGACCGTGGATTCGGCGAGGCCGAGGTCGGTGGCCAGTTGCGATCCGGACGCCCTCGCGTTGGCCGATAGTGCCCGGAGAAGCGCGCGGTCGGTACTGTCGAGTTGGGGCTTCTTCGGTTCCATGACTGCATTCCTTAACGATGACGAATCATCTTCGGTATATTGCCGGTGAAACTATAGTACCTGTTACATCTCTTGTAGTCGATCGAAGAATCTGCTGAGATTCGGACATGCTCAATGATGACGCACGCTTCGAAACGCTCGCTGTCCACGGCGGGATGTCCGGACTCCGAGACCAGGGATCGCACGTTCCCCCCATCGATTTTTCCACGACGAACCCCCTCGGCGGAATCGAATCAGGTGGCGAGTCCTACGAAAACCTCGCGACGGGACATCCGATCGAAGACGGGTCGAGCGCCGTCTACCAGCGACTCTGGCAGCCGGGAGTGGCGCGCTTCGAGCAGTCACTTGCCGCCCTCGAGGGCGCAGAAGCCGCTGTCGCGTTCAGCACGGGGATGGCAGCACTCTCCGCCGTTCTCATCGCCTGCGTGCGCGCAGGCACCGGTCACGTCGTGGCGCTGCGGCCCCTGTACGGCGGCACGGACCACGTCCTCGAATCGGGTTTTCTCGGAACGACGGTCAGCTGGGTCGACCCCGGTGACGTGGCGGGCGCCATCCGTGCAGACACCGGACTGATCATCCTCGAGTCCCCAGCGAATCCGACGCTCGAGCTGGTCGACATCGCCGCCGTCGTCGCGCAGGCCGGCGACATCCCCGTGATGGTCGACAACACCTTCGCCTCCCCCGTGCTGCAGCAGCCGATCAGGCACGGCGCGACTCTGGTGATGCACAGCGCCACGAAGTTTCTCGGCGGGCACGGGGATGTCATGGGTGGCGTTATCGCCGGACCCGAACACTGGATGATCCGACTTCGCCAGGTTCGCGCGCTCACCGGCGGCCTGTTGCATCCGTTCGCCGCCTACCTGCTCCACCGGGGTCTGCGGACACTGCCGGTGCGGGTGCGCGCACAGCAGGAGACCGCGGCCCTGGTCGCCGCCCAGCTCCACGGCCACCCCGCTGTGCTCGACGTGCTGTATCCCGGCCTCGCCGGCCGCGACCCGGAGAACCTGATCGGGCGGCAGCTCGCAGGACCCGGATCGATCCTCGCCCTCGACCTCGGCAGTTTCGCCGCCGCGAAGGCGTTCACCGAGGCCTGCCGGCTCGTCACCCACGCGGTGTCGCTCGGCGGCGTCGACTCGCTCGTTCAGCATCCGGCATCGCTGACCCACCGGCCGGTGGCCGAAGAGGCGCGCCCCGGTGCCGGGATCGTGCGGCTGTCGATCGGGCTCGAGCACATCGAGGACCTGATGTCCGACCTGAACGGAGCGCTGGAGGCCGCGGCGGCCGCAGACATCCGCCCGGCAATGCTGGCGAACGGGTCAGGCGGCCAATAGGCTCGGCCGCATGGTCATCCTCATCACCATCGCCGCGACGCTGTCAGCAGCGATCCATGTGCTCATCTTCTACTGGGAGTCGCTGGCCTGGACCCGGCCGACGATCTGGAAGCGCTTCGGCCTGCGGAGCCAGGAGGAGGCCGAAACCACCCGGGTGTTCGCGTACAACCAGGGCTACTACAACCTGTTCCTCGCAATCGGAGCCCTCGTCGGCGCGGTGCTCTACGGCATCGGTTGGACCGATGCCGGCTTCGCCCTCGGGCTGTTCTCGGTCTCGTGCATGCTCGCGGCCGCCATCGTGCTCGTGACGAGCGGGCCGGGACGCATCCGGGCGGCCGCACTGCAGGGCCTGTTCCCGCTCATCACGATCGTGCTCTACATCTGGAGCTGGACCATCGACCACTGAGTCCGACCAGCGTACGTCGACCGGCGCCGGGTGCCCGTCAGGCCGGTTCGGCCACGATCGCCTGGACGTCGTACCCGGACAGTCTCTCCCGGCCGCCGAGTCCCTGCAGTTCGAGCACGAGACCGATGCCTGCAACGGAGTAACCGCAGCGTTCGACAAGCCTGGCCGCCGCGCCGCAGCTGCCGCCCGTTGCCAGGATGTCGTCGACGACGAGAACGCGGGTACCTGCGGCGAGCTGCCCCGGACGGATCTCGAGGGTTGCGGATCCGTATTCGAGGGCGTAGTCCTCGCTGAGGACCTCACCGGGGAGCTTCCCCGCCTTGCGGACGGCGGCGAGTGGGACGTGAGCCGCGTATGCCAGGGCGGCGCCGAGGAGAAATCCGCGCGCCTCCACGCCGGCGACCGCGTCGAAACGCCCGGCGAAGCGGGACGCGAGATCGTCGATCACCGCGCGGAAGGCATCCGCATCGGCGAAGACCGGGGTCAGGTCACGAAACACGATCCCGGGCTTCGGAAAGTCCGGGATCGTGTCGCTCAGTTCAAGAACGAGCTCTGAGACGCTCAAGCGTTACTTCACTCCGAGCAGGTCGATGACGAAGATCAGCGTCTGGCCGGAGAGCGGGTGGTTGCCGCCTGCAGCACCGTAAGCCAGGTGCGGCGGGACGGTGAGCTTGCGGCGGCCGCCGACCTTCATGCCGGGGATGCCTTCCTGCCAGCCGGCGATGAGGTTGCGAAGCGGGAAGTTGATCGACTCGCCGCGGCTCCATGAGGAGTCGAACTCGTCGCCGGAGTCGTAAGAGACGCCGAGGTAGTGAACGTTGACGGTGGAGGAGGCCTGTGCCTCGTCGCCCTCGCCGACGATGAGGTCGACGACCTCGAGCTCTACGGGGGCTGGACCCTCTGGCGCGTCGATTTCGGGCTTGGTGTTCTGCGATTCGGTCATGGGTCCATCCAACCCCCTCACCGCCCACGCGTCAAAGTCAGCCGCCACTAGGCTCGAGCGCGTGACCCTCACCGACTACTCCCCGCTGACCAGACCGGTGTCTCCGGATGAGGTTCGGCAGTTCCGGCACTGGGCGAAGACGTCGGGGTGGATCGGCACGACGAGGGCGGCTGTCTCCGCCCTGCAGGTGGTCGTCATCGTGATCGTGGCCGCGGTCGCGTTCTCCGTCTTCGCGAGTTTCCTCTCGTTCTCCGTGTCGCTGGCCACACAGGGAACAGCCGCTGAGGGGCCCGTCGCCGTTCTCCTCCCGCTCGTGCTGCTCGGCGTGGTGGCCGGCCTTGCCGTGACCGCGTGGCGGGGCTGGAACGGCACGCCGGCGACCTGGGAGAAGCGGCTCAGGCTACGCGAGTTCGCCGGAACCCGATCGTCGACGTACACCGGTGTCATCGCCGCTCCACCGTATCCGGGCATGATCTTCGGCATCGGTACGTCGAGGCAGGCCTACGACTCGGTGCGCGCGAACACGGGTCGAGCGCTCGACGTCGGAAACTACCGGTACACGGTGAAGCAGGGGAAGAGCAGCACCACCTACCGCTGGGGCTACGTCGCGCTCCGCCTCGACAGGCGGCTGCCTCACATGGTGCTCGACGCGGCAAGCAACAACCTGCTGTTCGGGAGCAACCTGCCCAGGAGCTTCGAGAAGGACTCGGTTCTGTCGCTCGAGGGCGATTTCGACAGGTCCTTCACGCTGTACTGCCCGCCCGAGTACGGGCGGGACGCCCTGTATGTCTTCACTCCTGACCTGATGGCACTTCTCATCGACGAGTCATCGGCGTTCGATGTCGAGATCGTCGACGACTGGATGTTCGTCTACTCCACGAAACCGTTCGACCTGCTCCAGCCGTCGGTGTGGCAACGACTGGACCGCATCGTGCAGACTGTCGGCTCCAAGACGCTCGACCAGACCCGGCTCTACTCAGACGAGCGGGTCGCCGATCGCACGCTCAACATCGTCGCGCCGCAGGGCCAGCGCATCAGGCGCGGGGTGGCACCTGGTGCCGTCGTCTTCGCGATCGTCGCGGTCGCGTGGCTGGGCTTCAACCTTTGGCGCACGTTCAGCTGACGACGTCGCCGGCCGGAAAAACCTTGCGTTCACGGCGACCCGGGTGCATGCTGGACGCAGTACAACTCATCGCCCCGTCGACCTGCAGGCAATGCCGCGGCACAGGGCGATGAGTCTGTTAACGGGGCGCTTCGCCGGCGCTACGGTGTCAGGAGCCGGCGCCTGGCGTCGACGACGGCGGCGAGAAGTTCCTGCTCGGATGCGCGGTGGACGAGTTCGTTCCTGCCCGTGATCATCCGCTGCCTGGTCATCGCGAGGCGGGTGGCATCCCTCGTGAAGTCCGCCATGGCGGTCCCCCGATCGCCTGGGAGCGTGCGGGCCCACGCACGTGCCTGGCGTCGGCCCGGCCAGGTCGCGAGCATCTGCACCTCTCCAGGGGTGAACCAGCCCGCCGCCGCGTAGTCGTTCAGCCGCGCCTCGGTCAGACGGATCTCGTGCCGCCGCACGAGGACCGTCATGACGAGGAGCACAACGAAGATCGGCACCTGCACGATGACGTAATAGGAGACGTACGACTCGAGCGATGTGACGACGAACGTCGAGCCGTTCCAGAGCGCGTGCAGCAGGATGGCGCCCACGAGCCCGACGAAGAAGTAGCCGACGGCTCCGAGCCCGGCGTGACGCCTGGCAGCCAGCCCGAGGGCGAGTCCGGTGAGGGCTGTGAAGGTGACGTGGGCGAACGGCGACATGACCGCGCGGAGGAAGAACGTCGCGCCGAGTTGCTCGACGCCGCCGTCGGCGAGCGCGAGGGCGAAGTACTGGATGTTCTCGGTGAAGGCGAAACCGGCGGCGACGACTGCCGCGTAGACGAGCCCGTCGACCGGCCCGGAGAAGTGTTTGCGCGCCACGAAGAACAGGATGAGCAGCCCGACGCCCTTCGCGGTCTCTTCGACGATCGGAGCCTGCACCGTCGCCTGGATGACGTCGCCTGCCCCCTCCCCGCCCGCGATCATGGCGGCGATCTGGATGCCGAGGTCGACGACGAGGGCGATGGCCACAGACGCCGCAGCACCCCAGAGGAACGCGAACAGGAGTGCGAGGCGCGGTTCGGGTTCCCACCTGTCGATCCATGCCACTGCTGCGAGCACGACGGCGAGGGGAAGAAGGGCGGCCACGAAACCGGCAGCAACGGCGCCGGGGCCGAGGAACACGACGAGGTAAGCGAAGACTGCCACCAGAATGAGGCTCAGGATGCCGACGGCGATGACGCCGAGGACTGTCCCGGTAGACGACGGCTTCACGGTCCGGGACCAGACCGGCTGCGCCGGCTGTGGCGCGTGCTGGGGCGACGAATACTCGTTGGGCGATGGCGACATCCGATCAGAGTAGTGGCAGATCGGGCCGAAAGAGCGCCGTCCCGCGGCGACCGGGCGGTCGGATAGCCTAGAGAGGTGAGATTCGCACACCTCGTCGACGAGGAGAACACCGGCTCCCCTGTCCGCCTGGCGATTGTGAACGGGAACGGAGCCCTGTTTCTCGACGAAATCCTCGACGATGCGCCCGCCTCCTTGCAGCAACTGAT
This sequence comes from Mycetocola sp. Y171, assembly GCF_056713165.1. Taxonomy (NCBI): domain Bacteria; kingdom Bacillati; phylum Actinomycetota; class Actinomycetes; order Micrococcales; family Microbacteriaceae; genus Mycetocola; species Mycetocola sp. Y171. Next base: position 110,906 of record NZ_JBWYGX010000001.1, read on the forward strand.
CGAACGCGGAGACGACGAACTCACCCGGGTGCGCAGCCTCACCCACGCTGCTCTGGCGCAGGGTGTCGACCTCACGCCTCTTGCCGACCTGCGGTTCGCATCCGCTGTGCTCCGGCCGCCGCAGATCATCGCCATCGGCCTCAACTACTCAGCGCACTCCGCTGAACTCAACCTCAAGGCGGACTCGGCCCCGACGGTCTTCTCGCTCTGGCCGAATTCCCTGGCCGGTCACGATGGAACCACCATCTGGCCCCGGTCGCTCAGCGAGTCCATCGACTACGAGGCCGAGCTCGGCGTGATCATCGGAAAACCGGCGAAGGACGTCTCGGTCGAGGATGCCCTGGACTACGTCTTCGGGTACACCGTCGTCAACGACATCACCGCCCGCGACATCCAGTATTCGGAGGCCCAGTGGTCAAGGTGCAAGTCGTTCGACGGCTTCACTCCGACCGGACCCGTCGTCGTCACGCGTGACGAGATCGCCGACCCGCAGAAGCTGCACATCTCGACGGTGCTCGACGGTCACCTCATGCAGGATTCGTCGACGGCGATGATGATCCGGTCGGTACCGACGCTCATCTCGTACCTGTCACGTTCGGCGACGCTCCAGCCGGGCACCCTGATCTCGACAGGGAGCCCGGGTGGAGCCGGATATTCACGGGACCCGCAGGTGTTCCTCCGCGACCGCTCCACGGTGACGGTGTCGGTCGAGGGCATCGGCGAACTGACCACCCACTGCCGACTCACCTGAGTCGTCAGGGCTGTCCGCTGCCTTCCAGGCTCGTCCGTACCTGACCGTCCGTGCTCTCGTCGACGGTCCCGTCGATGATCGGGATAGCTGTGGTGATCGTCTCCAGCCCGGAGAGGCGTGCTGGAGACAGCTGGCGCGTGACTTCTTCCCGCGTCATCAGCTCGGACTCGACGACGAGGTCGGCGATGTTCCTGCGGGTGAGCAGAGCCGTCTTGGCGAGGGCAGCTGCTGCCGAGTAGCCGATGAACGGGGTCAGGGCGGTGATGACGCCGACGGAGGAACCGACCATCGTTTCAAGCCGCTCTTCGTTTGCCGTAATGCCGTCGATGCAGTTGGTGCGGAGCGTGTGGCAGGCCTGGGCCATCCACGTGATGCTCTGCATGAGTGAGTGCGCGATGACCGGTTCGAAGGCGTTCAGCTGGAGCTGGCCGGCCTCTGCTGCCATGGTGACGGTCATGTCGGCGCCGACGACCGAGAACGCGACCTGGTTGACCACTTCGGGGATGACCGGGTTGACCTTCCCGGGCATGATGCTGGATCCGGCCTGGACGGCCGGGAGGTTGATCTCGCCGAACCCGGCTTGCGGGCCGCTGGAGAGCAGGCGCAGGTCGTTGCATATCTTCGACAGTTTGATGGCGGAGCGCTTGAGGGTTCCGCTGAACGACATGAAGGCACCGGCGTCGCTCGTCGACTCGATCAGGTCGGGGGCGGTCTCGCAGGAGAGACCGGTGATCCTGTTGAGGTGGGCGACCACAGCAGACGCATAGCGGGGATCGGCGGTGATCCCCGTTCCGATGGCTGTTGCGCCGAGGTTGATCTCCGCGAGCAGCCACCGGGTCTCGAGCAGCCTCGCGTGGTCTTCGCCCAGGGTCGTGGCGAAGCCGTGGAATTCCTGTCCGAGCGTCATCGGGACGGCATCCTGCAGCTGGGTCCTGCCCACCTTGAGGACGTGCCTGAACTCGGCCGACTTGCGGGAGAACGCATCCTGCAGGAGAGCGAGTTCGTCGAGCAACGTCTGCAGCGAGAACGACAGGGCGATCTTGATGGCGGTCGGGTAGACGTCGTTCGTGGACTGGCTGCGGTTGGTGTGGTCGATCGGCGAGATGTAGCCGTAGTCGCCCTTCTCGCGCCCGGCGAGCTCGAGCGCGATGTTGGTGATGACCTCATTCGCGTTCATGTTGGTCGACGTTCCCGCGCCGCCCTGGATGACGCCGACGACGAACTCCTCGTGGAACTCGCCGTCGATGATCCGCTGGCAGGCCCTGTCGATGAGGTCGCCCTTCTCGGCGCCGAGCACGCCGAGCTCGACGTTGGTCCTGGCGGCAGCCTGCTTCACGCTGGCGATGGCGACGAGGAGGGCCGGGTAAACCGAGATGGGCCTCTTCGAGATGGGGAAGTTCTCGAGCGCCCTGGCGGTGTGGATACCCCAGTAGGCGTCTGCAGGAATCTCCATGGACCCGAGCGAATCCGTCTCGGTCCGGGTTCTGCCTTGTGACGTCACGTGTGACCCCTGTTCCTGTGGTTCTACCTCGAGTCCGCGGTTGGCGGGCGTGATGAGTCTCACTGTGGCTCCATTGCCTGTCGATGCTTGTGGCGGGACGGTATCGACTTTACTCCGTCCGTCACGGCGGCGGGGTGGCCAGACTGGCATGCAGCGCGCAAGAGCGAGCCAGTCTGTCGCCGTGACGCCGCCACCGGGGAAGAGTAGTCTCCGAAGACCATGACCGAAGGAACATCAGAGACCCCCTGGAAGCTCACCACCGCGCCCGGATCATCGAACTACGAGATGTACGTCTCGGGTGACGAGTTGGTCTGCCAGGTCGGCTCGACTCGGCTGACCTACCAGGCCAGGGCGATCGACGATCTCTACGCCTGGCTCGTCGAACAGGGTGACTGGGTGCCGCTCGGTGCCGCCGATGAGTCGAAACCCGCCGCAGACGGGACCGTGGAGGCGTGGGGCCGTTCAGAGTCCAATCCGGTCGGAGGCTGGTACGGGCTCCGTAAGGGTTACCGTGGACGGTTCGGCATGTACCTGCCCCCGCTGCTCGAAAAGCTGGGGCTCGTCGAACTCACCCACACCCCTCGAAACAACTCCGTCCGCGCGCTCCCGGCTCGCTAGCGATCGCTCGACGGCAGCCTCAGCGCTTGCGCGAGAAGGCCTCGACCCGCTCCTCAGGGCTCAGCGCCTCCATCTCGGCGATGAACTCCTCAGTGAAGTTGTCGGCGGTCTGGAAGTCGCCGATCGGCACGACCGAATGGGTGATCCGGTCGTCGTAGACGTGCACGAGGTTGTACGACTGCCCACCGTTCATCCCGTTCGTCGCCCTCGGCGGGTTGGAGAGGTTCATCGTGTAGCACGTAGCCGCGGCGACGGACACCGGAATCCCGGCGAACATCGCGTGCATCGCGTAGTGGAGGTGCCCGGCGAGGACGGCCCTGACGTCGGTGCCCACAAGAACGGATGCCAGGCGGGGCTGGTCGCGGAGCTCCAGCAGGTCGAACAACGGCTGCGGGGCCGGGGCAGGCGGGTGATGGAGGCCGACGATCGTTCCGAACTCCGCCGGCGTCGCGAGCTCGGCAGCGAGCCAGTCCAGCTGCGCGTCGTCCAGCTCGCCGTGGTGGAACCCGGGGACGCTCGAGTCGAGGCCGATGAATCGGAGCCCGCCGAGGTCCCAGACGCGGTCGACTGGGCCGTCCGACGGCGCCTCGCGCAGAAGCCCCTGCCGCATCGGTCCGCGCTCGTCGTGATTTCCCATCAGCCAGATGAGTTCGGCGCCGAGCCGCTCAGCGACCGGTTCGACGCGATCGCGGAGCCTGGTGTACGCATCAGGTTCGCCGAGATCGGTGAGGTCACCGGTGAAGACGAGGGCAGACGGCCGGATGCCGGTGGCCTCGACCTGCAGGAGCGCCCGTTCGAGGTTGGATTCGGTGGTCACGCCGCCGTGGAGCAGTGCTCCCCCGGCGAGGAAATGGGTATCACTCAGGTGCACCAGCACCTGGCGAGCGGGCGGATACTGACCAAGCTGAACGGACATGCGCCCAGCCTAGCCAGCACCACCGATGGTGGCTCAGCCGAACAGCGCCTCGATCGGCCCGCGCGCGAAGTAGATGAGGAAGCCGGCCGCGACGACCCAGAGCAGGGGGCTGATCCCGCGGGCCTTACCGCTGAGCGAGCGAAGCACCACCCAGGCGATGAACCCGGCACCGATACCGTTGGCGATCGAGTAGGTCAGTGGCATGACCGTCACGGTCAGGAACACGGGAAGCGCCGTGGAGAACTCGGTCCACTCGATGTCCCTGATCTGCGACATCATCAGCGCACCGACGATGACGAGAGCCGCCGAGGCGACTTCGCTCGGCACGATGCTCGTGAGCGGTGTGAGGAACATGGCGAGGACGAAGAGGATGCCTGTGACGAGGTTGGCGAAACCGGTGCGCGCTCCTTCACCGATTCCGGCACCGGACTCGATGAAGACCGTGTTCGACGACGCGGACGCAGCGCCACCGGCGACGGCACCGACACCCTCGACGATCAGCGCGGACTTCAGCCGCGGGAAGTTGCCCTTCTCGTCGGCCAGGCCGGCTTCCTTGCTCAGGCCGGTCATCGTGCCCATGGCGTCGAAGAAGTTCGTGAACACCAGGGTGAAGACGAGCATGAGGGCCGCGAGCACGCCGATTCGCTCGAAGCTGCCGAAGCTGAACTGGCCGATCAGGCTGAGGTCAGGGACGCTGAAGATCTGGCTGGGCAGCGCGGGAACGGAAAGGCTCCAGCCGCCCGGGTTCTCGCCACCGTTCGACGCACCGACGGGGAAGATCGCCTCGGCGATGAGAGCGAGGACGGTGCCGACCAGGATGCCGATGAGCAGCGCGCCCTTCACCTTGCGGGCGACGAGCACGCCGGTGATCAGCAGGGTGAGGATGAAGATGATCGTCGGCATCGTGGCGACCGACCCGTCGGTGCCCAGGCCGACTGGCGGCGACGCCTGCCCCGTCGAGGTGACAAGTCCGGCGTTGACGAACCCGATGAACGCGATGAACAGGCCGATGCCGACGGTGATCGCGATCTTCAGCTGGATCGGAACGGCCTCGAAGATCAGTCGTCGGAGGCCGGTGGCCGCGAGCAAAACGATGAGGAGGCCGTTGATCACGACGAGGCCCATGGCCTCCTGCCACGTGACCTGACCGACGACGCTGAACGCGAGGAACGAGTTGATGCCGAGGCCGGCCGCGAAGGCGAACGGGAGTCGGGCGATGACGCCGAAGAGGATCGTCATGACGCCGGCGGTCAGCGCGGTGACCGCGGACAGCTGCGCGAAGCCGAGGGAGTTCCCGTCGACGTCGACACCGCTCGACAGGATGATCGGGTTGAGGATGACGATGTAGGCCATCGCCACGAATGTGACCAGGCCGCCGCGCACTTCACCGCCGAACGTCGAGCCCCGTTTGGTGATCTCGAAGAATCCGTCGATCCGGTTCTTGATTGTCGGCGCAGCTGTCGATGTCACTCGGGGACCCTCCGAAGGGAAAAGTGGTGGTGGATGTCGCCCGCGGATGCTCACGCGATGCGCAAGGTTCAAGCATATTGCCAGCTGGATGCCCGTCGGCGCGCGCTCGCGATTGTCGGTACGGTAACGGAGGACTCCCGTCCTCTCCCCTGTCACGAAAGAAGCACGAATGGCCCTGCCCTGGAAACTGCACGGCGACGGTAAGAACGTCGGAGCCCTCGAAGTGGTCGGCCCAGCCGAACGCCTGACCTGGTCGAGGATGGTCGGGCTCGGTGCCCAGCACGTTGTCGCCATGTTCGGTGCGACGTTCCTTGTGCCGATCCTCACCGGCTTCCCGCCGTCGACGACACTCCTGTTCTCGGGCCTCGGGACGATCCTCTTCCTCCTCATCACCCAGAACCGCCTGCCGAGCTACCTTGGTTCCTCGTTCGCGTTCATCGCACCGATCACCGTCGCGACGACCGCCCAGGGAATGGGCAGCGCCCTCTTCGGCATCGTCGTTGTCGGCATTCTCCTCGCCCTCGTCGGCCTGCTCGTCCAGGTCACCGGGATCGGCTGGATCAACGCACTGATGCCCCCGGTCGTCTCCGGCGCCATCGTGGCACTCATCGGGTTCAATCTCGGCCCTGCCGCGTGGAACAACTTCCAGAAGGCGCCACTCACGGCGACCATCACCCTCGCGGCCGTGGTGCTGGCATCCGTTCTCTTCCGCGGCATCCTCGGCCGGATGTCGATCCTCGTGGGTGTCGTCGTCGGATACGTCGCCGCCGTCCTGTTCGGTGAGGTGACGTTCGACGCCGTCGGTGAGGCGGCGTGGATCGGGCTGCCCGAGTTCAACAGCCCGGCCAACCCGTTCACGAACCCGGCTCTCTGGGCTCTGCTCCCCGCGTTCCTTCCGGTCGTCCTCGTGCTGATCGCCGAGAACGTCGGGCACATCCGCGGAGTAGCCCAGATGACCGACGACCAGTCGATCAACGCCCTGACCGGCCGCGGCCTCTTCGCCGACGGACTCGCGACGGTGATCGCGGGCTTCGGTGGCGGCTCGGCGACGACCACGTACGGCGAGAACATCGGTGTGATGGCGGCGACCCGTGTGTACTCGACGGCCGCGTACTGGATCGCCGCGATCTTCGCCATCCTCCTCGGCCTCTCCCCCAAGGTCGGCGCAGTGATCAACACGATCCCCGCAGGCGTGCTCGGCGGAGTGACCACAGCGCTTTACGGGCTCATCGGCATCATCGGCGTGAAGATCTGGCTCGACAACAAGGTCGACTTCTCGAAGCCGAAGAACCAGTTCACGGCGGCCACGGCGCTCATCATCGGCATCGCCAACTACACCTGGCAGACCGGGGACGTGATCTTCAACGGCATCGCGCTCGGAACGGTCGCCGCGATCGTGATCTACCACGTGATGAACGTGCTCGGCCGGATCCGCGGAACCGACTGACGCTGCGGCATCCGGTCTCCTCACCGGTTCCGGACGTACTCACCTCGCGTACCCGGTGAGTGCCTCCGGAAAAGCCAGGCCGCACACGGCGTGAACGCGGCCAACGAGAAGCGGCGCGTGACCCTGATGGTCGCGCGCCGCTTTCTGTTCGTCCTGATGGACTCAGCTTCCGCTGAGCGCAGGGACGATGAGGTAGATGCCGTACAGCACGGCCAGCGCGCAGATCGTGAAGCACGTGTAGGCCCCACCGAGTGCGAAGCGCTTCTGCATCGGAGTGAGTGGGTTCTTGCGCGCCGCTTTTGCAGCCTTCTTCGCAGCGGACTTGATCTCAGCAGCGGTGAGCACTGTGATGGCGTCTGTGAACGTGGCGGGGCTCACGACGGGGACGCGGCCCGCGACGACGAGGAGTCGGAGTCCGAGTGCGAAGAAGCCGACGACCACTACGGTTCCGACCATTGCGACGACGAAGACGATAACGAAGGCCCACCAGTCGATCATTTGGTCACCTTCTTCGTTTCGGGTTCAGCGGCCATGACGACGGCCTCGCCTGACGCTGCGACCTCGCTGACGACGTTGTGGTGGCCGACCTGGTCGCGACGGGACCACAGGAAGATGAAGAGGATCACGCTGACACCGACGACGGCATCCACGATGATTCCCCAGGTGCCGAGACTGGCCACGAAAGCCGCGAGCGCACCGACCAGACCGGCCGCGGGCAGGGTGAACAGCCAGCCGACGAGAATCTTGCCCGCCGTCTTCCACCTCACGGTCGAGCCGCGGCGGCCGACGCCTGAACCGATCACCGAACCTGAGGCGACCTGGGTGGTCGAGAGCGCGAATCCGAGGTGGCTGGACGCGAGGATGGTTGCTGCCGTGCTGGTCTCGGCCGCGAAGCCCTGCGCGGGCTTCACGTCGGTGAGGCCTGTACCGAGTGTCTTGATGATGCGCCAGCCGCCGACGTAAGTGCCGAGGGCGATGGCGACGGCACAGACGACCACGACCCAGAACGGTGGACCGGAGTCCGGCGCAAGCAGGCCGACCGAGATGAGGGCCAGGGTGATGACACCCATCGTCTTCTGCGCGTCGTTGGTGCCGTGCGCGAGGGCGACCAGGGAGGACGAGAAGATCTGCCCGTACCTGAATCCCGAGCGGCCGTCCGGCTTGTTGTCGTATCGGCGGGTGATGCCGTAGGCGAGCTTCGTGGCGACGAAAGCGATGAGGCCCGCTGTGAGCGGCGCGAGCACGGCAGGGAGGATGACCTTCGACAACAGAACGCCGAAGTCGATGGCGCCGATTCCGAACCCGACGAGGGCAGCTCCGATGAGCCCGCCGAAGAGCGCGTGCGACGAACTGGACGGGAGTCCGAGCAGCCACGTCAGCATGTTCCAGACGATCGCTCCGATGAGGCCGGCGAAGATGAGCTCAGGGGTGATCAGGACACCCTCGTCGCCCTCCTTGATGATGCCGCCCGAGATGGTCTTGGCGACTTCAGTCGACAGGAAGGCGCCGATGAGGTTGAGGATTGCTGCGAGTCCGACGGCGACTTTCGGCTTCATGGCGCCCGTTGCGATGGGGGTCGCCATCGCATTTGCGGTGTCGTGGAATCCGTTGGTGAAGTCGAAGAAAAGGGCTAGTGCAATGACGAGCACGATAATGAGGGTGATATCCACCGGCATAGTTCTCTGAGTCGGGACTCCCCGGCGCACACGTCTGCCCGGAAGAAATTCACCGGGAGTTCATGGATGCAGGGTTGCCAGTTGAGGCGGCCACACTGATACTTACACCCCTCGCCTGATGCGTCAACTTGACACCCGTTTTGCAGGAAATCGTCAGCGTCCTCCTCCGCCGCCTCCCCCGCCGCCGCCACCCGAGAACCCGCCCCCGCCCGACCCGCCCGAGGTGCTGGCCGTCGCGCTGGCCGACCACGGTGTCGACGATCCGGACGAGGTCGAGAACGCTCCCATCGACGACGCGAAGGCGTATGACGAGAAGCCCGAACGGCTGAAGTACCAGTCCGGGTCGCTCCCCGCCCGTTCGTAGTACCGGCCGAGTTCCTCTGACCACTCCTTGTCGACGCCCCAGAGAACGGCGAACGGCAGGAGCTTTTCGTAGAAGGCGACCATCTGGACGGTGTCGCCAGGGTTCACGATGTCGTCGACGCTCACGCGCTCCGCTCCGGTCGGGCTCTGAAGCATGGCGATCCGGTCCGCCTCGGCGAGCGCGAGGTACTCCCGCAGCCCGAGCAGGTAGTCCCGCACCTCGACCCCGCTGTCGGTGAGCGCCTTCCGTGGGAGGACGGCGATGATCGTGCACACCAGCGCAGCGATGCTGACGATGAGAGCGAGCACCACCCAGGCGTTGGCGCCGTAGTTCGCGACGGAGGCGATGAACAGGGCCATGACCGCTATGAACACCACTGCGGCGATCGCGAGGTACCAGCCCGCGCCTGGCACGCGCCTCTTCACCCGATACCCGGCGTCGACGGATGCCTGGGGCGCTCCGGCAGCGAGCGCTTGTACCGCTTTCGCCAGCTCGGTGTCGGTCGCGCTGAGGTCCTTCACCTCGCCTGCCCTGCGATTCTCTCCGAACAGCTCGTCGAGCACTCCCCTGTCAGCAGCGGATGCTCCCGCGTCGGTGAGGAATTGGAGCCGGTACTCCCGCTTCGACGAGAACATCGACGACGATTCGCCCTCGTCGATGATGCGGAGGTTGCGTCGCACGGCGAGGCTGAGGATGAGGGCGGGCATGGCCTGCGCGGTCTTGCCGATCAGGTCGGCGGCCACGAAGATGTCGAGACCCTTCGGCACCGTGTACTGGGGAACGATGATGCCCCGACCGGCGGCGTCACGTGTGGCCCGTCGCCGCGCGATGACGGCGCCGAGGAGCGAGAGAATCCCGAGACCGGCGAGTCCGGCCGGCGCGACGGTGAACGCGGGCCAGGTGGACGGGATCTCCGGGGTGACGAAGGTGCCCGGTTCGAATCCGATGGCCAGCGAGATGTTCCCGCCTGGGCCGAGCGGCATCTCGGGTGAGGCGAACTCCGTCGCGCCGTCCTCCGTCGTGGTGGAGAGCTCGCAGGTGGTGTCAGACCCCTGCTCACCCGAATAGCACGCGGCGTCTCCTGTCAGCTCTCCGGAGAGTTCCTCGGGCACGACGACCCGCATCTGCGCCGCGGCGAACGGCTGCTCCCAGCCGGTGCCGGGGGCGTCCCAGTAGAACTCGTCCGCCTCGGTGTCCGCGAACGCCCTGACGGCGTCGCGCTGGGTGTACTCGATCACGTAGGTCTGGCTGCCGCGCACGTAGTCGTCCGTGCCGAGGGCGAGTTGGATGAAGCCGTCCTCCGTCTCCGAGTCGTCGAACGGGACCGGGTTGCCGTCGGCATCCGTCACCGAGACGATCTCGGTGTGCAGGTTCACGCCGAGGTAGCCCTCCGGGATGGCCCGGATGATGCCCTTGTTCTGGTCGAACTCGGGGAACTCCGCCACGAACGTCTCGACGGCCCTGAGCGTCGAGTGCCCGTCGGCGTCCCGGCCGAGGGTGTACTCGCCGTCGAACGAACTGAAGGTGAAGTCGGAGACGTCGGAGCGGATGCCTCCGGCGTGGGCCGCTGACGGCAGTGCCATGGCCGCAGTGATGAGGAGAGCTGCAATGACGGCAGCCATGCCTCCGATGCGTCGCTGCGTCGAGCGGGGAACAGGTCCAGGCTGGGGCGTCATGACCCCAGCCTACGAGGACTACATTTCCTCGTGTGTGTTCGGGTCTCCGCCGAACAACCGTCCGTCCGCACGACCGAGGCCGGTGATCGCCGAGAGTTCGTCATCGGTCAGCGCAACCCGCGGAAGATCGAAGTTCGCCCGCTGGCGTTCAGGGTTCCCCGATTTCGGGATCGGGACGACCCCACGCTGCTGGTGCCAGAGGAGTACCACCTGGCTCGGTGTGATCCCGTAAGCCGATGCGATCTCTCCTACGACGGGTTCCTCGTACGGCGCCGCACGCTTGCCGAGCGGGCTCCACGCCTCGGTGACGATCCCGTGTTCGGCGTGGAACTCGAGCAGCCCCTCCTGAGGGAAGTACGGGTGCAGCTCGACCTGATTGACCGCGGGGAGCACCCCGGTCTCGGCGCCGAGCCTCTGCAGGAACTCACGGGTGAAGTTGGAGACACCGATCGAGCGGACCCGGTGGTCCTTCTTGAGCTGGACCATGGCCTTCCACGAGTCGGCATAGCGCCCGACACTCGGATTCGGCCAGTGGATCAGGTAGAGGTCGATCTGGTCGACGCCGAGCGCAGCGCTCGAGGCGTCGAACGAGCGCATGGTGGCGTCGTATCCGTGGTCGCGCCCCGGCAGCTTCGTGGTGAGGACGATCTCGTTGCGGGGAACGTCGGTCGACGCGATGGCGCGGCCGACGGCATCTTCGTTGCCGTAATTGACGGCGGTGTCGATCAGCCGGTAGCCGATGTCGAGAGCGGAGCGCACGGCATCCGTCGCCTCATCGCCCTTCATCGGGTACGTGCCGAACCCGATGGCGGGGATCGACTGGCCGTCATTCAGTTTGCGCGATGGAAGTGTGCTCATGCTTCGACCCTACGCCGGTAGCGTTGGAGGATGGCCCTCCCCACCCCTCCCCGCGCGGCGATGCACCCGACCGAGAGAACCCACCACGGCGACACCGTGATCGACAACTACGAATGGCTGCGGGAGAAGGACAGCGACGAGGTCGTCGCTCACCTGACCGCGGAGAATGCGTGGACCGAGGAACAGAACGCACACCTCGCCGATCTGCGGGAAACCATCTTCGGAGAGATCAAGAACCGTACCCTCGAGACGGACCTCAGCGTTCCTGTGCGTGAAGGCGAGTGGTGGTACTACGGCAGGAGCATCGAGGGGCAGGAGTACGGGGTGCACTGCAGGGCTCCGATCACCGGCCCCGACGACTGGACTCCCCCGGCCCCGGAACCGGGCACGCCTATCGCACACGAACAGATCCTCCTCGACGGAAACCTCGAGGCCGCCGGCCACGATTTCTTCTCCATCGGCTCATACGACGTCTCCCGCGACGGTTCCCGCCTGGCCTACGCGGTCGATGTCCGCGGCGACGAACGGTTCACCCTCCGAGTGCGTGACCTGGCCACCGGCGAGAACCTCCCCGACGAGATCGAGAACACCTCTCATGGTGCGGTGTTCTCACCCGACGGCGAGTTCGTCCTCTACACGACCGTCGACGAGTCGTGGCGCCCCGACACCGTGTGGCGACACCGCATCGGAACGGCGCGCGAGGAGGACGTCGTCGTATTCACCGAACCAGACGAGCGTTTCTGGCTGGGAGTGGGCGTGACCCGCAGCTCGCGATACATCGTCGTTGTCGCCGGGTCGAGCGTCACAAGCGAATGGCACCTCATCGACGCCGAGTCCCCCGAGTCCGAGCCGCGGGTCGTCTGGCCGCGGCAGGACGACGTCGAGTACTCGGTCGAACACGCCGTCATCGACGGACGGGACTGGCTACTCGTGCTGCACAACGACGGGGCACCGAACTTCGAGCTCGTCGCCGTCCCACCGGATGCCGTCGGCACCGGTCCACAGGACGCGACCGTCGTGCGCGCGCACAGCGACGACGTGAGGCTCGAAGACGTGGAGGCCTTCGCCGGGCACCTCGTCTTCGGGTACCGTCGCGACGGGCTCAGCCGCCTGGCCATCGCCGGGCTGGACGGAGTTCCGTCGCCTGAGGCCATCAGCATCGACGAGGTCGGCTTCGACGAACCGCTGTACACGGTCGGCCCCGGATCGAATCCGGAGTGGCACCAGCCGAACGTCCGGTTGTCGTTCGGGTCCCTCGTCACGCCTGCGACCGTGTTCGACCTCGATGTCGCCGACCGGTCGCTGACCCTGCTCAAGCAGCAACCGGTGCTCGGCGGGTACTCGGCGGAGGACTACGAGCAGAGGCGAGAATGGGCCACGGCGGATGACGGCACGCGTGTTCCGATCTCGCTGGTCTGGAAGCGCGGATCGACGGGCCCAGCGCCCCTCCTGCTCTACGGCTACGGCTCGTACGAGGCAAGCATGGACCCGGCGATGTCGATCGCCAGGCTCAGTCTCCTCGACCGCGGCGTGACCTTCGCGATCGCACACGTTCGAGGGGGCGGCGAACTCGGCCGCGCCTGGTACGAGAGCGGCAAGACGCTGACGAAGAAGAACACGTTCTCCGATTTCGTGGCGTGCGCCCGTCACCTCGTCGACGCGGGGTACACGACGACGGATGCCATGGTCGCCGAGGGCGGCAGCGCCGGCGGCCTTCTGATGGGCGCCGTCGCCAACCTCGCGCCCGAGCTCTTCGCGGGAATCCTCGCCGAGGTCCCCTTCGTGGATCCGCTCACGAGCATCCTCGACCCGGAGCTTCCGCTCACCGTCATCGAGTGGGACGAGTGGGGCAACCCGCTCGAGGATCCTGACGTCTACGCGTACATGAAGTCGTACTCACCGTACGAAAACGTCCGCGATGACGTGACGTACCCACGCATCCTCGCGGTGACGAGCATCAACGACACCCGGGTGCTCTACGTTGAGCCCGCGAAATGGGTCGCCCGCCTCCGGGAGGTGGACGCCCCGGTGCAGCTCAAAGTGGAGATGAGCGCAGGGCACGGTGGAGTGAGCGGCAGGTACAACGCCTGGCGCGAGCGTGCTTACGAGCTCGCGTGGGTGTTGGACACGCTCGGGCTGGCACAGAGCCCGGGCTGACGAGATGGCTGGGGGTGGCAGTCCTGTTTCGCAGATTACCTCGGTACTGGCTGCCGCCTTTGTTGACGCTTCGCGTCAACCAAAGAGGATCGCGGCTTCGTCGTATCGTGCCTGTGGCACAGTCTTCAACCCGCCCAACGCGTCAGCGAACGGCACGTTGACCAGTTCCGTGCCACGAAGCGAGACCATGGTGCCCCACTCCTGTTTCATGACGGAGTCGATGGCCGCCATACCGAGGCGGGTGGCGAGAACCCGGTCGTACGCGCTCGGGACGCCACCGCGCTGGAGGTGACCGAGCACGGTGGCTCGCGACTCGATGCCGGTGCGCTCTTCGATGATCGGCGCGAGCAGGTCTGCGATGCCTCCGAGGCGTGGACGGTTGAACGCGTCGAGGCCCTTCTCGGAGTGTGCGGTCTCCATGGTGTCGAGGGTGAAGCCCTCTGACACGACGATGACAGGTGCGCGTCCGCGGTCGCCGACGCTCTTGGCCCATTCGCAGATCTGATCGAGGGACTGCGGCTGCTCGGGAATGAGGATGGCGTGGGCGCCAGCGGCCATGCCGGCGTGGAGCGCGATCCAGCCGACGTGGCGACCCATCACTTCGACGACCATGCACCGACGGTGGGACTCCCCCGTCGTGCGGAGCCTGTCGATGGCTTCCGTGGCGATCTCCACGGCCGTGTCGAAGCCGAACGAGTAGTCGGTGGCGTCGAGGTCGTTGTCGATCGTCTTGGGAACCCCGACGATCTTGAGGCCGGCATCCGTCAACCGCTTCGCCGCGGCCAGGGTGCCTTCGCCTCCGATGGCGATCAGGGCGTTGATGCCCAGACGGTCGAGCGTCGCCTGGATGTTCTCGGGTCCGCCGTGTGGCCCGTCGAACGGGTTGGTGCGACTGGTGCCGAGGACGGTGCCGCCCTGCTTGCCGAGCCCGCGGACGCTGTGCCGGTCGAGCGGCATGGTCAGACCTTCGACGACACCCTTCCAGCCGTCGCGGATTCCCACGAACTCCTGGTTGTGGATCTTTGTGCCTTTCAGCACAGCGCCGCGGATGACGGCATTCAGTCCGGGGCAGTCGCCGCCGCTGGTGAGCACACCAATTCTCATAGGTTGATTCCTCGTACTGGAGCTTGGGGGAATGAAAAGAGCAGCGTCGTTGCTGCATCGAGAATAGCGTGAGACCCGGCCCTTCGTTGGCCGACCCCGTCCACGTCGGATCCCGACACCCCCGAGAAGGCTGCTTTCCTATGAATTTCGTCCCCGCTGACGGCACGATCACGATGTTCTCGACGACCTGGTGCGGCTACTGCAACCGCCTGAAGTCCCAGCTCGACAAGGCGGGGATCGGCTACACCGAAGTCAACATCGAAGAGGTCCCGGGAACGGCCGACTACGTCGCGAGCGTCAACGGTGGAAACCAGACAGTCCCGACCGTCGTCTTCCCGGACGGATCGACAGCAACCAACCCGTCGCTCATCGCTGTGAAGGCAGCCCTCGGCGTCTGACCGCCTGCGCATCCCGAATGCAAGGGGTGGAGCGGTATTCACATGCGAGGCGTAGCCTCGAAGCATGACCAACGAGACCGACAGCCAGAACAGCGCCAGCAACGATCCGCTCACTGATTTTTCCGTCCCGCAGGACGCCGACATCATCGCCGACGACCCCGCGGGCGGCGAAACCGTCGCTGACGACACGGGCGAACACGCAGACAAGGTCGCCGAAGACCCTTCGGTGAAGGCTGACACTCCTGCAGAAGCCGAGGAACTCACCGCCGAACCGGGCGCTTAGCCCCAACGGCTGCAGGTTCCGTCGAGCGCTGCAGGTTCAACGGCACTCGGCCGGATGTGCAGCGCCAGACGTCAGCGCCGCGCGCGCTCGGCTTCCGGCGTGGGCACCCGGATCATCACACCGGCTGCCACGAGGAAGATCGGGGCGATCAGCTGTGCCGAGAACCAGCCCGGTCCGCTCAGGCCGAGTGGCAGCACGGGATTCCACAGCACGATGATCGGCACGAGCGCGAGAAGCCACCACCATGTGCCCGCCTGGATGGCGAACCAGGCGATGACCGCCGTCAGGATCGTCACGACGAAGTGCACGACGATGAACCAGGTGCTGTCGAGAAACGCGACCCCGGCCATCAGGACGATCGCCGCAATGATGGCAGGGGCAAGCGCCGGGCGCGTGAACGCCGGCTTCGGGGGCGCCGCAGCCACGACTACGCCTCCAGCGCGTCGCGCAGCAGTCCGATGAGCGCGTTGAGCTGGACGGAGTCGCTTGACGTGATGTCCTGGTCGCTGCCGTCGAGAGCGCGAGCAGCCAGGCCGTGCTTGCTGTCGATGAGCTCGGCGATCTTCGCATCGATCGTATGTGCGGCGATGATCCGCCAGGCGGTCACCGGCTCGTCCTGACCGATGCGGTGCACCCGGTCGATGGCCTGGGTCTGCTCGGCGGCCGTCCAGCTGAGTTCTGCGAGGACCACGTTGGATGCCGCCTGCAGGTTGAGGCCGACACCCGCTGCGGTGAGCGAACACACTGCGACCGCGACATCCGGATCGTTATTGAACGCGTCGATGGCCAGCTGGCGTGCCGGTGTGGACTGGTCGCCGCGAATCGACACGGTGCGGAGTCCACGACCGGCGAAGACCTGCTCGGCCGTGTCCATGACGTCGATGTGCTTGGCGAAGAAGACGACCTTGCCGACCGAGTGGGCGAGCTGCGCCGTGTAGTCGGATGCCAGCACGGCCTTGGCCTGACCGATCTTGCGCACCATGGTGAACACGTTCTCGGCACCACCAGAGGCCTTCGCCTCGTCGAGTTCGCCCTGGGCGACGAGCCGCATGATGTCGGTGTCCGGCGCTCCGGCGAACGACGCGCGTTCGCCGCGAGCCTCGATGATCCTGCGGTACTTGGCCAGCAGGCGCGCGCCGAGTTCGCGTTCCGCGTCGCGGATGGACCGACCGAGGTCGTCATCGAGTTCGACGGGCATGTCTGCGATCATCTTGGACGGAAGGTCCTTGGCCACGTCGATCTTGCGACGGCGGACGATGCCCATGTCGATTACCGCACTGCGGGCCTCAGGATAGAACTCCCGCTCAGCAGGCGTGAGCCCGGTCTCCTCGAGCTTCTCCATCAGCGCAGGTTCGGGCTTGTCGCCCTTGGTCCAGCCGAGGAACTGCCAGATGGCGTTGAAGTCCTCGACGTCGTTGATCAGCGGGGTTCCGGTGAGCGCCATCAGCAGCGGATTGCCGCCGGGGGTCTGCTTGCGGATGCGCGAGGCCAGCGACAGAACGTGCTGTGAACGCTGGGAGTGCAGATTCTTGATGAAATGCGCTTCGTCGACGACCATGCCCTTGAACCCGAGGGTTCCGAGCCAGGCCAGGTGGCGGTCCAGTACTTCGTAGTTCACGATCACGACATCGGCGAAGGCGTCGAGGTCACGCCCGTCACCGTGCACGACGGTGGCGCGGCGGTTCGGCGTCCAGCGTTCGACCTCACGTGCCCAGTTCATCTTGACGACGTTGGGGACGACGGCCAGAAGGGGGTACGCGTTCGCGACCGATGCGGCAAGGACCGACTGCGCGGTCTTTCCGAGTCCGGGCTCGTCGGCGAGCAGGAACGTTCGGTGACCCTCGCGCACGGCTTCGACGAAGCGCGCCTGGTGGCGCATGATCTCGAGGTCCTTCGGCGAGAGCCGGTCGATCTTCGGCGCCTCAGGCAGGTCCATGCTGGCCGCACGGCCGCCTGAGCCCTGCTCGAATGCCTTGTACAGCGGGCCCATGAGCTCCCAGTTGCCGAGCCGCCCGCGGACGGGCGGCGGCGGGGCCGGCTGGTCGAGGTCGGGGGCGAGGAAGGGGTTCGCAAGGAGTCGCGATTTCACGGACTGCGGGATGACCTGCTTCTCGGCGAGTTCGGCAGGCACGACCTGTTCGACGGCGGGCTTGTTCGTGGTGATGATGAGTTCGTCCGGGCTGAGCTCAGCCCCTGACTCGATCAGCCAGTCCCGGCGGAGCTTCTGCGCGACCGGCGTCGTCGCGGCATCCGCTTCGAGCAGGGTGATGAGGGAGGTATCCCTCGCCGCGGTCTTGGCCAGGATCGTGGCGACACCGTCGAGGCGCTTGAGCAGTTCGACGCGCGACGCATCGCTGAGCTCTTTGTCCGCCTTGACCTTGGCGCGTTCCTCGCGCACGAGGAAGGCGATGACCTGGAACTTGGTCCGGTTGGTCGGTCCGACTTTGCCCTTCTGGGCCTTCGCTTCGACCTCGCGCACCTTGCGGGCGAGGATCGGGATGATCGGGGCTTCGTCGTCGTGACGTGAGCCTGAGCCGCGTGACTGTGACCCGCGGGACTGGGATGATCCACGGGTCGTCTGGCGGCCGGATGAACGGCGTGTACCGGTGTACGGCATGCTCCTCCTGAGCAGTCGAATGGCCAGGCGGATGCCGGTGGCCGAGACATGCGGGCGCTGGGTCGATGGCCGATCAACGCGGAGGGTACTTGCGGATCGACACACCGGGAAAAGCGGGCGCACAGCCATTCTAGGGCATCAGCGCCGGAGTTCCCTGTGCCTTTCGCTGTCGGCGTGGTGGGCCGGTTCAGGCACCCGCCCGGAAACGCCTGAGCCTGAGACTGTTGAGCACCACGAAGACGCTCGAGAACGCCATGGCCGCTCCGGCCACCATCGGGTTGAGCAGCCCGAACGCGGCGAGCGGAAGAGCGGCGACGTTGTATGCGAAGGCCCAGAACAGGTTGCCGTGGATCGTGCCGAGGGTCCTGCGCGACAGCTCGACCGCGTCGGCGACACCGCCGACGTCACCGCGGACGAGGGTGATGTCCGCGGCCGAGATGGCGGCATCCGTCCCTGTTCCCATCGCGATGCCGAGGTCTGCGGTGGCCAGGGCGGCCGCGTCGTTGACGCCATCGCCCACCATGGCGACCCGCGAACCTGTCGACTGCAGCCGGAGGATCTCCGCCACCTTCTGTTCGGGCAGCACGCCTGAGACGACCCGGTCGATGCCGACCTCCGAGGCGACACGCTGCGCCGCGCGCTCGTTGTCTCCCGTGAGCAGGACAGGGGTGAGGCCGAGTGCCCGCAACCGGTCGACGGCCTCGCGCGCTCCGGTCTTGACCCGGTCGGACACCTCGAAGACACCGCGCACCTCGCCGTCCCAGCCGACCACGACGGCAGTGGCGCCACGGGCCTCGGCCGCCGACACCGCATCGGCGAGAGGACCGGGCATCACGCAACCGTGCGCCGCGGCGAATCGGGGCCTGCCGGCGACGACATCGAAGCCGTCGACGGTCCCGGTGACTCCGAGTCCTGCCACCGCGACGAATCCGGCTACCGGCGACAACGGGAGGTCGCCTGCCCCCGCGACGATGGCGCGGGCGATCGGATGCTCGGACGCCGCCTCAAGCGACGCCGCACGGGAGAGCGCGGCAGCATCTGTCGTGGTGATGTTCACGAGCGTCATCGCTCCCGTTGTGACCGTTCCGGTCTTGTCGAGGACGATGACGTCGATCCCCCTGACGCGTTCGAGCGCCTCCGGCCCGGTGATGAGGATGCCGGACTGCGCGCCGCGACTGGTGCCCACGAGCAGCGCGACAGGCGTCGCCAGGCCGAGCGCACACGGGCAGGCGATGATGAGGACGGCGACGGCGACAGTGAACCCGGAGGACAGCGGGTTGCCGGTGATCACCCATGCCGCGAGCACGACAACGGCCAGGCCGATGACGATCGGTACGAAGATCGCCGAGATACGGTCGGCCAGCCGCTGCACCCTGCCCTTCCCCAGCTGGGCGGCTTCGATGAGTCTGGCCATCTGCGCGAGCTTCGTGTCGCTCCCGACGCGGGTCGCCCGCACGACGAGCCGTCCACCGCCGGCGACGGTCGCCCCGGTGACGTGGTCGCCTGCGGTCACATCGACGGGCACGGATTCGCCGGTCAGCATGCTCACGTCGACGGCAGCGCTGCCCGACTCGACGATGCCGTCCGTGGCGATCCGCTCCCCCGGACGCACGAGGAAGACGTCGCCGACGGCGAGCTCGTCGACGGGGATCGTCTTCTCGGCGGCGTCCTGGAGAGCCGTCCCCGGCCGCAGCACCGTGACGTCTTTCGCGCCGAGCTCCAGGAGCGCACGCAGCGCCTGCCCGGCCGTGCGCTTCGAGCGCTGCTCGATGTATCGGCCGAGCAGCAGGAAGACCGTGACCCCGGCGGCGACTTCGAGGTAGATGGCGGATGTCGCATCCGCGTCTGGAGTGAACAGCCGGAACTCGTGGGTCGCCCCCGGCATCCCGGCCATCCCGAAGAAAAGCGCCCACACCGACCAGAGGAATGCTGCACCCGTGCCCATGGTGATGAGGGTGTCCATGGTGAGCGCGCCGTGCCGGAGATTGACCCAGGTGGCGCGGTGGAACGGAAACCCGCCCCACACGACGACCGGCGCGGCCAGGGTAAGCGACAGCCACTGCCAGTTATCGAACTGCCACGCAGGGACCATGGCAAGGACGACTACCGGAAGACTGAGGAGAGTGCTGATGATCAGCCGGGTGCGCAGCGGCGTTGTGGCGACCGGAACGGGAGGATCGGCCGGCGGCGACACCTTCGCGGGTTCGATCGTGGCGAAATACCCGGCCGATTCGACCGCGGCGACGAGTTGATCGGTGGACACAGCGTCCGGGTAACTGACGTGTGCCTTCTCGGTCGCGAGGTTGACCTCCGCCGTGACCCCGTCCAACCGTGTGAGGCGCTTCTCCACCCGGGAGACGCAGCTCGCGCAGGTCATACCGGCGATGTCGAGTGTTGCGGTGTTCCCGGTCATGACGCCCCTCCCGCGCCCATCGGGCGCACGCTGTCCACGATACCCCTAGGGGGTATCGTGGACAAATCGCGTCAGGTTCCAGGGGCGGTGTCCGCAAGCCATCGGTCGAGCTTCGACGGTTTGTCCGTGATGATGCCGTCGACGCCCAATGCGCGCGCCTGCGCCCAAGTCTCGGTCGAGTTGAGCGTGTACACCATCACACCCAGTCCTGCTGCGTGCATCGCATCAACGACATCCGGCCTATTTTCGATCGCCTGCGCCGGCGTGACGACCCCGATCACCCGGAAGGACCTGGCGAATGCGACGACATCGTCGGGCAGCGAGCGGACGATGGCGACGCGCGGCGTGGCGGGCGCCAGGGCCGCTGCGCTCGACAGCGAACCGAGGTTGAAGCTCATGAAGATGACCCTGTCGCCGAGTTCATAGCTGGTGAGCAGATCGGTGACCACACCGAGGTCGTCGACTGACCAGTACCCCTTGAGCTCGAGCAGGGCCTTCTTGCCGCTCGGCGCGAGGACGGCCAGGAACTCTTCGAGGGTGGGGATCCGCTCCCCTGCGAAGTCGCTGGAGTACCAGGAGCCGGCATCCAGTGCCTTCAACTCAGCGAGGGTCTTCTCGGCAACGGGACCACTGCCATCCGTGGTCCGGCCGACGTTCCTGTCGTGGAAGAGCACGGGCACGCCGTCACTGGAGCGGGACACGTCGGTCTCGACGAATTCGAGCGGCGAGTCGATCGCCCGGCCGAGCGCGGCGAGCGTGTTCTCCGGCGCCGTCGACCGGTCTCCGCGATGGCCGGCGACGAAGGACGGGTCGCCGGGATTCCGGAGCTCTCCGAACATGTCTGTGGCGTACACGGGAGTGCTGGCCGGGTTGAGGATGAGCAGGACCACGATGGCAACGGCCGCGCAGAAACTGGCGCCGAGCGGGTAGATCCCCGCTGGGCGCGTGCTGGGTGTCGTCATCGACCACCTGTTCCTTTTCGGGCAGAAATTGGTGTGGATTCACTCTAGGGGCGTTGTTACCATTTCGTTACTTTCGTGTCTCGTCTTTGGGACCCCAGTACGGGGGTGGGTAGCGGAGCAATGGAATTTGCTCCTCAGCTCAGACATTGAGCGGGGTCGCGGAACGATGGTGTCTGCTCCTCAGCTCAAACATTGAGCGAGTACCGGGCCCTCCGGCCGCGGACGGCCTCCGAGCCCGCTACGCGCTCAAAACTCGACACCCCGCAGACACCATCGCTCCGCTCGGCTATCCGGGCGAGACGCCGGATGATCCTCTCGTTGCGGCGCTCGGAAGGCCGACCTACTCGGGCGCGGCGCGGAGCATCCGTTCGGCAGACTCTCGCACGAAGGCCGCGAACTCCGGGTTCCCCTCGATCCGGTAATCGACTCCCGCCTCGATCCACGCCAGCGCTCCGATCATCGCCTCGAACGATTCGCCTCCGATCGGCCATCTTGTCGCCTCGGGTCCCGCTGACGTCGCGCCGTCCGACCACGGACCGAACCGGGCGGTCATGACATCCAGGGGGATATCCATCACCACATCGGCTGTCTGCCGAACCTCGTCCAGCGAAGCGACCGCCGCCTGAATGAACTCGGCAGCGTCCTCGGCGGGAAGTGTGCGCTCAGGACCTCGCACCCTGGTGTTGAACAGCCCGCTCAGCCGGTCGACACGGAAGGTGCGCCAGTCGGAACGGTTGACGTCCCACGCCACGAGGAACCAGTGACGCGAACTCGACACGATCGAGTGGGGTTCCACGAGCCGTTCGCTCTCAACGCCGTCTCTCGCCACGTAGTGGAACCGGATGCGATCGCGGTCGCGGCAGACGAGGGCGAGTTGCCCGAGCAGGTCGGCAGGCACCCGTGGCACGTTGCGGCGGCGCATCGGCTGCACGTCGGCGAGCGCGTTGACCCGGCGGCGGAGTTCAGGCGGCAGCAGCTGTTCCAGTTTCGCCAGGGCCGTCAGGGCGGTCAGCTCGCCGTCGGCAATGCCTTCGGAGGCGTACGACCGAAGTCCGATGGCGAGGGCGACGGCCTCACCGTCCGTGAGCAGGAGCGGCGGCATGTCAGCGCCACCCTCGAGCTGGTAGCCACCGATCGACCCGCGGGTCGCCGAAACGTTGTACCCCAGCTCACGGAGGCGTTCGATGTCTCGGCGCAGGGTCCTGGCGGTCACCCCGAGACGCCCGGCAAGTTCGGGTCCCGGCCAGTGCCGATGCGTCTGGAGCAGGGTGAGGAGCTCGAGGGTCCGGGATGTGGTCTGCGACATACCTCCATCTTTCCTCGCAAAGAGGACAGAAAGCGACCTCTTTCCCTTCTACCGTTGTTTTCATGACGAACGACACCATGATCAGCACCTCGAACCTGGGCAAGCAGTTCCGGGTCAAGAAGACCACGACAGACGCCGTCACCGACCTCAACATCGAGGTGAAACGCGGCGAGCTCGTCGCGTTCCTCGGCCCGAACGGTGCGGGCAAGTCCACCAGCCTCCGCATGCTCACCACCCTCCTTCCCCCGACGCGGGGGTCAGCGACCGTCGCGGGTTTCGACATCCTCAGGCAGCCGGCCGAGGTTCGGTCGCGGATCGGTTACGTCGGGCAGGGAAATAGCGGCGGCCACAATCACCGGGTCAGGGATGAGTTGCTCTACCAGGGGGCGTTCTACGGGATGACCCGCCCGGCGACGGCGAAGCGGGCGGATGAGCTCATCGAGTCGCTCGGCCTGGCCGGGCTGGAGAAGCGCGCGGTCCTCGGGCTGAGTGGAGGCCAGAAGAGACGCCTCGACATCGCGCTCGGTCTCGTCCACTCCCCCGAACTGTTGTTCCTCGACGAGCCGTCGACCGGTCTCGACCCTCAGAGCAGGGCCAACCTGTGGCAACACATCCTGACCCTCCGGCGGGAACACGGAACGACGATCTTCGTGACCACCCACTACCTCGAGGAAGCCGACCAGTTCGCCGAACGCGTGATGGTGATGGACTCGGGACGGATGATCGCCGACGACACCGCGCCCGCGCTCAAGACCAGGCTGGCCGGCGACGTCATCAGCGTGGGTTTCGGCTCTCCGGCCGAGGCTGCCCGTGCCGACGACCTCGTCCGGTCATGGATTCCCGGTGCCAGGACGGCGCGATCGGCGTCGGACGAGCGCACTCTCGAGATCACCCTCGAGCACGGCGAAGGCGTGCTTCCGCGGATCATCCGCGACCTCGACGACTCCGGACTTCCGCCCGTGACTGCGGCGCTCCGCCAGCCCACGCTCGACGATGTGTTCCTGGCCCTCACCGGGCGCAGCATTCGCGACGACAGCGCGACCGAACCGACCGCCGATCCCTCGGCATCCCCCCAGAATGCAGAGGTGTCCTCATGACCGCGATCGCCCTTCCCACCAGATCCCATGTGGTGCGGGACACCTGGAACGTGTTCCGGCGCGAGCTCCAGCCGGTGCTGCACGACCCGTTCTCGCTGATCTTCAGCCTGCTCCAGCCGGTCGTGTTCCTCGGCCTGTTCGGGCCGCTTCTGATCGGGTCGTCTGGCGAGCCGGTCTCCGTGGTGCTCGCGTGGTTCGTCCCCGGCATCCTCGTGATGATCGCTCTGTTCGGAACCAGCGCCACCGGCTCTAACCTGCTCTACGAGATGCAGACCGGGTCGCACGAACGCACACTCGTGGCCCCGATCGCGCGGTCGGCGCTGCTCGTCGGCCGGGCGCTCAAAGAGATGGTCCCGATCATCGTGCAGGCGACCGTCATCGCGCTCGTCACGATCCCGTTCGGGTTCCAGCTCAACGTCGCCGGTTTGGTGGTGTCGCTGGTGCTGCTCGCCATCTTCGGGATGGGCTTCGGTGCGCTGAGTTATGCCCTCGCCCTTGCCAGCCGCGCCAAGGACTGGATGTTCTGGGCGGTGCAGCAGGCGCTGATCTTCCCGCTCATGATCCTGTCCGGGATGCTCCTGCCCATCGAAGAGGGACCCGAATGGATGCAGGTGGCTGCGGCGTTCAACCCGATCAGCTACGTGGTCGGAGCGACTCGCGCGCTGTTCGCAGGGGACTTCGGGTCACCCGATGTTCTCGCGGGTTTCGTGGCAGCAACGCTTCTCGCGATCGTCGGTCTGCTGGTCGGGATCACGGCGATGAAGAAGAGCCACTAGTCGGTCGTACGAGATCCGCGCGAACGACGTGTGATCGGTCCCCGTCGTGCGTGCACACGCGCACTCAAGGGGCTGACGAGTGTCTGCGGGGTGTCGAGTTTTGAGCGTGTAGCGGGTCCGGAGGCCGTCCGCGGCCGGAGGGCCCGCTACACGCTCAATGTCTGAGCTGAGGAGCGGACACTCGTCAGCCCGACCACTCAATGTCTGAGCTGAGGAGCAAACTGCCCTCAGCCCCGCACTGCCAGCAAAACTAGATCAGGCTCTTCGTGTGCCAGACGGTCTTCGTCTCCGTCAACGCCGTGATCCGGTCGAGGCTCGGCGCCGCCAGGTCGGTTCCACCCTCTGGGCGGAGCACCCGCTTGAGTGTCTCAGCTGCGGCGATCTCGAGGTCGACCCAGTCGAGCGCAGCTGCGCCGGTCAGGTCGATGGCGTTGACGTCGGCGTGCGACGCCAGCCACGGTGCCACTTCGGCAGATGATCCCGTGAGGATGTTCACGACACCGCCGGGGACGTCGCTCGTCGCGAGCACCTCGGAGAGGCTGATCGCCGAGAGGGGCAGCCGCTCGGATGCGAGCACCACGACGGTGTTGCCGGCGACGAGTGCAGGAGCGACGACGCTCACGAGGCCGAGCAACGACGAGTCCTGCGGGGCGACGATGGCGACGACACCGGTCGGCTCGGGTACGGAGAGGTTGAAGTAGGGGCCGGAGACCGGGTTCGCGTTGCCGGTGACCTGGACGTACTTGTCCGCCCATCCGGCGTACCAGACCCAGCGGTCGATGGCTTCGTCGACCTGACGTGTTGCTGCGGCGGTCGAGACGCCCTCCGACTGGACGATCTCGTCGATGAACTGCGCACGACGACCTTCGAGAAGTTCGGCGATGCGGTAGAGCACCTGGCCGCGGTTGTACGCGGTGGCGTTCGCCCAGCCGGACAGGGCGCCGCGGGCGGAGAGGACCGCGTCACGGGCATCCTTGCGGGATGCCTTGGCGGCGTTCGCGAGGAACGCGCCCTTCTTCGTCACCACTTCGTAGGTACGGCCAGACTCCGAACGGGGGAACTTTCCGCCGATGTAGAGCTTGTAGGTCTTGGGAACGGCGAGGCGGCTCATTTGTCGCTCCCCTTCTTCTTCGTGATCGTTGCGGTTTCGGTGACGTCGGCTGCCGGAGCTGCCGTGACGGCGCGCGGCGTTCCGGCCGGCTTCAGGTAGGCGGCGAGTCCATGACGACCGCCCTCACGGCCGTAGCCGGACTCTTTGTACCCGCCGAACGGGCTGGCCGGGTCGAAGCGGTTGAAGGTGTTCGCCCAGATCACGCCGGCGCGGAGCTTGTCTGCGACCGCGAGGATGCGGCTGCCCTTGTCGCTCCAGATGCCGGCCGACAGGCCGTATGGGGTGTTGTTGGCCTTGGCGATGGCTTCGGCGGGCGTGCGGAAGGTCAGGACGGACAGCACAGGCCCGAACACCTCCTCGCGGGCGATCCGGTGGCTGGTCGACACGTTCGTGAAGATCGTCGGCGCGAACCAGAAGCCGTCTGTCGGCAGAACGCAGTCCGGGCTCCACCGTTCGGCGCCTTCGCTTTCGCCCACGTCGCTCAGGGTCTTGATCCGCTCGAGCTGGGCGGCCGAGTTGATCGCCCCGATGTCGGTGTTCTTGTCGAGAGGGTCTCCGAGGCGGAGGGTCGACAGGCGTTCCTTGAGCCGGTCGACTACCTCGTCGTGGATGTTCTCCTGCACGAGGAGACGCGAGCCTGCGCAGCAGACATGGCCCTGGTTGAAGAAGATCCCGTTGACGATTCCCTCGATGGCCTGGTCGATGGGCGCGTCATCGAAGACGATGTTCGCGGCCTTTCCGCCGAGTTCGAGGGTGACCCGCTTGTCTGTGCCTGCGATCGCCTTCGCGATGCCCCGGCCGACATTGGTGGATCCGGTGAACGCGATCTTGTTGACATCGGTGTGGTTGACGAGCGCGGATCCGGTTGCGCCGGCACCGGTGATGATGTTGACCACACCGGGCGGGAGGTCTGCCTGCTGGAGGATCTCGGCGAAGAGCAGCGCGGTGAGCGGTGTCGTCTCGGCCGGCTTCAGTACCACGGTGTTTCCGGCAGCGAGCGCAGGCGCAATCTTCCACGCCAGCATGAGCAGCGGGAAGTTCCACGGGATGATCTGGCCTGCGACGCCGAGTGAAGCGGGGCCTGCGCCTGCACCGGCGTAGTCGAGCTTGTCGGCCCAGCCGGCGTAGTAGAAGAACCAGGCGGCGACGAGCGGCACGTCGACGTCGCGGCTCTCCTTGATCGGCTTGCCGTTGTCGAGGCTCTCGGCCACGGCGAGTTCACGGGCGCGCTCCTGGACGAGGCGGGCGATGCGGAACAGGTACTTGCCACGGTCGGCGCCGGACATCCTGGACCAGGTCTTGTCGTACGCCTTGCGTGCGGCGGCGACGGCGCGATCCACGTCTTCGTCGTTGGCCGAGGCGATCGTGGCGATCGTCTTCTCGGTGGCCGGGGAGATGGTCTGGAACGGGGTACCGTGCCCGTCGACGAATTCACCGTTGATGAACAGGCCGTACTCGCTCCTCAGGTTGAGGATCGCGGTCGATTCCGGTGCTGGTGCGTAGTTGAGAAAGCTCATGGTCATCCTTAATCGATCGTGACGTAGTCGGCGCCGGAGTAGTGCCCGGTCGTCATCTTCTGCCGCTGGAGCAGGACGTCGTTCAAGAGGCTCGACGCGCCGAACCGGAACAGGTGCGGCTGCAGCCACTCCTCTCCGACGGTCTCGGCGACGGTCACGAGGTATTTGATTGCATCCTTCGAGGTGCGGATGCCTCCGGCCGGCTTGACGCCGATCTTCTCTCCGGTGAGGCGGTGCCAGTCGCGCACGACTTCGAGCATGAGGAGCGTGACCGGGAGGGTGGCCGCAGGGGCGACCTTTCCTGTGGAGGTCTTGATGAAGTCGCCACCGGCGAGGATCGAGAGCCAGGATGCGCGGCGGACGTTGTCGTAAGTGTTGAGCTCGCCGGTCTCGAGGATCACCTTGAGGTGGGCGTAGCTGCCGTCTGATCGGCGGCAGGCCTCCTTGACGGCGACGATCTCGTCGTAGACCTGGCCGTAGCGGCCGGAGAGGAACGCGCCGCGGTCGATGACCATGTCGATCTCGTCTGCACCGGCGTCGACGGCATCCGCGGTGTCGCTGAGCTTGATCGCCAGCGAGGCCCTCCCGGACGGGAACGCCGTCGCCACAGCGGCGACGTTGATACCCGAGTCGGTGCCGGCTGAGTGGTGGGAGCCGAGCGCGTCGACGGCATACGGGACCATGTCGCCGTACACGCAGACCGCGGCGACTCTCGGGGTCGACGGGTCGGAGGCATCCGGCGTGACCGCCTTGGCGACGAGCGACCGCACCTTGCCCGGGGTGTCGGCACCCTCGAGCGTGGTCAGGTCGATGAGTTCGATGATCGTGTCGAGCGCCCACTTCTTCGATGTGGTCTTGATCGAGCGCGTGCCGAGGCCGGCTGCGCGCTGCTCGAGGCCGACGGCGTCGACCCCGGGGATGCCCTCGAGGTAGCGTCGCAGGCTCGCGTCGGTGACGGGGCCGTCGAAGAGTTCGAGCGCTGTCGGCCGTGGAACCACGGCCTTCTGGGTGTCTGTCATGGATTCCTCCTGTGCGGTGGCCGGTTCAGGCCGAAAATTCGGGATTCAGCAGATCGAGGGCCGTGCCCTCGTCGGTGACGAGTACCGTGCAGAGCCCGCTGGTGACGACGGCGCGGGCGACGGCGTGTTTTCCTTCGCCCGCGATGACCGCGATGCTCGTCTGGGCGTTGCGGAGAGTGTCGAGGCTCATACCGACGGTTCGCTCGTTCAACGACGGGTCGACGATCATCCCTGCGGCGTCGATGTACCGGCCGACGACGTCGCCGACGGCACCACGTCGAACGAGTTCGTCGACGTCGGCCCCTGTGAGGTATCCGCTCTCGACGAGGGCGGAGTCGGCGCCGGCGACACCGGCGCTGTAGAGGTAGGCGGAGGCGTTCGCCGCCATGCTGAGCACTCCGGCCACCGTGCGGTCGGCTTCGATGCTCTGCTTGGTTTCCAGACGTTCGAGGATCGCCGGGCTCGGCAGCAGAGTGGCCTGGCCGGATGCTTTCCGTGCGATCTCGAAGGCCGTGGCGGCAGCGGTTCCCGCGCGCTGGTTGACGCTGACACCTCCGTTGATCTGGACGACGTTCACGCCCGTCGCCCAGTCCTCTGCGAGGTGCTCGGCGACGTCGTGGAGCGTGCGACCCCAGCTGATGCCGAGGGTGCGGGGAACGGGTCGGAGACTCGCCAGGTAATCGGCTGCGCCCTGAGCGGCGCGGGCGCGGAGGTCGTCGGCTCCGTTGGTGCCTGCTGTCGGCACCACGATGGCATCGGAGAGACCGAAACGTTCGGTGAGGGTGCGCTCGAGGGTGAGGCGGCGTGCTCGCGGGTGCACGATCTCGATGCGGATGAAGCCCTTCTCCTTGGCGGATGCGAGGAGGCGACCGACCTTCCACCGGGTGAGCTTGAGGATCGCTCCGACTTCGTCCTGCGTCTTGTTCTCGTCGTAGTACAGCTCGGCTGCGCGGATGGAGAGCAGTTCGTCGTTGTCGATCGTCGTCACCGCTTTTCCCTTCACCCTGGTCGTGTTCCAGCGTAGGTGGAGGCCGTGCTCATATCAACACTCGTAGGGGTTCCTGCTCATATGAGCAGGAGGACCACACCTGTTCCCCCGGATGTTGGGCCGTCAGGCCCCGTCTTCGAGCTTGCCTCCGCGGGCGAGGACGGGCCCGGCGGCGGTGACGGCCAGGGCGAGCACGAGAAGGATGAGAAGCGGCACCGTCCATCCGCCGGTCACCTCGTGCACGATTCCGACCACGAGGGGCCCGAGCGCGCCGACGAAGTAGCCGACGCTCTGCACGAAGCTGCTGAGCGCGATGGCTCCGTCATGTGTCCGTGTCCGCAGGTTGATCAGTACGAGGGCGAGCGGGAAGAGGAGCGGTCCGAGACCGATGAGCGCCACCCACACGATGGTCGCTGTCGCGGGGAAGAAGAGCAGGCCAAGGTACCCGGCGACGAACAGGCAGACGGCGAGATAGACCAGGAGCGCCACGTTCTTCATCCGGCTGGCGAGCACGGGGATGAGCAGGCCGGCCGGGAATCCCATGAGCGCGAAGACGGACAGCATTGCGCCCGCGGTCGCCTCGTCCATCCCGGCGATGTCCTGCAACATCACGGGGAGCCAGGCGAACATCGCGTACGCGCTCATCGAGGAGACGGCGAATGCCGCGGTGAGCGCCCAGGCGAGCGGCGAGCGCCAGAGCCCGCGGACGACATCCGAGCGCGCCTCCTCGACGACGCTCCTGTCGCCGTTCCGACGCCCGTGCACGAGCGCACTGATCCATGGGATCACCGCGACAAGGCTGACGACCGCCCACATTCCCAGCGACACGCGCCAGCCTGCGGCATCCGCGACGGGGACGACGATCAGGGGCGGGATGAACGCGCTCACCGAGAGCATGGTCACGTAGAGGGTGGTGAGGAGGGCGATCCGGTCAGGGAAGTACTTCTTCACGAGCGGCGGCAGGAGAACGTTGCCGATGCCGAGCCCGGCGAACGTGACGGCACTCCCGAGGAGGAGGATGCCGACGTTCCCTGCGGTGCTGCGGATCAGGTGCCCGGCGAAGATCGCCACGAGCGCCGCGATCAGCACGGGTTCCAGGCGGGCCCGACGGACGAGCATCGGGGTGACGATGCCGAAAACGGCGAAGCAGATCGGCGGGAGGGCGCCGAGGACGCCGATCGCCACAGCGCTGAGCGGGATCTCGGCGGAGACGCGCCCGAGGATGGGCGAGAGAGCGCTGACGGCCGCGCGGAGGTTCGCCGCGACGAGGATGATGCCGACGAAGGCCAGGACGCGCCCGGCGAGAAGGGGGCGTTCGGCGGCAGTCACCCGTCAAGCTTAGGCCGCTCATGGCGCTCGACCGCCTCGAGCGGACCCGCGTATGGTGGGGGCATGTCTGCCCCCGGTTCACGCTCAGATCGCTCCGCCTCTGCGCGCGGTGAACGGATCGCCGACGCACTCGACATCGTCTGCGACGGCCTCGACCGCCTCACCGCCTCACAGTGGACGGCCCCGAGCATGTGCGACGGCTGGAGTGTGAAGGATGCGATCGCCCACCTGGTCTGGCGGGTGGGCACTCCATCGCTGAGGCTCGCCGGCGATGTCGTGCACGCGTCTGTGGCCGGGCGCCACCTGAACCCGATGGCGTCGTTCGATGACATCGCCCGCGGAATCGCGGACAGCGGCGGCACGGACGATCTGAGGCGCAGGCTGCGGGCGGTGGCGAGGGACAAGGCGGCCGGTCGCGGTCGGCGCAACCCCGGCGAACTCGTCGAAGCCGTCGTCCACGGGTACGACGCGCTCCACCCCCTGGACGTCCGCCTGCCGTTCAGTGCCGAGACCACCTACGAGGTCGCGACGATCAGCGCGGTCACCGCGACACGGCACACCAGGGCTTTGCTGCGGCACCGCACCCTCGTTGCGGCCGACGCCGGCTGGCGAGTCGGATCCGGGTCGGAGATCGTGGCGGATGCCGCGAGCATCATCCTGTTCCTCAATGGCAGGAAGGCGATGCAGCCACCTCAGCGGTCGGCCATCTTTGCGCCGGCACCGACACCCGGGCTCGCGTAGGACTGCTCGGCCCGGCTCAGGAGAGCAGCTGGCGCACGCGTTCGACGTCATCGCCCATCTGGACGATCAGAGGCTCGATACCGGTGAAAGCCACCATGCCGCGGATGCGTTCGACGAACTGGACCTCGACGATCTGGTCGTAGAGATCGATCTCCTCGTCGAGCACGTAGGCCTCGACCTGCTTTTGGGCGACGCCGTCGAAGGTCGGGTTGTTACCGACCGAGATCGCCGCCGGATACCGGGCCTGGCCGACCTTCAGCCAGCCGGCGTACACGCCGTCGGCGGGGATGAGGCCGTCGGAATCCGGGGAGAGGTTCGCGGTGGGGTAGCCGAGCTCGCGGCCGCGTTTCGCACCGTGGACGACCATCCCGCGCACGGCGGGGGCGTGGCCGAGGAGCACCGCGGCGTCGGAGACACGGCCGTCGGCGAGGAGTTCACGGATCCAGGTCGACGAGACCCTCCGTCCGTCCCTCGGCATGACGTCGCCGACGATCTCCACATCGAAGCCGTGCCGGCGACCGAGCTCGGTCAGCAGGGCGACATCCCCCGCGCCGCGATGGCCGAACCGGAAGTCGCTTCCGACGAGGACGAGCCTGGCGTGCAGCGCATCGACGAGGATGGTCGTCACGAAATCCTCGGGGCTCTGCAGCGAGAGCGCGCGATCGAAGGCGAGGATGAGGGTCGCATCGACCCCGGTGCCGGCGAGCAGGTCGATCTTCTGCTCCGGTCCGACGAGCGCAGCAGGGCATTTCTCGGGCGCAAGCAGGGCGAGCGGATGGCGGTCGAAGGTCACGACGACCGGGCGGAGCCCCTGCTCCCCCGCCGCCTCGCGCAGTCGGCTGATGACGGCGCGATGACCGGCATGCACGCCGTCGAATTTGCCGATGGTCACCGCCGATGGGCCGAAATCATCTGGGACGTCGGCCGGCCTCGAAAACGTGATCATGCAGCGGCACCGGATGCCGGGCGGTGCCTGGCCAGCCACCACAGGCCGAGGATCGGCAGTACCAGCGGAATGAAGAGGTAGCCGCGGCCGAAGTAGGACCACACGGTGTCATGCGGGAAGAGCTCCGGGTCCAGGATGCTGAGCATGCCGATGACGAGGACGCCGACCAACTCGAAACCGATGGTGATCCAGGCGACGCGGTACCAGCCGGAGCCGCTCCGGACGAGCGCGATCGTTGCGACGATGTACACGACGGCGGCGAGCGCGGACAGCGCGTAGGCGACGGGTGCCTCGGAGTAACGGCTGACGATCTGAACGAAGGAGCGGCCGGTGGCGGCGAGGGCGAGGATGCCGTAGACGACGACGAGTACCCTGCCGATGCCCGAGATACGCGCGGGTCGTGCCACGGTCGTGGTGGTTGAGTCTGTCGTCGCAGGAGATTTCGTCATGACCACACCAGTGTATTCGCCATCGGGACCGCCTCAGGTTCGCCTGTCACGGCGTCGGTGTCGTCCAGATCTGCTGCATCCGGTAGACCATGACGGCGATGGCCAGCGCCGCGGTTCCGAGGATCACCGTGCTCCACCTGCTGCGATCGACAAGCGCCCAGAACCCTGCGGCGATCGGCAGGATCACCGCCGAGACCAGGTAGGTGTAGAACTCGAGCACGTTGCCCACCGGTTCGTTGCCCGCAGCGGGCGAGACGATGGCGACCACCAGCTGGACGATCAGCAGGAGTTCGACGAGGGCGAGCGCTCCGAGGCTGAGGTCGCTGGGTTTGCGCCCCGCGAAACCGAGAGAGAGGCAGAGCAGGCCGGCGAGGACGGCGACGACGACCTGGATGGTCGTGAACCACTCGATCATCGCGCGGCCTTGTCAGACGCGGCCTCGTCTGCGGGGAAGTTCACGGCGCTCTTGGCGACACCGTCCGTCACCCGCAGCAGCCCGACGAGCCGGTGGTCGGGGGCGACCGCCGCATACAGGCCGTCGGCTCCGGGCTCGCCGATGGTGCCGAGACCGTCGGCGTCGATCCGTTTTCCGTGCCCGAGGTCGATCGCCTGGGTCTCGGTGAGCGCCACGGCCGGGAAGATGACGGATGCCGCGTCTGCCGGTCCGATGAGGCTGGTCGCGACGTCGAGGTCCTCGAGCCGTGGGGCGTCCGTCACTTCGAACGGTCCGATCCGCGTGCGGCGCAGCGCGGTGAGGTGCCCGCCCACTCCGAGCGAGGCGCCGAGGTCCCTTGCGAGCGCGCGGATGTACGTCCCGGACGAGCATTCGACCCTCACGTCCAGGTCGATCGTGCCTGCGGCATCCGTCCGTCCGAGGACTTCGAAGGTCGACACCGTCACCGGGCGAGGCTTGAGTACGACCTCTTCGCCCGAGCGGACCAGGGCGTATGCACGTTTGCCGTCGACCTTGATGGCGCTGACGCTCGAGGGCACCTGGCTGATCGGGCCGGTCAGGGCCGCGACACCTGACGTGATGGCGTCGTGGCTGACCCCAGCGACGGCATCCGGATCCGCCGTCGTGACGGTGTCGCCCTCGGCGTCGTCTGTCGTCGTCGTCTGGCCGAGACGGATGGTCGCGAGGTACTCCTTGTCCTGCCCGACGAGATACGTCAGCAGACGGGTCGACGAGTTGACGCCGAGGATGAGCAGACCGGTGGCCATCGGGTCGAGGGTGCCGGCGTGGCCGACGCGTCGCGTCCCCGCCAGCCGACGGGTACGCGCGACCACGTCATGACTGGTGATTCCCTGGGGCTTGTCCACGAGCAGGATTCCCGAACTCACTGCACTCCTCTTGCCGGCCGACAGACCATCTTCCCACAGCGGATCGGACGCCGCGGCGGCCTCGAGGATCGTAGGCTGGCGGAATGCGAATCGCCGTGATCGGAGCCGGAGCACTCGGCTGCACCTTCGCCGCCCTGCTCGACCGGGCGGGCCACGATGTGACCCTGGTCGCCCGCGGGGCGCAACTCGAGGCCGTGCAGGCATCCGGTCTGACGCTCTCCGGAGGATTCGGGGACTGGCAGACGACCCGGCTCGTGGCCGCACAGCGCCTCACCACCCAGGCGGACCTCGTACTCCTCTGCGTGAAGGCCCAGGACTCCTCCGCGGCACTGGCCGAGCACGGCGACAGCATCGGCGGCGCGCCGGTCCTCGTCGTCCAGAACGGCCTCGACGGGGTGGCGACTGCGGCCGCCGCGCTCCCGGACTCGTCGTGCTTCGGTGCCCTGTCGATCATCGCCGCGTCCTACCTCGAGCCGGGGTCGGTGACGGTGACCACACCGGCAACCACCTACATCGGCCGCGGTACGGGCGAGCCCGACGACGAGGTGCTGCACTGGGAGGCGGAACTCGGCGAGGCACTCCGGCTGCGGGCGATCGGAAACTTCGTCGGGGCCCAGTGGACCAAGCTCGTGGTGAACCAGATCAACGCCCTGCCTGCGATCACCGGGCTGAGCGCGCAGGAGGTCATCGGCGACACCAGGCTGCGTCTCGTGATGACCAGGAGCATGCGGGAGGCCGTCCGTGCCGGCGTGCTCCGCGGCATCCGTTTCGGTGCCCTGCAGGGACTCGGAGACCGTCGCCTTCGGCTGTTCGCCCGGCTCCCCCTCGTCATCGGCCAGGTGCTGCCGGCCCTGTTCAAGGCGAGGATGGGCCCTGTGCCGAATCCGGGTTCGACACTGCAGTCGCTCAAGCGCGGGCAGCGCACCGAGATCGACTACCTCAACGGCGCCGTCGTGAGGGAGGCCAGGCTGGCCGGGCGCAACGCACCGGTCAACGCGACTCTCACAGCACTCGTGCACGAGGTCGAGGAGTCCGGCCGGTTCCTGACGCCGGCAGAGGTCCTGGCTCGACTCCCCCGCTGACCCGCCGATCTCCTACGTACTCACTCTTTCCGGACCTGCTCACCCGAAACGCGGGGTGAGTGCGTCCGAAACAGGTGAGTGCGCCGGGAATGTCGGCCGTCAGCAGCTGTCGAGGTACAACCGCGACGGATGCGACTCGTCGGTGTTGTCGATGGCGATGGACGCCCTGGTGCGCGGGCCTGAATCGGCCTGATAGATGGCCTGCCCGCCGACGTAGCGTGCGTTGGATGCGGCATCCGGTCGCGGATCGACCCGGATGGACTTCTGCAGCCTCTGGTAGGCCTCGGCGGCAGGGACCTCGAGCCAGATCGAGTAGTGCCACAGTCCGCGCAACTCGGGTCTGTGGAGGAAGACGCCGTCGACGACGAGGAACGCGTCCTTCGGACCGGTGACCCAGCGCATCTCTTCGCCGACGTTCCGTTCCTCGTCGAAGCCGACGAGCTGGAACCCGGTGCTCCCCGCCATCCGGAACGGCTCGATGAGCGCACGTTTGAAGAGGGAGTAGTCGAACGAGTCGTTGTAATACCCGTCAGCCGAGTCACGGCCTCGGGCGTAGCGCTCCTCCCGTGGCCGGTGGAAGTCATCGATCGAGGCCCGGAACACCGCATGATCGTCTTCGCGGAACACCTCGGCGAGATCGTCTGCGAACCCGGCCGTGCCTGAGCCGCTTCTCCCGTCGACCGCGATGATGACCCGTCCGACGCGGTAGTTGTGGGTGATCTCCGTCCGAAGGTCGCGCAGGAGGTCGACCCGCGGCGTGGTGACAAGTCTCATGTTCCCGAGCCTACTCCGCAGGAATTCGCGGCTGAAGTGAGAGCACCGCCCGGTGTCGCCTACGCTGGATCCGATGCGCACCACGCCAGCCCTCGCCACCCGGATCATCGGCTGGTTCGCCGAGAACGGCCGCGACCTGCCCTGGCGCCGACCCGGTTTCCCCGCCTGGGGAACCCTGGTATCCGAGTTCATGCTGCAGCAGACGCCGGTCGCCCGGGTCATCCCCCGGCTCGAAGAGTGGCTCCGACGCTGGCCGACGCCGGCCGACCTCGCAGCGGTGCCTGCCGGGGAGGCCGTGCGCGCCTGGGCCAACCTCGGCTACCCGCGCCGTGCGCTGTGGCTGCACCGGGCGGCCGTCGAGATCACCGAGCGGTACGGCGGTGTCGTGCCGCACGATGTCGACGACCTTCTCTCGCTCACGGGGGTCGGCGACTACACAGCGCGGGCCGTCGCCGTGTTCGCGTACGGCCATCGGCATCCGGTCGTCGACACCAACACGAGGCGAGTGCTCGCCAGGGCCGTCGACGGGGACGGCGAGCCAGGGCCGCCGTCCGCCCGGCGCGACCTCGCGGCCCTGGTGTCGCTGCTGCCCGACGATCTCGTGGAGGCACAGGCGTTCAACGCCGGGATCATGGAGCTCGGAGCGATCGTCTGCACGGCGCGGGCCCCCCGCTGCGAGGCATGCCCGATCGCGGATGCCTGCGCGTGGCGGCTGGCCGGTTACCCGGCGTTCGAGGGAAAGCGGAAGGCCGTGCAGAAGAAGTACGAAGGAAGCGACAGGCACGTACGAGGGCTCATCATGGCCGAACTGCGCGCCGCCCACGTGCCGGTGACGAGACCGGAGATCGATTCGCTCTGGCCGGATGCCGCCCAGCGCGACCGAGCGCTGGCGGGTCTCGTCTCCGACGGGCTGGCCGTGGAACAGAAACAGGGCTACGTGCTGCCCTGAGGCGGCACGCAGCCCTGTCGGTCTGTGTCCTAGTCTTCGTCGTCCGCGATGACACGCGGCTTGACGTACGGGTCCTCGTCGCCGGCGTATGTGGCCGTCGATTTGAGCGCCTCGATGGACTCATCCCGCTCACGCGCCTGGGCGAGGAGCTCGTCCAGGTGCTTGGCGTTCTCCGGGAGAGCGTCGTGGATGAACTCGAGGCTCGGGGTCAACCGGGCCGTGATGTTCTTGCCGACCTCGCTGCGGAACATCCCCTTGGCTGCTTCGAGAGCAGCAGCCGAGTCGGCGCGTTCCTCGTCGGAGCCGTACACCGTGTAGAAGATGCTGGCGTGCTGGAGGTCGCCGGTGACCCGGACATCTGTGATGGTGACGAAACCGAGCCGGGGGTCACGCATCCCGCGCTCGATGCGCTTCGCGATGATCTCCTGGATACGGTCAGCCAGTTTGCGTGCTCGTGGGTTCTCGCCCATGATTTTCTCCTTCGGCCAGGGACCCGGGTCGGGTCCGTGGGAAATTCATCACCGGGAGCCGACGACGGCAGCCTCCGAAGAGGCTGCCGCAGTCGACGAGAGCCTAGACGCGCGGCTTCTCTTTCATCTCAGTGGTCTCGATCTCGTCACCGATCTGGATGTCGTTGAACTTGCCGAGGCCGATACCGGCTTCGAAGTCCGTCCGAACCTCGGTGACGTCGTCCTTGAAGCGACGCAGCGACTCGATGGCCAGGTTGTCCCCGACCACGACACCGTCGCGGATGACACGGGCACGAGCGTTCCTCGTGATCGTGCCGGAGCGGACGATGACACCGGCGATGTTGCCGAACTTGGAGGAGCGGAACACCTCGCGGATCTCGGCGACACCGGACTGGACTTCTTCGTACTCGGGCTTGAGCATGCCGGTGAGGCTTGCTTCCACATCGTCGATGGCGTTGTAGATGACCGAGTAGAACCGGATGTCCACGCCTTCACGAGCGGCACGTTCCCGAGCCTTCGGGTCTGGGCGCACGTTGAAGCCGATGATGATCGCGTTGTCGATGGTCGCCAGGTTGACGTCCGACTCGGTGATCGCGCCGACACCGCGGTGGATGATCCGGAGCTGAACCGAATCGTCGACCTCGATCTTGAGCAGCGACTCCTCGAGTGCCTCGACGGCACCGGAGACGTCACCCTTGATGATGAGGTTGAGCGATTCGACCTTGCCCTCTTCGAGTGCACGGGTGAAGTCCTCGAGGCTGATGCGCTTGCGGGACTTGGCCAGCTGGGCGTTGCGCTCCGCTGCTTCACGCTTCTCGGCGATCTGGCGTGCGGTGCGGTCATCATCAGTGACGAGGAACGTGTCACCGGCGCGAGGCACCGAAGACAGACCCTGCACCTGGACCGGGCGGGACGGCGTGGCGAACTCGACGGCGTCGCCGTTCTCGTCTGCCATGGCGCGAACGCGACCGTAAGCGGTACCAGCGACGATGGGGTCTCCGACCTTCAGCGTTCCCGACTGGATGAGCACGGTTGCAACAGCACCGCGTCCCTTGTCGAGCTTCGCCTCGATGGCGACACCGCGTGCGTCCTTGTTCGGGTTGGCGCGCATGTCGAGTCCGGCGTCAGCGGTGAGCAGCACGGCGTCGAGCAGCTGCTCGATACCGATGTTGTTCCGCGCAGACACGTCGACGAACATGACGTCTCCGCCGTACTCTTCGGCGACCAGTCCGTATTCGGTGAGCTGCTGGCGCACCTTCTGCGGGTTGGCGTCGTCCTTGTCGATCTTGTTCACTGCGACCACGATCGGCACGTTGGCGGCCTGTGCGTGGTTGAGCGCCTCAATCGTCTGCGGCATGATGCCGTCATCGGCTGCGACCACGAGGATCGCGATGTCGGTGACCTGCGCACCACGTGCACGCATGGCGGTGAACGCCTCGTGACCAGGTGTGTCGATGAAGGTGATGGCGCGGTCGACGCCTTCGTGCTCGGCGTGCACCTGGTAGGCACCGATGTGCTGGGTGATGCCACCCGCTTCGCCTGCGACGACGTTCGCGTTCCGGATCGCGTCGAGCAGTCGGGTCTTACCGTGGTCGACGTGTCCCATGACCGTGACAACGGGGGGACGCGCTTCGAGTTCTTCGTCGGTTTCGTCTTCGAGCTCCTGGTCGAGGTCGATGTCGAAGCCTTCGAGAAGCTCGCGATCTTCTTCCTCGGGAGACACGATGAGGATCCGGTAGCCCAGTTCTTCACCGAGGATGCCGAAGGTCGCCTCGTCGAGGGACTCTGTCGCCGTGGCCATCTCACCGAGGTGGAACAGCACGGTGACGAGGTTTCCGGGGCTGGCGTCGATCTTGTCGGCGAAGTCCGAGATGGATGCTCCGCGGCGGAGACGGACGATGGTCGTACCGTCACCACGGGGTACGCTCACGCCGCCAAGCGACGGAGCTTCCCTGAGCTCGAATTCCTGCCTCTTGGCCCGCTTCGACTTGCGCGACTTGCTCTTGCCGCCACCGCGACCGAACGCTCCAGCGGTTCCACCGCCGGGGCCACGGCCACGACCGCCGCCACCTGCGGGACGGTTCGGACCGAAGTTCGAGCCGGGTGCACCGGCAGGTGCGCCGCCTGGGCGCTGGAAGCCGCCGCCTGCAGCGCCGCCTGGGCGCTGGAAGCCGCCGCCGGCCGGACGGCCTGCGCCGCCTGGACGCTGGAAACTGCCGCCGCCTGGACGCTGGCCCTGGCCGGGTCCACCCGGACGCGGTGCGCCTGGACGGGGTGCCCCTGGCCGGGGTGCCTGCGGACGAGGAATGTTGCTCGGGGTGGGTGAGGCCGGGCGCTGGCCCATGCCCTGTGCACTCGCGAACGGGTTGTTGCCCGGACGCGGCGTACCGGTCGGGCGCTGGCCCATGCCCTGCGCACTGGCGAACGGGTTGTTGCCCGGGCGCGGTGCGCCTGGACGGGGTCCGCCTGGTGAGGCTGTCTTGTCTTCGGTGCCGGCTTCTGCGGCTGCG
Organism: Mycetocola sp. Y171; assembly: GCF_056713165.1. Lineage (NCBI taxonomy): Bacteria > Bacillati > Actinomycetota > Actinomycetes > Micrococcales > Microbacteriaceae > Mycetocola > Mycetocola sp. Y171. Next base: position 150,522 of record NZ_JBWYGX010000001.1, read on the forward strand.
GCGGCAGGAGGCTCGGCAGCGGCGGGAGCCGGAGCCTCGGTCTTCTCCGGGGCAGCAGGAGTTGCGGGAGCCTCAGCTGCCGGCGCCTTAGGGGCGGCCGGAGCTGCTGGTGCGGGGGCCGGAGCGGGTGCAGGTGCCGGAGTGGGGCGTGAGCCCGGCTTGGCAGTTGACTTTGCCGCGGTTTTCGCTGCGGGTGCGCCGTCGCCTGCGGCAGCGGGCTTGGCGCCGTCTGCCTCGAGGGCAGCACGAAGCTTCCGTGCAACGGGGGGTTCAATGGTCGAAGAGGGCGACTTGACGAACTCGCCCAATTCCTTCAGTTTCGCAAGGGCTACCTTGCTGTCGACACCGAGCTCGGAAGCGATCTCGTGTACGCGTGGTTTTCCAGCCACAATTCTCCTGTCTGGGTCCACCCAGACAGGGCAGACCGTTAGTTACGGACGGGTCTCATTTCGAGCCGCTCATTAGTTGTCCATTAGCCGTTCAGCCTGTTCTCTCGTACTGAATTTTCTAGTGCTGCCGTGTCGAGGTTCCCGCTGTGTCGAAGGGCACGCCCGAAGGCCCGCCGCTTCACTGCGAGTTGGTAACACTGGATTTGCGGATGCAGCCACGCCCCTCGACCGGGCAACGTCGCGGTGGTGTCCACCACGAGTTCCGATTCCCGGGCGACGACCCTCAGCAGGGAGGATCTGTCGGCGCGCGTGCGGCATCCGACGCACGTTCTAACAGGTTCCATCCTAGCACCCCGCGAAATCGGTCCCTCTTCTCCCCGGATGGTGTCAGTTGTCTTCGAGGATCGAGTCGGGCTGGATGTCGATCTTCGCGCCGGTGAGCTTCGCGGCGAGGCGGGCATTCTGGCCCTCCTTGCCGATCGCCAGGGACAGCTGGTAGTCGGGGACGAGCGCGCGGACGGCCTTCGTCGACTCGTCGAGGATGAACGAGCTGGTCACCTTGGCCGGCGACAGCGCGTTCGCCACGAACGTGGCCAGGTTCGGCGAGTAGTCGACGATGTCGATCTTCTCGGCGCCGAGTTCTTCGGTGACGGCGCGCACGCGGCGGCCGAGCTCGCCGATGCAGGCGCCCTTGGCGTTGACGCTCGGGTCGTTGGCGCGGACGGCGATCTTGGTGCGGTGGCCGGCTTCGCGGGCGAGCGAGACGATCTCGACGACGCCTGACGCGATCTCGGGAACCTCGAGTGCGAACAGCTTGCGGACGAGCGACGGGTGGGTGCGCGAGAGTGTGATCTGCGGCCCCTTCATCCCCTTGGAGACGCTCGTGACGTAGACGCGGATGCGTGCACCGTGGCGGTACTCCTCGCCCGGGACCTGCTCCTCGGGGGGCATGATGCCCTCGATGGTTCCGAGGTCGATGTGCACCATGCGCGGGTTGGGGCCCTGCTGCACGACACCGGCGACGATGTCGCCCTCGCGGCCCTTGAACTCGCCGAGGATCGCGTCGTCTGCAAGGTCGCGCAGGCGCTGGTTGATGACCTGCTTGGCAGCGAAAGCGGCGATGCGCCCGAAGTCTTCAGGGGTCGATTCGGCTTCACCGATGACAACGCCTTCATCGTCGAGTTCAGGCACGAGGACGGCGACGTGGCCGGTCTTGCGGTTGAGTTCGACGCGCACGTCGGGCTCGGCTTCGCCCGGTTCGGTCTGGCTCTTCACATACGCGGTGCGAATGGCCTGTTCGATGATCTCGACGAGCTCATCGAATGGGATCTCTTTCTCCCGCTCCATCATCTTCAGTACGTTGAGATCGATGTCCACCGGGGTACCCCTCTATTCAGCTGCCACCGCCACGCAAACATTGGCGGATCGATCTACTAACTTACCCGACCTCGCCGGCATCCGTCACCACTCAGGTCACGCAGCCGCGTTACGGGCAGCTAGCAGCTGGCGAGGAACGACTGCGGCGCGAAGATGCTGTTGAGGACATCATCGTGGGCGTACACCCTGACGCCCGGTCGTTCGTCTTCAGGATGAGTCTCGAGCTGGGGCGGGCTCACACCGTCCATGAGTACGTCGATACGGATGCCCTCGTAGTACCAGTGCTCATGAAGGGTGTCAGGGATCTCTGCCAGCAGATCGGCGAATGAACCGCCGATGCGCCCGCCGTGCAGGGTCTCGACGATCATCGTGCTGTGCTCGGCGACCTCGTCGGTGCCCGCGGAGAACCGGGTGGGATCCTTGGCATCCCCGAACACGTAGATCGACAGGCCGTCCCATTCGTAGGTCGTCGTTTCGGGTTCGCAGATGTGGTCGCCCAGGGTGTGCGTCGTCTCGGGTGGCCCATCGAAGAGTCGGGTCATCGTCCCGATCGCCCGCGCAGGGTCCGTCCCGTAGTGGAAGAACGCGATTTCGTCTCCGTCGGCGGTGCGCACCGACAACCCTTCGTCTGCGATCACGACACGGGCTGCGCCCTCGGGCTGGGAGACGGGGATGGGCCGCACCGGCGCCGATGGCGACGGCAACGGTGACGGCTGTGCGGCGGGCGACGCTGGCATCGGCGCACAGCCGGAAACGGCCAGAGCGACCAACACCGCAAGAGCTGAAAGCGAGCGCGCCCGGACCGCCATGATTCCCCCGAAAACCTGTCGGCGTGACCCCGATGTCCGCCGTTGATCACAAGTTACTGGATAAGCCCGAGCTGCGACGTATCGCCTGATAACGAATGGATTCCGGATGCTCCGGATCGAGCGATCGATCCCGCCTTCCGGTCACCGGCTTGCGGTGTATTCCGCTCGCAGCAACGCCCAGATTTCGACGTCGTGATTGCGGCCCTGGTGGTACCACGCGCCCCTGGCCACGCTTTCGAAGGTGAATCCGGACTTCTCTGCCACCCGCCTGGATGCCTGGTTGCCCGGGTGGATGACGAGGCGGAGCCTGTTCACCTTCGTGCGCCCGAACAGGTAGCCGCTGAGCAGCCGCACAGCCTCGGTCACGATCCCCCGGCCGGCGTACTCGCTTGAGTAGAGAATGTAGCCGAGCTCGATCTCGTCGAGGTAGTCGACCGTCGCGAAGAACTCGATGTGACCGAGCATGGCATCACCGTCGCCGGCGATGATCAGCGTGCCTTCCTTCGGCTCCCAGAAGCCCGTCTTCTGAAAGCGATCCCGGAACGTCGGCCAGGCAGAGACACCGATCGGGTAGAACTCGCCACGGTTTCGAATGTCTTCGTGGAAGTCGTACATGCGCTCGAGGTCCGTCTCGCGGACCAGCCTGAGGTGGATCTGGTCTCCCTGGAGCACGATGCCCCCTTCGCTCAGCTGCGCGGGCCGGCGGTGGCCCCCGGCTCACAGGTTACCGATGGCTCCGGATGCCGTCCACCGCCGGCCGGCAGGTCGCGCCGTCCCCGAGAAAAGTGGCCGAACCGACCCGAAACGCTGCCCGCCAGGTCGGCGGACAGCGTTTCGGGTCAACTCAGGAACGAGAGGCGTCAGCCCCTGAGCGCGGCGGCAGCTTCGGCGATCGGCACCGGGGTGCGCTCGCCGGTGCGGCGGTCCCAGAGTTCGACGAGACCGTCTGCGACTCCACGGCCGGCGATCACGATCTTCGGGATGCCGATCAGTTCGGCGTCACCGAACTTCACGCCTGGGGACACTTTGGGGCGGTCGTCGTAGAGGACGTCGAACCCGGCCTCCTCCAGCTGCGCCGCGACCGTGTCCGCCGCTTCGAAGACGGCGGCGTCACGGCCCGTCGCCACGACGTACACGTCGAACGGGGCGACGGTCGCAGGCCAGATCAGGCCCTTGTCGTCGTTGTTCAACTCGGCGATGATCGCGAGGATGCGGGTGACGCCGATTCCGTACGACCCCATGGTGACCGTGACGAGCTTGCCGTTCTCGTCGAGCACCTTGAGCCCGAGAGATTCGGCATACTTGCGGCCGAGCTGGAAGACGTGACCGATCTCCATGCCGCGGGCGAGTTCGACGGGGCCCGAGCCGTCAGGTGCGGGGTCGCCAGCACGCACGTTTGCGGCTTCGACGACGCCGTCGCCGACGAAATCGCGACCGGCCACGAGTCCGAAGACGTGCCTGCCGTCGGCGTTGGCGCCGGTGATCCAGCTGGTGCCGTCGACGACGCGAGGGTCGAGGAGGAAACGGATGCCTGTGGCCGACTTCTCGCCGAGCACAGGTCCGGCATCGCTCCAGGGTCCGATGTAGCCCTTGACGAGTCCAGGATGCTTCGCGAAGTCCGCCTCGGTGGCCGCCTCGATCTCGGCGGGGGCGAAGGCGACTTCGGCGCGCTTGAGGTCGACGTCACGGTCGCCGGGGAGGCCGATGATGACGAGTTCGCGGCTGCCGTCGAGGTGGTTCAGGGCAAGCACGACGTTCTTGAGGGTGTCCGCAGCGGTCCACGCGACACCGTCCTCGCGCGGGTGCTCGGCGTTGGCGAGGTCGACGAGAGTCTGGATGGTGGGCGTGTTCGGGGTGTCGTGCACGATGGCGGCCGCCTGGCCCTCGATGGCGATCGCCGGAGGCACCTCGGTCACCCAGGCTTCGACGTTGGCTGCGTAGCCGCCGGCCGAACGGACGAAGGTGTCCTCGCCGACGGTGGTGGGGTGCAGGAACTCTTCGCTCTTCGAGCCGCCCATCGCACCGGCATCCGCGTTGACGATGACGTACTCGAGACCGAGACGGGCAAAGATCCGCTCGTACGCGTCGCGCTGCGACTGGTAGCTGGCGTCGAGTCCCGCATCCGTGTAGTCGAAGGAGTATGCGTCCTTCATGGTGAACTCGCGGCCACGCAACAGGCCGGCACGGGGACGTGCCTCGTCACGGTACTTGTCCTGGATCTGGTAGATCGAGAGCGGCAGGTCCTTGTACGACGAGTACAGGTCCTTGACCAGCAGGGTGAAGACCTCTTCGTGCGTCGGGGCGAGGAGCATGTCGCTGCCTTTGCGGTCCTTCAGCCTGAACAGCCCGTCGCCGTACTCGTCCCACCGACCGGTGACTTCGTAGGGTTCGCGCGGGAGCAGCGCAGGGAAATGCACCTCGTGGGCACCGGCGTTCGTCATCTCCTCGCGGATGATGCGTTCGATCCTGGCTTTCACCCGCAGACCGAGCGGCAGCCAGGCGAAGATGCCTGGGGCCTGTCGCCGGATGTAGCCCGCACGCACGAGGAGTCGGTGGCTGATCACCTCGGCGTCGGCGGGGTCTTCGCGGAGGGTCTTGAGGAAGAAGTTGGTGAGGCGCGTAACCATTCGTCCATGCTATCGCCGAGGAGAGCGGCATCCCGCCGCAGCAGTTCAGGCGGATGCCGTCACCACGGCTTCTCGACGTAGTCGGGGCTGTTGTCCTGGCCGCGCTGGTTCGAGTCCTGGTTCTGGCGCTCCTGTTCGGCTTCGTCGCCCTTGTCCCTCAGCTCGTCGACCTTGCCGCCGTCGCCCGGCTCCTCTTCCTCCTCCTCAGGCGTGGAGGGATCGCCGTCGTCGTCCTGCTGCTGCTCGCGCTGCAGCCCGCTCTCCCGAAGTTTCTCGGTGAGCCGCTGATCGGCCTGCTCGAGCTTCTCCTCAGTACCCTCGGTCCCGTCAGGCTGCTGTGGATTCGTCTGCTCATCAGGTGGTTCCTGACCGTCCTGCGGGGGCTGCTGCTGGTCGTCGGGGTTCTGGCCATCCGTCGGAGGCTGTTGCTGCTCGCCTTCGTCGGGCTGCTCCTCCTCTGGCGGCGGAGGCTGTTCTTCCTCTGGCGGAGGCTGCTGCTCGAAACAGCCCTCCTCTGCGCCGGCATCGATGACGGCCTTCGCCGTCTCGTACAGGGATGCCGCCCCGGCGAAATAGCCGGCAGCGAAGTAGGCGTCGCCTTGCAGCTCCCAGGCGAGAGCGAGGTTCACCCGCACGTCGCAGCGGCGGTCCTCCGGCGCACGCTCCAGAGCCTTCGCGAGGTCGTCTGTCGCCTGCGAATAGGACTCGCCTGCGGCGAATGCGGTTCCGCGGTTGAAGTACGGGATCCAGTCCTCGACGACGTTGAGGAACATCAGGGCATCCGACGATTCTGCGCTCTGCTCGAATTGCTCGCGGTCGTATGCGTCGATGGCACGCCCGGCGAGCACCGGCATGCTGATGAGTTTCCAGGCGATGAACAGGGCGAGGAGCACGACGGGCAACGAGAACAGGAGCATCCGGCGGCGGGTGCGCGCGACACCTGCCTTCGACTTAACCAGCACGGCGGACCCCTTCCAGCCGGCGGAGGTCGCGAAGTGCCCCGGCGAGCACAGCGATCTCGATGAGCGCCAGCATCCCGAGCCCGATGGCGAAGATCCAATAGAACTCGGGAGTGCTCACGACAGGGTCCGTCCCGGCCTGCACGTCTCCGACGGTGACCCCGGCTATCACCGGTGTGATCGGCTCCCCCGCGTCGCGATGCAGGTAGTCGACGCCGAGTTCGCCGGCGATGCCCGCAAGGGCGGTCTCATCGATGCGGGAGATCGCCTCCTGCTCGCCCGAGTCGCTGAACCAGGTGATGTACGGAAGGTCGGCGTCAGCAGAGTCGTAGCCGCTGAACTGCCTCATTCGTCCGCCTTCTTCGGTCCCGTAGCCGAGCACGGCTCCCTCGTCGATGAACTCGGAGACGGGCTCGAACGTGCCGGGGGCTTCGGCGACCGTCTGCTCACCGTCGCCGAGGTAGAACAGCACCCGCGTCCTGTCCGGATTGGTCTCAGCGTCCTGGGCGAGCCGGTCCGCGATGAAGTCCACGGGGGCGGAGATGCTGCTGCCCCCTGAGTAGACCGTCACTTCCTGGTTCAGCGCCTTGACACCGGACACCACCGCGGACGTGTCGGTGGTGAGCGGAATCCTCTGCACCGTTTCGGCATCGAAGGTGATCAGCGAGAACCGTGCGCCGAGAAGTTCGGTGGTGATCGCTTCGAGATCGGCTCTGACACCGACGAGCCGCGGCTCCTGTGCCGTTCCGTAGTCCTCGGCGGCCATGCTGCTCGTGGTGTCGACGACGAAGTAGACATCGACGTCGCCGGATGCCGTTGGCGGGTGCAGGTTCGTCGGGAGGCCGGGGCGCAGCGCCAGCCCGAACAGCAGGATCACCATGCCGAGCCGCAGGAGCCAGTGCCAGGCGCCCTGCTTGCGCGGTGCCCGCGCAAATTGCACGATCGCGAAGAGGGCTAGTGCACCGAGCACGACCACGAGCATCCCGACGGGGAGGATCGGCGAGAACGTCATCGCTTGAGCCTCCATCCGAAATACATGATCAGAATCGTGCCGGCGAGTCCGATCAGGAACGGCCAGGTGGGCTCGTCCGTGCGAACCAGGATCGGCTCGCCCGTGAGTCGCGTGGTCTGCTGCTGCTCGATGCCGTCGACGATGGACGGGATCGCCGACGGGTCAGCGAGTGCGTAGTAGCCACCGTCCGTGGCGAGCACGACCTCTTCCATCTCTGTGGCGAATTCGGCGATGTAGTCCTTGCTTGACACGTCGCCCGGGTTGATCCCGTAGACCCGCACGTTCCGGTCCCTGGCGAACTCGCCGGCCTCAGGCAGGGTGAGGATCGGTTCGCCGGCCACGTAGTTGTCCGTGGCGAGGACCACGGATCGTGAGCGCTCGGCTTCGATGTCGTCGAAACGCATGACGCAGGACCCGAGACCGTCGCCGATGAGCGACGAGCCCTCGCCGAGCAGGGTCCCGTTGATGAACTCGTAGTCGGACAGCGGCGATGACAGGTCGTTCTCAAGGTACTCCAGCTGCTCGTGGACGAAGGTGTAGTCGCTCGTCAGCGGGAAGTAGGTCACGGCGGAAGCGTTGAACAGGACGAGGCCGATCCGTTCGCCGTCGAACTCGTCGACGAGGTCGCGGAAGGTTCGCACGATCGCTGCGTCGTAGTCGATCATCGAGCCGGACACGTCGAGACACAGCACGATGTCACGGTTGCGCATCTCGGGCTGGTAGGCGCTGATGCTGACCAGCCGCGAGCTCATCACGACCGCCGCGATCAGGACGATCGACAGCACGGCGACGGCGCCGTACAGGGTGGCGCGATAGCGCGCGAGGGCTGCGCGGTATGCGGGAAGTTCGGTGAGCCGCTCGGAGTGCGCCAGGGGCACGGCGTCTGCACCGGTCCTGGCGTGTCTGCGGGCACGCAGCCACAGCGCGAAGGCGACGACGCCCGCGATGAGGACGAGCCAGACGATCGGCAGCCACCAGTAGATCAGTTCCACGTGCCCACCACCTCACGCGCTATGCCGGCCGAATGCGGCACGTCACCCTGGTCGAGTGGTGCGAACTCGGCCGGGTAGTACAGTTCGACGGCGTCGGCGACCGAGCGGAGGTTCGCCTGGTTGAGGTCCTCGAGCGTCATCACCTGCGCTTTCCGGCCGCTCGATTCGAAGACGAAGAACCGCACGAGGGTGCCGAGCTTCTGATGGGCGGCCCGCGTGGTGAGTTCGTCGCGGCGCCAGGCCTCTTCGACCTCCTCGATGAGGTCGTAGTACTTGTCCTTCAACCGCCCGGCCTCGAGGATCGGATTCGTCTCGGGCTGACGCGGCGGCATCCGGTGCTTGCGCCTCGACCACCACCAGACGAACACGTACCAGAGGGCGACCAGCACGAGGATCACGACCCCGAGCATCGCCCAGATCGGATCGTAAGACGTGGGCGGGAAGTAGCCGTCAACGCCGGGCATGGTTGTGCACCTCCAACAGGCGGAACAGCCCTGGCACGACATCGTCGCCGCCGGTCACGCGGCAGCTGGAGATGCCGATCCGGTCGAGCAGGTCTGCGGATGCCGCTGTGCGCGTGGCGACCGCCGTGGCGAAGTCCGCGCGAAGGGCGGTGTCTCTGCGGAGGAACGGCGGGAGCTCCCGGCCGTCCGCCACGTCGAACATGTCGCGTTCGGAATATTCCTCGAGCGTCGGGTCGGCATCCCCCACCGTGACCCAGAGGATCTCGTGCTGGGCATGCAGCAGGCGGAGCAACCGGAGCTCCTCTGTGCGTTCGGCGTCGATGGCGCCGTCGTCTGCGATCACGACCAGGATCATCCGCCTGCGGAAGGTGCGTCTCACGAACTCGAGCTGGCTGAGGAGGCGACTCGGGCCCGCGGCGAGGGTGGTGCGGCGGTGAATGACGCCGAGGATCCGCTCGAGGTGCGATTCGGTTCCCCGGAGTGCGACATGCTCTGTCGTGTCGGCGTCACCGGCCACGAGTCCGACGTGGTCGCCGTGCCGGACCGCCAGATACCCGATCACCCCGGCGGCGAGGACAGCGACGTCCCGTTTCGTCGCGCCACCCGCTGCCATTGCCGCGAAGTCCCTGCCGGTGTCGACGACGAGGAGGACGGCGTGTTTCCTGGCCGCGATGTACCGCTTCGTCAACGGCGAACCGACCCGAGCCGTGGCCTTCCAGTCGATGTCCTTGACGTCGTCGCCAGGCGTGTAGGCGCGGAGATCGTCGAAGTCGAGGCTCTTGCCGTGGAACAGAGAGACGTACTCGCCGTCGAGAAGCCCGCGAACCTTGCGGTGTGCGCGAATGAAGAGTCGTGTCTTGACCCGGTGGAGCAGCTCGTCCACGTCGATTCCTACGGAACGGAGATCGCCGCGAAGATCGCGTCGATGATGGTGTCAGGTTCCACGTTGTCCGCGGCCGCTTCGAAGCCGAGGATGAGGCGGTGCCTGAGGACCTGGTGGCGGAAGAACTTGACGTCCTCAGGGATGACGTGGTCGCGGCCATTGAGGAGGGCGAGCGCCCTGGCCACGGCGCTGAAGGCGATCGATGCCCTGGGGCTGGCGCCGTACTGGATGTACCCGGCCAGCGTTGGTGGAAGGTACTGTGCCGCGTTCCGCGACACGAAGACTGCCTGGACGATGTAGTTGAGGATCGACGGGTCAAGGTAGACCCTCCTGACCAGGGCCTGCAGGAAGAGGACGTCGTCGATCGACGCATGGGGCAGCTCGGTCGCCTGCGAGTCGTAGACCCCGGCGTTGACGCGGCGCACGATCTCTGCCTCATCGGTGAGGCTCGGGTAGGCGAGGATCTCCTTGATCAGGAACCTGTCGAGTTGTGCCTCGGGCAGGTGGTAGGTGCCCTCCTGCTCGATCGGGTTCTGTGTGGCGAGCACGAGGAACGGCTGCGGGAGCGGGTAGTTCACACCGCCGATGGAGGTCTGGCGTTCCTGCATCGCCTCGAGCATGGCCGACTGGGTCTTCGCGCTCGACCGGTTGATCTCATCGAGCAGGACGAAGTTGGCGTGGACAGGCCCCAGCTGGGTGTCGAACCGCCCTGTTCCCGGGTCGTAGATCTGAGTTCCGATGATGTCGGACGGCAGCAGGTCTGGTGTGCACTGGATGCGCTTGAACCTGGCCTGCACCGATTCGGCGATGGCCTCAGCAGCAGTCGTCTTGGCCAGGCCAGGCACGCTTTCCAGCAGCACGTGCCCGCCGGTCATCAGGGCGACGAGGAGACTGGTGCGCAGGCTGGTCTGCCCGACGACCTTCGTGCCGTATGCACGGACGATCGTCGTGAGGATGTCGTGGGCTCGCGACAATTCGGCCGGCTGGACGGGCGTGTTCGGTTCGGCAGTCAAGGTCACAGCGGGCTTCTCCCCGGAAGTCGCGTGGCAGTCGGGCATCGGCGCCCACCCACGATTCGGTCAGTCTAATCGACCGAATCCCCCGCTCCGCTGGGAATTCGCGCACTGTCTTGCGGTCAATCGACGGGAACGAACCGGGCCGACTCCCGACCGTGCGTGCGAGCGATGCGGTAGTAGTCCTGCGGCGTGAAACCGGTGAACGTCTTGAAGGCGCGGATGACGTGGGACTGGTCGTAATAACCGGTCGCCGCCGCGAGTTCTGCCCAGGGCACGTCGTCGCCGAGCGGAAGCTCGTCGATGAGGCGGTGGAACCGGACGACCGTCGCGTAGAACTTCGGTGTGACGCCCGTTGCCCGGCGGAATCGCTCGATGAGGCTCTTGTGGGACAGGCCGAATTCCGTAGCGACCGATGCGACGGAGCGGGACGGATGTTCGCTGAGCACCGCCACGGCGCGCCGGACGACGGGATCGGGCGCGGTGCCGCGCAATGACCGCACGAGAGCGGCGTCGAGGGCGTCCAGCAGCGCCTCGCTCCCGTGCCCCGGTCGATCGAGTGCCCTTCCCCCGTGATCGAGGAGGGCGTCTGCGGCCGTGTCGAGATCCCCATCGAGATCTTCCGCAGCCAGGGCGTTCTCGCGCACCCGCGCGACTTCGGGCAGGACGGCCTCGACGTTCACCACTCTGCCCGTGATCACCGACGGTTCCAGGCCGAGCCGGCCGACGGCATCCGGTTCGATGACGGCACCGAGGTTGAACACTGTCTTCGGATTCTCGCTCAGCGTGAAGTGCGACTGCAGCCCACTGCAGAACACAGCCGTCAGGGGCTCGGATGCTACGCCGTTCAGCGGGTCGGTCGCTCGGTATGGACCGGAAAGATTGACGATCAGATGGGCGAACGGCATCGGGAAGATGCGTTCACGGCTCTGCTGCACCGGCCCGCGCACCAGCCAGAGCGAGCGCACGACGCCGTCGAGAGCTCCGCTCGGTGTGCGTTGCAGAAATTCCATCGGGCTCCTCTGTGCGGGTAAAGATTATCCAATCGGTGCAAAGGCCCTGGCTCCTAGTGTTCAAGCGAAGAAGGGATGCATCATGCCTCAAGCTTTTTGTGACGACACAACGATCCAGGCGTCACCCCACGACGTCTGGAAGACGCTGACCGACTGGTCAACGGCATCGAAATGGATGCCAGGGGTCAGCGACATGCGTGCGGCCGGCGATATCGCGGTCGGCACAGAACTCACCTTTATCGCCCGCGGTAAAGACCGAACCTCCACCGTGACCGCGCTCGAACCCGGCAGGCTCATCACCATGTCGAGCACGATGCCCGGCGTGCTCGCCGACTACACCTATGCGCTGGAACCGGCGGGTGACGGTACCGCCGTCTCGCTCGTGGCCGATGTCGAGACCAGCGGACCGATGAAGCTGATGGGCAAGGTGATCCGTTCGGCGATCGCCAAGGAGGACGGTGTGCAGCTGGCCAGGCTGAAGGCATTCATCGAGTCGCGCTGAGTTGGCGCGTGGTCGCTACGATGACGGACTATGGAATGTCAGATCGACGGAGTTCTGGTCCATTACGTCGAGCACGGTAATGGAACCCCCCTCGTGGCACTGCACGGTGCCGGGGTCGATCACCGCGAAATCGAGGCGGCACTGGAAGCAGTGATACCGAGCACGGGGTACCGCCGCATCTATCCGGATCTGCCGGGGATGGGCCGCTCCACCGCGGATGGTCTTTCGAGCAACACTGATGTGATCACACTGCTCGCAAAGTTCCTCGATCGCCTGGGCGCTGGACCTGTGCTGCTGGTCGGGCATTCATACGGCGCCTACCTTGCCCGAGGACTTGCCGCGGCGAAACCGGACGGGGTGCTCGGTCTGGCCGCGATCTGCCCGATCGGCGAGACCTCGCAGAGTGTCCCAGACCACAGCGTGACCCGGCAGGACCCCGACGCCTACGATGACCTCCCCCTCGAACATCGCGCGGGTTTCGATGAGTACTTCGTCGTGCGCACCCGGGAGACCGCACGTCGCTACCTCGATCACGTGGTTCCCGGCACGGCGCTCGCTGCCGAAGCCGAACTGGAGCGCATCTTCTCCGGCTGGGCCGTGGACGTCGGATCGAGTGAGTTCCTGGCGCCGACCCTCATCGTTGCAGGGCGACGCGACTCGGCTGTCGGGTACGCGGACTCGACGGATCTGCTCGATCGGTATCCGCACGCTTCCCTCGCGGTCGTCGAGAGTGCCGGCCACGCACTCATGCATGAGAGACCCGAACTGTTCGGCGCCCTCATCGATGAGTGGCTGGATCGGACACGATGAGCGGCGACACCGGTGCCGGGCGCATTCTGGACCGTCTCCCCCAGGATGTTGCGGCGGGGTCGGGTGCCGGGCGCGAGCTGGAGCTGTCAGATTTCGCCGGTTCGGTCGACGACTACGCCCGAGCGCACGACCGCGCTCTCTCGGACGGTGAGCATCACGCTCGGGCCCGCGCGTGTTGGGGCCTGGTCGCTCAAGGAGTCGGTTCGCTGGCATGGGTGGAGCACGAGTTGGCCAGCCAGGACGATGAACGGATCGAGGACGCCGCGGGTGTGCTGAGGTGGATCGGTGTGCCCGCAGCGTTGGTTCCGGAGCTGCGGGTGTTGGTGGACTCGTTGCCGGACGGACAGGCAGCCGACGCTGTTGCCGCCGCGTTGCAGAGTGCCGTGGGACCGGAGCCCTCAGCGGCTCCGGTTCCCGTCTCCGGGGAGCTCTTCGACGGATCGCTGGCTGCGTTCACCGGCACGATCTGGTTCGTCGACGCTCCCTTCGACGCTGTTGTCGACGAAGCGACCGCGTGGGTGGCAGAACTCGGCGGCCGCACGTCCACGCGGCTGGACGGGATCCTGCCGACGATGCTCGAGGCGCTGGAACCCTGGGCGATGCCGTCGTGGAAGCAGATTCTGGTGCAGACCCGGTCGAATTGGACGGCGATCTTCAGTCAAGGCAGCGACATCGGTACACACGATGTCGTCGGGCGCAGACTCCGATGCCGAAGCCTCAGAACGAGTTACTCACCCCACACGGTCCGTGACGGTTCAGTGGTCAGCTTCGGTGACTGTGCGTTCTGGTTGAGGAATGCAGACGACTCCACCCGCAGCATCCAGACCTCGTTCCAGTCCCGATGGCGGTGGGACCTTTACGGAGAGCCGCTGGAATTCGAGGACCAGTCTGCCTACGAAGCGAAGCGGATCCCGGAACGGTTCACCCTGGCTCGGATGAATTCGTACTGTCGAGCGCTCGGAATCCGACGGAACGAACCAGACTTCTACCTGCCCCGCGGGTGCCTCATCGAGAAGGACACCAGCGGTTGGCAGCCTCCGCGGACTTTGTCGAGCCGGGAATGGCACGCTCGCAACCGGTGACAGGGCGCCGCTCCGGACGGCGCGATCGGATCGAACCGCAAAAGTCGGGCGAGAGGGTGGATCGACGAGCAGTCTGGAGGCCGAAGGAGGAGAACGTGATCGCAGTTCTGAATCGAGTCGTCGATTTCGTCGAGGAACACCTCACCGAAGACATCGACATCGCCGGCCTGACGAGCGGCCTCGGCACGACCGAGTATCACGTGCGCCGAATGTTCTCGTCTCTGGCCGGCATGCCGTTGTCCGAGTACATCCGGCGGCGGCGGATGACCGTCGCGGCCGCTGAAGTCATCGACGGTCGCGACCTGCTGGCGACAGCGGTGCGCTTCGGCTACGGCTCCACCGAGGCCTTCAACCGCGCCTTCCGGGCGGTGCACGGCGTCAGCGCCGGTGATGCCCGTCGAGACGGTGGCCCCCTTCGAACACAACCACAGCTCAGGTTCCGCCTGACCGTAGAAGGGAACACCACGATGGAAACTCGTATCGCAGATCGACCGGCCTTCCGGCTCATCGGCCACGCCGCTCGCGTACCGCTGATCCACAACGGCCCCAACCCGCACATCCAGGCGCACATTGCCTCGTTGCCAGATACGGAACACGTTCGGCTCAAGGCGCTGAGCAACACCGAGCCGGCGGGGCTGCTCCAAGTGAGCGCAGACGTCGACCCCGACTACGCCGAGGGCAGCGAGCTGACGTACCTGCACGGCGTCGCCGTCAGTGACGGAACGCCGGTGCCCGACGATCTCGAGACGATCGACGTCGCATCCGGTGCGTGGGCGGTCTTCCGCTCGGCAGGGCAATACCCCGCGGCGCTGCAATCAACGTGGGCCGCCACCGCCACTGACTGGTTCCCATCCAACCCCTGGCGGCTGAGGCCGGGTCCGTCGATGGTGGCCGTGCTCGAGCGCGCCGCCGACTTCAGCACCGCGACCACCGAGTTGTGGCTGCCCATCGAACGCGCCTGAAAAAGGCCACTACAAACGTAGTGGTATTGAGCGTATCCTAGGCGCACGACAAACAGTCAGTGTCGAGGAGGTGCGACATGACCACCACAATGACAGCCAGACCCGCAATGCCGGTCGTCGACGGCGTCGATCACGAATTCGTGGCCCTGGCGGACGGACGGATGCATGTCGCCACCCTGGGCTCAGGCGACCCGGTGCTGCTGCTGTCGGGATTCGCGCAGACGTGGTGGGAGTGGCGCGACCTCATGCCTGCGCTCGCCGCGGCCGGGTACCGGGCGATCGCGCCGGATCTGAGGGGCGAGGGATGGAGCGACCTGCCCTTCGATACGATCACGCGGACGCGCCGCACGGAGGACGTCATCGCCCTGCTCGATGCGCTCGGGCTGGACCGGGTGCGACTCGTGAGCCACGACATGGGCGCGATCAGCGCCTTCCAGCTCACCCTCGACTCCCCCGAACGGTTCTCTGCGCAGGTCATGTTGTCGGTACCGCCGCCACAGATGACGTTCTCGTTCGACATGACTCCCGGCATGCGGCACCTCTGGCACCAGGAGGCTCTCGCGATCCCGGGCATCGGGCCTGCCCTCCTGCGGGCGGGACGCCTGCCGCGCCACCTGTTCTCACAGTTCTCGGCACAACGGATGGATCCGGACGTCGTCGATTTCTACGTCTCGTTGTTGCGGGATCCCGAACTCTCGCGGGCCGCGGCGCCCTTGTGTCGACGGATGGTCCTCCCCGAACTCGGACGGATCATCCGCGGGACCTACCGGCACGACCGATTCGCCATGCCGTCCCTGTTCGTCTTCGGCACCGATGACGTCGGATTTCCTCCACACGTCACACGCAAGGTCTTCGCAGATCCAAGCGCTTTCGGCGCCGACGTGCGCCTCGCGCTCGTCGAAGATGCCGGACACTATGTCGCCGACGAAGCACCCGGCCCCACCTCGACACTCATCGTCCAGTTCTTCGCCTCGGTGTCGCCCGCGGCGAGAGATCCGCTCTGACGGCAAGCCGCTATGCAGCTTGTCCGTGAGCGGCCCGAAGGCTGGCTACTCTGGCGAGATGGAGATCATCCTCGCAATCGCCGGATTCGTCGTCTTGCTCGTCTTGTATTGCGTGGGCTCGTTCCTCGTCGATATCTTCGTCGTCGATCCGGTGACCCGTTGGAACGACCGTCGGCTCGCGAGAGGGTCGACGTTCCACTGCGGAATCCGCGTTGTCTCCGGCAAGCTTCCGGGGTTCACCAAGGCCTGGCGCCACGGACCCACCACGATCAGCCCCGGCGTCATCCGATTCAAGGATGAGGCCATCCGCGTGATCGACCTCGCCGCGCACTCCCGTCAGCCCGTTTTCGGTGAGTGCTTCTGGTCCGGCTTCGACCACCGGGTCATCGTCCTCACAACGGAAGCCGGCGAAATCGAGTTCGCTGCACGCAGACCCCAGATGCCAACGATTCGAAAAACGCTCAGCGCAGGTCCCTCAGCCGATCAGTGATGCTGTTCTCCTCGCCTGCTCGGCGCTCATAGGTGACGGCGATGATAAGAAGAACGGCGCCGACGACCGCGAGGGTGATCCACCACGGCATCGACTCGATCCCCCGGCCGATCTGCACGAGGAACACGAGCACGTTTTCGACCGGAAGCACGACGATGCCGATCAGGAACGGCGCCGCGAGCTTGAGACTCGAGCCGACGAGGATGGCGATGAGCGCGATCACGATCACGAAGATCGCCCGCCAGGTCAGCGGATCGGTGAAGGTCGCGATGACGGATGCCAACATCATCGTCACGATGCCCGGGGCGAGCAGAGGCCATGAGCCGCTCCAGCCTGCCGGCCAGCTGTCCACCGTGCTGCCCCGCCAACGATCGCTACCCGGATGCCGGCGCGCAGCATCCAAAACAACGGCGCCTGCAGCGAGCAGGAAGAGGCCAAGCGGCAGCGAGAACCATTCGACACGCAGATCTCGTGGACTCCACGCCACGATCGCGGTGACGAACGCGATCGCGAAGGTGAACCACACCGGCGGCAGGCTGGTCGGTCGGGTGCGCAACCGCCAGGCGATGACGACGACGATGACGAGGTACGCGAGCATGAGCGACCACATCGCCCAGATGGTGAACCAGTCGCGCTCGATCGCCGCCCACGTCGCGACCGCGACGTACAACGCAGCGGGCGCATACAACCAACGGGTGCGGGCCAACCGTGATCCAACCTCGGCGGCCGAGCGGATGCCCCTCGCGGCAGAAGCTGCCGGCAGCGCGCCCGCCATGCCGACGGCGGAGCAGATCAAGATGAGGGGTACGCCGCCGGTCATGATCGTGTCAGCGCCGATCCCGAATCGAACGCCCTGAATCGCACCCGCCGCACCGGCCGCGATCGCGATCGCCAGTGTCGGCACGCGCAGAGCCCGCAACAATCCGGCGCGCTCGGAAGTGCCCCTGCCGAGCAGCAGGCCGAGGCCGAGAAGGAACCACGATGCAGCGACGAGCCCATACCCACGCCAGTGTGCGAGCGCGTTGGCTTCCGAGCCGGACACCGCCAGGACCACGAGGATCGGCGCGACGGCCATGAGGAGTCCGGTCGCATAGAGCGGCACGGCGCCTGAGCCGCGCGCCGTGAGGATCAGGCCGATCGTCGCGGCAGCCAGGCTCGGTGGGAGCAGATACGGTTCGAGGACGTCGATACCGGCGAGGGCCCAGAGGCACCAGAGCGCACCCGTGAACGCGGCTGCGGCGACCCACCACCCGTAGCGGCGCTTCGCCCAGAATGAGGTCGCCGCTGCGCCAAGCCCGAGGATGACCAGCACGATGAAGGTAGTCGGCAGACCAGCCGCGTCGCGGACCAGCGCCAGCAGGACAGCGATCGCGCCCGTGAGCAGAGTAGAGGCTTCGATCGCGATCCGGGCAGCCGACGCATCACGGGGCACGATGCCGCGCTTGGTCAGGACCGAGGCGATCAGGCCGGTGCTGGGCAACACGACGGCGACGATGGTGGCGATCACCGGAAGCGTCACCGGAGAAGCGCTGCTGAGGAGCACCTGTGCTCCGAGGCAGACCACGACGACAGCGAGCGACGGAACGAGGAGACCGGCGGCGATGGCGCGGAGCGCGACTCCGAGGCCGGCGCGGCGGGTCACGAGAAGCGTCAGGGCGAGCAGGAAGATAAGGGCAGTCGAGAGCGCCGTCCAGCCGCTGCGCTCGAAGATCACCTGCACGACCCCGATCAGGAATGGCACAGCGGTGACGGCCAGGATCGCGTACCACGACCGAGGTGCGACCCATCGGAGGAAGGTTGCCGCGATCGCACCAACCGAGGCGAGCGATGTGGTGAGGCAGAGCAGGGGGATGGTGCCGACGCCGAGTTGGTCGAGCGCCGTCGCGAAGACGAACAGCGCGTATGCGTAGCCTGCACCGACGTGCACGAACCGCTCCTGCGACGGGATGGTCCGCGCGACGACCGCGATGGTGGCGACGACCGCGACACCTGCCCAAACAATGACTGCATCGTCCGCCAGGGAACACGCAACGCCCAGCAGTACCGCGAAGTGGCTGCCGACAGCGAGTGGCAGCCGCATCCTCAGCGAGGCGTCCCGGATTCGGGGAACAGTGAGGAGTGCGATGCTTGTCGCCACGGCAAGACCCAGGGCGATCGTGATACGCAGCCACAGGGGGAAGACGGCAAGGCAGGCGAAGGTCAGCCCGGCGAGGGCGGCAAGCCAGAGCGCCAGCGAACCGGTCGATTCCGGCAGCTTCGGGGAGGCAGAGTAGCGCTGTGGGACATCCATCGGGGCAGGGCCGGTGCGCCTGGTGATCACCGAGAGCGCTCCGAAGCCTGCCGACAGGGCGACGAGGCCGAGCACAACGGCGAGATCACCGTTGGGAGGGAGGATGACGTTCTCGCTCAGATCGACGCGGCTGAGCGAGCCGATCACCGTAGCGGCCGCGATCGACGTCGCGAGGAAAGCGGTCGAGAACGCGACCACGCCGATGACCGCGAAGACGCCGCGGAGGAACGGCCGCCGTCTGAGGGTGCGCGATCGCGGAGCAAGGGCATTCAGTGCGAGCAGCGCGGCGGCCCCGGCCGCGGGCGTGATGGCGGGGTACCACACGGACGCATCATGTGCTCCGAGGTCGAGGGCGAACGGCAGACTGACGGCGGCGGCCATGCCAGCAGCTCCGCTCAAAGCGCTCCAGAACGTCCTGGCGAGGTTGCGCGTCGCGAACACGGCGAGCACCGCGACCGCGGCCAGCAGAGCGGCGATCGTCATCCAGAATTCGGTCGTCGTGGCAAATTCGATGAACCACATCTGGGCAACCACGATCAGGGTCGCGACGACCTGCAGCGTCGAGATCGTCATTTCCTCCGACCGCAGGCGCCCATCGAACCGCGGCGCGAACCGGGGTATCGCAGCCATCACGGCGAGCGCCGCGAACGCCACTCCCAGGTGACCGAGGGTGGATGCCAGTGTGTTTCCGCCCGCGTATCCCAGCATGGCGGGAACGACGGTGAGCGCGACGAGCGAGATCCACAGCCAGCTCCGGATGCGCGCTCGCGTCGCCACGAAGACCATCACGGCGCCGCTGACGAGCGTTCCAACCGCGGCGAACGCCCACGCGCTGACCCCGATCGGCGCGAGTTCCGAGAACGCGTAGACATCGAGGGCGACGAAGACCATCCCGAGGCCGCCGACGGCCTCCGCCGAGAACTGCAGGTTGCGGCGAGCAAGCAACCACGCACCGCCGAGGAAGAGCATGGTGATCAGGCCGACGATCACGCTGCGGAGTGCGCGATCGGTGAGGTCGGGGTTGAAGAAGGTGAAGACGATCGCGGAGACCGCGAACAGTCCTGCACCCGCGACGGCCAGCACGGACTGCACCGTCGCGCTGGATCGGGGTGCCGCGCTCGCCGGTGCGCCGGATTGCCCTGGTGCTTGCGGTCCCGGTGTCTGCGCGGGACGGACCGGTGCCTGTGCAACTTCGGGACGAGTGACCCGGTTGAGCACGTCCTGACGTGCATATAGCGCCTGCGCGGCCGCCTTCGAAGCGTCCCAGAGTTCGAGCGCCAGGTCCTCGGTCAGTTCGACGCCGCAGTTGTGGCAGCGCCGATCAACCAACGCGTCTGCCTGACATACCGGGCACGACCTGGTGTCCAGGAGGATGCTGATCGCGACGCTGCTCCAGGGCTGCACTACCTGCGGGATGGTCATGCCTCGGTCACCGCGGTGCCTGCGGAGGCCGACCTCATGGTCCGGGTTTCGTTGTCCATCGTTGGCTCCTGACAGGTAGGGAGGTCTTCTTGCCGGCAGAGTCAGCGCAGGCGACAGAACCACCGACGTTACAGAGCCATGGCGTCGCGCGCGCGTCCCAGAGGTGGGGTGGTTCGGCACTAACCGACGGGACGGTCGTACGCCTGAAGGCGACTCGGTAGGCCGTGATGCCGAGCACAGCAACCACGCGCGGACGAACCCGTTGAAACGGGCCCGATCGTCGCTGACATCATGAGGAGATGACTTTCTACTCGGACTTCGGCCCTCGCAGAACCCGCCAGATCATCGGCGACGTGCTCGCAATCATCCTGATAGGCGCGTGGGTGTGGCTCGGCGTGACCGTCTACCTGCTCGTCGAGAATCTCGCCGCGTTCGGCGTGCAGATGGAGGAGGCGGGCGCGGGCTTCGAGGAAACCATGACCGAGGTCGGCGACACCCTCGGCGGAATTCCGCTCATCGGCGGTGGGATCCGGGCACCTTTCGACGACGCGAGCGGTGCCGGTGGTGCACTCGAGGCCGCCGGGCAGAGCCAGCAGGTCGCCGTCAATCAGCTCGCCACTGGCCTCGGCGTCGGGATCGCCGCCCTGCCGATCATCATGATCCTCCTGCTCTGGCTCATCCCACGCATCCGGTTCGCGCGAAAAGCCGGGCAGGCCAAAGTGGCAGTCCGATCAGGAGCTGGCATCGACCTGCTCGCTTTGCGGGCACTCGCCACCCAGGAGCTCTCGACTCTCTCGACGATTGATCCGGATGCGATGAGCGCTTGGCGGCGCGGCGACGAGGGCGTCATGCGTGCCCTCGCCCAGCTCGAGCTGAAGAGTTCAGGCGTGCGTCTTCGCGAGGGGTGATCGCGCGAACGTCCTGGGCGGCATCCGACCACCTGCGACAATGGACGAGTGACTTCGTGGAAACCCGATTGGACGGACTTCCCTTCGCTCCTCCTGAACTTCTGGACCGAGCGGCATCTGTGCACTCTCGCCTCCGTTCGCGCCGACGGCCGGCCGCACCTTGTCCCGGTCGGTGTCGCTTTGGACCTGGACGAACAGTGCGCCTGGGTGATCACGAACAAAGGCTCGCACAAGGTCACCCACATCTCCGCCGACGGCAGGATCGCAGCCAGCCAGGTAAGCGGGCGCCACTGGTCGACGATCGAGGGCACCGCACAGGTCCTGTCCGATGAGATCTCCGTCGCCCGCGCCGTCGACCGCTACTCTGCGCGCTACCGCGAACCTCGACCCAACCCATCCCGGGTCGCCCTCCGAATCGAGATCGATCGTTTCCTCGTCTCGCCAGGCTTCATAACGGCCGGTTGAGATCGGCTTGCGGCCTGCTCGGCCACACTGGAGCTCAGCAGTCCGGGCTTGGTAGCCTGCAACGCATGCCCATCAAACTGGAGAACGTCGGCATCGCCGTTCGCGACCTCGAAGCAACAATCGCCTTTTTCACCGACCTCGGCCTCACCGTCATCGGCCGTGACACGGTCAGCGGCGAGTGGGCCGACACTGCCGTCGGGCTTGACGGCAACCACGCCAAAATCGCGATGCTTCAAACGCCAGACGGCCACGGCCAGCTGGAGCTCTTCGAGTACATCCATCCCGACGCGATCGAAACGAACCCGACCCTTCCCAACGAGATCGGCATGCACCGCGTCGCGTTCTCGGTCGACAACATCGACGAAGCCCTGGCCATTGCGGCGAAGCACGGATGCTATCCGCTTCGGGGCGTGGCGAACTATCAGGACGTCTACAAGCTTTCTTACGTCCGAGGCCCCAGCGGCATCATCGTGATGCTCGCTGAAGAACTGACAAGGGCTGACGGCTGAATCGGCGGGCCGCAGGTGACGCGAGGCGAGGCCCTCGGAATAGAGCATGATTGGCGCATGCCGGAACAATTCGAATGGGTGCCTGATCTTGCGCGGGGCGAGTGGCTCCGGCCGGTGGAGGATGAGCCGTTTGGCAGCATCCTGTCCGTTGTTCCACGCGGCTTCGAGGCATATGCGCGGATATTCCATCCTGTCGAACGCGATCGCCCGCGTGCCACAAAGTCCTGGTATGGCGTTGATCGCGAGACGTTCTACGACGGTCTGGGAGTCATCGAAGACCACGATGATTTGCTCGAGACCGAGCGGGCTACATGGGCCGATGCCGCGGCATCGTTCAACACCACGTTGCACGCAGAGGCGCAGTACGCGCGGCTCGTGCGGGGCGACTATGGGGATGATGGCGGGATCGCCGCAGATGGATGGTCCTATGACAGCCCGGCCGAAGGCTGTCTTGACACATTGTCGCTCGCGGCGGCGTCGGAAGTTCTCGCTCGCCACACGACGACTCCGGATTCCGGTGTCGCTGCGATCTGGGAGGGATGGGGCGGGCTCGTGAGTTCTGGCGGGGTCAGGTACCTCGCTTTCGAGCCAATGGCCGGATGGCCTTCCGACGGAACTGCTGCGCCGCTCGCCTCTCCGTCGTTTCGTGACCGACTTGCTGCGGCAACCCGGCGCGGACTCGCCCGGGCGAGATACCAGATCAGGGCTCTTCGGCGGCCGGACCTCAATGATCCGGTGCCAGGTACTGGGCTGCTCTCCCCCGAAGTCGCTTCCGGTCCACATTTCGATCTGCATGGAGACTCGGGGCGGCACTACATCCTGTTCGAAGCGGGCGCGAACAGTTTTGCGGACCCTGCCTGGCCCGACCGGGCGCCGTGGATCGATGGGAACCGGTGGTCGCAGTCGCCCAGCATCATCTGGCCGGATGATCACTCGTGGGTGCTCGCCACCGAGATCGACTTCGACTCGACGCTCGTTGCAGGCACGACGGAGCTCATACGGGAACTCGTGCAGACGCCAGGCCTGGAGGTATTCCCCATTCGCATCGACGCCGATCTGACGTGGGGCGGCGACCGGATCAATCACCCCGACTGAGGTCTCAACGCTGGACCCGATAGAGAGTCAGGTGCTGCGGATGAAGGAGACCACGGATTCGAAGCGGGCGGCGCGGAGATCGGTGTCACGGATCCAGATCTCGAGTCGTCCGCCGTCGCCAAAGACCGAGTCGAAGCTGTGCTCGCCAGTGATGTTCAGCATCAGAACGTGTCGGTCGTCTCCGACGAGTGGTAGCTCTCGCTTGAGCAGGTCGACATCCTCATCGGGCAGGTCGAAGTCGTAGCCCTGGACTCCGAACATCCGCGTAGCCGGCAGCTCGGTCCGCGTGAACGGATCGGTGGATGCCTCGAACTCCTCGCTGAAGTTGCCATTGCGCGCCCAGATGTCGGCGAGGCTTTGCAGCTCGACCACCGTCTCCGCTGAGCGATCCGTGACGGCGGGTCCGTTCCCGAAGCTGAGTCCAAAACTCGCTTGGGCTCGCGACGGAGGATAGACCGCGCATTCTGCGTCCAGATCGAGCGGCAGACGATGTGCGAGGCTGGGTTCCGGTAGATATCGCAGGGTCGCTCCTCCCCCCGGAACATCCGGATCGGTGCGGGAGTCACCGGTCGTCGTGTGGAACACCTGGAGCAGACCGTCGCCTGGAACGCCCACACTCTGGAGCAGCCGCAACAGTCGCGGGTCACCCGCGTGGTCTTTCGGGATACCGCGGAAGTCGATCTGGAGGAGGAAGGCGTCTTCGGGCAACCGCAGGCCGGTCACTCGAGAGGGCGTGCCTCCGATGCGGGACAGGTTCCGGAAGGGCTCGTCGTGATCCAGCTCGTCCGCGAGATCCCATCCGTAAATGTCTTCGAGATCACCGGCCGTGTTCTCGGCCAGGTACAGTGCCGGCGCCCCGATGAGTTCTTCGGACGTCAGCGCGACGCGTGGATCGTTCCTGACCGTGTCGACGTCCTCCGCTTCCCACACCACGAGTGGAGCGATCACCAGGTAGACGAAGTCCCGATCGGCCTGGTCCGTGATGTCCGGAACGGCAGCACGCAGCCGGTCCACAACATCGGTTTCCCGAATCGCCCGGTCCGTGGCGGCGAGGAGACGGTCGATCAGCCGGTTCCATTTGCCAGTCGGGATGGCCAGCCAGTCGTCGCCAAGCGCCCGCTTCTCCGCTTCGATATCGAGGGCCTTCTGCCATGCCGGCGCGTCAATGGATCGCAGGTCAAAACTCAAGGTTCACCAATCATTTGGTCTTACGTCGCATCATGAAGCGACCGCTTTCGCTTCGATCTGCCGGAGGATAAGCATCTGTTCATCCTCGCTGACCGTTTTGCGGTCGGCGTCGCGGAGACTGAGGATGAGGTCACGCCGTCTCAGCGCTTCGCGGCGGTTACGAGAAGGTTCCGGGTCACCGTCCAACTGGAGCGCCAACGCCGGACGGGGCCAGTCGCCGGCTTCCTCGGCGAACACGATGCCGTAGATGTCGGCATAGCTGACGCGCAAGGTCGGTTCGGGGTGGCCGGCCTCCCAGAAGGTGATGTCCGTGCCGAAGGCAACACCAATGATCGGCACGGGCGCGAATCCAAATCCGTTGAGGCGCCAACCTAGACGTTCGAGGTCATGACGGGTTCGCTGGTACACGAACACCAGGTACCTCGCGTCGAATGGCCGCTCCTCACCCATGAGCTGCCACGTTCGCCGTGCTTTCCGTGCTCGCAAACGCGACAACACCCAGATGATGATGGCTGCGAGCGCGAGCACGGCGAGAACGGCCGGGCCGGTCACGGTTTGCCAGAGTTCAATCCGCTGTTCCAGGGTGAGGCCGCTGCGACGTCGTCCAGGCAGAAACGTGGAGAGCAACATTCCCGCGAGGCCGACCCCAAGCATCCACAAGACGCCCCGCCACATCTTCGTTGTCATGCTCTCAACCTTCGGATCGGTGCCGGCGGGCGCTCGCCTCATCCGCGGTATACGGGCGCGGTGCAAGTTCGTGCCTCTGGCGCCGGGCGCGATCGCGCTGAGGCGTCGGTCAGCTTTCTCAACATACCGCCAGCCAGCACCCTCCGCGGGAACGCGTTGCCCCCCTTACTGAGGTGGAAGCGTTGCGACCGCGACAGTGATTTGGAGGAACCTACGAGCGGCATCCGAACGGTGTCAGTGGGTCCGCTCGCTTGCCGCCTCAATATGAACGAGCTCGACGACAACGGAGGTGATCCTGCTCACCGGTTTGCTCTTCCGGTTCTCCGGTTGGAGCCGGAACGTTGCCTCTTCGCCGACACGGACAGTATCGAAGTCGGCCACCGGCATTGCTGCCCGGTCCCCCGCGAGTTGTTCTGAATCCGGACGCTCGCCCGGGATTCGGGTGAGCGTCACTGGCTGGTCCTCTTCGTTGACGAGGACGTATTCGGACCCGGAGGCGGTGACGATCCGGAACGTCCCGCGCGTGCCGCAGGTGAGAACTTGGAGGTTCATGGGCTCATCATCAGTTACTCTCCGGCCGCGCGTAACCCCCTCCGACGACTCGAGTGAACCAGGAGTGGGATAAATCAACTCGAGAACAGTCGCCGGAAGACCGCGACGGCTACGATCGACCACACGCCACCCTCGGACAACCAATGCCCCGGGACGCTTCACGATAAGAGCATGAGACCCGGAGAAAGCATGGATGCCCGAGACAACGCGGCGCAACGCCCCCTCCTCATCCTCTTCTGTGGTCTGCCGGGATCCGGTAAAACCACGGTTGCACGCGACAGAGAACGAGAGACGGGTGCCATCCGGTTCAGTACGGATGAATGGATGGCGGATCTAGGTGTCGACTACTTCGATCAGATGCGCGACAACCTGCAGATGCGGCTGAACTCGCTCTGGAAAGAACTGCTCGAGCACGGGCAGAGCGTCATTCTGGAAGACGGGACCTGGAAACGAGAAGAAAGAGATGCGCTCCGCCAACTCGCGAAGACGCTCGACGCCGTTACCGAGATGCACTACTTCGACGTTCCGTTCGATGAGCTCTGGCGGCGGCTCGAAGCCCGCAATGCCGTCTCGACACGCGGAACGGTACCGATAAGCAAAGCACTCCTGGAGGACTGTTTGCACCGGTTCCAACAACCCGACGAGGACGAGCTATCCCTGTTCGATCGACCGATCGTGCACCGTTAGGAAGATTCGACGTCGCGTTTTGCCGGACGATCACCGGCGAGTGCCGCGCGGAGGTCGCCCTCTTCGTGCCCGCCCTTCTCCTTGCCGAATGGCAGCACTTTCAGCAGCGGGTGCAGGATGGCCATGACGATGAGACCCCAGGCGAGTCCGAGGACGGCCGAGCACAGGGTGTTGACGAGCCACGCCAGGAATCCGCCCACCACCGGGATGCCGGCGAAAGGTCCCTCGAGGACATGGACCAGGTCGTACGGCAGGTGCCAACCGAGGTCGTGGGCACCCTGAAGCATGATGTGACCACCCACCCACAGCATGGCGATCGTCCCGATAAAGGTGATCGCTGCCAGGACCGCGGGCATCCCCCTGACCAGCAGTTCGCCGAAGCGCTTGGCGCCCGCAGAGTCTTTCGTGGTCAGGTGAAGGCCGAAATCGTCCATCTTGACGATGAGCGCGACAGCACCGTAGACGGCTATCGTGATCGCCACCGCGACGACGACCAGGATGATGGCCCGGGCCCACAAGGACTCGTCGGCCACCTCATTCATCGCGATCACCATGATCTCGCACGACAGGATGAAGTCGGTGGTGATGGCGCCCTTCGTGACCTTGGCCTCCGCCTCTGGGCCCCGTTCGACCGCCGGCGCCTTCTCCGCCGCGGAGTGGCCGCGGAGCTTGTGCCAGACCTTTTCGGCACCCTCGTAGCAGAGGTACGTGCCACCCAGCATGAGAATGAACGGGATGACCCATGGGATGAACGCGCTGATGAGGAGCAAAGCCGGCAGGATGATCAGCAGCTTGTTCCGGAGCGAGCCCCAGAAGATCCTTTTGATCATCGGCAGTTCGCGGGATGGGTCAGCCCCTGACACGTACTGCGGAGTGACCGCCGCGTCGTCGATGACCACGCCGGCGGCCTTGACCCCCGCCTTGGCAGCTCCTGCCGCGACATCGTCGACGGAGGCGGCGGCGATGCGGACCAGGGCTGCGACGTCGTCCAGCAGGGCGACGAGACCGCCGCTCACCGGGCGCTCCCGGAGTGCTCACGGGTGGACGGTTGAGCGAGGATGCCTCGCGTGATTGGCATGCTCAAAAGTATAAGGTGGCCGGCCGGCCCTCGACCGACTGCCGTGCGTCAGCGCTTCCTAAGCGTCGGCCCTCAAAAGGGCGAGGCGCGTTTCGGAAGCTGAGCCCGGGTCGGCGTGATAGATCACGACCACTTGCCCGGTGTCGCGTTCCCCTACTGAGAGCTTTTCGTACAGGAGGTCGAGTTCCCCCACAACCGGATGCAAGAGGAGGGATCGCCCTGCGGCCTTGGGACGCACGTCGTGTCTTGCCCACAACGAGGCGAACTCCGGACTTTGAACGACCAGCTCACTCACGAGTGCACCGAGCGTCGGGTCACCGTTGTCAGCACCCTGCTGCGCTCGCAGCCCGGCCACAGTTGTTTCCGTCATCCGACTCCAGTCGCGGTACAGCGATCTCACGTCGGGGTCCAGGAACGCAGCCCGCACCAGATTGACACCTGGGGTGAATATTGGCGACAGTGCCCGTGCCATCTCGTTTGACGCCAGCACGTCGAGTGTCCTGCTTTGAACGTATGCGGGCGTGGACGTCCACAGATAGAGCAATTGCCGGAGTCCCACCGCGACGTTGTCGGCCTTCGCGCTCGTCGGCCGAACGAACGGTCGAGCAAGGGCGAAGAGATGGACGGTCGCGTCGTCGTCGAGCTGGAGCGCACGGGCCAGACCGGCGATGACCGACTCCGACGGATGCCGTTCGCGGCCTTGTTCGAGGCGCAGGTAGTACTCACTGCTGATCCCTGCCAACATCGCGACCTCTTCACGACGCAACCCGGGCACTCGACGCCGGGTCGTCGCGCGGATCCCCACATCGGTCGGGGTGATCTGCTCGCGACGCGCGCGGAGGAAGTCACCGATCCGGTTACCCCCGCTGGCCATGCCCCTCATGCTACTCGCGCAGCAAGTCGCTGTCCTGACCGTGCCACTACCAGTACCCGCTCACCCACGACTGCCGGTATGGATGCCGAATTCTCGCTGTTCCATCAGGCAACAGAAGGAGAAGCACATGACCCGCATCACATCCGATTTCGGATTCACCTCAACCGCCGAAGACGTCACCGAAGGCATCGACCTCCGGGGACAACGAGCAATCGTCACCGGCGCCTCATCCGGCATCGGTGTCGAAACAGCCCGAGTCCTGGCGCTCAGGGGCGCCGACGTCACCCTCGCCGTCAGAAATGTCGGCGCCGGCGAACAAACTGCCGCGGAGATCACATCTTCAACCGGCAACCCCGACGTGCGGGCGATTCAGCTCGACGTCTCCGACCTCAGCTCAGTCCGCACCTTCGTTTCAGACTGGACCGGCCCGCTGCACCTGCTCATCAACAATGCCGGAGTCATGGCCACGCCAGAGGAACGAACCGCAGACGGGGTCGAACTGCAGTTCATGACCAACTACCTGGGCCCGTTCGCGCTGGCGCTGGGCCTGTACCCGTCACTCGCGGCCGCCCATGGTGCCCGCGTTGTGTCGGTCAGTTCCAGCGGTCATCTCATCTCACCGGTCGTCTTCGATGACCTGAACTTCAGATTCCGTCCCTACGATCCGCTGGCGGCGTACGGACAGTCCAAGACAGCGTCCATCCTGTTCGGCGTCGCGGCCCGTACTCGCTGGGCAGGAGACGGCATTACCGTGAACGCGGTCATGCCAGGAGCCATCGCCACCAATCTGCAGAAGCACACCGGCGGCCTGAAGACGCCGCCGGCCGGCCGGAAGACGATCGAACAGGGCGCGGCCACAACGCTCTTCGTCGCGACATCACCGTTCCTTCACGACATCAGCGGACGCTACTTCGAAGACAGCAATGAGGCGATCACCGTGCAGGACGGGAACGGATGGATGTCGGGGGTCGCGTTCTACGCGCTCGACCCTGGTAACGCCGACCGCCTGTGGGAGCAGTCGCTCCAGCTCATCACCCTCTGAACCCCTCACACGAAAGGCCCGACATGAACACGCCAACAACCGCTCCCGTCGTCGGATTCATCGGACTCGGCGATCAAGGCGCCCCCATGGCCCGCGCCGTCGCCGACTCCCCGTTCCCACTCCGCGTCTGGGCGCGGCGGTCGGCGTCGCTTGATGCGGTCGCCGGATCGCCGCACACCGTTGATCCCTCCCCCGCTGCCCTTGGCGCGGCATCCGACATCGTCTTGCTCGTCCTCCGCGACGATGCCGATGTCGAAGGGATACTCACCGACGGGGGCCTCCTCAACGCGATGCGCCCCGGGTCGATCGTCGTCAACCACGGCACCGGAGACCCGCAGACCGCCCGACGCTTCGCAACCCTGGCCGCTGACCGCGACATCGCATTCCTCGATGCCCCGGTCAGTGGAGGCGGCCCAGGCGCGGAAGCGCGAAGCCTGACCACGATCGTCGGCGGGGACCACGACGCTTTCACCGCCGCCGAGCCGGTGTTCGACACATTTTCCGACTCCGTCGTCTTCATGGGCGCTTCAGGTGCCGGACAGCAGGCCAAGCTCCTGAACAACGCCCTGACCATGACCAACCTGCGGAACGCGGAGCAGGTCTTCGCGATGGCAGACAGCACCGGAGTCGACGTGGCCGCGCTTCAGCGGCTTCTCGCGACGAGCAGTGGAGGCAGCTTCATCATCCAGGCTCTCGGGACGCAGATCACCCCAGCTCTCGCGCCGCACCTCCAGGGGCTCATGCGCAAAGACATCGAGCACTTCGCCGACGCACTGGGTCGCCTGGGCGCCGACGTCACGGACCTGCGAAACCGTGGTCTTGCCGGCGCGGACGGCCTGATCGCGGTGACCGAGCTCCTGAGTGTGCTCCCGGCCCAGGCGGAGCGCTCGAGGCGAGAGTGACAGAATCGACGTGCATACATCGACGAACGGATAAGCATGGCCCTCCCGACATTTGACACGATCGTCACCTATTCGGACGGGGCGACCACCTCCACGGGGACCGTGCTGCACATCGAGGCACTGCCAGGGGGGCGCTCAGCGGTCATCCTCGACAGGACCGCATTTCACCCGGTCGATACCGCGTGGCCGGATCAACCCGCTGACCGCGGCATCCTCACCACGACCCACGGACAACAGCCCATTGTGGATGCGGTCACTGGCGGCATTCATGGCGGCCGACTTCATCTTGCAGGGGACCTGCCCATCCGCACGGGAACGGACGGCTGGACCTTCGTCGTTGCTCACATCACCGAAGGGCCGCCGCCGGCGATCGGCGATTCCGTTCAGATCGCCGTCGACCAGGACTACCGTGCGTCGCTTTCCGCTGCACACACCGCCTGCCACCTCGCATCGCTCGCGCTCGATGCGGCGCTGGCAGCGGCCTGGACCAAGACCGCGCCAACAGACGGGTTGGGCAACCCGGCCTTCGACGCGCTGGCGATACAGAGCTCACGCATACACCCGCACCGGTCCACCGACACCTACCGCATCGGCAAGTCCCTGCGCCGCAAAGGCTTCTCGCCCATCGCCCTCGCTGATCCCTCCGTGGTCGCAGAGCGCGTCAATGCTCAACTTTCGGACTGGATCGCGTCCGGCGGACCTGTACGAATCGAACGAGACAATGACGCGCTCTCGGCCCGACGCACCTGGGTGTGCGAACTCCCCGCCGGCCGCACCGACATCCCCTGCGGTGGCACCCACATCCGCGACATCACCGAGCTCGCAAGCATCACCACCTCGCT
This sequence comes from Mycetocola sp. Y171, assembly GCF_056713165.1. Lineage (NCBI taxonomy): Bacteria > Bacillati > Actinomycetota > Actinomycetes > Micrococcales > Microbacteriaceae > Mycetocola > Mycetocola sp. Y171. Next base: position 181,451 of record NZ_JBWYGX010000001.1, read on the forward strand.
TACCACCCGCGAGATCGACGGTGGATTCGAATTGACCATGGAAACGGTTGCGACCCCGAGCTGAAACCACCTGCTCAAAGTCTCGGCATCCTCACCCCGTTCACTACAGTCGAGCTGCTCGCGCTCGCGCCTTGATCTCGAGGATGATGTCGGTCTTGGCGTCCGCGTAGGCGTTCATGTCGTCCCATCGGTCACGGAGCAGCGACCTCTTCGTGCTCTCGTAGAGACCACGATCGTCTGGGTTGGAGCGCAGCCAGTCCCGGAGCAGCAGATACTCGTCCACCGCAGGATCGCCCTGCTCATAGATGTGCACGTGAACGTCGCGGGCGGGCGTACGCACGAGACGGTGCCCCGGTTCGCGGACCCGCAGTTCGTATCCGGAGACCAGCAAAGCGTCGAGGTAGTCCTCTTCGGCGGTGATGTCGTCGACGGTGACCACGATGTCGATGATCGGTTTCGCCGCCAGCCCGGGAACGGAGGTGGAGCCGATGTGTTCGACGCCGACATGTGCTGCCGCGAGAGCGTCCAGGATCCGGCGTCGGTGATCCCGGTAGAGTCCGACCCATCGCTCGTCATAGGGGTGGAGTTCGAGCTTGAGGGGTTCCGGGCCGCCCACCAGGTCCACCTCGGCAACGTCTGGCCGGCGCGCACCGCTGCTTTTCTTCACGAGGATATCCTCGCACCGGGGACGCGCCTCCTCCTCCGGCGGCTCGTTCAGCGTTGTCGAAGCCTCTGCAGTTGCCATTCGTGGACGTCGGCCAACCATTCCAACGGCGCCGACGGGCCGACCCGCGAATCCGTACTGTCAGCACCGTCTCGCAAAGCACGAAGGTAGGCGCGATCCTGTTCGATTCGCGCCCGCAGTTGATCGGGACCGGCGACGGATCCGTGGCCGGGAACGACAGCGACGACATCGCCTGCCAGTCCCTCGAACATTTGCAGTGCGGCGGCGTAATCGTCGATCGGGTCTGACGCATCGAGGTCGAGGAACGGGATCAGGATGTCGGAGAGCATGTCGCCGGCGACGAGAACTCCGCGCTCCTCGACGACGAGCGCTGCATGGCCCGGCGCGTGGGCCTGGTGCTCGAGGATCCGGACCGTGGGCCCATCCCACGGAACCCGGCTCGCTCCGGCGGGCAGCGCGGTGATTCGTCCGAACAGGTCCATCGGAATCGCCTCCGCGTACTCCGGCGGGAGCATCCCGGCCACCTGCGCTTTCCAGTCCGGTAGTGACAGCAGATCGCTGAGGGCTGCCGCACACCGGGCGGTGCCGTACCGTGGCACATCTCCGAAGTTCGCGTGCCAGAGCGCGTGGTCCCAGTCTGGATGCGTGGCGAAACCCGCGACGACCGGTTTGCCAAGCCTGCGGAGTTCGTCCGCCAGGGATTCCATTTCATCCGCTGTGATCCCGGGGTCGATGAGCAGCACCCCGTCCTGGCCCTCGACGACCACCGAGTTGCTGTGAATGAACTCGCTCTCGTGCGTGAAAACGCCCTCTGCGATCTGCGTGAACATGAGGTTCCTTCCTTCTGTGGTTTCAGGGGATATGGTTCGGGTGCATCGGTCTTCAGCCCAGCGCGATAGCGGCGACCGCGATCGTGCAGACACCGATCCCTGCACGCTGAGCGATCCCGATCCGCTCCCCGAGGAAGCCGGCCGCGAGCGCCACGGTGACGGCTGGGTAGAGGGATGCGAGAACGGAAGCGATTCCGAGATTGATCGCTCCAACCGCGATCAGGAAAGCCAGGGTGCCCAGTGCGCCAAGCACCCCGGATGCGCTCCCCCAGCCGAGCACTCCAGCCGTAGGCCGCCAGACCTGTCCCAGACTCGCGGCCGTGATGATCGTCAGAACGGCTCCGATCGACTGATTGGCGGCGAGCGGCAGCAGACCTGCGTCATCGCCGATCTGCGCCAGCGCGATGAAGAGAATCCCGAAACCCACCCCCGCGAGTGTCCCGTCGATCAGTGCTGCTCGCGCGTCGGTGCGCGGGTGTGGAGAGGGATCGTAGGAGACGAGCCAGATGCCTGGCAGCGCGACACACATGCCCGCCCAGACCAGCCAACCGGGGCGTTCACCGAAGGCGACCCCCGCCAGTACCGGCAGCACTGCCGCCCCGACGGCTGAGATCGGGGCGACGAGACCCATCCGCCCGCGAGCGAGGCCGCGGTAAAGGAAGATGCTCCCGGTCGCCGAGCCTCCGCCAGCAAGGAGCGCCCAGGCGAAGTCCAGCATCGCCGGGCGAGCCGGCAGCGCCATCCCGGCCACGAGCATCACGACCGCACCCGCGCTTTGCCCGACCAGCACAACCTGCCATGTGGAATAGCGGCGCGACCCGACCCCGCCGATGAAGTCCGAGGCACCATACGCGAGGGCTGACGCGAGCGCCAGGAGAATGCCGATGCTCATGGGATCGAGTCTGACCTTGAGGCGGACTGGTCAACAGGTCCGCTCAGGTACCCAAAGAATGGACCATTTGGTCTAATGGGACCATGACGGTGAAGTGGGCACGGAGCGGCCCGGACCTGCTCGTGACGCTTGATCGCGAAGCGGGGGCGGTGGGGAGTCAAATCCAGGATCAGTTGCGGTCGGCGATCCGTGATCAGCGCCTCGGCTCCGGGGAGCGCCTGCCGTCGACCCGGCGCCTGGCCGAGTTGCTCGGCGTCTCACGTGGCACGGTTGTTGATGCCTACGAGCAGTTGCTCGCCGAAGGTTACGTCGAGTCGGTCGTCGGTTCCGGCACTCGCGTGGCGGCGATCCAGTCGTCATCCGGAAGATCGCCCGGGGAAGCCGCCCCCGGCCCTCTCCCGGGGAAAACCGGATCATCCCGGTTGGTAGAGATCAATTTCGAGTACGGCGTCCCCGACCTCGGCTCGGTGCCATTGACCGACTGGAGCTGGGCGGTATCCGAGGCGACACGCACCCTTCCAACCGCGGAGTTGGGCGACGAGGATCTGGCGGGATCGAGCCATTTGCGGGCGGTCGTCACCGCCTACCATCGCCGCGTGCGGTCAGGTTGCGCCGGCGTGGAGGACGCCGTGATCGTCTCGGGATTCCGGCAAGGGCTGACCTTCGCCCTCGCAACGCTCGCACGGCACGGCATCCGGCGCATCGGGCTGGAGAATCCGGGCCCGCGCGAGCATGACGTGATCGCGCGCCGCGCCGGCCTCGACGTCGTGCCGGTTCCCGTCGACGACCTCGGCCTCGATGTTGACCGACTTCGCGCGAGCGGGGCTCGGGCGGTGCTGGTGACACCGGCCCACCAATGCCCAACGGGTGTCGCACTCGATCCATCGCGGCGACGCGAGCTGGTCGCGTGGGCCGACGAGGTCGACGGGGTGATCCTCGAGGACGATTACGACGCCGAGTTCCGCTACGACCGTCAGCCCATCGGGTCGCTGCAGGGACTGCACTCTGGCCGGGTGATCGCACTCGGATCTGTCAGCAAAACCCTCGCACCCGCCATCCGGCTGGGTTGGGTGCTCGCGCCTCCCCAGTTCGTTGGAGGGATCATCGAGGAAAAGCGGCTGAGCAGTCGAGGGGCTCCCGGCCTGGACCAGGAAGCACTGGCCCTTCTCATGGAATCGGGCCGTTTCGACCGCCATCTGCGACGGATGCGGGAGGTTTACCGCGCCCGCCGTGACACGCTGGCATCCGAGGTCGAACTCCACTTCGGACCGGGACGGCTTCACGGGCTGCTGGCCGGATGCCATGCACTTCTCTCTCTGCCCCCCGGGTCATCCGAGCGAGCGATAGCGGCGCGTGCGGCGACGATGGGGGTCCGCGTCAATCCTCTCAGCCACTATCGACTCACGACCGCAAACACTGAGACCGAGTCGCCAGCACTCCCGCCGGCGCTCGTGCTCGGCTTCGGCAACACCTCCGAAGACCAGATTCGCCGCGGCACTCGCGTTCTTGCCGACGCGGTTCGCGCCGAGACCACAATCACGCCCTCGTAGCGGCCGCCGCTGGGCGGAACACTGACGAATGGGTGCCTATTGTCTGTTGGCGTCGATCTCACGCACATGGATGCGAACGAGATCCTCGATCAGACGATTCGGCAGGGTCTTGTCCAGCGTGAATTGGATCGCGTGTTCGCTGGTCTTGTAGTCCCTTGAGCTGGTCCTTCATCTCCTCGATCGCCCAGGACGACGGGTAAAAAGTCATGTGCCTTTTTGACGCCGTGAAGTACACCAGCGCCCGGTTCTTGTACTTGAGGGTCGGCATTCCGTAGCTCATGGTCTCTTCGGTATCTGGCACGAGTTCCGCGACAAGCGCGCGAATCCGTTCGAGTTCTGCCCGGTACGCGGGGTCGAGTGCATTGAGATACTCTTCGACGCTCTTCGCTTTCTCAGCCATGACATGAGTTTAACTGTGGCCACCGTGGGGCGTTCCGTCCTGACATCGGGTGCGAGATAAGGGGCCTGTTCGTCATGTGGCCGCTGTGATCGCCTTGACGATCCTCGTCACGCCGAACTCCCATGCATGCTCGATATTTCCTCCGAGATTGAAGCCACCGTTCAGTTCCATGCTGACAAAGCCGGCGGCCCATGCGGTGAGGGTTCGTGCAGCTTCGAGCGCGTTTTCCGAACCGGCGAGTGCGCCTGCCAGGTGGAGGACGGCCTGACTCGCCGCGGCCCCGAACTCGGGCCGTGCAACCGGAGTTCCGGCCCCGGGCGACATGATCAGCTGAAAGGCAGCGGGATGCTCGTGGCCGAAGGCACGGAACCGGTTCGCGAGTTCCACGAGATCCGGTACGGAATTCAGGCGGTGGGCCAGGTCGGTCAGGCTCGCCTCGGCCACAAGCTGGATGAGTTCATCCCGGCTTTGCACGCGCTTGTAGAGAGAGGGGGCACGTACACCCACGCGATGCGCGACGGCCTGCATCGTGAGACCGCCCAGCCCGTCTTCTTCGAGAAGGTGGCGGGCGGCCAGCACAATGGCGTCGAGAGAGGTCTTGTCCGGAGTAGGCATAGACTCAGTATAGCTATTGACAGTAGCCATGATGGCTACGTACGATAGCCAACATGCAACTCGACAGATTTCTCCACCGCATTGGCAACGACATCGTTGCGGCATACCTCGTCATCACGCCCGAGGGCGTGACCGTCATCGACGCGGGCCTCGCCGGCCACTGGCGGGACCTGCTCGCTGAACTCAACTCGGCCGGTCGCACGATCGATGACATCAAAGGGGTGATCCTGACGCACGGCGATTCTGACCACGTTGGATTCGCCGAACGGCTACGCCGCGACCACGGAGTGCCCGTCTACATTCACCCGGGCGACGCGGGCCGAGCGAAGGGCGGCTCGAAGCCCGCAACCGCGAAGCAGTCGATGCGTTGGGGCCCGTTGCTCGGGTTTGCGGCATACTCGCTCCGCAAGGGCGGGATCCGAACAACCTGGCTTACCGAGGTCGTCGAGGTGCGAGATGGCGAGACACTTGATCTTCCCGGCTCCCCGCAGATCATCGGGATGCCCGGGCATTCCGAAGGGAGCATCGCTGTGTACGTCCCCATCGCAGATGCCGTATTCGTGGGCGACGGTCTCACAACTCGCCACGTGCTCACTGGCGAGACGGGCCCCCAGCCTGCACCGTTCACCGATGAGCCGGACGAGGCGATCACGTCGCTGCGTGCCATCGTTGGCACCGGTGCGACGTGGGTTCTGCCCGGCCATGGGGCTCCATGGAAATCCGGCGTCGAGGCCGCGGTCGCCGCCGTCGAGACTGCGGCGCGCAAGGCAAAGTAGCGCCTCGCAGTTTCACGGGCAGACGCGAACCCTGCGCCCGTCAAAGCTGACGACGTCTCCGAGCTGCAGCTGCCTTCCGCGTCGGCGATCGACCTCGCCGTTCACGGCCACGAGGCCGTCGAGAATGGCCTCTTTCACGTCTCCGCCGGAATCGAAGAGGCCAGCGAATTTCAGGAACTGCCCGAGTCGAATGACCTCACCACCGATCGCGACATCGTCGATCTGAGCCGGATTCGTCATCCCCGAATCCTAGTCGGCCTGATGCTCGCCCCTGAGCCGATCACCGACTGAACACCAACCCTCAGCGGAGTATCCGCCGCAACTCCCTACTACGGCCAGGTAACCTCACGCGCCGGAGCGACGGCGGCATTCAGGATCATGCGATCAGCAAGTGGCCGCTCGAGGTCGACGGTGAACGGTGTCGGCGGATTCGACTGGCAGGTTCGGATTCCGCCCGTATTCGGGTGAACTCCGATGACGAGTTCAACGGTGGTCGCGGTCTCGACGAGTTCGATGAGCTCGATCCGACCGGTCGCCGGCTGGCCCGAGTTGCAGTCGTGCTCACTGACGAGCAGGGCGATTCGTTCGTCTCCACTCTGAGGCAGTGCATCCGGGTCGAGCGTCACTCCAGCCTCGGTGAACGAACCGAGATCTATCGTCGGTGTGCGATTCGTTGATCGCTGAAGCCCCCATGGTGCCTCGAGAGGAAGTGCCTGCTCTGCGCCCGCGCCGATCGTGATCAGTGCGTATGAGCTGATGTCCCCTGCACCCATATCTAGGGGCTCTTCGAGCTCGTGCATGACGGTCACCAGCTCTGCGCTCTCGTGTGCGATCAACCATTCGGAGAGTGGCTCTTCGATGCCAACCAGGGGGTCTTCAAGCACAGCCACCACCTCGGCCGGAAGCTCGGTAGCCGGCCTCGGTGTGGTCAGCGCCTGCGCTGGCACTGGAGTGCCTCGGCACATGAGCATCTCGTCGGAATTGCTGCTGCTCGCCGGCTCCTTCACCGTGGCGCGTTCCGCAGCGGGTGGCGGACCGGCCGAAGCACACGCCGCGAGCAGGAGGACGCTGAGAGCGGCCGGAATCGTGAACGCGACGGCCGAGCGATGCCGTGCCCTTCGAGGGGATACTCCCCGCTCTGACTGTCGTCGCATGTCGTGATCCTACTCAGCGCCGGGGGCGGCGGACAGTGACTCGTCCCGACCCTGTCGGCGTTGCGCGAGGCCACTTGAACAGGCGATAGACCAGAGGATGTTCTCGTTCATGATTGTCCTTCATTGATTCGCGACGGGAGGCGTGCCTGGCACTGAATCCATACCCTGTCTATGTGCCGAACGGACGTCTTCTTGCGTTGCACGACGGTTCACAGTGGTCGGTGAGCCATCGCGACGACCCTCGGTGATCTGACGTGATCGGACGCTCCTTCCGGAGAGAGGCCTCCGAACGAAGCCTCTCGGAGTACGATCCGGTGAAACGCGCTGCGCGCATCAAGGGAGGATCCCGATGAGACCACTTCGATACTCGATCAACATCACGCTCGACGGCTGCTGCCATCACGAGGCGGGGCTTCCCCCTGACGAGGAGTCGATGCGCTATTGGACTGCTGAGATGGAACGAGCCGATGCCCTGGTGTTCGGCCGGGTGACCTACGAGATGATGGAATCGGCGTGGCGGAAGCCGGCCACGGGTATGTGGCCCGACTGGATGGATGAATGGGAGGTCCCATTCGCCGAGACCATCGACCGGGCGAAGAAGTACGTCGTGTCGGGCACGCTGAGCGAGGTCGATTGGAATGCCGAGCTGGTCAACGGCGACGTGGCGCAAACGGTTCAGCGGCTCAAGGAGGAGCCAGGTGAGGGCCTGTGGGTCGGTGGTGTGACGCTTCCCCTGGCGTTGGCAGATCTGGGTTTGATCGACGAGTACGAATTCCTCGTTCAGCCGGTCCTTGCCGGACACGGGCCGACGTTGCTCGCCGGTCTGCGGGAGCGCATCCAGTTGGAGCTCGTGGATCGCCACGAGTTCCGGTCGGGCGCGGTCGCCATGCGATACCGACCCCGCGAGTGAGGGTGGACCCTCATCAGGTCCCGATCCGTATGCGCTCTCCTAGATCGACGCGGTTTCCGCAGCGATCATGGTCACGGCGTAGTTGACGACGATGACAACGGCAAGGATGCTGCCGGCATACCAGATACACCAACTGAGCCGCCGATTGAAAATGATGATCCGCGCTGAGGCGACACGAGCCCGGATGGCGTGCGCTTCGGCGATGGCGGTTTGTCGTCCGTAAATCCAGGGGATGTTGACCACGATCTCCATGACGGAGAGCACGGCCAGGAGTTCCATTGCGACGAAAATGAGACCTGAACCTGAGTTCATGGTGGCAAGGGCGACAACGCCGACAAGGCCGAGCGCACCCGCGTTGATGAGTGAGAATCGCTGCCAGACCGTCGCGAACCCGGCGGCCGCCGCATCAATGCTCGGCGCCGATGAGGCTACCTCCGCGGCTGCTGCCCGGCGAAGACGCACGAGCATGTATGTCACGAACGTCGTGTACGGGACTGCGATGAGAATCAGGCCGAACGCTGCGAACATCGGGATGACCACCACGAAAGCCGACAGCGCGGCGACTGGGACCACGGTCGCGGCGTAAACGAGCACAGTCTTCCGCCACGTCCACGGCGAGTCAGTCGGCGTCTGTACTGGGTTCGAAGAGACACCCTCTCCGTCATGCGCTGGTGACAGGTCGGCCGGCTGGGTCATGACGTCACCATATCGGTCGGGACGCGCGCGATGTCGACTGAGGCAAACTCACCCAACGGAATCGTCGACGCTCTTCGTAGGGCGTCTCGTCGATGAGGAACTGGACGTGGGGTTTTCCTCGGGTGGTGACGTGCAACTCTCCTGGGATGACCCCTGTCAGGCGGACTTCGTTGTCGGACTCATGAATGCTCTCCAGAATCAGGTCGCCGGTGCCACCCGTGGCGTCCCACCTGAAGCTGATGGCGTCAGAGATCCGAAGCAGGATTCGGTACCTCGCGACTGGGCGGCGAGCCCCGAATTCTGTGCCCTCGACGTAGCCCCAGACGGTGAACGCGCCCCCATTGCAGCTTGCTTCATCCATTGGGAAGAACGGGTCATCGATCTGGTCGAATGTGACGGGAATCAACACATCCCCTAACCGCTATGACGCCGCGGGTAGTCGAACCCTCTGAGTGACAACGAGCGGCGGCGGCGGGCGATGATCGCCGCGTGCGGCCGCTTGCCAGGATCGGCTCGGGTGTGGGTCTCGACGATCTCGAAGCCAGCGGCGGTCAACTCATCTCGCATAAGCGGGACCGGCCAGAAGTACGCCGTCACGACGGCGTGGTCGAACGCTGTGATTTGCTCACCCTCGAAGAAGCCGAGAAGAAGTGATCCGTCCGGTTCGATGCATCGGGCGAACTCGCTGAGCACCGCCGGTACATCATGCGGCGGGGTGTGGATGAGCGAGTACCACGAGAGGATCGCGGCCAGTGCACCGTCGTCAGCTGGCAGCGCTTCGAGCGTTGCGACTCGAAATGGAACCTCAGGAAATCGGGCAGTTGCATGATCGATGAACTCACTCACCATGTCGATGCCTTCGGCAGCCACCCCGTGGTCATGCAGGAACTTTGTCCAGTGGCCGGGGCCGCATCCGGCGTCGATCGTCGGGCCGTCGATATCACGAGCCCAACCTGAGATGAGATCCTGATCCTCTTCCGCCATCGCGGAGAGCGAGCCGAGTACCTCCGTGTATTCGCCGGCTCTCTCGGCGTAAGCGCGCCGCACTGCATCCGTCAGCATGCAACCAACCTAGCCGCGCATCATCCCTGCCACCGATGCGCAGTCGACCTGCGCGACAGAATCGTCCCGCACATCCGGCACATTACCCAACCCGTCCGCCCCGCGCGACGAGAGTGCCAGCGTGAGTCAGTCGTCGGTATCGGTCCAGGAGGCGATGTCCACGCCGTGGTTGTCGGGCGACGCGAGCGACCACCAGTCGGGAGCGTGCGAATCGTCAGCAAGCCGTCCTCCGGCGGCGAGCGCGGCGTTCACTCGTGCCTGTGCCTGATCGGCCGGCACAAAGACGTCGAAATGCGTGCGGCCTCTCGCCGGAGTGTCGTCAGTGATCGGGTTGAAGGCGAGCTGCGGCCCGCAGCGCAGCGGATCGACGGCATCCGTGTCGCCGTACGGTTCGTAGCCCAGTGCGGCCGTGAAGAACGGTCGCACGTCGGTCTGGGAATGCTGGGCGACGTAAATGCCGATCGACTGCGCGAGCGAGGGATCGGCGGCCAGCAGCAGTCCGGCTGCTGCCTCGGATACGGCGGCCGCAAAATCTACAGCGGCAACGGGGATGCCTTCCAGACCCCGGTACGGGATGCGCACGACGACACCCTCGGGACGCACGTCGATGTCGGGCAGTATGCCGAATCTCTTAGCGGCGGCGACGATCGGATCGAGAAGGCTTGAGGCGTGGGAGAGGGAGGTCGCGGTGAAGACGCCCTGCGGGCCTGTGCCTGTGACACGCCAGTCCGAAACGCCTGGCCTCCGGTGGAACTCCGCCGCCGTAATCCATTCCAATCCGCTCGTCGACTCGTCCATGGAGAGCTCCTTCGCACGCTGCGAGTCCCCCGCCCCGGAACGGGCGGGACCCCGCGCGGAGTCCACGGTACTCGGACCTCGCGGAGCGGCGCCAGCGTGACGTGACACCGCCGCTGCCGCTGTTCGAGAAGGATTCGTGACGGGCGCCGTGAATTACTCGGTGCGGTTATCCTCCCTCCCCTTTGCGGACCCTCAGCGGGGACCTTCAGCGGCACAAAGTATACGTTCAGGCGGGGATTCGGTAGCGCGCTGTGGATGCCGCGACGTACTATGCGGTGAGATTCTTGCTACGGAGGAGAGGCCGCCCGTGACTCAACACACCCTCGAACTTCCAGAGGTCGACTTGGTCTACGACGTGCACGGGCCACTGCCGACCACGGATAGCCGCCCACCGCTGGTGATGATCGGTCAGCCGATGGACGCGAGCGGGTTCCAGGCCCAGGTGAAGTTGTTCGAGGACCGCACCGTCGTGACGTACGACCCGCGCGGCTTGGGCCGGAGCAGACGGAAGGACGGCGGGGTCACGAACGAGCCGGAGACCCAGGCCGAGGACATCCACGCGATCATCCAGGCGCTGGGCGCCGGTCCGGTGGAGATGCTTGCCAGCAGCGGCGGCGCGGTGACCGCGCTCGCGTTGGTGGCGGCGTACCCGGACGATGTGTCGACGCTTGTCGCACACGAGCCGCCGATCGACTGCGTGTTGCCAGATGCAGAAGCTGTCCAGCGGGCCCGGGCGGCATACACCCAGGTTTACCTGGACAAGGGTTGGGGCGCCGGAATGGCCGCGTTCATCGCGATGACGTCGTGGGAGGGCGAGGTCACGGATGAGCACCTCGCCCAGCCCGCGCCCGAACCTGCCGCGTTCGGAATGCCCACGGAGGACGACGGCACACGGGAGGACCCCCTGCTGTCAGACCGCTCCTGGGCGGTGCCCCTCTACCAGCCAGATCTTGAGGCCCTGAAGGCGGCGCCGACCCGGATCGTGGTCGCGGTCGGGGAGGAATCCATGAAGGTCTATACCGGCCGGACTGCGATCGCGTTGGCCGAACAGCTCGGCCAGAAGGCGACGGTCTTCCCCAGCCACCACGGCGGCTTCATGGGTGGCGAGTTCGGCTACGCCGGCCAGCCTGAGGCCTTCGCGGATAAGCTTCGCGAGGTACTCAACCAGCCCTGAAGCCAACATCGTTTCCCGGCCCGTAGGTGAGGCGCGGTAGCTGCGCTCGTTGCTCCTCGGGGTCGTCCCGCAGCGTCTCGCTGAGGGGCCTGCCGTCAGCCTAAAGAGCACCGCAGGGCGGCCAGCCCCATCAGTCGCTGGAGTTCAACGCGCTGCCTAACAACGCCGTCGATTGCGGGACGAGGTCTGGCAGCCGATCGGGTCGCACCTCGAGCGCCCATCGGATCACGTCCAAGGCCTGCAAGACCGTCAGTTCACGCACAACCGTGGTGGCTTCCGCATCGGTGAGCCCACTTCCCTCGAGCACATTGGCCCAGGCCACATCGCTCACGGCGGATTCGGGATCCTCCAGCAGCTTCCAGCGATGGATCCGCTCGAGATCACCCCAGACGACCGGACCGACTGTCGCCGCGCCCCAGTCGATGAGGGTGTATCGCTCACCGCCCAGGAGATTCCGCGTGGACATGTCGCCGTGAATAAGCCCTTGCGGAAGCGATCGTTGCTGAAGTGAGTCCAGCAGATGGAGGAATCGTGAGCGTTCGCGGGGGCGGTAGAGGCCGATTTCCACCAGTTCGTCGCCCTCGGTGAGCGCTGCTCTGTTGTAGTCGAGGTGCGCCAGCCACGCAGCCCCAAGGTCACGCCCGAAGCGTGAGAACAGCGCCTCTGGAGCATCGGTCACATCGAGTTCAGCAAGCGCAGAGGCGAATCTGCCGATCGATCTCCATGCTCTCGGATCACTCGCCGACGCGGTGCTCCCTGCGACATGGTCGACGACGAGATACGAGAGACCGTTCAGCCATCCCCTCGCGACCATCGGAGAACTGGGGATCCCCGCGGTGGCGGCGGCCCGCAGGCACCACGCTTCGACGTCGAATGGATCGACAATCTGATCGTCGACCTTCGCGAACCGAACGACGAGATCGCGACCGCCCCCGTTCACACGCACGACGTGGTTTTGATTTCCACCTCGAAGTACGGACGTTCGAGCAACGTTGATCCCTAACGACCGCACGATCGAAGTAGCGAGCGCCAATATCTCCACACACCTACGGTAGCGTCAGCAGGCTTGCCACCTATCCGCGCCGGGAACCCATCAGGAACCCCCAGCGAGAACGTCCAGCGGGGCCGGCCTGTGGTGTTGACTGTGACAATGACATCCGCGCCGCCAATCCTGTCCATCAGGGACGAAACCGAATGGCGAGCGGAGAAACTTCCGCAGATCGACGTGAACTTGCGCACCTGCATTTACTACAGCGACTGGTTGGCTGACGCCCCTTCGGCGTTGGACACCGAGCACTCGGAGACTGCTCGTCTCTATGAGACCAACAGCGGCATATCGCCTACTATCCTCGGCGGATCTCACCCTGACCAACCTGGCAAATCAATTCCGATGGGCTACACAAACCTGCAGCTTCTCGAAAAACGCGCCGTCATCTTCGAGGGCGCACTCGTGCGACTGTGGAGTAGTCGCTACAAACCGAGCGTCCCGATGGACGCAGCCGGCTTCGATGCCGTAACCGAAGGCGACACGTGGAAGCATTTGAGGCTGGGCCTCGACCAGTCGATCGGCCACGCGGTGGGCCAAGCCCAGACGCTGTCAGCGCGAATGAACGGCGCCCCCGTAATCGTCACTCGTCTGCTGAGCTCGACGTACTGGCATTGAATTGAGCCTCCTTACGCCGCTCGAGAGACACCCTTTATTGGAACTTCAGCCGGACAGCCCGCGTCGCCCAAGCGATCGCCGAGCACTTCACCTCTGATTGCACTTCGCTCAGCGGGCCCCCTTCTGCGGTGGGTTCCTCGAGCTACGGTTCGGGCCGGAGCGACCCAGGGGCTAGTTCGGCCGTAGGCTCTCTGTCGTGCCTCGCGAACTCTCACTGGTCAATGTAATCGTCTGGCTGGTCATCTCCACAACGACCCTGGTCGTCTTCGTACCCACCGCCGTTTTCACAGTCGCTGCGACGACGGACTGGACGACGGCACTCATAGACGTCGAACGTGGCGAGGTGGATCTGCCTACATGGTTCACGTTCGGCATGAATTGTGGGCTGGTGCTCGCCGCTGCACTCTGCGCCTTCGGGACAGCGGGACTCCTCATCCGTCGCCTGTGAAGACGAGCCGACCCGGAAGCCGAGCCAGCGAGCTAGGCGTACTAGGCCAGGACAAGGCCGCCGACAACCTCGTCGCTCGAAGTCGAGCCTTTGAGGGACGAGGTGTTCTGCCTTCAACCATCGACCTAGCCAAGGGGTCGTCACGCCTCGGATTGACAGATCCCACCTATTGCATCCAGCTGCGTGAAGTCGTGAAGTGTCCGGCACGGTTGTGAAGTCGGAATGCCGCGCCGCGTGCGGAAGCGATCGTCACAGCCGCCAGAACTTGCGCAGTGCTGACCCGGGCAGTGCGGTGATGACGATGGCGACCAGTACGAGCAGTGTGCCGAATATGGTTTGCGGATAGATTGCGCTGCCCGCCACCGGCAGCAGCCAGTCCATGAGCAGGGCTCCGATCAGCTGGCCGGCGATCATGCTCAGCCCCGTGAGCAGCACGCCGATATGCCGAATCAACAAGGCGCTCAGGACGAGGTTGATGCATCCAAGCGCGCCGCCGGTGTATAGCCAGGGCTCGGGCGGAAGTGTGGGCATCCCGCCGGTGAGTGCCAGACTCAGCACCCAAATGAACGCCAGCCCGACACTGCCGACCACATAGTTAACCAGGGTTCCCGGGATTGGCGAGTGGACCTGCGCAGCGATCCTGCCGTTCACGGCGTGCTGAAACGTCATCAGAATCGCGGCTAGGACAACCAGTGCGAGCGGGACCAGCATTCCTTCGGGATTCGGCATGTCCGAGAGTCGAGGGGACACCGCCCAGGCCACCGCGCTCACCGTGAGTATCAAACCGAGTACACGCATCGTGGTTATCGCCCGTTTGCCGCCGGGGCCAATACCGAGCCGGTCTACGGCTAGTCCGCTGACCGTCTGGCCAGTCACGACCGCCACCGTATAGATCGCGATCCCGACGCTTGCGACAAAGCTTGTCTGGGCAAAGATGAAGTACGCGCCAACGATGCCAGCACCGTGGAAGTACCAGGGAACGGTGCCCTCGCGGGTGCCGGAGAGGAGTTTCCCGAAGGCGGCACGTCCAGCGGGTAGCAATACTGTGACAGCGGCCATGATCAAGGCGGCACCGCTGAAGCTAAACAACCCTGCCAAGAGCGGATCCTGTAGTCGTTGTCCCAGTTCGCCGTTGATCCGGGCCTGCAGTGGCAGCGTTAGACCTGCGGTCACGGCCAGAGGGATTCCCGTAGCCAGTGCACGTGCTGCCGATCTAGGCCGCTGAACCACTGGAATACTGACAACCTGCTGCACTTAATAGCCCGTCGGGAAGGCGGTGGCGAGCCCCGGAACGACCAAGGCGGGCGTACCGCTGCGCACAAGCATCGCGGCATCCTCGCTCGCCCTGCAGACGGTTATTGCGACTGCCATATTGCGGTTCCTTCTGTTTGTTGTGCCTGGGCGGTTTGTCGCGACGCAATGAGTTTCGGCGAGGGCGCAGGGGCAGGCGTGGCGCCTTGGCGCCTTAGAAGAGGTCGGCGTAGTCGAGCGCGACCATGTCATATGAGGTCTGCAGGCACTCGAGCGGGGTGCGGCCGTACTGCTCGTCCTGCTCGTCCAGGAGGTACTGGCGCCAATCTCATCGGGATCTGCGAGATCTGCACGGCATGGCTGCCGATCTCCCTCAACTACCGAAGAGTCTCGAAAGGGCCATCGTTGCCTGTACGCCGATTTTCGCCATTGAAATTTGTCCTCCTCGGGCCGGGGTTTCCTTTTGGAAACCGGTTGCCAATTTGTACTTTCGCACACTTACGTCCGACGTGCAACCGTTCGACCCGGGTCTTTCTACGACACTCGTGGGAGAAAACACTAGATCGGCGTCGCAGGGCCAGGCTGGCCTGCACGCGCACACCGCGTCTAAGTGGGGCCCTCGAGGACTCACCAAGTCGGCAGCCATCGAGTTGGGTCTTGGTACCTGAAGTATTGACCCCAGTTCATCCACGAGACCCCAGCCTCAGAGAAAGGTGGCGCCTTCTTCTCGGTCACCGTAGGATCGCAATAGCTGATCCCCCGGACCCTGGGACGTGTAAACAAACATTCCGGGAGATAGCTATGGGTACTCTTTTGTACGACGGCGGCAGCCCCATCGAGTTCGACGACCGCACGTTGGCGCACCTTCAAATCGTGATCGGTTCCAAACTGCGCCGGGGCGAGTCATTCTACTTCAGTTGGCCGGCGAGGGACGGTGGACGAACAACCATCTGGTTGCACCCCACGTTGTCTCTGCGATACGACTACACGACGAACGAGATGCCTGCCCTCAATCGAGCGTGGGTCGACAGGCTCGCGGAACGCGCGTACACGCCGGGTGGTCTCGTCCTCCTCGCGGAACCCGAGACGGCGCACGTCGTCCCGCAACCCCTCACCCCTGTGGGTGCACAAACCGTTGAGGTCAAAGATCTTGCCGGTAGTCGTTGACATAGCTCTCGTAGGAGATATCGTCCTCGAAGTTCGGAATACCGATCTCGTACTCCTCCGACGATTCAAAGAGCACCGGCAACCCGGGCGTGACGATGGCACGGACAGAGTGGGCGCCTGCTGCAGGAATAGACACCGTTCCCCCGCCAGCGCGCATCGCCGCAACCAGCTCGTCTTCCAAATCGGAGACATTTGCATCCTGCACCAAGCGAAAACGTCGGTCGCCGATCGCGAGAGTGGTGATGATCATGGCAGCCGCCTTTCTCAGTCGTAACGATACGTCGAATCGGCAACGGAACGCACGGTTTGCGATCCCTCGTTCGGCTTGCTACGTCCACGGCTCCACCGAAGTTCGCCTTGCGTGCTTTCGCCCTGCTTACTCCTGCATTCCCGCGAGTGCAAAAGATGCTTTCTGTCTTGACATAGTCACCAGCCTGCCCCGAGAGCTGGAGCGTGTTGTGACGGGGGCATCTTGAACGCCGCGCAAGCAACATCAGATCTGGGACGAAGACTCTCCGCCCCCTTCCTCGACCTGCTGCCGATCAACGGTGTGGCCATCTCTGTCCTCAACCGAGACGAGAAGGCTCTGGTCATTCACGCGAGTGATGACACCGCCGCCCAACTCGAGGAAGCCCACCTTGACCTGGGCGAAGGACCGCTCTTCGACTGCGTCGCCGCCGCGCGACCCGTGTTGATTCCCGAGGTCGCGACCGCTGACCGATGGCCGTTATTCCTCGCCCGCGCCCAAGACCTTCAAGTGGCTGCTGTCTTCCTTTTTCCGCTGACCCTCGGCGCCGCCTGCGTGGGCGCCGCACTCTGTTACAGGAACACCCCCGGCGCCCTGGACATTGAAGCCCGCGACGTCGGCCGCTCACTCGGCCGCGCGGTCGCAGGCCAGGCACTCCGCCGGGCGATCGCACTCGCCGACGGCGAGGAGTCCGACGAGACCGCGCCGATCGAAATGCGGCGTGAAGTGCATCAAGCTACCGGGATGGTACTCAGCCAGCTCGATATCACGGCGTCCGATGCGTTGGCTCGAATGCGCGCATACGCCTTTTCCAACGGCGTCAGCCTTCGCGAGGTCGCTCGTGACGTGGTGGACCGACGGCTCGACTTTTCAATATCGAGGGACTGATCTCAGATGAGCAAAGAACACATGGTGAGCGAGAAGACGCGGGAAGCGAAGATCAACGCGGCCTTCATAGCGATGGCCGACGCGCTGATGAACGAGTACGACATCGTCGATCTCCTGTCGACACTTCTGAACGCCTGCACCGATATCCTCGGCGTCGAAGCCGGCGGCATCCTATTGGCGGATGCCGCCGGGGATCTCGAGCTGGTCGCCTCCACCAGCGAAGAAGCGGAACTGGTCGAAACCATCATCATCGCCGCGGGCGAAGGACCGTGCTTCGATTGCTACAACACTGCTGCGCCGGTCACCGTTGCAGACATCGAAAAAGTGGCGGAGAAGTGGCCCAGGTTCCATCGGACGGCCCTCGAGCAGGGATTCCGCGCCACCTACGCCGTCCCGATGCGACTACGGAACGACGTGGTTGGGGTGATGAACCTTCTGCACTCCCAGCCTGGCCCGACTTCCGAAGAGGACGGAAGCGTCGCACAAGCACTGGCCGACCTCGCAGTCCTTGGCGTCCTTCACGAACGCAACTTCCGGACACCGTTCGCAATCACCGAACAGTTGCACCTCGCCCTGGATACCCGCATCCTCATCGAACAGGCCAAAGGGGTGCTCGCTGATACAGAAAATCTCACGATGACAGAGGCCTTCAACTCGCTCCGGCGCTACGCGCGTGCGAACGGCACCACTCTCCGCCGCGTCTCTGAAGCCATCACTCGCGGCACAATACCGACAACTGAAATCGTCTCCGAAGACCTCACCGACTGACCAGGCCCTCGTCCTTAGCCCCGTCGAATACCCCTCTCGCTGTCATTACCTCCAGGCCAAGCCGGCACGCTGAGCTCGTCGACAAGATCGCCAACGGTAGGTACGGTGATGATGGACGCAGCGGAATCGCACCACTGTCACGGAGCGTTTGCCCGAACCTAGGAACGGATGCCCAGGCGCAGATTCCAGACGGACGGGAAGCGCGTGGATACACGTGGATTTGAGCCCATCGGGCCCGGATCGAGGAACTCCGATGGGGAAGTTGACGTACGACGGAACGACAACCGTGAACTGCGACGACCGGGTCCTCGCTCACCTTCAGATCGCGATGGGAGCGAAGCTGCGCCGCGGAGAGTGCTTTTACTTCACTTGGCGGGACGAGTTCAGTTCTCCCAACGGCATCAACACCTTATGGATGGCACCGCACATCTCGCTGCATTTCAAGTACTACGGATCTCGGGTGCCGATCATCAACAGCAACTGGGTAGCGGCGCTCGCGCACTGCTCGAACACGCCCGGCGGCCTTCACATCGTCCCGGAGCCCAGCGACACCCAGCAAACGACACAGGCCGAAGTCTGACCCTGTTCCGAGGACTAACGCCGCCGGCGGTGGAGACTGTGCTGGCACGGCAGCCAATCCGCACGTCAGATCGGTACGAAACTTCCTTGAGGCCAGCTTCATCAACGCGACCCACAGGGCAAGGGGGAACGGTCACTGCGAGCTGACAACCACGACTAGTCCGCCGTCGGCCGGCACAACGATGCTCGGCCCGCCGGGAGGGCTGTAAGTCGCCCCGCCTGACCGGTCGCCCAGCTGGACTAGCGTGTAGGGCGACGTGCGCTTCCACGAGTCGACTCCTGCATCTGTGAACCCGAGCTCACGCAGACGATCTTCTAGCGTGGACGGCGAGTTCTCTATCGAGATCAGGAGCAGCTCAACAGTCGGTCCGCCCTCCTCTATAGCTCCGGACTGCCCGTCGTGAACTTCTGATGCAACGTCCCCGACACTTTCCAACTGGAGGTCGGCGCTGACAGCATCTACAACCTGGAAATCACTCGAAGGCGCACATCCCCCGAGAGTCGCGACTGCAAAAACCGCAAGCGAGGCCGCGAGTACAGAGGCGAAGCGACGTGAGTTGGTCATGGACGCAATCCAACCTGATCGCGTCGACACTATCGAGACGATTGCTCGCGCGCACGCGGGGAGGTTCACCGGGGTGGGCTCTTTCGAATGAGACCGATAACGCTCGCTAGAAGGCCGTCCGAGGGACCTCACGGACGTACCTATCGACAGCCGCTGAGTCCTCTCCCATGGGCCTTTTCGATGGCTCAGGCCTGAGGGGGCGGTTGAACAGCTTTTGAGTGAGGGCCATAATTTGGGCCATGAGCGAAGGCGCTAGATTCATACGAACGCCCGACCAGCGCCTGCGGGTTTTCGTTAGCTCGACCCTCAGGGAGCTTGCGCCGGAGCGGCGTGTGACCCGTTCGATCATCGAACGTCTCGCGCTGTCGCCGGTGATGTTCGAGTTGGGCGCCCGGCCACATCCCCCGAGGTCGCTGTACCGCTCTTATCTCGAGCAGTCCGAGATTTTCATTGGCATCTACTGGGAATCATACGGCTGGGTCGCGCCAAGCGAAGAGGTTTCAGGTCTGGAGGATGAGTACAACCTCGCGCCCGACATCCCGATGCTCATTTACGTAAAACGCAGTGAGCAGCGGGAAGATCGCTTGAGCGCACTGCTCAACCGCATCAGGGACGACGACCGAGTGTCATATGTGGGATTCGATGAGGCAGACGAATTGGCGGCGTTGCTCACATCGGATCTAGCAACACTTCTTGCTGAACGATTCGATGAGGGCAGGCGTCGCCGGGCTGTTCCGTCTAACAGCGCACCCGACATGTCTTCCTTTCCGTTCCTCACCCCGCCCGACCCACTGACCCGCCTGATCGGGCGCGACGACGAGGTGAATCGCGTTGTCGATTTGTTAGCGGTGGACGCATGCCGGCTCGTCACAATTACTGGCCCAGGGGGGATCGGCAAGAGCCGCCTCGCGGTAGCCGCTGCTCGAGAGCTCGAATCGTCGTTTCCCGATGGCATTGCGTTCGTGGCCCTCGCCCCGGTTCGTGACCCGAATCTGGTCATATCCTCGATCGCGACCGCCTTGGCTATTCCCGACACCGGCGAGGTACCGCTGCTGACGAAGCTGAAGCAGGCCCTCGGACATCGCCGTGTGCTGCTCCTGCTCGACAACGTCGAGCAGGTGGTGGATGCCGCCGCAGATCTGAGCGCGCTCCTCAGCGACACTTCTGTGTCGATGCTCGCCACTAGCCGCATCCTGCTCCGTATCGACGGTGAGCAGAATGTCCCACTGACGCCGCTGCCCTCTGCGTCCGCAGTAGAACTCTTCGTCGAGAGAGCGCATGCTGTGAAACCAGAGTTCGAGCTCACCGTCGACAACGCAGATGATGTTGCTTCGATCGCCACCGCCCTCGACAACCTTCCCCTGGCGCTGGAACTTGGCGCCGCACGCCTGCGCATCCTCACTCCCGCTGCTCTCTCCGAACGACTGGATAGTGCGCTGCCCCTGCTTGTCGGTGGAGCGCGTGACCGCCCGGAACGCCAGCGAACGTTGCGCGCCACCATCGACTGGAGCGCTCAGTTGTTGAGCGACACGGAGCGCGACCTGCTCCTGAGACTCGCCGTCTTCCGCAATGGATTCGCGCTCGATGCAGCAGAGTGGATGTGCGAGGGGCTCGAGCCGGAAACAGCCACAGATCTCCTCACGGGACTCGTCGAAAGCAGTCTGGTGCAGGAGCAGGACCGGGGCACGCTCTCATGGTTCTCGATACTGGCAACGGTTCGGGAGTATGCGCGAGACGAGCTCGAACGACGGGGCAACCTGCTGATCTGCCGGCAGCGGCACGCTGAATTCTTCTCGAGTCTTGCTCTCCGAGCGGAACCTCACCTGATCGGTGCCGACCAGGGACGGTGGATGGCGAGGCTCCGCGACGAGATAGACGACTTTCGGGCAGCGGTCAACCACTATTTCGACAACGCTCAGCCGGACGCTGTCGCAGACCTGATCTGGCCGCTTTACTGGTACTGGTGGAGCACCGGGCGTATGCGAGAAGGCGAAGCTTGGTTCAGACGGCTCACCGAGGCCAAGTATGAAATGAGCGACCGGACGCGCTTCAGAGCACAGCTTTACGTCGCCGGGCTGGCGACGTTGGACACGCCCGACCCAGCGCGCATTCCCGAACTCACGGACTGTGTTGCTTATTTCGCAAGCGAGCCCGACCCGTTCGGTGAGTTCCTCGCACGGCTCACACTCGGAGCACTCGAGCTGACGCAAGGCACTTCCGGACTCGGGCGCGCTGAACAGGAAATTCAACGCGCCGAAACCATAGCCAAGACTCTGAATAGCTCTTTCCTTACGTCGATGGCACTGGTGATTGCTGGGCAGGTTTCCCTGGCGCGGGGGGACGTGCCAAGGGCGATAACCACTTTTGAGGGCAGCCTAGACGCTGCAAGAAAGAGCGGAGAGGTGCTCAGCGAATCGGCGGCTCTCTACCAGCTCGGGTGGGCGCGGCTGATCCTCGGCGATCATGACGCCGCTAGCGACTACTTCGCTCAGCAGATGTCCCTCTCTTCGGATGCCCGGCACGACCAAGGCATCGCCAACGGGCTGGACGGCATGTTCGCCGTCGCCGTCGCCGCCGGCGACTTCGAACGAGCGGGCACCCTCGTCGGCGCCGCTGACGAAATACGCGAACGCCGCGGCCTTCTCGGGCCCGCCATGCTGCCCTACTACCAACAGGCCCTCGCGAAGGTTCAAGCGTCCCCGGCCGCCCGCGACTTCGATATAGCCCGCGAGCACGGCCGCCACGCAGATGTCGCGAAGATTGTTGACGAAGCACTCGGCTCGCTTCGCGCTCGCTCCGTAGCGTTCCCCCCCAGAGCAGAAGAGACCTAGCAATGAAGTATCTGCTCGCGATCTGGGACGGGGGCGGCGCAACCCCACCGAACCTCGGCATCGCCCGAATGCTCGTCGGACGCGGCCACGAAGTGGTGGTCTACGGTGACGCAACACTCGCTGCCGATGTGTTTCGGACGGGGGCCACTCACCGGGCCTGGTCGACCGCGCCGCAACGTCGTACGACTGCACTCGCGGACGATGTACTGAAGGACTGGCAATGCCGCACTCCCCCCGGCGCCGTCCTTCGATTGCGCGACCGTCTAATCGCCGGACCATCGGCGCGCTTCGCCGCCGACATCGTCGCAGCTCTGGACAATGAACGGTTCGACGCGGTGCTCGCCGACGGGATACTTCTTGGAGCGTTGGTTGGTGCAGAAGCTCGCGCAATTCCGGCCGCCGCCTTAGTCGGAAGCGTCTACCTAGCACCGTCACGTGTCCGCCCGCCCGCCGGGCGCTTGCCTCCAGCACGGAGAACGCTGGGTCGAGTGCGCGATCGCATGGGCTTCGTCCTGTCGAATCTCCTCTGGGACGGGGGCTTGCGTACCCTCAACGATGCACGGGCCAAGTACGGACTAGCCCCGCTTGCTCATCTTTGGGACCAGTGGGACCGCGCGGCACGCGTGCTGATGCTGACAGGTTCGGCCTTCGACGACCCGCCCCCGGATGCACCCAACGTGAGGTACGTCGGGCCCGTACTTGAGGACCTCCCGGCCGATGATGCGCTCAAACTCCCGCCAGGGGACACCCCACTCGTGGTCGTTGGCCTATCGAGTTCGTACATGAATCAGTACGACCTTCTTGTCCGGATCGCCCAGGCGCTGGCATCAATGCCCGTGCGCGGTGTCATCACGACCGGACCTGCGATCGACCCCGCCGATCTCGCGGCGACGGCGAACGTCGTTGTTGTGCGGTCTGCGGCGCACACCGAACTCATCCCAAGAGCCGACCTGGTGATCACCCACGCTGGCCACGGAACCCTGATCAAAGCAATTGCGGCAGGCGTGCCGACGCTCTCCATTCCGCTCGGTCGGGATCAGCCCGACAACGCCGCCCGCGCGGTACGCCACGGCGTCGGAGTCTCCCTGTCACCGCGGTCAGATGCAACCGACATAGCCAAGGCGATCCTTGAGATGCTCAGCGAGCCGTCTTATCGCGCCGCGGCGGCCGCTCTCGGAGAACGTATCCGCGCGGAAATCGCTTCGGGTTCCCTCGCGGCGGAGCTGGAGGACCTCCCACGGTCGAGCCCTTCGATGGTCGAGCGAGATTAGGTGGGGATCTCCGCTACGCCGGATGATCAACGCTCAGCGGGAAGGCCCACAGCCGGGGATCGTGACCCCGGCGCCTAGGCGGACGTTCCAAACGGCAGTCGCTTCGCGCAGCGGCCCACCCGACCCCCTATGTCCCTCGTGAAGTCGGCAGAGAGGCGATCACACTGTCGGCGCCGCCGAAGATGCTGCCACCGTCGCGGACGGTTTTGATTATCAGGGCGGTCATGGCTGCCTTGTCGTGATTGACGACTGCGATCCATTCAGGCGGCGCGTCAGTGTCGGGGTCGATTTGGGCGCTCCAGTGAGCAATCTCGAGCAGGATGGGGATGAGTGCGAGACCGCGCTCGGTGAGGCTGTAGATGATCCGTCGGGAATCGGAGGGGTCGGGGGCCCGGCTGAGGATGGCGTTGTCTTCAAGCTGAGCGAGCCGGGCTGCCAGCACGCTCGGGGCGATGCGCTCTTCGGCGGCCAGGAATTCCTTGAAGGAGCGCTTGCCGAAGTAGACGATGTCGCGGATCACGAGCAGTGACCACGGGTCGCCGAAGGCCTCCAAACCGAAGTTGATCGGGCAGTGCGATTTTCCGTTCGTCCGTTTCACTCAGACCTCTTGACATTCATACTCGTAGTGATAGCGTCATTTCACTACGATTATCATACTGAAAAGGCAAGGCCATGAGCAGCTCTCATCCGACATTCGAGGTCCGGTCTACGAGGGTGTTCCCGGTGCCGGTTGAAGCGGCCTATGCGGCCTGGACCGAGCCCAGTGTGGTCAAGCAGTGGTGGGGGCCTGCCGGCTTCACTTGCCCAGTTGCGGATCTCGACGTCAGAAGCGGCGGCGTCTCCCTCATCGCGATGCGGGCCCCAGCGGAATTCGGCGGCGCCGAGATGTACAACACCTGGACATACACGTTGGTAGACCCGCCGAATCGGCTCGAATACGACATGCGGTTCTCCACCGCCGATGGACGAAACATCAGCCCTGCCGACGCTGGCATCCCGGGCGGTGTGCCCGACGCCGTCCCACATGTAGTCACCTTCGAACGACTCGAAGACAGCCACAGCAAAGTGAGTGTCACCGAATACGGTTACACCGACCAGGGGGCCCGGGACATGTCGCAAGCCGGCCTCGACGAATGTCTGGACAAGCTCGCCCGTCTCTTTCTGTCGCGATCTTTGTAGCGCGTTCGCGAGTTCCGCGAACACTTGGCTGCGTGAGGCGTACTCCAGAACTTGATTCCTGTATGCCGTGTGAGAGGCAGGTCGAGATACACGAGTTTGGGCAGTCCTAATAAGAACTCGCGGGATTCGCACTCTGACGGCTTGACCCTGACGTTGCGTCAACCCTGCACGCTGGATGGCATGAAGCAGAAGGCAACACGACGCAGAGGGCGAGTGGGGACACCCACGATCAGCACGACCCAGCCCTGGACCGGCATGGTGCCGGTGGATGACACCGCTCTTGCCGTCACCGATTCAGGGGGCTCAGGGCCCACCGTGGTCTACCTCAACGGACAGTTTGCCACCCAGGGATACTGGCGGCGGGTCATCGGCGAGTTGGGGCCGGGGTGGCGGCACATCACCTACGACGAGCGAGCCCGCGGGCGGAAGTCGGGGCGTTCCGCGGACTATTCCTTCGAGGCAAGCGTCCGCGATGTCGATGCCGTGCTCGACGCTCGGGGCATCGACCGAACCCTCGTGGTCGGGTGGTCGTACGGCGCGTTCGTCGCCGCGCACTGGACGAGTCGCAATCCGAACCGGGCGATCGGAGCAGTGCTCGTCGACGGCGCGCAGCCAAACGACTGGCTCACCGATGAGATGGAGCAGGGCATCCGGAAGATCTTCCGGCGGATGCGGTGGCTGATGGTGCCACTCCGCGTGACCGGACTGACGCCCCGGATGACCGCGCCGGAGATGGCCGAATGCAACATTGAAGTGGGCAAGCTCGCGCGCGAACGGGAACTCGGTCCGGTGATGGATAGGATCACTGTCCCGACCCGATACGTCCTCGCGTCCGGAACGTCGTTCGGTAGCAAAGGCGATGGGCAGGAAAAGATCCGCGCGAGCGTGCCTGCGGTGGCCGACCGCAACCCACACATCACGATCCACGCGAAGGTCGCGAGCAATCACGGCGCGATCCTCCGCAAGGACTACCGCGAAGTCGCCGAGGCGGTCCGCGGCGTCGTCCATTGAGGCAGGATGGGGCCATGCTCACGATCAGCCAACTGGCGTCGTACGCCGGAGTGACGGTGCGCACAGTCCGTCACTACCACCAGATCGGCCTGCTCGCCGAGCCCGGACGCGACCACTCCGGCTACCGCAGCTACGACGCAGCCGCCGTCGTGCGGCTGATCCGCATCCGCGTGCTGGCGGATGCGGGTGTGCCACTTGCGCGAGTACAGGAGCTCCTCGTCGCCGGCCCGGATGAGTTCACTCGTGCTGTCGAAGAGATCGACCATGCCTTAAGCGCCGACATCCGTCGCCTCCAGAAAAACCGCAAGCGAATCGCCATGCTTGCCGCCGGCGATCACCTGACCCTCCCCCAGAGCGTCGTGGACTACCTGAACCGGCTGCGCGCGCTCGGTATCGGCGAGGCGTACATCGAGCTCGAAAGGGACGCCTGGATCATGCTCGCCGCGCAGTATCCGCAAATCATCGACTCCGTGATCGCCGAGAAGAACCGCCATCTAGACCAGGACCCTGATATGACGCGGCTCTATCGCCTCCTCGGCTCTGCGCCTGATTGGTCGGCGGACGATCCGCGAGTTGTCGAACTCGCCGACCTCGTCGAGCAACTCCGCATCCGCGCTGTTCAGAGCGGTGAGTTGGAAATTGTCGGCGCCGATCAGACGGATCCGCTCTTGGCCCTGCTGGACGCGGCCATGACCGAGTCCGCACCGGTCGCTCGACGGCTGCTGGCGATCCTCGAGGAACGCGGGTGGCGTGGCTGGACGCAGCTCGAAAAAGTCCCGGCAACGCGAATCCAAGGCGATCGCTAAGCGAGGCTCCATTCGGTGAAGCGGATCGCGAGCTTTACTGCGCTCGTGATTCTCGCAAGGAACCCTCAGCGGGCTCAAACCGACGCTGCGTGTGATTGGCATGCGCATCGTCTGATTTCTCCACGGATCAGCGATCCATTCACGCCTTTCGCGTTGAGCTCCGACAGCGGTGGATTTGCTAACGGTACCGTCGAACCATGCAGTTTGACGTGGAAGCACTTCTGTTCGATATCGATGGCACTCTCGTGGACTCCACGCCAGTGGTCGAGCGGACGTGGAACACCTGGGCCTCCAGGCACGGACTGGACGTCAACGCGATTCTTGCGGTGTGCCACGGCCGACGGACGGAGGACACCGTTGCCGAGTTCCTCCCCGAATCTGAGTGCGCGGCCGGCGCTGCAGAACTCACTCAGCTGGAACTGGACGATTTGGATGGCGTCGTCGCACTACCTGCCGTGCTGGACCTGCTGATGAAGCTGCCACCGGACCGGTGGGCTGCCGTTACCTCTGGATCGCAGGAGCTTATGCGCGCGCGACTTACCGTCGCCGGACTGCCGATCCCTCCGGTCTTGATCGCCGCTGAAGACGTGACCCACGGCAAACCGGATCCGGAAGGCTATATGAAAGCCGCGGCTGCGCTGGGTCGGACCCCGTCAAATTGCCTCGTCATCGAAGACGCGCCAGCCGGCCTCGTGGCGGGCCTTGCCTCAGGCGCGAGGGTACTGGCAGTCGCCACGTCGCAGTCTCCAGACGTCCTGGGTTCTGCCCATGCTGTGATTCCCGATCTGACCTACTGCACAATCGCTGCAACCGATACGGGCATTCGCGTCGAGACGCGCCCGTGAAGATCATCCCACCTGGCGGAACCATCAACCGGCCGGGCAGCCCGGGTGAAAGTGGTTGAGTTGTCGGCGGCGATTCTCTCGAGTCGTTCAGGAAAGTCCCGGAGTAGTCGCTGCCTTCGAGCTTTCTGAGTGTCGATGTTGCGGGGTTTCAAGGCGGCGGCGGCCGAAGGCGCTGCGAGGTGGGCCTGACGTCGCGGCCGGCCCGCGTGAACAAGGCATCAGCCGCGGGTCGGCGGGACCGTCTTACGCATCACGGTCTTGCTCTTGCCAATGTGACGCTCGAACGTGAATCCCGCCTTCTCGAACATGGCCCTCGTGCCGTTGTGGAGAAACGAGGACGACGTCCTCTGGCCCGGCGCGAGTTCGTTGGGGAACGAAACCACCTCGCCACCGCCAGCCCGCGCGATCAGCTCGAGCGCGCCATCCAGCGCCTCCCGCGCCACGCCCGAACGTCGGTGGTCGCGGTCGACGAAGAAGCATGTGATGCGCCACGGCGCCGGCTCGGTCTCCCCTGCGTCGTACTCCCTGCGGTGGTAGATGCGCGGCAGTTCGACCGGGCTGCCGTACTCGCACCACCCGATCGCGTCGTCGCCGTCGAAGACGAGCGCGGCGTGCGCGACGCCCTCCGCCACGAGTCTCTGTTTGAACGTCGGCCCGTCGTACTCGCTCTTGATGGTGTGCTCCGTGTCGTCATGGAAATACGAGCAATAGCACCCGCCCCAGACTCCGTTGTGCTTCTGCGCGAGCGCCAGCCACGCCGGGAAGGTTTCGGGAGTGAGCGGTTTGGTCACGTGTGAAGTCATCAAGCCCATCCTCCGGCGTTGTAGGGGAACGAGTTCAAGAAGGTCAGGAAGCGTGCCTCCTTACGTGTGCCAACCAGTAAATCTGATACCGAACGCTTCTTCAAGAAAATTCAGCACCTGAGTACCGCCTGAAGCGGTCTCCACTAACGCGAACGCGGAAACCAGGTAATCGCCCGCAAGACGGACGTCCAAGGCGCAGCGAACTCGTCGGTCGAGGGCAGATGGCGTCGGTCCCCGATGCCACGGATGACGCGATCGCGGCGAAGGCCGTCCCCCAGATCGGAGAACGGCCTTCGCTGCGGCAAAAGCTGCCTAGTGGCCGTTGTTGTCGTTGTCCTCGTGTCCGCGCGTACCGGACTTCGCGAGGCCGCGGCTGATCAGGTAGCCAACTGTGACGAAAGCGACGTACTGCCAGGCGTGGTCTGCTCCGAAACCCTGGCCGTCATCGCCGTTGTCGGTGACTGCTGCCGCGATGAGGATTGCAACAGACACAATGAGCCACACGTAGAACTCGGTGGTCTTGAAGGCTGCTTTAGATTCGACAGCACGACGGGTCGTGGTGACGTTCTGGTTGGAGGTGCGTGCGTTGTTAGACATAGTTTCGCTTTCGTTGGATGGGCGGATGAAGTCCGCGCAAAGTCGGAAACGCTGCACACAACGGGGTCCGGGCTGGAGCTGCAAGATCTTCGCGACACCAAAGCTACGTTTCCTGCGACGAAACTGCATGGGGATGGAAGCTGATCACATACTGTGCTACCGAACGCGGTTTTGGAACGCCCGGACATTCTGCATCGGTGGTGACCTGTCCTGCGCTGCCCTTGTTGCGCTCGACATCCGGATCGCGGGGATTGATGAGTAAGCCGTCCGAGCCACCAGCCTGGCCTGTGGACAGGGCGCGTCAGTCGGATAGCCGAACCCTCAGCGGGACAGCCCGCGTCGCCCCAGCGATCCCTAACCGCACAAGCGCCGCCGGCTATGCCGCGCTCGCGTTGCCACCGGACCTCAGCGGTCCACCTACGCGGCGATCGCCTCGATCGCGGCGGACGTCCAGGCCCGGTCGGCTCCCGCGATCCCGGCCAGGTAGGCGCCGATGCGCGCGGGTGACCAGTTCCGCGACTCACGCAGTCCAGCCGCCATCACGCGCAGATAGGACTCGGCGGGTGCTGCGAGGTCCCGCTCCCCCGCCGCGGCGCTCGTGAAAGTCACCACCGGGAGGCGCGCACGGGTGCCTACACGGATCAGGGTCTGATAGCGACCGGGCCCGACGGCCAGTCGCCCGGCGCGATGCAGGGCAGAGAGATCGAGGTCGACTCCAGGGTGCTGGCGCGTCTCCTGCGCGAGCACATCCGCCAACTGCTGCCCGGCTAGGAGGTACGCCCGGCCAGCCACCATTCCCTGCGCTTGTGCATCGTAGACCGCCATACCGCCACCCCAGACGCTCGAACGACCGGTGAAGGAGAGCGCACCGGGGATGTCCAGGTCGACGTCGCCACCGGGTTCGGTCCGGTCGCGACACCCGGGATAGGTGCGGGATCCGCCGACAGGTCGTCCACCGACGATGTAGCACCGGAAGCGGGCAAGACTCAGGTTCGTGCCGTACGCGACGTACCAGAGCCGATCCACGGAGCCTCCCTCTACTCCGGGAGTGTACTCTCCATGCCACCGACCGTGGCTTCGTCCAACAGCACGCGTCGCGCGCGCTCGTACAGTTCCATCGCCTGCGCCGGCGTGTCACCGACTGCCGTCATCCCGACACGGCCGTGCTCGGTGATGCAGCTGATCATGTGGAAGACGATGCCTGACTGGCGCGATTGATCGTAGTGGAGACCGTGCCTGGCGACGACGTCGAACAGGTCGCCGACCGAGAGTCCCCGCAGCTCGACCGCCTCGAGATGATCTGTGGCGACGAGGTGCTTCTCGGCGCCATCGGGGGTGACGTACCGACCCGATTCCTGGTCGTACCGGCCATCGGTCAGGAACTGGAGTGTGAGGAACGGATGCGTCGTACCGCCCTTGCGCAGATTGAGCTCGATCGCGTACGCGGACCATTCGCCCGCCGCGTCCCGCACCACTACGAAGTCGACCGCGAACCGCCCGAGCACCCCCTCGGCCGCTAGCCGCTCTCCGATCGCCATCGCCGGCTCGCTGATCAGTCGCGAGTAAGCCGGATCGGCCGGAAAGGTACATCCCAGATAGCTCTGACCACTGGCCCCGCCAAGGAGTTGATCGTGTGTGGAGAGGAGTTCGACGGTGCCGTCCGGCAACGCGCGCAATTGCACGCTCGGGCTCAGCAGACCCTCGCCGATGATGCGTTCCTCCACGATTCCGCCGTCGGATTCGAGCTTGGCCACGTAAGCCTCGAACGGAGTGTCCGGCGACTCCAACTGCATCCCCCTGACGCGTTCTGCGATCGTCGCGCGTCGGTCCGGCGCTGGGAGATCTGCGATCCCGACGAGATCGACGAGCGCATTGCCGGCACCGGAGACCCCTTCATTGAGTTTCACGATCACCTGGCTCATACCCGGTCGCCTGGTCAGAAGTTCTCCGATCGCGTCGACGACATCGTCGAGACCGTGCAGATCCTCGGCGCCGAGCGGATACGGCACGCCGACCTCGCCGAAAAGCCTCCGGCAGCCGGTCTTGGTTCCGAGACCGGAGAGGCGCGGGTCTGCACCGTACATCGGGACGCCGAGGGTGAGGGCGATGTCACGTTCGAGCTCGGTCGTGTTGTACGGGATCAGGTGGCTGTGCGCCCGGTTCGGGACCAGCGCGGCGATCCTGGCGAGCATCCTGGGCCGCTCGAGCAGCTTCTCGCTCAACGGTCGAGGAGACGAGTCGCCCACAGACACCATCGAGAGCCTGGCCAGGGCATGACTCGGAATGACTCCAGGAAGCAGAGCGAGGTAGTACTCGATGATCCGCTGATCGATGGGCATCGAGGTCACGTAGACCATCCGCAGCCTCGGCTGGCGCAGCAGCAGGAGGAGGAAGAGGAAACGCTCTTCGAACGCCTGAGCCATGCTGCCGCTGCCCGGAACCGCCGTGCTCAGCGTGACCGACGGCACGACAATGACCGACTCGTCGTCGAAGTCGAGCTTCATCGAATGCCACACCGATCCCATGCGGTCCTGCAGCATTCGGAACCGGGCGCTGCGGGCTTCGCCATCGAGGTCGGCCAAGGTCGTGGCCGCGCGGGCCACCGCCGCGCTCTCGAGTCTCGTCATGTGCTCACTCCTGCCTTCGTCTCATCGATACCGGTGACCTCGAATGCCCGGATCGGACGGCTGAAGCCCCTCAACTCGAGTTCGCCCACCGGGTTACCGGATGCCACGCCCTCTGCGGCTGAGAACACCCGCTGGGCGACGAGGATCTGCCCGGGGCCGGCTTCTGCACAGAGGCGTGCTGCCAGATTGGTCACGCTCCCGATCGCGGCGTAGTCGAACCGCCCCTCGAAGCCGATCCGGCCGAGCGTGGCGAAGCCTTGGGCGATACCGACGCCGAAACCGAGGTCGTTGCCCTGCCTGGCCCATCCCGCAGCTAGGTCGGCGACCCGATCCCGCATCGCGACAGCCATCGAGACAGCGCGTTCGGCCGCGTCGTCGCAGGGCAGCGGGTCGTTGAAGAACACCATCAGCCCATCGCCCGTGAAGCGTTCCAGGGTGCCCTCGTATTCGTGAATCAACGCGCCGAGCGCGGCGTGATACTCGGCGAGGACTCCCATCACCTCTTCCGGCTCGCTCGCCTCGGCGAAGGGAGTGAATCCCCTGAGGTCGCAGAAGACGACGACGATCTCGCGACGATGGCTGCCGAGGAATGCCTCGTCGCCGGAGTCGATCAACAGATCCACCAGCTGAGGCGACAGGAAACGGCGCAGCCGGTTGACCTTCTGGAGCTCATCCACCTGGGCGCTGACGCGGGCCTCGAGCTCGACGTTCCACCGGGTGAGCTCCGCCGCCTGCCGTTCGATGGTGTCCTGGTAGCGCTTGACCTTGGCCAAAGAAGCGATGCGAGCGAGTAGTTCGCCCTGGTTGAACGGCTTGCTCACGAAGTCATCCGCTCCGGCCTCGATGGCGCTGAGCTTCTCCTGGTCGCCGCTCGCCGTGATCATCACCACAGGCAGGAATTCGAAGCCCGGGCTGCTCCGGATGCGGCGACAGACCTCATAGCCGTCGATCCCCGGCATCACGATGTCGAGGAGCACGAGGTCGGCACCTGATGTCGGCAGCATCGCGAGTGCCTCCTCGCCGGACGTCGCCGTGAGCAGCCGATAGCCGCGGGGGCTGAGGACGGCATCGAGCAGCCTGAGGTTCTGGGGCAGGTCATCCACGGCGAGGATGGTGATGGCGTCAGCGGCCATCGGATCGCCCGTTTTCCAGGAAGCCCCTGACTTGGTCGGGCAGCTCCCGCACACTGATCGGCTTGCCGAGGTAGCCGTCGAAGCCCTCACGGGAGGTGCGCTCCCGGTCCGTCGTCATGGCGAACGCGGTGACGGCGACCACCGGAACATCGCCGAATCCGGGATCCTGCCGGAGCAATCGGAGCGCTTCGTAGCCGTCGATACCCGGCAACTGAAGATCCATAAGCACCAGGTCGGGAGAACAGGTTCGGGCGAGCGCCACCCCCTCTTCGC
The DNA here is from genome assembly GCF_056713165.1 of Mycetocola sp. Y171. Lineage (NCBI taxonomy): Bacteria > Bacillati > Actinomycetota > Actinomycetes > Micrococcales > Microbacteriaceae > Mycetocola > Mycetocola sp. Y171. Next base: position 213,945 of record NZ_JBWYGX010000001.1, read on the forward strand.
CGGACTGCGCCTCCACCACCTCGTAGCCGAATGCGGTCAGCACGTCTCGAACGAGCTTGAGGTTGAGCGGGTTGTCCTCCACCACGAGGATGCGATGACCGGACATCAGAGCGCTCCCTTCGACGGTACGGCCTCGCGACCGCCTGGTGCCGTTGGTGACTCGGCATGAAGTCCTCCCGACCGCCGCAGTGCGCCGACGAGCGCATCCCGGCTCACGGGCTTGATCAGGTAGTCCGTCGCACCGAGCCTGATGCCACGCGCCTTCTCGTCGAGGATCGAGACGACGATCACGGGTACCGCCCGCGTGGCCTCGTCTTCACGCATCCGAGTGAGCACTTCCCAGCCATCCATCCCCGGCAGTCGGATGTCGAGCACGACTGCGGCCGGTCCTACGGCGCGGATCAGATCGAGTCCCTCCTGCCCGTCGCGGGCGAGGAGCACCTGGACGCCGAGCCCTTCGAGGTACGCCGTCATCAGGTCGAGGGATGCCCGGTCGTCGTCGATGACGACCACGACGGGAAGGTGCGTCGTGTCGACGTGCGCCGCCGGATGCTCCTCCGCCGCACCGCTCATCGGAACGCTGAAGCCGAAGGTGCTGCCCACCCCGACCTCCGTCTCGAGCCACATCCTGCCGCCGAGGAGCGAGACGATCCTCCGGCACAGGGTGAGGCCGAGGCCGGTCCCCTCCTTCCGTCCCGCACCGCGTCCACCCTGCTGGAACGACTCGAAGATGCGTTCCCGGTCCTCGGGTGGGATGCCGGTCCCGTTGTCCGTGACGGTGATCGTGAGATCGGGCCCGTCGTGACGGGCGGCCACTTCGACGTGGCCGCCGTCAGCCGTGAACTTCACCGCGTTGCTCAGGAGGTTGAGGAGCACCTGCTTGAAGCGGAGTTCGTCCGAGTCGATGGTGGCCAGTCCCGGTTCGACGTCGAGGGTCACGTCGATGGCGTGGAGGGCTGCGCGTTCCCGCACCATGGAGATCCCGTACTCCAGGGCCGAGTGGATCGAGAACGGTGACGAGGCGAGTTCCATGCGTCCGGCCTCGACCTTGGAGAGGTCGAGGATGTCGTTGAGCAGATCGAGCAGGTGTCTGCCGGAACCGAGGATGTCGTGGAGGTACTCGTCCTGGCGTTCGTTGAGGTCGCCGAACATCCGTTCCAGCAGCACTTCGGAGAAGCCGATGACCGCGTTCAACGGTGTGCGGAGTTCGTGCGACATGCTGGCGAGGAACTCGGACTTGTGCTGGCTGACGACCTGGAGCTCTGCGGACTTGGTCTCGAGCTCCCGGAACAGGCGGGCGTTCCATACGGCCAGCGCCGACTGGCTCGCGAAGGTCTCGAGGAATTCGATCGTCTCGTTCGAGAAGTCTCCGGGAGTCTTGCGTCGCACGACGAGTGCTCCGAGGATCTGCGCACCGCGGAGCACGGGTACCGCGAGAACGGATCGCCACCCATCGTCGTACAGCAGTTTCAGGTGCGGGTCCAGCTCGACGGTTTCGAGGTCGGCCACGGCGATGGGGTGTCCCTCCAATGCGGACCGGCCGACGAGGGTGGTCTCCAACTCGATCCGGGTCGCGCGCAACGCGGCCAGGAGTCCCGCGCTGCTCGCGTAGGCGCTCCGCACCGAGAAGCAGCGCTCCTCCTCTACGTACTCCATCATCGAGCCACCGTCACAGCCGGAGAAGCGGACGGCGTTCATGATGATGTTCGAGAGCACCTCGTCCAGGACCAGGCTCGAGCTGACGACACCGCCGACCTCGCTCAGCGCCTCGAGCTGCTCGACCCGTCGGGCGAGCTCAAGGCCCCGCTCTCCGAGCGCGCGTACCAGGTGCACGTTCCTCACTACGATCGCGGCCTGCGCGGCGAACGCCGCCAGCAGCGCCATGGCCCGGTCGTCGAACGGCTCGACCTCTGTGCGGAAGAGCGAGAGCGTGCCGACCACCTCGTCGTCGAGCATCATGGGTGCCGAGATGAGGGTGCGGTATCCGCCGATCGCCTGGAGGTCCTGGCGGCCGTAATCGGGGTCGATGAGCGCATCGGGCACCTGGTTGATCTTGCGGTCCAGGGTCACACGCCCGACCAGCGTCTTCCGGTCGAGTTTGAGCGGGTGGGCGGCTACGTAGCTCAGGAACTCGCCGGTGAGGCCGACGGAGGACGAGAGCACGAATCGGTCTCCGTCGAGGAGGTAGATCTGGCCGGCCGCCGCCAAGCAGAGCCGGCGGGCGCTCTCCACGACCGTGTCGAGCACGGCGTCCGGGTCGGACGCCGACCTGCCGAGCGTGGTCAACACCTCGTTCATCGCGGCGAACTGCTCGGTGGCGTCGGTGTAGTCACGCTGGAGGCTTCGGAACTCCTCCATGCTCACCGGGCGACCTCGCTCGCTGATGGTGGCCTCCCTCTATAGAAACCGCGGGCATATGCGACTGCAGGGGTCATTGTCCTCGCGACCTGCAGGGTGCGCAATGGGTTCGAATCGCTCAGCGACGGCTCCCGTGACGCAACGATCGGCATGGGAACGACGGCGAACGGGGCGGGCGGACGCTCTCCACGGCACGCGCCAGACGGAGGCCCATTCTCGCGGTCCCGGCGAAAAAGTACCTGCCATTTGGAGGTTCCGAAGAGGATCAGTGAGTTCAGTCCTTCAAGGAACCGTGAGCGGGTGAACTCGTTGCTGCTCAGGCTCAGCCGTCAAAAACGTCTGACTCCTCGGATCGTCGACGTGGCCGGACTAAGAGACCCCCTCCAAAGAAGGTCACCGTCCTAGAGAAGCTCGATGAGCAGCTTCTCGGTCGTGGAACGCTCAGCTCGGCACGTGTGTCTGGGTCGCAACGACAGTGGCCTCCGAGCAGGGCCCTAGGAACGCGCTGCCTCAGCTGCGACCATCAACGCTCGATCTGCCTCCGCGCCGAGTTCATGCTCGGCGAGCAGCGCGCTCGCGGCGGCGAGGTCGGAGGCCGGGTCCGCTCCGGTACGTACTTTGAGTTCCGCGCGGTAGAGCAGCGCCTCGAACACTTCGATCGGCGGCGCGTCGGGATGACGGATGAATCCTGCGTCGAGCACCGCGATCGCTTGTGCGTCGTCGCCGCGAGAATCCCCCTGCCGCGCGGCGACGTCGATCACCCGGCCCAGGCCGGACCGTCGTTCCGTCGCGTCGTCCTCGGAGGAGCCCGCCCGATAGAACCGGAGCCAGTTGCCGCCGACGTCCACGACCGAGAACCCGGTCGCGGTGCCTGCCTTGCGTCGCGGGGGAAGCAGGCGCGGGATACCCTTGATCGGAACCTTGCCGAACCGTTCCCGCAGTCCCGCCTTGAACGCGTCGTGGCGCTCTCCGGGCTCTGCGACGGTGATGATGGCGCTACCGTACGAGGTCGCCGGGTCGAAGCCTTCCATCGCAAACAAGTGAATCGCTATGTCGTCCAACTCCACGACCGCGCAGGGGTAGGGACGGCGCTGCTCGAAGCTCACGGTGAACCCGAGCGCGACGTAGAACGCGAGTGCGTCGTCCAGGTCCGCGCATGGCAGCACGGGGTAGGTGCGTTCGCCGGCCATTTCGGTCCCTTCCCGCCGAGTAGTCACCATTCTACCGGCGCAAGCGAGCCAGCCGCGGCTCAGGGCGACGACTCAGTCGAGGGCCTTCTGGGGTCTCGACACCGCGGCCGCGAGCGAACTTCCCATCCTCAAGTGAATCCCGTCATGGCGACGTCAGGCTTCATCCGGGCACCCCCTTTCCCGGTGGTGTGCCCGGGGGGACAATCAGGGGCATGGATGCCCCGGGAGAGTCGGCCGACTTCGAGGAATCGGACGAGTTGCAGCGCCTGCGACGACGCGCGTACGGACCGAATGCCGACATCGCGGGGGATGCGGCGGCTCAGGCTCGACTTTCCGAACTAGAGGCCGCCCAACGTCGAGAGCGGGCCCCCGTCGTCGATGCCGCCGCAGCGCTCCCAGCCCGTGTCTCGGAACGCGTCCCGGTCCCTAAGCCTCTCGAAGGGTCGCGCCCTGCGTCGACATCGATCCCGCAGCCCGTCAACGGGGCGTCCGCCGAGCGTGACCCTGACGAAGGGTCGGTCAGCGAGCAAGACCCCGCCGGGGCGCCGATCGCCAACTCTGGACCGATCGTCGGAGCCCTCTCGGCACCGTGGTGGCGGCGCCGCCGCTCGCTGCCCTGGGTCATCGCAGCGGTGGCGGTGCTGTCCGCAGCCATCGGCATCGGTGTCTTCGTCGTCGATGAGTCGAAGCAGCGCACATCGGTCGCACAACTCACTCCGCAGGGCCAACCCGGGAATGCGTCCATTCCTGTCGACGATGAAGTCCTTGTGAGGTATGACGTGACGGTCGAGGACTTCGTCTCGTACGGCTCGTACGGGCCGCTGCAGATATGGAGCACAACGAAGCCGGAGAATAAGCGATGCATCGCCGTGGTAGTGGAAAACCACATCTCGGTGTTCGAGTGCACGGCGCCTTCTGCCGACACCATCGCCGATTACAACATCGACCCCAACCTGATCCCACCCACGCCGTCTGGTGAGCCGACGCCATACGTCCGATTCGTGCTCCACGATGAGGTCGTCGACGTGTACCGACCGACAGAGGAGGGCGAGTTCTTCGGATCCACGCCGCGCGAAAGCCAGGCGCCACGTCAGACAGTTGTCACGGCTGACTATCAGTTCGAAAACTCGCTCGCCGACTCGGTTGGCGCCGCCACGGAGCTCTCGGCGATCGGTGCCCACGCCACTGGATTCATCGACGAGGCAGTGCTCGGTCAGGCGCGCCCTGTGCTGACGTTCGATCGGGGCAGCGGCCTCGAGCTCACCCGCGCATCGGTGGCGATCAGCAGCGAGTACACGATCGAGTTGGTGTTCCGCTTCGATCGACTCGATGGCTATGCGAAGATCGTCGACTTCAACAACGCCACGAAAGATTCCGGCCTGTACAGCTTCGACGGACGGATTGAGTTCTGGCCGATCACCGCCGGGCTCCGCGCGGCGCTCGAAGCGGACTCGTACGCCCACGTCGTGCTCACCAGGGACGCCACCGACAACGTGGTCGCCTATGTCAACGGGGCCAGGCACCTGTCCTTCCACGACACAGGCGACATTGCCGTGATCGACGCCAACGACACGCTTCGGTTGTTCAGCGACGACACCGTCACACCGAACGAGGACTCCAGCGGAGCGGTGTCCCAGATCCGGCTGTACGACGGACCGCTCAGCGCCAACGACGTCGCCGCGCTCGCCGCCGAACTGTTCCTGCGCTAGGAGGCCGCAGCGGGACCGATTCAGCGGCGCCGTGCTGGTCACCAGAAACGGCGAGGTGCTGTCCAGCCAAGCTGTGGGACTGGCCGCCCTCGACCGCGCGATCCCGAACACCCTCCAGACGCGCTTCCCGCATCGGGTCGATGAACAAGATGATCACCGCGGTCGCCATCCTCCAACTCGTCGAGGCCGGGAAGATCGACCTCACCGCGCATGTCGGCGACTACCCACTACCCGCAACGCCGTCGCGGATCGCCACCAGGACGAAATCGACGCGCAGCTCACCGAGTACCCGACAGAATCCGGGATCTGACTCGACGGCAAGAGACAGCCGTACGCTAGCCTGCAACCACAGAACGCGCGAAAGGTGAACCGATGACGAGTGAAGTCACCGACGGCGCGCATCAAGCGGGGTACGGTCTCCAGCATCGCCGCCGTAGTGGGCACCGCACACCTGCGACCGAAAACAATCCGCACCCCGTCCGTACGCCGGACGATCAATGGAGATTCGCCGCGCCCGTGCTTTCGACAGAGTTTTCCAGCGGGATCAGCGGATCGGACCACTAGCCAGGCTTGTCGAATACGCCCTGGATGAACACCGTGCGCCCGGCGTCGGTGTTGCGCCCGGAGTTACTCATCTTGACGGCTGCCTGTTCTCCCAGCACGAGATGCATTCCAAGCGGAGGAGGGGCGCTGGAGCCGCTCGCACCCGAGGCTTGCGCCTTCGCCTGCTGTGCCTTGCGCGCCGCCACGATGTCGGCGGTAATGTCGCGCCAGGTGCGCTCCAGGAGACCTGCACCGCGGATCAACCCGCGGAGGGATTCCGCATCGGCCAGATGGCTCTGGTTGGGGCGGCTCGCCCATGGGACCGGAAGCTCGATCGGCTCGCCGTTCCCCGCGCAGATTTCCTGGCAGACGAACAGCCCGCCCGGCCTGAGTACCCGGGCGATTCCGGAATACAGGCGGCGCTTGTCCCGGATGTTCATCTGCATTTGTATCGTCCACACCACGTCGAAGCTGGACGCGGCGAACGGAAGCTCCAGGGCATCACCCGCCTGAAAGCGGGTGCGATCGGACAACCGCGTCATCCGAGAAAGGGCGTTGGCCACCCCGCAGAATTCAGGCGAGAGATCGATGCCTGTCACGTCGCAACCCAAAGTTGCGGCGAGGTAACGCGCCGGGCCGCCCAACCCGCTGCCCACGTCGAGCACTCGCGATCCTGGCGGAATCTTTGCAAGCTCCACCAATCCGCGCGTGGCCGAACGTCCCGCGGAGTGAAACTCGTCGGCCGGCGCGAGATCTTCGTGCGTGACCGAGTCCAGGTCCTTGCCGAGAGCTTGCAACCCCGCCACGATTCGCGGCAGAAGTCCGCCCGGCTCGTAGTGACGAAGCATTTCCTCGTGCGACTCGCCCATGGACACAAATCCTGCGCGGATTTCGGGGAGCCGTCAAGTAAGCGCTTGCTCCCACCACCCCGTCACCTGCCCTCCTCCGGCAGGAGGGAGGGTCTGGCCTGTGCCCTAACGAGGTCTCCACTCGACCGCAGAACGGCATCGCAGACCCCCCTGACCAGCAAACGATCTCTGTCCTCCTAAACGACATCGGAAGGGTCGCGGTCGTGCAATTCTCCCTTCGTCCCAAGGGTCCGTGGGTGGCTGACAACCTGGATCAGCGGATAGCTCGCCTCCCCGCAATCGCTTACGGCTTCGTCGTCCGCTGGACCGTTCCCGAGATGCGATCCATGGCGCAATTCCTACTGGTGCTGTCAGGCGTCTTGCTCGGCACCGCAGCAACGCTTCTTATCGAATTTCTCCTGCCCCGCCGTGCGGCAGAGAAGGCAGTGGCGGCGACGGATGCGTCGCGAGAAATTCAAGAGACGTCGCTAGAACTTCTTCGCGAGACTCAACTCCTGCTCGCCCACGCGCAGGCCGAGTTGCGTCAACGACCCTGGTGGCGACGGCGGCCGAAAGGTTCAAGGCGATACAAATAGGAACCTTATCCACCTCGACCCTGTCGTCTCGCGGAGGCCAACGTCGCCGCTCAGCGATCACAGCGAGCCACCAGCGTTCGTAAGCCGGACGCTCACTGCGCCATCAAAGGTCCCGACTGTGAAAGATTGTGCGGACGTTGAGCTCACGGCGCGTAGCGTTGCGATCTAAGGCGTCGATCGCTACCGAGGCGCCGAGCCATTGCGCGCCGGCGAGTTCGACAATCTGCTTGAGCGCGGTGAGTTGGCCCCCTGTGTCGACTATGTCGTCGATGGCGAGAACTCGGTCGTTGGGCGAGAGGATGCCTCGGCGAAGTCCCAACTTCAGATGACGGTCTTGGTAGTCGGGTGGCGTCGTGACGACGATCCACCGATCGCTGTCGACAGCGGCGACCGGCTCCTTGCGGACCGTGGCAAAACCTAAACCTAAATGATTGGCGACCAGCCCGCCAAGGAAGTGTCCGCTCGCAGGCGGCCCAATGATTACCGTCGGTGCGGGTTCAATGAACGGCGAGGCCATCAAGCTCCCAATGCCCGAAAGCACCGTTGCATCTCTCCACACGGTTGCAGGTTCACGTATGCGGACTGGTCACCGCTATCAGTCACCGGAACGTAAAGTTCAGCCATACGTTCACGAACGTCCGAATTGGTCATCCCAGAAGCAAAGGAGATCCGTGCAGGCACCCCACTGAGCGATGCGCGGCGACCCATTCGCGCCTCTCCACTTGGCGCAGATGCGCGATCTTCCGCGTGCTGGATCTTGACCGCTTTGAGGGGGCGGGCCCAGTCTGCGCTTCATGACTGAATTACTGATTGGCTACGCACGCGTATCCACAAGCGAACAGGATCTGACGGCTCAACAAAACGCTCTCGAACACCTCGGCGTGAGACAAGCGCTGATCTATACCGACCACGGACTCACCGGCACCAACCGAGCACGACCCGGTCTGCGCGAAGCTCTCGCAGCTTGCCGCAGCGGCGACACCCTGGTTGTCACGAAACTCGATCGACTGGCCCGCTCCCTCCGAGATGCGAAAGACATCATCGACGAGCTGACCGCCAAAGACGTCAAGCTCAGCATCGGCGGGTCCATCCACGACCCAAACGATCCCGTTGGACGGCTGCTCTTCAACGTGCTCGCGATGGTCGCTGAATTCGAATCCGATTTGATCAGGGCACGAACCCGCGAAGGCATGCAAGTCGCCAAAGCTAAAGGGCGACTCCGCGGCAAGCAACCCAAGCTCTCGAACGCGCAGCAGAAGCACCTGATGGAAGTGCACAATGCCGGCACTCACTCGACAGCGGAGATCGCCGAGCTCTTCAACGTCGCCCGGTCAACTGTTTACCGGACGATCGAACGACAGCTCCGAGCTGGCCACTGACCGCAACTCCACCGGCGCGGCCGCAAACTGGCCTGCGGCCGCATCCGGAACCCTTAGAGGAACCTCGCAGATTCTGAGCAGCAGATAGGTCGAGCCGCCGCAGTGAAGGGACCCTCTACGGGACACTTCCGACAGTTCCGCGGTCGTCACCACAGGCTCCGGTCTAGGGTCGACCTAACCATTTCTCGCGGAACTGGGTCGATGCGAGAGATGCGAAATACCGCGTCGGCGGCACCGAATCGGCTGCCAGACAACGCGAACGGGCTCCCGGGGCGCCAGCGCCCCAGCCCACAGTCTCCGGAGGCGCCTAATGCTCTGGACCGTTGCAGGAGCCTAGGGGGAATCGGCCCCCAATTGATCTGGCTCAATGCCCCGTCACGCGCCTAGGGGATGACCCGCGGCGCTGTATCCCCCGCGATGGATCGCCGGCTGAGTAGTGCGGCGGCGAGGAAGCACAGAGCACCGAGGAACGTTCCGAGGTTGGCCCAGAGGAGGCTGACGAAGCTTCCAGTCGATGGTACGAGGAAGGCACCGACGGCGGATGCTCCGAAAAAGACCGAGCCGAGCATGTTCAACCAGGTGCACCGCCATGTGCGGGCGCGGGGGTCCCACAGTCCCTCGCGCTCGGTCGTGGCGACAACCGCGAACGCGCTGGCGACCAGAAAGCAGATGGAGCCGAAGGCATCCGGTCGCCATCCATCGCCTACCCGCGTATCGGCGTTGGCTGCGGTGATGAGCGCCGCGGTAGTGCTCAGGTTGAAAAAGAGTGTTCCGACGAACTGAACGGCCGCCGCCCACCAGTCCCAGCGGTCGGCCCGGTGCGTGCCGCGCCGGGGCGGGCGCCGGCCGCTTAACGCTAGCTGGATGAGGGCGGCGAGTGTGAAGAAGATCGCTCCTACGAAGAACGTTAGGTTTGTGGCTACCGGCCCGGCGGCCTCCGCGTAGAGCGGCACGGCCCCTACGGCGAAGAACACGGAGCCGATCATGAAGCCCCACGCCTCGCGGCGAAGACGGACACTGCGATCAGGTGCCATAGATCACAGGCTAGTGCGGACCGCGCCGCGCACATCACCCCGATCGTATGAGGCGGAAGCGGCACGCAAAGGCCTGCCTAGGGCGGCATCACGACAATGCCTCGCGGCAGTGAGCTCACGCACTCCTTCACAGGAATCGGCGAACAGAACCTGCACAACCCGATGTTCGCACGCGAGTGGGAAGCGACCGATTTTCCGCTAAAACGAACGTCCGCCGGGCGAATCCTTCCCCGAGACGGCGCTCCAGATCGTGCACGACGAGGCGATGCTGGACGGCAACTCGAGGCTCTAGCCCCCGCACGGGCTCACCTTCGTAGGAGCGTGCTCGTGTGACTTGCCGCTGAATGGCGGCGATTTGGCAGTGTCACTGTAACCTGCGGCGCCATCGCACACGGGATCCCGCAGCGCTAGATGCCCTTCGTCTTAGTGCCAGCTTGAGGCGACGTCTGCGGCACTGTTCACGACTTCGGCCCGTCGCCCTCGGTAGGTCGCTCACTCGCTGTAGCCGGCGGCGCACTGGCCCGCCCCCCGGACCCGGCTTCGGACTTCTCCGGCGGAGCGATCCGGAACTCCGGGACCTGCGAGACCATCAGCCACGCCGGCAGTACGATCACGCACAGGACCGGCAGCAGTGTGATGTCTCCGCCGATGGCAACGGCAACGAAGAGGGCGAGCCAGCCGTCGCGGCCGACGACGAGCACTATGCCCACTACGCCGCAGGCGACGGCGAGGGCTAGCGGGATGGACGGGACCAGGGCATGCGCGGCGAGCCCGAGCGCGACGCCGATGAACGTGGCGGGGAAGATCCGGCCGCCGCGGAACAGGGCGGAGGCCGCGACGAGCAGGGCCGCGATCTTGATTCCTGCGATGACGAGCAGCTGACCGGCATCGTACTGACCGGGATTTTGCAGCAGTTCGCCGATCTGCGTCAGGCCCTTGAACATCGTGATCGGTCCGCCCAGGAAGCCGAGCGCACCGAGAATGAGTCCGCCGAGGGTGGTGATGAGGATGGGATACCGCAGCGCGTGCAGGCCGCGATAGACGAGGGGGAAGGCTGCCAGCGCGGCGAGTCCGACGACCACGACACCGCACGCGATGAGCGTTCCCGTGAGGAAGTCGATTGGGTGCGGTCCGGGGTAGGCAGGCATGTCGAACGCGAACGGCGGCGCGCCAAGCAGATGCATGGTGATAGATGCGGCACCGGCGGCGGCAACGGGAAGGAACAGCCGGTCCCAGAGTGATCCGCCGGCCTTCACGGCGGCGACGAGCCCGGTGAAGAGGAGTGCCGCGGCGACCGGGGTGCCGAAGAGCGCGCCGATTGTCGCCGAGGCGGCCAGCAGCGTCGCGATCTGCGTAGGCACTTGTGGGATCAGCCGCGCGAAGAGCGCGACGACGATCGCGCAGTTGATCGCGATGGTCGGGTTCTCGGGTCCGAGGCTCACTCCGCCGGCGAGGCCAAGGAGCGTGACGATCGCGATCCCGGGCAACCACAGAAGTGGGAGTGGCGGTCCCGTGAGTTCCGTCGTGGCGGTGTCGGGGCCCCCGTGTCCCGGCAGGAGGTGCAGCACGATGCCGACTGCGAGCCCGGTGACCGTGAGCACCAGGATGATCCACCATCCGGAGGGATTGATGCCCAGCGCGCCGGGCAGTGTGGTCCAGAGCACGGTCCCCAGTGCGTCGGAGAGGCGGTCGAGGGTCCAGAGGATGAGAGCGGCGAGGACGCCGACGGCGATGGCAGGAACGGCGAGGACGAGCAGGCGCCGCGGAGTGACGTTGGGGTCCGTTTCCGGCATTGCGAGGCTCATTTGTATCGCTACTTCGAGATGATCACGGTGCGACCGCTCGCGCCGGATCGACGATCCAAGGACCCTGCCAGCCGCTGTGGGCCTCGACGAGGGTCGACGCAATCGCGGGCCCCCACGTCCCCGGCGCGTACGGATGCACGGGGGGCGGGTTGTCGATCAGCGGCTGCATGATCCGCCAGTTCTCGTCCACGACGTCCTGCCGCTTGAAGTGACTAGAGTCTCCGACCATCGCCGCGTGCAGCAGCACCTCGTAGGGTGTGGGACCCTCACCGCCCTGGTCGGCGAATTCCGCGTCTAGGGTGATCGCCTGGGGTCCCGTGCCGTCGCCGCGGTGGGCGTCGATGAGTAGCCGGACGCCGGTCGAGGGATCGAACTTGATCACGAACTCGTCGCGCACCGGCTGACGGTCCTCCCCGCTGCCGAGCCCCAGGTGGACAGGTGGCGGCTCCCGGAAGACGACGCGCACCTCGGTTTGGGTCACGGGAAGTCGTTTGCCGGTCCTGATGTAGAACGGGACGCCCTGCCAGCGCCAGTTGTCGATCTCGAGGCGCAGGGCCGCATACGTCTCGGTGGTCGAGCCGTCGGCGACGCCGGCGATGTCCTGGTAGCCGTCGTACTGGCCCCGGATGTAGTGAGCGGGATCGGCGGCCTTCACGGCACGGAACAGCGTGACCGCCGCATCGCGCAGCGAGTCCGGCCCCTGCGCGGACGGGGGCTCCATAGCGGCCGCCGCCACCACCTGCATAAGGTGATTGACCACCACGTCCCGCAGCGCGCCAACCGGGTCGTAGAAGTGACCCCGATCCTCGACGCCGAAGTCTTCGGCCATCGTAATCTGCACGCACTCCACGTAGCTGCGATTCCAGAGCGGTTCGAGAATGGTGTTGGCGAAGCGGAGGTAGAGGATCTCCTCATAGCCCCTCTTCCCCAGGTAGTGATCGATCCGGTACAGCTGCGGTTCTTCGATGTGCGCGCGCAATTCCGCCGCGAGCGCCTTGGCCGATTCGACGTCGTGGCCGAACGGCTTCTCGACGACGACCCGTGCCGCCGCGGTCAGCCCGGCTTCGGACAGTCCCTTTACGACGGTGCCGAACAGGAACGGGGGGATCTCGAGATAGAACACGGGATGCTTCGCTCCGCGGATCGCCTCACCTACCCGCTGGTAGGTGTTCGCGTCGGCGAAATCGCCCTGCACATAGGCCAGCCGTCCGGCGAACCGAGCGAACGTGTCCTCGTTTAGCACCTCGCCCGTCGCTACGATCGAGTCCCGCGCACGCTGCACCAATCGCTCTAGCGACCAGTCGTCGACGGCCACGCCGACGATGGGACAGTCGAGCAGCCCTCGCTGCTCCAACCGATACAGCGAGCGGAAGGTCATCACCCTGGCGAGGTCGCCGGTTATCCCGAAGACCACCAGCACGTCGGCGACTGCCGACCACTGATGAGAGGCTGGGGATGTCGTGGGCGCAACTGATGTTGTCATCGGGGCCTCCATGCTCATCGGGGCGAAAGCCGCGGGGTTCCGCGACGAGCGTTATGGTCGTCCCTCGGCTCCCAGAATGCCGGCCGCGACCGCGGCGTGCCCGACTGATTTCGGTGTGCAGGGCGCTCGTGCGGCGCCGCGAGGGCGATCATGATGGCGCAGGCTGACCTGCCGGGCTGTCTTTCGCCCGGAGCTGCCGCACACCGACGGTCCCGATGCTCGCGCAAATGCAGAGGCCGGAGGCAATCAGCAGCGGCGGATAGTCGAGGAAGCTCAGGATGCCGATGACCCCGATCGGCAGCAATAGCGCGAGCGCGAAGTGGAGGATGCCGGCACGGTGCAGTCCGACGCAGGTCACGATGAGTCCGACGACGAGGAGTCCGAAGGCGATGCCTGTCGGGATCGCGACGGCGGTGTTCGCCAGCGCGTCGTCGACGTAGGTCTGCATCATGGTCGTGTCCAGGTTCGTGCTCGCGCCGGCGATGTAGGTCATGAAGTCCATGCCGTCGAACGCGCCCCAGCCCACGAAACCCATGGCCGAGAGCACGAGCCCCCACAACGCAGCCTTGGGGTGGCTGGGCCGCACCAGCCGGTTCAGCCCGATAACCGCCGGGGCCAGGATGACTCCTCCCACGAAGAACAGCGTGTGCGCGATGAAGAATTGGGTCGAGTGGTCGTGCGCGGCGTCGTAGTACTCCGACCCGCTGGTGACTCGGATGCCGTGCGCAGGATGGGTGATTGTCGCGGCGAGGAGGACGAGCGAGCCAACGATCATCAGGATGGCAAAGACGACCCTTTCGGTGTGAGCGTAGCTCTCAGCGACGGCGACGGTGGACTGGGTTCCTTGGGTGGCCATTGCTGGCCTCCTTCCCTGGCAGAAACGCGGATGCTGTTAGCAGCGTTTATGCTGCCCCAACGACCGTTATTCGCCGAGCTTGACAGGATCGTCCTGCGTCGCAGGTCCCCCAGATGGGGTGATTCCGTCGCGACGTTTCCCAAAGAGCGGTGTTGGGGAGTTCCTACGGTTGCCGGTGGTCACGATCAGCGCTACCCCTGGGATGCTCGAAAACTCGCGACCAGTGTCGCTCATATGCAGACTCTAGAGCGTGACTGTTCATCCAAGATCTCGGATGTGGGATTCGCACGTCAACCGCGAGCGCAACCCTCAGAGGGAACGCCCACCGGTACACGAACCTAGAGTCAGGGCCTCGTGCCTCTAGCGTTTCCCGGCGTCAGTACCGTGCTCGGCGGTGAAGACCGCTATCTCGCGCTGATAGCGGCGGAGGAAGAAAAGCCCCATCGCGCTCCATAAGACCACCAGTACGATCTGAATCCACGGGTTCCAACTCCAAGAGGTGGCCACCCCACCGATGACCAGAATGACCGCGGAAATGATGCCGATGCTCAAGAAGAAGACACCGAAACTCCGGTGCCTTTCTATCGCCATGCGTTGCTGCACAAGTGAGGCCATGACCGTGACGGTACACCCTGACCCTTAGCGAGAACCATCTGCCCGGCCTCGCATGATGGTAGCGAAGCGCTACGCTGACGAACTACGTAAACGACGAGGAGTCCCGTGGCTAAAGCCCCTGAGACTAGAGAAATGTCGAGTTGGTGGCTCGCCGTCGTCGGCCTTGGCTTACTGATTCTTGGCGGATCTCTCTTCCTGCTCGATTGGGCTGGCGTGATTGACGCGCACTCCTATTCAGCCATTGCTATTGGTCCGGTTGCTGCTGGGACCCTTCTATTGATCATGGGCGTCGTCCTGGGCCTGAAAGGAAGACGAGTTGAGGGCGACGGAAGGAATCGGTACGGGAAACCGAAGAAGTAGGCAAAGCCCAACCCCACGAGAGTCTCGACGCGGAACGCAGCGCGTGCGATCATCTGCCCGTGGCCACGAGCCATCGTCGGCAGTTGCCCAGTTCCTCGCGGAACACTGAGCCGAAGGGTCCAGCGGCCTACCGTTGCTTTCGATAGTGCGTCCCCTATGGGAGAGTTCGTTCATGAATCTGACAGTGCTCGAAGATGAACGGGTCTGGGGTCTGCTTCCGCGCGAAATGACCTGGCTCTCTGCAACTGCGATGTTTATGGGGACGGTCGCTTTGGTCGGATTGGGGTTCATCGTCAGTCCCCTCTTCTTCATCGCCGCAGTGCTAGCACTGGTGGCGATGATTTACCTCGTTCGAGTCACCTTCCACCTTCGGCGCCTTGCGTACAGAGAGGCAGAAATTACCTGACTCACCCGGCAGCGCCGGAGAGCCCCTGAACGGCACCTCGAAGGTCCGCTGTCCAAAGTTGATTCGGCTTCAGTAGACTCCGCCACATGAGCCCGTCATTGATCCTCTCCTTGGTTTCCCTGGCGCTGGCTATCGGCGTTGCCGTATACGCGTTCCCACGGCCGGGCGCTAAAGGTCAGCCGTGGACGCGGGGTCGAAAGGTCGCTCTGGGCATCATCGTGGTCGCACTCGTTCTCGCGGTCCTGGCCCTCCTGCTCAGTTTCTGAGCCACGAGCTAAAATCACCCTCCGTGCCGTCCAGCGACGGCGAAGTAACGGAAGACCGCCGGCCGCTAGCGATTGCCTCGATCGCCGCAAGCCGGACCCTCTGCGGACACATCCCAGCAGCTACGGGCGTCGCGACGCTTGTCGCCGCCTACGTTCCGTATGACCCGCCCGCGTCGGATTCGCACAAAGGTGCGCTTTACGCTCCACCCTGGCCCAGCGCAATTCAGGTCGGCGCTCGAACGCGCGCGAAATTGCCAGAGCCAGCACCTCAGACTGCGATCAGCTGACGCTGACCACCGGCGCACCGATAGACGTGTCGCTCGCCGGCATCTCAGCCGCGAGGCGGTTGGCCTCTTCGATCAGCGTGGCGACGATCTCGGACTCGGGCACGGTCTTGATGACCTCACCCTTGACGAAGATCTGGCCCTTGCCGTTACCGCTGGCGACACCGAGGTCCGCTTCGCGCGCTTCGCCTGGACCGTTGACGACACATCCCATCACCGCGACGCGAAGGGGAACGGTCATGCCTTCGAGACCATCCGTCACATCGTTGGCGAGCTTGTAGACGTCGACCTGCGCACGGCCACAGCTCGGGCAGGAGACGATCTCGAGCTTGCGCTCACGCAGGTTGAGCGACTGCAGGATCTGCAAGCCGACCTTCACTTCTTCGGCGGGCGGCGCACTGAGCGAGACCCGGATCGTGTCACCGATGCCCTCAGAGAGCAGGATGCCGAACGCGGTCGCGCTCTTGATCGTGCCCTGGAACGACGGCCCTGCCTCGGTCACACCGAGGTGCAGCGGCCAGTCGCCGCGCTCGGCGAGCAGGCGGTAGGCCTTCACCATGACGATCGGGTCGTTGTGCTTGACCGAGATCTTGAAGTCGTGGAAGTCGTGCTCCTCGAAGAGGCTGGCTTCCCAGACGGCACTCTCGACGAGCGCCTCCGGCGTAGCCTTGCCGTACTTCTGCAGCAGTCGCGGGTCGAGTGAACCGGCGTTGACACCGATGCGGATCGACACGTCTGCGGCCTTGGCCCTGCGGGCGATCTCGGCGATCTGGTCGTCGAACTTACGGATGTTGCCGGGGTTGACTCGCACAGCCGCACAGCCGGCGTCGATCGCCGCGTAGACGTAGTTCGGCTGGAAGTGGATGTCGGCGATGACCGGAATCTGGCTCTTCTTCGCGATGATCGGCAGCGCCTCGGCGTCGTCACGGCTGGGCACCGCCACGCGGACGATGTCACAGCCGGATGCCGTCAGCTCGGCGATCTGCTGGAGGGTCGCGTTGATGTTCGGCGTCGGCGTCGTCGTCATCGACTGGACGCTGATCTGCGCGTCACCTCCGACGAGGACCTTGCCGACCTTGATCTGACGGGTCTTACGCCGTGGAGCGAGGACTTCGGGGACCTTGGGCATTCCCAAATTAACTGCTGGCACGATGCCATCCTACGCCGGGACCCCTGAACGCTTGCCGCACGCCCGGGCACCTGTTTCGGCGCCCGAACGTGCGACACGGGTCAGCCGATTGCGACTCTGAGCGGCGGTTCGGTGGCAGCGATGACCTCATCGACAGTGACGCCCGGCGCCACTTCGACGAGCACGAGACCGTCAGGGGTGACGTCGATCACGGCGAGGACGGTGATGATGCGGTGAACGACGGCCCGGCCGGTGAGCGGCAGCGAGCAGTCGTTCACGATCTTGGCTGAGCCGTCCCTAGCCACGTGCTCCATCAGGACGATGACGCGCCCGGCGCCGTGGACGAGGTCCATCGCTCCGCCTGGGCCCTTGACGACCTTGCCGGGGATCATCCAGTTCGCGAGGTCACCGGTCGCGGAGACCTGCATGGCGCCGAGGATGGCTGCGTCGATCTTGCCACCGCGGATCATCGCGAAGCTCAGGGCCGAGTCGAAGAACGACGTGCCGTGGAGGGTGGTGACGGTCTCCTTGCCCGCGTTGATGAGGTCAGGATCGACGGCATCCTCTGTCGGATATGGTCCGACACCCAGGATGCCGTTCTCCGACTGCAGGGTGACGGTGATGTCGTCAGGCACGTAGTTCGGCACCAGGGTCGGCAGGCCGATGCCGAGGTTGACGTATGCGCCGTCGGTCAGTTCGAGGGCGGCGCGTGCGGCCATCTCGTTGCGGGTGAGAGCCATGGGTCAGGCACCTTCCGTTGTGCGAACGGTTCGTCGTTCGATACGTTTCTCGATGTCGGGTCCGACGAGCACGACGCGATGCACGAAGACACCAGGCAGGTGAACGGCGTCAGGGTCGATCTCCCCCGGTTCGACGAGTTCCTCGACCTGGGCGATGCAGATCCGGCCGGCCATCGCCGCGAGCGGCGAGAAGTTGCGGGCGGACTTGTCGAAGACGAGGTTCCCGTGCCGGTCACCGCGTTTGGCGTGAACGAGAGCGAAGTCGGTGGCGATCGCCTCCTCGAGAACGAAGGGCTTCTCCTCGCCGCGCACGGTGAAGTTGCGCACATCCTTCGCCGGCGAGGCGATGGCGATGGCACCGGATCCGTCGTAGCGTCGAGGCAGCCCGCCTTCGGCGACCTGAGTGCCCACACCGGTCTGGGTGAAGAACGCCCCGATGCCCGCGCCGCCTGCACGGAGCTTCTCGGCGAGGGTGCCCTGCGGCGTGAGCTCGACCTCGAGCTCGCCGGAGAGGAACTGGCGCTCGAACTCCTTGTTCTCACCGACGTACGACGACGTCATCTTGCGGATGCGGCGGTTGGCGAGAAGAACGCCGAGGCCCCAGTCGTCGACGCCGCAGTTGTTGCTGACGATCGAGAGGTCATCGCTCCCCTGGTCGAGAAGGGCCTGGATCAGGATCATCGGGTTGCCACACAACCCGAAGCCTCCCACCGCGATCGACGAACCGCTGGCGATGTCCGCCACCGCCTCGGCCGCGCTTGCCACTGTCTTGTCCAAAGTCACCGTCGCACCTCCATCGCTGCCCGATCCGCCGTTCTGCGGACGCGGAGTCGCGAGGCGCGGTGCTTCTGGCGCCGGTGCCTCGCGCCTACAAACCTATCGGTGGAATCAGGGCTGCGGGTGCGACCGGGCCGGGGGAAACCGTCCGAATCCGTGGCAAGCTAGAAGAAGCATGTTCACCGTGCAGACCAGTGCGGAAACGACGAAGGAGTCGAGAAAACTATGAGTTCAGACGATGTGGTCATCCTGGCCGGTGCACGGACCCCTCAGGGCCGCCTGCTCGGACAGCTTGCAGGTTTCAGCGCCGTCGAACTCGGGGCGATCGCCCTGCGGGCGGCCATCGAACGGTCGGGTGTCGACGCGGATGACATCGACGCCGTGGTCTTCGGCCAGGTGCTCCAGGCCGGAGCAGGGCAGAACCCTGCCCGCCAGACCGCACGTGCTGCAGGCATCGGCTGGAACGTGCCCGCCGTCACCGTGAACAAGGTCTGTCTCTCGGGCATCCACGCCGTCGTGGACGCTGCGCGCCTCATCCGCGCCGGCGAAGCATCCGTCGTCGTCGCCGGCGGGCAGGAGTCGATGACGAACGCTCCCTACGTGCTGCCCGCGTCACGCAAGGGCTACAAGTACGGCGACGTGACGCTCATCGACACCGCCGCCTTCGACGGACTCACCGACGCCTTCGACGGCGACTCGATGGGCATCTCGACGGAGCGTCACAACGCTCCCCTCGGCATCGATCGCGCCGCTCAGGATGCCGTCGCCGCCGGCTCGCACCAGCGGGCGGCAGCCGCCCAGTCGTCGGGTCTGTTCGACGGGGAGATCACCCCGGTCACCGTTCCGTCACGTCGCGGCGAACCGACCGTGCTCACCGTGGACGAGGGAGTGCGCGGCGATTCGACGGCCGAGTCCCTCGGCGCCCTGCGGCCTGCCTTCGACAAGGACGGCACGATCACGGCAGGCAACTCGTCACCGCTCAGCGACGGAGCTTGCGCCCTCATCCTGGCGCGCCGGTCGTGGGCCGAGGAACGCGGCCTGTCGTGGCTCGCCGTCGTCGGAGCATCCGGATCGGTCGCCGGCCCCGACAACTCGCTGCACTCGCAGCCGTCACGCGCCATCGCCGCCGCCCTCGACAAAGCAAGCTGGACGGCTTCCGACCTCGACCTGATTGAGATCAACGAGGCGTTCGCGGCCGTCAGCGTGCAGTCGATGCGTGACCTGGAACTCGACCCCGAGAAGGTCAACATCCACGGCGGTGCGATCGCGCTCGGTCACCCGATCGGCGCGTCAGGCGCACGGCTCGTGCTGCACGCCGCACTCGAGCTGTCGCGGCGCGGCTCAGGCAAAGCCGCCGCAGCTCTCTGCGGAGGCGGCGGCCAGGGCGACGCCCTCCTGCTCTCGCGCTGAGCCGCTCAGCCGACGAGGCGCATCGAACTCCAGCCTGACCCGAGCTGGAACGGGGGCGCCCAGCCTTCGCGATTCGCCAGATGGAACATCCACAGTCGTCCCTGCAGGTCGCGTCCGACGAGCCCCCTCCCACCGAACTGAGCCAGTGCGTTGTAGTTTTTCCAACCGGTGCCAAGGAACTGGTGACCGGGCAGCCAGCCTCCGGCACCGTTGTTCCCGTAGAGGTAGAGCGTGTCGCCTGGGGCCAGCGGCCCCGACAAGGACACCCGCATCGAGGTCCGCCCGACCAGATCGGGCAAACCATCGCGATTCAGGCTGATGCCACCGACGAGCAGCGAAAAGATCCCCCAGCCCTTACCGATGAGACGGGAGCTCGAGAATCCGCCGGTGCCGTTGCCCGCGTAGAGCCACAAGCGCCCCGAGCTGTCACGAGCGAAGACGTCCTTGGTGCCATTGACGTCGAAGTCCCCAGCTGAGATGACCGCTGTGAACGACCCCCAGCCCACACCGACCTTCTTCGAGCCAAGCCAGCCGCCGAGGCCGTTGCCTCGATAGAGCCACAGGCCGCCGGAGCGGTCACGGGCGAGCAGGTCGGGGTTGCCATCACCTGAAAAGTCACCGGGCGAGAAGACCTGGTCGAAACCTGACCATCCGGACCCGATCACGGTGGCGCGCGACCCGCTCAGCGGTAGGAACTCGTTGTTGAACGGATGAACCGCCCCGCGGTACATCATCAGCGCCCCAGCCGACGTGATCGCCAGCACATCGGGTATGCCGTCGCCCGAGAAGTCGCGGTTGTCGTTGGCTGGTACCGCCGCCGCGACGGCCGAGGGAGAAGCGGTCACTTCGGCCGCATCCGCCTCGCCAGGAACGACGCCGATAGCGAGGACCACGCATATCAGCGCAACGAGCATCGCGCGCGGGCGGAAGAGCGAAAACGGCGGTGCAGGCAAGGTGTGCGACACGGTCGGCTTTCTTCGAAAGGCAGGCAGGGCTGCATCACCCTACCAGCCGGCGGCTGACCTGGGAGAAGGACCTTCCGATGTCACTCTCCCGCTGAGATCAGGCCAGACGTTCGGCGAGGAAACGCCAGGCCAGCGCTGACATGCGCGCGGCCTGCGCGTTCGTCGCCGCTCCCCCGTGCCCACCCTCGATGTTCTCGTAATAGGTGACGTCGGCACCCGAGTCGATCAGCTTCGCAGCCATTTTGCGTGCGTGGCCCGGGTGCACCCGATCGTCGCGGGTCGACGTGGTCAGGAGCACGGGCGGGTACTGCTTTCCGTCCTCGACGAGGTGGTACGGCGAGAACGTCTGCAGGTACTCCCACTGGTCGGGATCGTCCGGGTCGCCGTACTCGGCCATCCACGACGCGCCGGCCAGGAGCTTCGAGTACCGCTTCATGTCGAGCAACGGCACCTGGATCACAACGGCGCCGAACAGTTCGGGGTACGCGGTGAGCATGTTGCCGGTGAGCAGACCGCCGTTCGAGCCGCCCTGGACGCCGAGATGGGCGGGCGACGTGACGCCCCTGGCGATGAGGTCGCGGGCGACGGCGGCGAAGTCCTCGTATGCGCGGTGCCTGTTCTCCTTGAGCGCGGCCTGGTGCCAGGTCGGTCCGTATTCGCCACCGCCACGGATGTTCGCAACCGCGTACGCGCCGCCCTGCTCCAGCCAGGCACGGCCGATCGTTCCCGAATAGCCGGGCGTCAGCGAGATCTCAAAACCGCCATAGCCGTACAACAGGGTCGGTGTCGACCCGTCGAAGGCGGCATCCTCCCGGTGGACGAGGAAGTACGGAACCCTCGTGCCGTCCTCGGATTCCGCGAACTGCTGCTCGATCGTCAGCCCGGCCGGGTCGAAGAAGGCGGGCTGAGACTTCAGCGGGATGGGGAGCGCGCCGGCCTGTCCGACCGTCGCGATCGACAGCGTGGTCGGGGTGAGGTAATCGGTGGCCACGACCCAGACGAGGTCGTTCTCGTCCGGGTCGACCGCCGACACCTGGACGGTACCGAACTCGGGCGCGCCGGGGAACTCGCTGCGCTGCCACGCGGCATCCGTCGGTGTGAGCACGCGGATGCGGCTCTTCACATCGTCGAGGACGGTGAGGACGAGCTGGTCGCGAGTCCAGGTCGCGCCGGAGAGCGACGTCGTCGGTGTCGGCTCGAAGACGAGCTCGAACGAGCGGTCGCCCGCGAGGAAACCCTCGAAGTCGGCGGCGAGCAGCGACCCGGCTCGGTAGGTCACGCCGTCCGGTGTCCAGTCGTCGCGGAGTTCGATCAGCAGCCACTGCCTCGAGTACCCGATCTCCGCCGAGTCGGGAACGTCGATGCGTGTGGGGATGCCGTCGACGATGACGAACACCTCTGACGTGTAGAACGTGGTCGCGCGCCAGAAGAAGTCACGGATGTAGCCGGGCGTGTGACTGCGGAACGCGCGCACGGACACATCCGAGACCTCGCCCTCGAACACGGTCTCGGCGGACTCGATCGGTGTCCCCCGCTTCCATCTTCTGGCGGTCCGCGGATAGCCGGACGAGGTCAGCGCCCCCTCGCCGAGCGCTGAGGACAGGAAGACGGTGTCATCGTCGATCCAGCCGAGCCCGCCCTTGGACTCGGGACGGAAGAAGCCGCCCTCCTCCGGCGGCACGAACCGGAACGTCTCGAGGTCGAACTCGCGCGTGACATCCGCATCCGATCCACCGTGGGACAGGTCGATGAGGGCCTTGCGATAGTCGGGCCGGAGAACACTGGCGCCGTGCCAGACCCAGTCTTCGCCCTCTGCGGCGTTCAGTGCGTCGATGTCGAGGACGGTCTCCCAGGCGGGCTGCGGCGAGCGGTATTCGTCGAGCGTCGTCCGCCGCCAGAGGCCGCGCTGGTGCCCGGCATCCGTCCAGAAGTTGTAGTAGAAATCGCCGACCTTCTGGACCAGGGGCAGTTTCGCGTCCGAGTCGAGCACGCCACGAATGGCCTCTTCGGTGCGCTCGAACGCGTCTGAGGCGGCCAGCCCGCCAAGAGTTTCGTCGTTCCGTGCGCGGACCCAGTCGAGGGCCGTCTCGCCGTCGATGTCTTCGAGCCAGAGGTAGGGGTCGTGTTCGTCGACGGTCATGGTCCCAGCCTAGGAGGCGAAGCATCGGGCACGGCGTCGGTGGGGGCTGTTGCGCTGCGGCGATTCAGGTCTACTCTTCGGGTGTGTCTGCGGAATCTCAGGCGTATCGCGCCGCCCTCGACCGGGCTCACGCCCACTCCCTCGAGTGGCTGTCATCGCTGCCCACCCGGCCGATCGCACCGCGATCGACGGTGGACGAGGTGGCTGCCCACACGAGCGGTCCCCTCCCCGACGCACCGACGGATCCCGCCGACGTGGTCGATGAACTCGCCGCACTCGCCGAACCGGGTCTGATGGGGATCCCCTCCGGACGGTTCTACGGCTGGGTGATGGGCGGGACTCTCCCCGCCGCACTCGCAGCCGACTGGATGGTCAGTGCCTGGGACCAGAACACCGGGATGCGGAACGCCACTCCGGCGACCGCCGCGATCGAGGAGGCCGCGGGGCGATGGCTCCTCGACCTGCTCAAGCTCCCCCCGGGTTCAGGGGTGGGATTCACCACGGGCGCGACCGTTGCGAATTTCGTGGGACTCGCCGCCGGGAGGGCCAGCGTCCTCGCCGACGCCGGCTGGGACGTCAACGTCGACGGACTCACCGGCGCGCCTCGGGTGACGGTGCTCGTCGGTGACGAACGGCACACGTCCGTGGACCTGGCCCTTCGCTACCTCGGTCTCGGCTCCCCCACCGCGGTCGCAGCGGACGACCAGGGCAGGCTTCGACCCGACGCGCTCGAGGCTGCGTTCGCCACGGTGGATGGTCCTGTGATCGTCTGTCTCCAGGCCGGCAACCTTCACTCAGGTGCCTTTGATCCGATGCGCGAGGCCATCGAGGTCGCGCACAGGCACGGCGCGTGGGTGCACGTCGACGGTGCGTTCGGTCTCTGGGCCGCGGTCAGCCCGCGATACGACAGTGCTCTCGACGGCTTGGAGTTGGCGGATTCCTGGGCGACTGACGCACACAAGACGCTCAATGTGCCGTATGACTGCGGCCTCGCGATCGTTGCGAAACCGCATCTGCTGCGGTCGGCCTTCGGCGCCCACACCGACTACCTTCTCCACGACGACGCCGTCGGCGATCCTTTCGAGAGAGTGCCGGAGATGTCGCGCCGTGCCCGTGGCATCCCGACCTGGGCAGCGCTGAAGTCACTCGGACGCTCAGGCACCATCGCCCTCGTCGAACGTCTCGCCGCGACAGCGCGTGAACTCGCAGATGGGCTGTCGGCGCTGGACGGAGTCGAGGTGCTCAACGACGTCGTGTTCACCCAGGTCTGCCTCAGTTTCGGCAGCGACGAGCGCACCCGGGCTGTCACCCAGGCACTCATCGCCGACGGCGACGTGTGGATGAGCGGGTCCCGGTGGCAGGGTCGCGACATCCTCAGGATCTCGGTGAGCAACTGGTCGACGGATGCCGCAGACATCGCGACGTCTATCGCGGCCGTCGAGCGCGCGATGGCCGCGACCGTCTGATCCGACCGGCCGGTGCGCGTCCAACAGGAGAAATGTGTGCTCGCGCACGCTCAACAGGATGACGAGCGATTTCTCGGATGACGACTCTGTCGAGCGCGGGAGACAACCTCTTCCGCATCGGCCCAGCGGCGGTTAATCTGGGGCCATGTGCCGAAACATCCATACGCTCCATAATTTCGAGCCGGCCGCCACCGACGATGAGGTGCACGCCGCCGCTCTCCAGTTCGTCCGCAAGGTCAGCGGGTCGACGAAACCGTCGAAGGTCAACGAGGATGCCTTCAACCTCGCGGTCGCCGAGATCGCCCACGTCACGAGGCATCTGCTCGAGGATCTCGTGACGACGGCGCCGCCGAAGGACCGCGATGTCGAGGCTGAGAAGGCCAAGGCCCGTTCGCTGGCGCGGTTCGCCCGCGCGTAACCCGCTGTCGGGTCCGCGCGGGCAAACCCCTAGCGGCCGGAGGGGTTGTTCGTCCTGATCACCTCGAGGCGTGCCCGGTATTCGGTCTCGTCGATGTCGCCCTGCGCGAAGCGTTCGGCCAGGGTGCTCTCAGCGCTTCTGCCCGGGCTGTGCGCAGCGGCCCACGGAGGTGCCGACCGGCGCCAGCGTCGCCCGAGGAAGGCGAAGAGCAGCGCGAACACGAGGATCCAGAAGACCGGGATCAGGAAGAACCACCAGCCGAAGCCTGGCCCCCAGCCCGGGTGCATGGCGACCGTCGCGAGCGCCGGTGATGCGAGTGTGCTGATCATGAAAGTGTCCCTTCGTTCGTCGGTTCCACCGGAACCGTCAGCCCAAGCATCGATGCTGGGCGGCTCGCGGGAATCTGCCGGGGGGACGAATCCGGCGTACTCCGCTCGGACGACGTCAGGCGGTGAAGCCAGGCGCCACGAGTCCGCTTTCGTAGGCGAGCACGACGAGTTGCACCCGGTCACGGGCACCGAGCTTCGTGAGGATGCGGGATACATGCGTCTTCGCGGTGAGCGGGCTGAGGAACAGCCGGGCGCCGATCTCCTCGTTGGAAAGACCCGCGGCGACGAGGACCATCACCTCGCGTTCCCTGTCGGTGAGGGCGTCGAGGAGCTGAGGGGTCACCGTCGAGTGGAGCCGGCCGGAGATCCGCTCCAGGAGCCGCCTGGTCACGCTCGGTGAGAGGAGCGCGTCGCCCGCAGCGGCGATCCTCACCGACCTGATCAGCTCGACCGGTTCCGTGTCTTTCACGAGGAATCCGCTCGCGCCTGCGGCGATCGCCTGGGCGACGTACTCGTCGAGTTCGAAGGTCGTGACGACGACGATCCTGGTTCCGGCGAGCGCCGGGTCCGCCGTGATCTGCTCCGTCGCCCACAGGCCGTCACCGTCAGGCATCCGGATGTCCATCAGCGCGACATCCGGGCGATGCTCCCTGATGCTCGCAACGGCATCCGCCCCTGTCGCCGCCTCGCCGACGACCTCGATGTCGGGTTCGGCCTGGAGCAGCGCACGGAACCCGGCCCGAATGAGCTGCTGGTCGTCCGCGATCACGACACGGATCATGAGGTCCCCGGCAGCGTGGCCGTGACGAGGAATCCCCCGTCGGTGCCGTTCCCCGTGACGAGGGTCCCTCCGAGCAGTTCGGCACGTTCGGTCATCCCGAGGATGCCGTTGCCCGTGTCGCCGCGGAACGGGTCGACCGCTCCCCTGCCGTTGTCGGCGATGGTCAGGCGGATCGTGCCCGCGGTCTCGTCCAGGCGCACCTCCGCCCTGCTGGCCTGGGCGTGGCGAAGCACATTGGTGAGGCTCTCCTGGACGATGCGGAACAGCGCGAGCTGGACGGCAGCGGACGGCACGCTGTCGAGGTTCGCCGTGTACTCGACGTCGAGTCCCTGCGCGCGCATGGACTCGACGATGTCAGGGATCCTGGCGAGGTCGGGCTGTGGCGCGAGCGACGCCGCGTCGACGCTGTCTGCCCGGAGGAACGCGAGCACTCCCCTGACTTCGTCGAGTGCCGTCTTGCTCGCCGACTTGATGTTCGCGAGCGCTTCACGGGCCCGCTCGGGCTCGGTGTCCATGAGGTGGAGACCGACACCAGCCTGCACGTTGATCTGCGAGAGCGAATGCGCGAGCACGTCGTGCAGTTCGCGGGCGATCCGCATCCGCTCGGCCTGCTCGACCGACTGGCGGTGCTCGACGGCCCTGCGCCTGGCTTCGCCGATCCGGTCGCGGCGCTGGCGAACTCGTTCGGCGACGGCGAGCAGCAGGGCGATCCCCGCCGTCGCCACGGCGATCCGAACCGGATGCCAGTCGGTGCCGAGAAGGGACCCCATCGTCACTGCGGCGACCCAGCCGACGGCGACGGAGCTGTAGACCCAGACGCGCGCACCCCGAACGATGCCGAGCACGATGGCGAAGGCGAAGGCCAGGTACGGCGGGCCGAACTCGGGTGGCAGGAGAAGGTCGGCGACGGCAGCCGCGGTCACGACGGCCGCCACGAGGCCGGGGAATCGGCGGGCGCCGAGCAGCGCGATCGGCCCTGCTGCCGCGACGGCGATGCTCAGGGCGGCGAGAGCACCCGTCGTGTCGGGCTCGGTCCGCCAGAGAAAAAAGGCCGTCGGGGGCACCTGCACGAGAAAGGAGAGCAGGACGGGAAGCCAGAGCCGAGCGGCGGGCGGCAGCCCACGGAACGGCGGCCGACCGCCCCACCGGGCAAACGGGTCGCCGTGTTCAGGGTCGACCGCCGCGGGGAGCATCCCTCAAGAGTAGTGAGAAGTTCACGGACCGCCATCCACCGCCCGGCGTCTGGGACTACTCCTTGCGGAGTACGGCTCAGCCGAAGAGGCTGACCGGCTTCACAATGTCGGCGAAGATCAGCAGCGCGCTCATGCCTCCGAGCACGATGACGACGACGAAGGTGAGGGGCATCAGCTTCGCCGCGTCGACCGGCCCGGGGTCTGGACGGTTGAACAGACGGGCGAACCCGCGACGGATCGCTTCCCAGAGAGCTGCGGCGACGTGTCCACCGTCGAGAGGGAGAAGGGGAACGAGGTTGAAGACGAACAGCGCGATGTTCAGCGAGCCGAGGATGCCGAGGACGGTCTGGACCTTGCTGGCGACGGGGACCTCTTCGAGGCTCACCACCTCGCCGGCGATCCGGCCGACACCGACGACGCTGATCGGGCCGTTCGGGTCGCGTTCCCCCGGGCCGAACGCGGCGTTCGCGATGCCGATCAGACGGTCGGGCAGATTGAGGATCATGTTCGCGACGCTGCCGATGTTCTCCCCGACGGCGGGCAGGACCGCGGTCGCGGGCTCCGGCACCAACGCCTGCTGCGATCCGATGCCGACGAACCCGACGTCCTCGGTGACCTGGTCGCCCGAGGCATCCGTCACCGGCTTGCCTTCTGCGTCGAGGACGTATCGTTCGGTGAGCAGGGGGGTGAGGACGATGGTGCTCTCAGCACCGTCGCGCGAGATCACGACGGTGAGATCCCGGCCCGGTGACGTCCGGATGATCTCGGTGGCATCGGTCCAGGAACCGACGGCGGTTCCGTCGATCGAGAGGATGGTGTCGCCGGGTTTCAGGCCTGCTGCCGCCCCTGGGGCGAGCGGGTCGTCGTCGGCGCAGGTCGTCTGCTCGCTCGTGGCGGGAAGGACGCACTCGCTCACGGTCGCGACGGTGGTCGTGGACTGCGGGACGCCGAACCCCATCAGCACGATCGCGAACAGCACGATCGCCAGGAGCAGGTTCATGGTCGGTCCGCCGAGCATGATGATGATGCGCTTCCAGACCGGAAGCCGGTAGAACGTGCGGTCGTCTTCTCCGTCGCCGACGGTGTCTGCGCTGGCCTCCCTGGCATCCTGCACAAGGGTGCGGAAGAACCCGTCACCGCGGGACTCGGATTTCGCCGGACGCTCGTTGCTGAGGGTCTGAAGGAAACCGGTCGTCGACTCGCGTGCCGTTCCGTCCTTCGCCGGCGGATACATCCCGATCATGGAGATGTAGCCCCCGAGCGGGATGGCCTTGATGCCGTACTCGGTGTCACCCTTCTTCTTCGACCAGAGGGTCTTGCCGAACCCGATCATGTACTGCGTGACCTTGACGCCGAACAGCTTCGCGGGCACGAGGTGACCGATTTCGTGCAGGCCGATCGACACGGCGATCCCGACCAGAATGATCAGGATGCCGAGGATGTACAGAAGGGCGGATTCCACGCTGCTCACGATACAGCGCGGCTCTGTACGGTTGCTGTCGGCCGGCTGTGAGGGATGCTCCGTTCCCCCTGTGAGAACATGGGGCTGTGCGCCCCGAACACCCCAGACCCACGTCCCTCGCCGCCTTCGCGGACCGATTCTCGCTGGCTCTGCACGAAGAGCTGCCGGCGGTGACCCTCACCGGTATCACCATGGACTCGAGAGACGTCCGGCCCGGTGACCTCTACGTCGGCGTGCCTGGGGTGACGTTCCACGGGGCGTCGTTCGCGCGCGATGCGGTCGCGAGGGGCGCTGTCGCGATCCTCACGGATGCCGAGGGCCTCGTCGCTGCGACCGGGTCAGGTGTACCTGTGCTCGCGACCGTCGAGTCGCCGCGCCTCGTCATCGGGGCGATGGCCGCCTGGCTCTATGGCACAGACACGAACGCTCCCCCGGTGTTCGGCATGACCGGCACGAACGGCAAGACCTCCACCGCACATTTCCTCGACTCGATCCTGCGGCAGCTGGGCAAGACGACAGGACTCAGTTCGACCGCTGAACGCCGGATCGGACGGGAGGTGGTCGCCAGTTCGCTGACGACTCCTGAGTCGCCCGAATTGCACGCCCTCCTCGCCCGGATGCAGGAGTCCGGCGTCGAAGCCGCGATCATCGAGGTCAGCGCGCACGCCCTCACCCGGCACCGCGTCGACGGCCTCGTCTTCGATGTCGCCGCCTTCACCAACCTCAGCCAGGACCACCTCGACGACTACGCGAGCATGGACGACTACTTCGCCGCGAAGCTCTCCCTCTTCACCCCCGAACACGCCAAGCGCGCCGTCGTGTCGCTCGACACTCCTGCCGGCCTCACAGTCGCGGCACGGGCCGGGATCCCGGTGACCACGATCACTTCCCTCCCCGGGACCGCGGCCGACTGGACCGTGAGGATCGACGAAGAGGACCCGTCCTTCACGTCGTTCACGCTCATCCGGGATGCGGACCGGGCGGAGATCTCGACGCGGGTGCCCGTGATCGGCAGGCACATGGCCGCCAACGGCGGGCTCGCGATCGCCATGCTCGTCGAGTCCGGCATCGCCCTCGCCGAAATCGATTCGGCACTGCGTCGCGACGGCGGGATCACCGCACACCTCCCCGGCCGGGCCGTGCAGGTGCCTGTCGTCGACGGGCCGGCGGTGTACGTCGACTCCGGACACACCCCTGATGCCTTCGCCAAAACCCTCGAAGCCGTGCGCCACCTCACCAGGGGGCGCGTGATCATGATCGCCGGGGCCAACGGTGACCGCGACCAGCTCAAGCGCCCGGAGATGGGCAGGGAAGCCGCCCTCGGCAGCGACCTGCTCATCATCACCGATCACCAGCCCCGCTCCGAAGACCCCGCCCTCATCCGTGAAGCGGTGCTCGATGGGGCCCGCGCGGCCAAACCAGGCGGGGACATCCGCGAGATCGCCGCACCTGAGGAGGCCATCAGGGCCGCCGTGCGCGAGGCGACGGCCGCTGACACGATCCTCTGGGCCGGACTGGCCGAGAAGGAGTACCGCGAGGTCGCCGGGGTCAAGGTGCCGTTCTCGGTGCTCGACGAGACTCGGGCCGCGCTGGCCGAGGCGGGCTGGACCGCCGCTTAGACCGCTGCGATCACGCGGTCGGCGTGGGCGCGCGCCTCACGCTCGGCGTCGGCGAGGCTGGCGAGGCTGAGTTCGCCCTGCTGTTCGTGCTCTTCGACGACCCGACTGACCGTGTCGACGATGTCGAGGAAGCCGATCCTGCCCTCGTGGAAGGCGGCGACGGCCTGTTCGTTCGCGGCGTTGAACACGGCTGGGTACGTTCCGCCCGCGCGGCCGACCGTCTTGGCGAGGTCGACGGCGGGGAAAGCCGTCGAGTCGAGAGGCTCGAACGTCCAGCTCTGCTGTGCAGTCCAGTCGAGCGGCCGCCCCACACCGGCGACGCGGTTCGGCCAATCGAGGCCGAGCGAGATCGGCAGCCGCATGTCAGGCGGCGACGCCTGGGCGAGTGTCGAACCGTCGATGAACTCGACCATGGAGTGCACGATCGACTGCGGGTGCACGACCACGTCGATGCGCTCGTATGGCACGTCGAAGAGCAGGTGCGCCTCGATCACTTCGAGCCCCTTGTTGACGAGGGTGGCCGAGTTGGTCGTCACGACGGGTCCCATGTTCCAGGTGGGGTGGGCCAGCGCCTCGGCAGGCGTGACCTTCGCCAGCGACTGGCGGGTCCTCCCCCGGAACGGGCCACCGGATGCCGTCAGGACGAGGCGGCGGACCTCACGGCTGGTCCCTGCCCTGAGGGCCTGGGCGATGGCGGAGTGTTCGGAATCGACGGGGACGATCTGACCGGGCTTCGCGACGCGGGTGACGAGGTCGCCGCCGACGATGAGCGACTCCTTGTTCGCGAGCGCGAGCGTCCTGCCGGTCTCGAGCGCGGCCAGGGTGGGGCCGAGACCGACGGAGCCGGTGATGCCGTTGAGGACGACATCCGCCTCGACAGCCCGGACGAGCTGCTCGCACTCGGCGGCACCGATCGCGGTGTCGTCGACCGAGAACTCGGCAGCCTGTTCGGCGAGGAGTTCCCTGTTCGCGTTCGCGGACAGCCCCACCACCTCGAATCGGGTGGGATTGGCCCTGATGACATCCAGGGCCTGGGTTCCGATCGAGCCGGTTGATCCAAGAATGAGAACGCGACGCACCCCGTCAGCTTAGCCGCGGCATCCGGTTCGCCACCGGGACAGCCCGGACTACCGGGTGGTGGCGAGGATGTCGACGACGAAGACGAGCGTGTCGGTGCCTTCGATGCCCGCGTCGGGCTGGCCGGCCTCACCGTAGCCCTCGGCGGGCGGGACGACGACGATAACCTGCGACCCGACGGCCTGGCCGACAAGCGCCTTGGAGAAGCCGGGAACGACGCCTGTCGTCTGGAAACTGGCCGGGGACTTGCCCCAGCTCTGGTCGAAGACCTCGCCGGTGCGCCAGTTGGTGCCCTGGTACTGGACCGCGACGGTGTCGCCCTCGACGACGAGTTCGCCGTCACCCTGCTTCAGGGTGGCGAGCTGCAGTTCGGCAGGCGCGTCACCTTCGGGAAGGGTGACGGTCGGCTTGCCGTTCTTCGCCAGTTCGACGGTGGGCAGGCCGGCGACAGGCTCCTGGTCGACGCCGGTGGCCTTTTCAGGCATGATGCTCAGCACGTCGGCGACGAGCAGAAGCGAATCGGTGCCTGCAACGCCTGCGTCGGTGGAGCCTGCGTCGCCGAAGCCGTCAGCAGGCGCCACAACGGTGACGACCCGTGATCCGACGTTGACGCACTCGATCGTCCTGACGATGCCCGGCAGGATGCCGGTCGTGTCGTCGACGACGATCTGCTGCGGGCCGAGTCCGTCGTACCTGGTCTGTGCGAGCTGGTCGCCGCTGGTCGCGTTGAACAGGGTCAGTTCGACGGCGACGCTGTCTGCCGGCTGGACTTCGTCCCCGTCGCCCTCGATGACGATCTGTCGTTCGGAACTCTTCACACTCAGCGGTGCCGTGAAGTCGACGGTCGGCTTGGCGCCGAAATCGCCGGTCACTTTCACGGAGTCGACCGCAGCGCCGCTCTTCGTGTCTTCGCAACTGAGCGCCGCCGGTTCTTCGGTCGACGCCGGCTCAGGGGTAGAGCAGCCCGACAGCACGAGCGCGGACGCTGCAGCGGCAACGAGGAGAAGAGGAAGGGAAGTGCGCACAGAGAATCGCTTTCACAGAGGAGTGGGAGAAGGCCAGTCTGCCTCACGAGCCCTCGAATTACCTGCGAACGGCCTCAACGCGCACCGGCAATCGCACGGCCGATACCCCATGCGCAAGGAGGAATACGACAGGCACTACTCTCATCCTTTGTGTCAAACAGCGAAATCACCGTCGATGAGCGTGGCGAAACTGCCTCGCCCGGGCTGGTCTATCACCTCGGCCGCGCGGTGCTCATGCCGATCGTCCGCCTCGTCTACCGGCCCAGGATCCTCGGCCGTTCGAACGTTCCGGCATCCGGTCGGGTCATCCTCGCCAGCAACCACCTGTCGTTCATCGACAGCATCGCGATCCCGGTCGTCGCACCGCGTCGGGTACAGTTCCTGGCGAAGTCCAGCTATTTCGACGGGTCGGGCCTGAAGGGCTGGGTCTCCCGCACCTTCTTCACGTCGATCGGCGCTGTCGCCGTCGAACGCGGCGCAGGCGCTGCCGCACAGGAAGCCCTCGATGCGGGCAAACGCATTCTCGAGACCGAGAGCGCGTTCGCCATCTACCCCGAGGGCACACGCTCGCTCGACGGCCGGCTGTACAAAGGCCGCACCGGTGTGGCCTGGCTTGCCCTCTCCACCGGCTCGCCCGTCGTTCCCGTCGGACTCATCGGGACGGATGAACTCATGCCGGTCGGAAGCACCGTTCCGCGGCTGAAGCGGGTCACCGTCGTCTTCGGCGAACCCATCGACCTCAGCCACCATGGTGCCGCGACGAGCGGCAGGGCCAGGCGAGCGGCCACGGACGAGATCATGAACGCCATCCACGCGCTCACCGACCAGGAACGCGCGGATTCCTACAACGAGACTCCCCCTGCGGACACGATGGAGAAGCTCAAACGCGCCGTCTTCCAGCGCGAGCGCCTCTGACGCCCTGAGGCATCCGATCGCCGTCAGGCGACGACGATCTCCGGTTCGTGGCGCACCGGGAAGTTCACCGAGTTCGCGATGAAGCAGAGCTCGTTGGCCCTGCCGTGCGCGGCGAGGGCGGCATCCACCATGGACGCGTCGGCAACAGTGACCCTGGGGCGGAGGACCACCTCGGTGAACGCGCCACCGCCCTTCCCGTCCTCGACCATGGTTCCGTTCGCGTCGTCTTCGTACGCGGTCACGACGACGCCGACGGTCACGGCGACGTGGAGGTAGGAGAGCAGGTGGCACTGGGCGAGGGCGGCGAGGAGCAGTTCCTCGGGGTTCCACCTGGCCGGGTCTCCCCGAAACGGTTTGTCGGCCGACCCTTCGAGCGGATGCTTCCCCTCGGCGGTGACGACGAGCTCCCGACTGTAGTCGCGGTAGCCGCTTGTGCCCGTGCCGCGGTTGCCGTGCCACTCGACAGCGACGGTGTACTCGTGTTCGCCCAACAACATGAGCCCAGTTTGTCATGCCGCCGCTCGGATCAGCGGCTAGCCTTGTCCGGTGACTACTGCACCTGACCTTGTCGAGACTTTCACCACGGCGAGCGCCGTCGAACTCGCGGTCGTCACCCGCAGCGGTTTCGTCGAGTCCAGGCACTCCGGATCGGCGATCGTGCTCGACCAGCACGCCGACGTGATCCGCTCGCTCGGGAACACCGCCGCACCCGTCTACGGCCGTTCCTCGCTGAAACCGTTCCAGGCGATCGCGGTCATGAACGCCGGCGTCGGCCTGCGCGGTGCGGCCGCCGTGCTCGCCACGGCGAGCCACGCGGGCACGCAGCGCCACGTCTCCGTCGTCAGAAGCATCCTCGCCCAGGCCGGGCTGACCGAGATCGCGCTGCAATGCCCGGCGGACTGGCCGCTCGACGCGACCGCGCGCGACGAACTCGTCCGCGACAACGGCGGAGCTTCGCCCATCTACATGAACTGTTCGGGCAAGCATGCGGCCATGCTGCTCGCCTGCGTCACCAACGGCTGGCCGATCGAGACCTACCTCGAGAACGACCACCCGATGCAGGTCCAGGTCCGGGACGTTCTCGAGCGTTTCACCGGCGAACGCCCCGTCCACACCGGCGTCGACGGCTGCGGCACACCGGTTCAGGCGTTGTCGCTCGCCGGTCTCGCCCGCGGGATCGGTCGCATCCGCACTTCATCGCCCACGTCCCCGTTCGCGATCTACCGCAACGCCGGCATCCTCTGCCAGGCCGTGCTCGAGAACGGCTGGGCGATCGACGGGGCGGGTCGCGCCAACACCGTCGTCATCGACCGGCTCGGCGTGTTCGCAAAGCTCGGGGCCGAAGGCGTCATGGTGATGGCAGCCCCTGACGGAACAACCGTCGCCCTGAAGATGCTCGACGGCAGCCTCCGCGCCGCGACTCTCGTCGGCCTCAGCCTGCTCGTGGACGCCGGCGCGCTCGAGCGTGACGTCGTCGACTCGGTGCTGCCCGACCTCAGACTGTCGGTCACAGGCGGGGACCGCACCGTCGGGGAGATTCGCGTCTCCCCGCTGCTCGAACTCTCCTGACTCGATAGGCTGGTGGCGGGCATCCGTGCCCGCTGACAGTGCTGTCGCGACTCCTACAGGGGTGCGAAGCATTCCCCTGTGTGCCGTCCCCATCCGGAACGGCACGGAATAAGGAGCACCATGAGAGTCGCCGTCCCCCGCGAAGTCAAGAACAACGAATTCCGCGTGGCCATCACGCCCGCAGGAGTCCACGAACTCACCGTTCACGGCCACGAGGTCTTCATCGAGACCGGTGCAGGCGCCGGATCCTCGATCCCCGACGACGCCTATGCCGCAGCAGGTGCGACGATCCTTCCGGATGCCGAGACCACGTGGGCGCGCGCCGAACTGCTCCTCAAGGTGAAGGAGCCGATAGCCGCCGAGTACGGGCACTTCCGCGAAGGCCTCGTCCTGTTCACGTACCTCCACCTCGCCGCCGAGCCCGACCTGACGCGGGCACTGATCGACTCGGGCGTGACCGCCATCGCCTACGAGACCGTTCAGCTGCCGAACCGCTCGCTCCCCCTCCTCGCCCCGATGAGCGAGGTGGCCGGACGGCTGGCCACGATCGTCGGCGCGAACACCATGCTCAAGCCGAACGGCGGCCCCGGTCTCCTCGTCCCCGGCGTCCCTGGAACCTCTCCCGCCCGGGTCACGGTGCTCGGCGGAGGTGTCGCAGGCACGAACGCCGCTGCCGTCGCTGTCGGTCTCGGCGCTGACGTCACCGTGCTCGACACCAACATCGCCAGGCTCCGCGAACTCGACGCCCTCTACGCGGGCCGGATCAAGACGATTGCCAGCAACGCGTTCGAGATCGAGCACTCGCTCGTGAGCGCCGACCTCGTCATCGGTTCCGTCCTGATCGCCGGAGCGCAGACGCCGAAGCTCGTCAGCAACGCGCTCGTGGCGAAGATGAAGCCGGGCAGTGTGCTCGTGGACATCTCCGTCGACCAGGGCGGCTGCTTCGAGGACTCCCACCCGACCACCCACGCCGACCCGACGTTCACGGTGCACGGCTCCGTGTTCTATTGCGTCGGGAACATGCCGGGTGCCGTCCCGCACACGTCGACATACGCGCTGACGAACGCGACCCTCCCCTATGTCCGTGCGATCGCGAACGCCGGGTGGAAGAGTGCCCTGGCCGCGGATCCCGCTCTCGCCCTCGGCCTCAACGTGCACGGCGGTTCCGTGTACAGCGCACCGGTCGCTTCGGCCCACGGTCTCAGCCACGAGGAGACGTCACCACTGGGCTGAGCGACCCGTCCGGCATCCGTCATCTGCGACCCGACACCGGGTCCAGGCTCACTCGCGTCACCTCCCCGCCCGGCGAGCAGGACCAGGCCCGCCCCTGCACCCGGTCCAGCAGGGGTGGACGTGACCTGATCCGCGTGATGGTGCGGAATTCGGCAGGTGAACAGCCGTCGACGATGATCCTGGCGTTCTCGCGCAATGCGGTGAGGAGCGACCAGTGCGCCTGCCACTGGTCGCTGTCGCCGACGATGACGACCGCTCCTCCTCCGGGCCGGCGGACCTCGGCGACGGTGATCCGTCCGGAAGCGACGTCGGCGAGGGCGGCCACGCGGACGGGCACCTTGGACGGATCGGCGGAGTTCTCCGCGAGGATCTCCTCGACCCTTCGCGCGGGTGCGCTCGACACGACCAGGCTGATGGCGCTGCCCCGCCAGTCGACGGGCGCCACGGTGCGACTCGCGGCGTGGCGGGGCGGACCAGGCTGGACTTCAGGTGCGCACAGTTGGACGGAGACACCCCGCCAGAGGGCGCTGCCGGCGCGACGGCCCTCGACCCAGCCCGCACTCTCGCCGCCCGCGAGCAGGTGCTCCTGCCGGTTGGCGGTGCCCAGCAGCACGGTGGACCCGACGAACCCTCCCAGAGCACCGGTCGGCCCGGCCAGTCGCTGCATCGTGATCGCCAGCCACACCGACCTCCGGGGGCCGTCCCGCAGCAGGGCAAGAATCCCGTCGCGGAGTTCGACGGCGTCGTCGGGGTCGATGCCGGCGAGGAGGGAGTCGAGGTCGTCGACGAGGAGGAGCAGATCGCCCGCATCCGCGGTTCGGGTGGGCAAATCTGCGGCGAGCGAATGGATCACGTCCCAGGCCAGCTCGGCGTCAGACCCGATCCGTTCGACCAGGAACGAGCCGATGCGAGCGGCCTCAGCCTCGATCGTGTCGAGGAGGGTGGTTTTCCCCGTGCGAGCCCTTCCAATCACGAGGAGACTGCCGTCGACTCCCGGATGCCACACGGCGGTGTCCTGTCGCTGCTCGGCCGGGTGGTCGGCGAGACCGAGGCGGATGCCGTCCCCCGCCACGGCGAGGCTTCCCCGCTCCACACGCGCAGGAAGCGGGTCGAGCCACGGCCGTCGCCGCTCAGCCGGAGGCGGCCAGCGCCCCGCTGCCCGGTGAAGGTCACGCTCCGAGGTCGACGCCACCTGGACGGTGACGGTGCCGTCTTGCGCGGCGAGCGAAAGCCTGCCCGGGATCGTCGCGGGCAGGAATGCCGCGTCGTCCGTGCCGAGGACGGCGGTGCTGTCAGCGCGGTTCGTGACCCGCAGCGACATCCGGAGTCCGCAGTTGGCGAGCAAGGAGTCCCTCACAACCCCCGCAGGACGCTGGGTGCAGAGGACGAGGTGCATGCCCAGCGACCTTCCGCGGGCCGCGACGTCGACGAAGAGAGCATGGAGGTCCGGGTAGCCGTCGAGCATCGCGGCGAACTCGTCGACCACGATGACCAGGCGGGGCAGTGACGGCAGAGCCGCGATGTCCCTGGCGCCGGCGTCGCGCAGGCGACGTTCCCTGAAGCGCACTTCGGCACGAAGGCTTTCGAGAGCCCTCGCCGCCGAGACGGCGTCGAGGTCTGTGACCACGCCCACCACGTGCGGAAGGCGACGCAGCGGATCGAAGGCAGCGCCTCCCTTGAAGTCGACGAGCAACAGCGTCACGACGTCGGGCGGGTGTCGATCGGCCAGGCTGGTGACCCAGGTGACGAGCAATTCGCTTTTGCCGCTGCCCGTCGTGCCTCCGACGATCGCATGGGGGCCGTGCGCAACGAGGTCGACGAGCACTGCACTCCGGCCGGAACTGCCGATCACCGCAGACAGGGACGCGGTCGAGGAGGGCGGCGGCGCGTCGACGGACGCCTCGGCGAGCCCGATCGACAGTGGCAGGGCGTCGCCGGCCGTCCCTGCGCCGGCGTGGCGGGCATGGTCGGCGAGTTCCTCGGCGAACCGGGCGGCCTCGGCCTCTGACACGAGGTCGACGATGACCTCGGTCGTGTCTGGCCGCCCGGCAGCGGTCGTCCGGTGAAGCAGCGCCGTCGCGACCCCGGTGAACTCGATGAGGTGGGAGCAGCGCGTGGGGATCAGGTCGAGACGGTCGGCGAGGACGAGCAGGACCTCGGCCCGGTCGGCGGCGCCGATCGGCCCCGCAGCAGCAGACCTCTCAACGACCCGCACGCTCGTGGCCGCCGTCCGTGCGCTGCGGTGCGGAAGTGGACGGGTCCAGTCCCAGCCGTCCGGCACGTCGACGACGGCGAGATCATCGGGGCCGGCGGCGGTGCACAGTTGGACGAGCAGCCCCCTGGCGAATGCGCGCGTGACGACGGCTGGTCCGACGATTCCGATCCCCGCCGAGGCGTCGATGCCGACCGGGACATCGGAGACTCGGGCGGCCAGCCGTTTCACCCTCGCCGTGTCGTTTCCGGGCGGTCCGTCGATACGGACGCCGCTCGGCTGCTCGCCGTAACCGACGACGACGATGGTCTTGCGGTCGTCCGGAGCACGCCAGCGGCCGAATCCAGCTGCGCCGGACGGCTCCACCGCGGCGTCGAGGACGAGGCGCGCTCCCCTGGCGGCAGCCCGCCTGGACCGGCGCTCGTCAGCGTGTCTCTCGCCCACGAGAGTCGTGAGCCTGGCGAGTTCCAACCCGTAGGCGGTCGTCTCAGCACGGAGCCGACGACGGGTGGACCAGCGGTTGTCCACAACGCCCGCGATGGCGACGACCGGACCGAGCGCGGCGAACGCGAGGACGAACGGCGAGCGCGTGAACGACCAGATGACGACGGATGCCACGACAGGGGCGAGACTCGCCACGATCGGGAACGGCGACCCCGCGCCCGCGACCGGTTCGGCCGGAACGGTGATCGGCTCGTCGATGGGCTCGTGCATTCACCCAGCACAGCAGGTGCGCGGACGTTCCAACCGAATCGACTGTGCCGGTGGAAGCGCGTGTGACGTGGCCGCCCCGGTGGAGGACCGGTCAGTCGAGAACGGCGGTCTCGCTGTTGTCGATAAGGAGTTCGTCGAGGACGATGGCGCTGACATTGTCGCGCCCGCCGTTTTCGAGAGCCGCATCGACGAGGCTCCTGACGGCATCCTCAGGGGACGCGGCCTGCATGAGGAAATGACGCAGGCCGAAGTCGGTGAGTTCCTTGGTCAGCCCGTCTGAGCAGACCAGCCAGCGCGCCCGGTCGGTCGACAGGATGTCGGTGTAGTCGGGAAGCGGGTCGTCCGAGAACCCGACGGCGCGGGTGATCACGTTGCCGTGCGGGTGGGATTCGGCTTCGTCAGGAGTGATCGCGCCGATCGAGATCAGTTCCTGGACCACCGAGTGGTCGAGCGTCACCTGGATAAGTTCGTCGCCGAGCAGCCGGTACACGCGCGAGTCGCCGATGTTGAAGACCGTCCACGCCGGGACGTCGGCCTCAGGGCCTGTGAATCCGAAGACAATCCCGGTCACGGTGGTCCCTGTGCCGAGATCCGACTTGCCGACCTGCTCGAGCATGTCACCCACGGCCGCACGGAGCGCGGTTTCGACGGCATCCCTGTCGACGGTCTCCCCCGAGGCAACGCGTTCCGCAAGGCGGGCGATCACTGCGGCGCTGGCGACTTCGCCCGCGTCGTGTCCGCCCATTCCATCGGCGACGGCGAAGATCGGGTAGTCGACGATCAGGGCGTCCTGGTTGACCTGGCGTTTGCGGCCGGTGTCGGTGACCGAGGCCCACGACAGTTCCAGTGCCAGTCCGCCGGGCACGTCGACAACACGCGAATCGGTACTCACGTTGATGCCGGTCACGCAATCGTCCTTTCGGAGCCCCCACGGTGCAGAGCCGTTGCGTCGATAATACCGGCGATGCGGATGTGGCGCGTCGCGGCTTACCGTCCGGCGGTGATTGCGACGCCGTTTGTGGCATCCGGTGGCACCTCCCACGCCCAGTCGGGGAGGCGGCCGGACTGGAGCATCAGGTCGAGCAATTCGGCCAGCCCGTATACGCTGTCCACCGCACGCGCCTGGTCGACCCAGCGGCCGGCGATTGTGCCTGCGCCGAGCGCCCAGTGGCACCACGCGATCATGGTGAGCAGGGGCGGTGTCGCCCGCCTCGGGACACGAGCTGCGGTGTGGCGGAGCAGCCGGATCGCCGACCGGAGCCGTCCTGGATCGGGCCGGGGCATCCCGAATCCGCCGAGGGCCATTGCCCCAGGCAGGTCGCTGATGTCTTCGCCCCGGTCATGCCTGTCGTTCATCTCCATGACCCTGACCCCGAACCCGGCTCCCCATGCCCAGGTGAGCAGGACTTCGTCGCGGACCGCAGGGGCCTGAACGACGAACGCCAGAAGCGCGGCGTCACGGGCAGTCGGATCGCCCACGCCGACCAGCCGGTCTGCGAGGTCGACGACGTCTCCGGAGAAGTTCTCGTCGAACAGCAGTGCGGGGGCGAGCTCAGGAGAGCCCCTGAGCCCGTCGAGCTCGGTGTACCGCTTCGCCGTCATTTCCCTCGATTCGAAATCCGCCGTCGGCAGGGTGGATTCGGCATCGACGTCCACGAGTTCTGTGCGCTCGACGTTGTCCGCGAGCGTCCGGTGGGCCGGCGAGGTGGTGATGAGCGCCAGGGGTCGCCCGGCGCGAGGGCATTCGTCGTCGAGGTAACTCCCCCAGCCGTCGGCGGCGACGCACAGGGCGTCGCGGACCAGGAAGCCGCAGTCCCGTGCGCGATCCAGCACGCTACGGACGACGGCGTCGCGCGGCATCCCCTCGCCGGTCGCGAATGAGTCGTCCGTGTAGACGACGGGTACGAGGGCGTCGACGTCGGGGATGCGGCAGATCATTCCGAGCATCGTGTTCGCCGCCCGTCGACGGACCGCAGGCGACGACGCCTCCGACGGCAGGTCGCAACGGAGGGCCCCGCAGGTCCTGTTGCCCCGAAACGCCACGAGGACGATGCTCTCCCCCGGCCGGAAGCCGGTCAGGTGCGGGACGAGGGCGAGGAAATCCTGGGCGTCATGAGTTCGGATGATCGTGGTCATGCCCGGGAGTCTGCTCCCCCGGTGCCCGGTCGCCGACCGGTGGCCCTCCGCTGTGGAGAACCGACCGGTCGGCCGGGACTGTGGGGGACTACACCTCGTCGTTGACCGGTGCTGCGAACTGCGAGTTGTACAGGTTGTAGTACGCGCCGCCCTGGGCGAGCAGCCCGTCGTGGCTGCCCTGCTCGACGATCCGCCCCGATTCCATGACGAGGATCACGTCCGCGTCCCGGATGGTGGAGAGCCGGTGAGCGATGACGAAACTCGTCCGATCCTGTCGGAGGGTCGACATCGCCTTCTGGACGAGGACCTCGGTCCTGGTGTCCACCGAGCTCGTGGCCTCGTCCAGGATGAGCACGCTCGGCTGGGCGAGGAACGCGCGCGCGATGGTGAGCAGCTGCTTCTCACCCGCTGAGACGTTCGACGCTTCGTCGTCGAGCACGGTGTCGTACCCGTCTGGGAGGGAGTGCACGAACCGGTCGACATAGGTGGCGCGGGCAGCGGCGAGGATCTCGTCCTCCGTGGCATCCGGTCGCCCGTACGCGATGTTGTCGCGGATCGTGCCGCCGAACAGCCAGGTGTCCTGGAGCACCATGCCGATCCTGCTGCGGAGGTCGAGCCTCGTCATCTGGGCGATGTCGACGCCGTCGAGCGTGATCCGGCCGCCGTCGAGCTCGTAGAAGCGCATGATCAGGTTGACCAGGGTGGTCTTCCCCGCGCCGGTCGGACCGACGATCGCGATCGTGTGGCCCGGCTCTGCGACGAGGTCGAGGTCCTGGATGAGCGGCTTCTCGGGCGAGTAGCTGAACGACACGTTCTCGAACACGAGCCGTCCGACATCGTCTGTCGGCGTCACCGGCACTGCGGGGTCAGGCGACTGCTCGTCGGCGTCGAAGAGCTCGAAGACGCGTTCGGCGGATGCCACACCCGACTGGAGCAGGTTGGCCATCGATCCGAGCTGCGTAAGCGGTTGGGTGAACTGGCGCGAGTACTGGATGAACGCCTGCACGCTGCCGAGGCTCAGGGCCCCCGTGGCGACCTGCAGGCCACCGACGACGGCGATGGCCACATAGACGAGGTTCCCGACGAACATCATCGACGGCATGATGATGCCGGAGATGAACTGGGCGCCGAAACTCGCCTGGTACAGCTCGTCGTTCTTCTCCTGGAATCGCTTGCCGACCTCGCGCGACCGACCGAACACCTTCACGATGGCGTGTCCGGAGTACATCTCCTCGATCTGCGCGTTCAGCTCGCCGGTGTGTGCCCACTGGGCGACGAACTTCTTCTGCGACCGTTTCGCGATCACCGCGGTGATGAGCACGGTGAGCGGGATGGTGACGAGGGCGATTCCGGCAAGGAGGGGTGAGATGGAGAACATCATCCCGAGCACGCCGACCACCGTCAGCAGCGACACGAGGACCTGGCTGAGGGTCTGCTGGAGCGTCTGCGAGATGTTGTCGATGTCGTTGGTGACCCGGCTGAGCAGCTCACCGCGCGGCATCTTGTCGAAGTACGACAGCGGAAGCGTGTTCACCTTCGTCTCGACGTCCTCGCGGAGCCGGTACATGGTCCGCTGGACCACGCCGTTGAGCACGAGCGCCTGGATCCAGCCGAACAGGAACGCCAGGGCGTAGATGGCGAGTACGAGCAACAGCACCCGCGAGAGCGCCTCGAAGTCGATCCCTGACCCGGGGTCGAGGTTCATGCCGGCGAGCATGTCCGCCTGTTGGGTCTGACCATCGGCACGGAGACCGTCGACGATCTGATCCTGGGTCGCGCCCGCGGGCAGGTTCGCCGAAATCGCGCCCTCGAAGATGATGTTCGTGGCGTCGCCGAGGATGCGCGGGCCGATCACCGAGAACGTGACACTGATCACCGCGAGGATCGTCACGGCCACGAGAGGGAGCCACTCGGGCTGCAGGCGCTTCATCAGCCGCTTGGCGCTCGGCCCGAAGTTCATCGACTTCTCGGCCGGCATCCCTGCGCCACCGAACGGTCCGCCGCCGCGCGGTGGGCGAGCGGGGACGCGGGTTTCGGTCTCGGTCTCTGTGTCGCTCATGATGCTTCCTCTGTGGTGAGCTGTGATTCCACGATCTCGCGGTACGTGGTCGAGCGCTCGAGCAACTCGTCGTGGGTGCCGAGCCCGACGATCGCGCCGTCTTCGAGCACGAGGATCTGGTCTGCACCGAGAATCGACGACACCCGCTGGGCGACGATCACGAGAGTGGCGTCGCCGACGTCCCGTGCGAGCGCCGCGCGGAGCCTGGCATCCGTCGCGAGGTCGAGGGCGGAGAACGAGTCATCGAAGACGTAGATCTCGGGGCGCTTGACGAGTGCCCGCGCGATCGCGAGCCGCTGGCGCTGACCGCCGGAGACGTTCGAGCCGCCCTGTGAGATCGGCGCGTCGAGGCCGTCCTGGAGCGCCTCGACGAAGTCTTTGGCCTGTGCGACCTCGAGTGCGTGCCAGAGTTCGTCGTCGCTGGCGCCGGGCTTCCCGTACCTGAGGTTCGATGCGACGGTGCCCGAGAACAGGTAGGGCTTCTGCGGCACGATGCCGATCTTCGACCAGAGCAGATCCTGATCCGTCTCCGCGACCGAGACGCCGTCGACGAGCACCCGGCCGGCGGTCGCGTCGAACAGCCGGGGCAGCAGGTTGACCAGTGTGGTCTTCCCCGCTCCGGTCGAACCGATGATCGCCGTCGTCGTCCCGGGCTGGATGGCGAAGGACAGGTTCCTCAGCACAGGCTGGTCCGCCCCCGGGTAGGAGAACGACACCCCGTCGAAGACGATGCTCCCTGCAGTGTCCAGAGTGACGACAGGCGAGGAGGGCTGGCGCACCGAGGAGTCGGTATCGAGCACCTCTCCGATCCGGTCGGCGCTGACGGCCGCGCGCGGGATCATGACAGCCATGAAGGTCGCCATCATCACGGCCATGAGAATCTGCATGAGGTACTGCAGGAACGCCATCACCGTGCCGACCTGCATGGAGCCTTCCTCGACGCGGAACGCTCCGAACCAGAGCACGGCGATGCTCGAGACGTTGAGCACGAGCATGACGATCGGGAACATGATCGCCATCAGACGGCCGGTACGGAGTCCGACATCGGTCAACTCGTCGTTGGCCTTCTCGAACCGGGTGGTCTCGACGTCCTCACGGACGAACGCACGGACGACGCGGATGCCGGTGAGCTGCTCACGCATGACCTGGTTGATCCGGTCGATCCGGCGCTGCATCGACTGGAACAGCGGGATCATGCGCACGATGATGAGCCCGACGGCGATGAGGAGCACGGGGATGGCGACGGCCATCAGCCACGACAGCTGGAGGTCGAGTCCGAGCGCGAGCACGACACCGCCGATGGCGAGTATCGGCGCCGAGACCATGAGCGTCGCGGTCATCAGCACGAGCATCTGCACCTGCTGGACGTCGTTGGTGCTCCTCGTGATGAGCGAAGGGGCGCCGAACGACGACACTTCACGTTCCGAGAACTCGGAGACGCGGTCGAAGACCGCCTGGCGGAGGTCTCGCCCGAGTGCCATCGCTGCTTTCGCCCCGAAGTACACGGCCACGATCGCGCAGAGCACCTGGAGGAGCGTGATCCCGAGCATCATCATGCCGACCCGCATGATGTATTCGGTGTCACCGGT
The DNA here is from genome assembly GCF_056713165.1 of Mycetocola sp. Y171. Taxonomy (NCBI): domain Bacteria; kingdom Bacillati; phylum Actinomycetota; class Actinomycetes; order Micrococcales; family Microbacteriaceae; genus Mycetocola; species Mycetocola sp. Y171. The sequence continues at coordinate 258,635 of NZ_JBWYGX010000001.1, forward strand.
GGCCACTCCGTTGTCGATGATGTCGGCGTTGAGCGTCGGGAGATACAGCGACGCGATCGACTGCGCCAGCTGGAAGACGATGACGCCGACGAGAAGCGGCCAGTGCGGCTTCAGGTAGCGTCCGGTGAGTTTAGCGAGCATGGGTGTCCCTGGTGGTGCCGGTGTCGGGTGAACCGACGATGCCGTGCAGAATGAGCTCGGTCAGTTCGTCGTCGGTGAAGGCGCTGCCTGCGGTGAGCAGCGGGAATGAGCTGGCGAAGGCGAGGAGTCGCGCGAGCTGGGCGACCTGCGCGGCGCTCCAGCCGAGCTTCTCCTGGTCTGCGCCGAGGGCGGCCGCGACCCGCTCGGCGATGTCGTCGCGCATCGAGACCGGTGCGGGGCGGTCCTCCTCGCGGAGCGTCGACATCACGGCGAACACCCCGGTGAAACGATGGCGGAGCGCACCGAGGATGAGGCGGACCTTCGCGTCGAGCGGGAGGCCGGAGTCGATGGCATCCAGTTCCCTGAGCAGCGGCGCCGGGTCGAGGTAGCGGGTGACAGCCGCCTTGAGAAGGCTCTCCTTGTCGCCGAACGCACGGAAGATGGTGCCCTCGGCAACGCCGGCTGCCTCGGCGATCTGGCGAGAGGTGACGCTGCTGCCGTTCTCGAGCAGCAGCGGAAGCACGGCGTCGATGATCATCGATCGCCTGTCGTCGGGCGACAGCGGCGCCGCCCGGCCTGGGAGCAGGGATGAAGGGGTTGTGGTCACCCCGCAATCGTAACGGAGTGAGCGCTCACTCATTACTTCCCGGAGCGTTACTCCTCTTCGCGGGGAGCGAACAGAGCGGTGATCGTCTCGAGTTCGTCTGCCGACGGATGCCACGCCGTCGCGGCATCCGCATTCTGCAGGATCTGCTCTGGCCTCGTCGCTCCGGCGATCACGCTCGTCAGGGCCGGCTGGGCGAGCAGCCAGGCGAACGTGGCCTGAAGCATGGTGATGCCGCGCTCGTCGCAGAAGGCCTGGAACGACTCGATCGCGTCCCATGGCGCGCTCTCGAGCAGATGGCTGCGCTGACGCATGATCCGCGAGTCAGCCGGGCCGCCGTCGCGGCTGAACTTTCCGGTGAACAGGCCGTTGTACAGCGGGAAGTATGGCAGGAATCCGAGGCCGAAGTGCCGTACCGCAGGGAGTACCTCGCGTTCGGCGTCCCGCACGAGGAGGCTGAACTCGTTCTGCGAGGAGATGAACTTCGGGTGCCCGTGGAGTTCGGCGGTGAGGTCGGCCTCAGCCACCTGCCATCCGGCGAGGTTGGAGTGGCCGATGTAGCGCACCTTGCCCTCTGTGATCAGGTCGTGCAGCGCCGAAAGGGTCTCCTCGATCGGCGTCATCGGGTCCGGCGTGTGCAGCTGGTACAGGTCGATCCAGTCGGTCTGGAGGCGCCGAAGCGATGCTTCGACGGCCAGTCGGACGTACCGCCTCGACCCTTTGGCTCCCCAGCCCTCGATCCCGACCTCGGCACCCGCGTGGCCGAACTTGGTCGCCAGTACGACAGAGTCCCTGCGCCTCTTGAGTGCCTTGCCCATGAGGGTCTCGCTGAGGCCGGGCTCCTTGCCGTACATGTCGGCGGTGTCGAACAGTGTCACGCCGGCGTCGATGGCTGCGGAGATGACGGCGTTCGTCCCCTCCTGGCTCTCGCTGGCGGTACCGAGCCGCCCGAAGTTGTTGCAGCCGAGTCCGATCGTCGAGACGCGGAGGCCGCTGGTGCCGAGTGTGCGGTATTCGATGTCTGCCATCTCCCAAGGCTAGCGCCGCGGCTCCTCCACAGCGCGACCGGCATGAACCGGATGCCCACAGCTCTGGCGTCATCCGGTGCGCGTGCCGCTTCCGGTCGTACCGTCGCTGCATGACGACACACGCCAAGACCCGAGAACCCCAACCCACCCTCTTCGACCGGCCCGTCGGCCTCATCCGCGTTCCCAGTCCGCTCGGGAGGATCGAGCTCACGAGTGACGGGACCGCCGTGACCGGCCTGCGGATCGAACGCGACGGCAGGCTGCCGCGAGACGGCTACCGCGAGTCCTCCGTCGACGTGCTCGTCCGCGCCGCCGAGCAGCTGGCTGAGTACTTCGACGGCGGCAGGAGACGCTTCGACGTTCCGCTGTCCGTCGAGGGAACGGAATTCCAGCAGAGCATCTGGACTGCTCTCAGCACCGTCCCGTTCGGCGAGGCGACGACCTACGGCCGACTCGGCCACGATGCCGGGCTCGGCATCGCCGGTCGCGCGGTCGGCGGAGCAATACGCGCCAACCCCGCTCCCCTGCTCATCCCCTGCCACCGCGTTCTCTCCAGCGGCGGCCGCGTCGTCGGCTACAGCCAGGGCAGTGGGGTGGCGGCCAAGCACTGGCTGCTCGAACACGAAGGCATCCCCTACCGGTGACCGGACTCGGCTAGCCTGACGTCGTCGGGGTCGTCCGGCCCCCTGACATCGAAGGATGCACCTGTGACCACCTCCCCCTCCGTGATCGCCGGTGCCGATTCCCGGGCCCGTTGCGCCTGGGTCGGCTCCGACCCCGAGTACGTCCGGTATCACGACGAGGAATGGGGTACACCGCTCGTCGGCGACCAGGCCGTGTTCGAGAAGATCAGCCTCGAGGGCTTCCAGGCCGGTCTCTCGTGGATCACTATCCTCAGGCGGCGCCCGGCCTTCCGCGCAGCCTTCGCCGACTTCGACATCGACACCGTCGCAGCCATGACGCCTGACGACGTCGAACGGCTCGTCCAGGATGCCACGATCATCAGGCACAGGGGAAAGATCGAGGCGGTCATCGGCAACGCGAAGGTCACCAGGGAGCTCGGGGAGAGCCTCTCCGACCTGGTCTGGAGCTTCCAGCCTGAGGCGGGGCGGCCACGACCCGAGCAGCTGAGTGACATCCCGGCGATCACCCCTGAGTCGTCTGCGCTGAGCGCAACGTTGCGGAAACGCGGCTACCGGTTCGTCGGACCGACGACCATGTACGCGCTCATGCAGTCGGCCGGTCTCGTCGACGACCACGTCTCCGGGTGCTGGCGAGCCACCGCCTGAAAGCGCGGCGTGATCAGACGATCAGTGCGAGCTCGCTGCCGTCTGAGTGACGTTCCAGCCGGAAACCGGTCGTCGGAGCCCAGTCGAGAAGTTCGTCGGCGGTCGTGAAGACGATTCCGGCCTCGAGGATGGCCCTCGTGAACTCACCCTTCGCCTTCTTGTTGAAGTGGTTGAGGGCCCGACGCGCTCCACCGGCGCCTTCGGTGAGGACGCGGAGGAAATGTGATCCATCAGGGGCGGGGCCGAGCGCGACGTACGCTTCGGAGCGCAGGTCGAGCACGAGCCCTGGCTCCTCGGCGAGTGATGCCGCGACGGCCGTGCGCCAGTGGCGTTTGAGTGGGCGCCCAGGCACGCGGGAGTCGTGCGACAGCCGGTACGCCGGAATCGGATCGAGGGCGCCGACCGGGCCGAACAGCGCCGCGTGGATCACCAGGTGCCTCCCGGCGAACGCCCGCGCCGGTTCGGACAGGGATGCCGCGTCGAGCGCGTCGAAGAGGACGCCGGTGTACCTGTCGAGTGCAGGCAGGGTGGGAGACTCCCACAGGATCCGGTTCGACTCGGCTTCTCCGCGCTGCTTCGGTCCCAGCTTCAGGGCCGCGACGGCGGCATCCGTGTCGAGCGAAAGAGCGGCAACGTCGTCGGCAAGCGAACGCCGTGCCTCGGTGAGCCCGGGGAACCGCAACCGGTCGAGGGACAGCGAACGCCCCGTGCCGCCTGCTCGCTTCGTCTCAGACGGAGGGAGCAGAATCAGCACGGGGCGTTGCGGTTGCCTTGCGGCGGAATTACTTGACGAGGCTGGCGTTGCCGGCCACGACTGTCACGGTGTTGTTCTCGACCGACAGGAATCCGTCGGCCGCTGTCGCGACGATCTTCTGACCGTTCTCAGCGGTCACACGGACCTCACCCTCGGCGAGGATGGCAAGCATCGGCTCGTGGCCGGGGAGAATGCCGATCTCTCCCTCGACCGTGCGGGCGACGACCATCGAAGCGGTGCCTGACCAGACTTCCTGGTCCGCCCCGACAACACTGACCTGCAGCGATGCCATGACTAGCCGTTCTCCTTCTGAATCTGAGCCCAACGCTCTTCGACGTCGTTGATGCCACCGACGTTGAAGAACGCCTGCTCGGCAACGTGGTCGAACTCGCCACTGGCGATCGCCGAGAAGGACTCGATGGTCTCCTTGAGCGGAACGGTCGAACCCTCGACACCGGTGAACTTCTTCGCCATGTAGGTGTTCTGCGAGAGGAACTGCTGGATGCGACGTGCACGGGCGACCGTGATCTTGTCTTCTTCGCTCAGCTCGTCGACACCGAGGATCGCGATGATCTCCTGGAGTTCCTTGTTCTTCTGAAGGATCGCCTTGACCCGGACGGCGGTGTTGTAGTGGTCATCACCGATGTAACGCGGGTCGAGGATGCGGCTGGTTGACGTGAGCGGGTCGATGGCCGGGTAGAGGCCCTTCGACGCGATCTCACGCGACAGTTCGGTGGTCGCATCGAGGTGGGCGAACGTCGTCGCCGGAGCGGGGTCGGTGTAGTCGTCAGCAGGAACGTAGATGGCCTGCAGCGACGTGATCGAGTGGCCACGGGTCGAGGTGATGCGCTCCTGGAGGATACCCATCTCGTCGGCGAGGTTCGGCTGGTAACCCACGGCGGATGGCATACGACCGAGAAGGGTGGAGACCTCGGAACCTGCCTGTGTGAAGCGGAAGATGTTGTCGATGAACAACAGCACGTCCTGCTTCTGCACGTCGCGGAAGTACTCCGCCATCGTGAGTGCCGAGAGGGCGACGCGGAGTCGCGTTCCTGGCGGCTCGTCCATCTGGCCGAAGACGAGGGCGGTCTTGTCGAAGACGCCCGCTTCTTCCATTTCGTGGATGAGGTCGTTGCCCTCACGGGTACGCTCACCGACACCGGCGAACACCGAGACACCACCGTGGTCGGAAGCGACGCGCTGGATCATTTCCTGGATGAGAACGGTCTTGCCGACACCTGCACCACCGAAGAGTCCGATCTTTCCACCCAGAACGTACGGGGTGAGGAGGTCGATCGACTTGATGCCGGTCTCGAAGAGCTCGGTCTTCGACTCGAGCTGGTCGAATGCCGGAGGCTTGCGGTGGATCGGCCAACGCTCGGTGATCTCGATCTTCTCGCCGGGCTCGGCGTTGAGGACCTCTCCGATGACGTTGAAGACCTTGCCCTTGGTGACGTCACCGACGGGCACGGTGATGGGCGAGCCGGAGTCGGTCACTTCCTGGCCGCGGACGAGTCCGTCGGTCGGGTTCAACGCGATGGCGCGGATGAGGTCGTCACCGAGGTGCTGTGCGACCTCGAGTGTGATGACCTGGGTCTCGCCGGCCATGTTGACGGTCGTCTTCAGGGCGTTGTAGATACCGGGGATCGCGTCGTGCGGGAACTCGATGTCAACAACCGGACCGGTGACGCGGGCGACACGGCCGGTTGCGCCGGCCTTCACCTCACTCGTCGCGTCCTGAGCGGTGGCAATGTCTGTCATGCTCTTCTTCTCTCTTCGTAATCGCGTTACTTGGCGGACGACAGTGCGTCTGCGCCGCCGACAATCTCGGAAATCTGCTGGGTAATCTCGGCCTGACGCGCGTTGTTGCGGAGCCGCGTGTAGTCGGTGATGAGCTTGTCCGCGTTCTCGCTGGCCGAGCTCATCGCCTTCTGCGTGGCCGCGTGCTTCGCAGCAGCGGACTGGAGCAGGGCGTTGAAGATACGGCTCTCGATGTAGACGGGCAGCAGCGCGTCAAGCACGCTCTCGGCATCCGGTTCGAACTCGTACAGCGGCAGAACCGTCTTGTCGTCCGGTTCTTCGACACCTTCGACGACCTCGAGGGGAAGCAGTCGCACGACCTCGGGGACCTGGCTCATCATGCTGACGAGGCGGTTGTACACGATGTGGATCTCGTCGACGCCGCCTTCGGATGCATCCACGATGAACTTCTCGAGAAGCGCCGCGCTGATCTCCTGAGCCATGGTGAAGGTCGGGTTCTCGCTCTCGCCGACCCACTGGCCTTCGCTCGCGCGCTTGCGGAAGGTGAAGTACCCGACGGCCTTGCGACCGATGAGGTAGAACACGACGTCCTTGCCCTGGCTGCGGAGCAGCTCGGCGAGTTCGTTGGCTTCACGCAGGACCTGCGAGTTGAACGCGCCGGCGAGGCCGCGGTCGGACGCGAAGATCACGACGGCTGCCCGCTCGATCGTCTCCGGCTCGGTGGTCAGCACGTGGTCGACGTTTGAATACGTCGCCACGGCTGACACCGCGCGGGTGATCGCCCGGGAGTATGGACCTGAAGCCGCTACCCGCGCTTGCGCTTTCGCGATGCGCGAGGCGGCGATGAGTTCCATCGCCTTGGTGATCTTCTTGGTCGTCTGCGCAGACTTGATCTTCTGCGTATAGACCCGAAGTTGTGCGCCCATTACTTATCGACGTCCCTTGACGATCTTTTCCTGGTTGACATCCTCTGCCGGAAGCTCGGTGAACTGCTCTGAGCCCGGTCCGTTGAGGGGCTTGCCCTCGCCGGTCTGGAACTCCAGCTTGAACTTGTCGACAGCAGCATCGAGCTCGGAGACGGTGTCGTCGTCGAGCACGTTGGTGTCGCGCAGCTTCGTCAGCACCTGGGTGTTGCGGGCGAGGTAGTCGTGCAGTTCGCTCTCGAACCGCAGGATGTCCTCGACCGGAACCTCATCGAGCTTGCCCTTGGTACCGGCCCAGATCGAGACGACCTGGTTCTCCACGGGGAACGGCGAGTACTGCGGCTGGCGCAGCAGCTCCGTCAACCGGGCGCCGCGAGCGAGCTGGCGGCGGCTGGCCGGGTCGAGGTCGGACGCGAACATTGCGAACGCCTCGAGCGAGCGGTACTGGGCGAGCTCCAGCTTCAGGGTTCCTGAAACCTTCTTGATGCTCTTCACCTGAGCGTCACCACCGACTCGCGAGACCGAGATACCCACGTCGACTGCCGGACGCTGGTTGGCGTTGAACAAGTCGGACTGCAGGAAGATCTGGCCGTCGGTGATCGAGATCACGTTGGTCGGGATGTAGGCCGAGACGTCGTTCGCCTTCGTCTCGATGAGCGGAAGACCGGTCATCGATCCGGCACCGAGCTCGTCGGACAGCTTGGCGCAACGCTCGAGCAGGCGGGAGTGCAGGTAGAACACGTCACCCGGGTATGCCTCGCGTCCCGGCGGACGACGGAGGAGGAGCGAAACGGCGCGGTAGGCCTCAGCCTGCTTGGACAGGTCGTCGAAGACGATGAGGACGTGCTTGCCGCCGTACATCCAGTGCTGGCCGATGGCCGAGCCCGTGTACGGTGCGAGGTACTTGAAGCCGGCAGGGTCGGACGCAGGAGCGGCGACGATGGTGGTGTACTCCATGGCGCCGGCCTCTTCGAGCGCGCCCTTCACAGCCGCGATCGTCGAGCCCTTCTGACCGATGGCGACGTAGATGCAGCGGACCTGCTTGTTGACGTCGCCGGAGTCCCAGTTGGCCTTCTGGTTGATGATGGTGTCGATCGCGATCGCGGACTTGCCGGTCTGGCGGTCACCGATGATGAGCTGGCGCTGGCCGCGGCCGATCGGGATCATGGCGTCGATGGCCTTGATTCCGGTCTGCATGGGCTCGTGCACGCTCTTACGCTGCATCACGCCAGGAGCCTGGAGCTCCAGGGCGCGGCGGCCTTCGGCCTTGATCTCACCGAGGCCGTCAATCGGCGCGCCGAGCGGGTCGACCACGCGGCCGAGGAATGCGTCACCGACCGGGGTCGAGAGCACCTCACCGGTGCGAGTGACTTCCATGCCCTCGACGATTCCGCCGAACTCACCAAGGACGACGACACCGATCTCGTCTTCCTCGAGGTTCTGGGCGAGGCCCAGGGTGCCATCGGCGAAGCGGATGAGCTCGTTGGCCATCACGCCTGGCAGTCCCTCAACGTGGGCGATGCCGTCACCGGCGTCGGTGACGTAACCGACCTCGGTGGTGGTCGCCTTACCCGGCTCGTAAGCCGTGACGAAGTCCTTGAGAGCATCCCGGATCTCGTCGGGGCTGATCGTAAGTTCTGCCATCTTCTTCCCTATCTGTGTGGGGACGTGTGTCCCCTACGTTGTACTGGCGTTAGCCAGCAAGCTGAAGTCTGAGTTCGCCGAGGCGCGAGGAGATGCTGCCGTCGATGACGTCGTCGCCGACCTGCACGCGCAGGCCTCCGATGACGGCGGGGTCGACAACCTGGTTGAGCCGGAGTGCCCGCCCGTACTGCGCGGCGAGGCCTTTCTCGAGGCGCTCGAGCTGGACCGGTCCGAGGGGTGTTGCGCTGGTGACCGTCGCGACGATGAAGCCGTTCTGGTCTGCGACGACGGATGCCGCGTGGCGAAGCAGTTCACCGATGCGACGGCCGCGAGGCTGCAACACCAGGTGCTTGACGATCTCGACGCTTTCGGGTGAACCCTTGCCGCTGAGCAGGCTGTCCACCAGCGCAGCCTTGGCGTCCTGGGCTCCGAGCTTGGAGCCGAGCGCGAGCTCGAGTTCCGCGTCGGAGGAGACGACCTGGCCGAACGAGAAGAGCTGAGCCTCGAGGCGGGCATCCGGACCTGCGGAGAGAGCCGCTGCCCTCAGACCGAGTTCTTCGATGCCACCGAGAAGGTCCTCGGCGCTCGACCAGCGCGCGCCGGCGAGGTCCCGAAGCAGTCCGACGGCCTGTGCACCGAGCCGTGAGCCGAAGACGCGGTCGATGACCGCACCCTTGGCCGAGCTCTCAGCTGACGGGTCGGCCAGCAGCGAGCGCAGCTGGCCGGAGTCGCCGACGACCCGACCGGCAGCGAAGAGTTCGCTGGCCGTGGTCAGGTCGGTCGCGCCGAGGTCGGACAGAGCCTTCTTCGACGAAGCCAGTGCTTCCCGAGTTGCGCTTCCCATTAGTTGTTTGCCTTCTCCGAAGCTTCGAGGTCGGCGAGGAACCGGTCGACGATGGCCGTGGCCTTGGCGTCGTCCGCGAGAGTCTCACCGATGACGTTGCCTGCGAGGTCGATGGCGAGCGTGCCCACTTCACCGCGAAGCGAAACGAGCGCTGCCTGACGTTCGGCCTCGATCTGCGCCTGGGCGCTCACGGTGACGCGCTGGGCTTCGATCGTGGCCTGGCTCCGCGCTTCAGCGACAATCTGCTTGCCGTCCTCGCGGGCGGACTCACGGATCTTGCCGGCCTCCTGGCGGGCTTCGGCCAGCTGAGCGGTGTACTGCTCGAGCGCGGCCTCGGCCTGGCGCTGAGCTTCGTCCGCCTTGGCGATGTTGCCCTCAATGGCCGCAGAACGCTCGTCGAGCATGACCTGCATCTTCGGAAGAACAATCTTCCAGAAGAGCGCCAAGAGGATGACGAAACACACCGCCGACCAGAAGATGTCGTAGAGCTCGGGGATCAGAGGGTTCTTGGTAGCGCCCTCTTCAGCCGCCGCAACGAGTGCGTGAAGCATCTTGCCTCCTTACGAGGGTGAAAGAGGTTACTGGAAGATGAAGTAGGTGGCGATACCGATGAAGGCGAGTGCCTCGGTGAAGGCGATACCGATCCACATCAGGACCTGCAGTCGGCCGGCCAGCTCAGGCTGGCGGGCGACACCCTCGATGGTCTTTCCGACGACGATGCCGACGCCGATGGCGGGGCCGATCGCTGCGAGACCGTAACCGACCGTCGCGATGTTTCCGTTGATCTCGGCGAGAACGGTTGTTGCGTCCACGTGATGTTTCCTTCCGTGATGTAAGAGCAGGCGGATGCCGGCTCTTTAGTGCTCTTCAGCTACCGCGAGCTGGATGTAAACCGCGGTGAGCAGGGTGAAGACATAAGCCTGGAGCAGTGCGACCAGGATTTCGAACAGGGTGAAAGCGAAGCCGAAGGCGAACGTGACCGCGCCAAGGGCGATGAACCATCCGCCCAGGGTGAAGACGAAGAACTGGGTCGCCGCGAAGAACAGGACGAGGAGCAGGTGGCCGACGACCATGTTCATCAGAAGTCGGAGGGTCAGCGTGACCGGCCGGATGATGAACGTCGAGATGAACTCGATCGGGGTCACGATGATGTAGACGGGCCATGGCACACCCGCCGGGAAGAGGGAGTTCTTGAAGAACTTGCCCGGGCTCTTCTTGATACCGGCGTAGATGAACGTGACATACGAGATCAGCGCGAGAACGAGCGGCACACCGATGACGGACGTTCCTGCGATGTTGAGCCCAGGGATGATGCCGGTGATGTTCATGGTGAACACCATGAAGAACATCGTCGTGAGGATCGGCAGGAATCGCTTTCCGTCGACCTTGCCGAGGAGGTCCTCGGCAATGTTGACGCGAACGAAGTCGAGAGCCATTTCGATGAGGCTCTGGAACTTGGTCGGGACGATCTTCATGTTCCGCGTGCCAAGCCAGAAGACGACGACCAGCGCGATGACTGCGAGGAAGCGGATCAGGACGATCCGGTCGATGTCGAATCCGGTGCCCTCGAGCAGCACAGCATCCGGGAAGAATTCCGTGATCGACGGCCCGTGGAAGGTCCCGTCGTCGGTTGAGGTCTGAACCAGTAAGTTCACAGCGTTAGCTAACAGCGCGCTCTCCTGTTTCGGGCGTGAAGCGAAGCTCTCGCGACGACGAACGGTGGGATGTGCCCGACGCACATACTTTCTGCGACATGTTCGGGCGGGGAATCTCCGATAACACTATCAAATGATGGCCGACCGGACGAATCCAGACCCAAGTTAATTGGAGGGCTTGCCTTCCCCGGGAAGGGTCACGTCGCTGGCATACGGCATGCGTGACTTCGACACGATGATGACGTCGACTACGAGGGACACGATGACCCCAGCGATGACGCTGAGGAACAGCACTGTGGTGTTGATCCAGGGCTGTTCCCTGAGTACAACGGCCAGCACGAGGAAGAGCACGAACTTGACCAGCCAGCCGCCCATGACGACGCCGAAGAAGATCGGGACGAACAGGTCGGTGCCGAACCAGCGGTTGGCGAACAGGATGCTCGCGGCGGTGATCCCGAGGAACACGACGGCCATTGCGGTGCCGATCAGTGCGCTGACCAGCCCTCGGTTGCCGTCGACCAGGTAGCCGAGCGTGCCCCCGATCACAGCCAGGGCGAGCGACAGGAGGCCGCCCCACTTGAGGCTGGCTCGGAAGATGGCTGCAGACTTCATCTGGGGTCCTTGTTCGTTACGGGGAGCGGGTCGGGTACTGGTGCGTCAGGGTCCCGTTCGTCCGAGGCTTCGTCGAGCGGGTCGTACACCGCGAGCGAATCGGCGGTCCCTGAGCCCTCTGGCGCGGTCTGGGCGGTGACCTCGGCTGCCTTCCGGCGGCCGAGCGGGGCGAGAGTGACGATCGTGCACGCCACGACGCCGACGAGGAGGAACCCGAGCGCGATCCAATAGGGCTGGAACACGAAGAACATCAGGCAGGACAGCGCGATGACGGTCGTCCACGCGTAGAAGATGAGCACGGCGTGCAGGTGGGAGTGTCCCATGTCGAGCAGGCGGTGGTGCAGGTGCATCCGGTCGGCACTGAACGGGGATTTCCCGGCACGCAGCCGGCGGAAGACGGCCAGTGCGAAGTCGAGCAACGGAACGATGAGAATGGCGAATGGCAGGATGATCGGGATGAACGCACCGAGCAGCTCGCTGCGGCCGACTCCCCCGCCGCCGGTCGGGTCCGCATTGAGCGCAGACGGATCGATCTGGCCGGTGATCGCGACGGCAGACGTGGCCATCAGAAGCCCGACCAGGAGCGCCCCGGCGTCGCCCATGAACATCTTGGCCGGGTGCCAGTTGAGCGGCAGGAAACCGGCGCACGCGCCCACAAGCACCGCGGAGATGAGCAGGGAGAGGTTGAAGTAGGTCGACTGGCCGAGGTCGCGCACGAGCAGGTAGCCGTAGACGAGGAAGACGCCGTTGGCGATCAGTCCGACACCGGCGACGAGGCCGTCGAGTCCGTCGATGAAGTTCACCGCGTTCATGACGAGGACGATGGCGAAAACCGCCAGAGCCGCCGACATCCACGATGACCCGACCGTGAGCCCACCGATCGGCAGCGAGTAGATCTGCACGCCGAGCCAGGCGATGAGACCAGCGGCCATGAACTGCCCGGCGAGCTTGATCATCCAGTCCAGGTCCCAGATGTCGTCGGCGATGCCGATGACCACGATGAGGAGCGCTGCGCCGAGGATGGCGAGGATCGATCCGGGCGGGTTGAACGTCTGCTCGAAGAACGGGGTGACCCTCGAGATCAGATAGGCGAGTCCGAACGCGGCGACGACCCCGCCGAACATCGCCACACCGCCGAGGCGGGGGGTCGGTCGGGTGTGGACATCCCGTTCGCGGATCTTCGGGTAGAGCTTGTACCGGAGCGCCAGCTTGTAGACGACGATGGACAGCAGGAAGGTGATCAGTGCCGTGGCCGCCGCGATGAGGGCATAGAGGATCATGCCGTCGACGCACCGTCCTCAGCCGGCGGGTCTTCGAGCAGGTCGCCGAGGATCTCGTGGAGCTGCTCGCGGCTGATGGCGCCTTCGCGGAGGATGGTCACCTTGCCCTCCGGAGCGACGAGAGCGGTGGCATCCACGATCGTCGACGCGGTGGACTGGCTCTGACCGCCGTCGAGGTAGGTGTCGACCGAATCGCCGAGCATGTCGAGGGCTTCTGTTGCCGTGGTCGCCGCGGGCTTGCCGGTGAGGTTGGCACTGGACACCGCGAGCGGCCCGGTCTCCTCGAGCAGCTCGAGTGCGATGCGATTGTCTGGCATCCGGACGGCGACAGTGCCGTCGGTGTCGCCGAGGTCCCAGGCCAGCGAGGGCTGGGCGGGCAGCACGATGGTGAGGCCGCCCGGCCAGAACGCGTCGACGAGTTTCCGCACGGCGTCGGGGACCTCGGCGGCGAGGGCCTCGAGCGTTGCGACGCCGGGCACGAGGACGGGCGGAGGTGACTGGCGCGTGCGACCCTTCGCGTCGAGCAGCCTCTGGACGGCCTGCGGCGAGAATGCGTCCGCAGCGACGCCGTAGACGGTGTCCGTGGGGATGACGACGAGTTCGCCCCTGCGGACGGCGGCGCGCGCAAGACGCATACCGGTGAGAAGGTCGGAATCCTGGGAGCAGTCGAAGAGGCGAGACATCCCGCCGATTCTATCCCGGGGCCGGTGGGAGGATGCCGCAAACGGGCGGTCGGAGACCGTATCGATACCGACCGCCGCCCGTCGTCATCGTGCACCCTTGCGCCGGAACAGCCAGGTCCCCCATCCGATCGCGATCCCCAGGATGAGGAGGCACCAGCCGACAGCCAGGAGGGCGCTGTCTCCCATCGGAGTCCCCATCAGCAGGCTGCGGATCGTCTCGATGATCGGAGTGATGGGCTGATGCTCGGCCAGCGGGCCGAGCCAGGCCGGAAGGGTGTCGACCTCGACGAACGCGCTCGACAGGTACGGCAGGAACAGCAGGATGAAGCCGTACCCGTTCGCCGCCTCCGGACTGGACGCAGCGAGTCCGATGGCCGCGAAGAGCCAGGTGATCGCGAGGATGTACAACGACACGATCGCGATCGCCCCCACCCACTCCAGGAACCCGCCCGTCGGCCGGAATCCGACGGCGAGTGCGACGCCGACGACGACGGCAGTCGCGACCAGGTTGCGGATGAGGCTCGCGACGACGTGGCCGGTGAGCACGGCTGTGGCAGGGATCGGGAGGGTGCGGAAACGGTCGATGATGCCGGTCGTCATGTCCGTCGCGACGTCGACGGCGGTCGATGAGGCGCCGAAACCGGCGCAGAGGAGGATGATGCCGGGGACGACGTAGTTGACGTAGTCGCCCGAGGGATCGATCGACCCTCCGAAGACGAACGTGAACATGAACATGAGCAGCACGGGGAGCAGGATCGCCATGAGCAGCGCGTCGACGTTGCGGATCGACCGCCTGAGGCTCCGGTCGATGAACGTGATCTCACTGACGCCCCAGGAGACCCGGCGTGACGCCGTGACCGCGGTCATGACCGCACCTGGGCTGCCTGCGCGACGGCATCCCGATCGGTGAGCTGGAGGAAGACGTCGTCGAGGCTCGGCGATCGGAGTCCGATCGTGCACCCTGGGCCGGCGTCGGCATCGAGTCGGTCGATGGCGGCGCGGAGTCCGTCCGCTGAACCATCGGTGGGCACTGACCGGAGCACGACGTCGTCGGGGGAACGCAGTTCGACGACCTCTCCCCCGACCCGCGCCTTGAGTTCGGCCGGCGACCCGTCGGCGACGATCCGACCGGTCGCGAGGAGGGCGATGTGGTCGGCCAGTTCGTCGGCTTCCTCGAGGTACTGGGTGGTGAGGAAGACGGTTGTTCCTGCGGTCCGCAGGTCCCGGATCAGCGACCACAGTTCACGACGGCTCCTGGTGTCGAGGCCGGTCGTGGGTTCGTCGAGGAACAGCACAGCGGGCATCCCGATCAGGCTGAGGGCCAGGTCGAGCCGCCTGCGCATTCCTCCGGAGTAGGTCTTCACCGGTTTGCGCCCTGCGGCCTGGAGACCGAAGGTGTCGAGGAGTTCTGCGGATCTGTGCGCGGACTCCCTGCGGGAGAGACCCCACAGTCTGGACATCATTCGCAGGTTCTCGTCGCCCGTCAGGACCTCGTCGACGGCGACGGACTGGCCGGTCAGGCTGATCGCCCGCTTGACCGATGTCTTCGCGCCGACGACATCGTGACCGGCGACGGTGGCGGATCCCGAGTCCGGGGCCACGAGGGTGGTCAGGATGTTGATCATCGTCGTCTTACCGGCACCGTTCGGGCCGAGGAGGGCGAAGATGGTGCCTTCCGGGACGGCGAGGTCGATGGCGTCGAGGACGTGAAGTGAGCCGAAGGACTTGCTCACCCCCTGCATCTTGATGGCGGTCTTCATGGGAAAAATCCTTCCGTCTCGCCGGTCTGCGGCGTAAACTGTTTATGACACATACGTTACTGTTTAACATATACACAGTCCTAGGATGGTCGTCAAGCCCGATCAGAATGGAAGCCGATGGACATCGAGGACGACGGACCCGAACTGCCGCGCGGCATCGCCCTGGCCTGGGGTGTCGCCACCAATCCCCAGCGCGGGCCCAAGCGTGAGTTGAGCATCGAGGGGATCGTCGACGCGGCCATCGAGATCGCCGACGCCGGGGGCCTCGCATCCGTGTCGATGTCGAGCGTCGCTGCGAAGCTGGGTTTCACGACGATGTCTCTCTACCGATACGTCAGCGCCAAGGACGATCTGATCCTGCTGATGCAGGAGCACGGGACCGGGGTTCCCTCTGCCGCCGATGATGCACCTGAGGGCTGGAGGGAGGCCATGTCTGCCTGGCATGCGCACGCGATAGCGACCTACGCCGCCCACCCGTGGCTCCTCGACATCCCGATCACCGGCATCCCGATGACGCCCAACAACCTCTCGTGGATGGACGCCGCCCTCGAGTCGCTCGCGGACACGCCGCTGTCGGAGCACCAAAGACTTGCGGCCGCTCTCGCCGTCACCGGTCACTCCCGCTGGCAGGCGAGCATCGAGCGCGGCTACGTGGAGGCGAGCGTCAAGGCGGGCATCGCGTCGGAGGAGTTCGACCGCCTCGAGGAACGCATTCTCGCCTCACTGGCCACCCCCGACCGATTCCCGGCCGTGCATCGGGCACTCGCAGCAGGGGCGATGGGGCCTGAGAGCGGTGAGGACCCGTTCCGGTTCGGGCTGCAGGCGATCCTCGACGGGATCGAGGCCGTGATGGCCGAGCCAGGAGCAGACGCCGTTCCTCGCAGCGAGGACTCCATGGCCGACGATCACTTCCCGAAAGACAGGGCCGTCCGCGAAGCGGCGCGGCTGAGGCACGATGCCGAGGTGAAACTTCGCGAAGCGCGCAGGCGTGAGCGCGAAGCCATCGCGAAAGCCAGGGAACGCGCAGCGAAGGCCGCAGAGAAGGCCGCACAGCGCGGGTAGCGGGCTGTGGCTAGCTCCGAACGGCTGTCGTCGTGCGGTCGCGCTGAGTCAGGTCCCTGAAGGTCGCGGGGGCGCGCCAGCCGTCGGCCGTGAGGATGTCACGGATCGCCTGACCCTGCAGCTCTCCGTGTTCGATGACGAGGGTGCCACCCGGGCGGAGGAGCCTCGCGGCCGTTCCGGACAGCTGACGGACGACGTCGAGTCCGTCCTCTCCCCCGTAGAGCGCGGCGGCCGGGTCGTAGAAGCGCACCTCCGGGTCGCGAGGAATCGCGGCATCCGGCACGTACGGCGGGTTCGAGATGACGACGGATGCCTTCCCGTCCAGCTCAGGGAAAGCCCCGGCCAGGTCCTCGAACACGAGTGTCGCGTTCGCTGCTGCCGTCTCGGTGAAGTTCTGCCGGGCCCACAAGAACGCCTCGACCGAGTTCTCGGCCGCGTAGATGAGGGCATTCGGGACCTCTGTGGCCATCGCGAGGGCGATGGCGCCCGAACCGGTGCCGAGGTCGATGCCGATCGGCTCCGGGTCCGGCATCGATCTGAGTGCGTCGATCGCGAACTGAACGACCTGCTCGGTCTCCGGCCTGGGTACGAAAACGCCGGGCCCGACGGCAAGATCGAGGGAGCGGAAAGCGGCACGGCCGAGGATGTGCTGGAGCGGCTCTCGCTGGGCGCGCCGGTCGGTGAGGAGTGCGATCGTGGCCGCGTCCTGTTCGGAAACCGGGCGTCCTGTGAGTCCTGCCGCCTGCACCTCACCCCTGCCGAGGCCGAGGACGTGGCCGACGAGAAGTTCGGCGTCGACGTCCGGGCTCGGGACGCCGGCCCTCGCCAGTACCTCGCCGGTGTGGCTCACGAGGGCGCCGACTGTCGCGGTCATCGCGGTCATGGAGTGGCCTGCCTGTCTGGGGAAAGCGGGAGGGAGACACCGCCGGGAATCGAGCCTACCCGCAGCTGAATCCCGCGACATCCGGAATGTGCGAGGAGACATCCCGGTTGGAGCGGGAATAAGCTGTTATCCCGACGACTGCGCCAGACGCAGACCATAACCCAAGGAGCATATACGTGGCTGGAAAGATCTACGCCAATATCACCGAGGCGTTCGGCAACACCCCACTGGTCCAGCTGAACCGGGTGACCGATGGTGCAGGAGCCACGGTGCTCGCGAAACTGGAGTACTACAACCCCGGTTCGAGCGTGAAGGACCGCCTCGGCGTCGCCATCGTCGACGCGGCCGAGGCCGCAGGCGCACTGAAGCCGGGCGGGACGATCGTCGAAGGAACGAGTGGCAACACGGGCATCGCCCTCGCCCTCGTCGGAGCCGCGCGCGGCTACAAGGTCATCCTCACGATGCCGGCATCCATGAGCTCTGAGCGACGCGTTCTTCTGCGTGCATTCGGTGCCGAACTGGTGCTCACCGAGCCCGCGCTCGGTATGAAGGGCGCTGTCGCCCGGGCAGAGGAGATCGTCGAAGCCACTCCGGGCGCCATCCTCGCGAAGCAGTTCGCGAACGAGGCGAACGCCGAGATCCACCGCAAGACCACCGCTGAGGAGATCTGGCGCGACACCGACGGTGACATCGACATCTTCGTCGCCGGCGTCGGCACTGGCGGAACGATCACGGGTGTCGGGCAGGTTCTCAAGCAGCGCAAGCCAGAAGTGACCGTCGTCGCCGTCGAACCGATCGACTCCCCCATCCTCAACGGCGGTGCTCCCGGCCCGCACAAGATCCAGGGCATCGGGGCGAACTTCATCCCTGAGATCCTCGACACCACCGTGTACGACGAGGTCATCGACGTCACCTTCGAGAACTCGATCAAGGTGGCCAAGCGACTGGCGGCCGAGGAGGGCATCCTCGCCGGGATCTCGTCCGGCGCGATCATCTGGGCTGCCACTGAGCTGGCGAAGCGCCCAGAGAACGCGGGCAAGCGAATCGTCGCGATCGTCTGCGACACCGGAGAGCGGTACATCTCGACGCCCCTCTGGTCAGATCTCGCCGACTAAGTCATGTCGGCTCTCTCCCGAATCCGGGAAGACATCACCGCCGCGCGCGTGCACGATCCTGCCGCGCGCGGTTCGGTGGAGATCTTCATCACCTACTCCGGCCTGCACGCCATCTGGGCGTACCGGCTGACCCATCGCCTCTGGACGACAGGCGCCCGGATGCCCGCGCGTCTGCTGTCGCAGTTCACCCGTTTCCTGACCGGCGTCGAGATCCACCCGGGTGCCGTCATCGGCCGGCGGTTCTTCATCGACCACGGCATGGGGGTCGTCATCGGCGAGACGGCGGAGATCGGCGACGACGTGATGCTCTACCACAGCGTCACGCTCGGCGGAAAGTCGCGGGGCAGGGAGAAGCGGCATCCGACGCTGGGGAACGGCGTGCAGGTGGGAGCTGGGGCGAAGATCATCGGCCCGATCACCGTCGGCGCAGGAAGCATCGTCGGGGCGAACGCCGTTGTCACCAAGGATGCGCCGCCGCTGTCGCTGCTGGTCGGGATTCCCGCCATCGCGCGGCCGCGTGAGCCTGGCAAGACCTACGGGCTCACCGACCCGGAGTACCACATCTGACCTGTTGGCGATGCGGGGTGGGCGTCGGGTTCGGCGCGGACAGGGTCATCCGTCGCGAATGCCGTGAAACCGGCGTCAAAACCGGCACATACGACGGATGAAACGGATGCCGCGGCCTAAGCCGCCACCCGGCATCCGTTTCGGCGTTCATGTGTCACAAACGGCGGATAAGCCCGCGCCGTAGCCGCCGTTTGCGACCAACGTAGCGGTGCGGTCATGCGACGGACGAACCAGAAAACCGGCCATCCCGAGGGGTGACCGGCTTTCGTACGTCAGAGTGCGACCTAGCCCTGGTCGCCGATGTCGGCGAGACGCGCCTCTTCGTCGGCACGGATGGCCGATTCGATCAGCGGATCGAGCGCTCCGTTGATCACGGCGTCGAGGTTGTACGCCTTGTAGCCGGTGCGGTGATCGGCGATCCGGTTCTCGGGGAAGTTGTACGTGCGGATGCGCTCCGACCGGTCCATCGTGCGGATCTGCGTCTTGCGCTTGGCGCTGTCGAGCTCTGCCTGCTCCTCCTGCTTGCGGGCGAGGATGCGGGCGCGAAGCACACGCATGCCGGCTTCACGGTTCTGCAGCTGGCTCTTCTCGTTCTGCATCGCCACGACGATCCCCGTGGGGAGGTGGGTGATGCGCACGGCGGAGTCCGTCGTGTTCACCGACTGGCCGCCGGGGCCACTGGAGCGGTAGACGTCGATCTTCAGGTCGTTCTGGCTGATCTCGACCTCTTCAGGGGCGTCGACCTCGGGGAAGACGAGAACTCCGGTGGTCGAGGTGTGGATGCGCCCCTGTGACTCGGTCGCCGGGACGCGCTGCACGCGGTGCACGCCACCCTCGTACTTGAGGTGCGCCCAGACGCCCTGTGAGGGATCCGTCGCGTTGGACTTGATGGCGACCTGGACGTCCTTGTAGCCGCCGAGATCGCTCTCGGTGCGCTCGAGGAGTTCCGTCTTCCAGCCCTTGGACTCTGCGTAGTGCAGGTACATCCGGAGCAGGTCGGCCGCGAACAGTGCGCTCTCGGCTCCGCCCTCGCCACCCTTGATCTCCATGATGACGTCGCGCCCGTCGTCAGGGTCGCGCGGAATCAGCAGACGACGCAGCTTCTCCTGTGCTGTGGCCAGTCCTTCTTCGAGGCCGGGGACTTCGGCGGCGAACGCGTCGTCTTCCTTCGCCAGCTCACGGGCAGCAGCGAGGTCGTCCTGCACCTCGAGCCACGCGTTGTGCGCCGCGATGATCTTGGAGAGTTCGGCGTAGCGCCTGTTGATCTTCTTCGACCTCGCGGGGTCCGCGTGGACCGCTGGGTCGGCGAGCTGTTCCTGGAGGTCCTTGTGCTCATCGATCAGCACCTGTACCGATTCAAACATTGTCTATCCGTCCTTTGCGATTTTCATCCTGCCACCTGACCAATGAGAAAACCCGCCTGCTCCGGCCGGTCACCCCGATGGGTGCCTGCCGGAGCAAACGGGTTCGTCAGCTCAGCTAGCGGTGGTCGCGCTCGTGGCCGTGGCTGTGACCGGTGCCTGCAACGGGTGCCGGCATCGACTTCTGCATCTGGACGAGGAACTCGACGTTGGACTGGGTCTCCTTGAGCTTGCCCAGGACGACCTCGAGTGCCTGCTGCTGGTCGAGACCGGCGAGGGCACGTCGCAGCTTCCAGGTGACCCGGACCTCATCGGCACCGAGCAGCATCTCCTCACGACGCGTCGACGATGCGTTGACGTCGACGGCGGGGAAGATGCGCTTGTCGGCCAGCTGGCGCGACAGACGGAGCTCGGAGTTACCGGTTCCCTTGAACTCTTCGAAGATGACCTCGTCCATCTTGGACCCGGTCTCGACGAGCGCAGTGGCGAGGATGGTTAGCGAGCCACCGTTCTCGATGTTGCGCGCCGCACCGAAGAAACGCTTCGGCGGGTACAGGGCGGATGCGTCGACACCGCCGGACAGGATGCGTCCGGAGGTCGGCGCTGCCAGGTTGTATGCGCGGCCCAGGCGGGTGATCGAGTCGAGCAGCACGACGACGTCGTGTCCGAGCTCGACCAGGCGCTTGGCGCGCTCGATAGCGAGTTCGGCGACCGTGGTGTGGTCTTCTGCCGGACGGTCGAAGGTGGAGGCGATGACCTCACCCTTCACCGTGCGCTGCATGTCGGTGACTTCTTCAGGGCGCTCGTCGACGAGAACGACCATGAGGTGGACCTCAGGGTTGTTGATCGAGATGGCGTTGGCGATCTGCTGAAGGACGATCGTCTTGCCGGCCTTGGGCGGCGCGACGATGAGGCCGCGCTGGCCCTTGCCGATCGGGGCGATCAGGTCGATGATGCGCTGCGTGAGCTTGCCCGGCTCCGTCTCGAGACGCAGGCGGTCCTGCGGGTAGAGCGGGGTGAGCTTGCCGAACTCCACGCGAGCGGCTGCTTCGTCGACGGTCTGGCCGTTGACGGAGTCGACCTTGACGATGGCGTTGTACTTCTGACGTGCGTTGGTGTCGTTCTCACGCGGCTGGCGGATCGCTCCGACCACGGCGTCACCCTTGCGCAGGTTGTACTTCTTGACCTGCCCGAGCGAGACGTAGACGTCGTTCGAGCCCGGCAGGTAGCCGGAGGTACGCACGAAGGCGTAGTTGTCGAGGACGTCGAGGATGCCGGCGACGGGCAGGAGCACGTCGTCGTCGGAGATCTCCGGCTCGAAATCGGCGCTGTCCTGGCCTCCGCGGCGCTTGCGGTCGCGGTACCGGTTGCGGCCGTTACGGCCACCCTCGTCCTGCTGGTCGCGCTGCTGGTTGCGGTCGTTGCCTGAACGGTCGCTGTCGCCGCGTTCCGGCTGACGGTCGGGGCGCTCCTGGCGATCGGGCTGACGGTCGGTCTGGCGGTCGTTGTTACGACGTTCGTTCTGGCCGCGCTCGTTCTGTCCACGGTCGGCCTGTCCGCGCTCGTTCTGGCCGCGGTCGTTCTGAGCGGCCTTCTCGTCGGATGCCTGCGCCTGGTCGGCGTTGGAGTTGCGGTTGCGGTTGCGGCCACGGCCACGGCCCTGACGGGGCTCCTGGGAGGAGTCGTCGGAATCGCCGGCGTCGGCGGTATCGGCTTCTGCCGGTGCCGCCTCGGCCTGGTCGTCTGTGCTTTCCGCACGGTCGGCCTTGGCACCGCGTCCGCGACGGTTGTTCTTCTTCGGCCGCTGCGGGGCTTCATCGGCCACGGCCTGTTCGCCGTCGACGGTCGAGTCGGTCGTAGCGGATGTGTCGGATGTGTCGGCGACCTGCGCGGGAGCATCCGCGACCGGGGCATCCGGGATCTGGGCTGCGCCGTCGGAGTTGATGTGACCGGCTGCAGCAACCGGGGCTGCTTCCTTGGCGGACTGCGTGGTCGCACGACGCGGCGCACGCTTCCTGACCACGGGAGCCTCGGCCACGGGAGCTTCGGCGGCAGGAGCTTCGGCGAGGGGCTGCTCGGCAACGACAGCCGGCGCCTCCACTGGAGTCGCTGCGTCAGCCGGGGCGGAAGCCTCGGCAGGCGCGTCGAACGGCAGTTCCACGTCGAGGGTGCCGGGCAGCGTTGCCCCGTCGACCTCGGCTGCGGCCTGAGCCTCAGAAATTTTCTCCACGAGTTCCCCCTTGCGAAGTTTGGATGCGCCCTGAATCCCCCATCGGCTGGCGAGCAGCTGCAGGTCTGAGACCTTGAGGGATGTCAGGTTTGCGCCTGATTCCGTATCGATACGGATGTTGACGTTTGTCACTGAGAGTGGGTTCCTTCCCCCTGAACCGCGGCATGCGCGTCAGGAGAGCTCATCGCGTGTGCAGGAGAGTCCGTCAGATTGACTCGCGCCCTACACGCCGTGTGTACCTCAGAGCACAGATACACAATGCTGTCGGCGATGGCGTTGGGTTTGCAGAAATCACCCGAAGGCCAGATTTGCCTGTTCGGCGTTGCCTGTCGGGATCGGGTCAACTCTACCACTACTGCACGACGCCGCAGCACCGAGCGAACGGGCGCGTCGTGGCCCCAGTTCAGGCGTCTCGCGTCGATCGGGCGCGAAAGATCCCGTTCCGGACGACAGCATCCTGTGCGACGGGATCTCTCGACCGGAACTGATGCTTTCGGGTCGCGCGAGATGGCTGGGGGTCGCCGTCTCGTTGTCGAGATTGCCTTAGCTCAGGCTGCCGCCTTTCGCGTCCCTACTCGTCGCTTCGCGACGAGTAAAGGGACGCGCCCTTCACGTCCACGGCCAGGAACATCGCCTCCCAGGGCGACTCCGACTCCGTTGCGACCAGTTCGGCGGCATCCAGCCTGCGACCGGGGCCGTCGGCGAGGACGAGGATCGACGGACCGGCCCCTGAGACGACGGCCGCGTAGCCGCGTGCACGCAGCAGGGTGACGAGCCGGTCGGTCTCGGGCATGGCCGCTGCCCGGTAGCTCTGGTGCAGTTTGTCCTCGGTGCCGGCGAACAGGAGTTCGGGGCTCTGGGTGAGCGCCGCGATCAGCAGGGCGGAACGGGACACGTTGAACACGGCATCCTCGTGCGGCACGCTGACCGGCTGCAGGCTCCTGGCGAGCTTCGTCGACAGCGTGTGCTGCGGAACGAAGATCAGCGGCGCGACGCCGCGATGGACCATGAGCTTCTTGTGCTGCGGGCCGGTCGGTTCGAGCCACGCGATCGTGAGACCGCCGAACAGGGCAGGGGCGACGTTGTCCGGATGCCCCTCCAGCTCGGTGGCGATGCGCAGGAGCGTGTCCGCGTCGATCTCGACGATGCCCTCGAGCAAGCCCTTGGCCGCGACGATCCCGGCCACGACCGCAGCCCCCGACGAACCGAGTCCACGGCCGTGAGGGATGACGTTGTTCGCGACGAGGTCGACGCCTGGTACCGGCTGGCCCATGGCCTCGAAGGTGTACGCGAGCGAGCTGACGACGAGGTTGGACTCGTCCGTCGGCACGACGCCTGCGCCGATGCCGCGCACGTCGACGAAGGCCCCCGGCTCGTCCCTCACCGTGACGGTGACCTCGTCGTAGACGCTGAGCGCCAGCCCGAGGGTGTCGAACCCCGGGCCGAGGTTGGCCGACGTGGCCGGAACGCGGACCGTGACTGACCGGCCCGTCAGGCTCACGCCGTGCCCTTGACCAGCCCGAGAACGCTCGCAACTTCGCTGACGTCGACGGGGACGATGGTCGGGGCGATCTCGCCGCCTTCTGCGTTGCGAAGGGCCCACTGCGGGTCCTTGAGGCCGTGGCCGGTGACGGTGAGCACGACGGTGGACCCGGCGGGAACCTCGCCGGCCTCAGCACGCTCGAGCAGCCCGGCGACGCTGATCGCGGATGCCGGTTCGACGAAGATGCCGACCTCGGCCGAGAGGATGCGCTGGGCGGCGAGGATCATGTCGTCCTCGATCGCTCCGAAATAGCCATTCGTGGCTTCCCTCGCGGTCAGCGCGAGCTCCCATGATGCCGGGTTGCCGATACGGATGGCGCTCGCGACCGTCTCAGGGTTCTTCACGACGCTGCCGGTGACGAGCGGTGCGCTTCCTGCAGCCTGGAACCCGAACATCCTGGGCAGTTTCGTGCTGACGCCGCGCTGCAGTTCTTCGGTGTAGCCGCGGGTGTAGGCGGTGTAGTTGCCGGCGTTGCCGACAGGGATGAAGTGGAAGTCCGGTGCATCCTCGAGGACTTCGACGACCTCGAATGCCGCGGTCTTCTGGCCTTCGATCCTGTCGTTGTTGACCGAGTTCACGAGGTGGACCGGGTAGTTCGCGGAGAGCTCACGAGCGATGTCGAGACAGTCGTCGAAGTTGCCCTGCACCTGGATCAGCTGGGCATTGTGCGCGATGGCCTGCGCCAGCTTGCCCATGGCGATCTTGCCCTCGGGCACGAGGACGGCAGCGGTGATCCCCGCGTGGGTGGCGTACGCGGCGGCGGATGCCGACGTGTTGCCTGTCGACGCGCAGATGACGGCTTTGGCGCCGGCCTCGACGGCCTTCGACACGGCCATGGTCATGCCGCGGTCCTTGAACGAACCCGTCGGGTTCATGCCCTCGTACTTGACCCACACCTTCGCCCCGGTGCGCGCCGAAAGCGCGGCCGCGTAGATGAGCGGTGTTCCGCCCTCACCGAGGCTGATGATCGGTGTCTTGTCCGTCACGTCGAGACGGTCTGCATACTCGTGCAGAACTCCGCGCCACTGCTTGGCCATTTCTAGGCTCCTTCAACTCGTAGAACACTGACAACTGAATCGACAACGTCGCTCGCCTTCAGGGCGGCGACGGTGGCCTGGAGGGCGTGCTCCCGCGCGGCATGTGTGCCGATCACGAGGAACGCCGTTCCGTCTTCGTCCGGGTCGACCGTCTGTTCGACGGTCTCCACCGAGACGCCGCCCGACGCGAAGATCGACGCGACCTCGGCGAGAACACCCTGCAGGTCGCTCACCAGGAGGGTGATCTGGTACTTCGTGATCACGGCGCCGATGGGCAGCAGGGGAAGGTCTGCGTGGGTGGACTCGCCCAGCCCCGGGCCACCTGCCACGTGTCGGCGCGCGGCGGAGACGAGGTCTCCGAGCACGGCCGATGCGGTCTGGACCCCGCCCGCGCCTGCGCCGTAGAACATGAGCGGCCCTGCGGCCTCCGCTTCGACGAACACGGCGTTGTTCCCACCGTGGACAGCGGCGAGAGGATGCTCTCGTGCGACGAGCGCCGGATACACGCGGGCGGAGATGCCCTCGGTCCCATCTTCGGTCGTGATGCGCTCGGCGATGGCCAGGAGCTTGATGACATGACCGGACTTACGGGCCGCTTCGATCTGCGCCGGCGTGATGTCTGCGATGCCCTCGCGGAAGACGCCGTCAGCCGGGACGGTGCTGTGGAAGGCGAGGCTGGCCAGGATGGTGGCCTTCTGGGCGGCGTCGTACCCGTCGACGTCGAGGGTGGGGTCCGCCTCGAGGAAGCCGAGCTCGAACGCCGTCTTCTGGGCGTCCTCCATGCTGTCGCCGAACCGGTCCATCCGGTCGAGGATGAAGTTGGTCGAGCCGTTGACGATCGCAAGGATCCGCCTGACGTTGTCTCCGGCGAGGCTGTCGCGCAGCGGCCGGATGATCGGGATTGCAGCGGCGACGGCCGCCTCGTAGTAGATCTCAGCGCCGACCTGTTCGGTGGCGTCGAAGAGTTCAGGGCCGTGTGCGGCGAGGAGCGCCTTGTTGCCGGTGACGACGTCCGCTCCTGCGTTGATGGCCTGCAGGATGAGCGAGCGGGCGGGCTCGATGCCGCCGATCAGCTCGATCACGATGTCGGCGCCGACGACGAGGGATTCGGCATCCGTCGTCAGGAGTTCACGCGGGAGATCGACGTCGCGCTCCGCGTCGATGTCGCGCACGGCGATACCGACCAGTTCGAGCTTCGCCCCTGCGCGGGCTGCCAGTTCGTCGCCGTTGGCGAGGAGGAGTCTGGCCACCTGCGATCCGACGGATCCGGCCCCGAGCAGAGCCACTCGGACAGTGCGGTATTCGATCATCGTGCATCCAATCCGGCGTCTCGCGCCAGTAGGTCGGACTCGGTTTCGCCGCGGACGATCACGCGTGCGACGCCGTCACGGACAGCGACGACCGGCGGGCGCCCCAGGTAGTTGTAGTTGCTCGCCAGCGACCAGCAGTACGCGCCCGTCGCCGGGACGGCGACGAGGTCTCCCGGCGTCACGTCGCCGGGAAGATAGTCGGCGTTGACGAGGATGTCGCCTGATTCGCAGTGCTTGCCTGCGAGGCGGATGAGCGCGGGGGCCACGTCGGAGGTTCTGCCGGCCAGTCGCACCGAATAGTCCGCACCGTACAGCGCCGGCCTCGCGTTGTCGCTCATTCCCCCGTCGACGCTGACGTAACGGCGGACGGCGGACGTCCCGGCATCCGTCTGGACCTCGACGTCCTTCGTCGTTCCCACCTTGTAGAGCGTGAACGTGCTCGGGCCGATGACGACGCGGCCTGGTTCGAAGGCCACGTGCGGCACGTCGATGTCGAGACGTGAGCATTCGGATGCCACGATCCCGGCTATCTCGCGGGCGAGTTCGTCGATCGGGGTCGGGTCGTCTGCCGCGGTGTACGCGATGCCGAAGCCGCCCCCGAGGTTGAGTTCGGGCACAGCGCCGCCGGCCAGAAGGTCGCGGTGGACGGACAGCAGCCGGGCGGCTGACTCGGCGAAACCGTCAGAGCCGAAGATCTGCGATCCGATGTGGCAGTGCAGGCCGAGGAAGTGGAGCGAGTCGAAACCCCTGATGATCGCGACGGCGTCAGCGGCGTGTTCGAGGGGAAGACCGAATTTCTGGTCTTCGTGTGCCGTGGCCAGGAACTCATGGGTGTGCGCGTGCACTCCGCTGTTGACCCTGAGCCGGACGGACTGTGTGCGGCCGTGACGCGCTGCAGCTTCGGCGACCCGGGGGATCTCCTGGAGGCTGTCGATCACGATCGCGCCGATGCCTGCGCCGACGGCCCTGTCGATCTCTGCCACCGACTTGTTGTTGCCGTGCAGGCCGAGGCGCGACGCGTCGACTCCTGCGGCCAGGGCGACGGCGAGTTCACCGCCGGAGCACACGTCGATGTTGAGGCCTGCCTCGGTCACCCAGCGGGCAACCTCGGTGCAGAGGAACGCTTTTCCGGCGTAATACACGGTCGCCGTGCTGCCGACCGCGGCGAATTCACGCTGGAAGGCCGCGAGGACGTCCGCTGCGCGGGAACGGGCATCCGCCTCGTCGACGACGTAGACAGGGGTCCCGAACTGTGCGGCGAGGTCAGTGGCGGCCACTCCTGCGACGGCGATTTCGCCGGTCGCCGTCCGAGTCGCGTTCCGGGACCAGACCGACTCCTGCAGGGCGTTCGAGTCGTCCGGCAGGCGCAGCCACGACGGGGCGAGTGGGTGAGAAGCCACGGCAGGAACCAATCGTGCGGGGGACGTACCGCGCGGGTGAGCGGTGGAGACGTAATGAATTCTACCGAGAACTCAGAAGCCGCAGTTGAATTGTGGCACGCGGCGTATGCGGGCCACGGAATCCACCGGCGTCTCGCGCCCTACTCGGGGCACTCCCCCGTCGACCTGAGCGACGAGCCAGAGAGGGTGAAGTCGGACGCGGCCAGGCTCAGCGCGGCCTGCCCACCGGCCACGTCGATCCCGGAGATGGTGACGCCGACGGGCAGCCGGTCGGCCACGCAGACGCGGACCGGTTCAGAGCCCAGAAGACGATCCACGATCCCGGAGACGTCGAGGCTCCCTGCCGATGAGGTGACTTCTGCGCCCTCGGGCGTGAGGAGGACATCGGTTCCGTCCGGTGTGAGGGCGGCGGTGATGAGGTACCCGACGCTGAAACCGAACACCGTCGTCGAGTCCTCGTATCCGACGGTTCCTTCACCGAGAACCAGCTCGGGGTCGTTGCCTGGGAGGGCGAGCAGCTCGTTGAGCGCTGCCTGGTCGAGTGTCGCTGTTGCGTCGATCGAATCAACTGCCGACTTGAGGTCGATCGGAACCCCGGATGCCGTGACAGTGACTCCGTCGACGGGGATGCCCTCGAAGACGGCATCGTCCGAGGTGATCGTGACGTCCTGCATCCGGCCGCTGAGCAGCTGCAGGATCACCCAGTCCCCGGCGATGTCGACGTCGACGGTCGCCTCCACGTTCGACGGGAGGTTGGCTTCGACGGCCGCGGCGACCGCATCCTCGGTGAATCCGCGCGCGACCGACTCCGCGAGGAACGCACCGCCGACGACGACGACGAGGGCGACGACCAGCACGATCATGGCGGTGAGCCACCGCCTGCCCGCCGATCTGCGACGAGGCTCGCGGTGGTCATCGGAACCCCGGCTCAGCTGAGCCCAGCCGTCCGCCTCCTGCGACGTCACGTCACATCCGCTCGGGTGCCGAGACGCCGACCAGGGCGAGACCGTTGCGGATGACCTGGCTGGTGGCGTCGTTGAGCCACAACCGGGTGCGGTGCACGTCGCCGATCGGTTCCTCACCGAGCGGGATCACCCGGCAGTTGTCGTACCAGCGGTGGTAGAGGCCCGCGACCTCTTCGATGTACCTGGCCACGCGGTGCGGTTCACGCAGTTCGGCAGCCTGGGCGACGATGCGCGGGAACTCCTGCAGCGCGCCGAGCAGTGCCGACTCGGTTTCGTGGTCGAGCAGTTCAGGGGCGAACACGCTCCTGTCGACACCTGCCGTCTCGGCGTTCCTCGCCACGGAGCGGGTGCGCGCGTGGGCGTACTGCACGTAGAAGACGGGGTTGTCGTTGCTGCGCTTCTTCAGCTGTTCGGGGTCGAGCGTGAGGGGCGAGTCCGCCGGGTAGCGCGCGAGCGAATAGCGGAGGGCATCCGTCCCGATCCATGCCTGGAGGTCGTCGAGTTCGATGATGTTGCCTGCGCGCTTGGACAGCTTCGCGCCGTTCACGCTGACCAGCTGGCCGATGAGGATCTCGATGTCGGTGTCCGGGTTGTCTCCTGCGGCACCGGCGAGTGCCTTGAGACGGTGGACGTAGCCGTGGTGGTCGGCGCCGAGCAGGTAGATCTTGTGGGCGAAACCGCGATCGGACTTCGACAGGTAGTAGGCGGCATCCGCGGCGAAGTAGGTGTAGATGTTGTTGCCGCGGCGGATGACGCGGTCCTTGTCATCCCCGAAATCGGTGGTGCGCACCCACACAGCATCGTCTTCGTCGAAGACGTGACCCTGCTCGCGGAGGCGGTCGACGGCGCTGTCGATGGCGCTCCGGCCGGTGGCGGGGTCTTTGGCGTGGAGTTCGCGTTCGGAGAACCAGACATCGAAATGCACGTTGAAGGAGGCCAGGGACTTCTCGATCTCGACCAGCTGGAGCTTGTAGGCGAGCTCACGCGCGGTCGCGAGCGCCTCGTCGGCGGGCAGGTCGAGCAGGCCTGGTTCGATCTCGAGCACCTGGCGGCCCAGTTCCGCGATGTAGGCGCCGGGGTACCCGCCCTCGGGCGTCGGCTCCCCCTTGATCGCGGCGAGCACGCTGGCGCCGAAGGTGTCCATCTGGCTTCCGGCGTCGTTGATGTAGTACTCGCTGGCGATGGTGGCACCGGATGCCCTGAGCACGCGGGCGAGGGAGTCGCCGAGTGCGGCCCAGCGGGTGTGACCGATGTGGAGCGGGCCCGTCGGGTTCGCCGACACGAACTCGAGGTTGATGCTCTGCCCGGCGAGCGACTCGTTGTGCCCGTAGACGGCCCCGGCGTCGACGATCACCTGCGCGAGCGCTCCGGCGGCCGCGGCATCGAGTCGGACGTTGAGGAAGCCGGGTCCAGCGACCTCGGCTGTCGCCACACCGGGGACGGCGGCAAGGCCGGCGGCCAGGTCGGTTGCCAGCTCACGCGGGTTCGCGCCCAGGCGTTTGGCGATGCGCATGGCGACGTTCGACGACCAGTCACCGTGATCGCGATTCCTCGGACGTTCGAGGATGACGTCGTCACGGCTGATCTCGGCGCCGGCGCCCGCGCGTCGGCTCTCGGCAAGCGGAACGACGAGATCGAACAGGGCAGCGGCAAGGTCGTCAGGAGTCACGCGCTCGATTCTATCCGCAGCCGCGAATTCGCCCCGACCCGGGTGGGCGGCATAGGCCGGCATATTGCTCTTGCTATCGTCGGAGCATCCAACACAGAGAGATGTACATGGCCTCCTCGTCGCTTCGCTCCCGCACGTCACGCCCGCTCGCCATCGGCGCCGTCCTCATCGGTGCGTTCCTGTTCTCCGGCTGCGCCCCAGCCGACGCCCCTGCGGCATCCTCGAGCCCAACCCCGAAACCGAGCCAAAGCTCGACACCGAGCGGCACGCCGACCCCGGAGCCCACGAGCGACACGATCGTCAGCCAGAAGGTCGACACGACCTGCGACGCTCTGCTCACGCCTGACGACATGTACGCGTTCAACCCGAACGTCAGCCTCGTCGAGGACGGCAAACCCGCCGCGGACAGCAAAGCGGGGCAGATCGCCGGCATGAACGGACTCACCTGCCAGTGGGTCAACAACTCGAGCAACGAGACCATCGACGTCGGCGTCGCCAAGCTCTCCGACGACGAGCTGACCGCGCTGAAGAACCTCGCGGTCACCGAGAGCCAGCAGGTCCCGACCTACGGCGCTCCCCCTGTGGAGGGCTACTTCATCGTCATCGGCTCCCAAGGTGAGGCCCAGGTCTTCAGCGGCTCGTACTGGGTGACCATGCGCTCGGTCGCATTCTTCGAGCCCGGCGACGCCGAACAGCTCGCCGAAGCAGCGATCGCGCACCTTCCCGCGTAGCGCGACGCGGCGCCAGGTGCCGTAGCGCGGGCGATTCGGCTTCGCGCGGGTGAAAAAACACCCGCGCAGGGCCGGAACACCCGCGTGAACGCCGTCAGGCCAGGAGCACCGGCGAACGCTGGTCGTCCATCGGCAGCATCTGGGCGACGGCACCCACCTCGACACGGTCGAGCGTGAGGTTCGCGAAATGGTTGGTCAGGAACGCGATGTCGGATGCGTCGCGGCCGGTGGCGATGCGGACGAGCGACTGCCGCGGTGCCAGCCGGGTGGCATCCACGATCTGCCAGCGACCGTCGACCCACGCTTCGGCGAGCGCGTGGAAGTCCATCGGCTTGAGCCCCGGCGCGTACGCGGAGACCATTCGGGCGGGCATGTCGCAGGCGCGGAGGAGCGCGATGACCAGGTGTGCGTAGTCGCGGCAGACGCCCTGCCTGGATGCGAACGTCGTTGCGGCGCTGTCGCCGACATCGCTCGACCCGGGCACGTAACTCAGGTTGTCGTGAACGTACGACGCGACGGCGTCGAGCAGCACCTGACCGTGCAGTCCGCCGAACAGGTCGCGCGCTGAGCGGAACAGTTTGTCCGACTCGGCATACCGGCTGGGGCGCAGGTACAGGATGTGATCGAGCGGGCTGGACGGTTCCGCCGGCCGCTGCCCGGCAACGACGGCGTGGTAGTGGATCTCGTGCCCGCCGGCGTGCCCGGTGAACCGGTGCAGCCTCGACCCGTGCCTGTCGGTGAGCTCGATGGGAGTGATCGTTCCGTTGGATGAACGGATCGACAGGGTCTCAGAGAGGATGGGCGTTCCCGCGGCCACAGCAATCGACAGGATGACATCGCTGGAGCCGCCGAGGCGGAATTCGAGGTGGGCCGAAACGGTGCGATGCATTCGACCATCCTCACATGCCGCGGCGCGGCATCCGTCACCGGCCGAGGCTCTTCCGAGGGGATTGGGTCCCTCTGAATTCTGATAGTTTTGTTTTATACGCCTTCGTAGCTCAGGGGATAGAGCGTCGGTTTCCGGTACCGTAGGTCGCAGGTTCGAATCCTGTCGAGGGCACACTTTCTCCAGGCACGCAGCGAGCAGTCATTCCGCTCGCTCAGCTGAGTCGTTCACTGAGATGCACGGTGACCTGGTCGCCGATGTCCTTGCCGATCAGCTTGCGCAGTTTCGCGCTGATCGACAGCATGTGCCCGCCGGTCCCCGTGGGCATGAACGCCGCCGTGACGGGCTGATCGTCGACGGTTGCGACGACCCTGACCGACTTGCCCGTGCCGAAGTAGTCGACCGAGCCGGGCATCTCGACGCACGACCACACCTCGCCTTTCACGTCGACGCCGATGGGCGCCGTGAAGGTGTGGTCGAGGGTCCGGGGTTCAGTGGTCATGAGGCCACGCTACCGAGCCGGCCGTCTCACGGCATCCGTCGATGTCGGTTACAGCTTCGACCACGCGTCTGTGAGCACCCCACGGAGGATCTGCTCCATCTCATCGAACACGGCAGGACCGACGGTGAGGGGTGGTGCCAGCTGGATCACCGGATCACCGCGGTCATCCGCACGGCAGTAGAGGCCGTTCTCGAACAGGCCGTTGGAGATGACGCCCTTGAGCAGGTATTCGGATTCCGGCCCTGACAGCGTCTCCTTCGTCGCCTTGTCTCGCACGAGTTCGATCCCGAAGAAGTAGCCGTCTCCACGCACGTCGCCGACGATGGGCAGGTCGAGTAGTTTCTCGAGGGTCGACCGGAACGCATCACTGTTCGCACGGACGTTCCCGCAGAGGTCCTCCTCGTCGAAGATGTCGAGGTTGTCGAGGGCGACCGCGGCCGACACCGGGTGCCCGCCGAAGGTGTAGCCGTGGGGAAAATACGCCTCACCGTTCGCGAAGGGCTCGTAGATGCGGTCAGAGATGATCGTCGCACCGATCGGCGAGTACCCGCTCGTCATGCCTTTCGCGCACGTGATCATGTCCGGCACGTATCCGTAGGCGTTGCAGGCGAAGATCTCACCGATCCGCCCGAACGCGCAGATCACCTCGTCGCTGACGAGCAGAACGTCGTACTGGTCGCAGATCTCGCGCACCCTGGCGAAGTATCCGGGAGGTGGGGGGAAGCATCCGCCGGAGTTCTGCACCGGTTCGAGGAAGACCGCCGCGACCGTGTCGGCGCCCTCGAAGAGGATCTGCTCCTCGATCCGGTTCGCCGCCCACAGCCCGAACGCTTCGAGGTCATCGCCGTGCTCGGGGGCCCGGTAGAAGTTCGTGTTCGGCACCCGGAACCCGCCGGGCGTCACCGGTTCGAACATCTCCTTCATCGCGGGGATGCCGGTGATCGCCAGCGCCCCCTGCGGCGTGCCGTGGTACGCGACGGCCCGCGAGATGACCTTGTGTTTCCCCGGCTTGCCGCGCAGCTTCCAGAACTGCTTCGCGAGCTTGAAAGCCGTCTCGACCGCCTCTCCCCCGCTCGTGGAGAAGAACACACGGTTGAGGTCGCCTGGCGCGTGGCCGGCGAGGCGTTCCGCGAGCTCGATCGCGGCCGGATGCGCGAAGGACCAGAGCGGGAAGAACGCGAGCTGTTCCGCCTGCCGCGCGGCCGTCTCAGCCAGTCGCTTCCTGCCGTGGCCGGCGTTCACCACGAACAGCCCGGACAGCCCGTCGATGTAGCGCTTGCCCCTGTCGTCGAAGATGTGGTGCCCTTCGCCGCGGGTGATGATCGGGATCCCCGGCTCGCGATCCATCCGCGTCTGGTCGGTGAAGTGCATCCACAGGTGATCGTGGGCCTTCCTCCGGAGTTCGGTCCCGTCGTCGGTCATCTCGGTGCTCCCTCTGTCGCGGCCCTGCGGATTACGCTGAGGCTACTCCCCGTCCCTCCCCCGAGGAAAGAGACAGCGAAATGACCACGCACCTGCAGAATTTCATTTCCGGCCGACGAACGGATGCCGCAGGCGACGGTCGCCTCGACATCATCGACCCGTCGACGGGCGAGGTCTATGCGACCAGCCCGGTGTCGAGCGCACGTGATGTGGGGCTCGCATACGAAGCAGCCGCGGTGGCGTTCGAGTCGTGGGGTGAGACGACCCCGTCGGAGCGCCAGCGCGCGCTGCTCCGGATCGCCGACGCGCTGACGGAACGGGCCGGGGAGTTCGCCGCCGTCGAGTCGCGGGACACCGGTAAACCGCTGAAGAACCTCATCGCGGACGAGATTCTCATGTCCGCCGACCAGATCCGGTTCTTCGCCGGGGCGGCCCGCACCCTCGGCGGGCTCAGCGCCGGCGAGTACCTCACCGATCACACCTCGTACGTGCGGAGGGAACCGATCGGTGTCATCGGTCAGGTCACGCCGTGGAACTACCCGCTCAACATGGCGACCTGGAAATTCGCGCCAGCGCTCGCCGCCGGCAACACGATCGTCCTGAAACCGTCGGACACGACGCCGGCGTCGACGCTGCTGCTGGCAGAGCTGGCCGCAGAGTTCCTTCCTCCAGGCGTGTTCAACGTCGTCACCGGTGACAGGTCCACCGGGGCCGCCATGGTGGAGCATCCGATCCCGGCGATGGTGTCGATCACCGGTTCGGTGCGCGCAGGAATGGAGGTGGCCGCATCCGCTGCCGCCGACCTGAAGCGTGTGCACCTCGAACTCGGCGGCAAGGCGCCGGTCATCGTCTACGACGACGCCGACCTCGAGAAGGCAGCACGCGGGATCGTCGCTGCCGGCTACTTCAACGCCGGCCAGGACTGCACGGCGGCGACACGTGTGCTCGTGCAGGCATCCGTCCACGACGACTTCGTCGCTGCCCTGACCGCGTGCGCCAGGGAGGATGCCACGACGGGCGCCCCGGATGAGGACGTCCTGTTCGGCCCTGTCAACAACGCCACACAGCTGGGCCGGGTCACCGGCATGCTCGACCGGCTGCCCGACCACGCGTCTGTCGAACTCGGCGGTCGCCGCATCGACCGTCCGGGCTACTTCGTCGAGGCCACCGTCGTCTCCGGGCTGCGGCAACGGGACGAGGCCGTCCAGGAGGAGATCTTCGGTCCGATAATCACCGTTCAGTCGTTCACCGACGAGGCCGAGGCCCTCCGTCTGGCCAACGGCGTGAGGTATGGCCTGGCCTCGTCCGTGTGGACGACCGACCACGGCAGGGCGATGCGCGCAGCGAAGAAGCTCGACTTCGGTTGCGTCTGGATCAACACGCACATCCCGATCGTGGCCGAGATGCCGCACGGCGGATTCGGGCACTCCGGATACGGCAAGGACCTGTCGCTCTACGGCTTCGAGGACTACACGCGCATCAAGCACGTGATGTCGTACATCGGAACCTGACATCCCGGCACGAAAACAGGAGATCGGACGGTTGTCAGGAGACGATCGGGCGAATCATCCTGTTCATCGTGCGATCTCCTGTGAATCGAACGGATGCTGTCAGCGCTACGGCGCCGTGACGAAGTCGATGAGTTCCTCGACGCGGCCGAGGAACGCCGGTTCGAGGTCCGAGTACGTCCTCACCCGTCGGAGGATGGCCTGCCACGCCCTGGCGATGTCGGCCTGACTCTCGTTCGGCAGCCCCAGTGCACCGCAGATCCCCTTCTTCCACTCGATCGACCGGGGAATGTCCGGCCAGGTATTCAGCCCGACGCGTTCCGGCTTCACCGACTGCCAGACGTCGATGTATGGGTGCCCGACGACGAGGACGTTCCCTCCGTGGTTGCCGCGCATGACGGCATCCGCGATCCGGCTCTCCTTCGACCCCGGCACGAGGTGGTCGACGAGAACGCCCACCCGGCGCTTCGGGGTCGGAGCGAAGTCCGCGATGATCGCGGCGAGGTCATCGATGCCGCCGAGGTATTCGACGACAACACCCTCGACCCGCAGGTCGTCGCCCCAGACCTTCTCAACGAGCTCGGCGTCGTGTCGCCCTTCGACGTAGATCCGCGACGGAAGGGCGACGCGGGCACGCGAGTCCGCGACCGCGAACGAACCGGATGCCGTTCGGGTCTGGGCGCCGGCCTTCTTTTTCGGCGCGACGAGGATGACCGGCTTCCCGTCGAGGAGGAACCCGGGGCCGAGCGGGAAAACCCGGCGCTTGCCGTGCCTGTCCTCGAGTTGCACGGTCTTGCCTTCGATGCCGGTGACGGCACCGCACCAGCCCGTCGCGGTCTCCTCGACGACGAGATCCGCGAGCGCCTCGTGCTCGGCGGGTGGCGGGGTCTTGCTGGCGCGCCAGTTCGTCGCCAGCACATCGGATCCGTAGGGGTCGTAACTCACCCGGGCTACGGTAGTCGCCGTCCGTTGCGTCGTCCGGATGCCACGCGCAGTCGCCGCACGCAAGGCCCCTCCGACTCTCTGGACGCATTCAGCCAGGCAACCCTAGACTCGGGATCGTACCTCCACCGACGAACAGAAGGCGGGCAGATGCGGGCACGCTCATTCTGGGCGATTGCGGCAGTGAGCGCCGCGATCGTGCTGGGGAATCCTGCAGCCGCGCTGGCCGCCGATCCTGTCGAACTCGGGTCTGACCGGGTCCTCGACGATGCGGGCGTTCTCTCGTCAGGGGACGTCAGCGAGATCGACGCCGCCATCGACACCCTCAACGCCGACAGCGGGGCCGACCTGTGGGTCGTCTACGTCGACGAGTTCACCAACCCCAGCGACGCAGGCGACTGGGCGAACGGCACCGCTGAGGCGAACGGCCTCGGGCCGGCACAGTACCTGCTGGCGGTCGCTGTCGACCAGCGCAGTTACTACCTCTCCGGCGCGAGCGACGGACCGGTGACCGAGGAGCAGCTCGGGGAGATCGAACAGCAACTCGTCCAGCCGCAACTGAGGGAAGACGACTGGGCGGGCGCCGCGATCGCCGCCGCCACCGGGCTCGGAAACGCCATCGTCGGCGAGGACGTGACGGCGTCAGCTGACGGCGAAGGCTCGAACTCGATCATCTGGATCATCATCGGCGTCGCCGTTGTGATCGGCATCATCGTGATCGTCGTCGTGTTGCGCCGCCGGAAACCCGCCGTGGATCCCCGTGCCGGCGAGCCGGCGGAGCTTGCAGCGGTCTCGACCATCGACCTCGAACGCCAGGCGGGCAGCGCGCTCGTCGCCACCGACGACGCCGTGAAGACCAGCGAGGAAGAGCTCGGCTTCGCCGTCGCGCAGTACGGCGAAGAGACCGTCGCGGCGTTCCGGACGGCGATCGCCACGGCGAAGGACAACCTCTCGCAAGCGTTCACGATCCGCCAGCAGCTCACCGACGCCGCACCGGACAGCGAGCAGCAGGTCCGCGCCTGGAACGCCGAGATCGTCCGCCTCTGCATCGACGCGAACTCAGCCCTCGACCGCGAGGCCGACGCCTTCGACGAGCTGCGCAAACTGGAGCAGAACGCGCCCGCAGCCGTCGGTGCGCTGCGCACCGAGCGGCAACAGGTCGGTTCGCGGTCCACCGTTGCCGCCGAAACTCTGCAGTCGCTGTCCAGCCGATACGCCGCCACCTCACTGAGCACCGTCGCCGACAACCTCGAGCAGTCGGCCGAACGGCTCCTCTTCGCCGACCAGACGCTCGCCGCCGCTGACGCGGACATCGCCGCAGGGGACCTCGCCGGCGCTGCCGTGGACATCCGTGCCGCTGAGGAGGCCATCGACCAGGCCGGACTCCTGCTCGACGCCATCGACAAGCTCGGGGCAGACCTCGATACCGCAGACCGGTCGATCACCGCTGTCGTCACCGATCTCAGGAACGACCTGCAGCTGGCACGGTCCCAGCCGGACCCGGACGGCTCCCTCGTGAACGTGATCGCCGCCACCGACGCAGTCGTCACCGAGGTGGAGCAGAAGCGAGCCGCAGGCCAGCACGCCCCCGGCGAGTTGCTCGCACGGCTTGAGGCCGCGAACACCTCGATCGACGGGATCCTGCAGCAGGTCCGCGACGCCCAGGCGCGGTCGCAGCGAGCCCAGTCCCAGCTCGGGCAGGCGCTCTCGTCCGCAGGCGCAGTGGTCTCCGCCGCTGAGGATTACATCACCGCCAGGCGCGGAGCCGTCGGCGCCGACGCACGAACCCGGCTCGCCGAGGCGGGACGCAACCTTGTTCAGGCACAGCAGCTCGCGGCATCCGACCCCGTAGCGGCGCTCGCGAGCGCACAGACGGCCGACCAGCTGGCCCGCGCCGCCATCGACTCGGCCCAGTCCGACGTGTCCGGCTTCGGTATGCAACAGGGCGGCTTCGGCGGCATGATGGGCGGCGGACAGCAGCAGTCTGGCAACGGCATGATGGGCGCCATCCTCGGCGGCATCATCATCAACTCGGTGCTCGGAGGCGGCGGCCGCTCGAGCGGGGGGTTCGGCGGATTCGGCGGCGGAGGCGGCGGGTTCGGCGGCGGTCGCAGCAGTGGCCGCAGCGCAGGAAGTTTCGGCGGGAGCGGTACGCGCTCCCGGCGGGGAGGTGGCCGGTTCTGACGGCCACCGAAGACACAGATACCGATCGAGAGGAAGAATCATGGCCAAGCAATCGATCTTCGGGCGCATCGCCCAGCTGGCGAAGGCGAACATCAACGCGCTCATCGACCAGGCGGAAGACCCCCAGCTGATGCTGGACCAGATGGTGCGTGACTACACCAACAGCATCGCTGATGCCGAAAGCGCCATCGCCGAGACCATCGGCAACCTGCGACTGCTCGAGGAGGACCACGCAGAGGACGTCCGTGCAGCGAGCGACTGGGGCAACAAGGCCCTCGCCGCCAGCCGCAAGGCCGATGAGTACCGCACGTCGGGCAACACCGCTGACGCAGACAAGTTCGACAACCTCGCGAAGATCGCCCTGCAGCGCCAGATCGCTTCCGAGGGCGAGGCCCGCCAGGCCGAGCCGCAGATCGCCTCGCAGTCGCAGGTCGTCGAGCAGCTCAAGAACGGCCTCAACGGCATGAAGGGCAAGCTCGAGCAGCTGAAGAGCAAGAGGAGCGAGCTCCTCGCCCGTGCGAAGACCGCCGAGGCCCAGAAGAAGGTGGCCGACGCCGTCAAGAGCATCGACATCCTCGACCCGACCAGCGAGGTCAGCCGGTTCGAAGACAAGATCCGCCGGGAAGAGGCGAAGGTCCGAGGCCAGCAGGAACTCGCGGCGTCCAGCCTCGACGCGCAGTTCGAGTCCCTCGAGGACATCGGTGAGCTCACCGAGGTCGAGGCCCGTCTCGCCGCCCTGAAGTCCGGTGGCTCAGCCGCCGTCACGGCTAAGCCAGCACCGCACGCCGTCGAAGCGACACAGGGCGCGCCGTACACGCCGAACGAGTAATGCGACCGGGCTGACCGCCCGGGACCCAGGCGCGGGAGAAGGACACGCTGCGAAAGCGGCATCCTTCTCCCGTTTCTGTTTCTACAGACGGGATACCGTCGGTTGGCCGCAGGTGACGGAGGCGGTCAGGCGCGTTCGAGGACCGTGTCCGCCTGCGCGGCGAGGGAGTCGAGGAGCACGAGAAGCTGACCGGCCGGAGCGAGGAGAGCCTCCGGGTGCCACTGCACGCCGGTGATCGGGAGTGTGTCGTGCTCGATCGCCTCGATGTGTCCGTCGTGTGCCCAGCCCACGGCACGGAGGCCGGAGCCGAGGCGGTCGACGACCTGGTGGTGGGCGCTCTGCACCACGAGGTGATCGCGGCCGTAGCGTTCGCCGAGTCCGCTTCCGGGCAGCAGGCGAACCGGATGCTCCACGAGCGCGTACTCGACGGGGAGGTCGATGTTGCGGTGCCCTGACGCGTCGACGTGCTGCAGGAGCGTTCCGCCGAGGGCCACATTGATGATCTGGTGGCCGCGGCAGATGCCGAGCACGGGAATCCGTCTGGATGCGGCGACCCTGACGAGCTGGATCTGGGCGGCATCCGCCACCTCGAAGTGGTAGCCCTCGCCCTCGTAGCCGCGTTCGCCGTCGTAGAACTGGGGATCGATGTCTTCGCCTCCCATGATGACGACCGCATCGGCGTCATCGGCGGCGTGAAGGAGACCGTCGACGCCGAGGTCCGCGGCGGAGAGCTGCGTGACGTCCCAGCCGGAGTCGCGCGCGTCCGCGGCCGCCCGGTCGATCATGGTGCGAACATAGGCGTCGTACGCCGGCGAGTGGTCACGCTGGGCGGTCACCTCGACCATGACGAGACGGCGGCCGTGGGTGTTCTCGGTCATCCCGGCCTCCTCCCTGTCGCGGTGCTGCGCTTGGACCATTCTGCACTGCGGATGGCGCGCCTGCCACGCCAGATGCAACAGGCCGCAACAGTCGTGCCTGGCATGGCCGTCCGCACGTCGCGCGAGCTGCTCAAAAACCGGATACTTGGGGGATGGCGACTTTCGTGGTTGTGCCCGCGTGGCAAGGTTCCGGTTCGTCCCGCGCGATGCGGCTCATCGATGGAGCTGAGGCGATCCGCGGGGACCTTCCCTCTTCGGCCACCGTCGTCGTCGACGTCCCGATCGAGGCCGGAGAGTCACTCGACACCGGCGTTCACCGGTTGTCCTCACTGAAGATCATCCGCGAGCGGCAGGACGCCGCGCTCCGTTCCGCGACCGCCCCCGTGATCACGATCGGTGGCGGATGCTCGGTGGAACTCGCCGCCGTCGACCACGTGCTGTCGACGAGCGACGACACCTGCGTGCTCTGGTTCGACGCCCACCCCGATCTCAACACACCTGACGAGTCGCCGTCCGGATCATTCGACGGCATGGTGCTGCGTGCTCTCACCGGCGAGGGCGTGCCCGACCTCGCGGCCAGGAACCCGCTCGCCCCCGGCCGGCTCCTCGTGCTCGGAGCCCGCGACATCGACGGTCCCGAGCAGGAGTTCCTCGACGGCTCCCCCATCACAATGCTGTCCGTCGACGAGCTGACGCCTGCCGCCCTTCTCGACGCGGTCACAGCATCCGGAGCCACCAGGGTCTACATCCACGTCGACCTCGACGTGCTCGACCCTGCCGACATCGCCGGGACCGACTGGGCGGAGCCGTTCGGACTTCCTGCCGCGCACCTGATCGAGCTGATTGGCGCCGTCAAGGCCGGATTCGCACTTGCAGGAGCAGGCATCACGGGTTTCGCCCCCGCGAGCTCAGCGCACGCCATCGACGATCTCGGAACCATCCTGAGAATTCTCGGCGCTCTCGCCCGCTGACCTTTCCCACCACCCCGGGGTGGCCCTAGCCTCGAACAATGACCGATACCGAGTATGACCTCATCGTTCTGGGTGCTGGACCCGTCGGAGAGAACGTCGCCGACTACGCCACCAAAGCCGGACTCTCCTGCGTGATCGTGGAGAGCGAACTCGTCGGAGGAGACTGCTCGTTCTGGGCGTGTGTTCCGTCGAAGGCGCTGCTCCGTCCTCCTGCCGCTGTAGATGCCGCCAGGCGCGTCAACGGCGCGAAGCAGGCCGTGTCAGGCGACATCGACGTCGACGCCGTCCTGAAGAGACGCGACTACTGGGTCAGCGACTGGGACGACTCAGGTTCGCTGCCCTGGCTGGAGCAGACGGGCATCGCGCTCGTGCGCGGCCACGGGCGGCTCGCCGGGGTGCGGAAAGTCGAGGTGACCGGACCGAACGGCGAGTTCGTGACCCTGACGGCACGGCACGCCGTAGCCGTGGCCACCGGCTCGGCTGCACTGATCCCCAACATCCCCGGGCTGAAGGATGCCTCGCCGTGGACGAGCAGGAACGCCACGGGTGTGAAGAACGTCCCCTCATCACTCGCGGTCATCGGCGGAGGAGTGGTTGCCGCCGAGATGGCGACGCTCTACGCCGCACTCGGGTCGACGGTCACCGTGATCGCCCGAAGCGGGATGCTGGCCGGCCTCGAGGACATCGCCGGTGAAGCCGTCACGAAGAGTCTCCGCGCAGCGGGCGCGACAGTGCTCCACGGCTCACCCGTCGGGGTCGAGCGCACAGGCGACGGTGTGGTTATCGAGCTTGATTCAGGTGAGTCGGTGACAGCGGCCGAGGTGCTCGTCGCGACTGGCAGGACCCCACGGACCTCCGACCTGGGCCTCGAGACGATCGGTCTCACGCCCGGCTCCTGGCTCGATGTCGATGATTCCCTCCAGGTCAGAGGCGTCGACGGCGGCTGGCTCTACGCCGTCGGCGACGTGAACCATCGCGTGCTGCTCACCCACCAGGGCAAATACCAGGGCCGCGCGGCGGGCACCGTCATCGGCGCGCGTGCGGCAGGAGACGACTCGGAGGCCGAACCGTGGGGTGACCACGCAGCATCCGCAGACCACGAACGCGTCCCGAGTGTCATCTTCACCGACCCGCAGGTCGCATCGGTCGGCCTGACCGCTGCCGCAGCAGAGAAGGCGGGATACCGGACGCGCGTCGTCGACTATGACTTCGCCGGGGTGACCGGTGCCGGGCTGCACTCGGATGACTACGAGGGCGCCGCCAGGGCTGTCGTCGACGAGGACCGCGGCGTGCTCCTCGGTGTGACCTTCGTCGGCCAGGACGTGGGAGAGCTCCTCCACTCCGCGACGATCGCGGTCGTGGGCGAGGTCCCCCTGACGCGGCTCTGGCACGCCGTCCCCGCTTTCCCGACGATGAGCGAAATCTGGCTGCGGCTGCTCGAGACGTACCGGAACGACCGTTGAAGCGGATGCTCGTCGACTCTCCGCTGAGCAGGCTCGGCTACCTCTACGCGAACCTGGTCGGACTGGTCTGGGGGTCGATCTGGTCGACGGGGAGGGTCGAACGACGGAACGGGCTCTGGGTGTTCACCGGGATGCCGAACTGGACGTTCGGGCGCGGCGGTTCCTGCGTCGGCGGGTGCTACCTGACCCGGTCGAATGTCTCGGATGACGTTCTCGAGCACGAGGCGATTCACAAACGGCAGTGGCAGCGCTACGGAATGCTGTTCCCCCTGCTCTACTTCGTCGCCGGGCGGAACCCGCTGAAGAACCGGTTCGAGATCGAGGCCGGCCTGGAAAAGGGCGGCTACATCCGGTCGCCCGGCGGCCGCGGCAGGTAGCGAGGGAATAGGAATGATGCACCGGTTGTATTCATGAGTATGGAATTAGGCGTTTACAGCTTCGGTGACATCCCCACTGACCCCGCGACGGGGAAGCTCGTCTCCCCCGGGCAGCAACTGCGTGAGACGATCGAGCGGATTCGACTGGCGGACGAGGCAGGCCTGGACTGGTTCGGTATCGGCGAGCACCACCGGCCGGAGTACTCGATCAGCTCGCCGGCGACCGTGCTGGCCGCAGCGGCGACCGTGACGAAGAACATCCGGCTTTCCAGCGCCGTCACCGTGCTGTCGACCGAAGACCCCGTGCGCGTCTTCCAGCAGTTCGCGACGATCGACCTGCTGAGCGGAGGCCGCGCGGAGATCGCCGCAGGGCGCGGCTCGTTCATCGAGTCGTTCCCGCTGTTCGGCGCGAACCTCGCCGACTACGACGAGCTCTACGAGGAGAAGCTCGGGCTTCTGCTCGAACTCAACGACCATGAGCGGGTCAGCTGGAATGGCC
Source organism: Mycetocola sp. Y171 (assembly GCF_056713165.1). Taxonomy (NCBI): domain Bacteria; kingdom Bacillati; phylum Actinomycetota; class Actinomycetes; order Micrococcales; family Microbacteriaceae; genus Mycetocola; species Mycetocola sp. Y171. Next base: position 301,947 of record NZ_JBWYGX010000001.1, read on the forward strand.
GATTCCGCCCCGCACTCGACGACGCACTCATCCTCCCCCGCCCCCACGGGGAGAAGCTCGACATCTGGATCGCCACCGGCGGCAACCCCGAATCGTCGATGCGTGCCGGGTACCTCGGCCTTCCGATCAATTACGCGATCATCGGCGGATACCCCGAGCAGTTCGCGCCGCTCGCGAAGCTCTACCGTGAGGCGGGCGAGAAAGCCGGGCATGAGACATCCGCCCTCAAGGTCGCCGTCTCCGGTCCCGGCTTCCTCGCCGCCACGAGCCAGGAGGCGAAGGACACGTTCTACCCGTACTGGCGCACGTCGATGACCAAGATCGCCGCCGAGCGCGGGTTCACCGCGCCGAGCCGGCTCGGTTACGACAGCCAGACCGCCAGGCGCGGAGCGATCTTCGCGGGCAGCCCGAACGAGGTGGCCGACAAGATCATCGCCCTTCACGGACATCTGGCGTACGACCGGCACGCCCTGCAGATGGACTGGTCTGGGCTGCCTCACTCCCTCGTGATGCGATCGATCGAGCTGCTCGCCTCAGATGTCATGCCTCAGGTACGCGCCGCCATCGGCTAGCCGACGCTCAGTCGAGGTCGTCGGGGTCGCGGCCGGTCCGCTCGCCGGACTCGAGTGTGGCGATCCCTGCAATGTCGGTCTCGTCGAGCTCGAAACCGAAGACGTCGATGTTCTCGACGATGCGCGACGGCGTCGCCGACTTCGGGATCACGACGTTGCCCAACTGCAGGTGCCAGCGGATCACGACCTGCGCAACGCTGACGCCGTGCTTCGCGGCGATGAGGTCGAGTGGGGGGTTGCCGAGGATCCCGCCCCTCGCCAGCGGTGACCACGCCTCTGTGACGATGCCTCTCGCGTCGTGGAACTCCCTTGCCTCGCGCTGCGGCAGCCACGGGTGGAGCTCGATCTGGTTGACCGCCGGCACGATCTCTGTTTCGGCGAACAGGCGCTCGAGGTGGTGCGGGTGGAAGTTGCTCACCCCGATCGACGCCACGCGGCCATCGGCCCTGAGCCGTTCGAGCGCCCGCCAGGTGTCGACGTACCGGTCCTGCGCCGGCGCCGGCCAGTGGATCAGGTAGAGGTCGAGGACGTCGAGACCGAGCAGCTCCATGCTGTGGTCGAATGCCCGGAGCGTGCTGTCGAAACCGTGGTCGGTGTTCCAGACCTTCGTCGTCACGAAGAGATCGCTCCGATCGACTCCCGAACGACGGATGCCATCCCCGACGGCCTTCTCGTTGGCGTACAGCGTCGCCGTGTCGATGTGACGGTAGCCGGCGTCGATGGCGGTGGCGACGACATCCGCCGCGATGCGATCAGCCACCTTGTACACCCCCAGCCCGAGCTGCGGGATGGTGTGGCCGTCGTTGAGTGTGCGCGCTGGGATCTCGGATGCCATGACTCCATTATCGGCTCGTTAGGCTGGCGCCATGGACGCAGCAGTCACCGATCCCGTCGCCCGGATCGCGCAGGACGTCCTCGACGCGCCAGCGGTCCGTGGCATCCGCATCGTCGGAGTCGACGGCCCATCTGGCTCAGGAAAAAGCACACTGGCGGCACGCGTCGCGTCGGCCCTCGACGCACCGCTCATCCAGATCGACGACTTCGTGTCCTGGCCGGACTTCTCCGGCTGGTGGCCCCGGTTCGAGGCGCAGGTGCTTCAACCGCTCCTGGCCGGACGACCGGCACACTGGCAGGTACGGGACTGGGCGGGCGACGAGTTCGGCACCAGCCTCGGCGAGTGGAGAACCCTCGAGTGGGCACCCGTCGTCATCGTCGAAGGCGTCACCTCCTGCCGCCGGGCGGCAGCGGACAGCCTGACCTATTCGATCTGGGTCGACGCACCGCCCGGTCTGCGACTCGGCCGCGGAATCGAGCGTGACGGAGAGAGCCATCGTGCACTCTGGGAGACCTGGATGGCCGAGGAAGACGAATTCTTCCGCGACGACGGCACGCGGGACCGTGCCGACCTCATCGTTTCAGGTGAGCGCGCGCTGCCCTGACCGAACCACGGGCACGGGAGGAAGGTCAGCGCGAGGTGCTGAGGCGATACGCCGGTGGGGTCTGGATGACCTCGTCAGACACGCCGAGTCCGCCGGTGAGGTAATCGTGTGCCTCGGCGACGCCGCGGTAGTGACCACCGAGCCAGACGTGGATCTCTTCCGGGTTCTCGCACAGCATCTCGCCGGCCCAGGCACGGACGGCTCGGGAGACGGCTTCGCCCGGCGCGCATGTGCGCCCGGTGCCAGGGGCGCCTGATCGCCTCGACCGAGGCAGCCAGGTGACCGTCATGCGCGGAGGAACGTGCAGGGCACCGATCTCATCCTCGGATCCGACCTCGACGAAGACACGTCCGGTCGCACAGAGCGGGAGCGTGGCAAGCATGGCTTCGAGTTCCGGGAGCGCCGATTCGTCACCGGCGATGAGGAACTGGACGCGATGCTTGTGGTTCGCCTCGTTGGCTCTGTGACCGGAGTGGTCGGTGCGGGTCTGTACGGTCATCTCCCCTCCAGTATAGGCAAGCCTTACCTGAATTCGCCAGACGACCGCCGACTGCCCAGTCCGCTCCCAGCCTCACACGGGATCGACGATGTACCTGCTGGTCACTGCGATGCGGTTGAAGGCGTTGATCGAGACGATGATCCAGCTCAGCGTCGCGAACTCGACCTCGTCGAACACCTCACGCGTCGCCGCGTAGACGTCATCTGTCACATGCCCCTCAGACACGAGGGTGATCGCCTCGGTCAGCGCCAGGGCGGCACGCTCCCTCTCGGAGTACAGCCCGGCCTCCCGCCAGGCCGACAGAACGGTCAGCCGTTCCGCCGTCTCGCCGAGCGACAGGGCTTTCTTCGTGTGCACCCGGAGGCAGTACGCACAGGCGTTGATCTGCGACGCCCGCATCTGCACCAGCTCCGAGAGCAGGGGCTCGATCCCGGCCTCGCGGGCGAGCTGGCCGACCTCGGCCGAGAGCGCCGCGAGCTTGGCGTATGCGGTCGGACGGGTCTTGGAGAGGTGCACGCGGGCGGCAGTCGTCATGCATCCATTGTGGGCCATCGCCCGGCTGCCGGGGTCAGCGGGCTGCGATCGGCGGCGTCCGCAGCTGCCAGCGGATGCGACGCTCCAGCTGACTGCCCAGGGACAGCAGGGTCGACTCGCCACCGGGGCGGCCGATCAGCTGCACTCCCATCGGCAGTCCGTCCGCGGTCTCGCCCACAGGCAGGGAGATGGCCGGGAGCCCAGCGACGTTCACGAAGGACGTGAACGGTGAGTACTGGCATTGCTGGATGAAGTTGAGATCGGCGTCCTCGGCGTCGAACCAGCCGATCGGCCGCGGCGTCTGGCCCAGCGTCGGAGTGATCACCGCGTCGAAGCTGGCGAACTGAGCGATGACGCTGCGCTCGAAGTTCGTGAGCGTCGTCAGCGTCTCGGCGACGTCGCGGGCGCCGAGTTCGCGCCCGGACCGCACGAGGTGCCTGGTTACCGGCTCGAGCAGGTCCAGCCTGTCGTCGTCGACCGGGATCGTCGCTGCCGAGATCCGCCATAGCCGGCGGAAGGCGTCAAGGTATACGCCGTCGTGATCGAGACGGACGTCGTCGATCCCGTGTCCCATGGCTCCGAGGTGCGCCAGGGCCATGCTCACGGCAGCGGATGCCTCCGGTGCGACCCGGATGTCCATCCCGTCCTCGAACGGCGAGTTCGCGAGCACTCCGATCGAGAACCGCCCCTCTCCGCGCACAGCGGCGCCGAGCAGGTCACCGTCGTTCTCGTCAGGCGCGCGGAGCGCGAAGTGATGATCGATGCGGCCGTTGCGCCTGCCGATCATGGCGTCGAGCAGCAGGGCGGCATCCGTCACGCTCCGCGCGATCGGACCCTTCACGCCCAGGCCGCCGATCGTGTCGATGCCTGAACCGGCAGGCACGAGGCCACGGGAGGGTTTGATGCCGACCAGCCCGCACGCTGCCGCCGGAATCCGGATCGAGCCGCCGCCGTCACTCCCAGGGGCGAACGGCAGCAGTCGGGCAGCGACAGCCGCGGCCGCTCCCCCGCTCGACCCGCCTGCGCCGAGGTTCAGATCCCAGGGGTTCCTTGCGGGCGGCGCGACGAAGGACTCGGTGTAGCCGTGCATCCCGAACTCGGGGGTGTTGGTCTTGCCGACGCTGATCGCGCCTGCGCCGTCGAGCACCTCGACGATTTCGTCTGAGCGGGGTGAAATCGTGCCCGCGAACGCGCGCGAGCCGAAGCCGGTCGCGACGCCGCGCCGCATGGTGAGGTCCTTGTCCCCGATCGCCAGTCCCCACAGCGCGGTCGTCCGCGGAACCGTCTGCTCCAGATCCTGGGCCCGTCGCGTGGCAGCGTCCGCTGTCACGGTGACGAAGGCACCCAGCTCCGGGTCGAGCCGCTCGATCCTCTCGAGGTAGTGGGCGGTCAGCTCGGCAGGTGAGACCTCCCCGCGCTGAAGGGCGAGCCACTGGTCGAGGGCGCTGAGTTCATGCAGTTCGGTCACTCGTCGAGCCTATGCCCGACGGGATTTCGATGGGGGTCTTGACAAATGGAACGAAACAATGTTGGTTAGTTAGTGAAGTAATGAACCACATAACCCGGAGGTGCCGTGATCGACGAAGGCAAACCGATCTTCCTTCAGATCGCCGAACAGATCGAGAACGACATCATCGCGGGCTCGATCGCGGAGGAGAGCCAGGTGCCGTCGACCAACGAGTTCGCCGCGTTCTACCGCATCAATCCAGCCACAGCCGGCAAGGGGGTCAACCGACTTGTCGACGACGGAATTCTGTACAAGAAGAGAGGGATCGGCATGTTCGTCGCCGAGGGCGCCCGCGCCCGACTCATTTCCGCCCGCACGACCCGGTTCCGCGACGAGTTCATTCGCCCGCTGATCGCTGAGGCGGCAAAACTCGGAATCGATCCGGACCAACTCACTGAAATGATCTCAAAGGAAGGCGTCACAGCATGACCACCTCATCCGCCCCCAGTCCCGTGATCAGCGTCGACGGTCTCACCAAGCGTTTCGGCAAAGTCGTCGCGGTGAACGATGCCAGCTTCGACATCCAGCCGAACACGATCACCGGACTCCTCGGCCGGAACGGTGCAGGCAAGACGACAGTCATGCAGGTGCTCACCGGACAGGACTTCGCCACTTCAGGAACGGTCAGGGTGTTCGGGGAATCGCCCGCTGAGAACGCCAGCGTCCTCAGCCGCATCTCGTTCATCAAGGAGAGCCAGCGCTACCCCGACGATTTCCAGCCCAGGCATGTGTTCGCGAGCGCGCCGTGGTTCTTCGAGAACTGGGACGCGGAGTTCGCCGAACAGCTCATCGAGGAGTTCCGCCTCCCGGTGAATCGCCGGATCAAGAAGCTCTCCCGCGGGCAGCTCTCCGCTGTCGGCGTGATCGTCGGGCTCGCGTCCAGGGCTCCGCTGACATTCTTCGATGAGCCGTACCTCGGGCTGGATGCCGTGGCGCGCCAACTCTTCTACGACCGCCTCCTCGAGGATTACGCGGAGCATCCGCGCACCGTCGTCCTCTCCACGCACCTGATCGACGAGGTCGCCCAGCTCCTCGAGCACGTGATCGTCATCGACCAGGGCTCGATCATCATCGACGAGCCCGCCGAATCGCTCCGCGGCTCGGCGACGACCGTCGTCGGGATGCGGGGGGCTGTCGACGCGTTCGTCAGCGGACGCGACGTGCTCCACCGTGACGGCATCGGCGGCCTCTCGTCCGTCACGGTCGGGCGCCTCAATGCCGACGAGCGGAAGGCGGCAGCGCAGGCCGGACTCGAGCTCTCGCCGGTCTCGCTCCAGCAACTGATCGTCCGACGGACGAACGTCACCGAGAAGGAATTCGAGAACCACTCATGACCACGACAGCTCTCACGACAACGGCTCCCCTGACCGAGGCAGGACACCCCCATCGCATGACTCGCATCTGGAACGCCGCACGGCTCAACTTCGTCAACCCGTGGACCGTCTACTGGACCCCACTGATGATCCTGTTCTTCATCTGGCTCGTCAACTTCGCGATCTGGTGGATCATCAGCTCCAGCGTCGGCGCCTCAGACCGGCAGGACGCGATGGACGGGACCCAGTGGAGCGGGGCATCCTTCTTCATCTTCGTCTACATGCTCGTCATCGGCGTGCAGTCGATGAATGCGACGTTCGCATACGCGCTGGGGCTCAGCCTCAGCCGACGCGAGTTCTACCTCGGGTCCTCGCTGGCCTTCGTCGTGCTCTCCTCGGCGTACGGGGCCATCCTGACCACCCTGTCGTACCTCGAGGAGTGGACGAATGGCTGGGGCGTCGGAGGACACATGTTCACGTCGTTCTACTTCGGGGCCGGACCGGTCTGGCAGCGCTTCTTCATCTTCACCGTTGCCCTGCTGTTCTTCTCCTTCATCGGGGCGGTGAGCGGCACGATCTTCATGCGCTGGCGCACGAACGGCCTGCTCATCGCAGCCGCGATCAGCATCGTCCTCGTCGTCGCCCTGCTCGCCCTGATCACACTGACGGGAAGCTGGCCGCTCGTCGGCGAGTGGTTCGTCGCGTCGGGCCCATCCGGGGTCGTCGCGTGGATGCTCATCCCGACGGTGATCTCAGCCGTCGCCGGGTACTTCATCCTCAGCAGGGCCACCTCGAGGGGCTGACCATGCAACGCTGACCCATACAGGACAGAGACGGGCCGGGAGAGCGGAAGCTCCCCGGCCCTTTTCTACTCGAGTTCCGCAGCCAGTTCGGTCAGCAGCCGGCCGAAGACGTGTGCGGACTGCGCGATGGATTTCCTCCCGGTGATCGGTCCTGCCCAGTGCGCCGTCTGGGCGACGTTGACGAGTTCGTGCTCGATCCGCGCCCCGCCAGGAGTCGGCAGCACGCGGTACTCACCCCGGTACCACCAGCCGCCTTGAATGATCAGCAGACGCTCGGCGTCATCGGCCGTGAAACCGGTCACATCAGGGTCAGGAGGGGTCAGCCGCCGTTTGATCGCGGCGTAGACAGTCGAGGGATCGGCGTGGATCTCCCCCGCGTACGAGCGAAGGACGGTGTTTCTGGCCGGACGGTCGTGTGGAGCGGTTTTCGGCATGCCGACACGCTATCGCAGCCTGCCGGCATCCGTTATTTGAGCGATTTCTGCAGCAGAACCGTTCCGAGCCAGCGTTCGAACTTGAACCCGACCCGGCCCATCCGCCCGATCTCGGTGAAACCGAACGACTCGTGGAGGGCGATGGACGCTTCGGCGCCCTTGTCGCTGATCACCGCGAGGATCTCCTTGAGACCGGCAGCCTTCGACCTGTCGATCAGCTCGCTGAGCAGGACCCGCCCGAGTCCCTTCCCGGTCGAGGCCGGGCCGAGGTAGATCGAGTTCTCGACAGTGAAACGGTACGCGCGCTTCTCCTTCCACGGCGAGACGAGCGCGTAGCCGAGGATCACCTTGTTCGGCGACTCGGCGACGATGAACGGCATGCCGAGCTTCTGCAGGTGCGCGAACTTTGACTTCCACTTCGCCAGGGACATCTTGTCCTCATCGAAGGTCACGACGCTGTTGGCGACGTAATAGTTGTAGATCTCGCGGATGTGCGGCAGGTCGGCCAGCTCGGCGTCGCGGATCGAATACTGGAACGGCGCCTCAGGCTCGGGTTTCTTCCGCAGGTGCGGTGGCAACTGTCTACGGGGCTGGTATTCCTCTTCAAGCACGGCTCAAGCGTAGACGACCGCGCTGTCAGCGATCCTCACCAGAGGCGAGCCGATTCGAGGCTCCAGTCCACCGGTACTGCGCCCTGCGCCTCGAGAAGCTCGTTGGCTCGCGAGAACGGCGCCGATCCGAAGAATCCGCGGGATGCCGAGAGCGGGCTGGGATGCGCGCTCGCCACGATCGGGGTGTCACCGAGCAGCGGCGCCAGCGACTGGGCATCCTTCCCCCAAAGGATGGCGACAAGTGGGGTGCCACGCCCGACGAGGGTGCGGATGGCGAGGTCGGTGACCGCCTCCCAGCCGATGCCGCGGTGCGATCCGGCCTCCCCGGCGCGAACCGTGAGAACCCGGTTGAGAAGCAGCACGCCTCGTCCGGTCCAGGCGCTGAGGTCACCGGAAGCCGGCGGAGGAGTGCCGAGATCGTCGGCGAGTTCCCTGAAGATGTTCGCGAGGCTCCGCGGCAACGGACGGACATGCTCGTCAGCGGCGAAGGAGAGGCCGATCGGATGGCCTGGGGTGGGGTACGGATCCTGCCCCACGATGAGCACGCGCACGTCGTCGAGCGGAGCCGCGAAGGCGCGGAGGATGTTCTCCTCGGCCGGAAGCACGTGCTCGCCTCGCGCCGTCTCGGCCGCGAGCTCACCGGCGATCGCGTCGAGCCGAGGTTGAACCGGTGCGAGTGCCGCGGCCCAGCCGGCATCGATGCGACCGGATGCCGCCAGCGCGGCCAGGTCGAGCGACGAGGTCATCCGCCGGCCAGCGAGGAGACGCGAACCCCCGCCTCGGTGGGGAGGATCTGCCAGACATTGCCGGTGCCGACGGCGCGGAGCGCGCCTTCGCCGACGATGAATGCCGTGTTCTCGTCGATCGCGATCCCGCCGGCGACCAGGCCGGCTTCCGTCGCCGCGATCAGCCGGGAGAGGTTGCCCCACTGCACGGCATGGACGTCGACCGAGATGTCGATCAGCCCGATGCCGTTCTCGACGGTCACTTCGTCGAGATCCTCGGAACCGTCCTCAGGGCTCACTTCGACCCCGCCGATCCGCCATCCGCCCACAACGGCGTGCTCGGCGGCGATCATCGACCCTGCTGAGAAACCGAGGTACGGCACCCCGGCCGCGACCTGACGCCTGATCTCCCCGAAGATCGGCCGCAGGGCCTCGAGGTATGCGGGGGTCAGCCCTCCCCCGATCAGGATCCCGTGCACGTCGGCGAGCGCAGCGGTCGTGGCCGGGTCGCCGTGACCGAATGCGCTGACGACGGGCTCGAAAGCGCCGCCAGGTGCGGCCGCAGCGATGAGCTTTTCCGCGTGATCCGCACCGTCGCCGTCACGCACCACGACAACGGCGATCCGCGGGGGGCCCTCGAAGCCGGCTGCAGCCGCCCGTTCAGCCGCTTCGGCCAGGAATGGAGCGTAAACCGCCCCGTCGTTCGATGCGGACCAACCGCCGCCGACCAGATGCACACTCATGGTTCGAGCCTAGACAGTGAGCGGCGGGAGCGCCGACCACGGGAAGGTGATCCACTTGTCCGTGTCCCGCCAGACATAGTCGGGCACGAGGACGGTCCGTGGCTTGGAGTAGAGAGTGAGCGTGCGCACCGTTGCACCGTGTTCCGACAGCAGGTCGACGACCATGGCGAGAGTGCGACCGGAATCGGAGACGTCGTCGACGAGCAGGACGTTCTTGCCCGTCAGCGCCGGCGCATCGAGCAGCGGAGGGTGCAGCACCGGTTCCGGCAGACGCTCGTCGACGTCGGTGTAGAACTCGACGTTGATGCTTCCGCAGTTCTTCGTGCCGAGGGCGTAGGCGATCGAGCCGGCGAGCAGCAGTCCACCGCGGGCGACGGCGACGACGATATCGACGGCGAAACCGCTTGCGACGACCTTCGAGGCCATGTCCCTCGAGGCCTGGCCGAATTCCTCCCAGCCGAGGACTTCCCGCTCAGGTGGAAAGGATGCGGGGAGTTCGGTGGGTGTGGGGATCGTCATGGAATCACGCTACAGCTCTATCCGGCTCCATCCGGCTCCATCCTGAGGGCCGGAATTGGCACCGGGGCGCGCGTGCCGCCAAGATGATGTCGTGGCCTGCCGGTCACCCGCGACCGCTCCGCACAGAGGACTCCGCCATCATCCAGCCCATCTCCGCCGGGATCGTCGCGGCCATCACCGGGTTCGCCACATCGTTCGCTCTCGTCATCGCCGGGCTCCAGGCGGTCGGCGCGACCGAAGCCCAGGCCTCGTCCGGGCTCCTCGCCCTCTGCCTCGTCGTCGGGATCCTCAGTGTCATCCTGACCTGGCTGCTGCGCATCCCGCTCTCCTTCGCCTGGTCGACCCCTGGCGCCGCACTGCTGCTCGCCGCCGGCTCCGGCACGACCAGTTTCGCCGCCGCCGTCGGCGCCTTCGTCGTCTGCGCGCTGCTCATCGTGTTGTGCGGGCTCTGGCCGCCACTCGCGAACGCGATGACGCGCATCCCGAAGCCGCTGGCATCCGCGATGCTCGCCGGCATCCTCTTCCCCATCTGCCTGGCCCCGATCCAGGCGTCGATCGAACTTCCCCTCCTCGCGCTTCCGATCGTGATCACCTGGCTCGTGCTGTACCGGTTCGCCCCTCGCTGGGCCGTGCCAGGCGCCATGGCGGTCGCCGCCGTCGCGATCGCGATCAGCGCAGGGACAGACTGGATGGCGACGGCGACGCTCGCCCCTCAGCTGGTCTTCGTCGCCCCGGTCTTCGAACCCGCAGTCATCCTCAGCCTCGGTGTCCCGCTCTTCGTGGTGACCATGGCCGGGCAGAACGTGCCAGGCGTCGTCGTCATGTCGACCTTCGGCTACACCGTGCCGACCAGGACCGCGCTCGTCGGCTCGGGCGCCGCGTCAGGGGTCGGCGCACTGTTGGGCGGCCACGTCATCAACCTCGCCGCGATCACAGCGGCCCTCATGGCCAGTCCGGAGGCGCACCCAGACAAGGCGAAGCGCTGGATCGCCTCGTTCACGGCGGGCGTCGCCTACCTCGTGCTGGGCCTCGGCGCCGGCGTAGCCACCGCGCTCGTCGCGGCATCCCCTCCGATCATCATCACGGCCGTCGCCGGGCTCGCCGTCCTCGGCGCCCTCATCGCCTCCCTGACAGGAGCACTCGACGACCCGCATTCCCGGGTCGCGGCTGTCGCCACGTTCCTCGTCGTCGCCTCAGGCATCGTCGTCCTCGGCGTCGGCAGCGCCTTCTGGGGGCTGCTGGTCGGTGCTGTGATTCTGCTCGTCCTCCGGCGTAAGGTTCACGCGTGACCACAATCGACGATTCCTACGAATTCCGCACGTTCGACGCATCCGGCCGTGAGGTCAACGCTGAGACCCGCGGGTGGCTCCAGGCCGACGCCCAGGGCTTCCACGCGAAGAAATACACCGACGAGTCACTGTCCCGGGTGTCAGAGGGCCTCGTCACCGATAGTCAGACCCTGACCGGCGCATACGCGAAGCACCGCAGGGACGCCTCGCTCCCGGCCGAATACCCCGTCGCCACGTTCGCGTCGTTCGAGAAGACGATCAACGTCGGGGGCGGGACGATGCTCCCAGCCCACCTCATCTCATCCGTCACCGTCCGGCCGACCCACCGCAGGCGAGGACTGCTGCGCCGGATGATGACAGACGACCTGGCCACGGCGAGCGCGAACGGATACGCCATCGCGGCGCTCACGGCGTCTGAGGCCAGCATCTATCGTCGTTTCGGTTTCGGGCCGGCCGTGTGGCACCGATCGATCACGGTGTCCACAGACGCCGGATTCCGCCTGCTCACCGTACCGAGCGGCACCTGCGACTGGATCGATGCCCGCGAGCTCGAGGCGATCGGTCCGCAGGTCTTCGCGCGATTCCACGCTCGGCAGACCGGCTCGGTCGACCGCCACGTCGGCATCTGGCATCACATCACCGGGAAGTTCGATTCGGACGGTCAGGAAGACCGCAGCATCCGTGCCGCCCTGCACTATGACGGCGACGGCGAGATCGACGGCTATGTCTCGTACCGCTTCACCGGCTGGGAGTCTGAGAAGCGCGCGGTGAAGGTGGTCGACTTCGTCGCCGCCGACGACAATGCGGCCGTCGGGCTGTGGCACTACCTCGCCTCGATCGACCTCGTCGACACGGTGACCTGGAACATGGGACGCATCGACGACCCTCTCGCCTGGGCACTCGACGATCCACGGCGGATCACCGTCGGCAGCGTCGACGACTGGCTCTGGATGCGGATCCTCGACGTACCCCGCGCCCTCGAGGCGAGGCCGTACTCGTCTGACGGCGACGTCGTCCTGCGCGTGACGGACGAACTCGGCTACGCGGCAGGCGTGTTCCGGCTCACCGTGTCGGATGCCACGGCGCGCGTCATCCGCGACGACGCGGCACGCCCGGATCTGGAACTCGACGCATGGGTCCTCGGCTCGCTCTACCTCGGCGGCGCAGACCCGCTCGTCCTGGCGGCTGCCGGGCAATTGCGTGAGCACACGGAGGGGGCCGTCGCGACCATGCGCACCCTGCTGGCGCCGGACCAGCCGGTATACGGAATCACTCCGTTCTGAGCCCGGGTCAGAGCAGTGCTGCGAGGTGCCGGGCGTCCCGCTCGTAGGCGACGGCCTCAGCCCTCAGGTGCGGCTTGAACAGCTCGTCGGCCTTCTCGACCGACATCTCAGCGAGGTCGTGGAGTCGTGTCACCGCGACCCGGACGACGTCGCGCCATGAATCGTGTGAGCCGTACGCGTCGAGGACGATCTCGATCCGCCTGCGCATCTGGTTCTGCCCAGGGGCGCCGTCAGGGATGTCAGCCGTCAGCGGGCAGGCGCGCGTGGCGAAGTAGGCGATGTCCCACAGCCTGGGCCCCGGCGAGCACATGTCGAAGTCGATCGCGCCCGTGATCGCCCCTTCGTCATTGAAGGCGAGGTTGTGCGGCGCGAAATCGTTATGACAGATGACCTCGGACGGGACCTTCGTCGGCGACTGCCAGATCGCCCCGTCGACGGCGAACCCGATCGACGCGTCGTGCAGCTGACGCAGCTTGTGCGCTCCGTCGACGAGAACGGCGTCATCCCAGACGAAATGAGGCAGCGGATACAGGGGAACGTTCCCCTCGACGAAACTGAGGATCTCGACGTCTCCCTCGATCCCGAGCGGCGTCGGAGTCCAGTCCACGCCGTTCCTGGCGAGATAGCCGAGGTAGCGGTGCACGGTCGGGGTCCACGGCCCGGCCGTCCTGCGCACGGTGTTCCCCACACGCTGCACCGCGTTCATGTTTCCGCCAGGGAGGAACCCGTCCATGATCAGTCGCTCTTCATCCTCAGGTCGCCGCGGATCACCTTGTGAGGTGCCGCCTGCGCGACCGGCTTCACGGTGATCGAGTCGATGTTCACGTGGGAGGGAAGCTCGACCGCGTGCACGATGGCTTCGGCGATGTCGTCAGCGCTGAGCGGGTCAGGGACGTTGTCGTAGACGGCGTCCGCCCTGGCCTGGTCCCCGCCGAACCGGACGAGGGAGAACTCGTCCGTGCGCACCATCCCCGGTGCCACCTCGATGACGCGGATCGGTTCGCCGGCGAGCTCGAGCCTGAGCACCTGCAGGAGGGCCCGCTGCGCGAACTTCGCGGCGTTGTACCCGCCGCCGCCCTCGTACGCCACCGACCCGGCGATCGACGTGATGCCGACGATCGACGCGGCATCCGCCTGGCGAAGGATCGGGAGCAGGGCCGAGATCACACGCTTCGTCCCGAGAACGTTGATGTCATACATCCTGGCCCAGTCGTCGGTGTCACTGGCTTCGACCGAGTCCATGCCGAACGCACCTCCGGCGTTGCTGACGAGCGCGTTCGCCCCTCCGGATGCCGCGACCACGTCGCGCACCCTGTCCACATCCGCCTGCACGGTCAGGTCGGCGACGACCACCTCGGCGCCGGTCTCGGCTGCGAGCGCCTCGAGACGGTCAGCCCTGCGGGCGACCCCGACGACGTCCCATCCCCTCGACCGGAACAGCCGCACCGTGGCGGCACCGATCCCCGAACTCGCCCCGGTCACGACCACGCGCTGTGCACTCATGCCACAAGCCTATTGCGCGTGCGTTACGTCATATTTCCGGACGCATTGAGATGTCGGCTGAACCGCCATAGCGTGAGGGCAACGATCTTCCGCAATCTCTTGACCCGACCCGAAACGAGGGGGCTATCATGGCCGATTCCAACTCCACCTGGCAGTTCGAAACCAAACAGATCCACTCGGGTGCGGCTCCCGACCCGACCACGAAGGCCCGTGCCACACCGATCTACCAGACGACGAGCTACGTCTTCGACAGCGCGGACCACGCCAAGAACCTCTTCGCCCTGGCCGAGTTCGGCAACATCTACACCCGCATCCAGAACCCGACACAGGCCGTCGTCGAAGAGCGCGTCGCGGCGCTCGAAGGGGGCACAGGCGCCCTCCTCCTCGCCTCGGGCCAGGCGGCGTCCACCATCGCGATCCTCAACATCGCCCAGGCCGGTGACCACATCGTCTCGTCGTCCTCGATCTACGGCGGCACGTACAACCTCTTCAAGTACACCCTCGCCAAGCTCGGCATCGAGACCACCTTCGTCGAAGACCAGGACGACTCGGACGAGTGGCACCGCGCCATCCGCCCGAACACCAAGGCCTTCTTCGCCGAGACCATCGGCAACCCGCGGATCAACATCCTCGACATCTCCCTCGTCTCCGGGATCGCGCACGAGGCCGGCATCCCGCTCATCGTCGACAACACGATCGCCACGCCGTACCTCATCCGCCCCTTCGAGCACGGTGCGGACATCATCGTCCACTCCGCCACGAAGTTCCTCGGCGGTCACGGAACAGTCATCGGCGGCGTCATCGTCGACGGCGGTACCTTCGAATGGTCGAAGAACGTCGAGAAGTTCCCCGGGCTGACCGAGCCAGACCCGTCCTACCACGGCGCCAGCTACACCACAGCGGTCGGCGACAGCCTCGCGTACATCATCAAGGCCCGCGTGCAGCTGCTTCGCGACCTCGGCTCTGCGATCGCCCCTGCGAGCGCCTGGCAGCTCATCCAGGGCATCGAGACCCTGTCGCTGCGGATCGAACGTCATGTGCAGAACGCGCAGGAGATCGCTGAGTGGCTCGACAACCACCCGGACATCGCCAGCGTGAACTACTCAGGACTTCCGTCGAGCCCGTGGTACGCGGCAGCCAACAAATACGCGCCCAAGGGCGTCGGCGCCGTGCTGTCGTTCGAGCTGAAGGGCGGCGTCGATGCCGGCCGCGAGCTCGTCGACACCCTCTCGCTGTTCTCCCACCTGGCGAACATCGGCGACGTGCGCTCGCTCGTCATCCACCCTGCGTCGACGACGCACTCGCAGCTCACCCCTGAGCAGCAGCTGACCACCGGCGTCACGCCCGGTCTGGTGCGCCTCTCGGTCGGCCTCGAGAACGTGGCAGACCTCAAGGCAGACCTCGAGCAGGGACTCGCGGCCGCTCGCGCCGTGGTCGTCGCCGCCCGCGGCTAGCGCTCTGGGCACGGCACCCTGTGGCGGCCCATTCGTGGGCCGCCACAGGCATCTGCACAGTCGGCGGGTTACGATTCGTGCATGAGCAGGATCACCGACACCTGGCGTTCGCACCTGCTCACAACGCTCTCCGGCTCGAGCGACGGCAAACCGCGCTGGGTCGACGCCATCGAGCACGGCTCCGACGAGGGATTCTTCGGTCCGGGCTCAGCTTCGTGGGCGGTCCACGGCGGACTGGCCACCATGGTCGCCGGCATCCGCGCCCTGCTCCTCCAGACCCTGCACCCCGGGGCGATGGCGGGGGTGCACGACTGGTCGAGGTACAGGGAAGACCCGCTCGGCCGGCTCTCCGGCACCATCCAATGGCTCATCACCGTCACGTTCGCCGACACGGCGACGGCCGAGCGGGAGTCCGCCAGGGTCGGCAGCTTCCACAGCAGGGTCTCCGGCACCTACACGGACGCGACGGGAACGGTGCACCCATACTCGGCCGGCGACCCGGACCTGCTCAGCTGGGTGCACATCGTCTTCACCGACTCCTTCCTGGCCTGCCACACCCTCTGGGGCGGTCCGATCCCGGGCGGCGCGGACGCGTACGTGGACGAGTGGGCGCGGGCGGGCGAACTCGTCGGTGTCCCTGACCCGCCACGGTCGGCAGCCGAACTCACAGCCGCGCTGGCGGCGTACCGGGATGCCGGCATCCTGCAGCACGACGAACGGGTCGCCGAGGCAGTCCGGTTCATTCGGAACCCGCCTCTTCGCCGCTCCATGATGCCTGCCTACCGGATCATGTTCGCCGGCGCCGTCGCATCGATTCCCCCTGAGTACAGGGATCTGCTCGGACTCCGCCGTTCCCGACTCCCCGTGGTCGGGGCGACATGCCTTGTCCTGGGCGCCGTTCGCCGCGTCCTCGGTGGGTCGTCGACCTCCGAGGACGCCGCGCGCAGACGGATCGCCCGGTTGCGTTCGGCCGCTCCCCCGCGCTGAGCGGTGTGACGACAGCCTGTCAGCCACCCTTCTTTCGTCGCCACCTTGTAACACAGGCCACGGCGCGTGATCCAGCAGACAGAATGGATGCATGGACTGGCAGACACCCGAAGACACGGTCCCGTCGAGCTTCATCACCGAAGAACTCGCACGGCACCTGCTGGGCAAGCCACCGGCGACAGGGGCCTGGCGCGACGGTGACCCCGCCGGCTCCCGGCTGTTCGCCGACCTCGGCCCCTTCGACTTCGAGAGCGGCGGCAGCCTGCCGCACGTGCGGATCGCCTACGAGACTCACGGCACGCTCAACCCTGAGCGAGACAACGCCGTCCTCATCACCCACGCACTCACCGGCGACAGCCATGTCATCGGGGAGCCAGGCAACGGACATGCCACAGGGGGCTGGTGGGGCGCCATCGTCGGGCCCGGCCTCGCCATCGACACGAACGAATGGTTCGTAGTCACCCCGAACATGCTCGGCGGCTGCCAGGGTTCGACCGGCCCCGCCTCGTTCGCCCCAGACGGCTCCGAATGGGCGTCCCGGTTCCCGTACACGACGATCCGGGACCAGGTCGCCGCACAGGTGCTCCTCTCCGACCTGCTCGGCATCGACCGCTGGGCCGCTGTCGTCGGCGGTTCTGTGGGGGGCATGCACGCGCTCGAGTGGGCCGTCGGCTTCCCGGACCGGGTGTCACGACTGGCCGTGCTCGCCGCACCTCCCCACACAACGGCCGACCAGATCGCACTGAACTCGGTGCAGATCGAGGCGATCCGGATGGATCCGCTCTTCGCGGGCGGGCACTACTACGACGCGCAGGACGGCGACGGTCCCCACCGCGGACTCGCCCTCGCCCGACGGATGGCGCTGCTGAACTATCGCAGCCCGTCCGAACTCAACGCCCGGTTCGGCAGGACATGGCAGTCGGCGCTCAGCCCGCAAGGGGACGGGGGCCGTTACGCGGTCGAGTCGTACATCGACTTCCACGGCAACAAGTTCACGAGGCGGTTCGACGCGAACAGCTACATCACCCTCGTCGAGGCCATGAACTCGCACGACATCGGCAGGGGCCGCGGCGGGATCGACGCCGCGCTTGACCGGATCACGGCGACCACCCTCGTCCTGGGAATCGACTCCGACCGGCTGTTCCCCCTTGAAGGACAGGAGACGATCGCCAGCGGCATCCGTCACAACATCGACGGGACCCAGCCGGCGGTCATCACGTCGGACTACGGACACGACGGCTTCCTCATCGAGGCTGACGCCGTCAGCAGCCACCTGCGGCGCCTGCTGGACACAGCCGACCGGCGAGCCGCTTCCCTCTCCTGAGCGGCCGATCGCCATAGACTGCTCGACATGACCGGCAGCGACAACGATGCGCGCGCCGCCCGGTGGGCGGTGTCGTGAGCCCGTCCCGACTGAGCCCGGAGGAGCGTGACCGCTTCTCGTGGCAGTTGGCGCGTCTGCTGTACCGCACCACGCGCCTGTTCGCCCTGACGGGGACGATCGTCGCCGCGATCTGCGTGTCGATACCGGGAGCCATGCCTCTTCCGAACACGGTCCTCTGCCTCGCGTTGCTCGCCGCCCTCGCCGTGACCCAGCTGCTGATGACCCACCGGCCGCACCCGCTCTGGATGATCCTCGCGTTCTCGATCGGTCTCTGTCTCATCGCGGCCATCTACATGCCTGCCGGAGGTCAGCTCAACGTCGCGACCGGATCGGCCATCGCCGCGATCGGCGCGTGGGGAATCGGCTCGATGGCCACCATCCTCGTGTCGTCATGGGGCCAGTTCCTCTGCCTCATCCTCGCTTTCGTCGCCACGATGGGTTACCTGCTCCTCCTCAGCATCGGGAACAACCCGCGCACGAGCACACTGCTCCTCTTCGTCCTCTGCGGCTGGGTGGTCTCGACGCTCTTCGGCACGTGGCTGCGGTCCAGCTTCCCGCGGGTGATGCGCCGGATCTCGAGCATCGGCCGCGCACACAACGTCGAGCGGCGTGCGAGCGAGACCGAGGCGCAACGCCACAGGGACGCACGACTGCTGCACGACACAGTCCTCGCCACCCTCACCCTGCTCGCCCACTCCGGTGTCGGCGTTCCCGCCGCCGCGCTCCGCTCGCAGGCCGAGTCCGACGGTCTCCTGCTCAAACGTCTGCGCCTCGGCGAGACGCCCCAGCCCCGCTCCTCAGGGGAATACACGCTCACGAACACCGCCGAACTCGCGCTCGGCGGGACCCTCGAGGCGCTCAAGGGGCGTTTCGGATCGATGGGGCTCGACATCGACTGGCACGGCTCGGGCCAGATCGGCCTGCCGGGGAAGAAACTCGAGGCGTTCATCCTCGCCCTTTCGGAGTGCCTGGAGAACGTGCGCAGGCACTCGGGAGTGAGCGAGGCCCACGTCACCCTGAGCGACGACGGCGAGATCGTCCGCGGTGTGGTGACGGATGCCGGGAGCGGCTTCGACCCGGCAACCGTCCCCCACGGAAAACTGGGCTTCGCCGACTCCGTCGTCGCCAGGGTGCGCGACTCGGGTGGAAGCGTGCGCGTCTTCAGCGCACCGAGTGCCGGAACGACCGTCGTACTGGAGATGCCGAAATGACCGACGTCAGGGACAGGCCGGACCGCACCGCATCCGCACGCGCCACGCTGGGGACGAGCCAGCTGGGAGCATCGCTCGCCATCGCCGGCGGCGTCATCATGCTCAATTCGCTGTGGCGATACAGCCAGCACCTGGCCGAATACCAGGCGCCGATGCTCAACGCGGGCGCGTGGATCCTGCTGCTCACGGCATCCGTGGTCACCGTCGTCACCGTGCGCGCCAACGGTTACCTCCTCGGCGACCTCTCCTTCGCCCTGCTCATCCTCTGCCTCGCGATCGTGGTGACGCTGGATCTCGTCGCGGTGTGGGGACAGAGCGAGGCAGGGCTGTACCCCACAGCGGCGATCGGGGCGGGCGGCGCCCTGCTCGGAATCGTGACGCTCCGTTCGGTCTGGGACGTCGCGCTCGCGGCCGGCGCCCTCGGACTCGCCATCGCCGCCACCTTCATCACCGGGCAGAACGCCGACCCGCTGAACGGCGGGACGGAGCTCCTGCTGACGGCGCTCGCGATCATGCCTCCGCTGATCGCCTGCATCATCGTCAGCTCCTATCGCCGGATGGTCCTCATGGCGCTGGACCGGGTGCTCATCCAGTCGACGGTCATGGCTCCGGCGTTCGGAGTGAGCATGCTCGAGTCCGAGGAACTCGCAAGCGTCGACCTCGAGGTGGAGCAGCTCTTCGATGACATCGCATCCGGCCGTGAACCGCTTCCGCTCGGGCCGGACCGCGCCGAACGCGCCGGCGAACTCTCCACCGTGCTTCGCCGGCACCTCATCGCCGGCCGGAACTACACCTGGCTGCACCACGCAATCGCCGAGTCGGATTTCCTCTCGGTATCGGTCGAGCTTCGCGATGAACAGGCACTCGCCGCGCTGCTCGACCAGCGCCAGCGCGACGGCCTGCTGTCTGCCCTCTGGCTGCTGATGTACGGCGAGCAACGCACGGCAAGACGCGCCATCGTGACGCTCGGGCCGTCCGTGGCCACGACCGTCGGCGGCAAGCCGCGCCTGCGCTTCCCGATCCAGATCGAAGCCAAAGGCATGCGGCGCGTCGACGTCGAACCTGCCACATGGCAGCATTTGAGCCGCGCAGGGCGGTATGTTGATACCACGACGCCGAGCGCCCTGATGGTCGTCATCGAGTGCACGGTCGACAGTCCGATCGATCACTAGACCACGGGCGCGTAGAGGGGAACCACATGAGCAGCGCTGACAGTCCAATTCGTCTCGCCATCGTCGACGATCACAAGATGCTCCTCGGAGCACTGACGGAATGGATTCGTGGCGCCGCCACCGACATCCGCATGGTCGCTGCCGTGCCGACCTGGCCGGAATTGCTCACGCATTCCGAGTTCCCGGTCGACGTGGTGCTGCTCGACCTCGACCTCAAGGACAACATCCCGGTGTCCCTGAAGCTCTCCATCCTCAAGACCACCGGGGTGAAGACCGTGCTCATGAGCACATACTCGGATCCCGCCGTCGTGCGTGAGGCTCTCGCATCGGGCGCCCTCGGCTACCTCGTCAAGACCGAGGACCCGACGATGATCGTCGAGGCCATTCGTTCCGCATTCGCCGGTGAGTCATTCATCTCGCACGAACTCGACATCGCGCTCAACGCCACAACGACCGGCTCGCCGAAGCTCAGCGCACAGGAGCGCCGTGTGATGGCGCTGTACGCCGCCGGTGAACCTGTGAAGAGCGTCGCTTACGAGCTCGGCATCTCCGAAGAGACCGCGAAGAGCTACCTCAAACGCATCCGCGAGAAGTACCGCGCCTCCGGGTTCGACGTCGGCACCAAGGTCGCGCTCCGTAAGCGCGCCATCCTCGACGGCATCATCCTCGACTGACAGCGCAGCGAGTGGGAGAATGGGCACATGCTCGTCTCCTTCTCCGTCGCCCCCTCAGGTACCGGCCGCGCCGACGCATCGGTGCATGACGCCGTCGCCGCCGCTGTCCGCATCGTCAGGGATTCCGGCCTGCCCAACCACACCGACGCCATGTTCACGACGATCGAGGGCGACTGGGACGAGGTGTTCGACGTCATCCGGCGCGCGACGGACGCGGTCGGCCAGTACGGGTCACGGGTGTCGCTCGTCCTCAAAGCGGATATCCGCCCCGGCTACTCCGGAGAACTGACCGCCAAGGTCGACCGGCTCGAAGCGGCACTCGGCGACGGCTGAGCCGCTCTGGTGCCCGCCCGCCACACGTCGGCGAGCGCCCAGCCGAGCAGGACGAGCAGCCCGACGTTCCGCAGCGTGAGCACGAACACCATGGCGGGCGCGGCCGTCAGGAGCGCCCCGTACAGGTAGGGGTAGAACATCTGGGTCAGTGCCGCCAGGGCGAGGGCGAGCCCGGCCGGCCAGGCGAAGCGCCTGCCCCTGTGGACGATCCCGATGATCACCGGTGCGATCAGCCAGACCTGGAACTGCGGTGACCCCACCTTGTTGAAGACGATCAGCACGAGAACCAGGGCAAGGGCGAGCGACGGGAACAGCCGGACCAACGATGCTCCCCTCCGCGTCGCGAGGATGCCGGCGAGGACGGTCCCGGCGACGGCAAGCGCGAGGAGTGGCGTCATCAGTGCGATCGCCGTACCCACGCCAGGGCCGCTGACCTGGAAGGTGAGGATCCGCTGGTCGTAGTACACGAAGCTGCCGGGACTGGCGGCAGAGGCGAGCCAGAGATACGGCGTCGACACCGGCGCCTCGATCTGCAGCCCGCGACCGGTCTGTTCGGTGACGAACCCGAAAAGGTGTTGCCCTCCACCGAGCACGAACACGGCGGCCGCGATGATCGCGCTCGTCACCGCCCCGGCCAGCAGGATCGCGATCCGCTGTCGTGAGCTGACGAGCAGGGCCCCGATGAGGGCGGCCGGCCACACCTTCATCCAGGTGGCGACAGCGAGAAGAACCCCGCCGACCGTCGGGTGGCGTGCGACGAGGAGCAGGGCCACGACCGCGATCGGCACGGTGATCGAGTCGATCCTCGCCAGCGCGATCGGCCCGAGCAGCGCGGTGAACGCGAGCCACCACCAGGCCGCGAGCTCCCGGCGGCGTGAGGCCCCTGAGCCGAGCAGCACGGCGAACGCCGCAGCGTTGAAGACGGTGACGAGCGCCAGCCAGAGCTGGCCGTAGAGATCCGGGCCGAGGCCCATTGCCGCGAGCATCGGCACGATCGCGAGCGCGGGATACACCCATGACTCGGTGATGCCGACGATCGGGCCGCCGGAGAGCGCCTGCTCGATCCACGGCCGGTAGACCAGGGTGACGTCGCCGAGCGGCAGACCGATGGCGTAGTCGCCGATTCCGGTGCCGGGGAGGCCGAGGCAGATCCACGCGAGAACGGCGTGCACGACGACGAACGCCGCCCAGATGCCGATTCGCCTGCTCACCGCACTCATCCTAGGCGGGTGCGCCGGAGGCGCAGGTCAGTAGCCCGAGAAGTAGTCTGTCTTCGCCCGGCGGCCGAGCACGGGCCGCAGGGTGTCGACCAGGCCGGGCGGACCGGAGATCAACGCGGTCCGCTCACGCAGGTCGGGGATGGCCTCGGTGAGCCGTTCAGCCGTCAGCCGTCCGGGGCCGAGCCAGGTCCAGCCGGCAGGGAGGTCGCGTGGGGGCTCCTGGGAGGCCACGAAGACCGGCACGCCGAGCAGTTCGAGTTCCGTCCGATATGCGATCTCCGACGGTCCTGCGACCGCGTAGACGAGCACGAGGTCCCGTCGTTCGCTGCGCCTGCCCAGGTCGGACAACTGGCTGAGGAATGGGGTGATCCCGATCCCCGCGGCGACGAGGACCAGCGGTGTCGCCGCATCCCGTGGCAGTGTGAAGTCACCCCAGATCCCTGTAGCCCTGATGCTCGCCCCCGGTTCGATCCGGCCGAGGGCGGTCTTGAACGAACTTCCGGGGTCATTCTCCCTGTACGCGATCGCCACTGTCCTGTCGACCGGTGCCGTCACGATGCTGAACATCCGGCGGTCTCCCCTCGAGTCGGCACCGCGGTGCGGGACGGAGAGCTCGAGGTACTGGCCTGCGGTGAACCGGAGTTCCGCCGACGGACGGAACCGCAACTCCACGGCCGACGGTGTCAGCCGGGTGCGCGATTCGAGGACCAGGCGGATGCCGCGGCGCTGGCCGGCGAGGAAGGCGAGCAGATTCCCGACGACGAGGGCGAGCTCGGGTGTGGCGAAGAGCGGGCCGATGGCGTACGGGATGGCGAACAGCACACCGACGACGACGGCCTCGGCGAGCTGCTGCCACCGCCTCGGTGGGAGCGTGAGCGGTTCGGTCAGCATGAACGCGGCGAAGAAGACGACGGGATACGAGGTGAACGGTGTCGCGAGGGCTGCGCCGAGCGACATCCCGTTCCCCAGGAGCTGGGACACGATCACGGCGACGCTGACGAGGACGAACACACCGGCCAGTGCGAAGCGCCGCGTGCGGTAGAGCACGAAGAATGCGGCGATCGCCACCGCCGGGAGCATGGCGGTACTGCCCACCCACCAGTACGACACGCCGAGCCCGGTGACGCCGACGAGAACGGTGCCGAAGGCCGCCGGGTTGAACAGGTGTCTGCCCCGCACTGCCACGACATATTTGGACGCGGTCGCCACGAGGGCGGCGACGGCGGTGGCGAGGAGCTCGAGGGGTTCGAGGCTCGGCCGGAAGATGAAGAACAGCAGCAGTCCGGTAATGATCGCCGATTCGGTGTGGGCCGTCACCCGGAACAGCGGCGCGACGAGCCGGTTCGAGATCACGCTCACGCCGACGGCCACGGCGAGTCCGGCGAAGAGCTCGAGAGGGGTGAAGAAGAGCACCCCTGTCGCGGACAGGACCAGGCTGACGACGACGAGGATCCCCAGCCAGACGCTGACCAGCCGGTACATCGTCACCCGGCCGATCGCGATGTCGAAACGGCGTTTCATCGGAAGAGCTCCCCGGGGAAGCCGGGCGATCGCTCGATGCGCCCGTCGGTGAAGATCCGGACGCCCTCGGCGCCGAACGTGGTTGCGAGCTCCGCCGGTGCGGCGAAGAAGAGTGCGGTGGCGACACCGTCGGCGACCGCGGTGTCGTCGGCGAGAGCCCAGGTTGCGACGACCGTGTCCACCGGCGACCCCGTCCGTCCGTCGATCACATGGTGAAGTCCGTTCCCCCACGCCCGGCGGTTCGTGGCCGATGCGCAGAGGGCTCCGTCGGTGAGGGTGACGACGCCGACGGCCCGTGTCGCGTCGAACGGATGCTCGAGGGCGACCCGGATCGGGGCGCCCCTGTGTGCGATGTCCCCTGACGCGTCGACGGTGAACGCCGAGTGACCCGCCGTGTGAAGAAGGCCGGCGACGAGGTCGACCAGGTAGCCCTTCCCGACAGCGCCGATGTCGATGGTGACGGCGCTGGTCGTGTGCAGCACCGTGCCGTCGAGGCTGGCGATGTCGATCCAGGCGGGCGCACCTGTACGCGGTCCGTCCGAGGCGCGCAGCGAATAGGCCGCGTCATAGCCGAGCCGGTTGAGTGCGTCGCCCACGAACGGAGACACGGCGCCGGCCGTCGCACGGCTGAGACGCTCGTAGAGGGCGAAGAGCGGCGGCGCGTCGGAGCCGAGGTCCCGTGCCCCGGGAGACGCGGCGATCTGCGCCACCACCGAATCGGAGCGGAACCGCGACCAGGTCAGGTCGAAGGCGGCGATGCGGTCCAGGATGTCGGAGGAGAGACCCTGCCCGATCGGTTCAGCCGAGTCGATCTGCCAGCGGGTTCCGATGGCCTCGAAGACCATCGGAACCGCCGTCCCGGCCTGGTCAGCTGGCATCTTCCCTGATCTGCTCGATCGCGTCGTTGAAGCCGCCGCTGGTGAGCGACGAGCCCGCGACCTTCGACACGTTGAGCTCGTCGATGTTCTTGCCGACGGCGAGCTCGTCGATGCCGCCGATGAACTCACCCTGGAATTTCTTCGCGTTCGGGGTGCCGCCTGAACCGGTCACCTCCAAGTCGGAGATCGTGTTGTCCTCGAGGCTGAGGGTGACGGTGACCGATTCCTCTCCGCCCGGGGACTGGTAGTTCCCTGTCGCCGTGTATTCGCCGTCCGCGTACTCGGTGGTCGTCGTCGGCTCCTGTCCGGCGTCCGTCGACCCCGACGGGTCCTCGCCCGAGGATCCGGAGGAGGCGCATCCGGCCAGTCCACCGATCATGGCGATACCGGCGAGTGCCGCCGCAACGTTCTGTCTCGTTCGAATCTGCATTGCCTGTCCTCTTCCCGGTGACTGAGCACCGTCTCAACGGCTGCCGTTGGCAACGCTAACCCGTGTGTCACAAGCTCTTCGTTGCGGCGGCTGTGAGGAGCCTGTGAAACCAGGGTCACGCCGGTTCGGCGCTGAGAAGCCGCCTGACGGCATCCGGAACCCGCTCGGCGATGTCGAGCGCGACGATCGGTCCCCCGCGCGACGCGATCGAGGCCGCCAGCCCGTGGATCACCGCAGCGCTTGCGGCGATCCGCGCGGTCATGCCGGGCTCCGCCGCCGCATCGGTGTGCGTGGCGAGGAGCGCACCGAGGATTCCGCCCAGCACGTCTCCCGAGCCCGCCGTCGCCGTCCATGGAGGGGCGATCGACACGGAGAGCACCTGGCCGTCCGGTTCTGCGACCCACGTGGTCGAGCCTTTGAGCAGCACCGTGACGCCCAGCTGACGTGCCGCCCGCGCCGCCCAGCGGTCGGGCGCCGCAGCGATGCCAGCCACGTCCACTGTCGTCCCCGCAGCGGCCAGCATCCTCGACAGTTCGCGGTAATGCGGTGTGACGATCACCCCTGGGCGCGGAGCGAGCGCGACACTCTCGAGCGCCCCGGCATCGGCGACGACGGGCTGGCTCGACGCCAGGGCGTCCGAGAACAGCGCGCCGAGCAGCCCGAGGTCCTGTGAGTCGGTGCCCGAACCGATCAGCCAGGCCTGCACGCGCCCCGGCGCGGACACCACCTCGGGGCGTCGGGCGATGACCGCTTCTGTGGCATCGCCGAGGTACCTGATCATGCCGAGTCCGGTCCTCGCCGCGGCCTCCACACCGAGAACGGCAGCACCGGGGAATGCGCTCGAACCGGTGACGACGCCGAGGACGCCGCGGCTGTATTTGTCGCTGGCAACTGTCGGAACCGCGATGCACGCTGCCGCATCTCGCTCGCCCCACGGCATCCGGTGTGCTCCGGGAAGATTCTCCATCCCTTCACGATAGGTTGAATTCTGGCAGGAGGGCGGTATTCATGGCGATTCGGATCCCAGGGCGTGTAGTCGTGTTCGACTACGGGGAAGTCATCTCGCGGTCGCCGAGCGATGCGGACCGCACCGCCGTCGAACACGCTGCAGGGGTCGACGCCGAGCCATTCTGGCCGGCGTACTGGAGGCACAGGGACGCCCTCGATCATGGGCGCCTGTCCACCCACGACTACTGGAGACGGATCGCAGACGACCTCGGAACCGACTGGTCCGACTCGCACATCCACCAGCTCTGGATCACCGACTACCGCAGCTGGCTGTCGATCGATACGCAGGTCTTCGACATCATCGCCGAGCTCCACGACGGAGGCACGCGCGTGGCTCTGCTCTCGAACGCGGCCGAGGAGTACGGCGGTTACCTGCGCGGCGGCCCCATGGCCCGGTTCTTCGAGCGCATGTTCGTGAGCGCCGAGATGGGCAAGCTCAAACCGTCCGCCGACATCTATCTCGAGGTCGCTGCCGAACTCGGCGTCACCCCCGACCAGCTCATCTTCATCGACAACAAAGCCACCAACGTCGAGGGTGCCGAGGCGCTCGGCGTCACCGGGCACGTGTTCACGGATGCCGCCGGGCTCCGCGCCTTCCTCACAACGCTCGCCGACCAGGAGTAACAATGTCCGCTCTATTCGAACCGTTGACCTTGCGCGCCCTGACGCTGCGCAACCGCCTCTGGATCTCCCCGATGTGCCAGTACTCCGTCGAGGCGGAAGACGGCATCCCCACCGACTGGCAGCTCGTCCACCTCGGCCAGTTCGCCATCGGGGGCGCCGGGCTGATCTTCGCTGAGGCGACGGCGGTCACCCCTGACGGCCGCATCTCACCGCAGGACACCGGGATCTGGAACGACGAGCAGGCGGCGGCGTGGGAACGCGTCGTCCGTTTCATCCGCGGCCAGGGCTCAGCGGCCGGCATCCAACTCGCCCACGCCGGCCGGAAGGCTTCGACGTTTGCCCCGTGGGGCACCGACAGGCGCGGCAGCGTGCCGGTGTCGGACGGGGGCTGGCAGACAGTCGGACCCACCGACGCGGCGTTCGGCGACTTCGCCGCTCCTGTCGCCCTCGACGAGGCCGGGATCGATGAGATCGTGGCGGCGTTCGCCGTCGCAGCGACCCGCGCGGTGAACGCCGGATTCGACGTGATCGAATTGCACGCGGCCCACGGCTACCTGCTGCACCAGTTCCTCACGCCGCTCGTCAACACGCGCACCGACGCCTACGGCGGGTCACTGGAGAACCGGGCCCGCTTCCTCCTCCGCGTGATCGAGGCCGTGCGTGCCGTCATCGGCGAGACGGTTCTCATGGTCCGGTTCTCGGCGACCGACTGGGTCGAGGGGGGTTGGAACGACGTCGACACGGCCACGGTCGCCGGCTGGGCGGAGGATGCCGGCGTCGACTTCTTCGACATCTCCACCGGCGGCGCGGTCGCCGGAGCGCAGATCCCGCTCTCACCCGGCTACCAGGTGCCGTTCGCCTCGTCCGTCAAGGACAACGCCCAGGTGAGGGTCTCGGCGGTCGGGCTCATCACGGACCCGCTCGAGGCCGAGGACATCGTCCGTTCGGGTCGCGCCGACGCGGTCATGATCGCGCGGGAGGCGCTTCGCGACCCGCACTTCGCCCTCCGCGCTGCCGCGCTGCTGGAGGCCCAGGACCCCACGCCGGGGCAGTACCGTCGGGCGCCCTACCGCGTCACGGCCTGAGCCGGTGTGTCCGTCCGCGTCGCGGACGGGACACGCCGTCGTGCTCAGCGGCGCTGCGTGGCATCCTGAACTTCGCCGACCAGTTCTTCGATGATGTCCTCGAGGAACAGCACACCGGTGGTCTCCCCCTCGGTGTTGAACGCGCGCGCCAGGTGCGCCCCGGAGCGGCGCATGATGGCGAGGGCGTCCTCGAGGTCGGTGTCCTGGAAGATCGACACGAGCTGACGGATGCGCTTCGCCGGCACCGGCTTGTCCTCATCGCCGGCCTCGGCGGTCGACTCGAGCCGCAGGATGTCCTTGAGGTGCAGGTAGCCGCTCGGCAGGCCGTCGGCGTCGACGACGACGTATCGCGAGAACCCGTGCTTGGCGACGGCACGCTCGACCTGCGCAGGCGTGGTGTCCGCCGGCAGCGTGACGAGCTTGTCCACCGGGATCGCGACGTCGATCACGGTCTTGTTCGTGAACTCGAACGCCGCGAGAAGGGCGCCGGTCGAATCGAGCAGCAGACCCTCCTTCGTGGACTGGTTGACGATGTTCGCGACTTCGTCGAGGGTGAACGTCGACGTGGCCTCGTCCTTCGGTTCGACCCCGAACAGCCTCAGAACCGCGTTCGCGACCGCGTTGAGCGACCAGATCACCGGCTTGAAGACGCGCGCGACGAAGACGAGAGGAGGGGCGAGCAGCAGCACCGCCCGGTCAGGCAGCGAGAACGACAGGTTCTTCGGCACCATCTCACCGAAGACGACGTGGAGATACGACACGAGCAGCAGCGTGATGATGAACGCGATCGTGCCGACCGCTTCCTCCGGCAGGCCGGTGACCTGCAACGGCACCTCGAGGAGGTGGTGAATGGCCGGCTCGGACACGTTGAGGATGAGCAGCGAGCACACCGTGATGCCCAGCTGGCTGGTCGCCAGCATGAGGGTGGCGTGTTCCATGGCCCAGAGCGCCGTGATGGCGCTCCGCTTGCCCTGCTCGGCGAGCGGCTCGATCTGCGACCGCTTGGCCGAGATCACGGCGAACTCGGCGCCGACGAAGAACGCATTGCCGGCGAGCAGCACGAACAGCCAGGCGATTCCTGCCCAATCACTCATCGTCTTCGCCCTCCTCGGCGGGGTGGGGGGTGAAGCGGATGCGGTCGATCCTGCGACCGTCGAGGCGTTCGACGCGCAACGTGCCCGAGTCGATCGACACCTCGTCGCCGATCAGCGGAAGTCGACCGAGTTCGCTCATCACGAAGCCGGCGACGGTCTCGTACGGTCCGTCCTCAGGCACGGTGATCGCCGTGCGTTCCAGCAGTTCATCCGGGCGCAGGCTTCCGGGGAATGCGATCGAGCCCAGCGTCTTCACGACACCGGCGCGGGTGCGGTCGTGCTCGTCTGCGACCTCACCGACGAGTTCCTCGACGAGGTCCTCGAGGGTGACGATGCCTGCGGTTCCGCCGTATTCGTCGACGACGACGGCCATCTGGTAGCCCCGGCCCCTCA
Organism: Mycetocola sp. Y171; assembly: GCF_056713165.1. Taxonomy (NCBI): domain Bacteria; kingdom Bacillati; phylum Actinomycetota; class Actinomycetes; order Micrococcales; family Microbacteriaceae; genus Mycetocola; species Mycetocola sp. Y171. The sequence continues at coordinate 331,189 of NZ_JBWYGX010000001.1, forward strand.
GTTCCTCGAGGAGCGCGTCGAGCCGCATGGTCTCAGGCACGCGGACGATGTCGTACTGCAGGGCCGAGACCGGAACATCCGCCCGCCTGTCACGGGGGACCGCGATGGCCTGCTTGACGTGGACGAGACCGACGACGTCATCCGCGTCCTCGTCAATCACCGGGAAACGCGAGTAACCCGTTGTGCGGGCACGGTCAACGACGACCTGCGCGGATTCGTTGCGGCGGACGGACTCGACTCGTGGCCGCGGCGTCATGACGTCGTCCGCCGTGTGGTTCGCGAACTGGAGGGTCCGGTTGAGCAGGGTCGCGGTGTCGCTCTCCAGCGTTCCTGCTCCAGCGCTCCGTCGGACGAGGCTGGACAGCTCCTCTGCGGTGCGGGCGCCGGACAGTTCTTCCTTCGGCTCGATGCCCATCGAACGCAGGATGCCGTTGGCGCTGCCGTTGAGGACGACGATCGCGGGCTTGAACACCGTCGTGAACACGGTCTGGAACGGGATGACGAGTTTCGCGGTCTGCACGGGGAGCGCGAGGGCGAAGTTCTTCGGAACCAGCTCGCCGATGATCATCGACAGCAGGGTGGCCACGGTGATCGCGACGGTCACGGCGATCGGTGTGACCGCTCCCTCGGGGATCCCGAGAGCCGTGAGCGGCGGGGTGAGGAGCGTGGAGATGGCCGGCTCCATCGTGTAACCGGTGAGCAGGGTGGTCAGCGTGATGCCGAGCTGGGCGCTCGACAGGTGCGTCGAGGTGATCTTCAGCGCGGCGATGGTCATGCCGAGCCTGGTCTCCCCCTTCGCCTGTCGGGCTTCGAGGTCGGATCGGTCGAGGTTGACGAGAGCGAACTCGCTGGCGACGAAGAGGCCGGTGCCGACGGTCAGAGCCAGGCCGACACCGAGGAGGATCCACTCAAACATGGGTCAACTCCCGCGCAGGCGAGACGGGTTGATGGGCTTCGGGCGAACTGGCAGGAGGGGGGTCGTCCATTGTGCGCTCAATTATACGCAGCACGGAGTGGGGGTTCGCTGCAGGGGCGGTGCAGCGCGACCGCTACCAGGACACCGGTAGCGCCTTGCCCTCTTCGTAGCCGGATGCCGACTGCAGGCCGACGAGTGATCGCTCCCTGAACTCGGCGAGCGACGCTGCGCCGGCGTAGGTGAACGACGACCGCACCCCCGAGATGATCATGTCGAGCAGGTCCTCGAGCGACGGACGGGCGGGGTCGAGGTAGATCTTCGACGACGAGATCCCCTCGGCGAACAGTGTCTTCCTCGCGAGCTCGTAGGGGTCGAGCCTGCCGAAACGTTCCTGCACCGCCTTCGTGGACGCCATGCCCCAGCTCTCCTTGAACAGCCGGCCGGACGCATCCGTCTTCAGGATGCCGGGGGCTTCGACCGTCCCCGCGAACCAGGAGCCGATCATCACAGACGCGGCCCCTGCGGCGAGTGCGAGTGCGACGTCGCGCGGGTAGCGCACGCCGCCGTCCGCCCAGACGTGGGCACCGAGGTCGCGCGCGGTCTCTGCGGTCTCGAGCACGGCCGAGAACTGCGGGCGCCCGACGGCGGTCATCATGCGAGTGGTGCACATGGCTCCAGGGCCGACGCCCACCTTGACGATGTCGGCGCCGGCGGCGACGAGGTCGGAGACGCCGCTCGCCGTTACGACGTTGCCTGCGACGAGGGGAATCCCGAGCCCGAGCCCCTTCACCGTTGCGAGCGCGCGCAGCATCCCCTCCTGGTGTCCGTGCGCCGTGTCGATGACGAGGGTGTCGACCCCGGCAGCGGCGAGCGCGCGGGCCTTGGACGCGACATCGCCGTTGATGCCGATGGCGGCGGCCACGAGCAGACGGCCGGATGCGTCGACGGACGGCGAGTAGAGCGTCGAACGGAGCGCAGATGTGCGGCTCAGCGTGCCGACGAGCTTCCCGTGGCGGAGCACGGGGGCGAAATCGAGGTCGGCGGCGACGAGCAGGTCGAATGCGGCACGCGGGTCGGTGACGTCTTCGGCGTCGATCGAGGCGAGGGACCCGTGCAGTAGATCGCCCAGCCTGGCGTCGGGGAGGGCGTGCTCCAGGTCCGTGGCGTGGAGACACCCGGCGTATCCGCCGTCGGCCTCCGTGATGACGATGCCGTGGCCGGCCAGAGCGGGGAGGAGGGAGAGCGCCTCGGCCACCGTGGCTTCCCTGCCCAGTTCGATCGGGATGTCGAATTCGACCGGACGTTCCTTCACCCAGCGGATTGCGGCATCCAGTCGCTGCAGCGGCATGTCCTGGGGAAGGACCCCGAGTCCTCCGCGCCTGGCGAGCGTCGCCGCGAGCCGCGGGCCGGTGACCGAGTTCATGTTGGCCGACACGATCGGGAGCTTCGCCCCTGTGCCGTCCCCCGGCGCGAGCGACACGTCGAGGCGGCTCGACACACCCGATCGGGACGGGACGAGGAACACGTCCGAGTAGGTGAGATCGAAAGTCGGTGCGTCTCCGTAGAACTCCATACGACCACGCTACCCATCACGCAAGCGGGCCGCAGCTTCCGCTTAAGGGATTAGGCTTGAACACGGATCTGGCAACGCTTCCCACGGATGTCGTTGTCGTACTCACATCGACGTAAGAGAGTGGTGGTCTGGCGGTGTCAAGCCAGTTGACCGGAGTGGGAACTGACGACGGTTCGTCGGGAGAATTCGGAGCCAATGAATGGCTCGTCGACGAAATGTACGAGCAGTACATCGTCGACAAGAACTCGGTGGATAAGTCCTGGTGGCCGATCCTCGAGAGCTATCAACCTGTCAAGGGCGACAAGTCGACCGGTGAGATCCCGGCTCATCCCATCACTGCCCCGATTCCCGTGATCGGCTCACAGCCGGTCGCGAAGACGACGTCGGTCCAGCCGAAGGCCGCTCCGATTCCCGCCGATGCCCCGCGCAAGGCACCGGCGAAACCGACTCAGGCGGAGACATCGGCCGACACCGCCGAACCGGTCGACACGGTCGCACCACTGCGAGGTATGGCGAAGTCGCTCGCGACGAACATGGATGCCAGTCTGACCGTCCCGACGGCGACGAGCGTTCGGACGATCCCCGCGAAGCTGATGATCGACAACCGCATCGTCATCAACAATCACCTCAAACGTGCCCGCGGCGGCAAGGTCAGCTTCACGCACCTCATCGGCTGGGCGCTCATCCAGGCGCTCAAGGAGTTCCCGAGCCAGAACGTCTTCTACGACGTCGTCGACGGCAAGCCCAGCGTGGTCTCCCCCGCGCACATCGGACTCGGCATCGCGATCGACATCCCGAAGCCTGACGGCACCCGCGCTCTTCTCGTTCCGGCGATCAAGCACGCCGAGACGCTGACCTTCAGCGAGTACCTCGCGGCGTACGAGGACCTCGTCACCCGGGCGCGCAGCAACAAGCTCACCGCAGACGACTTCAAGGGCGCTTCGGTGTCGCTGACCAACCCGGGCGGAATCGGCACCGAGCACTCGGTTCCCCGCCTGATGAAGGGCCAGGGCTGCATCATCGGTGCAGGGGCCCTCGACTACCCGGCCGAGTTCCAGGGTGCGAGCGAGCACACGCTCGTCGAGCTGGCCATCGGCAAGACGATCACGCTCACCTCGACCTACGACCACCGCGTCATCCAGGGCGCGGGTTCGGGCGAGTTCCTCAAGAAGGTCCACGAGAATCTCATCGGGTCGAAGACGTTCTACCAGGACATCTTTGCCGCGCTGCGGATCCCCTACGACCCGATCCACTGGGCACCGGACATCTCGGTCGACCTCAGCGACACCGTCAACAAGACCGCGCGGGTGCAGGAACTGATCAACTCGTTCCGTGTGCGCGGCCACCTGATGGCCGATGTCGACCCGCTCGAGTACGTGCAGCGTTCGCACCCCGACCTCGACATCCTCAACCACGGCCTCACCTTCTGGGATCTCGACCGCGAGTTCGTCACCGGAGGTTTCGGCGACAAGCGCCAGTCCAAGCTCCGCGACATCCTCGGCCTCCTGCGCGACTCGTACTGCCGCACCATCGGGCTCGAGTACATGCACATCCAGGACCCAGGTCAGCGCAAGTGGATCCAGGAAAAGGTCGAGCGGCCGTACGCCAAGCCGCGTCATGACGAGCAGATGCGCATCCTCGGCAAGCTCAATGAAGCCGAAGCGTTCGAGACGTTCCTGCAGACGAAGTACGTCGGCCAGAAGCGGTTCAGCCTCGAGGGCGGCGAGTCGACCATCGCGCTGCTTGACACCATCCTCCAGGGTGCTGCCGAGTCCGGTCTCGACGGCGTCGCGATCGGCATGGCCCACCGCGGCCGGCTCAACGTGCTCACCAACATCGCCGGCAAGACCTATGGGCAGATCTTCCAGGAGTTCGAGGGAACGAACAACTCCAAGAACTCCGGCTCCGGTGACGTCAAGTACCACCTCGGCACCGAGGGGACTTTCCGGGCCACTGACGGCTCGGAGCTCCCGGTCTACCTCGCGGCCAACCCCTCCCATCTGGAAGCCGTCGACGGGGTCCTCGAGGGCATCGTCCGTGCCAAGCAGGACCGCCAGCCGATCGGGACGTATTCGACCCTGCCGATCCTCGTCCACGGTGACGCGGCCATGGCCGGCCAGGGTGTGGTGCTCGAGACCATGCAGCTGTCCCAGTTGCGCGGCTACCGCACCGGCGGAACGATCCACATCGTCGTGAACAACCAGGTCGGCTTCACCACTCCCCCTGGCGAAGGTCGCACCTCGGTGTACTCCACCGATGTGGCCAAGACGATCCAGGCTCCGATCTGGCACGTCAACGGCGACGATCCCGAATCGGTCGTGCGCGTCGCCGAGCTGGCACTGCAGTTCCGTCAGGAATTCAAGAAGGATGTCGTCATCGACCTCATCTGCTACCGTCGCCGCGGTCACAACGAGGGCGACGACCCGTCGATGACGCAGCCGCTGATGTACAACCTCATCGAGCAGAAGCGCAGCGTGCGCAAGCTCTACACCGAGGCCCTCGTCGGCCGCGGTGACATCACCGAGGACGAGTACGAGGCAGCGCACCGCGACTTCCAGGACCGCCTCGAGCGGGCCTTCATGGAGACCCACGCGGCGCAGACGGCATCCACCCCCGTCATCATCGACGACCAGGACGAAGACGGCTACTCGGGCGAACCGGAAACCACCGGCGTCCCCGAGGCCGTCGTCCAGCTAATCGGAGACGGCTTCAACAACAAGCCGGCCGGCTTCACCGTGCACCCGAAACTGCAGCAGCTGCTGCAGAAGCGCCTCGAGATGAGCCGCAACGGCGCCATCGACTGGGCGTTCGGCGAGCTTCTCGCGTTCGGCTCGCTCGTCATCGAGGGAACCCCCGTCCGCTTCAGCGGTCAGGACTCCCGCCGCGGCACGTTCGTCCAGCGCCACGCCGTCCTGCATGACAGGATCAACGGCCAGGAGTGGCTGCCGCTCGCGAACCTCGCAGACAACCAGGCCAGGTTCTGGATCTACGACTCGCTGCTCTCGGAGTACGCGGTCCTCGGCTTCGAGTACGGCTACTCGGTGGAGCGCCCTGACGCGCTCGTGCTGTGGGAGGCCCAGTTCGGCGACTTCGCCAACGGCGGCCAGACCATCATCGACGAGTTCATCTCGAGTGCCGAGCAGAAGTGGGGCCAGCGCTCCAGCGTCGTCATGCTGCTTCCGCACGGGTACGAAGGCCAGGGGCCAGACCACTCGTCTGCGCGGATCGAGCGTTACCTCCAGCTCTGCGCCGAGAACAACATGACCGTCGCACGGCCGTCGACTCCGGCGTCGTACTTCCACCTGCTCCGCCGGCAGGCCTACGCCCGCCCGCGCCGCCCGCTCGTGGTGTTCACCCCGAAGGCGATGCTGCGCCTGCGCGGGGCATCGAGCCCGGTGTCGGACTTCACCAGCGGCAAGTTCGAGCCCGTGATCGACGATGCCCGCATCACCGACCCGTCGTCGGTGAAGCGGGTGCTCCTCCACGCGGGGAAGATCCACTGGGACCTGCGTTCAGAACTCGATAAGAAGCCGAACGATTCCATCGCCCTCGTGCGAGTCGAGCAGTACTACCCGCTGCCGATCGCCGAGCTGAAGGCCGTGACCTCCCGGTACCCTAATGCCGAACTGGTCTGGGTGCAGGACGAGCCGGAGAACCAGGGCGCCTGGCCGTTCATCGCTCTCGAAGCGTCGAAGCACCTCGGGAGCCGTTCGGTCCGCGTCGTGTCACGCGCCGCTGCGGCATCACCGGCGACCGGCTCGGCCAAGCGTCACGCGGCCGAGCAGGCGAAGCTCCTCTCTGAGGCGCTGACCTTCTAGGAACAGCACTCAGGAAGACGGGCGCCGGCATCAGCCGGCGCCCGTCTTCCGTTTCCGGCACCTGCCGGGCCGGCCATTCTGCGACACTGGGTTCTCGGAGGTTGGCATGGCGTTAGATCAGAGACGGTCGCTGTTCGGACGCGGTCCGGCATACTCGCGCGCGGCGACCAGCATCTCGGGGTCCGTGGCCGTCGTCCTGCTGCTCGCCCTCATTGCGTCGCTCACCCCGTGGCCGTCTGCCCTGCTCATCCGCGGCGTCTTCGAAGCGGGCGCTCGGGCGCTCGTCGACGAGATGGAACCGCACGTCCCGGACACCCCTCTCGTCGAGGACATCGGGATGCCCGCCGGCGATGGCGGCGGCAGCATCGACCGGTTCTCCCCCGCAGACTCCACAGGCCCGCTGCCGACGGTGATCTGGATCCACGGAGGCGCCTGGTTGTCCGGCAGCTCAGCCGACGTGCGGCCGTACCTGCGGATCCTTGCTTCACACGGGTACACGACGATCGGGCTGAACTACCCGCTCGCCCCCGAGGCCGCGTATCCGACCGCGGTGAGCGGACTCAATGACATCCTCGGCTGGATCACCGCGCACGCCGCCGAACTCGACGTCGATCCGGCGACGATCGTTCTCGCCGGCGACTCCGCCGGAGCCCAGCTCGCCAGCCAGCTCGCGGCGCTCACCACCAACCCGGACTATGCGCACCTGATGGGTATCGATCCGGCGCTCTCCCGCGACCAGCTCGTCGCCACGATTCTGCACTGCGGTGTCTACGATCTCCGCGCCATGGCCGACCTCACAGGCGTCACGGCGTGGGGTTTCAAGATCGCCCTGTGGGGGTACACCGGCACCAGGGACTGGTCGGACACCGCTGCAGGCGCAACGATGTCGACGATCGACGCGGTGACTCAGGATTTCCCGCCGACCTTCATCAGCGGCGGCAACGGTGACCGGCTGACCTGGCTGCAGTCGGTGCCGATGGGCAGGGAACTGAAGGCCAGGGGCGTCGAGGTCACTGAGCTTTTCTGGCCGGCCGGCCACGAACCCGCACTGCCGCACGAGTTCCAGTTCCACCTCGATTCGGTCGAAGCACAGACCGCCCTCACGAAAACCCTGGCCTTCCTCGACGGCCGGACCGGCTGACCGGCCTGCCTCCGGCGAATTCCGGGCCCGCAGCGTCATAATCTTGAGCTATGGAGTATGCGCTTCTGGGCCTCTTCGGACTCCTCGCCATCGTGGTGGTCGCCCGCTTCGCACCCAAGGTCGGGGTGTCAGCGCCGCTCATCCTCGTCGTCGTCGGCATCGTCGTGAGCTTCCTTCCCGGCGTTCCCGCCTTCGACTTCCCCCCTGAGCTGATCCTCGCTGTGGTTCTCCCGCCGATCCTGTACTCATCGGCCGTGAACGTGCCGCTCGTCGACTTCCGCAGGAACCTCAAAGCCATCACCGGTCTGTCGGTGCTCCTCGTCATCGTCACGGCGCTGGTGAGCGGGGCCATGCTCCACCTGTTGCTTCCCGACCTGAGCCTCCCGGCTGCGATCGCCCTCGGTGCCGTGATCAGCCCACCGGATGCCGTCGCGGCGACGTCGATCGGCAAGCGGCTCGGTCTGCCCCCTCGGCTGGTCACCGTGCTCGAGGGCGAAGGTCTCGTCAACGATGCGACCGCCCTCGTCCTGCTCAGGTCCGCCATCGCGGCGACGGCAGGGGCCGTCTCACTCGCCGAAATCGCCGGCGATTTCCTCTACGCGGTCACCGCCGCCGTCGTGGTCGGCCTGGTCGTCGGGCTGGTCACGGTCTGGGTCCGTTCCCGGCTCCATGATCCCGTGCTCAACACCACGATCTCCTTCGCGGTGCCGTTCCTCGCATTCATCCCCGCAGAGGAGATCGGCGCGTCCGGCGTGCTCGCTGTCGTCGTTGCCGGCTTGGTCACCGGGCACAACAGTGCGAGGTTCTTCAGCGCTCAGGACCGGATCTCTGAGCGGATCAACTGGCGCACGGCCCAGTTCGTGCTCGAGAACGGCGTCTTCCTCCTGATGGGCATCGAGCTGAAGTCGCTCGTCGAACAGGTCCAGGACGACAATCTCGGTGTGTGGCACGCTGTGGGAATCGGCCTGGCGGCCACCGTTGTGCTCATTCTCATCCGGATCGTGTTCGTCGTGCCGCTCGTCGCCCTTCTCCGCCACGACCAGCGGCGGGCGAAGACCCACGGCAAGCACCTCGACGTCATGCTCAGCCGACTGGACGCCTCGGACACCGCCCAGGACAGCAAGCGACTCTCACGATTTCGCCTGCTGGTCACCCGCAAGCGGGCGGACGTCGATTTCCTCACCTCAGAAGGGCTCGGCTGGCGCGGCGGCGCCGTACTGGCCTGGTCGGGCATGCGCGGCGTGGTGACGCTCGCCGCAGCGCAGTCGCTGCCCACGGACATCCCTTACCGCCCCCAGCTCGTCCTGATCGCCTTCACCGTCGCCGTCGTGACGCTGCTGGTCCAGGGCGGAACCCTCCCTCTCCTGATCCGGGCACTCGGGATCGTCGGCACGGACGCGGCCGCGGACCGCGCCGAACTGGCCGCCCTCATCGATGAGATCTCTGCCGTGGGGATGTCGACGCTCGACAACCCGGACCTGCTGGAGGCGAACGGAGGAGACTTCGGCCCCGAGGTGATCGAGCGGGTGCGCGAGGACAGCATCATGCGTGGCGAGTCCCTCGCCGAGGACGCGGGCGACGGACGTCCCGGGCCGCACCAGCAGCATAGGACCCTGCGCCAGCGGGTCCTCCAGGCCGAACGCGGCGCACTGCTCGACGCCAGGGCGACCGGGGCGTACAGTTCACGCGTGATGGAGCGTGCGCAGGGCATCCTCGACCTGGAGGAGTCCCGGCTCGCGCAACTCGACGACGGAGCCGGGACCCACTGACGGCAGGGTCAGCCTCGCGGCGACGCGAGGACCGGCTCGTCGGCGTGTTCGCCTGTGTCGAGGTGCTTCGGTACTGCACGGCGGTGCGACAGCCTGCTCGGCCACCAGATGGCCCTGCCGATGTCGTAACTCAGCGCAGGTACGAGCAGGGTCCGGACGAGGAACGTGTCGAGCAGCACGCCGAAAGCCACGATGAAGGCGATCTGGAGCAGGAACAGGATCGGAATCACTCCCAGCGCCGCGAAGGTGGCGGCGAGGACGAGCCCGGCAGACGTGATCACGCCACCGGTCACGGCGAGGCCGCGGAGGATGCCCTGCCTCGTCCCGTGTTTCTTCGATTCCTCCCTCACGCGCGTCATCAGGAAGATGTTGTAATCCACCCCCAGCGCCACGAGGAACACGAATCCGAACAGGGGGACGGACGGGTCGGCTCCCGGGAACTCGAAGATCCCGTTGAACACCCAGGCGGAGACCCCGAGGGTGGCCGCGAACGACAGGACGACGCTCGCGATCAGGAGCAGCGGAGCGACGATCGACCTCAGCAGGAGCATGAGGATGATCGTGATCGCTCCGAGGATCAGCGGGATGAGCAGGTTCCTGTCGTGGATGGCCGTCTCGTTGGAGTCGAGGGCGATGGCCGTCGTCCCGCCGACCAGGACGGGTGGTTCCCCCGTCGACACGTCGGCGAGTTGCTCCCTCAGGTCGACGACGACGTCCTCGGCGGCGATTGAGTCTCCCGCGTCATCGAGGGTGGCCTGCAGCAGGACGGTGCCGTCGACGACGGTCACGTCGGGAACGGGGGTCCCTGGGGGCCCGAGCGGCTGTATGCCATCGTCGGTGACGGGGAGTGACCCGGACGGTGAATCGGAGGAGAGCACGGTGAGCGAGTCGACGCCGTCGGTCTCGAGTACGATGCCGGCGACCTCGTCGAGAGTGTCCTCCGGAGCGATGATCACGGTGGGCGAACCGGAGCCGGCCGGGAAGTGATCGGCGAGGACGGCCTGGCCGTCACGAGCCTGCGATTCGCCGAGGACGAACTCGCTCTGGGCGACCCCGTCCGCCTTGAGCTGGAACATCCCGAGTGAGAGGACTCCGAGGAGCAGAACACTCGAGATCCAGATGACCCGTGGCCGCCGGGCGACGAGTCGCGCCAGCCACGGCCACAACCCGGTCTTGTCGTCGCCGACCGGGTTGTCGTTCGCCGGCCGCGCCTTGGGGCGCACGGGCCAGAAGGCGACCCTGCCTGCCCAGAACAGCAACGCGGGCAGAAGAGTGAGCGATGCCAGCAGAGCGAAAACGATGCCGATGGATGCGACGGGGCCGAGTGACTTGTTGGAGTTCAGGTCAGAGAAGAGCAGCAGGAGCAGTGCGGCGATGACGGTTCCGCCGGAGGCGAGGATCGGCTCCCACGAGCCCTTGAGTGCCGCCCAGGTCGCCGTCCACTTCGTCGGCTGGGTGACGAGTGCCTCGCGGAACCGCGCGATGTACAGCAGTGAATAGTCCGTCGCAGCGCCGATGACGAGGATGAACAGGATGCCCTGGGTCTGCCCGCTGAGCAGCAGAACATCGGCCCTGGCGAGCTGGACGACGACCAGGATCGACGCGCACAGCGCGGAGAGGCTCGAGAAGAGCACGAGCACGGGGAGAAGGGGCGAGCGGTACACGATGACGAGGATGACGAAAACGGCTCCGAGGGCGACAAGGAGGAGCAGCCCGTCGATACCTGCGAAGGCGCCGGTGAGGTCTGCGGTGAGTCCTGCCGGTCCGGTGATCGCGCTGGTGAGCCCGTCGACGGCGTTCTCGTCGAGGATGCCGCGGAGCGCCTCGACCGTGTCGGCCACCTTCACGTCGGTGTCGAGGGTCAGGACCACCTGGGCGGCTTCGCCGTCTTCGGAAGCGATGGCCGGTGAGCTGTCCTCCGCCAGCACACCGTCGACGTCGCCGAATGCGGCGATGTCGTCATCGATCTGCGCGAGGTCGGCGTCGGTGAGGCCGCCGTCGCGCTGGTAGACGACGAGGGCGGGGATCACGTCGTCGCTTCGGAACTCCGACTGAAGCTCCTGCACCTTTGTCGCCTCAGCGCTTGCGGGCAGCTGCTGCGACTGGTCGTTCGTGCTCACGGCGCTGATCTGCCCGAAGCTCGCTCCACCTGCCCCGAAGAGTCCGAACCAGACGAAGATGAGGGCGACGGGGATGAGGACGCGCAGCCAGGTGGGGACGCGCGAGTCTCGGACGGGGGCAGGAGTCTTGATCACACCATCGACGTTACGCGGCACTGTGCTTCGCGCGCGTCGATCAAAAGGTTGAGTTAATGCGCAGCCTGTGCAGACCGAAGCTTCGCCAGGACCTGAAGCTTCAGGTCTTCAGGAGCGGTCTCCTTGCAGGCGCGCTGCACGGCCTCGGTGAGGGTCCGCGACAGCAGGGCCTCCTCCTGGCACGATGTGCAGTGCTCGAGGTGCTCCCGGATGTCCGAGGCGTTCGTCGAGCACACTTCGTGCCTGAGGTACTCCTCGAGGTCGCGTTTCGCTTTGTCGCATCCGCAGTCGGTCATTTTTTCGCTCCTGCCCTGCCGGTGTCGATACCGCGCTCCTGGGCGTAGTCGGCCAACAGGTCCCTCAGCATGCGCCTGCCTCGATGCAGGCGGCTCATGACGGTCCCGATGGGTGATTTCATGATGTCGGCGATCTCCTGGTAGGCGAAGCCCTCGACGTCCGCCAGGTAGACCGCAAGTCGGAAGTCCTCAGGAATGGCCTGGAGGGCATCCTTCACCGCGCTGTCCGGCATATGGTCGATGGCTTCGGCCTCGGCCGACCGGGAGCTCGATGCGGTGGTCGATTCAGCGCCGCCCAGTTGCCAGTCCTCGAGGTCATCGATGGTGCCCTGGTACGGCTCGCGCTGCTTCTTGCGATAGATGTTGATGTAGGTGTTGGTGAGTATGCGATACAGCCAGGCCTTGAGGTTCGTCCCCTGCTGGAACTGGCCGAACGCCGCATACGCCTTCACGAAGGTCTCCTGAACGAGATCCTGCGCGTCGGACGGGTTTTTGGTCATGCGCATCGCGGCGCCATAGAGCTGGTCGATGAACGGCAGCGCCTGTTCTTCGAACAGGGCGCGCGGATCGTTCTCCGGCTCGGGCGTGGGTGCTTCGTCGACGGTGGTCATCACGGGCAAGTCTACGTCCGCAACCGTTCCGCTGGGTCGCTCAAGCACTGCTGTCGCCATGCGGCGCACGCCCTTTCTCCTGAAATCCTCGATACATTAGAAGAACAATGCTTGAGTCGAAATATTCCGCCCCGGAGTTCGACCTGTACGGCGACCGGCACCAGCCGGACGGCGACGGGTCTTGGCCCGCGCCCGAGAGCACGGAGCCGGTCTCGGCAACCGTCTCCCTGCCCGGGTCGAAATCGCTGACCAACCGCGAACTCGTTCTCGCTGCACTCGCCGATTCGCCGTCGCTTCTGCGTTCCCCGCTTCACTCCAGGGACAGCCAGAACATGGTCGAGGCGCTCCGCGCACTCGGCGCAACGATCACCGAGGCGGATGCCACGGGCAGCTTCGGACCCGACTGGCTCGTCACCCCCGGCGAACTGACCGGGTCGACCACCGTCGACTGCGGGCTCGCCGGAACCGTGATGCGCTTCGTGCCGCCGGTCGCGGCACTTGCACTCGGACCGACGACATTCGACGCGGACGAGGCCGCACGGGGACGGCCGATGGGGACGATGATCTCCTCGCTCCGCGAACTCGGCGTCGACATCAACGACGACAAACGCGGTTCGCTTCCGTTCACGGTCCATGGAACGGGCCGCGTCGGCGGCGGCGAGCTGACCATCGACGCCTCGAGCTCCAGCCAGTTCGTTTCCGGCCTGCTTCTCGCGGCCGCCCGTTTCGACGACGGGCTCACCCTCACTCACTCAGGTGAGCGCCTGCCGAGCCTGCCACACATCGAGATGACCGTTGCAGCTCTCGCTGCCAGAGGCGTCCCCGTCTCCTCCCCCTCCGTCGGTGTGTGGCGAGTGGAACCGGGAACGATCTCCGGACTCGATGTCGACATCGAACCCGACCTCTCCAACGCGGCCCCGTTCCTCGCGGCAGCCGTCGTCACAGGCGGCAGCGTCACGATCACGGGCTGGCCAGCCGAGACCACCCAGGTCGGCGCAGAACTGATCGAGATCCTGCCCCGGTTCGGCGCCACCGTCACCCTCACCGGCGACCGGCTCACCGTCACCGGCGGCGACAGCATCCGCGGTGTCGACCTCGACCTCACGACCGCGGGGGAACTCGCGCCGGCTCTCGTCGCCATCGCGGCGTTCGCCGACGGGCCGTCGACGATCACGGGGATCGGGCACATCCGCCACCACGAGACCGACCGCCTCGCCGCGCTCGCGTCTGAGCTGAACAAGCTCGGCGGCAACGTGACCGAGCTGGAGGACGGGCTCCTCGTGGAACCACGGCCGATGCACGGCGGGACCTGGCTCAGTTATCACGACCACCGGATGGCCACGACGGGCGCGATCGTCGGGCTCCTCGTTCCCGGTGTCGTCATCGAGAACATCGCAACGACGGCCAAGACCCTGCCCCAGTTCCCGGAACTCTGGACGTCGATGCTCTCCGGGACCGTCCTCGGATGAGCTGGTGGGACACCGGAGAGGCAGACGACGAACCCGAGTTCGACGAGTCGAGCATCCGCGTACGGCCGAACCGCAAGGGCAACCGCCCGCGCACGAAGACCCGCCCGGAGCACAACGACGCCGAGACGGCACGCGTCCTCGCCGTCGACCGCGGCCGGTACACCGTCCTGCTCGACGAGGGCACAGGTGACGAACGCCGCATCACCGCGTCCCGCGCCTCAGAGCTCAGGAAGCAGGCAGTCGTCAACGGCGACCGTGTCCGTGTCGTCGGCGACCTGTCAGGCGATGAGGGAACGCTCGCACGGATCGTCGGGATCGTTCCGCGCACGACGCTCCTCCGGCGAAGCGCCGACGACACAGACGAGGTCGAGCGCGTCATCGTGGCGAACGCCGACCAGATGCTCGTCGTCGTTGCCGCAGCCGACCCCGAGCCCCGTGAGCGCCTCGTCGACCGCTACCTGATCGCCGCACTCGACGCAGGCATCCGTCCCATCCTCTGCATCACGAAGACCGACCTCGCCGATCCGACCGACTTCCTGCACAACTTCGCCGGCCTCGACCTCACCGTCTTCACCAGCTCGACCGACCGGATGCCCCTGGCCGAGATCACCGAAGCGCTCGTCGATCACGACACCGTCTTCGTCGGCCACTCCGGGGTGGGTAAATCCACCCTGGTCAACGCCCTCGTCCCCAGCGCACAGCGGGCCACCGGCCACGTCAACGCCGTCACCGGACGCGGGCGCCACACGTCGTCATCGACGGTGTCGTACCGGATCGAGGGCCAGAAGGGCACCGGCTGGGTGATCGACACCCCCGGCGTCCGCTCGTTCGGGCTCGGTCACATCGACCCGGCAAACATCCTCCGCGCCTTCTCCGACCTCGAAGAGGTGGCCGAACGATGCCCGCGCGGCTGCACCCACCTGCCTGATGCGCCCGACTGCGCCATCGTGGAAGCGGTGGAAGCCGGTGAGCTCGGCGACACGGGGGCGGCACGGCTGGACTCGCTCCAGCGCCTGCTGGCGACGTTCATGAAGCCGGCCCAGTACTGACCTCGCCTAGGCTGGAACCATGACAGACGCGCGACTCGTCCCAGGCGACCAGGCTCCTTCGTTCACCCTTCCAGACGCAGACGGGAAGAGCGTCTCACTCGCCGACTTCGCCGGCAAACGAGTGATCCTGTACTTCTATCCGGCGGCGATGACCCCGGGTTGCACCACCCAGGCCTGCGACTTCCGCGACAACCTCGGTTCGCTGCAGGCGGCCGGGTACACGGTCCTCGGCATCTCCAAAGACGACCCTGCCACCCTCAAGACCTTCGAGGAGCGCGACCACCTCACCTTCCCGCTGCTGAGTGACGAGGACCTCACCGTCCACAACGCCTACCGCGCATACGGCGAGAAGAACTCGTACGGCAGGATCGTGACCGGCGTCCTCCGCTCCACGTTCGTGATCGGCGAGGACGGCAGGATCGTCGAGGCCCTCTACAACGTCAAGGCCACCGGCCACGTCGCGTCCCTGAGGAAGCGCCTCAAGGTCGCCTAGGGCAGATCACGCCTGATCGCCGTCATCACCGACGGGGTGAAGAGCAGGACGAGGACGACAACGCTGGGAACGAGGATCGCCCAGCCGATGGCAGGCTGTGCGAACGCGCCCTGGAACGCTCCGAGCGCGATCGCGAGCTGAACGAGCTGCCAGATCACCGCTCCGCCGCGCACCCAGCCCTGCCTCCGCAGCGCGCCGACGGCGACCGCAGTGATGAAGACGGCCCCGATCGCGACGAGAACGGTCAGCGCGATGGCGCTGGCCATCGACGACGCCGGCAGGGTCAGGATGTCGACCACGAGCACACCGACGACGATCACCATGGCGAGTGCCTCCACGAAGAGCAGCGCGATGACCACCAGGAGGGCGGTGGATCCTCCGCGGCGCCCTGGTCCGGCGGGAATCATAGCGTCCCCAGGTGTCGAGCCGGTTTCGTCAGTGTTATTCACAGGTGTATCCCATACAAAACTATTGATTTGGTAGTGGCACTATGTCACGATTGTTGAGGCCCGAGTACGACGCTCACAGAGAGGTGAGCAGATCCGGTTTTCGTGATCGCCCTCTCTCAGACTCGGCAGACCCTTATTCCCGACCATATCGGTCGTTTACCCCCATTCAAAGGAGCACCCGCATGGACTGGCGCGACAAAGCCGCTTGCCTCACCGCTGACCCGGAACTTTTCTTCCCGGTGGGCAACACAGGGCCGGCAGTCGACCAGATCGACAAGGCCAAGGCCGTCTGCGGTCGGTGCACGGTCACCGAGATCTGCCTCCAGTACGCTCTCGAGACCGGCCAGGATTCCGGCGTCTGGGGCGGCCTCTCCGAAGACGAGCGTCGCGCCCTCAAGCGTCGCGCTGCTCGCGCGCGCCGCGCT
Organism: Mycetocola sp. Y171; assembly: GCF_056713165.1. Lineage (NCBI taxonomy): Bacteria > Bacillati > Actinomycetota > Actinomycetes > Micrococcales > Microbacteriaceae > Mycetocola > Mycetocola sp. Y171. The sequence goes on from NZ_JBWYGX010000001.1 coordinate 347,453, forward strand.
TCCTAGCCGGCGTTCCCGCTCCGTCAGGAGCGGGAGATCCAGCGCAGGGGAACCTCGATGGTGACCTCTGTGCCAGATCCCATCACGGTGTGCCAGTCGATCGTGCCGCCCAATTCACCCTGGATGAGCGTCCGGACGATCTGAGTCCCGAGACCGGTGCCGACCTTGCCTTCCTGCAGGCCGACCCCGTTGTCGCGGACGAGCACCGTCAGTTCGTCGCCTGAGCGGTCGGCGACGATCTCGACTTCGCCGTCCCTTCCGGCCAGGCCGTGCTCGACCGCGTTGGTGACGAGTTCGGTGAGCGCCAGCGCGAGTGGAGTGGCGTATGCGCTCGGCAGCACCCCGAACTCCCCCGTTTTCCGCGGGTGCACGGTGGTGTTGTGTGACGACGCCACCTCGGCGATGAGCATGAGGACGCGTTCGAACACCTCGTCGAAGTTGACGTCCTGGGTGAGCCCCTCCGAGAGGGTGTCGTGGACCACCGCGATCGCCGCGACCCGCCGCATGGCCTGCGTCAGCGCCTCGCGGCCTTCGTCGGTGCGCGCGCGCCTCGCCTGGATCCGAAGGAGCGACGCGACCGTCTGAAGGTTGTTCTTGACCCGGTGGTGGATCTCCCGGATGGTCGCGTCCTTCGTGATGAGCTCGCGTTCCTGGTGCCGGAGCTCTGACACGTCCCTGCACAGCACGATGGCACCGGCGCGTTCCCCGCGGTGACGGAGCGGGATGGCCCTGAGCGATACGGTGACGCCGCGGGCTTCGATGTCGGTGCGCCACGGGGCGCGTCCGGTGACGACCAGGGGCAGCGACTCGTCGATGACCTGTTTGCCCGGCAGGATCTGGGTGGTCACCTCGGCGAGCGACTCCCCCTCGAGTTCGTCGTTGAACCCCATCCGGTTGAACGCCGAGAGGGCGTTCGGGCTGGCGAAGGTGGTCGTGCCGTCGACGTCGAGCCTGATCAGTCCGTCCGACGCCCGCGGGGCGCCGCGGCGGGGGCCTGTTGGCGCGGAGAGGTCCGGGAAATCGCCCGTTGCGATCATCTCGAACAGGTCGTTGGCGCACTCGTTGAAGGTGAGTTCCTGGCGGCTGGGCGTGCGCGCCTCACCGAGGTTCGTGTGCCGGGTGAGCACGGCGATCGGCACGGTCGCGTTCTCCGGCGAGGTCGCGGCCAGGCGACGCATCACCGGGACAGCGCGCACCCGCGTCGGCGTCTCCTCGTACCAGTCCGGGGCGGTCGAATCGATGATCCTGCCGGTCTCGAACGCCTCGGTGACCTGCGTCCGCCACTGGGGTTTCACCAGCTGGCCGACGAAGTCGCGGTAGAACAGGGTGGCGGCACTCGACGGACGGTAGTGCGACACCGACATGAAACTGCCGTCCCTCGTGGGAACCCAGACGACGATGTCGGCGAAGGCCAGGTCGGCGAGGAGCTGAGCGTCTCCGACGAGCATGTGCAGCCAGTCGACGTCCTCGTCTGTGGAGCGGCCGTTGGCGAGGACAAGGTCACTGAGCGTCGACATTCGTCCAGTCTACGACGCGCGCTCCTGCCGCCAGACGTGCGCCGGCGCCTCACGAACCGGCCCGGAGCGGCGAGAGGACCCGTCGCCCCCGGAGGGCACGACGGCCGGCCGGTGCCGCGGGAGGCAGGATGCGATCGGCTGCGAGGCGCGAGATGGCCGCGAGTGCCTGCGACCGTGGACTCACGTCGCGGAGCGCGCGACCGGCCAGCAGCGCGGCATCAGTGCCCTTGTCGTCGGCGGGGATGAGGACGGCGTCGTCGATGCCGCCGAACCGCTGGAGGGTGGCGCGCACCTGACCGGACGGGTTGAGCCCCACGACGCTCGCCCGCACCTTGTTGACGACCGTGGTGACCTGGCGTTCTTCGGCGAGCTCGACAAGGTCGGCGTATGCACGGAGATAGCGGGCGAGCCCGATCGGGTCTGCCGTCGCTACCGCGAGGATCCGGTCAGCCGACCGCAGCGCCTGGAGCGTCGCGGCGTTCCTTCGCGGGGCGAACAGGTCACTCGAGATCTCTTCGTCGTCCTCGAGGCTGAAGCCGGTGTCGACGACCACGTAGTCCGCCCAGTCCCTGCACGCCTCGAGCGTCCGCGACACCCGGGCGGAGCTGAGTTCAGGCCATCGGGAGGCCCTGGGGATGCCGGTGAGCACGTTGAGCGTGCCTCCGTGCACCGGGTACGGCTGCCTGATCCGATCGAGTTCGGCAAGGCTGAGTCCGTCCTGCCCGGCGAGGCGGCAGGCGGCAGCGAACCCGGGGGCTTCGTCGAGCATGCCGAGAACAGGGGCGATCGAGGCACCGTGGGTGTCTGCGTCGACGAGGGCGACGACGTTGCCTGCAGCTGCCAGTTCGGTGGCGAGGGAGACGGCGACTGTCGTCCGGCCGGGCGACCCTGCCGGGCCCCACACGGCGACGATGGTCCCGTGCTTCACGGCAGCGGTGGGAGACACGTCGACCGTCCCGCCACGGACGGCGGCGTCGACGGCATCCGCGTGGCATCCGACATCGAGGACGTCGTGGAGTCCGAGCGACGCCGCGTTGCTGCGCCCGGCAGACGACGACGCGATGGCGAGAATCCGGATGCCGCGGCGATCGCACAGCGCGAGGAGCGACGGAGTGAGCCGGTCGGCGTCGGCGGAGACGAGGAGGACATCCGGATGCCTGCCCTCGAGAGCGGCGGCGGTGTCGGCGACGGGCCCGATCCTCGCCTCCACCCGATGGCCCCGTTCGACGAGCGCAGACACCAGCCGGTCTTCGTCGTCGCGGTCGAGCGCGAACGCCAGGTCGGCCACCGGTCAGCCCGCCGGCACGATCGAGATGGCGCTCTCACCGGAGAGTGCGGCGAGGAGCGCTGCCACGGTGCCCGTCGGGACGAGGATCTCCACGGTGTCACCGCTCCCGGTCGAGACAAGGCCCTGTTGTTCGACCACCCGGACGACACTGGCGCCAGACACGATGACGGTCGGCGGCGTGAACGATCCGTCCTCCTGCTGCTCGGCGGCCCACACGTCGACGCGCGAACCGGGCTCCACTGAACCGGCGATGGCGATGGCGGACTCGACGACGACGGCACTGACCTGGACCTCGGCGTCCGCCCTCACCGCCGCCCGAGGAACGAGTTCTCCTTCGAAGATCGTGCGGGTCACGACGAGTCCGTCGTCAGGGATGGTCGTGAGGTATCGTCCCGCGGCAGATTCGAGCCGGACGTGTGCCACGGACAGATCGTCACCGGTGATCGTGTCGCCGACCGACAACGTCGAGGACGCCACGAAGACGGGACTCGACCGGTCGGCCGCCTGCACCACGGACCACACACCGACGATCGACGCGATGATCAACCCAACCCCGATGCCGAGACGAGGGTCGACGCCGAACCGTCGCGATCGCGTTGCCTTCATGCCCTCTCCAGCCGTTGAACCGCGCACGTCAGGTGCCGGTGGTCCCATGCTGCCAAGTTCGTGCGACACGCGAGAAAGTTATCCACACCCGCGTCGGTCGCGAACAGCCGGCGCAATAATCGGATCCATGGATACGGTTTCTTCTGACTCCGTCGGGCGCTTCCTCACAGTGGCCGACGCGGCGGACATCCTCAACATCCCGGCATCGGACGTCATCGAACTCGTCCGGACGGCCGAACTTCCCGCGATCCAGGTCGGAACCCCCGGCCGCTGGCGGATCGAACGCACCGTCCTCGAGGCGTACATCGCGGGAAAGTACGAGGAGACCAGGCGGATGGGGCTCTGGCAGGAGTCCGACCTTGCGAGCCTCCCCGAGGTATCCGACGGGAAGATCCTGCCTCCGCGCGAGGTGTGAGAGTCGCCGTCCCACCGGCGACGCACGGCTCACAGGACGATGAGCCCGATGTCTCCGATCGGCACGAGCCGGTGATGGCTGACGTTCCGTTCGCGACGGGGAGCACCTCGCTCGTGCACGGCGAGGTCGACGTGGTCGCCGGCGACACGGTCGAGCGTGCCGCCGTGCACGACCTGCCGCGAGCGGGCGTGCAATTCGACGTAGACCCGGCGCCGGCAGAGGTCGCGTAGAACGAATGGCAGACCGATACGATCGGCCAGACGTGGCGCCTGCTCGTCACGGGGAGGGACGTCGAGGCTCCTCGCCAGACTCGACTTGGGCAGTGTTACTCCTGCGACGGCCTCGATCGGGACGATGCAGGCCCCGGATGCTCCGTCGCGTGTGACGAGGTCCGCACTCATCCAGTCCCGTCCGAACGACTGCGGGAGGACCGTGACCACAGCTCCTGTGACCAGTTCGATGGTGACCTCGTCTCGACGGCCGTCGCTGCCCGCGAACGTCTGGAGCCGATCGCGGAGCGTGAGCCTGCCGACCCGGAGGCGGTGTTCCTCGGCACGCCTGTCGAGCTCCTCCGCGTGCAGCTCATGTTCGAGCTGGCTTTCGAGGTCGTCGAAGAGGCTGTCCCAGCGCATGGATGGAGAGTAGCGACTCCGTCGCCAGGGCGCGGGAGTTATCCACAGATTGAAAACGTGGGGTTTACACGGGCCTGCAGGCGCTGGGAGAGTAGCTCGGCATAACGAGCCCCCGAACGGGGGACTGCTGACGCAGGCCATGCGTGGACCCGAAACAGGCATCCTGTCACCGAGCGATACGCCGAGCCCCCGGCAGCCGACGTCGCGCCCTCCAGACCCCGCCCAGGTCGCCGTGCCCACCTTTCCAGGTCGTTTCCGTCGCACGTTTCCACGGAGCAACGCATGAACTCCACGTCCGCCGGCGAGCCCGCTTTCCGTCATTCAGGCAGCAGCGCGCCTCACCACTCCTTCGATTCCGAACAGTTCTTCGGCAGGCAGAAGACGCCCACCGGACAGCTTCCCCCTCCTGAACCGCTGCTGGAGAATCTCACGCGATGCGTGATGGAGGTCCTCGCCGGTGCGCGGGAACTCGACCAGCTCGCCCGCTGGATCTCGGAGGAGGTGTACAAGCACCTGCTCAAACGTCAGGTCGTGTCGGCGCGGGCGCGGCAGGTCAAGGGGCTGCAGGCGGTGCGACCGGTTCTCAGGATCGGGCGGATCACGACGTTCGAGCCACGGGACGGTGTCATCGAAGCGGTGGTCATGGTCCATCAGCGCACGAGGTCGCGGGCTGTCGCGATCCGGCTCGAGGGCATGGACAGGCGCTGGCGGGCTACGGCCATCTCCGTGCTCTGACCCTTCGACCACGGGCAGGAACACAGACACCCCCGGCCGGCGAACCGGTCAGGGGTGTCTGTGACGGGCTGTCGAGCGTTACTTCTTCTTGCCCTGGGCCCTGCGGTCGGCGCGGTTCCCGGCAGGGGCCGCGGGAGCGTCGCCCTTCTGGCCGAACGCTCCACGGGTGGCCGGCTGTGCCGGCTGGGCCGGAGTGCCGCCTGTGCGCGGTGCTGCCGTCACGTCTGAAGCGCGCTGGGCGCGAGCGGTCGCTGACTTCTCGATCTGGCCCTTCTGGTTGCGGACCTCGACCTCGCCACCCTCGTTGGCCGCCGAGTAGCTGAGCTTCTCATCCTCGGTCGTGTCGCGGGTGAGGCCCTTGGCCTCGACCGACGTCACTTCCTCTGTGGCGCCCTTCTTCACCTCGACCTCGAGGTTGAACAGGTAGCCGACGGATTCCTCGCGGATCTGGCCCATCATCTGCTGGAACATGCTGAAGCCCTCGCGCTGGTACTCGACCAGCGGGTCGCGCTGGGCCATGGCGCGCAGGCCGATGCCGTCCTTGAGGTAGTCCATCTCGTACAGGTGGTCGCGCCAGCGGCGGTCGACAACCTGCAGCACCACGCGGCGTTCGAGTTCGCGCATGGCCGGTGACCCGAGCTGCTCCTCGCGGTGGGAGTAGGCGAGCCTGGCGTCAGACAGGATCTCGCGGCGCATGAAGTCGCGGTTGATCTTGCCCTTCTGCCCGGCCTCTGCCACGACCTCGTCGATGGTGAGGCTGATCGGATACAGCGTCTTCAGGTCGACCCACAGTGCGTCGAAGTCCCAGTCGTCGCCATTCCCTTCGCCGATGTGCACGTCGAGCACCTCGTCGATGACGTCTTCGAGGAACTTCTGGGTGCGCTCGTGCAGGTCGTCGCCCTCGAGGATGTGGCGGCGGTCGGCGTAGATGGCCTCGCGCTGCCGGTTGAGGACGTCATCGTACTTGAGCACGTTCTTGCGGATCTCGGCGTTGCGAGCCTCGACCTGTGACTGTGCGCTGCGGATGGCGCGGCTGACGACCTTGGACTCGATGGCCATGTCGTCTGGCACTCCCCCTCGGCCCATCAGGGCTTCGGCGGCGCCGGAATTGAAGAGGCGCATGAGGTCGTCGGTGAGCGAGAGGTAGAACCTGCTCTCACCCGGGTCGCCCTGACGGCCCGACCGTCCGCGCAGCTGGTTGTCGATGCGGCGCGACTCGTGGCGTTCGGTTCCGAGGACGTAGAGTCCGCCGGCGTCGATGACCTTCTCGGCCTCCTCGTTCACCGTCTCCTTGACCGCGGTGAAGACGTCGTCCCACGCTGCCTCGTAGTCGTCGGGCGTCTCGGTGGGGCTGAGGCCCTTCTGGTTCATCTCCTGGACGGCGAGGAACTCGGCGTTTCCGCCGAGCATGATGTCCGTCCCACGTCCGGCCATGTTGGTCGCGACGGTCACCGAACCGAGGCGGCCCGCCTGCGCGACGATCGCGGCTTCGCGGGCGTGGTTCTTGGCGTTGAGCACCTCGTGACGGATGCCCTTCTTGGCGAGCAGGCGGGAGAGGTATTCGCTCTTCTCCACGCTCGTCGTTCCGACCAGGACCGGCTGCCCCTTGGCATTGCGCTCGGCGATGTCCTCGACGACCTGGGCGAACTTCGTCTCCTCGTTCTTGTAGACGAGGTCGGACTGGTCGAGGCGCCGCATCGGCTTGTTGGTGCGGATCGGGACGACGCCGAGCTTGTACGTCGACATGAACTCGGCGGCTTCGGTCTCGGCCGTACCGGTCATCCCGGCGAGTTTCTCGTACAGGCGGAAGTAGTTCTGGAGCGTGACGGTTGCGAGGGTCTGGTTCTCGGCCTTGACCTGCACGCCTTCCTTGGCCTCGATCGCCTGGTGGATGCCCTCGTTGTAGCGGCGTCCCATCAGGATGCGTCCGGTGTGCTCGTCGACGATCATGACCTCGCCGTTCATGACGACGTAGTCCTTGTCCTTCTTGAACAGGGCGCGCGCCTTGATCGAGTTGTTGAGGAAGGAGATGAGCGGCGTGTTCGCAGACTCGTACAGGTTGTCGATGCCGAGGTAGTCTTCGACCTTCTCGATGCCGGACTCGAGGACACCGACGGTGCGCTTCTTCTCGTCGACCTCGTAGTCCTCGTCCTCGACGAGGACGGTCGCGAGGCGGGCGAACTCGGCGAACCAGCGGTTGGCTTCGCCTGACGCCGGTCCGGAGATGATGAGCGGCGTCCTGGCCTCGTCGATGAGGATCGAGTCGACCTCGTCGACGATCGCGAAGAAGTGACCGCGCTGGACGAGGTCCTTGGACTGCCACGCCATGTTGTCGCGGAGGTAGTCGAAGCCGAACTCGTTGTTCGTGCCGTAGGTGATGTCGGCGGCGTACTGTTCGCGGCGCTGCTCGGGGGTCTGGCCGGCCAGGATGACACCGGTGGTCATGCCGAGGGCGCGGAAGACGCGGCCCATGAGCTCGGACTGGTAGGTGGCGAGGAAGTCGTTCACCGTGACGACGTGGACGCCCTTGCCTGCGATGGCGTTGAGGTACGCGGGCAGGGTGGCCACGAGGGTCTTTCCCTCACCGGTCTTCATCTCGGCGATGTTGCCGAGGTGGAGTGCAGCGCCACCCATCAGCTGGACGTCGAAGTGACGGAGCCCCAGCGTGCGCTTGGATGCTTCGCGGACGGCAGCGAACGCTTCGGGCAGGAGGTCGTCGAGCGACTCCCCGTTGGCGTGCCGCTCCCGCAGCTCGGCCGTCTCGTTGCGCAGTTCCTCATCGGTGAGGTCGGCGAAGTCGGGCTCGAGCGAGTTGACTGCCGTTGCGAGGTTCTCGAGCTTCTTGATGACTCGGCCCTCACCCAGGCGAAGAACCTTCTCTAGTACTGAGGCCACGTATTGAACTCCACTTTGCTCTCGGGGCACGTTTTCCGACGTGCGGCCGTGCCGTGTGCACGGTGTGGTCACCGGCGCTCCTGCCGACGACCGTCTCTATGTTAGTCCGGTGCGGGGTGTGAGCATCCTGAATCCGGGCGGATCCACTCCCCCGAACGCGGCTCACGCGGGTGCCGATACCGGGCACCCGCGTGAGCTGGACAGCGAACTGCTAGGCGCGCTTCTTCTCGTTCCCCGCGTCTTCGTCGAGACCGATGACTCCGTAGTCCCAGCCTTTGCGACGGTAGACGACGCTCGGTCGGTCATTCTTCGCATCGACGAAGAGGAAGAACGGATGCCCGACGAGCTCCATCCTGTCGACGGCTTCGTCCACGGTCATGAATTCGGCTGCGAACACCTTCTCCCTGATCACGACGGGGCAGTACTCGTCGTCTTCAGGCGCCTCGTCCTCGACCGTCGCAACGGCCCCCGTCGCGACGCGGCGGATCGTGTCGAGGTCCGCCGGTTGCACATCGATGGTGCTGAACCCGGCAGCGCTTGCCTCGGACAGTGATGTCCTGCGTTTCCCTCGAAGGACCTTCTTTCGATCCTTCGCCCGACGCACCTGTTCGAGAAGTTTGGCGATTGCCAGATCAAAGGCGACGTACTTGTCCGAGCCGGCGGCCTCCGCTCTCACGAGCGGGCCCGGTCCGATGAGCGTCAACTCGACGCGATCGTCTCCAGCCTTCCCGCTCTTGTCGTGGTGACGGCTGACCTTGACCTCGAATGCGAGGGCCCGGTCCGACAGGTGGGCGATCTTCTCAGACTTTTCTTCCACATAATCGCGAAAGCGATCGGTGAGTCCCAGGCCTTGTCCGACAATGTTTGTTTCCACGTCAACCTCCCAGATCAGGCGTGCCGCCGCACTATCCAGGGCGGTCCTTTCACGCCTTTAGCCCCCACCGTAGTCCCGCACGGCTGATAAGTCACTCAGCAAAGTGTGCCCGTGACGAAGCGGTCCGGAAGAGTCGCGGAGTTGCGGCGATCACGGCCGCGCCGATGACCGAGCCGCCCGCCTCCACCACCGCGCGGCGTGCTTCCCTGAGCGTCTGGCCCGTTGTCACGACGTCGTCGACGAGAAGGAAACGGCGCCCGGTCACCGGTCGTTTCGTCCGGAGAGCGCCGGAAAGATTGGCCTGCCGCGCGGCGATACCGAGTCCGATCTGATCTCCTGGCTGGCGCCGCCAGGCGAGGGGATGCTCGAGCGTGAACGCCGTCCGCGCGACGACCACGTCCACCGGCCGGTAGCCGCGCCGCCGGAATGCTGCCCTCGTCGACGGCAGCGCAGCGAGTGTCACGACGCCACCCGCGGCCGTATCACCCGGCAGGGAGTCGATGGCAGCGTCGATGGCCGGGAGGAGGATGCGGGCGAGGGCGGAGGACGCGTCGGTGCGCTGGTCGTTCTTGAGCGCGAGGATCGCGCGCCTGGCGACATCCGTGTACTCCGTCCCCGCCCAGACCGGGAACCCTGGCTCGAGCTCGCGGCACACCAGCCGGCCGCCCATCCGGACGGAACATCCTGGGCATACGGCGATGCCGGGCACCCCGCATCCGACACATTCCACGGGAACGAGGAGAGCAACCGCTTCTCTCGCGGCCCTCGCCAGCCTGATGCCTGCCGACTCCATCACCACAGGCTGCCCGGGCACCGTTCCACAGGTGAGAAGACGGCGAAAACTGTGGACGGGACGGCAACGGCCCTCGGCGGTGGAGAGCGGGCACTCCCGGCTCAGGGCGTGGTGATCTCCCGGGAGAAGAACTCGAGAGCCGTGCGGGTCTTCGCCTGCTGTTCCCCGGTCAGGTCGATTCCGCGGTCCTCGAGGTAGGCCCTCGTACGGACGGCCACGTCGAAGGTCTCATTCGACGCGCACTTCGTGGACAGCTCCAGGATGCGTGAGCCGTCCGGGTAGAACCACAACTCGGCGACGAGTTTGCCGGTGTAGCCGCTCGGCGAGTACTTCAGCTTGAGGGCGGTGACCGGCCCGAGGACCGACAGGTCGTCGAGCGAGACTCCCTCGGGCGCGCAGTCGCCGAAAAAGGCCCGCTGCTGTTTGGTGAAGAGCGAGGAGATGGCGCGCCCGCCCGCGATGGCCTCCTTGACCTTCCCTTTGCGCTTCTTTGCTCCCATGCTCGCCGAGCACACGAAGGCCCCTGGCATCGCATCCACTTCGACGCCGAAACCGGGTACGCCCGTCAGCTCGGTGGACAGTTCGCTCGGGACGACGGGGCGCAGCTTGATCACGCTGTCGTCCCCATCTGTCCGCCTCCGGGCCCGCACGATGATTCCGTGCCGGTTCAGCGCTAGGTCCGGTGTGTCGAAGTAGACCACCTGCCGGATCTGGGCGTCAAGCGCATCCATCTCAAGGGCCTGCATCGTCGATCGCTGATCCCTGTCGGGAACGGTGACCTTCAACTCGACCGAGTCACATCCCTCGAGGGCGGAGAGCAACGCAGCCATCTGGTCGGCAGGCAGGTTCGGGGCTCCAGGTGAATTCGTCATGATCACTCCTCACTGCCCGGCTCGTCGGCTCGAGAGTACGCCGACGCCGAAACCCGCGCCTCACCCGTCGAGGGTGACTGCGCGAGGCGACTCCGGGCGATCAGCCGGGATTGCCGAGCTGGGTGGCGATGAGCGAGACCCCGGAACCGACGACCTGCCAGGCTGAGGTGCGCAGGGCCGTGAGGTTGCCACCGGAGATCACCGCTCGCAGCTGGCGCAGCCCGCTTCCGCCGACGAGTGACACAGCGCCAGCAGGGCCGCCGAGAATGTCGGACTGGCCGCCGACGACCTGCCTGACGACGTCCGTCGAGCCGTCAGGAGACGTGGTGAGCGTGGCGACGGTGAGGTCGTCCACCCACGTGGAGGTCACGGCAGTGCCGGTACCGACGGCGAGCGACTGCGGGTCACCGAGGCTCACAGGTATGTTGTCCCCGTCGCGCTGGATGCCTGCCACGAGCAGCCGCGACTCGTCTCCGACACGCACAAGCGCGAGGAGCCGGGTGCCGTCCCTGGAGACCGCGATCGACAGGATCGAGGATGCCTCGGGCCAGCTGGTGAGGACGGCCCGCTGCGTCCCGTCAGAGCGCGAGACGAACAACGCACCCGGAGACGAGGCAGGGACGGTCCAGATGTGTCCGAACGTGTCGAGCGATGGCGCCACGAGGCCCGGTCTGGCGTCCACCCGGAGCGGGTCGGCACCGGACGCGCGCACCGCGAACACCCCGTCGGCTGTCCGCACCGCAGCGAGGCTGTGGGTGGCGTTCACGACCACCGCTGTCGGTGCGAGCGATTCGATGAGCGGAGACAGTCCTGGCAGCCTCTCGAGCGAGTCGCCGTTCGAGAGGAAGCCGAAGCCCTCCTCGGTGAGGACGAGGGCGCGCGGGTCCACACGGGGCGACGGCACCGTCAGCGCGGGGATGTCCTCGGTGTTGTTGTTCACAGTGATGCTGACGGAGTTGATGGCGGAGACCCCGGCGAGGCTGGCGGACAATTGCGCCTGCATCCGCTGCAGCGTCACATCGTCTGCCTGAAACACCTCGCTGCTGAGGTCGATCTGGGCGACGTCGCCGACGACAGGGACGGCGTTCTTGGTCAGTGTGGTGCCCTCGGGGAACGCCGTGGTCACCGCGCCGGCCAGCAGCGGGCTCGGACCGTCGAGGAGCGCCTTGACGATCCGTGTTCCCGTCGACGTCCTCGACGGGAACCAGCGGAGGTCAGGCACCAGGTAGGTCCAGGACGGGTCGAAGAAAGTGACGGCGTAAGAACTGAAGACGTCGTTGAACCGCTGAGGGTCGAGGATGACCCGGTCGGGCGCGACGCTGATCCGCCACTCGCCCTTGACCTGGGTGAAACTGTAACCCTGGATCAGCGGCGTGCTCGAGGCGAACTCGGTGTACTCGCCCTCCTCGTTGACCTCGGCGAGCGGGGTGACGGTGAGCTGCATCGACGTGTCGTCGACCGAGAGGTAGCTGCGCTGCGCGGCCTCGTCGACGATCGCGTTGAGGTCGGGGTTCCAGACGGTCTTGATCTCAGGGGCCAGGTACTCGCGCGCCGTGGCGTAGTCCTCCCTGGGGCTCGAGGCCGCATCGATGAAGCCCCGGAGGATCTGCTCCTGGCTCGCGCCGGCCTCAGGACCCTTCGCGATGAACTGGACCTCGGGGTCCTCGGCACCGGTGACGGGCTGCCCGATCCGGGGCGCGCCGCCCTGCGGGATGCCGGCGCAGCCGGCCAGCAGGAGGGAGGCGGCGAGCGCGACGGCTGCTGCCGCCCGAATTCGTGATCTCATACACCGACTCCGTTCTCGCGACGGGTGGCATCCGTACCGTCGGTATCGACCGGTTCGGCGTCTTCGGGCGGCAGCGGAATCGGCGAGAGCGTGACGGGTCCGCCCAGGACCCGCGGCAGCGTCAGACGGAAGCAGGTGCCCTCGCCCACGCGGGACCACAGCTCGAGGCTTCCGCCGTGCAGCTGGGCGTCCTCGAGCGCGATGGCCAGTCCGAGCCCGGTGCCGCCGATGGTTCGTTTGCGGGAGGGATCGGCCCTCCAGAAGCGGTCGAAGACCCGTTGGGCGTCCTCCTCGCTCATCCCGTGGCCGTAGTCACGCACGGAGAGCGCAACGGCCTGCTCGTTGCTGTCGACGGTGACGACGATCGGTCTGCCCTCCCCGTGTTCGATGGCGTTGCCGAGGAGGTTGCGAACGACGCGGCGGATGCGACGCGGATCGATCTCGACGTTCGAATAGCCGCCAGGGGCAACGAGCCTGACGTCCGAACCCTTCTGCTCAGCCAGGGAGGCCATCCCATCGATCGAGTCCTGGGCGAGGTGAACGAGGCTGTGCGGTTCGATCTCGAGCTGGACGGAGCCTGCGTCGTACCGGCTGATCTCGAGCAGGTCGGCGAGCAGTACTTCGAAGCGCTGCGTCTGGGTGTGGAGCAACTCGGCCGTGCGCGCCGTCGCAGGGGGGAAGTCCGAGCGCTGGTCGTAGAGCACGTCCCCGGCCAGCCGGATCGTCGTGAGCGGCGTGCGCAGTTCGTGCGAGACGTCGGAGACGAAGCGCTGCTGCACCTGTGACAGGTCGGCGAGTTCCTTGATCTGGGACTGGAGGCTGTCGGCCATGCCGTTGAACGATCGCGCGAGTGTGGCGAGTTCGTCCTCGCCCTTCACCGGGATCCTCACCTCCAGGTCTCCCTGCGCGAGTTGCTCACTGGTCTCGGCTGCCACCCGCACCGGGTTGGCGACGAGGCGGACGATCACCCAGGCCACTGCTCCGACGAGCAGGAGCAGGGTGAGCCCGCCGATGAAGAGGGTGCGCTGGACGAAGAGCAGCGTCTGTTCGGTGTCGTTGAGGTCGAAGCCGATGTAGATCTCCCACCGGCTGCCCTCTGGCAGGGTGATCTGAGATCCGACCACGATCCCGGGAACGCGGCTGCCGTCCGCCGTCGCGAGCGACACCGACTGCCACCACTGTTCGTCCGGGTTGTCCTGCACGACGGTGCGCAGTTCGTCGCTCACGACGTCTTTGAGTCTGACGTTTTCGAAGTCCTGCGGACCCGTCGGGCTCGGCTCCTGCCCCGGGACACGGTAGCCGGCGATCATGGCGCTCGACGACGTGCGCGCGATCTCCTCACGCGCGGCGCCCATGAGTTCCTGGGTGCTTGCACGGCCCTGGTCGCTCGAGGAGTCGAGGATGCTCTGCGCAGCCTCGATCGCGCGGGCGGAGTCCTGTTGCACCTGGCTCACGCGTGACTGGAAGAGGTCGTTGCCGATGGTCAGGGACATGTAGAAGCTCGAGATGAGCAAGGCGAAGAGTGACAGGGCGAGCGTGACGACGATGGTGCGGAACTGCAGCGACCGTCGCCAGGAACGCACGGCACGTGCCGGCCATGTCCTCCAGTTGTCGAGCCGAATGCCCGACACGCCCTGCCCAAGTGCCATCTCGTCCTCAGGCGGCGGCGCCGGCGCCGGCGCGATAGCCGACGCCGCGCACGGTCATGACGATGCGCGGGTTGTCAGGGTCGTCTTCGACCTTGGCGCGCAACCGCTGGACGTGCACGTTCACGAGGCGGGTGTCCGCTTTGTAGTGGTAACCCCAGACCTGCTCGAGGAGCATCTCGCGGGTGAACACCTGCTGGGGCTTCGACGCCAGGGTCAGCAGGAGATCGAACTCGAGGGGGGTCAGGTTGATGCGCTTCTCGCCGCGCTTGACCTCGTGGCCTGCGACGTCGAGGGTGAGGTCGCCGATCTGCAGCGAGTCCTGCGACTGGGGGGACGCCGGGCGCAGGCGGGTGCGGATCCGCGCCACGAGCTCCTTGGGGTTGAACGGCTTGACCATGTAGTCGTCAGCGCCGGATTCGAGCCCCTTGACGACATCCGAGGTGTCCGTCTTCGCGGTGAGCATGATGATGGGCACACCGGACTCGCTGCGGATCCGGTTGCACACCTCGATGCCGTCGATGCCCGGGAGCATGAGGTCGAGCAGGACGAGGTCGGGTCTGGCCTCCCGGAACGCGTCGAGTGCGCCGGAACCGTCAGCGCAGAAGGAAGGGTCGAAACCCTCCGTGCGGAGCACAATGCCGATCATTTCAGCCAGGGCGGTGTCGTCGTCGACCACCAGGATCCGTGCGTTCATACGCCTCGTTCTCGATTCGTGTGCAGGCCGCGTCTGGTGGACGCAACCGTGCGGTACCTGGCACAAGATTAGCCGCAACGTGGTGACAGTTCGCCGAGAACCGCACGGGGCCGCGGGTACCTCGACCGCATGGTGAGGATGGGGCGGGTGTGACACGATTAGGGAGCGCATCATGTCGACGAGCCTGAGGGAGCCGCTGGAGTGACCACCGACGAGAACGGGCAGGACTGGGCACGACCGGAGGGCGACCCGTCGCGCGGCGAGGAACGCCGCAGGATGGAGGCCGAGCAAGCCGGCCAACAGTCCGCACCGGAATGGGCCTCTGACCGGGAGTTCTACCCACCCCCGGTGCCGCAGGTTCCGCCGGCGCCTCCGCAGAATCCCTACGCGCAGAACCCATACCCCGCTTACCAGCCCGCACCGACGTATGGACCGCCGCAGCCCCAGTACCCACAGGGCGCCTACGGCCAGTACGGCTACCAGCAGCCCGGCCAGGCGCAGTGGGGCTACCCGGTCGGACAGCCAGGGGCCGCCGCGCCCGCCGCGTGGGCGCCTCCCCCCAAACCGGGGCTCATTCCGCTCCGGCCCCTCGGTTTCGGCACGCTGCTCGGAGCGCCGTTCCTCACTCTCAAGCGCAATCCGAAGGCCACGTTCGGGAGCGCACTGCTCATCCAGGCCATCACTACCGTGATCACGCTTGTCGTTATGGGCATCGTCGCCGTCTACGTGATCAACCGGGTCACCAGTGCCGCCCCGGAGGACCAGGAGGCGATCACGACCGGCGGAATCTTCACCGGGCTCATCGTGAGCGTGCTCGTCGCGCTCCCTCTCAGCATTGCGGCGACCGTGTTCCTCCAGGGCGTCATCGTCATCGAGGCCGCCCGGTCGACCCTGGGTGAGAAGCTCACGCTCCGCGCCGCGTGGAAGGCGACCTGGCCCAGGTTCGGCGCCCTGCTGCTGTGGACGCTGCTCGCCGGCGTCGCGGTCGCGGTCGTCGTCGCGGTGATCGTCGGCCTTGTCTGGTCGCTCGTCGCTCTCGGTGAGGGTTTCATCGCCATCGGGGTCATCCTCGCCATCCTCGCCGCGATTGCATTTTTCCTTCTCGGTTACTGGCTCGGCACCAAGCTCTCCCTCGTGCCGAGCGCGATCGTCCTCGAACGGCTCGGCGTCGGAGCCGCGATCCGGCGGTCCTGGCGGCTCACCGACGGCTACTTCTGGAAGACCCTCGGCATCCAGCTCCTTATCGCGTTCATCGTCGGCACCGTCTCGCAAGTCGTGGTGACACCGATCAGCTTCCTCTACGGCATGGCGATCAGCGTGATCGACCCCACGGGGTCGACAGCGGAGGACTGGATCATCCCCGCCCTGCTCTACGTGGCGACGATCATCCTGACCCTCCTCGTGGCATCCATCACCGCGGTGGTCCAGTCGGCGACCATCGCGTTCATCTACGTCGACCTGCGGATGCGCAAGGAGGGACTCGACCTCGAGCTCATCCGGTTCGTCGAGGCACGCCAGTCCGGCGACACGACGGTCGCAGACCCGTATCTGGTCCGCACGACAGGAACCGTGCCGCCGACGGGAACTTCATGGGCCTAGCGAGCGGCATCGAGTTCGACGTGCCTGTGGTGCCCGACGCGCCAGAGGCACGCGACTGGCTGCTCGAAGAGTTGTCGAAACCCGAGTACGCCGCGGCGACACCGAGCCTGTTCGACGTACTGAGCCAGGAGTTCTTCGCCTGGCTGATGCGGCTGTTCCAGCCCGGCGAGTCCGTTCCCCTCGACTGGCTGCCCGTCGCCATCGTCGCGCTCGTCATCGCCGCGCTCGTCGTCGCGCTCCTCATCTGGGGCATTCCCCGGGTCAACAGGAAGAGCGCCCCGTCGTCGGGCCTGTTCGGCGACGACGACCGCCGCACCGCTGCCCAGCTCAGATCGGCGGCCGCCATGGCGGCATCGGCGGGCGACTGGACCACGGCCGTCCTCGAGCTGTTCCGCGGGGTGGCCAGAGGACTCGCCGAACGCACCATCGTCCTGGTCAGCCCTGGGACGACCGCGCACGATTTCGCCCGTCGCGCCTCCACGGCCTTCCCCGCGCAATCCGACGACCTGGCTGTGGCGGCGGACGGCTTCGACCGGGTGAGATACCTCAGCCACGACGGCACACCCGAGCAGTACGAGCGTTTGCGCGCCCTCGACGGACGGCTGCAGAAGCAGACGCCGGTGTCGTCTGAACCGCTCGACCAGGTGCCGGTCGCATGACGAGGATCGCCCCTCCCGCTCCGGGTCGCGACGACGACACCGTGCTGACCCCCCGGGCCCGCACCGTCGCGAGGCGCGGGCTGTTCTGGGTGGGAGTGGCCGTCGTCTGCATCCTCGTCGTCGCCGTCAGCCTCGTCCTCACCCGTGGCGGTTCCTCCAGCAGTATTCCGCTCGACCCGGCCAGCCCGGCTCCAACAGGCGCCAGGGCCGTCGCCGAGGTCCTCCGCGGGCAGGGCGTCGACGTGATCATCCCAGAGGGCTACGACGAGGCCCTGGCTGAGGCGGAGACGCCGGGGACGACCTTCGCGCTGTACGACCCCTCCGGCTACCTCACCGACGCCCGTCTGACCGATCTCGTCGAACGCGCAGGAGACGTCGTCATCTTCTCCCCCGCATTCCTGCAACTCCAGTCTCTCGCCCCTGGCGTCAGCGCCGCGGGCGCGGCGGCTGCCGGCACCCCGCTCGACGAGGCGTCGTGCACGCTGGGCGCCGCCGAACGCGCAGGCACGATCAGCCCGGGTCCGACTCTCGCCATCTCCCCTGATTCGGATGCCGACGGCTGCTTCCCTGCGGACACCGGCGGCTTCGCCGTCGTGACGATCCCGAAGGACGACGGAAGCCTCACGCTCCTCGGACCGTCCGACCTGGTCAGCAACGACAAGGTCGTGCTGCACGGCAACGCCGCGCTCGCCCTCGGGCTGCTCGGTGGGACCGACCGTCTCGTCTGGTTCCTCCCGTCACTCGCCGACGTCGAGGCATCCGGACCTCCCAACCTGCAGGACCTGACCCCGACCTGGCTCGTCCCGGTCACCTCCCTCCTGGTCATCGCCGCGCTTGTCGCGATGTTCTGGCGCGGCCGCCGCTTCGGCCCGCTCGTGGCCGAGGACCTGCCGGTGACGGTGCCATCTGGGGAGACGATGGAGGGCAGGTCGCGCCTCTACCAGCGCACCGCTGCCCGCACGCGTGCCGTCGACGCGCTCAGGATCGGCACCATCGGGCACCTAGGAACGACGCTCGGACTCCCCCGGACGGCAGGGGTAGGCGAGGTTTCGGATGCCGCCGCCTCCGCCACCGGAAGGAATCCGGCCGAAGTCCGTGGCATCCTCGTCGACATGCTGCCTCGGACCGAGCGCGACGTCCTGACGTTGTCCGACGCCCTGCGCGACCTGGAGTCCGCCGTCACCGCCGCCGTCGACCCCCGGCCACCAGGGCCCCGCTGATGCCGGGAACCTCCCTCTTCTCCCCGACCTGCCTCCACCGACCCAACCGGAAGAACGCGACATGACCACTCCGACACCGCACGGCCAGCCGAATCCGCAGGGCTACCCACAGGCGCCCCAGCAACAGATGCCCCCGCAGGGCCAGGGCGTCCCGCAGGGCCAGGGCGTCCCGCAGGGCCAGGGCTACCCGCAGGGCCAGGGCTACCCGCAGGCCCAGCCCCCCGCAGCGCCCATCCGCCAGGATGCCGCACCTGAGCGCCGGCGAGCGCCGCAGACGGAGTCGCCGCGGATCGCGGAGCTCCGTGAGAAGCTGGCGCAGGTCCGCCGGGAGGTCGGCAAGGCCGTCGTCGGCCAGGAACCGGCCGTCACCGGCCTGATCATCGCCCTGCTCGCCAAGGGGCACGTGCTGCTCGAGGGTGTGCCCGGCGTCGCGAAGACGCTGCTCGTCCGCACCCTCAGCCAGGCTCTCGACCTCGACACGAAGCGGGTCCAGTTCACTCCGGACCTCATGCCTGGCGACGTGACCGGGTCGCTCATCTATGACGCGAAAACCGGCGAGTTCGAGTTCAGGCGCGGTCCGGTGTTCACGAACATCATGCTCGCCGACGAGATCAACAGGACGCCTCCGAAGACCCAGTCCTCGCTGCTCGAAGCGATGGAGGAGCGCCAGGTCTCCACCGACGGCGTCACCCTTCCGCTGCCTGTTCCGTTCGTCGTGGCCGCGACGATGAACCCGATCGAGTACGAGGGCACGTACACCCTCCCTGAGGCACAGCTCGACCGCTTCCTCCTCAAACTCGTCCTCGACATCCCCGAACGCGACCTCGAGGTCGAGGTACTTCGTCGCCACGCCGCGGGCTTCAACCCCCGCGATCTTGCCGGAGCCGGCGTCACCGCCGTGCTCAACGCCGCAGACCTGGCCGAGGCGCAGCTCGCCGCAGCAGCCACAGGTGTGAGCCCAGACGTGCTCAGCTACATCGTCGACCTCGCGAGGGCCACCAGGCGCAGCCCGTCGGTGCGGATGGGCGTCAGCCCCCGCGGAACGACAGCCCTCCTCGCGGCCGCGAAGTCGTGGGCGTGGCTGAGCGGCTACTCGTGGGTCACCCCGGACCACGTCCAGGCCATGGTGATCCCGGTCTGGCGCCACCGCCTCCAGCTCCGCCCTGAGGCCGAGCTCGAGGGTGTCGGTTCGGACGCGATCCTCCGTTCGGTCATGCAGCAGGTGCAGGTGCCGATCTAGATGACCGTGTCTGGGTGGTTCGTCGCGCTCGTCGCCGTCGGCGTCGTTCCCGTCGTGGTGTTCGGCACAGCGACAGGTGAGCCGGGGGTCGTGCTGGGGCTGTGGCTGCTCTTCGCGGTCGCGCTCGGCGTCCTCGACGTGCTGCTCGCGGCATCCCCCCGTGTGCTCGTGCCCTCGCGGTCGGTGCCGGCACGGACCAGGCTGGGCGAGACCGTGACCAGCGAGCTGTACCTGGCCAACCCGGGCAGGCGCACCCTGCGCGGCATCGTCAGGGATGCTTGGCAGCCGTCGGCAGGTCCAGCCGTCACCCGCACCAGGGTCACCATCCCGGCAGGAGAACGACGAATGGTCGCCGTCCCCCTGACCCCGTTCCGCCGGGGCGAACGCCGGGTCGAGCTCGTCACCGTCCGGTCGTTCGGCCCGCTTCGGCTGTGGGCGCGGCAGGCCACACTGAAGAGCCACGGCCACATCCGCGTGCTCCCGCCGTTCAACGCCCGAAAGCACCTGCCGTCCCGGCTGGCCCGGCTTCGGGAACTCGACGGAGCCACGAGCGTGATGGTGCGCGGCCAGGGCACCGAATTCGATTCGCTGCGCGAGTACGTGCGCGGCGACGACGTGCGATCGATCGACTGGCGGGCCACCGCCCGCAGGCGTGACGTCGTCGTGCGCACCTGGCGTCCTGAGCGCGACCGCCGCGTCGTCATCGTCCTCGACACCGGGAGGACCTCAGCGGCCCGCGTCGCCGACGAACCACGGATCGACACGGCGTTCGAGTCCTCCCTGCTGCTCGCGGCGCTCGCCACCCGAGCCGGTGACCGGGTCGACCTGATCGCCTACGACCGGCGTGTCCGCGGCCGGGTGCAGGGCGCGACGGGGGCCGACCTGATGTCCAAGCTCGTCGACACCATGTCCACCATCGACCCCGAACTGCTCGAGATGGACTGGGCGGCCGTCCCTGCGCTGGTCCGCGGGGTGACGAGCCAGCACTCGCTCGTCGTGCTGCTCACCTCAGTCGACGCGCCAGGCGCATCCACAGGGCTGCTGTCGATGCTTCCCCAGCTGACGAAACGGCACACGGTCGTCGTGGCATCCGTCACCGACCCCACTGCGCTCACCGCGAGCAGGGAGCGCGGAAACCGCGACGAGGTCTACCTGGCCGCAGCGGCGGAACGCGCGCTCCTCGACATCGCGCGCGTCTCAGGTGCCGTGAGGCAGCTCGGCGCCGACGTGGTCACCGCAGCACCCGCCGACCTGCCGCCAGCCCTCGCTGACCACTACATCGCGCTGAAGGCGGCCGGCCGGCTCTAGCGACCGCGAAGGGCCCGGCATCCGTGTCTGACGTATGCCGGGCCCTCTGTGGTGGTGTCGCCTAGAGCACGCTGGTGGCGGCGAGAGCCGCACCGAGCTTCGACCCGAGTTCGATGTCGACGTTGGACCAGTACGCGATGGCCCGCGCGCGGATCTCAGCGTTCTGCACGGCGCCGACGTGGCCGGTGATCTGCGCGAGCAGGCGGGCCTTCGCCGCGTCGTCCATCACGTCACGGTAGAGCGTTCCGGCCTGGCCGAAGTCGTCGTCCTCGGGGTGCAGGGTCGCCGAGGTGCGCACGAGCTCACCGTCGTTCTGCCAGCCGGTCGACTCGGCCGCGCGGGCAGCATCCGCGTGCGGTCCGCCGAACGAGTTCGGGGCGTAGACCGGACGGTCGGCCGGCGGGAAGTCGATGCGGCCTGCGCCGTCCTTCGAGTAGCTGTTCACCGGGCTCTTCGCCGCGTTGACGGGCAGCTGGGCGTGGTTCACACCGACGCGGTAGCGGTGGGCATCCGCGTAGGAGAAGATCCGCGCCTGGAGCATCCTGTCCGGGCTTGCCGCGATTCCGGGGACGAAGTTCGCCGGAGAGAATGTGGCCTGCTCGATCTGGGCGAAGTAGTTCTCGGCGTTGCGGTTCAGCGTCATCGTGCCGACCCGGATCAGCGGGTAGTCGGCGTGCGGCCAGACCTTCGTGACGTCGAACGGGTTGAAGCGGTAGGTCTTGGCGTCCTCGTACGGCATGACCTGCACGGACATGGTCCAGCTCGGGACGTTGCCCTCTGCGATGTTCGTGTACAGGTCGTGCTGGTGGTAGTCGGCGTCCTGGCCGGCGATCTCCGTCGCCTGCTCGGCGCTCAGCACGCCGATGCCCTGATTGGTCTTGAAGTGGTACTTCACCCAGAAACGCTCACCAGCGGCGTTGATCCACTGGTAGGTGTGCGAGCCGAACCCGTCCATGTGACGCCACGAGGAGGGCAGGCCGCGGTCGCCCATGAGCCAGGTGACCTGGTGCGCGCTCTCGGGGGACTGGCTCCAGAAGTCCCACTGCATGTCATTGTTGCGCAGGTTCGAGCCCGGGAGGCGCTTCTGCGAGTGGATGAAGTCGGGGAACTTGATGCCGTCGCGGATGAAGAACACCGGGGTGTTGTTCCCGACGAGGTCGTAGTTGCCCTCGGAGGTGTAGAACTTGAGCGCGAAACCGCGGGGGTCGCGCCAGGTGTCAGGAGATCCCTGCTCGCCTGCCACCGTGGAGAAGCGGGCCAGCATCTCGGTGGTCACTCCCGGCTGGAAGAGCGCGGCACGGGTGAAGCGTGACACGTCCTCGGTCGTCTCGAACACTCCGAATGCGCCGCCGCCCTTTGCGTGGACGACGCGCTCCGGCACTCGCTCCCTGTTGAAGTGGGCGAGCTTCTCGGTCAGGTAGCTGTCGATCAGCGGGATGGCGCCATCGGCACCGACGGTCAGCGACTGCGAGTCCGCCTGGACCGGCGTGCCGGTGTTTGTGGTGGTGAACGAGGTATCGGACATGGATCTCCTTGGGATTTTCGGGCAGGGACAGGCAGCTCCGTGCACGCTGGATGCACGCCGGAGCGGAAGAGGACGTCAGGCGGGTGGCGTGGCCGCGCAGTCGGGGCACAGACCCCAGTAGGTGACTTCGGCGGTGGCGATCGTGAAACCGGATGTTCCAGACGGCGTCAGGCACGGGGCGTGGCCAACGGCGCAGTCGACGTCGCCGATGGCGCCGCACCGGGAGCAGACGACGTGATGGTGGTTGTCCCCCACACGCAACTCGTAGCGGGCGGGCGAACCGGCCGGTTCGATCCGGCGCACCAGGCCGGCATCCGTCAGCGCGCCGAGGATGCCGTACACCGCCTGCACCGACGTGTCAGGGAGCGTCGGGGTGACCGCCGCGAGGACACCGGCGGCATCGGCATGTGGCGCTGCCCCCAGTGCCTGCAGCACGGCGACGCGCTGCTCGGTTGCGCGGAGCCCGGCGGCGCGAAGGCTCTCGCGCAGTTCCGTCGCTTCCGTCGTTGTCATGATCCGACCCTATCGCGTTGTTTTGAGTCATTCAAAACTGCGGAGCGCCCGGGCGCGTCGACAGGGATGGCCGCGCGGCGTCCGGGATCACGGAGTCCGGCGAACGAGAATCTCGTGCGCGACCTCCCGCGCCCGGTGGAAGGGATGGTCGAATGTCGACATGCCGACCGTCACGATCGCCCCCTCATAGAGCAGCATCATCGACCGGGCGACGTCCTCTGGCCGCTCGGCACCGGCCTCCAGGCACAACGCTGTGAACACGTCGAGCAGCCACGACTTCTGGCGCACCACTTCCGGGAAAATCAACCCATCGACCCCGTCGCCGATTTCGGCGCGCGCATTGATGGCACTGCAGCCCCTGGGGCTGTTCTCGTCGGACCAGGAGATCGCCGCGTCGAAGACGACGAGCACGCGGTCGACACCCACCGCCGGCGACCGGTCGAGTTGTGCCGCCAGGTGCTCGCGCCAGCGTGCGTCCCTGTGCTGGAGATAGGAGACGACGAGCGCCTCCTTCGAGCCGAAGCGGTCATACAGCGTCTTCTTCGTGACCCCGGCCTCGTCGGCGATGGTGTCGACACCGACGGCGTGGATCCCTCGCTCGTAGAAAAGCCGGGAAGCCGCGTCGAGGACCCGACGAGCGCCAGGAGTCAGGGCGGGCAGGTCAGCTGGGGTGATGGCCATGCCTCGAGTATACCGACCTGTATAGTTTAGGCAATGAGTAAACAGATCGGTATACCCACCCGCGTCGTAACCGTGCTGGCCTCGGTCCTCTTCGTCGCCTCGTGGAGTTCAGGCTTTCTCATCGCAGCCATCGCCACCGCCGACGTCGCGGTTCTGACGCTCCTCGTCTGGCGGTTCGTGCCGCTCGCGGTGGCTCTGATCGCCGTTGTGCTGGCATCCGGAGCCCTGAAGAGCGTCGCTCCCCGCGCGCTCCGCGGCCAGGCGGTCGTCGGCCTCTTCGCCCAGTTCGGGTACGTCGTGCTCGTGTACGCGGCAATCGCCTCGGGTGTCACCGCGGGCACGACGGCCCTGATCGATGCCGTGCAGCCCCTTGTGGTCGCGACCCTGGTCGGGCCGCTCCTCGGGCTCAGGGTTCGCGGCGTTCAATGGGCGGGTCTGGTGGTCGGCGCCTCCGGTGTCGTTCTCGTCGTGCAGTCGCAGATGGCCGGCTCGGATGCTCCGCCGACGGCCTTCGTGCTGCCCGGCCTGGCAATGGCGTGCCTCGTCGCGGCGACGTTCCTCGACCGTCGGTCGCCGTCGACGCTGCCCGTGCTCGTCACGCTGACCGTGCACGTCACCGTGACGGCCCTGGCGCTCCTCGTGCTCGGCGCCGCCACGGGAACACTGGCGCCACCGGCATCCGCTGTCTTCTGGCTCCAGACCGTTCTTTCGGCGCTCATCCCGACCGTGATCGCATACGGCCTGTACTGGTGGTTGCTGCGCCGGGTGGGCATCACCGTGCTCAACGCGCTGCTCTTCCTCGTCGCGCCGGCGACCGCCCTGGCCGGCTGGGTGGTCCTCGGTGAGCCGATGACCGTGCTCACTCTCGTCGGCTTCGTGTTGTGCGGCGGCGGTGTCGCCGTCGTGCTTGCCACGGACTCAGCGGGCCGCGCCAGCCGGGTCGGCGGCGCACGGAAGACCACAGCTGGTCCTCTGTCGGGGCATTCCAAGACTTCGGACAGCCGTTGCCGGCATCTCGACGCCGTCTCGTCCGGCTCAGTTCGCGTAGATGCGCGCGGCGCCCGCTTCGAAGGCGGTGAGGTCGCCGGTCTCGCCCGCGCGGTACGCGCGGCGGCCGATCACGAGCATGTAGAACAGGAACGCACCGAGTGCCGCAGCGCCCAGCCCGATCTTCACCGGCCACGGCCACGGCTGAGGAGTGACGAATCCCTCGAGGATGCCTGAGACCAGGAGAACGAGGATGAGCCCGATGGCCACGGTGAAGAGAGCGCGAGCGTCTTCGGCGAGCGCCTGCCCCCTCGTCCGCTTGCCCGGAGACACCCAGGCCCAGAAGATCCGCAGCCCGCCCGCCGCCGCCACGAAGATCGCCGTGAGTTCGAGCATCCCGTGTGGTGCGATGTAGAGGAAGAACGTGTCGCCCTCTCCGACGCTGAACAGGACGGCAGCCGATGTCCCGATGCCCTGCGCGTTCTGAAGGATGACCCACGGGACCCAGATGCCGGTGATACCGAACGCGATGCATTGGGCAGCGATCCACGCGTTGTTGGTCCAGACCTGGCCGGCGAACGACGCAGCCGGGTTTTCCGAGTAATAGTCGATGAAGTCCTCGTCGGCATACTTCTGGAGTTCATCGGAGTTGCCGAAGTTCGCGAGCACCTGCGGGTCGCCGAGGATCCAGGCCGCCCAGAGCCCGGCGACCGTGACGGTCACGAGGGCGACGGCGAGGGTGAGCCAGCGCAACCGGTACAACGCCGCGGGGAGCTGCAGTGCGAAGAACCGTGGCAGCTGGCTGAAGACGTTCGAGCCGGCGGAGGTGAACCGCAGCCGCGCCTTGGAGAGGCTGACGCTCAGCCGGTCGCCGTGCACGGTCGAGCCTGCGGTCGTCTTGATGGCGGAGAGCTGGGTGGCGCCCGCCTGGTAGCGGTCGATGAGTTCGTCGGCTTCAGCGCCCGACAATGACCGCTTCGACGCGAGGGCGTCGAGGCGATCCCACTCGTCCCGGTGGGCGGCGCTGTATGCATCGAGATCCATCTGCTTAGATACTATTCATGGCAGAGCCCTCCGGCACACTTTCGAACACGCCGGACTCCTCCGAGCTCCTCACCGGCGAAGCCGTCGCTCTCGACGTGCAGTCAACGAGCTTCATCCTCCGGGCTGCAGGCACCATCATCGACTTCGTCGCCACCGTGCTCCTCGCCGCCCTGTTGTTCTGGCTTCTCTTCGTCCTCGCCAACCAGGGTGTGATCGACCAGTCCGCCACAGCGGCCTTCACCACGTCGATCATCGTGTTCTGCTGCGTCGTCGTTCCGACGGCCGTCGAGACCCTGAGCCACGGCCGGTCGCTCGGCAAACTCGCGGTCGGAGCGCGCGTCGTGCGCGACGACGGCGGCGCCACAGGATTCAGGCACGCCTTCATCCGCGCCCTCGTCGGCTTCTTCGAGATCTACATGACCCTCGGTGGCGTCGCCGCGCTCACCGGTCTGCTGTCCAGCCGCTCGAAGCGCCTCGGCGACCTCCTGGCAGGCACCTATGCGCAGCAGGAACGCGTGCCCCGCTACACCGATCCCGTGTTCGGAATGCCGCCTGCGCTGGCCGGCTGGGCAGAGCTGGCCGACGTTGGGCGGATGCCTGACCGGCTGTCACGTCGGATCGCCCAGTTCCTCAAGCAGGCGCCGAAGCTGACGCCGATGACGCGGGCGCGACTGGCCCAGGATCTCGCCGTGGAGGCATCCGTCTGGGTGTCGCCTGTTCCGCGCGCAGACCCCGAGCTGTTCCTCTACGCGGTCGCCGCCAAGCGGCGGGATCGCGAGTACGCTGCGCACATGCTCGAGCGCGAGCGCCTCGCCCGGGTTCAGCCGGTGCTGACCGGTCGCCCGCACGACTTCCCCGAGCGCTAGGCACGGCGCCCGGCGAGTCAGGTGGGGTCTCGGCCGAACCTTCTTCGGCCGCTCAGTGTTGTCCGGCGCTTCCGTCCCCAGCCTTCAGTGGACGCAAACGGTCGCTATCCGCGACCCATGAGGACATATCGCGACCAATGAACACTCTGCACCAGCCGCAAACGGCGCCGCAGGGCCTGAGCCCCACGACGCCGTTGCGACGGGCGGGTCCTAGTACCGGTAGTGGTCGACCTTGTACGGGCCGTCGACGGAGACGCCGATGTATGCGGCCTGCTCCTCGGTGAGGGTGGTGAGTTCTACGCCGAGAGCGTCGAGGTGCAGGCGGGCCACCTTCTCGTCGAGGTGCTTCGGCAGCACATAGACGCCGATCGGGTAGTTCTCGGGGTGGACGAAGAGCTCGATCTGCGCGAGCACCTGGTTGGTGAACGAGTTGCTCATGACGAACGACGGATGCCCCGTGGCGTTTCCGAGGTTCATCAGGCGGCCCTCGCTGAGAACGAGGATCGACCGGCCGGTCGGCAGGCGCCACTCGTGCACCTGCGGCTTGATCTCGACACGCTCGGCGCCGTCAAGCGACTCGAGGCCGGCCATGTCGACCTCGTTGTCGAAGTGGCCCACGTTGGCGACGATGGCCTGGTGCTTCATCCGGAGCATGTGCTCGGTGGTGATGACGCTGAGGTTTCCCGTTCCGGTGACGAAGATGTCGACCTGCTCGACGACGCTCTCGATCCGTGCCACCTGGTAGCCGTCCATGGCCGCCTGCAGTGCGCAGATCGGGTCGACCTCGCTAACGATCACCCGTGCTCCCTGGCCGCGGAGGGCCTCCGCCGCTCCCTTGCCGACGTCTCCGTAGCCGACGACGAAAGCGACCTTCCCGCCGATGAGCACGTCGGTGGCGCGGTTGAGGCCGTCAGGGAGCGAGTGCCTGATGCCGTACTTGTTGTCGAACTTGCTCTTCGTGACCGAGTCGTTCACGTTGATCGCAGGGAACAGAAGCTCGCCGGCCTTCGCCAGTTCGTAGAGGCGGTGAACGCCGGTCGTTGTCTCCTCGGTGACGCCCATGAGCTCTGCGCCGATCTTCGTCCAGCGGTCGGACGACGCGGCAAGCGAGCGACGGAGCAGGTCGAGCACGACCCGGCCCTCTGTGCTGTCCCCGTCCGTGGTTTCGGGCACCGCACCGGCCAGTTCGTACTTCCTGCCGTTGTGGACGAGCAGGGTCGCGTCGCCACCGTCGTCGAGGATCATGTTCGGGCCGGTCCAGTCGGCCCCTGCCGCTTCGGCCTCGGCGCTCCAGTCGAAGATCCGCTCGGCGCACGCCCAGTACTCCTCGAGGGTCTCGCCCTTCCAGGCGAACACGGGCACACCGGCCGGGGCGTCGACGGTACCGTTCGGGCCGACGGCGATGGCCGCGGCGGCCTCGTCCTGGGTGGAGAAGATGTTGCAGCTCGCCCAGCGCACCTGCGCGCCGAGGGCGACGAGTGTCTCGATGAGCACAGCGGTCTGGACGGTCATGTGCAGGGAGCCGGCGATGCGGGCGCCGGCGAGCGGCTGCGAGGTGCCGAATTCCTCGCGGAGGGCCATGAGCCCTGGCATCTCGTTCTCGGCCAGCCGGATCTGGTGGCGGCCGGCTTCAGCGAGCGAGAGGTCGCGGACCTGGAAAGCCAGGGCGGACGTGGATTCGACAGCGGATGCTGCGGGCGGAGTAAGCGTCATACCTTCATTCTCGCAGACCCCGCCGGAGCGTGAACCGGGGGTCAGGCGGTCGAGTCGACGTCGCGCAGGATCTGGTGCCGGATGACCTGCCAGCCCTGCGGCACGCTCATCCGCTCCGCGTGGATGGAGCAGAGGTCGTAGGTGTGTGGCTCGCGGGACAGGCTCAGGGGGCCGAGTACGGCCATCGAGTCCCCGTAGTCGTAGGTGAGGGTCGACACCGCGTCGCGGGAGCATCCGACTTTCGAACAGGGCCTGTCAAACATTCTCATCACCATACAAGCCCCGCAGGGGTTCGCCCGGGCACCTCGCCGGGAGGACGGCCGATGGCGAATAGGATGGCGTCATGGCCAGACGCACTTCCCGGAGCAGCACATACGCTCGGCGGGCGGTCCGTCACGACCGGCACGGGCGCTCCGAACGGAGTGCGGCGACCGGCCCGCACCTGGATCCACTGAAGAACCGCATCGACTCATTCGACATGACCGTCGCGGCCGCAGCCGATTTCCTTCGCAGCGCCTGGCCCGAAGACCTCGCGAACGTCCGCTACGAGGTCGGCGCAATGCCGATGGGCGCACTTCCGGACGGTACGGTGCCGCGGTGGTGGACAAGCGCGGCCGAGCGGCGCATCGTGCTCTACCGCCTGCCCATCCAGCGGATGAGCAAGCTGCACCGCGACGACGACCTGCACCAGCGCATGATGATCGAGAGTTGTGTCTTCCGGGCCACAGCCGAACTCATCGGCAAGGACCCGTGGGACCTGGGCCCCGATCGCTTCCACTTCTGACGCGGCGGTTATCTCGGGTAGACGGTGACCGGTGACGCCGACGGATTCGCCGGCTGGATGGCGTATGCGGAGAATCCGGCCGTCCCCCAGTAGCTGACCTGCGCGTGCAGACCGTCTGTGCCGGAGATGTCGTATGCCATCCCCGAGCGGACCGACGCTGCTATCGCCGATCCGGCCGGCACGTCGAGGGTCGTCTCGCCGCCGTTCCGGTCGGTGAGCACGACCTCGGCGTCGTCGGCCGTCGGGTTGAACAGGTGCACTCGGGGACCCTGGCCGGGTGCGACGGCGATCTTCGTGTCGTCGACGAGCGGGCCGGATGCTCCGAACCAGGCGAAGTCGGTGGTCTCCCCTGCCGCTGCCGTCGTGTGGGCGGCGGCGACGACGGGCAGGTCTGACGTGATCTTCACGGCGTAGCTCCCCGTCGGGAGGTTCGTCAGGTTCACTTCGCTGACGATGCCGCCCTCGAAGTCGTAGGTCAGAGGCAGCGGCGCTTCAGCGCCCTGTTCGCTGACGAAGTCCAGGGTGACGCTCGCGGGTTCGGTGCCGGGAACGAGGATGCGGATCGCGGCGATGCGGTCGTCGTATGTCGCACCGACGGCCGTGGGTGCGGAAGCGGCTAGGACGACACCCGGAATCATCTGTTCGGTCGCCGGAGGCGTCGTTGCCGCTGAGAGTTCGACTCCCTCGGGCGTGATGCCCCTGACCGTGCTCTGCTGCAGCACGGCGGAGACCTGGCCGCCTGTGGTCTGCACCCGGATGACCGGGTTGCGGACTCCCGGCACGAAGCTCGCGAGGGAGAACAGGCGCTGTTCGCCCGCGTTGACGATGATGCCCGTTGCCCCTGGGGCTTCGATCTCACCCGTCTCGCTGAAGAATGAGAGGTCGATGACCGCGTCTGCGCGCGTGGGGTTGTTGAGCGAGAGGATGCTCGTGCGCCCGACATCGGTCGATCCGCCCACCAGCCAGCTGTCTGCGCTCACTTCACCGCACGCGGTGGCGGCGAATCCGCTGAGGTCGTCGAGCGCTGCCGCCTGCGACTGGGCCGCGGCGATCGGCGGAGTCCCCTCCCCCGGTTCGCTGGCGACGCTGACGACCGTGGGCAGCCCGAACTGATCCCCGGTGAGATTGTCAGGCGCGGTGAGGGCTGTCTGTTCGGGAGCGGTGTCCGTCGCGATCGCGGCGCCAGGGTTGCCGAACGCGGAGGCGGCGCCGGCTGAGGCGACGTCGTCGCCCTGCCGAAGCAACGGACCCGGGCAGAGGCGCGACTGGTCCGATGCCGTCGGGGTGACCGTCGAGCTCGGGGCGTCGACGGAGTAGACCGGCAGGTCCAGCCGTCCGACGGCGACGATGGAAACGAGCGCGACGGCGATGCCGACCGCTCCGCTGATCACCCGGCCGCTGGTCACGGCGATGCGTCGCTTATCGGCCATGGGAGTTCTCGCTTTCGGCGGGTGAGCCCGGCACAAGGGCGTCAGGCTGTCGGTCGTCGTCGCGGTCTGCGGTCTCGGCGGCGAGGGTGGCGTCGTCTGCGGACTCGTCGGCCACCGCCTGCTCGGCCTCGCGTTCCTCCGCCTCTTCCGACTCGGCGGCCACGCGGAGTTCGACTGCCTTCTCCGCCTCGGCCTCCGCCTTCTGCTCGGCCCTCTCGGCGCGGCTCAGCCGCTGCGCCGGCTCGGCTTCACGCCTGCCGATGGTGCGCGGACGACCTTCGGCAGCGCGTCTCGATGCCGCTGTCGGGATCGACAGGAGCAACGCGAAGCCGAACACCAGCGCGAGGCCGACCAGCACGAGGGTCGACAGGAACGGCACAGGATTGGGGGTCGCCGGTGGCGAGATCTCGCCGTCGAAGCGCCAGAGCGTTCCGCGGTCGGTGAGACCGACGTGCGCGAGCACAGCGTTCGAGTCGAGGGATGTCGCCGCCCGGTTGGTCATCGACTGAGCCGGCCCCGCGACCTCCTCGCCGAGTTCGGTTGCGGCAGGGGTGAGCAGGATGAACTGGACGCCGAAGTCGGTGAGGAGTTCGCTGGGGTCGAGTCCGCCCTGCGAGACGAGGTTGGCGGCGAGGACTGCCACATCTTCGTCGTCTTCGGTCAGTCCGGGGTTGGTCGACACCAGGGTCGACTGATTGTCGAGGGTGTCTCCGATCCCTTCGACGACGCGGGCAGAGATCCCGCCGTCCGGCTGCGGCGTGAGGGTGAGGGTGCGGGTCGCGGGGTTCGCGGCCGCGGCAGCCGTCACGTATGCGGGAAGAGTGCGGCCGTTGCCTGCCGTGATCTGTCCATGGCCGGCGGGGAGGGCTGCGGCCATGGGAACGGCAAGGACGACGGCGAGCACGCCGATGACGAGGGCAGGAACAGCTGCCGTCCGACGGAGGCTGTCGAATCCGACGATGACGGCGCCGACGAGACCGAGCCAGTACAGGCTCAGTCCGGCTCCGGCCCAGATCGAGGTCGGTGCCGAACCGGTGATGCTGACCAGCAGGTGGGTGGCGCCGAACGCCGTGACGAGTCCGAGCAGCCCGACGAAGAGCAGAACAGCCGCGCGCTGGCTCCCCGGAAGGAAGAGGGCGAGCAGCGCCATCACGGCGAGTGGTGCGAGGAGCAGCGGGACGAGGAGGTGGGCGGGCACGCCTGTCAGCCCGATGGCATCCGTCACGCCGTCCCAGCCGGGGTTACCAGACGGGAGGCCGAGCAGGAGCTGCCAGCCTGTCGGGCGGTCGACGACGACGGCGACGCCGGGGTCGGAGAAGAGGCGGAGCCAGTTGCCGCCCACGACGCCCTGCTGCCAGACCAGCGGTGCGAAGAGAGCAGCCGTCGGCAGGATCAGCCAGACCACACGAGCCAGGTGGCGACCCGCGAAAATGAGCGCGAGAAGCCAGATCGCCAGGAGTGCCGGCGCGAGCGACGGCGCGATCGCGATCGTCGCAGCGAGAAGGACGGATGCCACGGCCGCAGAGCCCCACGAGCGGGCGGCGACGCAACCGCTGTAGAACAACCAGGGAAGGAGGAGGTGGACGAGGATGCCGGTGATCTGCCCCGAGACGAGCGCGGAGAGGAAGGTCGGGGCGACGGTCCAGAGCACTGCGGCGACCATGCGGTAGGCGCTGCGCTCGGTGAGCCTGGTGGCCGCGAACCATCCGCCGAGGGTCGCAAGCGGAAGCGCGAGCAGCGTGACGAGGACGAGGGAGTACGACGGGTCCCAGAACGTGATCGTTCCGACAACGGCGAGCACGGCGGAGAACGGGTCTGCTGCGCCTGTGAAGCCGAGGCCGATCTGGCGCCAGCCATAGCCGACGTGCTGCCAGAGGTCGCCGACAGCGGCGGACAACGGAAGGAGGGTGCCCCCTTCGACCGCGGTCGCCGCGAGCAGGTTGAAGAACAGACCGGCGCTGACGAGGGCCGACCCGATCACGAGCCATCCGCCGCCACCGGTGAAGAAGCGGAGGTCGCTGCGTTCGATCGTGTAGACGGCCGCCCCGGATTCCCGGCGGAGCCTGCGGCGTCTTCTCACCTCGCCGAACGGGATCCGCAACGCCTGGAGCGAGGACCAGCCGACAGTCTTCGCCTGACGGAGGTTCCTCCTGGCGCGGAACACCCTGACGGGGCTGAACGCTACCCGGAATGCCGCTGCGATCTCGGAGCCGACGAGATCGGGTTGCTTGCCGATGATGCGGCGGATGCCGCGCAGGATGCCGAGTGGCACGAGGGTGAGCCAGTGCAGCCAGACGACCGCAGCGGGCGCGTAGACGAGCCGGCGGTACAGCTGTGCGCCCCTGGACTGGCGGGCCCGCTTCCGTCGCGCGCCGGGCCTGTTGGACCTCGACGGTCCTGCGATGCCTGCCCCAGCTGTCAGAACCGTCGCAGCGGGTACGACGGTGACACGGTGGCCTGCGAGGCGTGTCCTCGTGCAGAAGTCGAGGGCGTCGTCTGCCGAGCCGAAGGCTGTGTCGAATCCGCCGAGCTCCTCCCACACGGTGTGGCGGACGAGCATCCCTCCTGGCGCGACACCGAGGACATCGCTCACGGTGTCGTGCTGGCCCTGGTCGAGTTCGTTCTCGACCAGGTAGACGGTCGCACCCAACGGGGTCACCGACTCACCGAGAGAGACGATCGTCGACCCGTCGGTCGCATCCTTGAGTTTCGGGCCCGCGACGGCCACGGAAGGCGCGACTTCGATCGCGCCGAGCAGGCGTTCGAGCGCATCCGGCTCCGGTGCCGTGTCCTGGGCGAGCAGCCACAGGAACTCGTCTGCGCTCTCCGGCTGCTCGATGACGCGGATTCCGGCGGTGAGGGCCTGACCGAAGTTCAACCGCTCCCCTGAGGTGACGATGCGGTCGACAGCAGCCTTCTCGAGGGCGAGCGTCGTTGCTGCCGGCGCGGCGCACGCGACGGCGATGACGGCGTCAGGTTGCCTGGACTGGGCGGCAAGCGCGTCGAGGGTGCCCTGAAGGCTGCCGGCGCCGGCAGGGCCGGAGCCGTCATGCACGACAAGGATTACGGTAACTCGGGGAGACATCGCGTCCAGACTATGTCGGGTGCGACGCTCGGCATCCGACTGCATCGGCGTGGCACGATATCGCCACGACCACCGGCGCGAGGCGCGTCAACTCCGACGCGTCAGGCGCCGATCCCGCCTGGACGGGCGACTCCATCTCGGGCGATGCCGGGACGAACGGCCTCAGACGGCGCGCTTCTTGAGCTTGCGACGCTCACGCTCGGAGAGGCCACCCCAGATGCCGAACCGCTCGTCGTTCTCGAGGGCGTATTCGAGGCACTGCGTCCTGACCTCGCAACTCGTGCAGATGCGCTTGGCATCCCGCGTCGAGCCGCCCTTTTCGGGGAAGAATGCTTCAGGGTCCGTCTGCGCGCAGAGTGAATCCGTCTGCCAGGCCAGTGGGTTGTCATCTTCGACAGCCTTGCGAACCCCAGGCACACCCAACTGGACCGGATCAATGAACCAGTCTTCGGGAACACCAGAGCGATATTCAGGTGACATATCTCTCTCCCCACTCAATGCCTGTGCGCCACGCGGCGCTAGTCATAATTACACCCGTGTAGTTCGCTCACGTCAAGTCGCAGATGGTAAACCCTCAACCCCCAATGGAGGGTTCATCCCGTGTTCTCCGGCGTGTCGGGAGGGGAGACGCTTTCGGATTCCGACTGTCGGGCCAAGCGTGGCCCGCCGCTCAGTCTCCTCGCGTCGCGAGCTACGCTCGCGGCGCTCGGACGGTTGAGCGAGCCTGCCACGCACTCTCGACCATCTCGGCGAGCGAGTGCCGCATCTCCCAGTCGAGGTCACGCGCAGCGAGCTCTCCCGAGGCGACGATGCGCGCAGGATCCCCCGGGCGACGCGGCGCCACCTCGGGCGTGAACTCGATTCCGGTCACGTCGCGGACGGCGGTCATGATCTCCCCCACAGAGACGCCGTCGCCCGAACCGAGATTGTAGACCGCCTCGATCGGCTCGCCCGCGTCCAGCCGCTTCGCGGCGGCCACGTGCGAGAGGGCCAGGTCCGCGACGTGCACGTAGTCACGCACGCACGTTCCGTCCGGTGTCGGGTAGTCGTCGCCGAAGATCTTCGGCGAGCGACCGTCGAGGAGCGCGTCGAAGAGCAGCGGGAACAGGTTGTGCGGGCTCGTGTCGTAGACGTCCTGGTAACCGGAGCCGACGACGTTGAAATACCGGAGCGACGTGTGGGTGAGCCCGGCGGCGACGCTCTGGTCCCTGAGGATCCACTCGCCGATCAGCTTCGACTCCCCATACGGCGACTGGGGGTTCTTCGCCGTGTCCTCGGTGACGAGGTCGGTGTCCGGGGTTCCGTACACGGCCGCGCTGGAGGAGAAGACGATCCTGGAGACGCCTTCGTCCGCCATGGCCTGGAGGAGGACGAGGGTCCCCGTCACGTTCTGCGCGTAGGTGTGAAGCGGCCGCTGGACAGAGACGCCCGCGTACTTGAAACCGGCCACGTGCACGACGCCGGTGACGTGGTGCTCGCGGAGGGCGGAGGACACGACGTCACCATCGAGGATGTTCCCCTGCACGAACGGAACTCCTGCAGGGAGGAAGGAATCATGCCCGGAGGACAGGTCGTCGAGGACGACGACGTCCATCCCCTGTTCGACGAACGCACGGACGACGTGGGCGCCGATGTATCCGGCTCCTCCAGTGACCAGCCAGGTCATATTTCCTCCTCGGTGTCGGGCCTCGGACGAAGCCCGACACCGAGCCTAGAGCACGCCTCCCCTGCGGCGAGGGGCTCAGCGGAGGCCGGCCACGAGGGGCCGTCCGAGGGAGTCGGTCTTCTCGTTCGATGCCGGTCCGAAGGTACGTTCGGGCATCCGGCGGAATCCGTCGCGTCGCAGTTCGGCGACGGTGGCGATCGTCGCGAAGACGACCGCGGCCACTATCAGGATCATGAACATCATCATGGCTGTAAATCTATGGATTGCGAGTTCCCGCCAACAGTGGCAGACTTGCCACTATTCGATCCTTTTCTGCCAAAGCTGGAGGCGTCCGGAAATGCTCAAGAAAATCGTGGTCATCGCACTCCCCGAGATGGCGCCGTTCGAGTTCGGCGTGATCTGCGAGGTCTTCGGCATCGACAGGTCCGACATGGGAGGGCCCGCGTTCGACTTCCACATCGTTGCGGCGACACCGGGGCCGATCCGCACGAAACTCGGGTTCGACATCATCGTCACCGAAGGCCTCGACGAGGCCGAGGACGCCGACCTCATCGCCGTACCCGCGTACTACTTCGGAGAGCTCGATCCCCGCACGGTCGAGGTCCTCCGGTCGGCAGAGGCCAGGGGGGCATGGATCCTCAGCGTCTGCAGCGGAGCATTCGCGCTGGCGGAGGCCGGCATCCTCGACGGGAGGCGCAGCACCACCCACTGGATGTACACCGACAGGCTCACCCGCGACTATCCCGCGACGACGGTCGACCCGGACGTCCTGTTCGTCGAGGACCGCCACGTCATCACCGGAGCGGGAACGGCGGCCGGCATCGACGCGTGCCTGCACCTGGTGCGCAAGGAACTCGGTGCAGCGGCAGCGAACGTCATCGCGAGGCGCATGGTCGTCCCCCCGCAGCGGGACGGAGGGCAGGCGCAGTTCATCGAGGCTCCCGTCCACGAACGCCAGAGCGACTCGTTCGCCGGAGTGACGGCCTGGATGCTCGAGAACCTCGCGGACGACCTCCCCGTCGACGTCCTCGCGACGAAGGCGCACATGTCCGAGCGCACGTTCGCCAGGCGGTTCCGCGCCGAGATGGGAGCCACCCCGGCTGCCTGGCTCAACCGCCAGCGTCTGATCAGGTCGCAGCATCTGCTCGAACAGACCGATTTCGGCCTCGAACAGGTGGCCGCTGAAGCCGGATTCGGATCGTCCGCCGTGATGCGTCACCACTTCCTGAAGGTGCTGCACACGACACCCAACGCCTACAGGAACACCTTCAGCTGCACGGGAGAGCCGGCTATGACCGCCGTCTGACCCATGCGGTCAGAGGCGCGTCGTCGCGACGAAGAGTTCCCCGGCACCCGCGACGTTCAGCCGGACCTCGTCCGGGGTGACATATGCGGCCTCACCCTGGCCCAGCTCGATCGTGCCTGACGCCCCGCTGACCATGAGGCTCCCTGCAGTGGCGATGGCGATCGCCGGCCCGGGGAGGTCGATCGCCGCAGGCCGGCCGTCGACAGGGACGATGTGCGCCAGCTCGAAATCGGGGACGTCAGGCCGGTAGACCTCGACGCCGTCAGACGGGCGGGCGGGTTCGAGGTACGGCAGGGGCAGCGGCGTGAAGTCGAGGACGCTGAGGAGCTCCTGCACGTCGATGTGCTTCGGCGTGAGTCCTCCGCGGAGCACGTTGTCGCTCGCTGCCATCAGTTCGACGCCGAACCCGCGCAGGTAGGCGTGGATGTTCCCGGCGGGCAGGTAGAGGACCTCTCCCCTGGAGAGGGTGACGCGGTTGATCAGCAGGGACACGACGATGCCGGGGTCCCCCGGGTAGAACTCGGAGAGCAGCCTCACCGTGTCGACGGCAGGGGTGAGCTCAGCGGATGCCGCGGCGTCGGTGACGGCGGTGACGAGCACGGAGACGTCGTCGCCGAGCAGGGAGGCGACCACCCGGCGGAGGACGTCGGCATCGTCACCGTCGAGCGACTCCCGGAAATCGGCAAGCGCGGCACGTGCCTGGTCCGCGAGGCCCGGGGCGGCGAGCAGCGCGTCGACGTCTGCGGCGGCCTCGGCGACGGGACGGAACCCGCAGAGGGCGTCGAAGGTGGGGCTCAGCGCGAAGATGAGCTCCGGTTTGTGGAACGCGTCCCTGTAGTTGCGGTCGGCGGCTCCGAGCGGGATCCCTGCGGCGTTCTCACGCTCGAAGCCTTCCCTGGCCTGTGCCGGCGACGGGTGCGCCTGCAGCGAGAGCGGAGCGTCAGCGGCGAGGAGCTTGAGCAGGAACGGCAGCCGCGGTTCGCTGAGACCGGCGGATGCCGCGTCGGCGGCGACCCAGTCGGCGAGCGTGTCGTGCCCTCCGGCTGCCCCTGGCGAGAGGATGCGCGCGGGCGAACCAGGGTGTGCGCCCAGCCACAGTTCCGCTTCAGGGGAGCCTGACGGCGTCGAGCCGAGCAGCCCGGCGATCGCGGTGGTCGACCCCCAGGCGTAGTCGCGGGGGGTGTTGGCAATGGGAACGAACACGGACAGGCCTCATCGATCGTCAATGGTGTGCTGGGTTATCGCCACCCTACAAGAGCCGACGTTCAGCAATCGGCCGCGCTTGTCCGTTCGGCCAAGGACGTTGTCGGCCGAACAGCGCATCCCTAGGCTGCAAGGAGTTTTCCGCACGGAACATCCCAGACGCAATGGAGCCAGCATGTCGTTCGAACCCCTCGCCAGCGATTTCTACGGATTCGAAACACTCCTCTCGGCGAGGGAACAGGACGCCCTGATGCGACTCCGCAGCTACATGGAGGGCACCGTCCGCCCGGTCATCAACGACTACTGGGAGCGGGCGGAGTTCCCCCACGACCTCATCTCCTCGTTCATGGGGACCGACGTGGCCCGTTACCCGTTCCCCGAGACCCGCCCGTTCGAGAACACCGCCGTCTTCCGCGGCCTCGCCGCCATGGAGATGGCGAGGGTGGACGCGTCGATGGCCACGTTCATCGGCGTGCAGGAGGGCCTCGCGATGGGCTCGATCAGCGTCTGCGGTTCGCAGGAGCAGCGGGACGAATGGCTCCCGAAGATGGCGTCGGGTGAGGTGCTCGGCGCATTCGGCCTGACCGAACCGCTCTCGGGCAGTGACAGCGCCAGGGGTCTGCGCACGACGGCCACGCGCACGGGAGACTCGTGGACGATCAACGGGGCGAAGCGCTGGATCGGCAATGCGACGTTCAGCGACATCACGATCATCTGGGCGAAGGACACGGCCGACGACCAGGTGAAGGGGTTCATCGTTCCCACCTCGACGCCCGGCTACACGGCAACGAAGATCGAACGCAAGATCGCCCTGCGCCCTGTGCAGAACGCGGACATCACGCTCGAGGACGTCGTCGTGCCCGAGAGCATGCGTCTGCAGAACTCCCGGTCGTTCCGGGACACCGCGAAGGTTCTCCGCCTGACCAGGGCGGCAGTGGCCTGGTCGAGCGTCGGAGTATCCGTCGGTGCGTACGAGGCAGCGGTGGCCTACGCGAAGGAGCGCGAACAGTTCGGCAAGAAGATCGCCGAACACCAGCTCGTCCAGGATCTCCTCGCCAGGTGCCTCGGAAACATCACGGCGTCGATGGCGTTGTGCGTCCGGGTCTCCCAGATGCTCGACGAGGGCACGCAGAAGGACGAGCACTCCGCCCTGGCGAAGGGCTTCTGCACGTCGAAGATGCGTGAGACGGTGGCGTGGGCACGCGAGTCGATGGGCGGGAACGGCATCGTGCTCGACTACGAGGCCGCGCGGTTCTTCGCCGACGCCGAGGCGCTCTACTCCTACGAGGGCACCCGCGAGATGAACGCACTGATCGTCGGCCGCGCCATCACCGGCAAGGCCGCATTCGTCTGATCCGTCCCCGCAGGCGTCCGAAACGCTCACGCAGTCGGAACAGGACGGAAACGCGGCCGAAACGGCGCGCGGGTCACTATGGAACATGACCCAGAGAACCGGAAAGGCCGCACAGGCTGATCTCCGCTGCGAGGCGTGCGGACAGCTCCCTGAGGCGCCGCGCGTGAGGCTCACCGTCGCAAACATCGCAACGGTTCTGCCGATCGAGCTGCTCGTCCATGCCGTCGTCCTGCAGACGGGTCTGCCGTACCTGGCCAAGGTCTCCGTCCTGGCCCTGAGCGCGACAGCCCTCGTCATCTGGGTCGCGGAACCGTCGGTCAGGCGGATGCTCCGTGCCTGGCTGCACGCGGGCGAACTGACGAGGCACCGGAGGCTTCACAGCTCGCCGTCTCTCTGGCGCGCCCGCCTCGTCGTCCCAGACGAGCCCGGCGCTCTTCAGCGCATCACGCGCGCCCTCGCCCGTCTCGACGTGAACATCCTCAGCATCCAGACTCAGCCGCTCCAGGAAGGGACGCTCGACGATCTCGTGGTCGGGGCCCCCCACGGTCTCACGGGCCACGACCTGGAGACCGTGCTCCTCGGCGCAGGCGGCCGCGAGGTTCTCGTGTCGCCGACGACGCCCGTCTCGCTCACCGACGGCCAGACCCGGGCGCTGAACCTCGCCACCCGGGTCGTCGGCGATCCGACAGACCTTCCCGGCGTCCTCGCGGAACTGCTCGGCGCCGACCAGGCGGCTGTCGGCCTCTCCTCCGCCGAGGTTCGGGCGCATCTGGCGGACGGCACCATGCTCAAGGTGCCGTCGCCATCCTCGGGGGTCCTGCTCTTCCACCGCAGGGGCGTGCCGTTCACGCCCGTCGAATCGGCTCGGGCCCACCGGCTCGCCGAGCTCGCCGAGATCTCCGAATACACCAGGTGACCGGCCAGGGGCAACCAATTGGTGTGCAGGATGCCGCCCTGACAGAATTCGGGAGTGGACGGCGACCGCCGGATCCGCACGACACAGAGGGGGACCTGTGAGCGCGCGCGTGCGACTCCGCCCCGGATGCCATCTCGCGGTGAGCTGGGGAATCGCCGACCAGTTCGGCGGCATGACAGCGGCGCTCCTGCACCGCTCCCGCGCCTTCGTGAGGCTGGGTGGCGTCGAGGTCGACGTCGTCACGTTCGACCTCCGACCGGACTACCCCGCCGTCGCCGAGCGGCTGCGGACCGCAGGTGAACTCATCGACGGCATGCGGCTGCACAACCTCTGGGACTGGCTGAGGGATCACGCCCCGTCCGTCGACGCGGATGCCGCCGATGCGGCGGCTCGCGCCGTGTTCACGCCGCTCGGCGTCGACCCGGCATACGGATCCGAATGGCGTGACGGCCGGGAGATGACCCGGATCCGGTACGCCGATGACGGCACCACCCAGCTTCAGGTCGACCACTATCGCCTCGACGGCAGCCTCGCCGCATCCGACCGTCGTGACGTCCGCCGTCGCGGAACGACCGGGGGCCGCTCGATCGTCTGGTGCGACAGGGCCGGCCGGCCCCTCCGTCGGTGGACGCAGGCCCGCTCGCTCTACCGCTGGTGGCTCGACCGTCTCAGGGACGACCGCCCGACCACTCTCATCGTCGACAGCAAAACCAGCGCCCGGTTCCTCCTCGGCTACCGGCGCCGTGGCCTCCTGACCTTCCACGTCGTCCATGCCTCACACCGGCAGGGCAAGGAGGGGACGGCAGTGCGGGCGTCACGCGCCGACGTGTTCGGGTCCCCGGACGGGTTCGACAGGCTCGTCTTCCTCACCCAGCGCCAGCGCAACGACGCCAGGGAGCTCCTCGGGCCCGACGCCCCGCTTACCGTGATCCCCAACAGCAGGACCATGGCTCCCGGCGGGCCGACGCCGGCGCCAAGGGACGCCGGGCGAGGCATCGTCCTCGCCTCGCTGGAGAAACGCAAACGCGTCGACCATGCCGTCCGCGCCGTCGCGAACGCCTCATCTCCTGCGACCCTCGACATCTTCGGAGACGGGCCCGAACGACACCGCGTCGAGCGCGCAGCGGCCCAGGCACCCGGTATCACCGTCCACGGCTACCGCGCCGACGCGAGCAGCGAACTCGGCCGGTCATCGTTCCTCCTTCTCTCGTCCAGGAGTGAGGGCTTCCCCCTCGTCCTCGTCGAGAGCATGGCGAGCGGATGCCTCCCCATCGCCTACGACATCCCCTACGGCCCAGCCGACATCATCCGCAACGGGCACAACGGATTCCTCGTCCCTGCCGGCGACGTCGCCAACCTCACCGCAGCCGTCGACCACCTCATCGGGCTCCCCGCCGAGCAGGTCGCCGCGCTCAGACGCAACGCGGTGCGCACGGCCGCCCGCTTCTCCGACGACGCGGTCACCGCCAGATGGGCACGGGAGATCGACCGTGCCGCCGTCGGGAGAGGGATCCCGCCTGCCGCTCCCGTCCGCGCGGTGACCTTCCGCCTCCGGCGCGGAATCGCCAGGCGCGTGCGGCTCCTGCGGCAGCGGTCGAACCGGTCGGGCGAGGCCGCAGGTCGGGGCTGAGGCGACACGTCAGGCCGACCGACTGCGCACGGCGGTCGGTACAGCCACGCTCGCCTATACTTGCGACGACCCGAGGCGGATGCCGCCCCATTGTCGAGCCCGGCCGCTGCGGCCAGAATGGCGTGGATGCTGTGAGAACACCGTGGTGAGCCGGCGGCGCCTGCTGAGTTTCACTGGCGGCTACGGGGCATCCGTCATCATCAGCGGCGTCATCAGCATCGCCGTCCTGCCGGCCATCATCATCCTCGCCGGCGAAGCGGCGTGGGCTGAGATCGCGGTCGCCCAGGGCGTCGCCGGGTTCGCGTACGTCCTCGTCGTCTTCGGCTGGGGGGTGACGGGACCGACTGAGGTGGCGAGCCTGCCGCCCGAGTCGCGGGGCCGTTTCTACCTCGACTCCCTCGTCAGCAGGTGCTGGCTGCTGCTCGTCGTGCTTCCGCCGACGATCGTCGTCGCGCTCCTGTTCAGCACCAACTATCGCCTGATCGCAGCGATGACCGTCGTCACCGGGCTCGTCGCCGCGCTGTCCGGTGCCTGGTTCTTCGTCGGTGAGGCCAGCCCCGGGCGATATTTCGTGCTCGACACGATCCCGAAGAGCATCGGCACGCTCGCGGGAGCCGGCCTGCTCTTCGTGACCAACGACGCGCTCTGGTTCATCGTGGTGCAGGGCCTCGGCTCGGTCACGGCCATCGCGCTGAGCACGGCGAGCATCGCGAAGCGCTATCCGGGCTGGGTACGTGACTTCTCGCCGCGCAGCGCGTTCCGCCGGTTGTCCGGCCAGTCGGCCGCCGTCGCCATGTCTGCGACGAGTGCCGTCTATGTCAACCTCCCGATCCTCATCGTCGGCGCGTTCGCCGGCACCCAGGCCACGGCGGCATACGCCCTCGCCGAGCGGCTCATGCGGTTCGCCCTCATGGCGACCCGACCGATGGTGCAGGTGGCGCAGAGCTACGTGCCGTCGAAGGACCTCGACGACCAGGCCCGCCGGTCACGCGTGGTCATCAGGATCGCCGTCGCCACCGGCATCCTGGGCGGCCTCGCCTTCGCGGTGGCCACCCCGTGGATCGTCGTCCTCTTCTCCGGCAGCGGACTGGCGATCTCGTACGCGCTCTCGATCCCCCTCGGCGTCGCGCTCGGCGCCATGCTCGTCTCCCAGATCACCGGCTTCGCCTGCCTCACGGCGTTCGGTCTGACCAGGGCGCTGGCGACGAGCACGATCGCCGGCGCGATCAGCGGCGCGATCCTTCTCGTGCCGCTCATGCTCCTGTTCGGAACGCCGGGTATCGCCGCAGGACTCGCCGTGTCCGAGATCGTCGTCCTCGTCGTCCAGCTGGCGAAGCTTCGGCCGTTCCTCTGGCAGCGCGATACCCTGACTGCATGACCTCGCCGACCGTCGCGCCTCCCGAAGCGCTCTCGACTCCGCGACTGTGGGCGTCCGGCATCGGTACCCTCGCCCTCTTCGTCGCGCTGGCCGGCGACGCCGTCAGACACCTGCTCGGCCTGTGGGGCTTCGTCGCCGTGTGCTTCGTCGTGGTCGCGGCGTGCCTGACCATGGTCGTGATCCTCAAGCCACGTGGGGACCGCCGCCTGGTTCCGAAGGCACTTGTCGCGTTCATCGGGTTCGCCATCCTCTCGATCGCCTGGTCCGCCTACCCCGGCGCTAGCGTGTTCACCCTGA
Organism: Mycetocola sp. Y171; assembly: GCF_056713165.1. Lineage (NCBI taxonomy): Bacteria > Bacillati > Actinomycetota > Actinomycetes > Micrococcales > Microbacteriaceae > Mycetocola > Mycetocola sp. Y171. The sequence continues at coordinate 390,613 of NZ_JBWYGX010000001.1, forward strand.
CCGGCATGCTGCTGTGCACGATCGTCGGTGTCTTCCTCGCCCTCGCCTTCGACTGGCCCGAGGTCGTCAGGATGTTCTCCAACGCCATCAAGTGGGTCCTGGCGCTCTCCCTGCTCTTCGAGCTCTGGGTGTCGATCGTGGTCCGAGATCGGGTGCTGCCGTTCTGGGTGGATTTCGGGGATGACCCCCCTCTCCTGGCCTTCTGGTCGCGCAACCTGCTCTTCGACGGCGGCAAGATTCAGGGCATCCTCGGAAACTCGAACCTGCTCGGCATCATCGCCCTGTTCGGCCTGATCGTGTTCAGCCTGCAGTGGGCGGCAGGGACCGTGCGCCGCCGGTCGGCGATCCCCTGGCTCATTATCGCCGCCGCCGTGTTCGCCCTCACCCGGTCGAGCACGATGATCATCGCCGCTGTCGTGGTCGTGCTCGTGCTCGCGGCGGCCCTGCTCATCCGCAACGCCGGCACGCCGGCCGGACGCACGCCCGTCTACCTGGCCTTCGCCGGCGTCGTGGTCGCGGCAGCAGCGGGCGTCGCACTGTTCAGCGAGCAGGTGCTCGGCCTGTTCGGGAAGAGCGACGACCTCACCGGCCGCCTCGACATCTGGCAGACCGTGATCGGCGCCGCGGCAGAACGGCCGTGGTTCGGCTGGGGATACTCGAGCCCCTGGGTGCCGTGGGCAGAACCGTTCACCGACCTCGTCGTCCGCCGCGGGGTGCTGCAGCTGCACGCGCACAACGCCTGGCTGGACGTCTGGTTCCAGCTCGGCATCGTCGGGCTCGTCCTCTTCGCCGCTCTTCTCGTGAGTGTGACCTGGCGGTCCTGGTTCGCCGCCGTCGACCGTCCCCGCGCCGGTCTCGATGATTCGCTCCCCTACTCGCCGCTGTCGCTCCTGCCGATCCTCCTGATGACGGTCCTGCTGGTCCAGAGCCTCGCCGAGAGCCGCATCCTCATCGAATCCGGCTGGGTCCTGCTCGTTCTCCTTGCCGTGGTCACCAAACAGCAGAGGGTCGCTGTTCCCTCCGCCAGGGCAACCAGGCGATGAGCACCGGCCGCGGACTCCCTGCGCACCGGTTAGCCGCGATCGAGAAGACCATGGGTTCAGCGCCCGTGGCGCAGGCCCTCGCCTGGTGCATCATCGGTGTGGCGTTCGGGGCGCCTGCGATCCGCAGGGTCATCGGAACTCCCGGCCTCGTCGCCATGCTCGTCACCCTGGTCGTCGGCGCCGCCGTCGTTCTCATCGCCAGGAGGCAGTACCTGGACTGGCACGGCCTGCTGCCGCTGTCGATCATCGCGTTCATCGCGTGGTGTGCCGTGTCCGTGGCGTGGAGCGGGTACCCGACCGACTCTCTCGAGGGCGCCTTCAACCTCGCCGTCTACGCGTTCCTCGGCCTCACCGTCGCCCTCACCAGGGACCTCATCCAGATCGTGCGCACGACGGGCGCCGTCCTGCGTGTGCTGCTGACGGCATCGCTCGCGCTCGAGGTCGCGAGTGGCATCATCTTCGACCAGCCGATCGGCTTCCTCGGAATCGAGGGGCTGCTCGCGAACGGCGGGCCGATCCAGGGCCTGTTCGAGACCCGCAACCTGCTCGGGATGGTCACCTCCATCGCCCTCGTCACCTTCGTCATCGAATGGCGCACGCGATCCGTGCCCAAACCGGTCGCCAGGTATTCGATCACGATCGCCGTGCTCTGCCTGCTGTTCAGCGGTTCGCCAGTGACGCTCATCGTGGTCCTCGTCCTCGCTGTGGCTTCGGCGGCGCTCTACGGCCTCAGGCGGGCCCGCCCTGAGGCACGCCGCCTGCTCCAGGGGGCACTCCTCGCCGTCGGCTCGATCTCGCTCATCGTCGTCTACCTGCTCCGCACCCGCATCATCGACCTCCTCAACGCCGGCAGCGAGTTCGAGGTGCGCTACCGGTTGTGGCTGAGCGTGTGGAACTACATCCAGATCCATCCGCTCGAGGGCTGGGGCTGGACCGGCAGCTGGCAGACCGACGAGCCGCCGTTCAACTACATCATCTGGACCGTCGGCCGCGAGCACACCTCTGCGCTCAACGCGTACCTCGACGTGTACCTGCAGGTCGGTCTCGTCGGAATCTTCGCCTTCGTTCTGCTCTGCGGCTTCGCGTTTCTCCGCAGTTGGCTGCTCGCATCCAACCGCCGCAGCACGGTGTACGCCTGGCCGGCCCTCGTCCTCGTCGCGCTCCTCGCCACCGGTATGACCGAGAGCTTCCTGCTCAGCGAGTCCGGCTGGCTCCTCCTCGTGATCTGCGCGGTGAAGGGGTCGCAGGGCATGAGCTGGCGGTCCAGGCTGCCCGAGAAACCGCCCCAGGCGCAGGGTCCGGGCGCCTCGCACCCTGAGACTCTCGACTGACCCTCACAGGTGCTGCGACTAGGCTCGTCGAGGCGCAACGCGTCGAACGGAATCTCGATCAACTGCAACGAACACGGAGTCGAAAAAATCGTGACTGGCTGGTCCACCCTGCAAAACGTCGTCTTCTCCACCGATGGCGACCCCGACGTCCTGCCGCTCTATGCGGACCCGGAGACGTGGACGCAGATCGGCGGGGAGACCGTCAGGATCAGTGAGAACGCGCACATCGAGGACGTCCTCTCCCGGTCGAGCATGCGCATCCCCGCCGGACGCCGTATCTCGTTCGCGAGCTACTTCAACGCTTTCCCCGCCTCGTACTGGCAGCACTGGTCGAACGTCCGCTCGGTCCGCCTGACCGTGACGACGACCGGGGAGGGCACCGTCCTGGTGTTCCGCTCCAATTCGCAGGGGATCCAGCAGAGCGTGACATCGCGCGCCGTCAGCGGTACGTCCGAGACCGTCGTCGACCTGCCCGTCACGTCCTTCGGGGACGGCGGGTGGTACTGGTTCGACATCGTCGCCGAGAACGAGCCCGTCATCCTCGAGCACGGCACGTGGGCGACGGACGCCCCCGAGGTCACCACGGGCAAGGTCTCCCTCGGCATCACGACGTTCAACAAACCGGACTACTGCGTCGAGACGCTGGCGACCCTCGAGTCGAGCGCCGAACTGCTCCGTGAGATCGACCGCATCTTCATCGTCGACCAGGGCGACCAGCGGGTTGCTGACGAAGCGGCGTACCCTGAGCTCGCCTCGCGACTCGGCGACAAGCTCGAGATCATCACCCAGTCGAACCTCGGCGGTTCAGGCGGATTCGCCCGGTCGATGGCAGAGACCCTCGACCGCCCGGAGAGCGACTACGTGCTGCTCCTCGACGACGACGTGAAAGTGGAGCCGGAGAGCATCCTGCGCGCGCTGCGGTTCGCCAGGCACAGCCGCCGTCCGACGATCGTCGGCGGGCACATGTTCGACCTGCTCGACCGACCGGTGATGCACGCGTTCGCCGAAGTCATCGACCCGGTCCCCTTCGTCTGGCAGACCCAGTTCAAGGACAACTTCCCGCACGACTTCCGCGTGTCGAACCTCAGGCAGACCCGGATGCTCCACGCCCGGATGGACTCGGACTACAACGGCTGGTGGTTCTGCCTCATCCCGACCGCCGTGATCCGCAAGGTCGGCCTCTCGTTGCCGGCCTTCATCAAGTGGGACGACGCCGAGTACAGCCTCCGCGCCCGTGAGCACGGCTTCCCGACCGTGAGCTTCCCCGGTGCCGCACTCTGGCACGTCTCGTGGATCGACAAGGACGACGCCATTGACTGGCAGGCCTACTTCCACGCCCGCAACCGCTTCGTGGCCGCCCTGCTCCACTCGCGCCACAAGCGCGGCGGCAAGCTCCTCAAGGACAGCAGGCGGTGGGATCTCAAACACCTCCTGTCGATGCAGTACTACGCCGTCAACCTGCGGCACCAGGCCCTCGTCGACATCCTCTCCGGGCCCGACCACCTCCACGCCACGATGCCGACCCAGCTCGCCGTCCTGCGCAAGGAGGCCGGGTCATTCCGGGAGAAGCAGGTGCTCCGCACCGACGACGAGACGCCGATCACGAACCAGGGCAAACAGGTCTACGAGGCTCCGTCAGGCACCCAGCAGGCCAAGGGACCCCGTGGTGTCCCCCTTGTCGCGTTCACGGCCAGGATGGTCGCCAGGCACTGGCTCACCGACCCGAGCGAACGTGACAGGGACCGGCCCCAGGTGGAACTGTCGAAACGCGATGCGACCTGGTTCCGCTCACCCGCCTTCGACAGCGCCCTCGTCTCGACCGCTGACGGGTCAGGCAAGGTCTGGTACACCCGTGACCGCCGTGCCTTCCGCCGGATGCTGCGCGAGAGCATCCGCCTGCACAAGGAGATCGGCGACAAATGGGACGAGCTGTCGCGCCAGTACAAGAACGCCCTGCCGACGATCACGTCCGTCGACGAGTGGCGGAAGACCTTCGAGAAGTAGGACCTAGTCGGAACACACGCGAAACCGCGCCGGGCGAAACTCAGCCCGGCGCGGTTTCCTGCGTTACGCGCCGCCGAGGGCTGCTGAGAGCTTGTTGTTCCACATCGACAGCGCCGAACCGATGGCCATGTGCATGTCGAGGTACTGGTATGTGCCGAGGCGTCCGCCGAACCAGACGTCCTTCTCCCCCGCCTGCAGCTCACGATAGGCGAGAAGGCCGGCGCGGTCGTCCGCGGTGTTCACCGGGTAGTACGGCTCGTCGTCCCTCGTGGCGAAGCGGGAGAACTCCCGCATGATGATCGTCTTGTCGGTCGGGTAGTTGTCCCGCTCGGGGTGGAAGTGCCTGAACTCGTGGATGCGTGTGTACGGCACGTCGGCGTCGGCGTAGTTCATCACGGGGGTGCCCTGATAGTCCCCGATCGGCAGCACCTCCTGCTCGAAGTCGAGGGTGCGCCAGGACAGCTCCCCTGCCGAGTAGTCGAAGTACCTGTCGACAGGTCCGGTGTAGACGACAGGGACCTGCCCGACGACGGCGGCCTTGTTGATCGGCTGGGACTCGTCGAAGAAGTCGGTGTCGAGCCTGACCTCGATGTTCTTGTGGTCTGCCATCCGCTCGATCCACGCCGTGTAGCCGTCGACCGGGAGGCCTTCCCAGGTGTCGCTGAAGTACCGGTTGTCGTAGTTGTACCGCACGGGCAGCCGCGAGATGACCTCGGCGGGGAGGTCGGTCGGGTCTGTCTGCCACTGCTTGGCCGTGTAGTCGCGGATGAACGCCTCGTAGAGCGGGCGCCCGATCAGGGAGATGCCCTTCTCCTCGAGGTTGGCCGCGGTCTTCGAATCGAATTCGGATGCCTGCTCGGCGATCAGGGCGCGTGCCTCGCCCGGCGAGTACGCGGCCGAGAAGAACTGGTTGATGGTGCCGAGGTTCACCGGCAGCGGGTACACGACGCCCTTGTGGTTGGTGTAGACCTTGTGCTCGTAGTTCGTGAACTCCGTGAACCTGTTGACGTACTCCCACACCACCGGGTTCGACGTGTGGAAGAGGTGGGCGCCGTACTGGTGCACCTCGATCCCTGTCTCCGGGTCCGCGGCGCTGTAGGCGTTACCGCCGATGTGGTTCCTGCGGTCGATGACCACGACCCGGCGTCCGAGCTCCGCTGCGCGCTCCGCGATGGTGAGGCCGAAGAACCCCGATCCGACGATGACGAGGTCTGCATTCACGTGGGGGGCTCCTCAGCGGATCAGTGCGCGGGCGCGCGGTCAAAGCCCCAGCCTAACAATCGGACAGCCGGGAGCCGAACGCGGGCGGCTCAGGGACCGGTTCTGCTACTCGTTGGGTGACTCTTCGATCACGGGCGCGTCCGGCGTACCTGAGATGGCGCAGGAGAACTCGGCCGGTACCGCGTCTGAGCCCGTCGGGGTGAACGTGCCGGCGAGGAAGACGTACCAGAGGCCGCCGTTCAGCTGCGTTGTGCCTGGCGAGTCCCAGTCGAAGTCGGCCGGCTCGTAACCGTTCTCCTCGGCCCAGGTCGCCTGGAAGTCGACGCACACCTCGGTGAGCGCGACAGGCGTCCACTCCGCGGGCGTCGAGGTCGCCGGAGGGGTTGTCGCCGTGCTTGTCGGTGTCGGCGTCGTCGTCGATCCCCGCGGGATCGTGGAGGTCCTGGTGGGCTCAGGCGCCGGGCTCGAGCATGCCGTGACCGCCAGTGCGGCGATCAGCAGGAGCCCTGCGATCGAGAATGTCCTGACGTTCCTCACGGCGTGACCCCGTTTCCCCTATTGTGCTCCGCCGCCGCCGATGACGAGCCGGGGAGTCCCGACCCATGCCTCGGGGCTGGTGGAGTTACGACCGTCGACGAGAAGGCGGATGCCGGGAAGGTCGGCGGCCGTGAGTGCCTTGTATTCAGCGTGGTCGGCCTGGACGATGGCCAGGTCGACCGGCTCGCCGACCGCGTACGGCGTGAACCCGAACCGGGCGAGCTCTTCGTCGGTGTACAGCGGGTCATGCACGAGCACGGTCGCGCCGCGGGACGCCAGCGCCTCGACGGTCGGGAACACACCGGAGAACGCGGTCTCCTTGACTCCGCCGCGGTAGGCGGCACCGAGGACGACGGCACGCAGGCCCGTCAGGTCGCCGAGGACGTTCGCTGCCTGGCCGACGACGCGTTCAGGCATCGACGCGTTCAGCGTCCTGGCCGTGCGGACGATCTCGGCGTTCTCGTCCGTGGAGAGGTAGAGGCGCGGGTACACGGGGATGCAGTGTCCCCCGACGGCGATGCCCGGGCGGTGGATGTGGCTGTATGGCTGCGAGTTGCACGCGTCGATGACCGAGTAGACGTCGATGCCGACCTGGTCGGCGAAGATCGCGAACTGGTTGGCGAGTCCGATGTTGACATCGCGGTACGTGGTCTCGGCGAGCTTGGCCATCTCAGCGGCCTCAGCAGAACCGAGGTCCCAGACGCCGTTCGGCCGCGGAAGGTCGGCTCGCTCGTCGAAGGTGAGGACCGCGTTGTAGAACTCGGTGGCGCGGGCAGCGCCTTCGGGGCTGAGGCCACCGACGAGCTTCGGGTATTTCTTCAGGTCGGCGAAGACGCGGCCGGTGAGGACACGCTCCGGCGAGAAGACGAGGTGGAAGTCGGTCCCCTCGACGAGGCCAGACCCTTCCTCGAGCATGGGCTTCCACCTGGTCCTCGTCGTGCCGACCGGAAGCGTGGTCTCGTAGGAGACGAGGGTTCCGGGGGTGAGGTGTTCGGCGAGTGAGCGTGTCGCGGCATCCATCCACGCGAAATCGGGGGCCCAGGTCTCGTCGTTGACGAACAGGGGCACGACGAGCACGACGGCATCCGCCCCGGGGATGGCTTCGGCGTAGTTCGTCGTGGCGCGGAGTCGGCCGGCTGGGACCAGCTCGGAGAGCTTCTCCTGCAGGTGGTCTTCCCCTGGGAACGGCTCGATCCCCTGGTTGACGAGGTCGACGGCCGACGGGTTGACGTCGACTCCGATGACCTCGTGCCCCGCGTCCGCGAACTGGACCGCGAGGGGAAGGCCGATTTTTCCGAGGGCAACTACCGCAATACGCATGGACTCAATCCTATGTGCCTTCGCGGTCAGTACCGGTTCCCGAGGTCGAGGCTCGAGACGTAGCCGGTCCGTCCGTTCGAAGTGACGCGGTACCAGAGCCTGACGCTGTCGAGCGCTTCGACGTTGGACCCTGCCGCAATCGTAAAGGCGGCTCGCCCGCCTGCCGTCGCCCTGGCCACGGTGGTCTTCGTCACGCGCATGTTTTCGACGGGGAACGTCGCCACACGCGAGATCTTGCCGTTGAAGTGTTCGTAGACGATCCGGGAGAGTGCGGCGACTCCTGCTTTCGTCGCTCCTTTGTAGCCGATGATGACGACCGAGTATGTGCCGCCGGGCGCGTACACGAGACCGGCGTCGATCTGGGTCATCCCCGACGACACCCACAGCTCGCCGGGTTTGGTCGCGATTCCGACACCGGGCGGAACGCTCGACCCGATGCGTGAGCGCCAGATCTGTTCTTTCATCAGCTTGAGCATGTACGCCGAGCTCGCTGCGCTGAGCAGCGTGCCCGAGTTGAGGCGGAGGAGCAGCGTCGTGAGATCGTTCGTTGTGCTGGTCTTGTACGAGTAGTACTTGCCCTTCCAGTTCCCCGCGTAGTGCGTTCCCGAGTAGCCCTCTGCGGCGAACATCGCGTTCATCGTGTTGGCCCCGATCAGCCCGATGATGTCACTGTGGCAGTAGTTGTCCGAGATGTGGATCATTGCGCGCAGGCACTGGGCGAGGGTGTACCCGGACGCCAGCTTCGTCGAATAGTACAGACGGCCCTGGTCGATCCTCTTCATGGCCGCGTATGCAGCGAACAGCTTGATGCTGCTCGCCGGTTCGGCGGTGTTGCCGCCGCGGACGCTGACGGCCCGCTTGAGCCCTCCCGCTTCGAATGCCGAGACGTTGTACCCACCGGGCAGGCCGGGCATGGCCGCGTTCAGCTTGTTCACCAGCGCCTTTTCGGACGCGGCCTTGGTCTGGGAGTTCGCCGTGGAGCAGGCGACGAGTCCGGCGACGCCTGCGCCCAGGGTTCCGGTGCCTCCGACAAGGGTCACGGCCTGGGCCGCCGACCTGCCGGTGATGTCGGCCTTGACGGCGTCGGGGACGCATCCGGCCTGGGATGGGTAGACCGGGCCGGGCTGGGCGGCCACCAGGGAGGCGACGCCGAGGGCATCCGCGTAGTTCGCGCCGCTGGCGAGATAGGCACGGGCCGCTGTCGGGTAGAGCAGGGTGTTCAGGCTGATCGCGGCCGAGTACTGGTCGGCGCCGTCAGCCCTGTTCACGGTCGGGATGAAACCGCGGAGCGCTGTCTCGATGCCCGCAGAGATGGTTGAGGTGCCCCCGACGAGGATCACACGCGTCACTCCGAGCGCGACGAGCTGGTTCCTGGTCGCCTGGTCGAGAGCCGCACTGCTGCCATCGACCGGAATGAGGGGCTGCTTCAGCTGCCCTGCCGCGCCCATGGCCGGGAGGACGCCGAGCCAGGTCCGTCCGGAGACCAGAATTGCGGTCTGTGCCGTCTTGAAACCGCTCGCCACGATGGCCCTCGCCGATGCGTATGCCTCTGCAGAACCGATGCGTGTCACGTCAGGGGCAACGTTCGCCCGCAGCGCCTGCACGACGGCGTCGCTGATCTTCGATGTGTCACCGACGACGACGATCTTCGTGGCTTTGAGCCGGCGGATCTCCGTGACGGTGGGCGTCGAGATGGATGTCTGAGTCGACAGGAGCAACGGCGCCCCGGCAGCGGCTGCGACCGGCCCTGCGACGAAGTTGTCGGCGAAGGTGACGGACGAACCGAGGTACACCACAGGGGCTCCGGTCGCATAGGTCGCCTTCGAGACGGCGATCGCACTCGCCGTGCGATCGGCACCGCCGACCCGTGAAACGGTCGGAGTCGTCGCCGCAGCGACTCGGGGCGAGGCTGGCGCAGCACTCGCGGTCTGGGCGGTTGCGAGCAGACCGAGAACGATCACCGACGCCAGGACCGAGCTGATCAGACCCCGTGGTCGCCGTGCTGCTTCCGTCTGTGGATTTGCCGTGTCTTCGCTTACCGCTGCCATTCGTGGCTCCCTCGTCACCTCAGCGGAGACTAGCATGCACCCCCCGTTTGGGGGAATTGAGCGCCGGGAGGAACCGGATCAGCGCAGCCCGCGGACCAGTGCAGACGCTGTGATCATCCGCAACGGCGCCTCCCTGGAGAAAAAGTGACGCAGGTCGCCCGGGAGGAGTGACCCGGGGCGGGCGAAGTGCCGACGCGCTTGGCCCAGGTCGATGAGTCGCTGCGTCGATGCCGTCGGGTCCTGGATGGCATCGAGAAGTCTCCCGTCGGCCCGGGACAGGATGCCCGCCGCCGCCGGGGCGACCGCCAGGAGCGTCCGGGTCATCTCGGCGAGGTCGAGCCGATCGGACTGCGTCCACCCGGCCGCACTCGGTCGATTGGTGACGATTCCGAAGATGTGAATCCTGAGCAGCTTGATCACCAGGGCGAGTCTCTGCCCTGCCGAGAGGTTCGCGAACCGCGAATCCTCGACGAGGAGCCGCATGAACGCCACGTCGGCACTGACCGGCTTGACCCCCATCGTCACCCTGTCGCCCGCGTCGCTGTGGATCAGGTACGCGGGTCCGTGTCGGTCGAAGCTGATCGGGAGTCCGCCGAACCAGACGGCGGTGACGTAGGCGACGTCTTCACCTGAGCCGAGTCCAGCAACGAAACGCTCGGCCCCGAACTCCTGCGTCGACACGAGCCCGAGCGGCGCGCTCCGATACGACAGCCTGTCCTTCACCCCGTCGAGATTCCTTCTCCGGCCAGGACGCACCGGTGGCGTCGGGACGTCTCTTCCACCCGCATGACGAAGCCTGGGGACTACGACGGCGGCGTGATCCCGGTCGGCGAGCGCCAGCCAGGAGTCGATGGCACCAGGCTCGAGTTCGTCGTCCGATCCCATCACCGAGGTGAACCGCGCCGTCGCCGAATCCAGCCCGAGATTGAACGGACCGGTCGGGCTGTGGATCCCGTCGTGCAGTTCGAGCAGGCGCAGCCGCGGGTCGTCGGCATGCCCGGCGAGCCCGGCACGGATGCCCGCTGCCGGAGTGTTGTGGCAGACGACGGTGAGCCGGAACGCCGCCCGGTTGTGGTCGAGGATCGAGCCCACGGCCCTGGAGATCGGTCGTCGCGGGTCGTGGACGGGGATCACCACGTCGACATCGGGATTCGAGCTCACCCGTCGACGGTATCAGCCCACGGTTCGCCGCCTTCGGCCTCCGGGCGCAGGAATCGCCGGAGTTCCCGTGCCGATGCCCGACCGTCGTGGACCCGGCGGACGAATTCGACGCCGTCCCTGGCGATCGAGCGATAGTGCGCGCGCCGCTCGAGCACGTCGAGGATCACGTCCCTGATGGTCGCCGGCGTGGCTTCGACGACCGGGAGGCGGAAGCCGGTGGTGCGGAGGACGTGTTCCCGTGAGAACTCGTCCACATGCCCGAGGACGATTCGTCCTGCTGCGAGGGCTTCGCAGGCGGCGACCCCGTAGAGTCCGAGCCGGAACTGGTCCAGGACGACGTCTGCGCGTTTGTACAGGTCAGGCATGAGGTGGGCCTGCACTCCCTCCATCCGGAGATATTCGATGATTCCGGCATCATGCAGGTCGCGGAGGATCGGGTCGATCAGGGCGGAACCCTTCATCGTCGGGCTGCTGGGGACATGGGCGACGACGGGTCGCTCGCGAACCAGGACGCCGTCCGCCGCTGCCCACACCGCCGGGTCGATCACGACAGGCAGCCATCTGCCGGCAGGGAAATCGCGCAGAAGGTCGGGCGTGGACACGTAGACGGGCGCCCCGATCTCGGCGAGGAGCGCCCGGTTGCTCAGCGCCTGCTCCTCGAGCGCCGGGACGAGGTCCCACTCGCTGTCGCGGAACGGCGACCACTCGTCACGTTCGGCGTGCCGACTCGGCAGTCGCAGGTCACTGCCGTGCGACACCATCGCCACGGCGATGCCCCTTTCCCTGAGGTCGGCGATCTCCCGGGCGGGCGACGTGTCGAAGAGGGAGCCGAAGATGCTCCGCTCGGCTTCGATGAGGACGTGGGTGAACCCCCTGGTCACGGCCTCATGCTGTGCCGCCTGCCACCGGCCCGACCTGGTGAAGACTTCGACGGGCACAGGGTTGTCGATCGGGAATCCGTAGTTCCGCTCCGACCGGTACTGCATGCTCACGGCGCCCACCCCTGGGAGGAGTTCGGCGGATCGTGCCCAGGCGTAGCCCTGTCCTGCGAAGTTCACCGGAGCGACATAGAGCCGGATGTCAGCCGAAGGCTGGTCGGGCGGCGAGGGGATGTCCTCCTCGCGAAAGCCGAACTTCGCGGGGTTCAGGCGCATCTCGTAGCGTTCAGGAGCGAGGGCGAGCAGCGCCCCGGCGATTCGCCGCAGCGGTCGCGACCAGGCCGCTCGCGCGGATGTGAACTGCGAAATCACCGTGGAGATCATCCACTCCATTATCGGCGGACGCGGGCACCCTTCGGTAGCCGCACCGTGGACACGGACGGAAGCCGCAGGTTCAGCGTTTACAATGGCTTCCTGTGACGGGTGACCAGAAGACAGGACGGATGCCGTCGGTCGCGCCCGCGCCTGTGCCCGGCGCGATCGTCCGCCCGCCCCGCCTGGATTCCCTCACCGGCCTGAGGTGGTTCGCCGCCTTCGCGGTGTTCGCGCACCACATGACGAACATCGCGCCGCTCCCCGGCGCATACGCGCTGAGTTTCGGCTCATACGGCGTCACGTTCTTCTTCGTCCTCTCCGGCTTCGTCCTGACCTGGTCGGCCCGCCCGGGAACGGCGACGTCGACGTTCTACTGGCGTCGCTTCGCCAGGATCTACCCGTCGCATTTCATCGCGCTGCTGCTCGCCATCCCGGTCTTCTACAGCTTCTCCCCCGCCGCGGACGAGTGGTGGGTCAAGCCGGTGAACGTCGGCATCCTCGCGCTGTCCTTCGTCCTGCTGCAGGGCTGGTCACGCGACCCTGTCATCCTCTTCTCCGGCAACCCGGCCGCGTGGACGCTCACCTGCGAGGCGTTCTTCTACGCCCTCCACCCGGCGATCAACCGCGTCTTCGGCCGCCTTCAGGTCAAGGGCTCGCTTCTTCTCGTCGGCGGCGTCGTCGCCGTTGCCTTCCTCTACCGCTTCGGCGTGATGGCTTTCCCCTCTTCCTGGCTGGCCCAGGCTCCGCTGCCGGTTGTTCGCCTGAGCGAGTTCGTGATCGGGATGGGCATCGCCAGGGCAATGCTCGCGGGGTGGCGGGTCCGCCTCTCACCGGTGTGGTGCTACCTCGGCGCCGGCGCGCTGATCGCCTTCTTCGCACTCTCGATCCGCTGGTCGGGAAACTCCGTTGTCGACTTCTTCCGCGCGACTGCGAACGAGTGGATCATCCTGACCTGCGCCGTCACGATCGCCGCCGTCGCGTGGAGCGACATCACCGGGAAGCGTTCGATCATGCGGTGGCGTCCGTTCGTCCTGCTCGGTGAGTGGTCGTACGCCTTCTACCTCGTGCACGCGACCGTCATCTACGCGCTTCTGGCCGTCGTCGGACAGCAGCCGAAGGGCTGGGGAAACCTCCTCTGGTACGCGGCCCTACTCGTCGTCACCGTCGCCGCTGCCGCCGCCCTGCACTACCTGGTCGAGCGTCCGTGCGAACGCTTCCTGCGGTCGTGGTGGGACCGCAGGCTCGAGCGTCGCGCCCTGAAGGCGATCGACGAGCCCGCCGAGGCGACTCCGGCGGGAAGCACGCCGTCCGGCCCGAACGCCTAGCCGTTCGTTCTCTCACGTCGGCCGATGAGGTCGGCGATCGCCGTGTCCCAGATGGCGACCTGGCTGTCTGCGTTGAGGACGGCGGCCGTCCTGGTCGACGCCGCCTTGAACCCTGAGACCGACTCGACGGTGAGCGCGTCGAGCGCATCGGCGAGCGCCTGCGCCGTGAAATCCGTCGCGACGATGCCGAGTCCGTTCTCTCGCACGATGGACTCCATCTCCGGAGACGGCCCGACCACGATCGCCAGGCGCGCCTGGATGAAGTCGAAGATCTTGTTGGGCAGTGCCCACCGGTAGCTGAAGTTCACAGGAGGAAGGACGAACACCCCGACATCGAATCGGTTGAGTGTCGGGATCAGCTCGTCGTACGGCACGGGTTCGTTCACCCGGATCCCTCCGATGGCCACGCCACGCGTCCGCAGTTCCTCGATGTATGCCGGGTCGTTCGCGGTCAGGTACAGGTCAAGCGTGGGTTTGGTCTGAGTGAGCGCGACGGCCTCGAGCATGATCTCGAGTTTGCGGTTGCGCAGGCCCGCCCCGCTGTGGACGAGACGCAACGGTGTCGTGGCTTCCGATGCCGGAAGTTCCCAGTACGGCGCTGCGTTCGTCACCACTCCGGGCAGGAAGCCGAAGTCGGCCTGGTACTGGCCGGCAAGCCCCTGGCCCACCGTGGTCCACGAACTCGCCTTCGACACGTAACGCCTGCACAACCAGCGGTAGTACGGGGCCAGCCAGCGCATCCAGCGCGCGTTCTCGGTCCGGAGCTTCGGCGTGTATTCGTGGAGGTCGGCGTGGACGCCGTGCCTGGCTTCCAGCGTCAGGGCGAGAGGTACCGTCTCAACGTCATTCGCGAGAACGACATCCCACTCCCCTGCCGGGAGGTTCTTCGTGCACCACGCGACCGCGCTTGTGCGCCAGTACGTCGCGTTGAAGAGTCTCAGTGCCAGTGTCGGGGGGAAGAAATCATTCTGCGGCTGGTCGTCAGGGATCCGGATGTGCCTGGTCACGCCATCGGGCGCGTCCCCGTATCCGCACGTGGTGACGTCGTAGCTGCCGACGAAGTGGCGGACCTGCTTGAGGACCCTGGCGTCGCCGTCGATCGGCGAGAACGACAGGATCAGGAGCTTGGGTGCTGAACTCATCTCACGATTCTTTCGGAGTCGGTGGCGATCGTCACGATCAGTTCTGGAGGAAGGTGCTGAGGACGTCGGCGGAGAACCGGCCGTCGTGGACGGTGTCCACGTAGGTCCTGCCCTGTTCCCCGATCGGACGGTACCGGGCGGGATCCGCACAGATGTCGCGGATCACGGCCTCGATCGAGTCGGCGGTCGCCTCGACGATGGGAAGCTCCAACCCGGTCTGTGCCTGCACGTACGCCCGTGACTGGTCGGTGACATGGCCGACCACGATCCGCCCGGCCGCCATGGCCTCACACGCGGCGACTCCGAAAGAGCCGATCCGGAACTGGTCGAGGACGATGTCAGCACCGCGGTAGATACCGGGCATCTCGGCCGCAGGGACGCCCTGGACGCGGTGGTACTCGATCAGTCCTTCGTCCGCGAGCCCCCCGAGCACCGGATCGATGAGATCCGACCCCTTGAGAACACCCTTGCTGGGCGCGTGGACGACCCTCGGCCGCTCGGACTCGAGCAGCCCTGCGTCGTTGTGCCATGCGGCCGTGTCGACCACGACAGGAAGCCATTGCCCCTCAGGGACGTCCATGAGAAGGTCCGGCGTCGACACGAACACCGGTGCGTCGACCGCGTCGAGCACGGCACGGTTCGCCTGCGCCTGCTTCTCGAGGACGGCCGTGTCCGGATACCGGGAGTCGGCGAACGGGGACCACGGGTTCGCTGCGGCGTGTCTGCTGGGGAGCCGGATGTCGCTCCCATGGCAGAGCATGGCCAGCTTCAGCCCTGAGCGCTGGATGTCCCGTGCCTGTTCGGCGACGCTCTGGTCGTAGACGCGCCCGAAGAGGTGTCGCTCCGCCTCGATGATGACGTGGGTGAACGACGCGAGGACGGAGCGTTTCTGCTCGCGTTGCCATCGGCCGGAGAGCACGAACGCGCCGACGGGGACCGAGACGTCCACCGGGAAACCGAAGTCGGTGTCGAGTCGGTACGCCATGCTCACGGCCCCGACCCCCGGCAGACGCTCTGCGGCGCGGGCCCATTGCCAGCCCTGTCCTGCCCAGTTGACCGGGGCGATGTACAGGCGGATCGTCGTGTCAGGGCCGACGGTCGGAACGGGTACCTTCGACACGTCGAACCGGTACCGCCCGGGCAGGACGGCGACGAGCACGCGATCAGGGACGCGTCGCGTCAGGAAGCTGAGGACCCGGAGGACCACTGGCGGCAGCACTATCGGCCCTCCCTCTCTCCTGTGGTTGCATTCTGCCTCATCGGTCGAGCCGGTAAAGCAGGAAACGCGTCAGGTTGGACTCGCGGGCGAGCATCCTGAACGGGTTTCGGGTGAGGATGTGGTCCAGGCGCGACGCCGTCCGATGCCGCTCGGTCGCCGACACCAGCGACTCGACGGTCGACCGGGAATCGAGGACCGCATCGAGCAGGGCACGGTCGGCGCGGGACAGCGGGGCGACCGCCGACGGGGAGTGACCGGCAACAGCGCTGGCACTCGACCGGAGGTCTGCGACGTCGTCAGGACCCCATGCCCCGGCGCTGGACCGGGTGATGGCCGCCCCGAGAACGTGGATGCGCAGGAGCTTCGTCACGAGGGAGCGTCGTACCTGTGGCGAGGACGCCGCCACCCAGTCACGGCCGACGAGGTCGAGGACGGCAGCCATCGCCTCGCGGATCGGGCGGGCCTGTGTCGTCACCCGGGATTCCGCGTCGGCTCCGATCACGTAAGCGGGAGCCGTCCTGAGGTAGTCGATGCGGGCGCCTGCCGTCCACATGCGGGCGCTGAATGCCATGTCCTTGCCCACCGGCATCCCTGCCGTGAACTCGAGCCCCAGCCTGCGCACGACGTCGAGGCGCAGCAGGCCGAGCGGGGCCGTGCGGTAGAACAGCCGGTCCTTGACCGGGTCGAGATGGGTCGAGCGGCGCCAACGGGTCAGCGGATTCCTCAGGAGCTCGCCGTGCTGGTGACGGAGCGGGACGAGCGCCGCATCCGGGTTGCTCCCGGCCACGTGCGCGATCCAGGCGGCCATGGCACCCGGCTCGAGGAAGTCGTCTGATCCCATGATCGACACGTGCGGTGCGGTCGCGACCGTGAGTCCGTGGTTGAACGGTCCAGCAGGGCTCCTGATGCCGTCGACGAAGTGGATGAGTTCGACATCACCGGACTCGAGCATTCCGGTCAACTGGGCTTCGATTCCCGCTGTCGGGATGTTGTGGCAGATGACGAGGACACGGACCTGCCCTGCCGGTGTCCCGTCCAGGATGGACTCCACCGTTCGCCTGATCGGGCGGGTGACGTCGTGGACGGGAACGATGACGTCGACGAGCACGGAAGCGGCCGGCGCCTGGGCGTCGTTCACCGCGCTAGTCGACAAGGCCGGCGAGCCGCGCCTGCACCGAGAAGTCCTCGACATCACGGACTACCTCGGCGAACGTGCCGTTGGTGACGATCCGCCCGTCACGCATGAAGACGACCTGGTCGTTGTCGCGGATGGTGGAGAGCCGGTGAGCCACGGAGATGATCGTCACCTGTCCTCTCAGCTCCCTGATCGCGATCGACACGTCTGACTCCGTCTTGGTGTCGAGAGCGCTCGTCGCCTCGTCGAGGACGAGGATGAGTGGGTCGCTGTACAGGGCACGGGCGATTCCGAGCCGCTGCCGCTGCCCGCCGGACAGAGACATTCCGCGTTCACCGACCCTGGCGTCGATCCCGCCGGCCCGAGAGGAGACCACTTCCCAGAGCTGTGCTCGTTCCAGGGCCTCACGCACGCGCGTCCTGTCGTAGTCGCCTGTCCAGGACAGTGCGACGTTCTCGGCCACGGTGCCGTCGAAGAGGGCGACGTCCTGGGGGACGTAGCCGACGCGGGACCGCCAGTCGGCGAGCACACCCTCGAGCGGCACACCGTCGATGAGGATGTCGCCTTCTGAAGGGACGAGCAGGCCGAGGAGGATGTCGACGAGGGTGGATTTCCCGGCCCCGGACGATCCGACGAGACCGACTGTGCTTCCCATCGGGATCGTCAGGTCGATCCCGTTGACGGCGGGCCGGTCCCCTCCTGGGTAGGTGAAGGCCACATCCCGGAGCTCGAGCAGTCGCGGTTCGCCCTGGAGAGGATCGTGGCCGATGCGCTCACCTCGCTCGAGGTAGCCCTCAGCCTTATGGATGTCGCCCATCACTGCCTTGACCTGGGGGATGTTCGAGTGGGTCTGGGTGATCACGGACTGGAACCCGGTGAGCGAAGGGACCAACCGGAACCCGGCGACGGCGAACAGTGCCACCGCCGCGAACGCGCCGGCCATCCCGCCGGAGAAGTAGGCGACGCCGCCGACGAGGATGAACCCGCCGACGAGTGCTGACTCCAGCACGAACTTCGGCACCGCACCGAGGAAGCTGAGATTCGCCCGCGCGCGCGTGGTGTGCAGCCGGTTCGAGTGGATCACGCCGGCGACCTCTCCGGCCTTGTTGCGCAGCGTGATCTCCTTGAGCGCTGACACCATGTCGGTCATCAGGCTCGCCACCTTGAACGAGTAGTCACGGTTCACCCGGCCGGCCTCCACCGATTTCCTGGACACCCAGAAGTAGAGCAGGAACGCGATGAGGCCCAGGTAGACGACGGTGACAAGGGCCGTGACCGGCTGGGCGATCACGATGACGACGAGGACCGAGATCGACGTCGTGAAGAGTGTGGGGAGGCTGAGGACGGGCAGGAGGAATCCGGCGACCACTGCGGCGATCCCGACGTCCGCCATCCTGACCAGCTGGGAGGTGTTCCTCTGCAGCCGCTCCGTCCACGGGGCCTGGATGTACGCCCCGAAGAGGCGGTCGCCGATCTCGAGCTCGTACTTGGCGAAGCGTCTGGTGGCGCGCCACTGGAGCAGCACGCTCAGGCCCGACTTGAGGATGATCAGGCCGGACACGGCCACGAGGATCCACACGTACCCAGACTGGTCGATCGTGCCGACGACCGGCAGTGTCACAGGATCCGACTGCACCATCGCCGCCATCGAGAGGGCGAGCAGGCCGATCGCAGCGACGTCGAGCAGCGCAAGGGCCGACGAGAGGATGACGTATATCGACAGGAAGCGGCGGGCTCGGGGTGGCAGCAGCGGCAAGAGTTGTTTCAGGGTCTGCCAGAGGAGTTTCACGGATCGTCTACCTTCGGGGGATCGAAATCCCATGATCCCACAGTTCCCTGATCGCCCGGTCAGGCCAGACACCCGCCGGGTGGCGACGAACTAAGATGGCTCCTCGTGAAGATAATCAGTGTCGTCGGGGCCCGCCCGCAGTTCGTGAAGCTCGCTCCCATCGCCAAGGCGGCCGCACTGGCAGGCGTCGACCACGTGATCGTCCACACCGGCCAGCACTACGACCCGATGCTGTCCGACGTCTTCTTCCAGGACCTCGGGAT
This sequence comes from Mycetocola sp. Y171, assembly GCF_056713165.1. NCBI lineage: Bacteria > Bacillati > Actinomycetota > Actinomycetes > Micrococcales > Microbacteriaceae > Mycetocola > Mycetocola sp. Y171. Next base: position 409,404 of record NZ_JBWYGX010000001.1, read on the forward strand.
CCCCGCGCCTGACGTCCACCTCGGGATCGGTTCCGGGTCCCACGGTGTCCAGACGGGTGCGATGCTCGCAGCCCTCGACGCCGTCTTCGAGGAGGAGCAGCCGGACTGGGTACTCGTGTACGGCGACACGAACTCGACGGTGGCCGCCGCGCTCAGCGCCGTCAAGCTGCACTTCAAGCTGGCTCACCTCGAGGCCGGGTTGCGGTCGTTCAACCGGCAGATGCCCGAGGAGCACAACCGCGTCCTCACCGACCACGCCGCAGACGTGCTCTTCGCTCCGACCACGGTCGCGGCCGAGCACCTGGCGAACGAGGGCCTGCGCGATCGCACCGTCGTCGTCGGCGACGTCATGACCGATGTCCTTCTGCTCATCCGGGACGAGATCGCCGGGAAGCCGTCTGAACTCGTCGCCGAGCTCGGGCTCACACCCGGCGAGTTCCACGTCGCGACGATCCACCGTGCGGAGAACACCGACGACCCCGCGCGCCTCAGGCAGATCGTCGACGGGCTGGCAGCGCTCGAGCACCGCGTGGTGCTGCTCGCTCACCCGCGTGTCGTGGCGAAGGCGGCCGAACACGGCATCGACCTCACGGCCGGTTCACTCCTCGCCCACGCCCCGCTCGCCTACCCGGACCTCATCGCGGCTGTTGCATCGAGCCGCGGAGTGATCACCGATTCCGGTGGGCTCCAGAAAGAGGCATTCCTTCTCCGGGTCCCGTGCACGACCGTGAGGACCGAGACCGAATGGGTCGAAACGGTCGAACTCGGCTGGAACGTCCTCGCGAACACGAAGGACGAGATCGCCGCGGCAGCGACACGCCCCCGCCCTGCCGAGACCGATGCGACCCCGTACGGCGACGGCGATGCGGCCACGAGGACGATCGACTACCTGATCGCGAACTGACCGCAGGAACCCGGGCGGTTCCGGCGGGCGGTCAGGCCCGGCCGGCGAGCCTGGCGATGCAGCCGTCCCACACATCCACCTGCGGTCCTGCGGACAGCTCACGGGCGGCCGCGTCTGCATTCGCCTTGTAGGCCGAAACGGAGTCGACGGTCAGTCCGGCGATCGCCGCTCGCAGTGCGTCGATCGAGAAGTCAGTTGCGACGGCGCCGAGCTCGAAGCGGTCGACGTACTTCGCCATCTCGGCCGAGGGCCCGACCACGATTCCCAGGCGGGCCTGGACGTAGTCGAACATCTTGTTGGGGAGCGCCCACTCGTTGTTGAAGTTCACCGGCGGCAGGAAATGCACTCCGACGTCGAACGCGTTCAGAGTTCTCACCAGGTCCGAATAGGGCACTGGGTCGTGCAGCGTGATCCGGTCGGACTCGTCTGCGCCCTGCCGCAGTTCGGCGAGGTACGCGGGATCGTTCGCGGTGAGGTACAGGTCGAGGGTCACGTCCGCCGGCGACCCGCTGACCGCTGCGATGAGGGTGTGGATGTTCCGTTTCCGCAGCGCCGCCCCGCTGTGCACGAGGCGAATCGGCTCCCCGACCGGCTGCGGGGCGACGTCGGCGAACGGAGCGGCGTTCGTCACCAGCAGCGGCCGGAAGCCGAAGTTCCGCTCGTACTCCTTCGCCAGCCCCTCGCCGACCGTCGTCCAGGACTGGGCCTTGCTGACGTACCGTTTGCAGAGCCATTCGTAATACGGGGCGATCCGGCGGAGCCAGCCCTCGAATTCGGCATGGAGGCGGGGGCTGTACTCGTGCAGGTCTGCGTGGACACCACGCGCGGGGGCGAGATGCAGCGCCAGGGGCACGGTTTCGACGTCGTTCGCCAGGATCACGTCGAACGGATGGCCGGCCAGCGCCTTCCTGGCCCATGTGACGGCGCCGAGGCTCCAGTAGGCGCGGGAGTAGAGGTGAAGGGTGATCAGCCGGCCGTTCAGATCGTTGGCCGGCACCTCATCGGGGATCTGGATGTGCTCGTCGACGCCGTCCGGCCTCGGCCCGTAGCCGCACGTCGTCACCGAGTAGGTCGAGGCGAACCGTTCGACCTGTTTGAGGACGCGGGCGTCGGTCGCGATCGGAGAGAACGACAGGATGAGGAGCTTGGTTGCTGAAGGCACGACCCAAGTTTCGCATTTCTTTCCGGCCGTCGCGTGCACCGGCGCTCGTCACACCCGGCGGCGCGGCAGCGTCAGGGTCGCTCGCCCCGGCCGGGTTCAGCGATCGCGCCGACGCTCGATCAGCGAACCGTACAACCGCAGCAGGCGTTCCGATTCACCCTGCCAGGTGAGCTCGGGCGCAGCCAGGCGGATCGCGGTGCGCCGTTCGCTCGTGGATGACAGGGCGGATGTGATCGCGGCGGCCAGTTCGCTGGCGGGCATCTCGGTCGCGACGGCCTCACCGACGTCGTAGTGGCGCACGAGACGTGCCGCATCGACGATGTCTGTCGCCACGATGGGGATGCCGGCCTGGATGGACTCGAAGAGTTTGTTCGGCAGTGAGTACTCGTAGCTCAGGCACGCCGGTCGGGTCAGGACGAGCGAGACATCGGCGTCGGCGAGGGCGGCTGAGACCTCGTTCGACGGCACAGCGCCAACGAAGTGGACCCGGCCGGCGAGTCCGAGCTCGGCGACCCTCGCGTCGAGACCGGCCCGGTAGATCTCCGATCCGAACCCGAGCAGGACGAAGTGCACGTCATCTGGCAGGAGCGGCAGGGCTTCGATCGTCTCTTCGATCCCACGGTTCGTCGTGATTCCGCCGCAGTAGGCCAGGACTCGGTCCCCGGATCCGAGGCCGGCCAGTTCCCGCAGGCGACCGTCCTGAGGCTCGGGGACGCTCCCGGTGAAGACCGGGATGTTCCGCACGAGCACCGGCTGGTCGCGCAGGCGGAAGCGGGACTTCAGCCAGTCGGCGATGCTGGGAGAGACCGTGACGACGGCGGCGGCTCGTTTCGCGCCGACACGTTCGTAGAGCCGCTCGAACCGTTTGGCGACGGGGCGGTCCGCGCTGATGTTGCGCTCGGTCCACAGTTCATGTGAGTCGTACACATAGGGCACCGACAGGCGGCGTCCGACGGCCAGCGCGGCGATGAGGGTGTTGGCGTCGTGGGCGTGGATGACGTCAGGACGCCAGCTGGTCATGTGGGAACTCGCCCGCATCCAGAACGAGCCCTGCTTGATCGTGGCGTCGGCGCGGCGCCACAGGTCGATGGCCAGCCCTTTTGCCCGCTTGCCTGCTGCAGGCCGCGGCGCCGGCGTCGGCGTGGGCGTGGGGGTCGGCGCGGCCGGGGTGACCGTGGCGGTGGTCTCCTGCTCCGGATGCGCCCCCGTCGGCGTGTATGTGGGGACCGGTCGCCCGAGGAGGCGGCGCGCAGACAGACCCCATCGCGTCAGGAGGTGGGCGATTTCACGGAGCGGGACCCGGTCGATCTCGACGGGCCCTGTCTCCAGGCCGGGGCCGAAGTGGCCCGTTCTGGAGGAGAAAGCGAAGATCCGCACATCCGCCCCCGCCTCGGCAGCCGTCGCAGCGATCTTCAGCACGCGGGTGTCCGCGTAGGTGTCGTTGTAGACGACGAACGCGATCCGCGGACGCCTGCCGTCGATCGTCGGAAGTGATTCGTTGCTGTATGTTCCCATGGTCAGTTCCCGACCCTTCGTGTGCGCGCAGCGGACACGGCTTGCGCCGCGCGAGTCCCTGCGGTCTCCAGCGAGGCGTTCTCCCTGGACCAGCTCGCAAGGCGATCGGGGTCCCAGGTCCTGGTGCCGCCGAGCATGGTGGTGAGGGCATCGGCGACGGCGACGACCTCGTAGTCGACGGCGAGGCCCAGATCGGCGGAGCCGATGATCCCGCCTGCCGGGCCCGGCCCGCAGAACAGTACAGGGGTCCCGCACGCGACGGCCGCGAAGATCTTGGTGGGGATGGCGAAATCGTAGCCCTGCCCCGGTTTCAGGCTGACGGCGGCGACCCTGGCCGACCGGAGGTGCTCGGCCGCGCGTTCGGGGGCGACGACGTCCCTGAATTCGACGAGCCCGGGGGCGACGTCGGCGGCGAGCTCCTGCAGGGCGTCCCACGCACTCCCCTGGCCCAGGAAGATCAGGGTCGCGTCGGGGACACGGCGTCGAACCTCCGGCATCGCGCGGACGAAGATGTCTGCGCCTTGCCATTCGGATGTCGTCCCCGCGTAGATGACGACAGGCGCGGGGCGGGAATCGGCACCGGCCGGCGCGAAGATGGCGGTGTCGATCCCGTTCGGGACGACGACCGTGCGGTTGTGTCCCGAGAGTTCTTCCACCCGGCCGGCGACACCGGTGCTCACGGCGATCACCCGGCTCGCGTGACGCAGGACGTGCGACTCGACGACGCGCAGCAGCCGGACGACCGCGCGCGGAGCGCCGGTCGACTCAGCGGCATCCGACCAGACATCGGCGGCGTAGTACACATATGGCGCCCGCCTGAGCGCTGCCACGACACGGACCACGATCCCCGTCGTCGGGGGCGGTTCGCTCACGTACACATCCGCGCGTCTGCCGAACAACAGCCGGAACGCGAGCGGGACGTCGAAGCTCAGGTACTGGAGGTAGCCCCTGACGTACCCGTCACGATCGCGGAGCACGGGGAAGCGCCTGACCCGTACGCCCGGACGGGTCGACGACGCCTCCGCCGACCTGGTAGACGTGGTCGTGACCGTGACCTCGTGCCCTGAGGCGTCGAGAGCGTCAGCGAGGGCTGCCAACCGGAATGACGCGGCGGCCGGCTCCGGTGAGAATATCCGACTCGCGATCGTGACGCGCATCGCCCTAGAACTCGACAGACTTCCCCGTCTGGGCAGACTCGATGACGCCCTCGACGACGGCGAGCGTGCGGAGGCCCTCCTCCATGGTGACGACGTCAGTGCGCAAGCCGAGCACGGCGTCACGGAATGCCTCGTGCTCCACCCGCAACGGCTCCCTCTTGTTGAGCGCGAATCGGGTGACGTCTCCTTCTGAGACGCCCCTGAACGCGGAGACGTATTCCCATTCGGTCGGGAAGGTGCCGTTGGCGTAGAAGGTCAGATCGCCGCTGTTCGTGTCAGCCACGTAGGCGCCGCGCTCACCGGTGACGATGGTGACGCGTTCTTTCATCGGGCTGAGCCAGTTGACGACGTGGTTCACGATGATGCCGTTCTCGAGCCGACCGGTGGCGAGGATCATGTCCTCGTACGCCCTGCCGCTCTTGTGCATCGTCTGCGCGAAGATCGTCTTGTGCGGCGACTGGGCCACCCAGGCCGTGAGGTCGACGTCGTGGGAGCCGAGGTCCTTGGCGACGCCGACGTCGGCGATGCGCGACGGGAACGGCCCCTGACGACGGGTGGCGATCTGGTAGACCTCACCGACGTCCCCTGCGGCGATACGGCGGCGGAGTTCCTGCAGCGCAGGGTTGAAACGCTCGATGTGCCCGACGGCGCCGACGAGGCCCTTGGCCTTGAACGCGTCGACCATCCGCCGTCCGGCCTCGACGGAGTGCGCGATCGGCTTCTCGACGAGGGTGTGCACGCCGGCCTCGGCGAGGGTCAGCGCCGCGGCCTCGTGGAACGCGGTCGGAACGGCGACGACGGCCATGTCGATGCCCGTCGCGATGAGCGCGTCGATGTCGGGAAGGACGTCGAGCGATCCGGCGACACCGTGCGGGTCCCCGCCCGGGTCGGCGATGGCGACGAGGTCGACACCGGGAAGCTCACGGAGAACCCTGGCATGGTGGCGGCCCATCTGGCCGACTCCGAGGAGCCCGACCCGCAACTCGGCCACTATGCGCCTGCCTTCGCGACGGCGTTGACGGCTTCGACGATGCGAGCCAGGTCGTCCTGGGACAGTGAGGGGTGAACGGGCAGCGACACGACCTCTGCAGCGGCCTTCTCGGTCTCGGGGAGATCGAGACCTGGGGCGAAGTGGGTGAGCGAAGGGAGGCGGTGGTTCGGCACCGGGTAGTAGACACCGCTTCCGACCGCGTATTCCTCTTTGAGCGCCGTGACGAAGCCGTCGCGGTCCTCGGGGACCCGGACCGTGTACTGGTGGTACACGTGCACGGCGCCCGCGGCGACAGGGGGCACGATGACACCCTCGAGGTTGGCGTCGAGGAACGCGGCGTTCTGCTGCCTCGTCGTCGTCCACGCGCCGACCTTGGTCAGCTGGACGCGGCCGATGGCGGCGTGGATGTCTGTCATCCGGTTGTTGAGCCCGACGACCTCGTTCTGGTACTGGGTCTCCATGCCCTGGTTCCTGAACAGCTTCACCCGGCGGACGAACTCCTCGCTGTCGCAGGTGACCATGCCGCCTTCGCCACTGGTCATGTTCTTCGTCGGGTACAGGCTGAACATCCCGAACCGACCGAAGGTTCCGACGCGCCTGCCGTCCAGCTCTGCGCCGTGGGCCTGCGCCGCGTCCTCGTAGAGGTCGAGTTCGTACTTCTCGGCGAGAGCGGAGAGCTCGGCGAGGTGGGCGGGGTGGCCGTAGAGGTGCACAGGCATGATCGCCTTGGTGCGGCTCGTGATGGCTGCTTCGACCGCGACCGGGTCCAGCGTGAACTGCGCGGGCTCGATGTCGACGAAGACCGGGGTCGCACCGGTGAGTGCGACGGAGTTCGCCGTTGCGGCGAAGGTGAACGACGGCACGATGACCTCGTCACCGGCGCCGACGCCTGCGGCCAGGAGGCCGAGGTGGAGGCCGGAGGTGCCGGAGTTGACGGCGACGCTCGCCCTGCCCTGCACCATGACGTCGGCGAATTCGCTCTCGAACCTGGCGACCTCAGGGCCCTGGGCGACCATGCCCGAGCGGAGGACGCGGTCGACGGCCTCGCGTTCCTCGTCTCCGATGATCGGCTTTGCCGGGGGGATAAAGGGCTTAGTCATGTGCGACTACCTCTCTGAGTGTGCCGTCGATTTCTTCGTACAGTGCCGAGGTCTCCGGGCACTGCCAGCCGGCATCCGTTTCGGTCAGGCGGAGGCCGGCTTTGCCGACCCAGCCGATGCGTTTGGCGGGAACTCCTGCCATGAGCGCGAAGTCGGGGACGTCACGGGTGACGACGGCGCCTGCGGCGATGGTGGACCAGGCGCCGATGGTGACGGGGGCGACGCAGACGGCGCGTGCGCCGATCGCTGCACCCTCGCGGATGGTGACACCGACAGGCTCCCAGTCGTGCGCGCTCTTCTGTGAGCCGTCCGGGTTGATGGCGCGGGGGTATGTGTCGTTTGTCAGCACGACGGCGGGTCCGATGAACACGCCGTTGCCGAGCTTCGCGGGCTCGTAGACGAGCGCGTAGTTCTGGACCTTGCAGTTGTCGCCCAGCTCGACGCCCGTCCCGATGTACGCCCCACGGCCGATGATGCAGTTGCGGCCGAGTTTCGCGTCCTCACGAACCTGCGCCAGGTGCCAGACGGAACTCCCTTCGCCGATGTCCGCCTGCTCGGAGACGTCTGCCGACGGCACGATTCGGGCGTTGGGGTGAATACTCAAGTGGGCTCCTCGCACACATTCTGTCGACGGCTGGTGCGCACCAAGACTATAACGTTCTGTCACAATGGGCGTATGACCCCCGACGCTTCGAACGAGCCTGACGTTGCCGTCGAACGGGACTTCGGGGCGTGGATCATCATCCCGCTCTACAACGAGGCCACCGTCATCGGTCGCGTCGTCACCGAACTGCTCGAACGCTTCGTGCATGTCGTGTGCATCGACGACGGCAGCACGGACGGCTCAGCGGCGGTCGCCGCTGCGGCCGGGGCACGGGTACTGAGACACCCGGTCAACCTCGGCCAGGGCGCAGCGCTGCAGACCGGCCTCTCCTATGTGGCGCAGAAACCCGAAGCGCGGTACATCGTCACCTTCGACGCCGACGGCCAGCACCGGATCGAGGACGCCGAGGGGATGCTCCGAGCGGCTCGCGAGCACGACGCTGCCATCATCTTCGGTTCCCGTTTCCTCGACGACCGCACACAGCCGGGCTGGCTGAAGAAGGTCATCCTGAAGACCGCGGTCTGGGTGACGAACCGCACCACGGGACTCCGCCTCACCGACGCACACAACGGCCTGCGCGTCATCCGGACGGATGCCGCGAGGCTCGTCGACCTGCAGCAGGACAGGATGGCCCACGCCACGGAGATCGTGTTCCAGCTGGGCAGGACGAAGCTGCCGTGGGAGGAGTACCCGGTCGAACTCCTCTACACCGACTATTCGAAGGGGAAGGGCCAGTCAGTGCTGAACTCGGTCAACATCCTCGTCGACCTTCTCGTGCGTTAGGACGAAGACCATGTGGATCCAGATCATTCTCGTCGTCGGCGTCGTCGTCGTCGGCCTCTTCCTCACCCGTCCGTCCGGACGCGACAGCCACCTGGCGCTGCGCCGTCTGTTCCTCGCGGCTTTCGTCGTCGTCGCGATCGGGTCCATCATCTTCCCGCAGTGGCTCACCTGGGTGGCCAACCTCGTCGGAGTCGGCAGAGGCACGGACCTCCTGCTCTACGGTTTCGTGCTCGCGTTCCTGATCTACGTGTCGACGACGTACCGTCGCAATGTGCAGCTGGACCGCAAACTGACCAGGCTCGCCCGTGAGATCGCCCTCGCTGAGGCGCGGATGGAAGACGCAGCAGCAGGTCAGGACGACCGACGCTGAGACCGGCCGCATCCGTCGTCCCCAGGAGTCCGTGCCGGAGGAACGACGCGGTCCCTAGTCGCAGGCCGTGATCCGGTAGAGGACCTTGTCGCCCTCGCGGTCGATCTCCTCCACGACCCCTGAGTCAGCGAGATCGAGGAGGCCCCGGTAGTTGGTCGTGCTGTCGAAGGAGAGCACTCCGCCGGCGTCCCTCGTGTACACGCCGAAATCGAGGACGTATCCGACGCCGAGTTCCCTGACGGCCTCGCAGACGGCTGGGTCGGTTGCCGCTTCGTTGAGGTGCATGTTGATGAGAACGTGTGACGGCTCCGCTGACACGTTGAAGTGGGGGTTGAGGACGTGCCGGTCGCCGACGACGTAAGCCAATGACGCACCGGTCCAGGGGTTCCCGGCGACGACGGCATCCTCAGGGACGTTCTCGTGGAGTCGTTCGAGGAGGGTGCGTTCATCGATCGACAGGATCGGCGACCACTCCGTCATGGCGTACTTCGGCTGTGCCTCGGCCACTGCGGCCTGCATTCCGGCCTGGGTGGTGGCCAAGAGCAGCGCGCCGGCGATCACAGGGGCGATCACGGACGCCTTGCCTGCGCGGAGCCTGGCGTTGAGCTCAGGCGAGAGCCGTTTCACGGCGAAGTTCCAGGCCGCGACCACTCCGAGCACAGCGATCGGGGCCGAAATCGTGGCGAGGAGGGCTGTCAGCCGCGGCGGGTCCTTGTAGAAGAGGCCGATGGCGACGTTGCGCAGGTCACCGTACGGCAGGGAAGCGGAGACGACGAAGAGGATGGCCGCGACGGCCCACATCCCCGCGATCCACCATCGTCCGCCTCGCACGACAGACACGAGGCCGATGAGGGTGAGGACGCTGACAACCACTGCAGGCGCCGCTCCCTCCCGTGAGTTGCTGAACAGCTCGACCAGGGCGTAGAACGGGGTCGCGTATGCATCCCACGGAGCCGTGTTCCCGAGCCGGCCGATGACATACCAGGCCACTGCGAGGACGCCGACGGCGAGTGCACCGGCAAGAACCGCCGTCCATCGGATCCGCGGCGACGGATGGCTCCGCCAGAGACGGATCACCACCGCGACGAGCACGGGGACCAGCATCGCCGCCCACGCGAACACCGCCGCGGATTGTGCAAGTCCCATGGCCGCGACCGTTGCCGCAAGCGCCAGGGCGCGGAGCAGAGCCGGCTCCTCGGACGGGAACGAGGCCAGCCGGGTGAACGACAGCGCGAGGGCGAGGGCCAGGGGGATGAAGGCGAGGGCGAGGAAGTACGGGTACAGCACGCCGTAGTCGAGCGGAAGCAGTGGGAATCCGGGGAGGGCGGCGCTGACGATGCCTGCGGCGGCGATGGCGACGCGGCTTCCCGGCGCGACGACGCGGGTCAACGCCATGACTCCGGCCGGCCACGCACCGGCGGCGACGACGATGTTCACCATGTTGGCGGCCACGAGGACGCTCCCGCCCGACGATGCAGACACGAGCGACACCACGCCGTGCCACGCGGCCGGGTAGAAGCTCGATGTGCCCTCCGGCAGGATCAGTCCGCTGAGATGGAACGACGACGCGTTCGCCGTGTCGAGGATGAACTTGGTGCCGTTGAGGTGGAACGCGGCGTCGAAGGTCTGCGACATGTTTCCCGGTTCGCCGAAGACCACGATCAGCTGGACGGTGATCACGAGGGCGGCGACAACGAGTGCCGCCACCGTCCAGCCGGTGGTGACGGCGTTGCGCTGGACGCGCGGGCGTGTCCATGTGCCGGCGAGGAGGCGGCGGGCAATGGCGACGACGACCCCGAGCACGGCGATGGCCAGAAGCACAGCCGGGACGGACCAGGCCAGGTTCACGAAGGGGAACGCGATGCCGAGGACGGCGATCACCGCGACGGACACGGCGGGGGCAGCCACGTACAGCAGGAACCCGCGCGCGCCGGCCGCGAACAGCAGCGCAAGGCCGGGCAGGTAGAGAACTCCGACGGCGACGACGAGCACCGGGAGGGCGAGAAGCCAGCTCACCTCGTCATCTCGGCTGTCACACGCAATGGCCTGGCGATCATGACTGTTGACCCTGCCGGGTGAATACCGAGGCATCCCACGCGGATGTCACCATGTCCGCCAGGCTCAGCCGGGCGCGCCAGCCGAGCTCGACGCTCATCCGTGACACGTCGGCGACGACGGCAGCAGGGTCACCCGGCCTGCGGTCCATCAGAAGCGGGGTGAACACACTGCCCGATGCCGTGGAGAGCTGGGTGAGGACGTCGAGCACGCTCGCCCCTTCGCCCGTTCCGACGTTCAGCACCGTTGATCGCTCGGGAGCTGCCGCCAGGTGATCGAGTGCGGCGATGTGGGCGTCGGCCAGGTCGAGCACATGCACGTAGTCCCTGACGCCTGTTCCGTCCGGTGTGTCGTAGTCGTGCCCGAAGACGCGGGGCTGCTCGCCGCGGTGAACGGCGTCGATGGCGAGTGTGAGGAGGTTCATCGGCATGGTGTCACCGAGGTCGCGCCACCCCGCTCCTGCGACGTTGAAGTAGCGCAGGCTGGCCGTGTTGATGCCCAGAGCGTGTCCGGCGGCCGCCACGAGCCATTCTCCGGCGAGTTTGGTCTCCCCGTATGGGTTGATGGGCCGGGGCGGCGTGTCCTCGGAAACGGGCGACGTGTCTGGGTTGCCGTACACCGCTGCGGAGGACGAGAAGACGACCCTGTCGACGGCCGTGCCCTCGAGGGCGGAGAGGACGTTCGCCAGGCCGCCGACGTTCTCCCGGTAGTACCGGGCCGGCTGTTCGACGGACTGCCCGGCCTGCTTCAGTGCCGCGAGGTGGACGAGCGCGGTGACCTCGTTCTCGTCGATGAACGCGCGGAGAGCACGAGGGGCGTCGTCTCCGGCCAGATCGATCACCCCGAGCGGGACGTTGCCGATCCGTGTGGGGTCACCGTTGGCGAGGCTGTCGACGACGACAACGTCTTCGTTCCTCTCCAGGAGGAGCCGGACGACGTGACTACCGATGTATCCGGCGCCGCCGGTAACGAGAACTGACACCCGTCAATAGTAGTAGTCGGCTTCTGGGAGAGTCCGAAGGACCCTCAGGCGCCGTCGGCGCTGAAACCGCGGGCGATCAGGCGGCGGTACAGGACGGTCCGAATGCGCACAGGAACGAAGCGATAGAGGCCACGGACGGCGAGGTTGCGGCAGAACTGTGCCCTGGTCGTGAAACGGATGGTGCGGAGGGCGCGCTGGAGGTTCAACTCGGCTTCGAACTGCTTGCGCCCGCCTCGCCTCGAGTACGCGCCTGCGCCGACCCTGTACATCAGCAGAGCGTCAGGAAGGTTGTCGACGCGCGCACCGGAGTGGATCATTCGGGCGAACAGCCAGTAGTCCTCCATCAGGCCGATGTCCTCGTACCCGCCCGCCCGCTCGACGGCGGCGCGGCGGTACATCACGGTGGGATGGTTGAACGGGTCGTGGAACCGCGCATACTTCGCGATGGCGTCTGCGCCGGTCGGAGGGGTTCTGCGACCGATGACAGCACTCGTGTCATCGGCAAATTCGAGCATGCCGGTTCCGACGAGGTCGAAGCCTTCGTGCACCTTCGCCAGCTGCCGTTCGAACCGGCTCGACAGGGAGACGTCGTCCGCGTCCATGCGCGCCACGATGTCGAACGAACACGCGGCGAGGCCGGCGGTGAGCGCGTTCGCGAGGCCGCCGCGTTCAGGGATCCGGAGGTGGACGACCGGGACGTTCGTCGAGGCAATGGCATCCGCCACCGCCGCCTCGAGGGCCTCAGGCACCGCCCCGTCCTGGACGAGGACGACCTCGTCCGGTGGGAGGGTCTGCGCGGTGACCGAGCTCGAGAATGCCCTGGCGAAATGCTCAGGTTCGTCCTTCTCGTAGACGGGCAGGAGAAGAGAGAACGGGGCGGGGCGCTGCGGGGTGTCCGTGCCGGTCATGCGTGCCGACGCCCGAGAACGGCGAGAATGTCATCCGGCACGCCTGCGCCGGCGAGGACCTCGGTGTTCGGGCGCGGTTTCCGGCCGAAACCTTCCTTCAACCCTGAGGAGAGCCCTGCCCGGAGTGTCCGCCTGTCCTGTGACAGCCGGAACGTCCTGGCCCAGCGCAACGCTGAAGCACCGATGTAGAGGATCTTCTCCCCCACGCTGAGCGCGGGGGATTTCCGGAACAGCCACACCTTGTTGCGGACTTCGAGCCGGAATCGCGGGCCGGGGTCGACATCGGTCGACGCGAGCGCCTTCGTCTTGTGGACGACGCGACTCGCAGGAACGCTCAACCCCACCCCGTGGCGAAGCAGCCTGGCGCTGAACTCGAAGTCGTCGTTCCAGAGGAAGTAGTCGACGACGGGGAAACCGCGTCGGAGGATGGCGTCTGCACGGTACATCGACGAGACGAACGACAGCGAGCGCACGGCGACCGCGTCGATACGCGACGCCAGGTCCTTTTCCCTGCGCCCGGCGAAGGGGTTGCGGCGCGGCGTGTTCATCGGGTGCTCAACACCGTTGGTCCACACCACCCGCGACCCGACGGCGCACAGGTCGTCGCTGTCGTAGCGTTCGACGGCGTCGAGCAGGGAACCGAGTGCGTCCGGCTCCGGGATGGTGTCGTCGTCCATCACCCAGACCCAGTCGGGGTCGTGACGCGCGATCGCCGCGGCCATCCCGACCGCGAAACCGCCTGCGCCCCCGGTGTTGGTGGAGAGTTCGATGAGCGTCGCCGTCGGTGCCACCTCACGGACGACGGCCGCAGAGTCGTCGCTGGATGCATTGTCGACGACGACGATGGCATCCGGGACACGCGACTGGGAGTGCAACCCGGCCAGGACCTCGATGAGGAGGTCGCGACGGTTGTAGGCGACGACAACCGCAACTACCTGACGACTGCGCACCCTGTGTTCCTCCCCGGGCCGCCGTCGCGGCCACACGCCAGTTTACCCGCCCCTCCCGGAGCGGGTGACCTGTGGGTCAGCCTCAGCCTCGCCAGACGCCGCGGGCAGCCGACCAGTACAGCGTGCCGTTCTGGAACTTCTGCGAGCGTGTGCCGTCGGCGTTGGCGAGGTAATCGCCCGTCGGGTATCCCAGCGAACCGGTCGGGCCGCCGAGCGCCGTGTATGCAGCGCCGATCTTCCCTGTGGTCAGCCTGAGGCCCGCCGAGCTCGTCCAGTAGGCGACGCCGGCCTGGAGCTTCTGCGAGAACCCCCCAGGGTGAACGACGGTCGACTGCGTCGGATATCCGTACGTTCCACCTGTGCCAGTGAGCTTTGCGTAGCCGGTGGCGATATCGGTGAGCATGTACTGCGACCCTGTCGCGGACGACCAGTAGATGATGCCCTTCTGGAACTGCTGCGATCGGCCGCCGTCCTTGCGGTAGGTGTAGTCGCCTGTCGGGTAGCCCAGCAGACCGCTCGGACCGCCGAGGGCGGTGTATGCCGCACCGATCTTCCCTGTTGTCAGCCGCGCTCCGGTTGCCGGCGACCAGTAGACGCTTCCCGCCTCGAGGTTCTGGCCGAAGCCCCCTCCTGCGTAGGACTTCGCAGCGCTTGTCGGGTACCCGTACGGTCCGGTGACACCGCCCTGGCTCTCATAGCCCTCGTTGAACTCGCTGAGCATGAAGTGGGCGCCGTTCCCGGTGGACCAGTAGTAGGTCCCCTTCTCGAACACCTGGCTTCGTCCGTCGTCCGGCGCGACGCCGTAGTCTCCTGCGGGGAATCCGAGCGCGCCTGACGGACCGCCGAGCGCTTCGTAGTTCCTGCCGATCACGCCGGTGGTCACACGCGCCCCGGTCGTCGGCGACCAGTACATGGTGCCGTTCTCGAACGTCTGGGTCCGCCCGATGGTCGCGACAGTTCCGTATGCGCCTGTGGGGAGGCCGAGTGAGCCGTCTGCCCCTCCGAGCGCGTCGTGCGCGGCGCGGATGAGTCCTGTGGTGAAGATGGCGCCGGTCGCCTCGGTCCAGTAATAGGTGCCGTTCTCGAACGTCTGGCTCCTGGCGCCGCTGGAGTAGTACGTGTACTCGCCGGTCGGGTACCCGAGAGGCCCGGCGCCTCCGCCTGCGTCCGCGTGGTCACGTCCGATCCGGCCTGTCGTCTTGGTGATGACGCCAGACGGAGTCCGGTACACCCAGTAGTTGGTGAATCGCTGGCCCATGCCGCCGTCGCCATAGGTCTTGGCGGGTTCGACCGGCTGGCCGAGCACTGTCGCGTTCTTGTCGTAGTACGCGGCGAGGCTCGCGTGCACCCCTGTGCCGCGCGTGGATCCGAACCACGACGTGAAGTAGTTGAAGAAGTTCCTGTTGCCGTACGCGGAGCACTTGTCCCCGGTGCCGGAACCGGCGCGGATGGCAGCGGCGTTCGGCTGGTACGGCGTGTAGTAATAGAGGCTCGCCGTCGCCTTGTTGGCGACGTAGACGTTGCCTGAGCCACAGGATGCGTTGGGGTGCCACTGGATCGGAACGGTCTTGCCCGGCCCGAACCAGGTGAAGTACTTCGATGTCCCCGGCGGGTTGGTGTAACGGATCAGCTGTGACCCCGCCTTGTAGACCTGGTTGAAGAATCCGTAGTACTGGGTGTCGCACGGGGCGGTGTCCGGGCAACCGTAGCCCATGGCGATCCGGTACTTGCCCGTGGTCGGGTTGGTGGTCGTGACCAGCCCCTGTTCCTTCTCCAGCATCACCATGAAGACCTGTGGGTTGATCCCGCAGGCTTTGGCGACCTTGTAGATGATCCTGGCGGCGGTCTCAGACGTAGCGCCCGAATATGCCGAGCACATGGCGTCGGCTGGGCGGTCGTAGCTCGCTGCCTTGTAGCTCTTCAGGCAGAGTGCCCCGACCTTGCAGGAGGCACCCTTCGTGGTGAGGAAGGACTGGATGCCTGCCTCGGTCATGGCCGCATCGTTGTAGAAGACCGCATCGTCGATGATGTTGCCCGCGCTGAATCCGGCGGCTGAAGCTGAGGGAGTCTGGGACTGAGGGTGTGGAGCCGCCACGAAGATCGCGGCCACGAGCAGGCCGACGATGAATAACGCGGTCGCGCGCGCGCGAGAGATCCCTCTTACCCCAGACATGGTCCCTATCGTATGTGCATGTATGCATCCGCGCGCTCCCCGGAAAGGGTGGTACGTCGTGTCGCATAGATTGGTACAGGCGAACAACACGAAGAAAGAGGCGGTTCTGCAATGGCAACGACGCTGCGGATGGTGGTCGATCAGATGATCACGCCGGTCCCGAACGGAATCTCGCGGTACGCCGAAGAACTGGCCCGTGCCCTCGTCCAGACGGCCCCACGTGGCTGCACGGTGGAAGGGATCGTGTCCGCGCTTCCAACAGAGAAGATCTCGCTCATCGAGGAGGCTCTTCCCGGGCTGACCCAGTTGCACCGGACGACTCTCCCCCGCCGCGAGCTGGCGGCGGCCTGGCAACTCGGCATCGTCCCGACGCTCGGCACGGGCATGATCCACTCCCCCAGCCTCCTAGCCCCGCTGCGCAAGCACGAGCGGGAGTTCGACCAGACCCAGATCGTCGTCACCATCCACGACACCCTCGCCTGGACCCACCCGAAGTCGCTGACTCCGACGAGCGTGGCCTGGCACAAGGCGATGGCGAAGCGGGCACGGAAGCACGCTGATGCGATCGTCGTTCCCACGCACGCCGTCGCCGAGCAGCTCGCCGACATCATCGATTTCGGCGACCGGATCCGGGTGATCTCGGGCGCAGTGGCATCCGATCTGACACTGCCTGCGGATGCCGACGAACGGGCGGCAAGTCTCGATTTGCCCGCGGAGTACGTCCTCTCCGTCGGAACCCTCGATCCCCGCAGGGGGCTGACACCGCTGATCACCGGACTCGGGCAGCCGGGAGCACCGGACATCCCCCTCCTGGTCCTCGGTCCTGACTCGTGGGGTGAGCTGTCCCTCGCGGCCGTCGCCGACGAGGCGGGGCTCCCCGAGGGACGCGTGAGGGCACTGGGGTACCTGTCGGACGCGGACCTCGCCGTCGTCCTCGACCGGGCGAGCGTCTTCGTCTATCCGAGCCTCCATGAGGGCTTCGGACTGCCCCTGATCGAGGCGTTCACGTTCGGGACTCCCGTTGTGCACTCGGACGATCCTGCGCTCGTCGAGGTCGCCGGCGGTGCAGGTGTCGCTGTCGAGCGGGGCGGGAAGGGCTATCCGGAACGCCTCACCGCAGCGATCGCGTCGATCCTCGATGACGGCTCGAGCGCGTCGCGGTTGCGGATCGCGGGACAGGACCGCGCCCGCGCGTTCAGCTGGCGGGATTCAGCCGAACGGGTCTGGGCGCTCCACGCCGACCTCTAGCGAACGGACTCCTGCAGATAGGGGAGGATCTCCGTCCCGAGCGCCGTCGAGAACGCCGCGCTCAGGTGGTGACTGTCGCGGTAGACGAGGACATCCCCCAGGATGACCGGGCACGCGGACTCGTCACAGAGATACCCGTTGAGGTCGAGATACACCCCGCCTCCGTCCTGAGCCGCGTCCCGTTCCGCCTGGCCGACCGTCGGCCACAACGAGGTCTCCTGGCTTCCGGCGCACGCGAGCGCATCCCCGGTATGCCCTGAAAGACACGTCGACGGGGCGATGTCGAAGTGGGGGGTGTCCCCGATGACGATGACTCGTGACGTCGGCGACAGGGCCGCGATCGTGGCGCGCATGGAGTCGCGCCACATCGGGGCGAACGAGTCCTCATCAGGGTCACCGACACTCACGGCGAAGTTAGACAGGACGACGATGTCTGGCGGATCGGCCACCAGAGCGTCGATCACGCCGTCGCGCCACTGTCCACACTCCGGGTACGGCAGTTCGGGGACCCCGGTCGGCGTGATCGCGGACGGGCAGGAACTCTTCGTGTGGCTGGTGAGCAGGATGTCGCCGCGCTCGGCGAGGTCGGCGAAGGCCGGATACCACTGCGCCGCGTGCGAGTCCCCGAAGAGAGCGACGCTGAGAGGCGCCGCCTCGGTCCCGACCGTGCAGCCGGTGACGTCTGTCTCCGTTTCGGAGAGGTGGCATCCGCTGGCGTAGATCTCGGGGTTGTCTGAGCTTGCCTCCCGCAGACTCGGACGGAGGTTGTCCGGGACGAATGTCGTGGCATCGAGCCCGCCGGAGACGTCGAGGGTGGGCGCACTCCGGCCGGCCTGCAGCGGCAGGGCGTCGACGGCCCGCGCGGCTCCCACCAACAGGACGACGACGACGAGAGTGGTCGCAAGCGCAGCGAACAGGGTGGCGCGAGGGGGCCTGGAAGTGAGCGGCTTCCAGGTGCGCGCCGGATTCTCGACGAAGCGGTAGAGAAGCCAGGCCAGCGGAAGGCTCGCAAGCCCGAGCAGAAGGGTCAACGCCAGTGGCAGTTCCTCCTGGTCGCTCAGGGCGATCTGCGGGATCATGAGCAGCGGCCAGTGGACGAGGTACATGGAATAGGACAGGGCCCCGATGAACACCATGGGCCTGACGCTGAGCGCCGAGCTTGCCGTCCAGCGGCCGGTCGGCGCCGAGCCGGCGAGGATGACCATCCCCGTTGCCACCACAGGGAGGATCACCGCTGTGCCTGGGAAGACGGTGGTGTCGTCGTAGAGCACGCCGCATGCCACGACACCGGCGAGTCCCAGCCAGCCCAGAATCCCGCTCGCGCGCGCGGGCATCCTGATCCTGGTGGAGGTCACGGCGTACGCGATCAGCCCGCCGAGTGCGAACTCCCACGCACGAGTGGGCATCATGAAGAACGCCCACGGCTGGGCGCGCGCCGTCAGCCACACGCACAGGATGAGCGACAGGACGAAGGTCGAAGCGAGTGCGATCAGGATGCCCCTGTTCGACTTCCGCATGAGCAGGAAAGCGACGACGAGGACGGCGGGCCAGAGCAGGTAGAACTGTTCCTCGACTCCGAGGGACCAGTAGTGCTGGAAGATCGACGGGTTCGGGTCCGACAGGTAGTCGACGCTGCGGGTGGCGAACTGGAAGTTGGGCACGTACAGCGCGGTCGCGAGAGCGTCCTTGAGAACCGGCGTCAGGATCAGCGGTGGGATGAAGACCAGGGCTGCCACCGTCGACAGCACGAGCACCGCGAATGATGCGGGGAGGATCCGCCGGATCCTCCGTGCATAGAAGTCAGCGAAATCCACGCGCCCGCGCCCGGCGATCGAACCGAGCAGGTGCGCTGTGATCAGGAACCCGGAGATCACGAAGAAGACGTCGACACCGATGTACCCGCCGGACAGACCTGGGAGGTGCGCGTGGTACAGGACGACCAGCAGGACGGCCACTGCCCTGAGGCCCTGGATGTCCGGGCGGAATCTCACCGGGCGGAATCCGGGGACGCTCTCGCTGTGGCGGGGCTCCACGGTTTCTTTCAGTGACACGACAAGAAGTTTAGACGGGGCAGCTGTGCGCCCCTGTCCGCACTATTTCGGGGTCGGCGTCGATGTCGGCGGGTAGAGGTCTGCCCGGATGAGGGCGCGGATCGCGTCGAAGTCGTCGAAGTCGCGTTCGTCGGGGATGATGCCGTTCGCCGGGGTGAGCTCGACCGAACTCGTCGGCTGTTCCTTCGACTTCATCGCGAGGTTGCCGAAATAGCCGAGCATGTCCTGCGGGATGTCTGTGCGCATCACCTGGGTTCCGGCCTGCGCGATGGCCTGGAACTTCGAGAGCACGTTCGCCGGGGTGAACTGGTCGAGGATCGCGGCCTGCAGTTCACGCTGCCGCGCCATCCGGTCGTAGTCGCTCGTGTTGTGCCTCGACCGGGCGTACCACTGTGCGTAATACCCGTTGAGGGTTCTCGTCCCGGGTTCGATCCACTCGTCGACCCCCTGGAGGTTCTCGTCCCCGCCGATCGGCAGTCGCTTCTTCACGGTGATCTCCACTCCGCCGAGCGCATCGATCAGGGCGCTGAAGCCCTGCATGTCGATGAGCGCGTAGTACTGGATCTCGAGCCCGGTGATGCCCTCAGCTGCTTCCTTCGTCGCTTCGACACCCGCGCTCGACGTCTTCGACGCGGCGTCGGGGTACAGATCCTTGTGGCGGAGATCCGCCTCGGTGTAGATGGAGTTGAGCTTGCACGCGCTCACGTCGCACTCCCGGTAGCCGTTCGGGTAGAGCTCTGCCATCGGGGAGTCCTCCGAGAACGGCACGTTCCGCATGTCGCGGGGCAGGCCGATCATCGTCATCCGGCCGGTCTCAGCGTCAAGAGACACCACGGAGATGCTGTCAGGGCGGAGTCCCTCACGGTCCGGTCCGGCGTCTGCGCCGAGAAGGAGGATGTTGTATCGGCCGTCGACGGGGGGAACGGATGCCCCGTTCCCGAAGATGGACTGCAGGGTACCGCGGGTGATTCCCGCGTAGTAGGCCCCTGCCGTCGCCGTGCCGACGGAGACGACGAGGAGCAGGACGGTGCACGCCGCGATCCAGAATCGTGCGCCAGGCGCCGCGCGGACGATCCGGACCAGCCTGAGCGTGTCGATGGTGAGCACGAGCCAGAGCACCGCGTACGCCGCCAGGAGCAGCTGGACGCCGGTGAGCACCCACGAGTTGGTCACGATGGTGAGCGCGGCCGTCCGCCAGAGGAACCAGGCCAGAACGGCGAGGATGCCGAGAAGCCACATGAACAGGGTGGCGGCGAGTCCGAGCCGGCCGAGGCGGCGGTTGCCTGCGAGCACCTGGACCGAGCCGGGGATGAGGAAGTTGAGGGTGACGAGCCACCAGGCACGCCTGGTCATCAGTGCGGTGGCCTTGAGGTCCGGGTGGCGGATCGGACTGGCCGCGTAGACGCTCATAGGGTGGACTTGAGGGCGCGATTCTTCTCGTCGACCTGCGCGGCGAGCGCGGACGAGAAGTCCGCCAGCCTGACCGTGAGCTCACGGTCTGCGGTTGCGAGGATCTTCACGGCGAGCAGGCCGGCGTTCCTGGCCCCGCCGATCGACACCGTGGCGACAGGCACGCCCGCCGGCATCTGCACGATGGAGAGCAGGGAGTCGAGGCCGTCGAGCTTCGCCAGCGGCACAGGCACGCCGACGACGGGAAGAGTGGTGACGGATGCCAGCATCCCTGGCAGGTGGGCGGCACCGCCTGCTCCGGCGATGATCACCTTCAGTCCGCGCGACTCGGCATCCCGACCGTACGCGATCATCTTCTCCGGCGTACGGTGCGCACTCACGACCTCGACCTCGTGGCCGACCCCGAATTCGGAGAGGACCTCGCTGGCGGCAGCCATCACCGACCAGTCGGAGTCGCTGCCCATGACGACGCCGACAAGAGGGCGCGGAGAATCGTGAAATGGCATGAAGCCCATGCTAAATGTCAGTCCTGAAAAAACGCCGCTGCGGCGCGCGCTTCATAGGCGACCACGTCGAGGTCGCGGCCGCTCGCGTTGACGTGGCCGACCTTGCGCCCCGGCCGGGGATCCTTGCCGTAGTTGTGGATCTTCGCCGTCGGGTGGAACTCCATCGCGCTCGCGTACCGCTCGGTGAGCGCGCCCTCGACCGGCCCTCCGAGAATGTTGACCATCACGGTGTGGGGTTCGCAGCATCCGGTCGCACCGAGCGGGAGGTCGAGCACGGCCCGCAGGTGCTGCTCGAACTGGCTCGTGGTCGACCCGTCCTGGGTCCAGTGCCCCGAGTTGTGCGGCCGCATGGCGAGTTCGTTGACGAGGAGCCTGTCGTCGGTCGTCTCGAACAGTTCGACCGCGAAGACCCCGGTGACGCCGAGCCCCCCTGCGACATCTGTGGCGATCTGGGCAGCCACCTCGACGATACGCCCCGCGGAGCCGGGCGCTGGGGCGATGACCTCGGCGCAGACACCGTCGCGCTGGACAGACTCGACGACCGGCCAGAGCACGAGCTCGCCCGACGGCCGGCGTGCGGCCAGCTGGGCCAGTTCACGGCGGAAGTCGACGAGTTCCTCGACGAGCAGGGCGTCACCCGCTCCGTTCTCGGCGAGGACCGTGAACCAGTCGTCCGCGTCGCGGGCGGATGAGACGACCCTGACGCCCTTGCCGTCGTATCCGCCCCGTGGGGTCTTCACCACGGCACGTCCGCCGTTGTCGTCGAGGAACGCCTGCAGCTCGTCCGGCGTCTCGACACGGGCCCAGACGGGGACGGGCAGGCCGAGGTCGCTGAGCTTCTGGCGCATGAGCAGTTTGTCCTGCGCGTAGAGCAGTGCGTCAGGTCCGGGGTGGACGGCGACGCCGGCGTCGACGAGACGGCGGAGGACATCCTGTGGAACATGCTCGTGGTCGAAGGTGATGACGTCGACGTCCTCGGCGAACCGGAGCACGGTATCGGCGTCGTGATAGTCGCCGACGCCTGTCGCTGCGAGCTGGGCGGCCATGCCGTCCGCCTCGGCGAGCACACGGAGTTCGATGCCGAGGTTCACCGCTGCCGGGATCATCATCCGGGCGAGCTGTCCGCCGCCAATCACTCCAACACGGACCACGGCCGTCGCCTCCCAGCGGTAGATGTCACTTCTGCAGCGCAGGGAACTCCCAGCGGGAACCACCGGAGAGTCGCATAAACTGCGTACGCCAGCCTATCCTCGCGCACGGCGCACCGGCATCCACTCGAGCCCCTTCCGAACCGGAGCAGGACATGACCCGAACCGCGCCGCCCGGCCGCGCGCGACGCCTCATGACCCAGGCGATCCAGTTCGGTATCGTCGGCGCCGCCGGGCTGCTCGTCGACCTGATGGTCTTCAACGCCCTCCGGCTGACCCTGCTCTCGCCCGAAAACGTGCATACGGGCCCACTCATCGCGAAGATCATCTCCACGCTGCTCGCGATCGTCACCAACTGGCTGGGGAACCGCTACTGGACCTTCTCCGGCGAGCGCCAGTCGAACACCGCCAGGGAGGGTGTCGAGTTCTTCGCGGTGTCGCTGGCCGGGATGGGGATCGGCCTGGGCTGCCTGTGGTTGTCGCACTACGGGCTCGGTTTCACGTCCGTTCTCGCAGACAACATCTCGGCGAACGTCATCGGGCTCGGCCTCGGCGCCGTCTTCCGGTTCACGCTCTACCGCTACTGGGTGTTCGCACCGGGCAGGCAACTGTCGCCAGACACGGGAGGCGTTCGGGCGGGTCAGAACGCGGTGGTCACCGTTCCGAGCGAACCGGCCTGATTCCCGAGGACCACCTGGTTCTTCTCGATCAGATCCTGCAGCGTGTCGAGCACCTGGTCCGCTCCGGGGAGGTCGCGGAGGACGAGCGGCTTCTCCACCCCCGAACTGATCACGATGTCGCCCGAGCGGAACGCGCTCTGCAGCCACGTGCGCTTGAGCGTGACGTGGTAGCCGCGGCTGTGGAAGATCTCCCTGCGCTCCCGGACGAAGAACCCGCGACGCGCGATCACCCGCCTGGTCGTGATGGTGCAGCGGTGGTTGAGCCAGAAGATGTATGGGAAGAGCACGAGCAGGACGAAGAGCGCAGCGGCCCCCGCGACGATCGCGATGTGCTGCCAGGTCTCGGAGAACAGGCTGATGGCGTAGACGGCGACGCCGGGAAGCGCGATCAGCAGGAGAGCCGGCCAGAACAGGGCGCGGGCGTTGGGGCGCAGTCGAGCGACCACTCGTTCGGTGGGGACAACGGATCGCTGGCCGTCATGAGGCAGGCTCGACGGAGCGCTCGGGTACTCGACCATGCTTCATTCCTACCACCGGCCATGCCGGGCGACCGACCGCACCGCCGCCTCCCGGCGTTCTGATCGTGGCATCCGCGAGCCCAGACCGCTACCGCGAACGGAGGTGGGTGATGTCACCGGCCGAGATCGGCGTGAGATCCGGAGACCCGTCGGCCTGGACGACGATCCGTCCGGAGACGTCGATACCGCGGGCCATCCCCGCGAGCACGTTGCCGCCGGGGAGTTCGACGCTGACCCTCGCACCGATCGTGCCGCACGCCTCGGTGACGGCCGCCTGCAGTCCGCTGGCCTGAGCGTCCCCGCCCGCGGCGCGGAAGGCGTCGAGCAGGCCGCGGAACTCTCTGAGGTAGGTCTCGAGCACGAGGTCGGCGTCCGGATGCTCCGCCCCGGCAACGGCGAGCGAGGTCGCGGTCGGGACAGGCAGCTGATCCTCGGTCATGCTGAGGTTCACTCCGGCGCCCACGACGACGCTGGGCGTCTCTCCGACGACGAGCTCGCTGAGCACACCGCAGATCTTCCGTCCGTCGACGAGCACGTCGTTCGGCCACTTCAGCCAGACGCCGTCGCTCGCGGGGAGGGATTCCCGCACGGCGCGGGTCATCGCGAGCCCGGCGGCGAGCGGAAGCCAGCCGAGCGCGTCGATCCGAAGCGAGGCATCCGCCCGGACGAGGACGGAGACGGCGAGCGTCGTGCCTGGCGGGCTCACCCACGACCGACCGAGACGACCACGGCCGGCGGTCTGATTGTCGGTGACGACGACGGAGAAGTCCGGCCACGCATCCGGATCTGCGGCAGCTGCGACGAGCACGTCATTGGTGGACGGGGTCTCGGACAGCACGACGAGGCGGGAGGCGACGGCGGAAGAACGGGGGAACTCGACAGTCATGGCACCACGATACGCGCCGTAATTCCACAAGGTGCCGACGACCTCCTTGTAGGCATCCGCCAACGGTATGCCAGTATCCCTGCACAGTAGAGTGAATAAGTGACCGAAGACGCAGCTACGCCCGACGCCCCCGACCTGTACACGACCGCCGGGAAGCTGGCCGATCTGAAGCAGCGATACCACGAAGCCGTGACGGCCTCAGGGGACGCCGCCATCGCCAAGCAGCACGCCAAGGGCAAGATGACCGCGAGGGAGC
This sequence comes from Mycetocola sp. Y171, assembly GCF_056713165.1. Taxonomy (NCBI): domain Bacteria; kingdom Bacillati; phylum Actinomycetota; class Actinomycetes; order Micrococcales; family Microbacteriaceae; genus Mycetocola; species Mycetocola sp. Y171. The sequence continues at coordinate 433,761 of NZ_JBWYGX010000001.1, forward strand.
GGATCGCCGAGCTCCTCGATCCGGGCAGCTTCGTCGAACTGGACGAGTTCGTCCGGCACCGCACGCACGCCTTCGGCATGGAGAAGTCCCGGCCGTACGGCGATGCCGTCGTCACGGGCACCGGCACCATCCACGGCCGCCAGGTCGCCGTCTACTCGCAGGACTTCACCATCTTCGGCGGATCGCTCGGCGAGGTCGCCGGCGAGAAGATCATCAAGATCATGGACCACGCCCTGAAGACCGGCGTCCCGATCATCGGCATGCTCGACTCTGGCGGCGCCCGGATCCAGGAGGGCGTCGTCGCCCTCGGCAAGTACGGCGAGATCTTCCGCCGCAACACCGCCGCATCGGGAGTCATCCCGCAGATCTCGATCATCATGGGCCCCGCAGCCGGTGGCGCCGTGTACTCCCCCGCCCTCACCGACTTCGTGATCATGGTCGACAAGACCAGCCAGATGTTCGTCACCGGCCCGGACGTGATCAAGACCGTCACCGGCGAAGACGTCGGCATGGAGGAGCTCGGAGGCGCGCTCACCCACAACACCCGGTCGGGAGTCGCGCACTACCTCGCCAGCGACGAGTCGGACGCCCTCGACTACGCACGTACGCTCATCGGCTTCCTTCCAGACAACAACCTCGCAGAGCTCCCGGTCTACGAGAGCGAGGTCGAGCTGGAGACGACGGATGCCGATCGCAAGCTGAACACGATCATCCCCGACTCGCCGAACCAGCCATACGACGTCACCACGGTGATCGAGCACGTCGTCGACCACGGCGACTTCCTCGAGGTCCAGCCGCTGTTCGCCCCGAACATCGTCATCGGCTTCGCCAGGGTCGAGGGCCGCACCGTCGGCATCATCGCCAACCAGCCGAACGCCATGGCCGGAACCCTCAACATCGAGGCCGGTGAGAAGGCGTCCCGCTTCGTGCGGTTCTGCGACGCATTCAGCATCCCGATCCTCACCCTCGTCGACGTCCCCGGTTACCTGCCAGGCACCGACCAGGAATGGACAGGCGTGATCCGCCGCGGCGCGAAGCTCCTCTACGCCTACGCCGAGGCCACAGTGCCGCTCGTCACCGTCATCCTGCGCAAGGCCTACGGTGGGGCATACATCGTCATGGGCTCCAAGCAGCTCGGCGCCGACATCAACCTGGCCTGGCCTACAGCGGAGATCGCGGTGATGGGCGGCCAGGGAGCGGTCAACATCCTGTACCGCGGCGAGATCAAGCGCGCTGAGGCCGCAGGCGAGGATGTCGCCGCCGTTCGAACCAAGCTGGCCAACGAGTACACCTACAACGTCGCCAGCCCGTTCCTCGCCGCAGAGCGCGGTGAGCTCGACGGCGTGATCGAGCCGGCAGCGACCCGCGTCGCCATCATCAAGGCACTGCGTTCACTCAAGGGCAAGCGCGCCAGCCTTCCGCCCAAGAAGCACGGGAACATCCCGCTGTGACCGGGCAGGAACCGCTCCCGCGACGCGCGAGGCGGCATGCGGCGGCGCCGGTCCGTACCGGGCTGTTCACTACGGACGAGACGGCAGAGCACGGCGTGAACGTCCGCATCCTCCGCGGCTCCCCGACCCCGGAGGAGATCGCGGCCGTGACCGCGGTGCTGACCGCAGCCGTCGTCGAGGAGGCGGGCCGTTCAGAGGCCGTTCCGTCCGACGGCCCTTCGGCCTGGCAGAGGAGCCAGCGCACGATGCGCTCACCGCTCACCGCAGGCGCAGGACGGTGGCGGAACTTCTCCGTCTGACCGGTCCCCCAAAGAGACGACTAGCGGCCGGGGTGCAATGCCTCCAGAATAAAACCGCAAGGTGTCTCTCTTTGAGGGTTACACCACCAAACGATTCGCTCGATTAGGGTAGCAGCGGCGTTTGGGGGCGGGTCAGGGCATTATTCGGGTTACTGCTCTGACCCGGGGCTTCACAGGGCCGGTTCGACAAGAACCGGCCCTTTCCCTTTGTCTTTTCCTGTATCAGGGCGAGAGCTCGGTGCCGTCGACGGCGGATAGCGACGTGGGTGTCAGCGACGGATGGCGGCGTCGCGGGTCTCCCGCGGGATCTCCAGCCACAACCGGACCGCGTCGCCAGGCTCATCCGGGTCGGTCGACGCGCTCAGCGCCACCAGGGTGACCGCAACGTCGGAGTCGGCCGGGGCGGTCCTGACGATCATCCGGTCCGCCTCTGTGCGGTCCACTGCATCGGCAACCTTGCCGAGGACGACATCGAGCTCGTCCTCGGACATGTGGTCGAGGGTACCTTCATCGAGCATGCTCACCGCGGTGCCGCGGCGTCTTGCTGCGAGGACGCTGTTCCTGACCCGGTCGTTCAGCAGCCGCCTGCCCCTGATCTCGTCCCGGAGCCCTGCTTCAAGCACACGGCATTCGATCCGCTGTGTCTCGCTGAGCTCGCCGCCGGCGAGGATGATGTCGCGGAGGATGGGAAGTGCGCGCTTGCCGGTCTGCTCGAGACGTGTGCGCCTCTCTTGCTCGTGCGCATCCTGGGCCGCCTGCCACTTCGCGGCCTCCTGCTCGGCCACGGTAAGCGTCTGGGCGTCGTGCCCGACCTTCGCGAGGGACCGAGTGAGGACGCCGGCCACGAAGACCCACATGAGGCTCCCGGTGACGCCGATCTCCATCGACGTGCCGAGCCCGCACCAGACGACCGACTGAACGGTGAGGAAGATGACGCCGATCCAGCCGACGAGTTCCTGCCTGCGCACCACGGTGATGGTCATCAGGGTGCCGATGGCGGAGACGTGCCAGGTCGCGTATCCGTTGTTGACGGATGGGTCGAGCTGGCTGGTGACGAGCAGGGGCACTGACACCGCTGTCGCCAGGCAGAAGGCGGCGAGCCATGGAGGCATCGCCGTCGGGCTGGACGGCCAGAGGGCGATCACTGTCGCGGCCAGGTACAGCACCATGGCCGCGAGGCTCGGCCATGGTGACTCCGCCTGCGGCAGCGTGAGCAAGCCACGGACGACGTGGTAGAACGAGAACGCCGCAGCGAGGGCGATCATGGTGTACCTGTTGAGGGAGATCACGGTGCCGTCACCCCTCCCGTCGTCTCGAGGACGTCCTGCCCGGAGGCCGGGTCGTCGGCCCAGCGGATGCTGATCGTCGTCCCTGCTCCCGGCGAGGAACGGAGGTCGACCGAACCGCCGACGGCGAGCACGCGCTCGATGATCGAGACGCGGAGACCGAGCCGGTCGGCGTCGACGGCCCCGCGGTCGAAGCCGATGCCGTCGTCGCTCACACACACGTGCACGACCCGGTCGCCGCCGACCTCGACGGTCACGCTGCGGGAGTCCGGTTCGCCTGCGTGCTGCACGCTGTTGGTCATGGCCTGGGCAGCGGCCAGGTAGAGACTCTCGGCGACGCGGAACGGCACGTCGCGATCGATCGGCCCGGTCACGGTGACGTCGAACGGTGCTTCGAGGTGCTCGGCGTGCTGCCGGAGGAGGTCGACGACCCAGCCGACGGTGATCGCCGGCGCCGGTCCTGCCGGCGGGGAGTCGAGCGCGGCGAGGCGGCTGATGGCGTCGCTGGCCATCGCGACGGCCGCACGGGCCTGCTCAGGTGTGGAGGCGCGGTCCGCCGCCTGAAGCGAGGCGAGGACGGTGTCGTGGACGAGCGCGTCCACCTCGATCCGCTCTGCTTCGAGCGCGTGCTGCCTGACCGCCTCGTCATAGCGGGCGAACGCCGCTGAGCGTGCCTCGTCGACAGTTCGCGCCGCGCGGCGGAACATGGTGATGAGCACCATGATGACGAGCCCGATCATCGTGCCGTAGAGCGCATCCTGCACGGCGATGTCGAGGTGGGTGATGTTCCCTTCGCCGTCGATCACCCGGGCCACGCCGTAGACCGCAGGCGTGATCACGATGTACGTGGCCGCCAGCCAGGGCCGGACGGCCTGCGAGATGCAGCCGCAGGCGATCGCACAGAGGTACCAGGTCCACGGTTCGGCCTTGGAATCCGCGCCGGCCCCCGCCGTGACGACGGGCCACAGCGCGACGGCGACGAGGTAGGTGACGGCGAAGACGATGTTGGCCACGCGCTGCACGCGGGCATCCACTATGCCGGTGAGGATGACGATGACGAGAAGCCCGAGCAGGGTGAGCAGGTAGACCGTACCGAGCGGTTCTGGCACGACGACGCCGCTCCCGAGTGCGATGCTCAGCGTCTGTGCACCGAAAACCAAGGCCATCAGGCTGATCGACCTGGCGATCAGCCGTTCGATCCTGGCGACGCTGAACCTGGGCTGCGTGTGCGCGGCATCGCGCGCGACGCGGTCGAGGTTGTCGAGGACAGGACCACGCGGGATCGGCGAGAAGATCGCGCCGGACCGCGGCTGGTTAGTCATCGCCCGTGCCGGGGTTGAGCTCGGGAAGGATGCCGTCTTCGACGGCGCGGCGCAGCAGGTCGACCTTGGTCGGTGCTGGGCGTCCGATCTCGACGTACTTCCCGCGGATCCGGTCGAGGTATTCCTTCACCGTCGATGGCGCGATGCCGAGTTGGACGGCGACGTCCTTCATCGGGAGACCTGACGCGTACAGGTGCAGGACGTCGCGTTCGCGACGGCCGAGCTGGGCCCGACTGAAGTCGCCGTCCGCGTCGATCGCACTCGCCCATTCCAGATTGTTCAGCGCTTCACCGCTGGCGACGGTCTCGATGGCGGCCACGACGGCATCCGTCGGCGCGCTCTTCGGGATGACACCTGCTGCACCTGCGGCGAGCGCCTCACGGACCGAGGCGACCCTGTCGGCGATGCTGTGGATGAGGACGGCAGACCCTGAGCCGTGGACGGCCCGCACGTTGTCGGTGATGTTGCTTCCGTCGCCGAGGTTGAGGTCGAGCACGACGACGTCACACGGAACGCCGCCCGCTTCGGTGACGAACTCCTGCACAGTCGAGACGCTGTGCGCCACGGTGTGCCCCGCAGACTCGCAGACGGCCGTCAGGCCCATCCGGACGGACTCATGATCATCGATAACCGCTATGCGCACCACAGTGCCCATCGTAGGCGCTGCACGGACGGTTTCGGTCGTCGCGACGCGATCATCGGGTCAACAACGCGATCGACTCGATGTGGTGCGTGTGCGGGAACAGGTCGAACGCACGGATGCTCCTGAGCTGGTAGCCCTCAGCGGCGAGGAGCCCGATGTCACGAGACAGGGCGACGGGGTCGCAGGCGACGTAGACCAGTTGGGCCGGGCCGAGCTCTGCCAGGCTGGCCACGACCTCCTTGCCTGCGCCTGAGCGCGGCGGGTCGAGGACGACGGTCCCAGCAGCGAGTCTCGAGCGCTCAGCGGCGCTGGACTGCGCCACGAGGCCCCTCAGGTAGGAGTCGACCCGGGCGGTGATGCTCTGTGCCCCGACCCAGTCGGAGAGGTTCTCGGCGGCGTGGTCGGTCGCGCGGGCCGACGACTCGACGCTCGTGATCCTCGTCGTGCTGCCGAACTTGTCGCCGATGGCCGCCGCGAGGAGGCCGACGCCGCCGTACAGGTCGAGGTTGGCTGCCCGGGGGTCGAAGAGTGCTTCGTCGACGGTGGACTGCACGAGCGAGGTCAAGAGCTCGGCTGCAGAGCGGTGGACCTGCCAGAACCCGCCCTCGTCGAGGAAGAAGTCGCGGTCGCCGACCCGCTCGATGATGGTCTGCTCACGCCTGTTCGCCGGGCTCACGCCCTTCTTCACCGGCTCACGGACGACGATCCTGGCGCTGTTCGTGCTGCTCGGCGAGATGATGTCCACGGATTCGGCACCGCGGAAGCGCTGGTCGAGCGGGGCGGCCGATGCCACCTCGTCTGTGGCGAGCGGAAGGTCGCCGACCTTGATCACCTTGTGGCTGCGGGCGGCGTACGGGCCGACGTTGCCGTCCTCGTCGACGTGCAGGCTGACCCGGGTCCGCCAGGCCAGGCCGTCGCGGTCGTCGTCACCTGGCGCGGCCTCGACCACGACGCCGCTCTCGACTCCGGCGAACCGCTGCAGCGAGTCGGCGAGCACCTGACGCTTGAGTTCACGCTGGTGCGACAGCTCGATGTGCCCGAACTCGGCGCCCCCTGCCCGGTCGGCGGGGGCGACGTCGATGGACGACGACGCCCAGACATGGGACTGTCGGTGCGGCGAGGCGTCCAGGACTTCGATGGTCTCGGCACGCCAGAAACTCTTCTTCGAACTCTCGGTGATCCTCGCCCTGACGCGCTCCCCCGGCAAGGTGTCCGCCACGAAGACCACGCGGCCGTCGAGCCGCGAAACGAAGACACCGCCGTGGGCTACGTTGGTTATCTCGAGCTCGACATCTGCTGGGGTGTTGGATTGCGCATTCACCCTTGAATCGTCCCACGGATGTGCGCCGCTCGCTCGCGCCTGTCGTGCCGGCCGGCACCGCCGAAGGGACCGAAGATGCAGCTCTACCTCGCCTCCACCTCTCCCGCCCGCCTCATGCTGCTGCGCCAGAGCGGGATCGAACCGGTGATCGTGCCGTCGCACGTGGATGAGGACGCCGCCGTTGCGGCGGCGGAATCTGCTGCCGGTTCCGCGCTCAGCCCTGAGGACACTGTCGCCCTGCTGGCCCAGGCGAAGGCGGAGTCGGTGTGGCGAGACCTCGACGGCGCGGACGGCCTGATCCTCGGCGGCGACTCCGTGTTCGTGGTCGACGGAGTGATCTACGGCAAGCCGCATACCGCTGAGGCCGCGCGCGACCGCTGGCAGACGCAACGCGGGAGGACGGGGCGCCTCTACTCGGGGCACTGGCTGATCGAACACCGCGCGGACGGCAGCGCAGGGGGTGCCGTCGGCGCTGTCGCATGGGCGGATGTCACGTTCGCCGGCGACATCACCGATGCCGAGCTCGACGCGTACATCGCCACGGGCGAACCGCTCCAGGTGGCAGGGGCGTTCACCATCGACAGCCTCGGCGCCCCGTTCATCGAGCGCATCTCCGGCGACCCATCGACGGTGGTCGGGCTGTCGCTCCCCACCCTCCGGACGCTCGTCAGGCAACTCGGATTCGAGTGGACCGCACTGTGGAACCGCGGCGGCGCGTTGTAGGCATCCGCAGTGCTTCTCCGGGCATTTCTGTGGGCACCGACCAAAAACCTCGCGGCTGTGGGCAATAGGCTAGGGAACTGTGTCGCGTATATCCAAGGTCCTCATTGCCAATCGGGGCGAAATAGCCGTCCGAGTGATCCGCGCAGCGCGCGACAGCGGGATCGGCTCGGTCGCCGTCTACGCCGACCAGGACCGTGACGCCATGCACGCGAAGCTGGCCGACGAAGCGTACGCGCTCGACGGCTCGACGAGCGCTGAAACCTACCTCGTCATCGACAAGATCCTGTCGATCGCCCGCCGGTCAGGCGCAGACGCCATCCACCCGGGGTACGGCTTCCTCGCCGAGAACGCCGACTTCGCCCGTGCCGTGATCGCGTCGGGGCTGATCTGGATCGGACCGTCGCCCGAAGCGATCGAGAAGCTCGGCGACAAGGTCTCAGCACGTCACGTGGCCCAGAAGGTCGGAGCCCCGCTCGCCCCTGGCACGCTCAACCCCGTCTCAGGAGCCGAAGAAGTGCTCGCGTTCGTCGATGAGCACGGCCTTCCCGTCGCCATCAAGGCGGCATTCGGTGGCGGTGGCCGTGGCCTCAAGATCGCCCGCGAACGTGACGAGGTCGCCGAGGCGTTCGACTCGGCCACCAGGGAGGCGATCGCCGCCTTCGGCCGCGGTGAGTGCTTCGTTGAGAAGTACCTCGACCAGCCACGCCACGTCGAGACGCAGTGCCTGGCAGACGTCGACGGGAATGTCGTCGTGGTCTCCACGCGCGACTGCTCCCTGCAGCGCAGACACCAGAAGCTCGTCGAGGAGGCGCCTGCGCCGTTCCTGACCGACGAGCAGAACGATCTGCTGTACAGCGCCTCGAAGGCGATCCTCAAAGAGGTCGGCTACGTCGGCGCAGGGACCTGCGAGTTCCTCATCGGCAAGGACGGCACCGTCTCCTTCCTCGAGGTCAACACCCGGCTGCAGGTCGAACACCCGGTCTCAGAGGAGATCACCGGGATCGACCTCGTGCGCGAACAGTTCAGGCTCGCCGAGGGCGGCATCCTCGACTACGAAGACCCCATCCCGCAGGGCCACTCGATCGAGTTCCGCATCAACGGTGAAGACCCGGGTCGCGGTTTCCTCCCCCAGCCCGGACCGATCCACGTGTTCAAGACCTTCGGCGGTCCAGGCATCCGCCTCGACTCCGGCGTCACCGCCGGCGACGAGATCTCTGGTGCGTTCGATTCGCTGCTCGGCAAGATCATCGTCACCGGCGCGGACCGCGAGCAGGCGCTCGAGCGTTCCCGCCGTGCCCTCGACGAGTTCGAGGTCTCCGGCCTTCCCACCGTGATCCCGTTCCACCGCAAGATCGTGCGCGACCCGGCCTTCACCGCCGAGAACGGCGTGTTCGGCATCTACACGCGCTGGATCGAGACCGAGTTCGACAACGACATCGAGCCCTGGGACGGCGAGTTCGACGGCCCGAAGGCATCGACCACACGGCACAGCGTCGTCGTCGAGGTCGAAGGCAAGCGCATCGAAGTGAGCCTCCCCACGAGTCTCATCCCCGGCGCCGGCGGTACGGGACGCGCGCTCGCCCCCGCTCCGAAACGGCACGGCGGATCGGGAACGGTCAGCTCGGCGACGGGCGACGCTGTCGCATCGCCGATGCAGGCCACGATCGTGAAGCTCGCTGTCATCGACGGCCAGGAAGTCGTCAAGGGCGACCTCGTGGTCGTGCTCGAGGCGATGAAGATGGAACAGCCCATCACCGCCCACAAGGACGGCACCATCGGCAACGTGAACGCCGATGTCGGCGCGACCGTGTCGAGCGGGCACCAGCTGCTGACGATCACCTCGGCGTAGCAGGCGCCCCATCACGTCCGGTCGGCGGATGCCGGCGGTCGCGCTCATCTGTCACCAACGGCGGTTACGCGACCCGTTCGGCGCACTTCGTGACACATGAAACCGACACCGGCGTTCATACGAACAGCGCTGTGGGCGGTCATCCGTCGCATATGCCGGTTCCTGGACCCACGTGTCGACATTTGCGACGGAGTGAACCCCAATGAGACGTACCAGCGACATACGGCCGCCACCGGCAGACGCGACGTCAGTTGACGATGTGCATCGCCTTCGCGGCATCCGTGATGCTGCCGGTCAGCGACGGGTACACGGCGAACGCTCGCGCGATCTCGTCGACGTTGAGCCGGTGCTCGACGGCAATCGCGAGGGGGAAGATGAGCTCGCTGGCCTTCGGCGCCACGATGACGCCTCCGATGACCGTGCCGGAGCCGGTGCGGGCGAAGAGCTTGACGAAGCCATCCTTGATGCCGAGCATCTTGGCCCGCGGGTTCGACTTGAGCGGCAGTTTGTAGATCACGCCCTGGGCGATGCCGTCCTCGATCTGCTTCTGGGTCCAGCCGACCGTGGCGATCTCCGGCTGGGTGAAGATGTTCGCCGCGACGTTGCGCAGCTCGGTGGGGTTCACGGCGTCGCCCATGGCGTGGAAGATGGCTGAGCGTCCCTGCATCGACGCGACGGATGCCAGCGGCATGAACGTCGTGCAGTCGCCGGCGGCGTAGATATTGGGGATCGACGTGCGGGCGACACGGTTGACCCGGATGTGACCGGACTCGGTCATCTGGACGCCGGCCTCTTCCAGCCCGATGCCTGCCGTGTTCGGAATGGCGCCGACGGCCATGAGGCAGTGGCTTCCTTCGACGGTCCTGCCGTCGGAGAGCGTGGCGACGACGCCGTTCTCGGTGCGCACGACGCTCGACGCCCGCGACTTCGAGAGCACGGTCATGCCCTGCCGTTTGAAGACCTTCTCGATCACCGCTGCGGCGTCGGCGTCCTCCCCAGGCAGGACCTGGTCGCGGCTGGAGATGAGGGTGACTTCAGAGCCGAGCGCCCGGTAGGCGGAGGCGAACTCGGCGCCGGTGACGCCGGAACCGACGACGATGAGGTGCTCGGGGCAGGCCTTGAGGTTGTAGAGCTGGGTCCAGCTGAGGATGCGTTCGCCGTCTGGCATGGCCGACGGGAGCTGGCGGGGGCTGCCGCCGACGGAGACGACGATGGTGTCTGCCTCGACGCGGTCGAAGTCCGTTCCGCGGCCACCTGCTTCGGTCGACACGATGACGGCGTCGCGGCCGTCGAGTCGGCCGTCGCCGTTGACGATCCTCACACCGGCCTGCTCGAGGTTGGAGCGCATGTCCTCGGACTGCTGGCGGGCAAGGCCGAGCAGCCGCTTGTTGACGGCGGCGAGGTTGACGGTGACCTCAGGCTTGACCGGCTTGCCGTCTGCACTGCGGGCGAAGAACTGAACGCCGAGCTCGCTGGCGCCGCGGACGGCGTTGGTGGCTTCGGCGGTGGCGATGAGGGTCTTCGACGGCACGACGTCGGTGATGACGGCTGCTCCACCGACACCGGTGCGCTCGATGAGCGTGACGTCCGCGCCGAGCTGTGCGCCCGCGAGGGCGGCCTCATAGCCGCCGGGGCCACCTCCGAGTACAGCGATCCGTTGTTTGCGCTCGAACTCGTAGGTCATTGCTCCATTGTCGCAGCCCGGAACACCGTCACCAAAACGCGGACGGTCGGCAGATCCGCATGAGCGCGCGGATCCGGGACAACAGCGTCGCGTCGTGCTCAGATGTTGCCCGCCGCAGGCATCCGTTCGAATTCCCGTCCCCACAGCTGCGCGGCAAATATGATGGGGGAATGTCAGACGCTCCAGGAAACCCGCTCGACGATCGTTCCGCCGATCCCTTCGCCATCGCGCAGCGCGCTGCCGCCCAGATCGCTGAGAAGACCGGCGTCGAACGGCACGAGATCGCCCTCACCCTCGGCTCAGGCTGGGGTAAGGCCGCCGAGCTGATCGGTGAGACGACGGCAACGATCCCCGCACACGAGATCGAGGGATTCTCCCGCCCTGCCCTCGAGGGCCACGTCGGCACGCTCCGGTCCGTGCTCCTGCCGAGCGGTAAGCGCGCCCTCGTCATCGGCGCACGCACCCACTACTACGAAGGCCACGGCGTGCGCAGGGTCGTGCACAGCGTGCGGACCGCTGCGGCTGCTGGCGCCACGACGATGATCCTCACCAACGGTGCTGGCGGCATCAAGGAGACCTGGGCTCCTGGCACCCCTGTCCTGATCAGCGACCACATCAACCTCACCGCCGATTCACCGCTCGAGGGCGCGACCTTCATCGACCTCACCGACCTGTACTCGTCCCGTCTGCGGGCGCTGGCCCACAGCATCGACGCCACCCTGGATGAGGGTGTGTACTGCCAGTTCCGCGGGCCGCACTACGAGACCCCGGCCGAGGTGCAGATGGCGAAGACGATCGGAGGCCACATCGTCGGCATGTCGACCGCGCTCGAGGCGATCGCCGCGCGGCAGGCGGGCATGGAGGTCCTCGGCCTCTCCCTCATCACCAACCTCGCAGCGGGCATCCAGTCGACGCCGCTGAGCCACCAGGAGGTCCTCGAGGCCGGCCGCGACGCCGAACCCGTCATCAGCGCGCTCCTGGCCCGGATCGTGGCAGCACTGTGATGAACGACGCCGGAGCCGGCCACATCCTCACCGTGGCCCAGGCCTGGCTGAACCAGGACCCGGACCCGGAGACCAGGGACGAACTCGGAACACTCATCCGGGATGCCCAGGGCGGCAGTGAGCCGGCCCTCGACGAATTGCACAGCCGGTTCGACACCCGCCTCGAGTTCGGGACCGCAGGGCTCCGCGGCCGTATCGAGGCGGGATCCGCCCGGATGAACCGCGTGCTCGTCTCGCAGGCCGCCGCCGGTCTCGCCGCGTTCCTGCTCGAGCGCGAACCTGGGGCGACGCCCAGTGTCGTCATCGGCTACGACGGCCGGAGGAACTCGCGGGTCTTCGCGACGGACACCGCCGAGATCATGGCGGGGGCCGGCATCCGCGCGATCCTGCTCCCCCGCCTGCTTCCGACACCTGTGCTCGCCTTCGCGGTCCGCCACCTCGACGCCTCCGCCGGCGTGATGGTCACCGCCAGTCACAACCCGCCCGCAGACAACGGATACAAGGTGTACCTCGGCGGCGCCGACCAGGGTTCCCAGATCGTGTCCCCCGCCGACGCGGAGATCGAGGCCCACATCTCGCGCGTGGCCACCTCGGGCAACGTCCTCGAACTGGCCAGGAGCACCGAATACGCCACGGCGGGCGACGACGTCGTCGACGCATACGTCGACGCGACGGTGGCGAGCATCCCGGTTGAACCGGTCGAGCTCAAGGTGGTCTACACGGCCATGCACGGTGTCGGCTGGGAGACGTTCTCCCGCGTCGCCACGAAGGCCGGTCTCACCCTCCCGCACTCGGTGCGCGAGCAGCAGGAACCAGACCCGGACTTCCCGACCGTGGCGTTCCCCAACCCGGAGGAGCCAGGCGCGCTCGACCTCTCATACGCTCTCGCGCGTGAAACCGGCGCCGAGCTCATCGTCGCCAACGACCCCGACGCCGACCGGCTCTCGATCGCGGTCCCTGACGCGTCCCATCCGGAGGGCTACCGGCAGCTCTCCGGCAACGAGGTCGGTGCCATCCTCGGCTGGCGCGCAGCCGTCCTCAACGCCGAACAGCCGACGCCCGGCGGCGTTCTCGCCTGCTCGATCGTGTCTTCCCCGGCCCTCGCCGCTGTCGCCAGAGAGTACGAGCTGGACTTCGTCGAGACGCTCACCGGCTTCAAGTGGGTCTCCCGTGTGCCGAACCTGATCTTCGGCTACGAGGAGGCACTCGGCTACCTCGTCAATCCGGGGACTGTCCGCGACAAGGACGGCATCTCTGCAGCCATCGACTTCCTCGCCATGACCTGCTTCTTCAAGGCGCAGAACATCACCATCGAGCGCGTGCTCGAGGCGTTCGCAGAGAAGTTCGGCTACTTCGCCAGCGACCAGCTCTCGCTGCGGGTCACCGACCTGTCCGACATCGCGGCGATCATGGCCCACCTGAGGGCGGAGCCGCTCGAGAGCCTCGGCGGGATCGCCGTCTCCGGCATCGACGACCTGCGCGACGGGTCCGGTGACCTTCCTCCGACGGATGCTCTCCGGTTCCGGCTCGAGGACGGCTCACGCGTGATGGCGCGGCCGAGCGGCACCGAACCGAAGATCAAGTTCTATCTGGACGTGCACCGCCCGATCGAGCAGCGGGGCGAGGCCTCGGATGTCCTCGCTGCCGTCAAGGCCGAGTTGCAGGAGATCGCTGCGACGGCGACCGCCTGACACCCGGCGACGTGAGGCGTCAACCCAGGGCGCGCTCGAGCTTTTCGGTGATCTCTTCGAGGTCGAAGTAGTTGTTGATGACGACGACGTCGGCGAAGGTCTTGCCGATCTTGTCGACCAGCTCGGGCGACGTCAGGATGACCTGCGCGTCAGCAGCGGCGGCGGCGAGGCCCGCGACGTCGGACGCCGTCACATCCGCTTCGATCTCGAGTCGTTGGAGCACACGTTCGGCGTTGACCTTGAGGATGCCGGATGTTCCGACACCGGCACCGCAGATGGCGACGATTTTCATGGGGTCTCCTGGCTCGTTGCTGACTACTCAGTCGCGTTGAGCACGCGGCGGACGTCGTCAGGGGTTGCGGCTGATGCGACGGCCGGGATCGCCTCCCGGTCGTTGAAGACGTTGGCGAGGTCCGCCACGGAGGTCACGTGCGACTCCGGGGTGGTGACGGCGAGTCCGAGGACGACGCTCACCGGGTCGTTGTGCGGGTGCCCGAAGGCCACGGGTTCAGCGAGTGTGACCACGGAGAGCCCCTCACGCGTCACGTCTGCGCCCGGCCGCGCGTGTGCGAGCGCCAGGCCCGGTGCGATCACGATGTACGCGCCGAACTCGTCGATGACCTGGATCATCCGCTCGGTGTACGCGTCCTGGGTCGCCCCGCTTCGCACGAGTGCGGCGCCGGCGAGCCGGACCGCTTCACGCCAGTCCGACGCGGTCGCGCCGAGCTCGATGGCGGAATTCGGAAGAGGGGGCAGGGACATCGTGGTCTCACTTCGAAGGGTGGGGGTGGTCAACCGGCTTCAGCGTATCGGCTCCATGTTCTCCCCCGATCGCCGCGCAGGTCAGGGGCGGTAACTCTCGGCATCCTCGAAGCCTGCCGAAATGATCTCGGCGAGTTCCTCCCGGTCCTCCAGAGGCAGGAACGCGGCACTCGCCGCATTCTGCTGGAACACCTCGAGGTCGTCGATGTCATAGGCGAAGGCATCCGCGAGCAGGCTGAGTTCGCGGGTCAGCGACGTGCCGCTCATCGTGCGGTTGTCGACGTTGACCGTGGTCTTGAATCCGAGCTGGTAGAGCAGGTCGAACGGGTGGTCGACGAGGTCGGTTCCCCACGCCGCGATCGCCCCGGTCTGCAGGTTCGACGACGGGCTCAGCTCGAGGGCGATCTCGCGGTCCTTCACCCACTGGGCCACAGGACCGAGGGAGACGTATGTGCCCTCGTCGTCGCTGCGTTCGACGGTGATGTCCTCGGCGATGCGCACGCCGTGTCCGAGGCGCAGGGCCCGGCCGTCGAAGAGCGCGCTCTTGATCGAGTCGACGCCGTCGGCCTCGCCGGCGTGGACGGTGACCGGGAAGTATTCCTGGGCGAGGAAGTCGAAGGCGACGCGGTGGCGGCTGGCCGGGAAGCCGGCTTCGGCGCCGGCGATGTCGAAGCCGACGACGCCGTTCCCGCGGTGGCGGACGGCCAGCTCGGCGATCTCGAGCCCACGGTCGGCGTGCCTCATCGCGGTGACCAGCTGCCCGACCTGGATGCCGCGGCCGGCGCGTTCGGCGTCTTCCATTCCCTGGTCGATGCCTTCCTGCACGGCTTCGACGACCTGGTCGAGGCTGAGGCCACGGGCCAGGTGCTGCTCGGGCGCCCAGCGGACTTCACCGTAGATGACGCCGTCGGCCGCGAGGTCCTGCACGAACTCGCGGGCGACGCGGGCGAGTCCTTCCTCCGTCTGCATGACGGCCGTGGTGAGGTCGAACGTCTTGAGATAGTCGACCAGGTTTCCGGCATCGCACTGGGCGAGGAACC
Organism: Mycetocola sp. Y171; assembly: GCF_056713165.1. Classification (NCBI taxonomy): domain Bacteria; kingdom Bacillati; phylum Actinomycetota; class Actinomycetes; order Micrococcales; family Microbacteriaceae; genus Mycetocola; species Mycetocola sp. Y171. Next base: position 448,836 of record NZ_JBWYGX010000001.1, read on the forward strand.
AGGCGGCGAGCCGTCCGGCATCCGCCTCTGGGACGTCGACGCCGACGGCATCCGCGAGTTCGATGATGGTCTGTGGGCGCACGCCTCCGTCGAGGTGATCGTGCAGCGAGATCTTCGGCAGAGCGGCGATGTCGACGCCGTTGGGAAGCTGGTACTGGTTCTCAGAAGTCACCCGCCAAGACTACCGCTCAGCCCCGTGCCGCGCACTGGTCGGGGCATCCGTTCGCGCCCGTCGCGATCTAGGCTTGGGCAATGCCGACTCCCATCCTGCTCGACTGCGATCCCGGCCACGACGACGCGATCGCCCTGCTGCTCGCCCACGGAAATCCTGACATCGAGCTTCTCGGCGTCACCACGGTGATGGGCAACCAGACGCTCGAGAAGGTGACCAGGAACGCGCTCTCGGTCGCCCGTGTCGGCGGGATCACCGGCATCCCGTTCGCTGCCGGATGCGCCCGCCCGCTGGTTCGCGAGCTGAGGACGGCCCCGTCGATCCACGGTGAGTCGGGGCTCGACGGGCCGGCGCTGCCCGAACCGGTGCTCGAGCTCGATCAGCGTCACGCCGTCGACCTCATCATCGACACGATCATGGAACACCCTGCAGGCACTGTCACGCTGGTGCCGACGGGCGCGCTGACGAACATCGCCCTTGCCGCCAGGAAGGAGCCGCGGATCGTCAGCCGGGTGAAGGAGGTCGTCCTGATGGGCGGCGGGTACAGCACCGGGAACTGGTCGGCCGTGGCGGAGTTCAACATCGTCATCGACCCCGAAGCTGCGCACATCGTCTTCAACGAGAGCTGGCCGCTGACCATGGTCGGACTCGACGTCACCCATCAGGCGCTGGCAACCCAGGACGTCGTCGAGCGCATCGCTGCGATCGGCACCGCTCCGGCCCGCTTCGTCGGTGAACTGCTGGATTTCTTCGCCGAGACCTACCGCGAGGTGCAGGGCTTCGACGCTCCCCCTGTGCACGACGCGTGCGCTGTGGGCTACGTGATCGACCCGTCGGTGCTGCAGGTGCGCCGGGTGCCCCTCGATGTCGAACTCTCGGGATCGCTCACGCTCGGTATGACGGTGGCGGACTTCCGTGCTCCTGCGCCGGCTGACTGCACCACCCAGGTCGCGGTCGGGCTCGACGTGGAGCGGTTCTGGGATCTCGTGGTCGACGCGCTGGTGCGCGTGGGCGACCCGGCGTAGCTACTGATACTGCGGGCGGGCGTTCATCCGTCGCAAATGTCGAGAACACCGCCGCAAACCGCTTCATGGTGACGGATGAACGGGACGGATGCGAGCGCGGCGTACGCGTGCCTACTGGATGCGGGCGCGCACCAGCGGCTCGGGCGTGAACGCGGTACCGGGCGCCGCGATCTCGTACGCGCCCTCGATCGCCTCGAGCGCCCGCGGGAAACGACCCGCGTCGTCGGCCGAAAGGGTGAACAGCGGCTGACCAGCGCGCACGGTGTCGCCCGGCTTCGCGTGCAGGTCGACACCTGAGGCGTGAAGCACCGGGTCCTGCGCACGCGCACGGCCCGCGCCGAGGCGCCACGCGGCGATGCCGAACGGCAACGCCTCCTGTCGCACCAGCACGCCGTCGGCGTCTGCCGTAACCGTGTGGGTTTCGCGCGCGACCGGCAGTGCTGCATCCGGGTCGCCACCCTGCGCCTGGATCGACCGGCGCCAGGTGTCCATGGCCCGTCCGTCCGCGAGGGCTTCCTCGACGTCGGCGTCCGGCTGCCCGGCCAGCGTGAGCATCTCCCGCGCGAGCGCGACAGTGAGTTCCACGATGTCGGAGGGTCCGCCACCGGCGAGTACTTCGACCGACTCGCGCACCTCGTTGGCGTTGCCGATCGCGAGGCCGAGCGGCACGCTCATGTTCGTGAGCAGCGCTGAGGTCTTCACCCCGGCATCCTGACCGAGCGACACCATCGTGCGCGCGAGCTCCTCGGCCTTCGCGTAGTCCTTCATGAACGCGCCCGAGCCGAACTTCACGTCGAGCACCAGCGCACTCGTGCCCTCGGCGATCTTTTTCGACATGATCGATGAGGCGATGAGCGGGATGGCCTCGACCGTTCCGGTGATATCGCGCAGCGCGTACAGACGCTTGTCCGCCGGAGCCAGCCCTGCGCCCGCTGCGCAGATCACACCGCCGACGTCACGGAGGATGTCGAACATCTCCTCATTGGAGAGGTCGGCGCGCCAGCCGGGGATCGACTCGAGCTTGTCGAGGGTTCCACCGGTGTGCCCGAGACCGCGGCCGGAGAGCTGAGGGACGGCCACGCCGAAGGATGCCACGAGCGGCATGAGCGGGAGGGTGATCTTGTCGCCCACCCCACCCGTGGAGTGCTTGTCGACGGTGGTCTTGCCGAGGGTGGAGAAGTCCATGGTCTCGCCGGAGGCGATCATGGCAAGCGTCATGTCGCGGATCTCGCGACGGCTCATCCCGTTGAGCAGGATGGCCATGGCCATCGCCGCCATCTGCTCGTTCCCCACGTATTCGCGCGTGTACGCGTCGATCAGCCAGTTGACCTCGTCGGTCGCCAGCTCGCCCTTGTCGCGCTTGGTGCGGATGAGGTCGACGGCGTCGAACGGTTCGAGTGCGGCGTCAGATGCGGTCATCGCTGGGTACCCCTGCGTATTCGTTGAGCGTGCGGGGGCCGAAGGCGTCCGGGAGGACCTCGTCGATGGTGCGGATGCCTGACACGGTCTCGAGGAGCATCCCAGGCACCGCGTGCTCGAAGAGCAGCTGACGGCAGCGGCCGCACGGCATGAGCGTGTTGCCCTCGCCGTCGACACAGGTGAAAGCGACGAGCTGCCCGCCCCCTGACATGTGCAGGGCTGAGACGAGTGCGCACTCCGCGCACAGGGTCAGGCCGTAGCTGGCGTTCTCGACGTTGCACCCGGCGATGATCCGTCCGTCAGTGACGATCGCGGCCGCCCCGACGGGGAACTTCGAGTACGGCACGTATGCCTTCGCCATGGCATCCGTCGCCGCTTCTCGCAGCGCGCCCCAGTCGATTGAATCACCCATCACACTCGCCCCCTATGACTTGATGTACGGTTTGCCGGATGCCGCAGGGCCGCGGACGTATCCGACGAGCCCGGCGACCGCGAAGATGGTCACGACGTACGGCAGCATCAGCAGGAACTCGCTCGGAACACCGGAACCGATGGCACCGAGGACGTTCTGCAGGTTCGTCGCGAAGCCGAACAGAAGCGCGGCAAGGGTCGCCCGGATCGGATCCCACCGGCCGAAGATGACCGCGGCGAGGGCGATGAACCCGGCACCAGCCGTCATCTCCTTGGTGAAGCCTCCGACGGATCCCAGCGTGAAGTACGCACCGCCGAACCCGGCGATCGCGCCGGCGAGGGCGACGTTCCAGAACCGGGTGGGGTTGACCCTGATGCCGACCGTGTCAGCGGCCTGGGGGTGCTCGCCGACCGAGCGGAGCCGCAGGCCCCACTTGGTGTGGAACAGCGCCCACCAGACCACGAAGACCGCGACGTACATGAAGTAGATGATGACGGTCTGGTTGAACAGCACGGGCCCGATGATGGGGATCTCGCTGAGGATCGGGATGCTGATCCTCGGGAAACGCGGCGGCGAGTTGAACAGTGGGGTGTTGCTCGTCAGCACCGTCGAATAGAGGAAGCTCGTCAGCCCGGCGACGAGCACGTTGAGCACGACACCCACGATGACCTGGTCGACGACGTACTTGATCGAGAAGACGGCGAGCAGGAAGCTCACCAGCACACCGGCGACCATCGCGGCGACGAGGCCCACCCAGGGGTTGCCGGTCAGCGATGCGACGAACGCCGAGAGGAACGCCCCGGCGAGGAGCTGGCCCTCGATCGCGACGTTCACCACACCGACACGTTCGGAGATCACGCCGCCGAGCGATCCGAAGATCAGCGGTGCGCTGAGCGCGACTGTTCCGAGCAGCAGCCCGGTGATCGGAATGGTCTCGCCTGCTGCGGCCCAGGTGAGGAACCCCCACATGAACGCGATGGCGAAGAGAATCGTCAGCCACAGCGGGATGCGCTTCGCCTGGCTGGCCAGCCAGGTCGCGTACGCGGTGATGGCGATGAGGATGACGACCACGATGATGCAGGTGACCCGGGTCGGGTTGTCGATGGGCGGCAGCTGGATGACATCAGATTCGTTGGAGAGACGGAACCGGCTGATGCCGTCCCGTCCGTTGACGACGAAGAGGATGATCGCGATCAGGGAGAAGATCGCGTACGCGATCGGCGCCTTCCAGCTCTTGATCGTCGCCGATTCGAGGCTGGCAGAGATGGACTCGGATGCGGTCGTGGTGGTGGTCACTTCGCCTCCACCTCCTTCGAGACGCTCGGCAGCGCTCTGCGGGTTCGGCCCTGCTTCGGCAGGAAGAACACGGCACGGATGAGCGGCGGCGCTGCGATGAAGAGGACGATGAGCGACTGCACGACGGTGACGATGTCGATCGGGATGCCTTCGGCCGCCTGCATGGCGAACCCACCGGCCTTGAACGCACCGAACAGGACGCCCGCGGCGAAGATGCCCCACGGCTTGCTCCGGCCGAGCAGGGCGACGGTGATGGCGTCGAAGCCGATGCCGGCGTCGATGCCGGCGGAGAAGCCGGTGGTCACCGTTCCGAGCACCTGCATCACCCCGGCGAGGCCGACGAGGCCACCGGAGATGAGCATCGCGTAGACGTAGGTGTTCTTCACGTTGATACCGGCGACGCGGGCGGCGTTCGGGTTCTCACCGACGGCCCTGAACTGGAAGCCGAGGCTCGACCGGTTGAGCAGCCACCACGCGTAGATCGTCGCAGCGATGACGAGCAGGAAGCCGAGGTGGAGGTTGTACCGTGGTCCGAGGATGTCAGGCAGAATCGCCGTCTCCATCATCGGCGGCGACTTCGGGTTGACCGAATCCGGCGCCTGCAGGAGGCCAGGGGTCCGCAGCATCCAGGAGATGAGGTAGAACGCCACGTAGTTCAGCATGATCGTCAGGATGACCTCGTGGGCGCCTGTGCGGGCCTTGAGCAGCCCGACGATGCCACCCCACAGGGCACCGCCGATGATTCCGGCGATGAGGGCGACGACGAGGTGGACCCCCCACGGGAGTTCGAAGGAGAAACCGACCCACCCGGCGCACGCGGCGGCGATGAGCATCTGTCCTCGACCACCGATGTTGAACAGTCCGACGCGGAAGGCGATGCCGATACCGAGCGCAGCGGCGATCAGCGGCGTCGCGAAGGTGAGGGTCTCCGTCAGCGGTTTGATGGCGTCGAGGAAGTTGTCGCGACGGAAGTTGAAGATCGCGCCCTGGAACAACGCGCCGTACGCTCCGGACACCGCATTCCAGATGGCGGCGAGCGTGTCACCAGGGGCTGCGAAGAAGTATCCGGATGCCGTCTGGACGTCTTCGTTGGTGACCGCGATCAGGACAGCGCCGATCAGCAGGGCGAAGATCACCGCGAGGACCGAGATGATCAGGTTGCCGTTGAGGATGTCGGAGATGATCTGGTTGCTGCGAGGCACCTCCTCCTGGTCGGGTGCCCGCTTCGGCTCGTTGCCCGACGGAGCCGTCGTCGCCGTCGTGTCGCTCACGCGGCGGCTCCGCTCGGGTGCTCGCCGGCCATCATGAGTCCGAGGATGTCCCTGGGGGTGTCCCCCGGAACGATTCCGACGATAGATCCTCTGTACATCACTGCAATCCTGTCTGCGAGCGCGACGACTTCATCGAGCTCTGTGGAGACGACGACGACGGGGATTCCTGCATCCCGCGTCGCGACCATCCTCTTGTGAACGAATTCGATCGAGCCGACGTCGATTCCCCGTGTGGGTTGCGACGCCACGAACAGCTTGAGCTCACGGCTCAGTTCCCGCGCGAGCACGACCTTCTGCTGGTTGCCCCCGGAGAGCCGCCCGGCGCGGGTGCTGATCGATTCGGCCCGGATGTCGAACTCGTCCTTCTTCTCCTGCGCGAACTCGGCGAGGTAGCCGAGCTGCAGGTTGCCGTTTCGGACGAAGGGCGGCCGGTCCGAGCGGTCGAGCATGAGGTTCTCGGCGATGGTGAACTCGCCGACGAGGCCGTCCTCGGTGCGGTCCTCGGGAACGAAGCCGACCCCGGCGTTGAGGATCCTACGCACGCTGAGTCCGGTGAGCGGTTCGCCGTTGAGGCTGATCTCACCCGAGACGCGCGGCTGAAGGCCCATGATCGCTTCGGTGAGCTCCGTCTGGCCGTTGCCCTGGACGCCGGCGATGGCGAGGATCTCGCCTTCGCGAACTTCGAAACTGACGTTGTTGACGACCTTCAGCCCGAGCGGGTCGACGACGTCGAGGTTCTTGACGATGAGACTGGCTGCACCGGGGACCGCCACCTCTTTGTGGACGGTGAGCTCGACGGCGCGACCGACCATGAGCGCGGCCAGTTCCGAATTGGATGCCGTCGGGGATGCCTCCCCCACGACCTTGCCGAGGCGGATGACCGTGATCCGGTCGGCGACTTCCCTCACCTCCCGCAGTTTGTGGGTGATGAAGACGATGGAGGTTCCGTCTTCCTTGAGCTGGCGCATGATGGCCATGAGCTCGTCGGTCTCTTGCGGGGTGAGCACGGCGGTCGGCTCGTCGAAGACGAGGACGCGGGCGTCGCGGGAGAGCGCCTTGATGATCTCGACGCGCTGCTGCACGCCGACCGGAAGGTCGCCGACGAGGGCATCGGGGTCGACGTGGAATCCGAACCTCGCGGAAATCTCGCGCACCTTTGCGCGAGCAGCATCGAGGTCGAGCTTGCCGGCGAAGCCCGTCTGCTCGTGTCCGAGCATGACGTTCTCGGCGACCGTGAAGACGGGAATGAGCATGAAGTGCTGGTGCACCATGCCGATGCCTGCACGCATGGCGTCGCCCGGCCCCGCGAAGTGCTGGACGACGTCGTCGAGCAGGACGTCACCTTCCTCGGCCTGGTAGAGGCCGTAGAGGACGTTCATCAGGGTGGACTTGCCTGCACCGTTCTCGCCGAGCAGGCAGTGGATCTCGCCGGGCTGGATGGTCAGGTCGATGTGGTCGTTGGCAACCAGCGCACCGAATCGTTTGGTGATGCCGCGAAGTTCGAGCTTCATGGGTGAATCCTACGTTCCAACAGTTCGGGGAGACCAGCCGTAGCCGGTCTCCCCGAATCTGTTTACGGGTTGACGTCGAGAGGTGTTACTCGGCCGCAGGCGACGACGGCGAGGTGACCTCGATGGATCCGTCGATGATGCCGGCCTTGATCTCGTCGAGTTCAGCCTGCAGGGTGTCGTTGACCTTGTCCTCGAAGTCGTGGAACGGAGCGATTCCGACACCGTCGTTCTCGAGCGTGCCCACGTACGGGGTGGCGTCGAAGTCACCCTCGCCAGCAGCGATGACGACGTCGTAGACGCCGGACTTCATCTGCTTGAGGATGGAGGTCAGGAACAGCTCCTGGCCCGAATCTGCCGTCTCGTACAGGTCGGCGTCGACACCGATCATGGCGATTTCCTTGCCGGAGTCCGCGATGGCCTCGATGGCGCTGAGGAAGATCGGTCCACCGACCGGGAGGAGCACGTCTGCGTCCTGTCCGATGAGCGTCGTTGCGAGCTGCTTGGCGGTGTCGTTGGCTTCGAAGCCACCGGTGAATGAACCGGTCTGGCCTGCGACATCCCATCCGACGACCTTGACAGCGGCATCCTTCTGCTCGTTGTAGTACGCGACGCCGTCAGCGAACCCGTCCATGAAGATGGTGACGGTCGGGAACTGCATGCCACCGAAGGTTCCGACGACACCGGTCGTCGAGAAGTCAGCAGCGGCGTAGCCGGCCAGGAACGCGGCCTGGGCCGTGTCGTAGATGATCGGCTTGACGTTGTCTGCCTCGATCGAGCTGTCGTCGAGCATGATGAAGTTGACGTCGGGGTTCTCTTCAGCTGCCGCTGCTGTTGCGTCAGCAAGCGCGAAGCCGATGGTCGCGATCAGGTCGCAGCCCTGGTCGACGAGGCTGGTGATGTTCGGTGCGTAGTCGTCCTCGGTGTCTGACTCCACTTCCTTCATCTCCACGCCGAGCTCTTCAGCGGCCTGGACCATGCCCTCGTAGCTGGACTGGTTGAAGGACTTGTCATCGAACCCACCAGCGTCTGAGACGATGCATGGGAGGAAGTCGGGAGCTGCCTCTGTGGGATCTCCGTTGCTGGCTGGAGCCTGTCCACAGCCGGCAAGCAGGGCGATGACGCCTGCAGTGGCAAGGCCGGCGAAAGCGACCTTACGGGTATTGATTGTCAATGTGACCTCCAGGATGCAGCCCTGCGGGACTCGCGAGGGCGGGTATGGGCATACGTTACCGAATGTTACGAAGGCCACGACGCTGTGGATGACTCTCGAAACAGAAGCGTTACATAGCTGTTCGACGCGAGCCTAGAGGGAAGCATCGCGTTACATCAGGCGTCCGCTCTCATGAGCATCGCTCAGAAGCGCCGCTGCTCGGATGAGCACGAAGGTCCGCATGAGAGCACGCCGGGCCGTCGCCCGGCGTGCCATGATCGACTCATGAATGAGCGACTGATGCTCCTCGACACCGCTTCGCTGTACTTCCGCGCATTTCACGGCCTGCCTGACACGCTGAAGTCGCCAGACGGCACCCCGATCAACGCCGTTCGCGGACTCTGCGATTTCATCGCCAGGCTGGTCACCGACTATGAGCCGACGCACCTCATCGCCTGCTGGGACGACGACTGGCGCCCCCAGTGGCGGGTCGACCTCATCCCCAGCTACAAGCAGCACCGGGTGGAACGGGTCGTGGCGGACAGACCGGACATCGAGGAGACCCCTGACCTCCTCGTGGCGCAGATCCCCCTCATCCGCCGGATGCTCACCGCGTTCGGCGTCACCGTGGTCGGCGCCGCGCACCACGAGGCGGACGACGTGATCGGCAGTTTCGCCTCCCAATCGAGCATCCCTGTGGACGTCGTCACAGGCGACCGTGATCTCTTCCAGCTCATCGACGACGACAGCGGCGTCCGCGTCATCTATACCGCCAGGGGAATGAGCAAGCTCGAGGTCCTGACCGAGAGCGTCGTCCTCGAGAAGTACGGAGTGACGGCCGGCCAGTACGCCGATTTCGCCGCGCTTCGGGGTGACACCTCTGACGGGCTCCCCGGCGTCGCCGGCATCGGCGACAAGACGGCCGCGAGTCTGCTCGGGACGTTCGGGACCCTCGACGCCATCATCTCCGCGGCATCGGATCCGGATGCCGAGATGTCCCAGGCATTCCGTGCGAAGATCCGCGGCGCCGCCGACTACCTCGCCGTCGCCCCGACGGTGGTCGAGGTCGTCCGCACCCTCGACCTTCCGCAGACCGACACGCAGATCCGCCCGTTGTCCCCCGACGCGCTCGGCGAGGCCCGCCGGCTGTCCGCGGACCTCGGGCTCGGCGGAGCCGCCGATCGCGCCCTCCGCGCGCTCGGCAACGACGTGTGATCCCGCCGTCGAGACCTAGAGGACGTCGTCCCTGCCGGAGAGCTTGAGCGCGTCGACGACGCTCTTCACCCGCTGCGCGTTGGCGCTCGTCGTCACGAGCAGCGCATCGGGGGTGTCGACCACGACGATGTCCTTCACGCCGATCAGGCTGATCACGCGGTTGCTCTGGCTGACCACGATGCCGCTCGATGCGTCGGATAGCACGCGGGCGTTCTCGCCGAGAATGGCGAGGTCGGTTTTGCGACCACCGGAGTTCAGTTTGGCGAGGGACGCGAAGTCCCCGACGTCGTCCCAGTCGAAGTGGCCGGGAACGACGGCCAGCCTGCCAGCAGCAGCAGCGGGTTCGGCGACGGAGTAGTCGATGGCGATCTTGGTGAGAGTCGGCCAGATCCTGTCGACCGCGGGGCCGCGCTTCGCCGGGTCGTCCCACACGGATGCCAGTTCGACGAGCCCGTCGTGGAGGTCCGGCTGATTGCGCCGCAGCTCCTGGAGGAGGACGTCCGCCCTGCTGATGAACATGCCTGCGTTCCAGAGGTGCGTTCCCCCTGACACGTACTTCTTGGCGGTCACGAGGTTCGGCTTCTCGACGAACGAGTCGACGAGCAAAGCCGAGTCCGCTCCCGTCACCGCGAGCGGCGAACCGCAGTGGATGTAACCGAAGCCGATGGCCGGCTCGGTGGGCTGGATCCCGATCGCCGTGATGTACCCGGCGTCCGCCACCGCGACCGCCTGGGTCACCGCGGCCCTGAACAGCCGGTCCCCACGGATCACGTGGTCGGCAGCGAACGAGCCGATGATGACATCCGGTTCGCGATTCACGAGAATGGCGGCGGCCAGTCCGATCGCCGCCGACGAGTCACGCGGGTCGCTCTCGAGCACGACGTTGTGGTCGGCGAGGTCCGGCAACTGCGACTCGACGGCCGCCCGGTGGGCCCTGCCGGTCACGACCATGATCCGCTGTTCGCCCGAGAGAGGGGCGAGTCGGTCCCAGGTGGCCCTGAGCAGTGTGCTGCCAGACCCGGTGAGGTCGTGCAGGAATTTCGGCGCGTCCGCCCTGGACAGCGGCCAGAGGCGGGATCCGATGCCGCCGGCGGGGATCACACTGTAGAAGCGTTCGAGAGGACTGGTCATGCCCCTCAGAGTACCGGCAGGGCCGGTCGGGAACGGGAAACGGAGCAGGTCTCTCGACGTCAAGATACTTAGGCTGTCCTTACCGGCGGGCAGGCGGTTCGGGCCCGTAGACTGAACAAACGCGCCGTTTGTGACGCACGATCGCTGCGACCGGCGGTCGAGAACGCTTCAAGCAGGGAGGGCCGTTCGTTGTCAGTGAAGACTGCAAGGACACCACCGTTGGACTCCACGACCTCCCCTCGCCCAGCCGGGACGCTGTACCGGGGGCGCGAGGGAATGTGGTCCTGGGTATTGCACCGCATCACCGGTGTCGCCATTTTCTTCTTTCTCCTGGTGCACATCCTCGACACGGCCCTCGTCCGGGTCTCGCCGGAGGCGTACAACGCCGTGATCAGCACCTACCAGACGGAGATCATGGGCCTCGGCGAGGTCGCCCTCGTCGGCGCCATCGTCTTCCACGCCTTCAACGGCCTGCGGATCATCCTCATCGACTTCTGGTCGAAGGGCACCCGCTACCAGAAGGCCATGTTCTACATCGTGATCGCCCTCTGGGTCATCACGATGATCGCTTTCGTGCCACGGCACCTCATCAACGTCTTCAGCCACTAGGAGGGGAAGCACCATGTCTGCAACTCTCGACGCTCCCCGCAGCCCCGTTCGCCCCGCCCACAAGAAGGGCGTGAACTGGGAGAAGTGGGGCTGGATCTACATGCGCGTCTCCGGCGTCGTCCTCGTCGTGCTGATCTTCGGCCACCTGTTCGTGAACCTCGTCGTCGGTGAAGGAGTGAAGGCCATCGATTTCGCCTTCGTGGGCGGAAAGTGGTCTGACCCGTTCTGGAAGGTGTGGGACGTCACGATGCTGTGGCTCGCCCTCATCCACGGCGGCAACGGCATGCGCACCCTGGTCAACGACTACGCCAGGGGACCGAAGCTCAGGCTGGCGCTCAAGGCGGCGATCTTCGCGTCCGTCGCGATCCTCATCATCCTCGGCACCCTCGTCGTCTTCACCTTCGACCCGTGCCCGGCCGGACAGCCCGCCGACCTCCTCCCCTCGTTCTGCGCTGCGTAACGACCAACTGAATATTTTGGAAGCATCTGTGACTGTAGAAAACGACTCCACGATCATCGACGGAGTTCACTACCACCAGTTCGACATCGTGATCGTTGGGGCAGGAGGCGCAGGGATGCGCGCGGCCATCGAGGCCGGACCGGGGGCGAAGACCGCGGTGATCTCGAAGCTGTACCCGACCCGCTCCCACACCGGCGCGGCCCAGGGCGGCATGGCCGCAGCCCTCGCCAACGTCGAAGAGGACAGCTGGGAGTGGCACACCTTCGACACGGTCAAGGGCGGCGACTACCTCGTCGACCAGGATGCGGCCGAGATCCTCGCGAAGGAAGCCATCGACGCGGTCATCGACCTCGAGAACATGGGCCTTCCGTTCAACCGGACACCTGAGGGCAAGATCGACCAGCGACGGTTCGGCGGTCACACCTCCGACCACGGCAAGGCCCCCGTCCGCCGCGCCTGCTACGCGGCCGACCGCACCGGCCACATGATCCTCCAGACGCTGTTCCAGAACTGCGTCCGCCTCGGCATCAACTTCTTCAACGAGTTCTACGTGCTCGACGTGGTCATGAGCGTGGTCGACGGTGTCGAACAGCCGGCGGGCGTCGTCGCATACGAGCTGTCGACCGGTGAGCTCCACGTCTTCCACTCGAAGGCGATCATCTTCGCCACCGGCGGCTTCGGCAAGATCTACAAGACGACCTCGAACGCGCACACCCTCACCGGTGACGGCGTCGGCATCATCTGGCGCAAGAAGCTCCCCCTCGAGGACATGGAGTTCTTCCAGTTCCACCCGACCGGCCTGGCCGGTCTCGGCATCCTGCTCACCGAAGGCGCCCGCGGCGAGGGAGCGATCCTCCGCAACGCCAGCGGCGAGCGGTTCATGGAGCGCTACGCCCCCACGATCAAGGACCTCGCGCCTCGTGACATCGTCGCCCGCTGCATGGTCAAGGAGGTCGCCGAGGGACGCGGTGCCGGTCCGAACAAGGACTACGTCTACCTCGACTGCACCCACCTCGGCGCCGAGGTCCTCGAGACCAAGCTGCCTGACATCACCGAGTTCGCCCGAACCTACCTCGGTGTCGACCCGGTGACGGAGCCGGTCCCCGTGATGCCGACGGCACACTACGCGATGGGTGGCATCCCCACCAACGTCAACGCCGAGGTCCTCCGCGACAACACGACGGTGGTGCCTGGGCTCTACGCCGCAGGCGAGTGCGCATGCGTCTCCGTCCACGGTTCCAACCGTCTCGGCACCAACTCCCTGCTCGACATCAACGTGTTCGGCAAGCGCGCAGGCAACAACGCCGTCAAATACGTGCAGACCGCCGAGTTCCTCCCGCTGCCCGAGGACCCGGCCAGGGAGGTCCGCGAAGCGATCGAAGGCATCCGGTCGAACACCGGGACCGAGCGCATCGCCGTTCTCCGTCGTGAGCTCCAGGAACAGATGGACATGAAGGCCCAGGTCTTCCGTACGGACGAGTCCCTCGCAGAGGTCACCGAGACCATCCACCTGCTGCGGGACCGCTACCGGAACATCTCGGTGCAGGACAAGGGCCGCCGGTACAACACCGACCTGCTCGAGGCCGTCGAGCTCGGGTTCCTGCTCGACCTCGCCGAGGTCGTCGTCTACTCCGCCCGTAACCGCAAGGAAAGCCGCGGTGGTCACATGCGTGACGACTTCCCCGACCGCGACGACGAGAACTACATGAAGCACACGATGGCGTACCTGACCGGAGACGCGCAGTCCTCTGACGCCGCCGATCACATCCGCCTGGACTGGAAGCCCGTCGTGATGACCCGCTACCAGCCGATGGAGAGGAAGTACTGAGATGTCGACAGCCACACTGGACGCGGCAGCCCCCGCTCCCGCCCCCGAAGTCATCGAGTCGTTCACGGTCACCCTCATCATCCGCCGATTCAACCCGGAGGTCGACGAGCAGCCCAAGTGGGTCGACTACGACGTCGAGATGTACGCCACCGACCGCATCCTCGACGCCCTGCACAAGATCAAGTGGGAGCAGGACGGGTCGCTGACCTTCCGCCGCTCCTGTGCGCACGGCATCTGCGGTTCGGACGCGATGCGCATCAACGGCCGCAACCGCCTCGCCTGCAAGACGCTGATCAAGGACCTCGACATCTCGAAGCCGATCTACGTCGAAGCGATCAAGGGCTTGCCGCTGGAGAAGGACCTCATCGTCGACATGGACCCGTTCTTCGAGTCCTTCCGCGAGGTCCAGCCGTTCCTCATCCCGTCTTCGAAGCCCGGTGCGGGCAAGGAACGGATCCAGTCCGTCGCCGACCGCGCCCGGTTCGACGACACCACCAAGTGCATCCTCTGCGCGGCCTGCACCTCTTCGTGCCCGGTGTTCTGGACAGACGGCCAGTACTTCGGCCCTGCCGCCATCGTCAACGCTCACCGCTTCATATTCGACTCGCGTGACGACGCTGCCAAGGTGCGCCTCGACATCCTCAACGACAAGGAAGGCGTCTGGCGCTGCCGCACGACCTTCAACTGCACGGATGCCTGCCCGCGCGGCATCCAGGTCACTCAGGCGATCGCCGAGGTGAAGCAGGCGATCATGCGCGGCAAGCCGTAAGGCCCGGCCGCGTACTCCGAACCCCTCGCTCCTCCGGGAGCGAGGGGTTCGTGCGTGACGGGGCGGGTCGATCGGTCCCGAAGGGTCGTTCGCCCGATCGAGTGGTCCTGGAGGGGCGTTCGAGGTGCCTCACAACAGCCGTCCGGGACGACTCGACAGCATCCGGAGCCCGAGGCGTCAGTCGCGGGCGGCGGCCCGCGCTTCGGCCGGGCTCGAGGCGTCCAGCGCACGGACAGCGAGTGCACGCGCGTGCTCGAGCGTGTGCTGGCGCAGTTCCGTCCGCACCTCGGCGAGGGCAGAGGGGGCCATCGACAGGCTCGTCGCACCGAGGCCGACGAGCACGACGGCCAGCAGCGGATCCGCGGCCGCCTCGCCGCACACCCCGACCGGCCGTCCCGACTGGATGCCGGCGTCGCCGAGGAGCTTGACGAGCCGGAGAACGGCCGGGTGCCACGGGTCCTGGTACGACGCGACCGAACCCAGCAGGCGGTCGGCGGCGAGCGTGTACTGGGTGAGGTCGTTGGTCCCGATCGACACGAAGTCGGCGATGCCGAGCACCTGACCGGCCATGAGCGCACACGATGGGATCTCGGCCATCACGCCGGCGGTCTTCACGCCGAGCGATCTGGCGAGGGTGACGAAGTACTCGGTCTCGCCCGCGTCGGCCACCATCGGCGCCATGACGGACACCTCGGCGCCTGTCTCCGCCTCGGCAGCGACGATGGCGGTGAGCTGATCCCGGAGGATCGCCTCATTGGCGCGCGTGGCACGGAGCCCTCGCAGCCCGAGCGCTGGATTGTCCTCGTGGCCGGTGGCCAGGAACGAGAGGGGTTTGTCCGAGCCGGCGTCGAGGGTGCGGACGACCACCTTCTTGCCCGCGAACGCCGTGAACACGTTCCGGTACTGTTCCTGCTGCTCGGCGACGGTCGGCGCGGCGTCCGAACCGAGGAACATGAACTCGGTGCGGAACAGCCCGACTCCCTCAGCCCCATGGAGCAGCGCAGCGGCTGTGTCCGCCGGGCTGCCGATGTTCGCCAGCAGGGGGATCTCGGTGCCGTCAGACAGTTTCCCCGGCCCGATCGGCACCTCGACGCGCCGTGCGGCGAGGCGCTGCTGTGCTGCCGCCACCTCCTCGTCGGTCGGCTCGACGATCACGCTTCCGTCCGACGCGTCGACGAGGATGACCGTCCCCTCGGAGATCGACGCGGCATCCGTCACACCGACGACGGCGACGATGGCCTGCGAGCGGGCGAGGATCGCGGTGTGCGACGTCGGTCCTCCCCCGATGGTGACGAGGCCGAGCACCTTGCTGAGGTCGAGCGATGCGGTGTCAGCGGGGGCGAGGTCGTGGCAGACCAGGACGAACGGATGATCGACATCGGGAACGCCGGGCGCAGCGACCCCCTGCAGCCTCGCGATGGTGCGCTGCGAGACGTCGCCGAGGTCGGCGGCGCGCTCCGCCATGTAGCCGCCCATCGAGATGAGCATCTGCTGGAAACCGTGAAACGCCTCGAAGACCGACCGTTCCGCGGTGCGCCCCGTCGAGATCCGCGAGCGAACGTCGTCGAGGAGAGCGGGGTCCTGCGCCATCATCGACTGCGCGTCGAGGACACCCTTCGCTTCTCCTCCTGCGAGGTCTGCACGCTCGGCCAGGTCGGCGGCGACCTCCTGAAGCGCCCCGGCTGCGCGATCGAATTCCGCGTCTGCTTCCGCGGTCCGGTGACCCGTGCCCGGTTCGGGGATCGGATCAGGCATCCGGATCACCGGGCCGTGTGCGACGCCGCGACCGACGCCGACTCCCTGTAACCGCATGGGGTCTCCTTCCGGATTGACCTCGACCCTATCGCGACCGGTACCGGCCGCGTCCGATCTAGTGCCTGTTGATCCGGAGCGACCGGAGCGAACTCGCCGCGCGGAACCTCTGCCGCCTCGTCCGCCCGGCGCCGAGCGATCGCCTGAGGTCGTCGACGGCCGCCCAGACCCGGTCGGCGTCTTCGTGGCTCGGCCGCTCGGTCGAGAACGTCGCCCGGTCGGCGACGGATGCCAGCGCAATGGCGCGCTTGCCTCCGACGGTCGCCGCCACCTCCCTGCGCGTCGCCGACGGAGGTGGTTCGATGCCGTAGTCGACGGCCGAGTCCGCGAACTCCTGCCAGCCGCCTCGGATCCGGTCAGCCGGGTGGGGTCTCTTCCTGCGCAGCGCCCTGCGACGCAGCTTGGCCGCCATCACGGCGAGGAAAGGGGCAGCGATCACGGCCAGGACGAGGAGCGTGACACCCGCGATCTGGGCGACGAGAAGCAGGGTCGCCAGCAGCGGGTTCTCGGCCGTGTCGTCGTTCTGGTCGCTGTCTGCGGGCGGAGCCTGCTCGATCTCGTCGTCGTCTTCCTCCACGGGAGGCTGGACGATCGCGGGCGGGCGGGAGACCTTCAGCGGGTCCTCCGGCTCCTCTTCGGGGATCTCCCGCAGCGCGGGCACCGGGTCTGCCGTCAGCCACCGACCGGTCGAGTCCTGCACTTCGATCCAGGCGCTGATGTCCCCACCGGTGAATGTGACGGTCGCCGTGGGCTCAGGAGCGAGGAACCCGACGACGACGCGCGCGGGGAAGCCGAGCTGCCTGGCCATCAGGGCGGCGGTCACCGCGTACTGCTCGGCGTCGCCGATCATCGGCTTGTCCGTGAGCAGTTCCTCGATCCGGTCGATGCCGTGGCCCGAGCGGCTGGGTGGTTCGTCTACGCCGATTCCGTGGCTGATGTAGCCGTCGTTGCGAAGTCCGTCGAGCATCGCCACGAGCTGCTCCCCCGGAGCCGTGATGCCCTCGGTGTAGGTGTCGAGCTTGTCGCGGATGACGGCGGGGAGGTCGTCGATCGGAGGAAGCTCCGCTGTTCCCGGCGCGATCTCGGCGAGCTGGAACGTCGACGGCGTCGGGGTGACGACCGACGTCATCCGGTAACCGTCACCGACGACAAGGCCCTCGACGACGGCGCTGGTCCCGGTGAGGTCGTTGTAGAAGAACCTGGCGGACAGCGCGTCCCTGTTCTCACCGGTGAACTGCATCTCGGCGAGATGCCCGGCCCCGGGTACCCACACACCCGTGTAGCCGTCGATCGCAACGGAGAGCGACACGCGCTCCCCCCGCGCGGCCTGCTCGAGGCGGTACGGCACCCGGACGAACGTGCCTGAAGCGCTTGCGGTTTCCGCACTGCCGACGCTGTAGACGACGCCGTCGTACGTGTCCAGCGTGGCGATGCGGATCCGACCGTCCTGGGGCATCCCTGTGACCGTGAACTGCGGTTCGTTGACCACGTCAGGCAGCAGGTACCGCCGGAACGCGGAGAGCGGACTCGGGTAGTCACGGGGGTTGAACGGTTGTTCGATGTGGCTGCGGATCACGTTCCTGTCGTTCTCCGCCGGAAGCGCTGTGGCGAGGACGGCACCGCCGGTGGTCGCCACTGCGAGGATGAGCCCCGCGCTCACAGCACCGACCAGCGCGGCACGGCGGCGCTCCCGCCGCGACGGCGCGACGCTTGCTACGGCGCTGGCGTGCTGCCGCAAGTGTTCTCTGTGGCGCGCGCCGCGGAGCCAGATCAGCCACCCGAGCGTGATCACGAGAAGGCTCAGGCCGATCGCGAGCGGGTACCACGAGTCGTCGCGGCCGAAGGTGATTCCGACCACCAGGAGGATGATCGGCCACAGGACAGCCCATTCGGGATACCGGGCACGCAGCGCGACGGACAACGTGATCACCGTCGTGCCGAGGATGGAGATGAGGGCGGGGATCAGCAGGGTCTGGTACGACCCGACGGGGACGAGGATCGTGACGAGCTGCTTCCATGAGACAGCCGCGCCTGCCACGAGGCCCAGGAAGGCGTCAGGAGGCGGCAGGATGCCGGTCGTCATCCGGTCGGGCATTGCCAGTGGCACCCCGGCGAGCAGGTAGACCAGGACGGTGAGAGCGATGACGAAAACGCCGTGAAGCCGGAACAACCAGCCGATGAGCGCCACCGCGACGCCGAGGAGGATCGCGGAAACGGCGAGGGTGATGAAGGGTGGCGACTGGTAGACCGGCCACCACACGCTCGATGCCACGGCGACGGAGGCGATCGTGAAGATCACGGTCACGATGACGGAACCTGCCCTGGTCTTCGTCGTCATGCCGTCACCCTGGCCATCGACTGCTGAAGGTCTTCCAGGTAACCGATCGTGAGCACGGTGAGGCCGCCGGCCTGTTTGAAACTCGGAACGGCATCCGGATCGCAGAGGATCGCGACCACTTCGACGCCGGCGGGGAAGTGCTGGGCCGCGTGGCGCAGCGTCGTGACGCTCACGGTCGACCCGCAGACCAGGAAGGCGAGCGAGATGCCGGCGATTGAGTCCGCGGCCACCCTGGCCAGGTCGCCGAGTCCGAGGGCGGTGCCGGACCGGTCGACGCGGCTGAGGTCGTCGAGGAGCCGTGACCCGGACACCGACGTGAGCTCTTTCACGGCGAGGAGTCGCCTCGTGGCGAACTC
This sequence comes from Mycetocola sp. Y171, assembly GCF_056713165.1. Taxonomy (NCBI): domain Bacteria; kingdom Bacillati; phylum Actinomycetota; class Actinomycetes; order Micrococcales; family Microbacteriaceae; genus Mycetocola; species Mycetocola sp. Y171. Next base: position 467,610 of record NZ_JBWYGX010000001.1, read on the forward strand.
GGGCGTGGATTCGCTGGCGACGACCGAGATCGTCCTGGCGTCACGGATGGCCCGCACCCCGATAGACCCGATGACGCTCACCGCCATCTCGAAGTCCTCGTCTCCGCCGTAATCCTCGTCGGCGAGGCTGAGGGCGAGCATGAGGTGGCTGCGCCTGGTCTCCTCGAACTGGCGAACCATGTACTGCCCGGTCTTCGCCGTGCTTTTCCAGTGGATGCTGCGCAGTTCGTCGCCAGGCATGTACTCGCGGAGAGCATGGAACGACACGTCGCTCGCCGTGAGGTCCCGTGTCGGGTTGCCCTCGAGGTCTCGCACGAACCCTGTGCTCATGCTCGGAACCGAGATCGTGCGCGGGTGGACGAACAGGTCGATCCGCTCGTCCCATTCACGTTCCCGGCGGACCAGGCCGATCGGGTCGGCCCGGACGGCACGAACCGGGCCGACGGGGATCACCCCGCGATGCAGCGCGGGCACGGTGAACACGTCCTCGTAGGTCTCGCCGGCGACCAGGCCGGGGATCTGGAAGTCTGCGAGGCCCTCACCGACGGGGACCTCGATCCGCGTGCCGGTGAGGAGTCTGCGGGTCGGGTTCGTCACTGTGAGCTGCCCGACGGCGCTCTCACCGGCAACGACACGGTTCACCGGGACGCTGAGCGACGCGTCGTGGGAGGTCCTGCCGATGAGGAACAAAGCGGCGGCGAGGATCACGAGCAGGCCGGCCCAGCCGACCGCGACGAGTTCGAGCCAGCCGAGACCGTAGCCGGCGGCAAAGGTGATGGCGACGGTCGCGACGATTCCCCAGCCCAGTGGCGTCACGACGGAGGTGACCGCAGCCCACCAGGCGCCAGCGCCACGGCGGACCCGCCGCCAGAATCGGACGACAGCCACGACGACGTCGGCGAGCGCCCCTTCCCGCGACCCGACAAGCCTGGTTCTCGCGTTGTTGAGCTGGGTTTCGCCGAGCACCGTCTGCGACTCGGCACGGGTCAGGCGGGAGCCGTTCCTTCGTGTCGTCGTCCCGCCAGAGATGCTCTTCTTGACCATCTCGGGCCTATGCCACCCGGCTGTCGGTGGGAGGCGGGGTGTCGATGAGGACCTGGGCGATGACGTTCGACGGGTTGACACCGTCGAACTCTGCTTCGGGGTCAAGGATGAGGCGGTGGGAGAGCACCGTGTCGGCGAGCGCCTTCACGTCGTCGGGGATCACGAAGGGGCGACCGGATGCTGCCGCGAGCGTCTTCGACGTGCGGATGAGCGCGAGCGCGCCGCGCACGCTGGCGCCGAGGCGGATCTCCGTCGCCGTCCTCGTGCCGTCGATGATGCGGGCGACGTAGTCGTTGATGGAGGCGTCGACGTGGACGGTCGTGGCCAGTCGTGTCATCTCCGTGATGGTGCTTGCGGAGGCCACAGGCGAGATCGTGCCGTCCCCGGTCGAGTCTGAACCCTCGAGGATGCGAATCGTCGACTGGTGGTCGGGGTAGCCGATGGATGTCTTCATGATGAATCGGTCGAGCTGTGCTTCGGGCAGGCGGTAGGTACCTGCCTGCTCGATCGGGTTCTGGGTGGCGATGACCATGAACGGCGAGCCAACGGGGTGCGTGATGCCGTCGACGGTGACGTGCTGCTCCTCCATCACTTCGAGCAGGGCGGACTGGGTCTTCGGGCTGGCCCGGTTGATCTCGTCGGCGAGCACGATGTTCGCGAAGATCGGCCCGCGGTGGAAGGCGAACTCTCCACTGCGCTGGTCGTAGATGCTGACGCCGGTGATGTCGCCGGGCAGCAGGTCGGGCGTGAACTGCACGCGGCTCGCGGTCCCGGCGATGCTCTCGGCCATGGCTCGGGCGAGAGAGGTCTTGCCTGTGCCAGGGACGTCCTCGAGCAACAGGTGGCCGCGGCTGAGCAGGGCGGTGAACGACAGCCTGATGACATGGTTCTTGCCGAGGAGCACCTGCTCGACGTTCTCAACGAGCTGGTCGCAGACCCCGGCGAACCAGGTTGCCTGTTCGGGCGTCATCGTCATCTATCGGGCCTTCCCCGGTCGGATCGCGGTCGTTGGAGTGTGTGAGACCATCATGGCGCGAAATACGAGTGGGACTGCCCATTGACGGCGACGGTGATGGACGCCTGCCCGTCAGCGGGAACTGCGCTGAGACTGCATGAGTTCGGCGTGGCGACGCCGACGATCGTCGGATCGTTCACGGCGGCACAACTGAAGCTCGCCGGATAGCCGGCACCGTTGGGCGGATCCGCCGTCCAGGTCCAGGTCGCCGTGGCGGCATCCCAGCTCAGACTCTGCGGCACGAGGCTGATCGAAACGCCGTCCGCTGTTTCCGGATGTGACGCGCCACAGAGCGTGAATCCTCCCCACTGGTTGCACGCACGGACGTCGAACGACACCGTCTGGCCGAACGACAGGCCGAGGATCGAGCGGGGTACCCCTGTGCCGGAGAAGGTGGTCCATGCCCCGGCGCCTGCCACGCTGATCTGGTAGAAGTCGGCGCTCCCCGAGGCGACTCCGGACACGACGTAGTCGTATTCTGTCGCTCCGTTGATCCTCTCCATCGACCCGATGACATCCGTCACCGGCGCGGGGGTCGGGCGCAGGGTCACACCGGTGATCTCTGTCGCCACGCACCCTGCGCGGTTGTAGCCCCAGACGATGAAGTAGTACGAGGTGTCCGCGGCGTCCAGGCCGGTGAAGGTCGTGCTCGTCGTTCCGCCCCCGACGAGTCGGGTCTCCAGCGCGTTGGCACCGCCAGGCGGGCTCGGCGACCCTGGCGCCGGAGACGACACCGTGCACGGCGACGGCGCAGTGTTCGAACTGAGCATCTGGACGTAGTAGCCGCCGATGGCGTCTCCGTTGGCCGTGAAGGCGCCCCAGCTGACGGCTACCGCTCCGTTGGCCGAGTCCCCGCTCACCGAGATGGAGCCAGCGCGGGGCGGGCCGTACGGCACACCCTCTCCTGACGCCGAGTTCCAGGTCGAGAGAGCAGGGTAGGCATCGTTCCTGGCCGAGATCGAGAACGGAACCGTCGTGCCGTTCGTCAGCCCGGCGACGTCGAGGGAGCAGCGGGAAGCCGAGCAGACGTTGGTGCCGACCTCGCCCCTGGACACACCGCCGACGGAGATCGCGTACCGCTTCACGGAGCTGCCCTCACCGGCTGAGACGGCGTTCCAGCTCAACCGCAGTCCGCCGTCGAGCGGTGCGGCGGACAGCCCGGTCGGTGCAGGGGGGATGACGTCGCTCCACACGGCGTCGGGGAGCCGCTGCGCGTCTGACGTACCGATCGCGTTGGATGCCGTGACCTGGAGGCGGACGGCGTTGTCGCTTCCGTTGCCCGGTGTGCGGATCTCACACGTCGTCGTCGAACACGCGGTCGAGCCGAGAGACCCGCCGCCCGCTCCGGTCATCTCGACGGTGAAGCCGGTGAGCGGCGAATTGTTCGCGGCCCCAGGCTCCCACGCGAGCGTCACCGACCGGTTGTCGAATCCGGTCACCCTCACGTTCGTGACCGGGTCCGGGCGGTCCTGGACCGAGATCTGCACGGTGCCCCACGCGTTCCTCGACGGATCCTCCGTCGCATCCGCCACCTCGTACTGGAGTGTCGTGTCTGCGGCGGCCGCATCCTGGGACACCGTGACGCTCAACCGCCTGTTGTCAGCGCTCGGCGTCACGGAGACGCCCGCAGGAAGCGCGCCGCCGAGTCCCCTGACGGAGACGACACGCAGCGGGGTCGACGGGAACGGGTTGGTGGCCTGGTCGTTGGCCAGGACGTCGATCACCGTCGTCGTACCCCGGCGAACCACCTCGCTGTCCGTCGCGGGCACGGCAAGCGGGCGGGTCGACGGCACGACGTTGAGGACGATCCGCCCGGCATCACCCTCATTGACCGCGTCGCGGACACCGATGAGGATCCCGGGCTTCGCACCGATCGGCACCGTCTCGTCCGCCGTGAGCGTCAGTTTCTGGCCCGAGATGCTGGCGCTGAATCCGGCGGGGCGCGGCTCGAGGATCGTGTAGACCAGTTCGTCGATGTCGTCGTCGTACGGATACGTCGTGAGCCTGGGCAGTTCGATGACCTTGTTCTGACCGGGTTCGAAGTCGATGACGCCTCCGGCGAAGACCGGTGGCTGGTTGTCCCGAGGGGTCACGTCGATCGGCAGGACGATCGTCGCGATCCGGCCGTTCGGGTCTGAGGCGCTCGAGCCGTCCGTCACCTCGAATGAGACGGATGCCGGCCCGAAGTAGCGTTCGGCACTCGTGTAGACGATGCTGTCGCTGTCGCTGACCAGCTCACTGCCGTTGGAGTGGGATGCACGCACCTTGGCGGCATCCGTCAGCCGGACATCCCTGTTCCCGACCGCCACCACGTAGTCGTTGATGTCGATCGTCACCGGCTCGCCACTGACGACGCTGATCGGTCGGATCCCAGCGCGCAGCTGTGGGAGCGCGTCGTCGAGCCCGGGCACCCAGATGAAGGCGATGGCGCTCACGCTGTCGTCGTCCGGTCGCGTGACCCGGAACGGGACGATCTGCGAATCGTTCGTCACGGACACCCGGACCCGTTTGTTCGAGGTGACCTCGGCGTCACCGTCGGAGATCGGCAGCGAGACGCGCAGCTTCGACACGTCGCCGTCTGCCCAGAACACCCGCGACAGCACGTTGACGTCGATGGTCGACCGCTCGAGGATGTCGTCGAGCGTGAGCACGACGTCCCCGGCGACCGGGCGGGCCAGCGGGGCATCGTCCCTGGTGATGACCGTGATGAAGTTGGTCGAGGTGTTTCCCCACTGGTTCTCGATCTCGTAGACGAACCCGAACCGGCCCTCGGCGCTCGGCACGGTGACCCGCACGAGTTCGCCGTCGATCACCGCTGTGGCGCCCTCGGTGGTCGGTTCGACGAATGTGACGGTGAGCGGGCCGCCGTCGGGGTCCGAGTCGTTGGCCAGCACCTGCACCGCGACTGTCCTGTCCGGCCTGGTGATCAGTTCGTCGGCGACGGCGATCGGGACGCGCGAGCCGTCGAGCTTGCCGCTGATGCCGATGCGGACCGTTCCGACGGCCTGGCTGCCGAGCGCGTCGATGACGGCGTACGTGAAGGTGTCCGTGCCCGTCGAGTATGCACCGGCCTCGTAGTCGAACCAGTCCTCGCCTGCGCCGACGACCGCACCCTTGTCCGGGTTGGAGGCCTGTCCGATGAGCTGGACGGAGTCGCCGTCAGGGTCGATGCCTGAGAGAGGAATGGTGACGCGGACCCGCTCCCCGCTGAGGACACGGGCGGTGACCGTCTTCGGCACGGGGGCGGCGTTCGACGCGGCATCCACCTCGCGGACGTTCAGTGTCACCTGCGCATCCGCCCACTGGCCGTCAGGGGCGACCGTCCGGTAGGTGGCCGTGAAGTTGCCCGGCATCTCCGGCGCCAGGTAGCGGAGGACGCGACCGGAGGTGAAGAGCAGCCCCGCGTCGTCAGGCAGGTTCTTGCTGAGCTTCGGGTCGAGGCTCAGGGTGTCGCCGTCCGGGTGGGTGTCGTTCGCGAGGACGGGGATGTCGATCGCGTCGCCGACCCGCACGGACACGGAGTCCGGGTAGGCGACAGGGGGCTGCCGGACGATCGGCGTCGGGATCTCGATCACCGTCACCGTTCCCTGCGATTCGGCCGTGCCGTTGGAGACGCTGTAGTTGAACGACACGGGCACGTCGAGCGGAGTGGTCAGGCTGACGCGGAGGATCCGCTGCTCGAGGATCTCGACCCGCAGGCCGGAGTCACTGGGGACGTTGGTGAAACCGGTGACGACGAGGACACCGCCTGCGGGGTCGAAGTCGCCGGCGAGCACGTCGACCCGCTCGGTGCTCTGCTCACGGATGTAGACGGTGTGCAGCACGGTGACGGGAGGTTCTCCTGCGTCAGGCGGCGCGATCACGTCGATCCGGACCGTACCGGTCTGGGTGCGGTTGCCGTCTGTGACCGAGTACTCCAGGTAGTGCGTGCGCACTTCTGTGCTGACGAACCGGAACGTGCCGCCGTCGTAGTCCGCGGTGATCGTCGCGCCTTCCTTGGCCGGGACGTTCGCGAGACGGAGCGGTCCCGATCCGCCGCGCACGTGCGGCAGCGGCGAGACGACGACCTCCTGGCCGGCATACGCGAGCACGGGGAACGGCTCGGCGATGATCGGGACTTCTCCGGTCGGGTACACCGTGACGGCGAACCCGCCTGCCCCTTCTGCGACGCCGTCCGAGACGGTCAGCCCGATCTGCTTGAGCGTGCCGCCCAGACCCGCGTCGGTGTAGATGATCGTCCCGTCCGGCGTGTACTGGACCGTGTCAGGCGCAGGCACGCCCGCCCGGGTGAGGTAGAACGGGTCTCCGTCCGGGTCGACCCAGTCCCCGAGCGTCTGCGCCGTGAGGCGGCCTCCGGCGTTCACTGAGGCCTTCGACTTGCGGATCTGCGCCGGCGGCCCGTTCTCCCCTGGTTGTCTGACGGCAAGGGTCACTGTCGCCGTCGATGTGCCGCCGCGGCCATCGGTGATCGTGTAATCGAACGTGAGCTCGCCTGCGGCATCCGGTGTCAGGGTGACCTGAAGCTGTTGGGCGTTGTTGACGAGCTCGAGCCGCCCCTCGGTCTCCTCGAGCTCGGTGAACCTGCTGATCATCAGCACGTCGCCGTTGGGATCGATGTCATTCAGGAGAACGGGCAGCGGGGAGGTCTTGCCCGGGCGCGCCCCGAAGGCATCGGGGACGGCCGTCGGCGGCAACTGCGTCTGCTCGTATTCCGGCGGCGTGTCCTCCTGATTGTCGTCGACCTCCTGCTCGTCCTCCTCGACGTCGAGGAGTTCATCCCAGTTGTCGATGAGCTGGTTGTCGGCCTGGACCGCCCAGGAGGCTCCTCCGACGGAGTCGTTGAGGAGGAGATGGGTGCCGTTCCTCCGGAACTCGAGGTCGGCGCCGCCCGCGGCGTCGACCGTCGACCGCCTGGTCTGTCCTTCGCACCGTTCGAAGACCGTGCCGTCCTCCCACGCGGCGTAGTCGCAGTCGGCGACGGTGACCGGGCGGGAAGGAAGGCCGGAGACATCGGTCACGGTCTCAGTCGGTTCGCCGCCTGAGAGCGGAACGGAGAGCAGTCCGCCGTCGATGCCGACGAGCACGGCTGAACCATCCGCGGAGGGCTGGGGCAGGACGGGATCGACGGCACCAGGGAGGTCGACGGCCTTTCCGCGGACGATCACCCGGCCAGCCGATTCGTCGAGTACCACGGGATCCGAGCCGACCGAGCTGAGCTGGAACTGCTCCGAATCCTCGCCGACATCCACCGGTGTGGTGTCGCCGACGGTGTCCTCATCCGCTCCGATGCGGTAGATCTCTGATTCGTCCGGCGAGAAGACGAAGAGGTCTCCTGACGGGTTCACCGACCCGATCGCACCTGAGCCGAGTGACAGCGTCGGGTCCGATTCCGCGTCGAAGGTCTCCAGGTCTTCGACGGGCACCAGCCAGAAATCGCCGTCCCCTGCGATCGTCACCCGGCCGTCCGCGAGGCTCACGTCGGTCGTGCCAGGGGGAAGGGGCACGCTCTCGACGATGGCTGCCGTCGCCGGGTCGATGATGTCGATCGAGCTCTGCCCCGCGTCGAAGACGAGCACTGCTTCGCCCTCCTGCAGGATGTCCAGCCGCGCGGAATCGGCTGTGATGCCCGCGTTGAGTTCGAAGACCTGGGTGTTCGCGCGCCCGACCGCCTGCCGGGATTCGTTCACCACCCACACGGCGCCGTCACCGAGGTCGAGTTGCTGGGCCCGGTACCCGGTGGAGACGACGGCGACCGTGGCGATGAGCGCACAGATCGCCGTGCCGCTCGTCAGGGTGGCGAGGAGCTGGCGCCGGGAGCGGAACCAGGACATCAGCCGGAGCCCTCGGGGATGTCGACGCATTTCTCGGCACTCGGCGGTCCGAGCTTGCCCTCACGGTTCACCAGGACGGTCAGGCAGACCTGCTCGCCCGCCTCACCGTCGACGGTGAACTCAGCGGCACGCTGGATACTCGTGGTCCCGCCCTCCGGACGGATCTCGTACGAGTCCGTCTCCTCGAGGCCGGGGTCCGCCCAGGTGAACTGCACGCTCGAGTCCTGGACCTCGGCCGCGATGTCGACGACGGTCGGGATGCTGTTCTCCGGAGCCAGCCGCAGGACGACGAAGACGGTGGTCACGGCGAGCAGCACGATGAGCGCCGAACAGGCGACGATGGCCAGTACGAACGGCCGGCCGAGCGGCTGGCCCTTTCTCACGCCGCTGCGGTCACTGAGCGGCGTGGCCTGCTCGGCCACGGCCACACGCGTGGCGCCGGGCTGCCTGGCAGCGTCGTCAGGGGTCTTCCTGCGCCTGCGCCCAGGCTCGACGGTGCGGATCGGGTTGACCCTGGTCCTGTCGCCTGCGTCGTGCACGGCCGTGAACGCCCAGTCATCGACGGCGACGTCCGGCTGTGTCGGCGGCAGTCCGAGATCAGCCTCAACCGACTGCAGCTCGCGGATGAGTTCCATCGCGGACTGCTGCCTGGCCTCCGGTCGCCTGGACATCGCCCGGGCGAGCAGGTTCTCGAGTCGTTCGGGAACGTCTTCCCTCCCGATCGGCTGTGGCTTCCCCTTGCTCGACCGCGCGATGAGGTCTGCGGACGAGTTGTTCTGCCAGGGGATCTCGAACGGTGCACGACCGGCGAGCAGAGAGTAGATCGTGGCGCCGAGCGACCAGACCTCGCTGGGCACGGTGCCGTTCGTCTGGCTGTGCAGAACCTCGGGCGCCGACCAGGGGATCGACATCCCGACCGTCTCGTCTGGCGTCGACTCTCCCACTGTCCCCGCGATGCCGAAGTCGCTGAGAACGGGATTGCCGTATGCGGTCATGAGGATGTTCGACGGCTTGATATCACGGTGCAGGACACCGGCGCGGTGCGCGGTCTCCGTGGCGCTGGCGATCTTGATCCCGATGCGGAGCGCCTCTGACACCGACAGGGGTTCTTCACGGTATCGCTGACCGATCGCCGACGAACACAACTCCATGACGAGGTACGGCCGCCCGTCTGCCGCAACACCCGATTGATAGACGGTGAGGATCGCCGGATGCGCGCTCAGCTGGGCCATCAGGTCCGCCTCGGCCTGGAACATCCGCCTGACGTCCGCGTTCACGTATTCGCTCAGCATCACCTTGACGGCCACCTGGCGACGTGGGTTGTCCTGCTCGTACAGGAACACGTCGGCGAAGCCCCCTGAGCCGAGGATGCGCACGAAGGAGAAACCGGGCAGTTGAGGCGGCTGCGATGGCAGACGTCGGGTCACTGGGCTCTCCCTTCACTGATCGACGAGAGGGAAAGGTTTCGAGTGCAGAGAATCGCCCGATCCCCCAACCTTCCCCATTGTAGACAAAAGCGCGAGGGCGCTATGCCCCCGGCCAGGGGGGCAAAATCTCGATGACGTTACCGTCTCCGATGTCGATGAATGTGCCGGGGATGACCACGACCGACTCCCCCTGACGCAGGCGGCGCCAGTGGCCCTGCGGCGGGATCACCGAGGTTCCGTTCGTGGATTTGAGGTCGGTGGCGACGATGGAATCACCGATCTGCTTGATCTCCAGGTGGGTGGCGGAGACAGACTTCGACCCGGAGACCACGGGTACGAGACGGGAGGGGTCAGGCAACGGGATGCGCGGCTGCCGCGGGTTCCTGCCGAAGTAGTGGACGGCGTCGAGCGGATAGGCCTGACCGCCGTTGATCCGGAACCCGTAGAGCAGGGTCTTCGGGTCGTTGGCGACGAGCGGGGCTTCCCTGAGGACGGTCTCGTCCTGGATCGGTGGCGCGATGTCCCTGCGGAGCACCGTCTCGCCGTCGTGACGCATGGCCGGGTCGTCTTCAGGGCGGACGCGCTGCACCGGCGGCCTGATGATCGTGTTGGTCTCGGCCGGGGACGGATGGAAATGGCTTGCAGGGGCGTGGGTCATCGCCGGCGCAGCGGCAGGTGCGGCGGCTGGAGGGGCGAACGGGGAGACGGGAGTGGCCACATCCGTAACGGGAGCTGCTGCGACCTGCTGCGCGTCCGCCACCCAGTCGATCCGGTTGGCGACGATCACCCCCGACCCGAGCGGGAACGAGACACCGGAGACCGGGGCACCGGGTTCGCCGGTGAGCCCCCCTGCTGCCACGGCTTCGACGCCGCTCAGTTCGTCTCGGCGCCACGGCTGGTCGCCACTCGTGATCCTCGTCCAGGCGCCGTCAGCGTGGGCGTCGACGACCGCGTCCCCGTGCACCAGAAGCTTCAGAGTCGCCTGGCTCTCGCCGTCGCGCTCGAGGGCGACGAAGGATGCCGGCTGGCCCCCTGACGAGTTCGGGATGGCACGCAGCGTGTCGTCGAACGTCGTCTGGGCCGACTGGACCATCGACCAGAGCCGTTCGACGATCGCCGGCTCAGACGGCGTCCGCAGTGCGATCAGGAACTTCTGGCTGACGATGTAGATCCAGGGAGTGCCTGAATTCGTCATCGCGTAGCGATAGGTGGACGGCTGGTCGCGCTCTGCAGTGTTCACGGTGCCCCTCGAAAATGCGGTGCAGGCGGGTTCCCCTGAAGAAGGGGCGTCGCGCCTGTCGTCCTATTCTGCCCTCTGCCCCCGTTTTGGGCGACCCGTTTGCGATTCCAGCTCGCCGAACGGGCGTCGGTGCCCTGATCTAAGCTTGGATTCATGTCTTCTGCCGCACCTCTCCGAATCGCCTCCGTCAACACCAACGGGGTTCGCGCGGCCTTCCGGAAGGGCATGGGCGACTGGCTCGATGCTTCGGACATCGACATCCTGGCCCTGCAGGAGGTCCGTGCAGCCACGAGCGACCTCGAGGGGCTGTTCGGTCCGGACTGGGACATCCTGCACGACCCCGCAACGGCGAAGGGCCGGGCGGGCGTCGCCATTCTCAGCCGCGCGAAGGCCTCCATCCACCGGGTCGAACTGGGCCCCGTCGACTTCGACAGCGCCGGGCGCTGGCTCGAGGCGGACTATGAGGTCAACGGTTCGATCGTCACCGTCGTCTCGACCTACGTGCACTCCGGTTCGGTCGACACCCCCAAGCAGGTCGAGAAGTACAAGTTCCTCGACGCCATGACCGAACGGCTGCCGGAGCTTGCCGCACACTCCGGGTACGCGGTCGTCCTCGGCGACCTCAACGTCGGACACCGCGAACTCGATATCAAGAACTGGAAGGGCAATGTCAAGAACGCCGGCTTCCTCCCCCGGGAACGCGCGTACTTCGACCGTTTCTTCGGAGCCGAGGGCGAGCCGGTCACGGGCGTCGACGGCTCCGTCGGCACCGGACTCGGCTGGGTCGACGTCGGCCGCAGGTGGGCCGGAGAGGTCGACGGGCCGTACACCTGGTGGTCGCAGCGTGGGCGCGCGTTCGACACGGACACGGGCTGGCGACTCGACTACCAGGTCGCCACACCAGCCCTGGCCGCCACCGTCGTCGACTACCGTGTCGACCGGGCAGCCAGCCATGACGAACGCTGGTCGGACCACGCCCCCGTCGTCGTCGACTACGCGATCTGAGACGCCACGAGGCGGTCGCCCGCACTCGCCGAAACATCCACTCGAATTCACCGCTTCGCCGCCGTCACGCTGCGAGAGAAGGATCACCCCATGACCAAGCCCGTCCTGTTCTCGGGAATGCAGCCCTCGAACGATTCGCTCCACCTCGGCAACTTCGTCGGTGCGCTCCAGCAGTGGGTCGCCCTGCAGGAGGAGTACGACGCGTACTACTGCGTCGTCGACCTGCACGCCCTGACCAGTTCACCGAACCCGGACGAGCTCCGTGCGCGGACGCGGTCAACGGCAGCACAGTACATCGCCGCAGGCATCGACCCGTCAAAGAGTGCGCTCTTCGTGCAGTCGCACGTTCCGGCTCACGCCCAGCTGTCCTGGGTGCTGAACAACATCACCGGCTTCGGCGAGGCCGGCCGGATGACCCAGTTCAAGGACAAGTCGGCGCGATTCGGGGCCGACTCCACGACCGTGGGCCTGTTCACCTACCCCGTGCTCATGGCCGCTGACATCCTGCTGTACCAGACCAACGCCGTTCCGGTCGGGGAAGACCAGCGCCAGCACCTCGAGCTGACCCGTGACCTCACCGGCCGGTTCAACAGCCGGTTCGGGGAGACCTTCACCATGCCGGAGCCGGTCATCCTCAAGGAGACGGCGAAGATCTACGACCTGCAGCACCCCACCGCGAAGATGTCGAAGTCTGCCGAGAGTGAAGCCGGCCTCATCAAGCTCCTCGACGACCCGAAGGTCAACCAGAAGAAGATCATGCGGGCGGTCACCGACGACGACGCAAGCATCCGATTCGACCGTGAGACCAAGCCGGGCGTCTCGAACCTGCTCACCGTCTTCTCGGCCATGTCGGGGTGGACCATCGACGCGATCGTGGACGAGTACGCCGGCCGTGGATACGGCGACCTGAAGAAGGGCGTCGTCGAGTCCGTCAACGCCGTCTTCGAGCCGATTCGTGCGCGCACTCTCGAGTTGCTCGACGACCCGGCAGAGCTCGACCGGATTCTCGCCGTGAACGCGGCGAAGGCGAACGAGGTCGCCGAGAAGACGCTGGCCGTCGCGTATGAGCGAATCGGCCTGCTCCGTCCGTAGGCCCGCCCGCCGGTAAGCTGAGCGCATGGATGTCGTGCGTCTCGAAACCGACCGTTTGATTCTCGACGCGCCGAACGAACGGGACATCCCGTACATCTACGCCTACTGCCAGGACCCGCTGATCCAGCAGTTCACGACCGTGCCGCAGCCGTATTCGCTCGCCGATGCCGAAGGGTTCATCTCGAAGCTGGTCAAGCCCGGCTGGGCGAGCGGCCGCGAACTCACCTGGGCGCTCCGCCGTAAGGAAGAGCCCACGATCCTCGGCGTCGTGGCCATGCGTGACTGGAACGACACCCAGGCGATGGTCGGCTACTGGCTCGGCGCTCCCTGGCGTGGCAAGGGTTACACGCCAGAGGCCGTCGGCGCGATCGCCGACTGGGTGTTCACCAACCAGTGGACCTTCCGCGATCACGCACCGAACAAGACCATCCTCTGGGAAGCCATGGTCGGCAACGTCGGGTCAGCGGTCGTCGCCCAGCGGGTCGGCTTCCGCTTCACCGGGACCGGACGCAGCGAAATCGAGCACTTCGGCCAGTTCCCGTCGAGCCACCGCGCCGAACTCCGACCGGCCGATCGCCCCGGCCCCGCACAGGGCTGGCCACCCGAGGCGCTCGCGCGGTGACGCGGCTCGCCCTCTTCGACCTCGACGACACGCTGCTCGATCATCGCGGGGCGGTCTCGCGCGGCATCGTCGAATACGTCGGCGGTCTCGACGACTTCGTCGTCGAGGATCAGGAACGCTCCGTTGCGCTGTGGCACGAGCTCGAGGACCGGCACTACCACCGCTACCTCGCCGGCGAGCTGAGTTTCGCCGGTCAGCGGCGCGCACGGGCACTCGATTTCGCGGCCGCCCACGGCGTCACCCTCGCCGACGTCGAAGCCGACCTCTGGTTCGACAGCTACTTCGAGAACTACCGGGGAGCGTGGGAGCTTTTCGACGACGCGCTCCCCTGCCTCGATCGGCTGGCGGATGCCGGATGGCGGCTCGGCGTGATCACCAACGGCGAACTGGACTACCAGCGGGTGAAGCTCGAGCGCACAGGGCTCACCGACCGTTTCGAGCACGTGGTCGCCTCAGGTTCGCTCGGCGTCGCCAAGCCGGATCCGCGGATCTTCGAACACGCCTGCGCGCTCTTCGGGGTCGGGCCCATCGACGCCGTGTACGTCGGCGACCGGCTGCTGACGGATGCCGTCGGCGCGGCATCCGCCGGACTGACCGGTGTGTGGCTCAACCGTTTCGGCGACGAGGTCGTGCCAGGTGCTGTCGGCCACGGCGCGAGCACGACGGACCCACTCGAGCTCGCCGGGGAGTCCGGCGTGCGGACCATCGCCACGCTCGCCGAACTCTAGCGATCGGTCCCGACGGGTCACCCGATGGATCGGTCGGTCCTGAAGGGTCACGGCGCACCGGTGTGGACGGCCCTTCCGGACCGATCGACGCCCGGCCGCGCCGCACACGCCGACGGGCCCGCCCTCGGAAGAGGACGGACCCGTCAGTGCACTGCCTGTGTGTTACGAAACGTCCTCGTCGACCCAGTCGAACGACTTCGACACGGCCTTCTTCCACAGCCGCATCTGGCGGTCGCGATCTTCGTCTGACATGGACGGCGTCCAGCGCTTGTCTTCCTGCCAGTTGCCGCGCAGGTCGTCGAGGTTGGCCCAGAAGCCGACCGCGAGGCCTGCCGCGTATGCCGCTCCGAGTGCCGTGGTCTCCGCGACGACCGGTCGGACGACCGGGACGTTGAGGATGTCGGCCTGGAACTGCATGAGGGCGTCGTTCGCGACCATGCCGCCGTCGACCTTGAGCTCGGTCAGGTCGACACCGGAGTCGGCGTTGACGGCGTCGAGCACCTCGCGGGTCTGGAACGCCGTGGCTTCCAGTGCGGCCCTGGCGATGTGTCCCTTGTTGACGAACCGGGTCAGACCCACGATGACGCCGCGGGCCTCGGGGCGCCAGTACGGAGCAAACAATCCGGAGAACGCCGGGACGATGTAAACCCCGCCGTTGTCGTCCACGGTCGTGGCGAGCGTCTCGACCTCTGGAGCCGAATTGATGATGCCGAGATTGTCACGCAGCCACTGGATGAGCGAACCGGTCACGGCGATCGAGCCCTCGAGGGCGTAGTGCGGCTTCGCGTCGCCCAGCTTGTAGCCCAGCGTCGTGAGCAGGCCGTTCTTCGAGTGGACGATCTCCTCCCCCGTGTTGAAGATGAGGAAGTTACCCGTGCCGTACGTGTTCTTCGACTCACCGGTGTCGAACGCGGCCTGGCCGAACGTCGCGGCCTGCTGGTCTCCGAGGATGCCGGCGATCGGCGTCTCGCGGAGCAGGCTCGAGCTGTGCGCGTGGCCGTAGACCTCACTCGAGGACTTGATCTCGGGGAGCATCGACTTCGGCACGTTGAACACCGAGAGGATCTCGTCGTCCCACTGGAGCGTTTCGAGGTCCATGAACAGCGTCCGGCTGGCGTTGGTGACGTCGGTGACGTGGACGCCGCCGTCGGTGCCGCCGGTGAGGTTCCAGAGCACCCAGCTGTCCGTCGTTCCGAACAGCAGGTCGCCGGCTTCGGCCTTCTCCCTGGCGCCGTCGACGTTCTCGAGGATCCAGACGATCTTCGTGCCGGAGAAGTAGGTCGCCAGCGGGAGCCCGACCTTGGGCTTGAACCGCTCGACACCTCCGTCTGCGGCGAGACGGTCGACGATCGACTGGGTGCGCGTGTCCTGCCAGACGATCGCGTTGTACACCGGCTTGCCGGTGGTCTTGTCCCACACCACAGCGGTCTCACGCTGGTTGGTGATGCCGATGGCAGCGATGTCGTGCCGGGTCAGGCTGGCCTTCGAGAGTGCCTGGCCGATGACCTCACGGGTGTTGTTCCAGATTTCGGCGGGGTCATGCTCGACCCAGCCGGCCTTCGGGAAGATCTGCTCGTGCTCGAGCTGCCCGGTCGAGATGATCGATCCGGCCTTGTCGAACACGATGGCCCGGGAACTGGTCGTTCCCTGGTCGATTGCGATGACGTAATCCGCCATGAGTAACTCCTTTGTTGGCAGTGCGGTGGTTCACAGAGGTGAGGTGCCGGCAGCACGAGGCCGCCGGCATCGATGGGTCAGCCGAGGACGGGAAGAAGGGCGATGGAGGCCCAGCCGGCGACGGCACCTCCGAGCAGCGGTCCGATGACCGGGACCCAGGAGTAGCTCCAGTCGCTTGTTCCCTTGCCCTTGATCGGGAGGAGGGCGTGCGCGATACGGGGGGCGAGGTCACGTGCAGGGTTGATCGCGTAACCGGTCGGCCCACCGAGTGAGATACCGATCGCGATAACGAGCAGTGCCACCGGCAGTGCGCCGAGGGCAGCGAGACCGCCTGCGTCACCCTGTCGTCCGAAGGCCAGGACGATGAAGACGAGGACGAACGTGCCCACGAACTCCGTCAGAAGGTTCCAGCCGTATGTGCGGATGGCCGGACCTGTGGAGAACACGGCGAGCTTCGCACCGGCATCCTCTGACTCGTCGAAGTGCTTCTTGTACGTCAGGAAGACGAGGACAGCACCGATGAAGGCACCCAGCATCTCACCGCCGAAGTAGGTGAACGTCGAGGCGAAGTCGACCGGGATGCCCGGCTTGAACTCCTCGGTCCCCGCTGTGACCAGCCCGAGAGTGACGGCCGGGTTCAGGTGCGCCCCCGACACGTACGCGGCGATCACACCGACGTAGACAGCAAGACCCCACCCGAAGGTGATCAGGAGCCAGCCGCCGTTGAAGCCTTTCGATTTCGCCAGCACGACGTTGGCGACGACGCCACCACCGAGCAGGATGAGGAGAGCCGTTCCGACGACCTCCGAGAGAAAGATAGAGCCTAAAGTTACGTCCACGTTGACCTTCCTTGGTGTGCAGGCCCGGGTTCTGACGCCCCGGCCGGTGATGGATTTTCAATCCCCTGTGAAACGTATCGAGCTTTCTCACAGCGAAACAAGAGGGTCAGGTGAGAATGCGTGCAGGTATTGCCCTGTTCACTGGCCGTTTTGCGCCGCGACACCCACTGAGCGCGGTTCGAGCTGCACGCCGTGCACAGTTCGGAGAATCGTCGCCGCCGCATCGACTTCTGCAAGCGTCTCCTCTTCCGCCCAGCCGAGGGCGTCGGCGAGGATCCCGGCGAGCTCCTCGAGCACCGCCGTCGATGCTCCCCCGGTGAACGCGATGCTCGTCCGGCGCTGGAGCAGGTCGAGCAGGTGCACGACGTGCTCGGTCCTGATGAGCCTGGCGATCTCCTGCCTGCTGTAGTCGGGCGCGGCGTCCAGCCGGGTGTCCCCCGCCTCGGTGAGCTCCTCGATGAGGCCGGTGGCGCGCGTGCCGTACCGCTCGAGCAGCTGCAGCGCGCGAGCGCTGCCCACCTCACGGGAGTTGTCGGCGAGCCAGACCTGGAGTGCGGCGTCAGATGACGGGTAGCCTGCTCCTCCACCGATCGGCATCCCGACGGTGGAGACCGTCCTCTTGCGGCCGAGCAGGTCGAGGGTCTCGGTGGAGAGGTGTTCGGCGAGCGCCCTGAACGTCGTCCACTTGCCGCCGACGAGGCTGAGCATCGTCCCGTCACCGAGCGGGGTGGGCACGATCCGGTAGTCACGGGAGACGAAGCCGGGTTCGAGGTCACCGTGGCCCGGCAGCGGGCGGATGCCGCTGAACCGGTAGACGATGTCGCCGCGGTCGACCGAGATCGCGGGGAAGACGTGCTTCACGAGGTCGAAGAAGTAGTCCACTTCCTCTTCGGTGCAGATGGCCGGCTCTCTCGGATCGGCGTCGATGTCCGTCGTGCCGACCATGACCTTGCCCTTGAGCGGGTAGATCAGCACGATGCGGCCGTCCTCGTGCTCGAAGAAGATCTCGCGGCCGCCGGTCGCAGCGAGCAGCTCGGCGTTGTCGAGCACGATGTGCGAGCCCTTCGTACCGCCCATGAGCGCACTCGACTGGCCCAGTGCGTCGTTCGTGAGGTCCGTCCACGGCCCTGACGCGTTGATGACGACGTCTGCGGTGAAGGAGAACTCGTCTCCGGTCACGCCATCGCGCAGCCGGACGGCACCGCCGTCGAAATCGACGGCTTCGACGTAGTTCGCCGCTCGAGCGTGCGGACCGGCGTCGAGCCCGTCTCGGAGCACGTCGAGAGCGAGGCGCTCGGGGTCGTGCACGGAGGCGTCGAAGTATGTGGCGGTGTACTTGAGGTCGCTGTTCAGCTGAGGCAGTGCCGTCAGCGCTTTCTTCTTCCCCACGAAGCGGTGACGCGGAACCGAGCCGCCGTCACGCGAGAAGGAGTCGTACAGCACGAGCCCCGCCTTGATGAGCAGGGCGCCGCGCTCCTGCGGCTTGCCCTGCTTGTGGGTGAGGAACCGGAGCGGAGCAGAGATGATGCCGGAGAACGTGGAGAAGATCGGCACCGTCGTCTGTAGCGGCTTCACGTAGTGCGGTGCGATCTTCAGCAGGCCGTTGCGTTCGGTCACCGATTCCTTGACGAGCCGGAACTCGCCGTTTTCGAGGTAACGGATGCCTCCGTGGATCATGTGGCTCGATGCGGCCGAAGCTCCTGAACAGTAGTCACCGCGCTCGACGAGGGCGACATCGACGCCCTGGAGCGCGAGGTCGCGGAAGGCGGCGAGGCCGTTGATGCCTCCGCCGATGACGAGAACGCTGGCGCCGGGGCGGCTGGTGAGGGACTCGACGGATGCGCGGCGGTTTCCCGGCTGCTGTGCTGGCTGCTTCATTGCCCTGATGCTCCTGTCTGCTGACCGGTGTCGTGGCTGGGCCACCGGCATCCGGATCGCGTACTTTCTCGTGTTCTGCGATTCTTGGGGTATATTCACCAACGTGCAAACCCACTGCACAAACGTGCAAGGAGTCACATGAATCCCACAGCCGCCGCTCACCTCAATCCCAAGACCAGGGACGCCCTCACCGCCGCCCAGTTGTACTACCTGCAGGACCTGACGATGGATGCCATCGCGCACGAGCTCCACACCTCCCGGTCGTCGGTCTCCCGCCTGCTCGGCCATGCCAGGGAGACCGGGCTCGTCGAGATCCAGGTGCGCTCACCCCTCGACATGCCCCGGCAGCTCGAGGGTGACCTGCGGACACGGTTCGGCGTCACCGCCCATGTCGTCCCGGTCCCCGACCTGACGAGCGACGTCGACCGGCTCGACCGCGTCGCGCTCTCGGCTGCACGGATTCTCGGCGGCTTCTTCGACTCGAACATGTCGATGGGCGTCGCATGGGGCTCGACGATGAGCGCCCTCTCACGCCACCTGCTGGCGAAGGCGACGCACAACTCCACGATCGTCCAGCTCAACGGGGCCGCGAACCCCCGCACGACTGGCATCCTCTACGCCAGCGAGATCCTGCAGCGATTCGGCTCGGCATACGGCGCGACCGTCCAGCAATTCCCGGTGCCCGCCGTGTTCGACGACCCCGACACGAAGGCAGCGCTCTGGCGTGAGCGCAGCATCAGCCGGGTCGTCGAGATGCAGAAGACGCTCGACGTGATCGTCTTCGGTCTCGGGTCGCCGTTCGCAGGCGTCCCCAGCCACGTCTACATCGGCGGCTACCTCGACGACGACGACTTCGCCCAACTGCGCTCGACCGGCGCCGTCGGCGACATCGCGACGGTGTTCTACCGGGAGGACGGCTCGACGGACGGCATCCCCCTGAACGAACGCTCGAGCGGGCCGAGCCTCGACGTGCTGCGCGGCATCGCCCGCCGGGTGTGCGTCGTGTCGGGCGAGAGCAAACTGCAGAGCCTCAGGGGGGCGCTGGCCGCCGGCCTGGTCACCGACCTGATCGTCGATTCCGGCACCGCGCGAAAGATCCTCGCGGCCTGATCCTGACGCCTGTCACAATACGCAGGAATACTGCGCGCCCTGACGCGTTGGCCATACGATAGAACAACGAAACGTGCTCCGGGGTCGGTGAGAGTCCGAACCGGCGGTGATAGTCCGCGAGTCGCACGCAGCAATGCACGCGATTGAACCGGTGGAATTCCGGTACCGACGGTTATGGGTTGTGTGGCGAAAGCTGTGCGGCCCGAGTCCGGATGGGAGGCAGCACGCGCGTCGCAGAATCTTCGGATGCCTGCAGCGCGATCGTCGACGGCGCTCGCGCCGATCGCGACACCCCGGAGCTCGTTCCCCGACGAGAAGAGATCCAATGGGTGTGAGCGACACGAGCGAGGCACAGACAGGCGCGCCTGACGCCGACGTGCTCAGTGACGCCATGCGTCGCGCTTTCCAGCTCGCCCACAACGGACCGGCCAGGGGCGTGAACCCGCAGGTCGGCTGTGTGATCCTCGACAGCGTCGGCACGGTGCTCGCCGAAGGCTGGCACCGCGGGGCAGGGACACCGCACGCCGAGGTCGACGCCCTGACCTCCCTCTCCCCCGGCCAGGCGGCTGGGGCGACAGCGGTCGTCACGCTCGAACCCTGCAACCACACCGGCAGGACGGGGCCATGCGCCCAGGCCCTCATCGACGCAGGTGTCGCGCGCGTCGTCTACGCGGTCGACGACCCTGGCGAGCGATCGCGGGGAGGGGCGGATCGCCTCCGTGCGGCTGGCGTCCAGGTCCTCCCCGGTGTCCTGCGCGCTGCCGGCGAAGCGTTGCTCGGCGACTGGCTCGTCACGGCCAGACTCGGGCGACCGCTCGTCACCGCCAAGTGGGCCCAGAGCCTCGACGGCCGCGCCGCCGCGGCCGACGGCAGCAGCCAGTGGGTCACCGGGCCGGACGCCCGCGCAGACGTGCACTCGCGCCGCGCCGCCGCGGACGCCATCGGAGTGGGCACAGGAACTGTCTACAGCGACGACCCCTCCCTGACGGCCAGAACCGCGACGGGCTCGCTCTACCCGGCCCAGCCCGCCCCCGTCGTGTTCGGTCACCGCGAGCTGCCCGACACCGCGACGCTGCACGGGCACCCGCGCCCGGTGCTCCGATTCACCGGTGACGACCTCGCTGCCGACCTCGCCGACCTGCACGCCCGCGGCATCCGTTCGCTGTTCCTCGAGGGTGGCCCGACGCTGATCAGCTCCTTCATCGCCGCCGGCCTCGTCGACGAATACCTCATCTACCTCGCGCCCGCCCTGCTCGGCGGCCCGCGCACCGCACTCACCGACATCGGCGTCGGCTCCATCGCCGACGCCAGGCGGCTCGCCGTCGACGGCGTGCACACTCTCGGCGACGACATGCTCATCGTCGCCAGGCCGAAAGGACACCACTGATCATGTTCACCGGAATCATCGAGGAGATCGGCGAGGTCACCCAGGTCGACCGCACCGCGGACGCCGCACGCATCACCGTTCGCGGTCCGCTGGCCGTGACGGGGGCCAGGCACGGAGACTCGATCTCCGTCTCGGGCGTCTGCCTCACCGTCGTCGACCAGACGCCGGACTCGTTCACCGTAGACGTGATGGCCCAGACCCTCGACATGTCGACACTCGACGGCGTCGCGCCAGGACGACGGGTCAACCTGGAGCGGGCCGCCGAAGTCGGTGACCGGCTCGGTGGCCATATCGTCCAGGGGCACATCGACGGAACGGCGACGATCCTCGCCATCACCGAGGGGAGCGCGTGGCGCGTCGTGCGGTTCAGCATCGCCGACGACCTTGCCAGGCTCGTCACCGACAAGGGATCGATCGCCGTCGACGGCATCTCCCTCACGGTGAGTGCCGTCTCGCCTGCGACCGCGCCCGAGCAGTGGTTCGAGGTCTCCCTCATTCCCGAGACCCTTGTCGCGACGACGCTGGGGCAGCGGAGCGTCGGCGACCGGGTCAACATCGAAACGGACATCCTGGCCAGGCACGTCGAGCGTATGCTCGCGATGCAGGCGGCGCAGAAATGGATTCCGGCGGAACAGTCCGCCGGCGGAAGGAGCGACGCATGAGCATCGCAACGATCCCCGAGGCGCTCGAGGCGCTCCGTCAGGGCAAACCGGTGCTCGTCGCCGACGATGAAGGCCGCGAGAACGAGGGTGACGTCATCCTCTCCGCCGAACTGGCCACCCGCGACTGGGTCGCCTGGACGGTGAGGAACACGAGCGGATACATCTGCGCCCCGATGACGAACGAGATCGCCGACCGGCTGGAACTGCCGATCATGGTCAGCGACAGCCAGGACCTGCGTCACACGGCGTACACGATCACCGTCGACGCCGCCGACCGGATCACGACGGGAATCAGCGCCGCCGACCGCGCGCACACCCTGCGTGCCCTCGGCAACCCGCAGGCAGTCCCCTCACAGCTCATCCGCCCTGGCCACATCGTCCCGCTCCGGGCCGTCGACGGCGGCGTCCGGCAGCGCCCAGGTCACACCGAAGCGGCCGTCGACCTGATGAAGCTCGCCGGACTGACCCCTGTCGGCGCCATCTGCGAGGTCATCGACGACAACGGCGACATGATGCGCCTGCCTGGGCTCATCGCCCTCGGCGAGCGCGACGGCCTGCCGGTGATCACCATCGCCGCGCTCATCGAGTACATCAACACCCACCCTGAAGCGTCTGACACCTGCTCGGGCAAGCGGAAGAGCATCGACGACATCGCCCAGTCCTCCCCCGTGCTGTTCGAAGTGGAGACCAAGGTTCCCACCACGCACGGTACGTTCACGGTCCGGGCCTACCGCGACAGGAACACCGGGGCGGACCACGTCGCGATCATCGCCGGGGACATCCACGGCCCGGGCGCCGTCGTCCGCGTGCACTCGGAGTGCCTGACCGGTGAGGCGTTCGGCTCACTCAAGTGCGAGTGCGGTCCGCAGCTCGACACGGCGCTCGACGCCGTGCAGCGACACGGAGGTGTGGTCATCTACCTCCGAGGGCACGAAGGGCGCGGCATCGGCCTGATCAACAAGCTCAGGGCGTACCGGCTGCAGGAGGACGGGCTCGACACCCTCGACGCCAACCTGGCTCTCGGGCTCCCCGCAGACGCCAGGAACTACCTCGCAGCGACGGCCATCCTCCAGGACCTCGGTCTCGAAGAGATCCGGCTGCTCACCAACAACCCGGAGAAGGTCCGCCAGCTCGAGGAGTACGGGGTGCGCGTCAGCGAACGTGTTCCGCTCGTCGTCGGCGTCGGCGCCTTCAACGAGTCGTACCTCGAAACAAAACGCGACCGGATGGGGCACGAATTCACCCCGACGGCGATTACGGCCGCAGGCCAGGAAAGCAGGACAACATCATGAGCGGTCAGGGATCACCCGAACTCCACGTCGACGGAACGGGTCTCGACATCGTCGTCATCGCGGGAACGTGGCACGAGGAGATCAGCAACGGCCTGATCGCCGGGGCGACCGCCGCGCTCAACGATTCAGGGGCATCCCACCGGCTGGTACGCGTGCCGGGCAGTTTCGAGCTGCCGGTCGCTGCGAAGGCCGCACTCGATGCTGGCGCGGACGCCGTCGTCGCTCTCGGCGTCATCATCCGCGGTGGCACACCGCACTTCGAGTACGTGTCGGATGCCGCGACGAGCGGCCTCACGCAGGTCACCATCCAGACCGGCAAGCCCGTCGGTTTCGGCGTACTCACCCTCGATGATGAGCAGCAGGGGCTCGACCGTGCCGGGCTCCCCGGCTCGAAAGAGGACAAGGGACGCGAAGCCGCTGAGGCCGCCGTCGCCACGGCGGTCCTCCTGCGGGAACTGCGCGTCTGACCTGATCCTTTTTTTGCCGCCGGGTGAACCCGGCGTAAGGTGTGTTGGTCTGCCACAAGCGGACACGCACGATTTTTCCTGTCTTCGGGGTGGCAGACGTGACCGGCCAGCCGGCATCCGAGGGCTTCCTGTTTGTCCGTTTCAGAAAGCGCCATGTCACTCACTGCCACAACACCCCCAACGGCCCCGGCCAACCCGAAGTCACGGGTCATCCTCGCGTCCCTCATCGGGACGACCATCGAGTTCTATGACTTCTACGTCTACGCCACTGCCGCAGTGCTCGTCTTCCCTCACCTCTTCTTCCCGCCGGGGAACGAGACGACGGCATTGCTGTCGTCGTTCGCCATCTTCGGCGCCGCGATGGTCGCACGCCCCCTCGGCGCTGTGTTCTTCGGGCACCTCGGCGACAAGGTCGGGCGCAAGACCACCCTTGTCGCCGCGTTGCTCACGATGGGGATCGCGACCTTCCTCATCGGTCTGCTCCCCACGTACCTCGTCATCGGCTGGTTCGCCCCGCTGCTGCTCGTGATCCTCCGTCTCGCCCAGGGCTTCGCGCTCGGCGGCGAGTGGAGTGGTGCGGCCCTGGTGGCCACGGAGAACGCCCCTGCCGGCAAGCGTGCCTGGTACGGCACCTTCCCCCAGCTCGGCGCCCCGATCGGTTTCATCATCGCCAACGGCCTGTTCCTGATCATCGCGTTCGCCCTGCCCTCAGACGACCCGTCGCGTCCGTCAGACGAGTTCCTCGACTGGGGCTGGCGCATCCCGTTCCTGTTCTCGGCCGTCATGGTCATCGTCGGCCTGTGGGTTCGCCTCAGGCTCGTCGAGAGCGACGCATTCACCAACACGGTGAAGGCAGGCAAGGTCGTCAAGCTTCCCCTGAAGCTCGTCTTCAAGAGCAACTGGCGCGAGCTCATCCTCGGCACCTTCTTCATGCTCGCCACGTACGTGCTTTTCTACCTGATGACCACGTTCTCGCTGAGCTACGGCCGTGCGCCCATCGAGCCGGCAGAGGGCCAGCAGCCCGGCCTCGGCTACGGCTACAACACCTTCGTGCTCATGCTGATCGCCGGTGTCGTGTTCTTCGGAATCTTCACGCTCCTGTCCGGTCCGTGGGCTGACAAGTTCGGCCGTCGCAAGACGCTCATCATCGTCACCTCCGGCATCATCGTGTTCGGTCTGCTCTGGGTGCCGCTGCTCGGTGCCGGCTTCATCGGTGTGATGGCGTGGCTCATCATCGGCTTCAGCCTGATGGGCATGACCTTCGGACCGATGGGTGCACTGCTGCCCGAACTGTTCCCGA
Organism: Mycetocola sp. Y171; assembly: GCF_056713165.1. Taxonomy (NCBI): domain Bacteria; kingdom Bacillati; phylum Actinomycetota; class Actinomycetes; order Micrococcales; family Microbacteriaceae; genus Mycetocola; species Mycetocola sp. Y171. The sequence continues at coordinate 492,226 of NZ_JBWYGX010000001.1, forward strand.
CGAACGTCCGTTACACCGGCTCGGGAATCTCGTACAACGTGTCGTCGATCCTCGGTGCCGCGGTTGCGCCGTTCATCGCCGTGTGGCTGTGGGCCGTCGCTGACGGCAGCCCCGTCCTCGTCGGCGTCTACCTCGCTGTGATGGGCCTCATCACGCTCACCGCGCTGATCATCAGCAAGGAAACGAAGGACATCGACATCAACCGCTAGGTCGTCGAACCGAAAACGGATGCTGTCCAGCGAGGTGATTGCTGGACGGCATCCGTTTTTCTGCGCCCGGCCTGAGCGATGGGCGCCTCGCGCGGGTCTTTCGGCCCCGCGCGGGTGAATAAACACCCGCGCGAAGCCGATTCACCCGCGCCACTAGTCGAGCGACACCCGGAGAGTGACGATCTGGAACGGACGCACCCGCAGGGTCGCGGTAGCGCCGTCGACCCCGGCGAGTGCTGTCGGTTCGGCGATCTCGCGCTCCAGCAGGTCCGTCTCGACGATCCTGCCGACCGACCCGTCGACGGTGATTGCTCCTGAGCCCCTCGCGCCCCTCGCCTCGTAGACCCGCACGATGAGGTCGCCTGAGCGGTCCTCGGCGAGCTTCACGGACTCGACCACGATCGCCGGGGAGCCGCTCACGACGAGGGGCGATGATGCCGACCCCTCGACGATGCGCAGCGGGAGGTTCAGCCGGTACCCTTCGTCTGCCGCGTCGAGGATGTCCTCGCCGATCTTCAGCGAGGTGCGGAGCACATGCCTGCCCTGGTCGGCGGTCGGGTCGGGGAACACCGGCGCCCGCAGCAGGGACTGCCGCACCAGGGTGAACGTGCCGCCTCCCTGGCTCGCTTTCCGGGTGATGTCGTGACCGTAGGTCGAGTCGTTGGCCACCGTCACACCGAACCCGGGCTCGCCGACGTGCACCCAGCGGTGCGCGCAGGTCTCGAACCTGGCGGCATCCCACGACGTGTTCATGTGGGTGGGGCGGTAGATGTGGCCGTACTGGATCTCGGACGCGGCCCGGTCGGCGTGCACGTCGAGCGGGAAAGCCAGCTTGAGGAGCTTCTGCCGTTCGTGCCAGTCGACCGTCGTGACGATGTCGACCGCAGAGGAGTCGCCGTCGAGCGACAGCAGCTGCTCGACCGTCGACCCCCCGAACCGGCGCACGACACGGACGACGGCGCGCGCGTCATCGATGTGGCTCAGCTCGACGGACTCGGCCGCGCGCAGGTCGGTGCCCGACCGCTGGTAGTGGTCGTCGAGGTCCCAGGCATCCCATTGGGTCGGGGTGTCCCTGAACAGCTGCAGGAGGTTTCCTGACTGCCCGTCGGGGATGGCGTTCCGGCCGGTTCCCTCGTGCAGGAGTGAGGTGAGGAGACCATCGCGGTCGATGGTGACGGTGACCACGCCGTTGGCGAGGACGAATCCGCCGTCGCGCTCCTCCGCTGTGACGGTTCCGCTGTTCACGATCGGCCCGGCAGACAGCGCTGGCACGCCTGACACGGCGAACGGGGAGGCGTTGTAGCCGACGGCATCCGCCCCGGTGGCCGGCCCGCGTCCGCCGAGTGCCGCGATGGCATCGGCGATGATCGCCTCGAGCTGTTCCGCCACTGCCGCGTAGCTGGACTCCGCCTGCTGGTGCACCCACGCGATCGAACTGCCGGGGAGGATGTCGTGGAACTGCAGGAGCAGCACGGCGTGCCACGCATCGGCGAGTTTCTCGTACGGGTACTCGGCGCCGGTGCGCACGGCGGCTGTCGCAGCCCAGAGTTCCGCTTCCCGAAGGAGGTGCTCGCTTCTCCGATTGCCCTGCTTGGTCTTCGCCTGGGAGGTGTACGTGCCGCGGTGGAACTCGAGGTAGAGCTCACCAGACCACACCGGCGGGTTCGGATAATCACGTTCGGCCTCTTCGAAGAAGGCGAGCGGTGTCGCCAGTTCGACGGTCGGCGACCCCTCGAGGGAGCCGAGCCTGCTGGCAGCGGCGAGCATCTCCCGGGTCGGGCCGCCCCCTCCGTTGCCGTACCCGAACGGGACGAGGGACACGTTCGACGCGCCCTTCTCCGAGTACTGGCGCTCGGCCTTGGCCAGTTCCTGCCCGGACAGAATGGAGTTGTAGGTGTCGACGGGCGGGAAGTGGGTGAACACCCGTGAACCGTCGATGCCCTCCCACGAGAAGGTGTGGTGCGGCATGAGGTTCGTCTCGTTCCAGCTGGTCTTCTGGGTGAGGAAGTACCTGGACCCGGCGGCCGCCACGATCTGCGGAAGCGCGCCGGTGTAGCCGAACGAGTCCGGCAGCCACACCTCGAGAGGTTCGACGCCGAACTCCCGCATGAAGAACGACTTGCCTGCGAGGAGCTGCCTGGCCAGCGCTTCACCTCCCGGCATGTTCGTGTCCGATTCGACCCACATGCCGCCGACAGGGACGAACCGGCCCTCGACCGCCCGAACCCGGATCCGTTCGAACAGGTCGGGGTAGTGCTGCTTCATCCACGAGTACTGCTGGGCGGACGAGCAGGCGAATACGAAGTCCGGGTCCTGGTCCATCAGGTCGAGCACATTCGAGAACGTGCGCGCACACTTGCGGATCGTCTCGCGCAGAGGCCACAACCAGGCGGAATCGATGTGGGCGTGGCCGACAGCGATGACCCGGTGGGCGCTCGCGTATGCGGGCTGGGAGAGGACGGGAGCGAGGATGGCCCTGCCCTCAAGCGCCGTCCCGCTGATGTCGTCCGGGTCCATCCCGTCGACGACGTTCTCCAGCGCGCGCAGGATCTCGGCGTGCCGAGGCAGATCGGCGCTGAGCTCGTCGACGAGTCCTGTCAGGGTCCAGAGATCCCTGTCCAGTTCCCAGACCGCCGTGTCCAGGAGGGCGACATCCACACGGCGGAGCCGGTAGATCGGGTCGGTCCCCGCCGTCGCCTTATCCCCGACCGCCGTGGGCCTGAAGCTCCAGTCGCTGCCGACATCCGGGTTGGATGCCGCCTCGATGTAGATGTCGATCTTCTCGCCCGGCCCGACGGTGAGCGGCACGTAGTTGTTGAACGGTTCGATCGCCTTCAGGATGTGACCGTCGGGGCTGAAGACCAGTCCCTCGGCCTGGAATCCGGCCTGGCCGGAGAGGAAGCCGAGGTCGATGACGAGTTCCACCCTGCCGTCGAAGCCGTCGGTCATGATCTCCGCCCAGCCGGCCGGGACGGTGCCGGTGACGTGGAACCACGTCGTTCCCCACGGCTTGCCCCAGGTCCGCCCTGTCTCGAACGGTTCGAAATCGTTCTCGATGGCATCCGCGAACGGAACCGGCTCGTCGGGAACCTCCCACGCCCGAAGGTCCAGCCCGACCGAGTCGCGGTAGAGGGCCGGGCGCACGCGCTCGTCGATGAACCGTTCGATGCGGGCTCGGACCAGGGTGGAATTCTTGTGCATATGGTGCTCCTTGGTTGTTCGTGACGATCAGCCCTTGACGGCGCCGGCGAGAGCCGACGAACCGCCGAGAAGGCGCGAAACGATGACGTACAGGCCGATCACCGGTACGGAGTAGAGAAGGGAAAACGCGGCGAGCTGGCCGTAGGCGACCGTGCCGTACTGCCCGAAGAACGAGAAGATGCTCACAGCCGCCGGTTGTTTGTCCGGGGAGAGCAGCAGAACGAAGGGGACGAAGAAGTTCCCCCACGCCCCGATGAACACGAAGATGAAGACCACGGCGATCCCGGGTCGCATCAGGGGGACGACGATCCTGGTGAGCGTCGACATCATCGAGGCGCCGTCCATCCAGGCCGCCTCCTCGAGGCTCACGGGGACGCCGTCCATGAAGTTCTTCGTCATGTAGATGGCCATCGGCAGGCTCGTCGCGGCCAGGAACAGGATCGTCCCCGCCGTCGAGTCGATGAGGTTGAAGGCCACGAACAGGCTGTACACCGGCACCATCATGGCCGTGATGGGCAGGCAGGTGCCGAAGAGAACCCCGTACAGGAACGGCTTGTTGATTCGCATCCGGTAGCGCGACAGCGGGTACGCGGCCAGCACGGCGACGACCACGGTGATGATCGCACATCCGGCGGACAGGACGAGGGAGTTGAGCAGCGGGATGAACGCCTTCTCCGGTGTCATCACGTCGATGAAATTCTGCAGCGAGAATCGTTCGGGGAGCGCGATCGACAGCGTCGCCGTCGTGTCGACCGATGCCAGCACCAGCCAGACGAGCGGGAGGGCGAAGGCGATCGTGATGAGGACGAGCACGCTGTTCGATACGGCGCGCAGGCTTTTCCTGCTCGGTGAAGTCAGTCCCATTTCAGTCCACCTCCGGTTTGAGGGCTCGGATGTATGCGAGCGAGAATGCGGCGCCGACGAGCAGCAGGATCGTCGCGATCGCGGTGCCGAAGCCGAGCTCGCCGAACTTGAACGCCTCCTGATAGGCGAGGATCGGGAGGGTGGAGCTGTCCGTGCCAGGCCCTCCGCCCGTCATCACGAAGATCAGCGTGAACACGGACAGTGTCTGCAGTGTCGTCAGCATGAGGTTCGTCGAGATGCTCCGACGGATCATCGGCAGGGTGATGAATGCGAGCCTCTGCCAGCCGCGCGCTCCGTCGACCTCGGCCGATTCGGTGATCTCGGTCGGCACGTCCTGCAGCGCCGCCGAGTAGACGAGCATCGAGAACGCGGTCCCGCGCCAGATGTTGGCGAGAATCACGGAGATCATCGGGAAGGTGTACAGCCAGTTCGGCCCATCGATCCCGAGCCCTGCGAGCATGCTGTTGAGCGTTCCTGTGTCGTTGAAGAACGCATACGCCGCGAAGGATGCCACGATCTCCGGCAGGACCCACGCGGTCACAACGAACGTTCCGACGAGACCGCGCACGAGGCGGTTCCCCGAGCGCATCAGGATGGCGAGCCCCAGGCCGAGAACGTTCTGCCCGATGATCGCCGATGCGACCAGGAAGACCAGGGTCAACATCACCGACTTGGGGAAGTCCGGATCGGCGAACAACTCGATGTAGTTGTCGAAGCCGACGAAGGACGAGTTCTGCGCGGCGGCCCCCGACAGTGAGGCATCCGTGAGCGATCCGTAGAAGGAACTGATCACGGGGCCGAGCAGGAAGATCGTCAGGAGGACGATCGCCGGCAGCAGCGGGATGCTGCGGATCATCGAGCGACGGGCGGTTCTCCTCGGCCGAACCGGACGGGGCTGGTCGCCCCGTCCGGGTCGTTCCGTGGGCCGCGCCGGGTTGAGCGTGGCCACCGGGTTACTTCGAACTCGTCGTGTTCTCGTCGCCCACGATGCCGACGACCGCCTTGTCGTACGCTGCGGCAGCATCCGCCGGACTCTGCTGGCCGGTCATGACCGCTTCCATCGCGATCGTGATCTCGTTGGAGATCTTGCCGTAGTCACTCGTGGCCGGTCGGAAGTGCGTCACCTCGACGATCTCCGAGAAGAAGCCGAAGGTGGGGTTCGCGCCCTGGTATTCCGGGTCCTCGGAGACATCGCTCCGCACGGCGATCTGGCTGGCGGCCACATCGTACGCCTGCGAGTTGTCCTTGTTGAGGGCCATGGCGATGAAGTCCCACGCGGCATCCTTGTTTGCCGACTTGGATCCCATGGCGAGGGTCCAGCCGCCTGACATGCTCGTCGCGCCGGGCTCCTGGCCGTCCTGGGTGGGCATCGGAGCCTGGCCGAGCACGTCGCTCCACTCGGGCCACGGTGAGGTTCCGCTTTCCAGCCAGGTGCCGCTCTGCCACGATCCGTCGAGGCTGATGGCGAGCTTGCCCTGCGGGAACCATTCGTTCGACACGACGGTGCCGACGTTCTTGTCGAGTGCCTGCTCCGGGGTCGGGCCGAGGCCGCCCTGGTAGAGGTCCCCGATGAAGGTCAGGGAGTCCTCGAAGCCCTGCGAGCCGGTGACCCACTTCTTCTCATCGGTGTCGTACAGGGTGTCGTCCGTGCCGTAGAGCAGCATCTCGAAGCCCTGCATCGCAGCGGCTTCACCCTGGGCCTTGCCCGAGTAGACATTGAGCGGGATCACGTCCGGCAGCTCGGACTTGATGGTCTTCGCCGCGTCGAGCACGTCCGCCCACGTCTTCGGCTCCCACGGCACGTCCAGCCCCGCCTGTGCGAACAGGTCCTTGTTGTACCAGAGAGCGCGTGTGTCTGTTCCCATCGGGATGCCGTACGTCTTGCCGTCGCTGCCCAGGCCGGCTGCCTTGGCGTTGTCGTAGAACATGTCCCAGTCGGACCAGTCCTCGGTGTACTTGTCGAGCGGCGCGAGGTAGCCGGCGTCCGCATCCGACTGCACCATGAACGTGTCTTCGTACATCACATCCGGTGCCGTCGCTGCCGACTGGTTCATCAGCGCAAGCTTCGTGAAGTAGTCGTTCTGCTGTGCTTCGATCGGGACGAGCTCGACCGTGAGCCCCTCGTTCTCCGCTTCGAAGGTCTTTTTGACCTCTTTCATGTGGGCATCGAGCTGGGTGAAGTTGCCGAACTTCTGGTAGGCGACCTTGACGGTCTTGCCGTCGCCTTCTGAGCCGCCTGCCGAACATCCGGTCAGGGCGAGCGCCGCGACAGCGCTGACTGCGACGATCGTGAACAGTGATTTCTTCATCGATTCTCCTGTGATCCTGGCCGCTCGGACCGGCGTCGGTGCCGGCTCGAGCGGGTGGTGCCTGAATGGAACGTGGTCGAAATGGAAAGGTCTCTGACGTGGTCAGTACAGGTTGCGCCACTGGCTGGGAGCCCAGCCGAGCACGGCGTAGATCTGCACCATGGCCGCCTGGTCGAGCAATTGGGTGGTCTCCCCGTCGAACGAGAACAGGCCTGTCGCCGCGTCGCGGTTGGTCTCCCAGACGTGGTCGGCGTAGTCCTTCATCGCGCCGCGGTAGTGGGATCCGCCTGTCACAGACTCGAGCAGCAGCAGGTTCTTGAAGTAGATCGAGTTGAAGAATGCCGGCTGGGCTTCCAGACGTCCGTCGGCGTAGAACGCTTCGGCCGCGCTGGCGATCCTCTTGGCTTCGGTCAGGTAGCCACGATCCCCCGTCGCTTCGTAGAGCAGCACGTTGACGCCGATCGGCACGCCCTGGTTGTAGGACCAGACCGTCGATTCGATGGTGCCGTCGAGGCTCATGTGATCGTTGTAGAGCCCGTCCGGCCGCTGCAGGTAGGTGTTCGTCCATTCGTACATCCGCAGCGCCCAGTCGAGGTAGTGCTTCTCGCCGGTGATCTCGTGGAGCCGCAGTCCGAGCTGGGCGGCAGGCATGGTCGAGACCGTGTTCCTGTCGGTGCTCCACGGGGCCTGCGTCCAGAAGACGCCGCCGGGGTTCGCGTGGCTGGTGTCGGTGTCCCAGCCAGAAACGGTGAGCTCGAAGATCTGCTCGGCACGCTCAAGCGCGAACTCGTCTCCGTCGGTCAGGTACCGCTGAGCGTCGAGGAGCCCGACCCAGAGATTGTCGTCGTAGAAGTAGTCGCCACCGTTGCCGTACTCGCCGACGGGGTATGACGCGTATCCGGGCAGACCGGTCGTTCCTCCGTCAGCGTCCCAGTAATGTTCCTGGGCGGCTGCGGCGACCGCGAGCGGCTTGTCGTACGCCCGGCCGCGGGCACCGGGCAGGTTGGCGAGGTCGGCGATGGCGATGTGCGCCTGGGAGAACGGCCACTCGTACGAGTACGGGTTGTCGCCCGACTCGAGCGGGTACTGCTCGTGGTACAGGCCGGAGCCGTCATCGGCTGCCAGGTAGGTCTCCATCGCGTCGAGGGATGCAGCGGCGCGTTTCACCGTGTTGTTGTCGTCGGAACCGGGGTGCCCTCCCGGCGTGGCGCCTGCTGGGGCGAGAGGACTGATGAGGACGAGGACGGCGGCAGCGACCGCGGTCGTGACGGGGCGCGAGATTTTCACGGATTCTCCTTTGATTCCGAACGCGTCCCATGCCGGCGTCGATGCCGGTGGCCGCGTGTCTCGTATAAATAAATCGTATGGATTTATTAATGTCAAGCCTTTTCCCCCGTCCCCCGGACGGGGTGGGTCGCCTCAGGAGGTCAACCGGAGATGAGAAGCGCGGAAGGCCGCGGCGAGAGGACGTTGTCGAGCACGAGACATGCGGCCCCGATCGCCGCGACGTCGTCGCCCGTCGACTCACCCACGGCGACGGGATGCGTCGTGACGAGGGCCTTCGAGGTGTTGATCAGTTCGGGAAGCCGGGGCAGCAGCACACCGGCCACCTGGGTCCAGTACGGCCCCCCGAAGACGACCCGGTCGAGGTCGAGAAGGTTGGCGATGGTCACGACGGCGACGGCCACCCGGTCGGCTACCTCGTCGAGGATGCGTGTGGCGCCCGCGTCGCCTCCTGCGGCGAGGGTCGCGAGCTGCGCGAGCCCGTCGTCAACACTGAGCGGACCGTCTGCCGCGGCGAGCACACCACGGGCCACGGCGAGGTCGACGAGCCGCCTGGGCATGATCGAGTCGCCGAGGCATCCGCGGCGCCCGCATGAGGAGCACACGGGCCCGTCGGCGTCGACGATGATGTGCCCGGCGTCTCCCGAGTTCTTCGTCGCTCCCCGAACGACCTCGTGCCCGAGGGCGAGGCCGACGCCGACCCCCGTGCCGTAGTAGAAGAACATGAAGTCGTCGCGTTCGTGCGCCTTGCTCGTCCACAATTCGGCGACCGCCGCGGCCGTCACATCCTTCTCGAGCAGGACGAGAAAACCGGTGGCCTCGGCGAGAGCGTCCCGGAGGGCCACGACGTGCCAGCCCTCGAGCAGCGGAGGGTCGAGCACCACTCCCCTGTCCAGGTCGACGGGTCCCGGCGCCGCGATCCCCACTCCGAGGATGCGGGCGCGCTCCACGCCTGAGTCCACGATGAGGGACTCGATGGATTCGCTCATCCCGTCGATCACGCGCTCGGGACTCACATCGGACGGCGTTCGAGTCGACGCGCTGGCGACGACACGGCCGTCGAGGTCGAGGATGACGTAGGTGATCACGGCGGGGTCGATGTGCACACCGATGGCGAAGCATCCGGACGGGTCCAGCCGGAGAATCGTGCGCGGCTTGCCGACGCCGTTGATCTTCTGCCCGCCCTCGACGACGATCCCGGCGTCGAGGAGACGGCGGGAGACGTTGGAGACGGTCTGTGCGCTCAACCCCGTCTGCTGTGCGATCTCGACGCGGCTGACGCCGTCGCGGGTCCGGCGAATCGTGTCAAGGATGACGGTCTGGTTGAACCCGCCGAGCGCGTGGACGTTCGTGCCCCGTCTCATCCGACCTCCTCATCGCCCACGGCCAGCGCGTGCGGCCGGTACGTGACCAGTATGCCGTCGGGAGCGGCGGCATCCGGTGTTCTGCGGAGCAACAGGGCCGTTCGCGCGGGTCTTCCGGCCTCGCGCGGGTGAAAAAACACCCGCGCGAGGCCGATTCACCCGCGCGGGGCGGTCGCGGTCGCGCGGTGCGGACACCGGTCAGTAGGCGCTGATGCCCCCACCGATCAGGCTGACACCGAGGACGAGGTACAGCACCGTCAGAATGGTCGCGCTGTTCCGCCCGAGCCAGTCTCTGAGTTCGAGGAGCGGCCGGCGCCACGGCTCGACCGCGGCCATTCCACCGACGACGACGACGAGCATGCTCGACGCGGCGATCACCACGAAGACGAGGAGCACGACGATCACCTCACGCGGCCGGAAGTCCGCGCCGCCGATGGTGAGTCCTGCTGCGACACCCAGGGTGAGGTTCTTCGGAGAGGCGGCTGCGAGGCCGAAACCCAGCGCGAGCCCCTGCGGCACGGTCATCGAGTCGAGGGCCGCAACCCACGGCGGAAGCGCCGGCGCCCGCCCCGGTAGCGGCCGGATCCGCCATTCGCCGAGCGCGAGGGAGAGCAGAAGCGCCCCGAGCAGAAGGAGGATCGTCCCTGCGACCGGCCGCGAGGCATCCGGCGAGCTCTCAGGAAGGAGACCGGCGAGGACCGAGATGACGAGCACGGGGACGATGACGCCGATCAGCCAGCCGCCGAGGAAGCCGAGGCCCGCCGCGTTGCCGCGGGGCGAGAGCACAAGGGTGATGGCCGCGAACAGCGGAATGGGGCTGAGGGCGATACCGAGCGCGCTGGTGAGGATGTCACCGATGATCGAACCCATGCTGCGCTCCTTCGAAACGGATAGGCCCCCAAGCATAATCGTGCGGGCACTGCCGGGCGTTGCCTGACCATCCCACGTCAACGCGAGTTGACATCGCGAATGCCGTCAACTACGGTTGACGCCATGAGTACAGGAACCATCGGCACCCTCGCCGCGGAGGCCGGGTCGGACGACCCGTACACGGCCCTGCGGGCGATCGCTAAACTTCATACAGAGCTCGATCGCGTCGAAGCGGTCGCCGTGCGCCGTGCGCGCAACCAGAACGCCTCCTGGCAACTGATCGCCCTCGCCCTCGGCGTCAGCCGCCAGGCCGTGCACAAGAAGTACGGCCGCAAGTGACCCCCACCCGTTCCACCGTCAGGACCCGGATGTCTGCCTCCACCTCCACCCGCCCTCCGCGTCGTTCCCCGTTCGCGAGACCACGACCGGACGACGGCCCACGGGCACGGTTCAGCCAGCTCGTCCCCTACCTGTTCGAGCACAAGCGCGTGCTCTGGTTCGTCATCCTGCTCAGCATCCTCGGCTCCGCCGCTTCGCTGGCCCAGCCGCTCCTCGTCGGCCAGGTCATCGGTGTCGTCGAGAAGGGCGAGCCCCTGGACGGACTGGTGTGGGGACTCATCGCCCTCGTCGTCATCTCAGGCGTCATCGCCGGTTACCAGCACTACCTGCTCCAGCGAACCGGCGAAGGCGTCGTCCTGTCGTCGAGGCGCCGCCTGGTCGGACGGATGCTGAATCTCCCGATCTCGGAGTTCGACACCCGCCGCACCGGCGACCTCGTCTCGCGTGTCGGCAGTGACACGACGCTCCTCCGGGCCGTCCTCACCCAGGGCCTGATCGAGGCCGTCGGCGGAACGATCACCTTCGTCGGCGCGCTCATCGCCATGCTGATCATCGACCCGGTGCTTCTCGGCCTGACCTCACTCGTCATCGCCGTGTCGATCGTCGTCGTCACCCTCCTCTCCGGCCGCATCCGTGTGGCCAGCCAGCGCGCACAGACCAAGGTCGGCGACCTCGCCGCCAGCGTCGAACGGGCCATCAGCGCCGTCAGAACGGTTCGTGCATCCAACGCGACCGAGCGTGAGGTCGCGAGCATCGACAAGGATGCCACCGGCGCGTGGGAGATGGGACTCCAGGTCGCCCGCATCTCGGCCCTCGTCGTTCCTGTCGCCGGGATCGCGCTTCAGGTGTCGTTCCTCGTCGTCCTCGGCGTCGGCGGATTCCGTGTGGCCAGCGGCGCCATCACCGTCGCGAGCCTCGTCACCTTCATCCTTTTCCTGTTCATGATGGTCATGCCCCTCGGCCAGGCCTTCGGCGCCATCTCGGCGACGAACCAGGCCCTCGGCGCCCTCGGGCGGATCCAGGAGATCATCGACCTTCCTGTCGAGGATTCAGCGGATGCGACGATCGCCGCGTCAGTGACCGCCCCGGGCATCGCGTCGGCCGATGCTGCTGCCATCGAGTTCGATGACGTCGTATTCGCCTACCCGACAGGCGCGGTGCCGCCGGAGGCACCTGCGGATGGCGCCACGCCGGCCGGGCCCCTCGACGTCCCCGGCGATGCCGATCCCGGCGAGCTCGATCAGAGCGCTCAGGTCGGGACCACCGGCGGCCAGGACGAGCCTGTGCTCCGCGGAGTCAGCTTCACGGCCGCGCGGGGCCAGCGCACTGCGCTCGTCGGGCCGTCAGGCGCAGGCAAGTCCACGATCCTCGGGCTGATCGAGCGCTTCTACGACCCTGAGGCCGGTTCGATCCGGTTCGGCGGCGTAGACATCCGCACGATGCCCCGCACGACCCTGCGATCGCAGATCGGCTACGTCGAGCAGGACGCCCCTGTGCTCGCCGGTTCGCTGCGTGACAACCTCCTGTTGTCGACGCCTGACGCCACAGACGAGGACTGCATCCGTGTCCTCCACGCCGTCAACCTCACGGAGGTCCTCGACAGGAACCCGCAGGGACTCGACGCCCCCGTCGGCGAGGACGGGATCATGCTCTCAGGCGGGGAGCGCCAGCGTCTGGCCATCGCCCGCGCGATCCTTGCGGCGCCGCCGATCCTGCTGCTCGATGAGTCGACGTCCTCGCTCGACGGCGTCAACGAACAGAAGATGCGTCTGGCCATAGACGCCGTCGCCGAGAACAGGACGCTCATCGTCATCGCACACCGGCTCTCGACCGTCGTCGACAGCGACACGATCGTCGTGCTCGACCACGGCCGGGTGATCGGGACGGGAACACACTCCGAGCTCGTGAACTCCGTGCCGCTCTACCGCGACCTCGCCAAGCATCAGCTGCTGGTCTGACGCGTCAGGCGAGCGTTCCTGGGCGCCACATCCAGCGCGCGGCATCGTCCAGAGCCCTGAAGCCCGATTTCTCATAGAGACCGTGGGCGTCAGCAGTGGCGAGGACGATGCGGCGAAGCCCGAGCGGCTCGAGGGTCGCGAGCAACCGCTCGATCAACGCGACGCCGACCCCGTCGCCGCGCGCGGAGGCATCCACGAACACGTCGCACAGCCAGGCGAACGTCGCGCCGTCTGTGATCACCCGGGCGTACGCGACCTGGCGTCCGGTCTCCGTGTCGTAGACCCCGAAGTTCCTCGACCCGTCGATCGCGGCATCCTGGACCGCGCGCGACCGCCCCTCGGCCCAGTACGACTCCTCGCTCAGCCAGCGGTGTACGCGGTCGCGATCGATGCGGGCGGGATCGTCGGAGAACAGATAGCGGCGCGTGTCCATCCCCCGATCGAATCGTGGATCGGCCACGCCTCGCGGCGAAACGCCGCGAGCGACCAGGAAGTGATCTGAAACTATCCCGCCAAGGTCGTTTCAGAACACTTTCTGGCCGCTCGCGACGGCCATCTGCTCAGTCGGCGCGGAGGCGGTACCTCAGCGACGCCAGCTCGGCGCGCAACGCCGGCGGAACCTTCGAACCGAATTGCCCGAAGAACTCCTCGGTCAGGTCGGCCTCCGCCTGCCACGAGACCGGGTCGATGGCGAATAGTTTCGCGAGCGCGTCCTCGGTCACGTCCGTTCCGTCGAGGTTGAGGTCGGACGTGACGGGGATCCGCCCGATGGCCGTCTCGGTGGCCGGGACCTCACCCTCGAGCCGACGGACGATCCACTCGAGCACGCGGGCGTTGTCGCCGAAGCCTGGCCAGAGGAAGCTGCCGTCGTCGTCCTTGCGGAACCAGTTGACCTGGTAGACCCGCGGCGCCCGGTCGAAGCGGAGCTTCTCGCCGATCCTCAGCCAGTGGGCCCAGTAGTCGGCCATGTTGTAGCCGCAGAACGGCAGCATGGCGAAGGGGTCGCGGCGGAGTTCGCCGACCGTGCCCTCAGCAGCAGCGGTCTTCTCGCTGGAGATCGTCGCACCCATGAACACGCCGTGGGTCCAGTCGGTGGCCTCGACGACGAGGGGCACGTTGGTGGCGCGACGCCCGCCGAACAGGATGGCGTCGAGCGGGACCGCGTCTTCCCAGTCCGAGGCGATCGCCGGGCACTGGGCGGCGGCGACGGTGAACCGTGAGTTCGGGTGGGCGGCAGGGCGGCCTGAATCCGGTGTCCAGTCATTGCCCTCCCAATCGATGAGGTGCTCGGGCGCCTTATCGGTGAGTCCCTCCCACCACACGTCGCCGTCGTCGCGCAACGCGACATTGGTGAAGATCGTGTTGCCCCAGAGGGTCTCCACCGCCGTGACGTTCGTCGATGCGCCGGTGCCGGGGGCGACTCCGAAGAAGCCGGCCTCAGGGTTGATGGCCCACATGCGGCCGTCATCGCCCGGGCGCAGCCAGACGATGTCATCGCCGAGGGTCTCGACTCTCCAGCCGGGGATGGTGGGGCGGAGCATCGCCAGATTGGTCTTGCCGCAGGCGGAGGGGAACGCTGCGGCCACGTGGTACTTCTTGCCCTCTGGCGAGATGATGCGCACGAGAAGCATGTGCTCGGCCAGCCAGCCCTCGTCACGACCGATCACACTCGCGATGCGAAGGGCGAAGCACTTCTTCGCCAGAATCGCGTTGCCGCCGTAGCCGGAGCCGTACGACCAGACCTCGCGGGCCTCGGGGAACTGGACGATGTACTTGGTCTCGTTGCACGGCCACGCCACGTCTTCCTCGTCCATGGCGAGCGGGGCGCCGACCGAGTGCACGGCCTTGACCCACGGAGTGCCGTCGGCGATGAGGTCGATGACGGCATCCGAGGTGCGGGTCATGACGCCCATCGAGAGCACGGCATACGCGGAGTCGGTGACCTGGACACCGAGCTGGGACAACGGACCGCCGATGGGACCCATCGAGAACGGCACGACGTACATCGTGCGGCCGCGCATGCTGCCGGCGAAGACACCCTCGAGCTCGTCGCGCATCGATTGAGGCGACTGCCAGTTGTTCGTTGGCCCGGCATCCTCCTGGCGTTCGGAGCAGATGAACGTGCGGGATTCGACGCGCGCCACGTCGCTGGGGGCGCTGCGGGCCAGGTAGCTGTTGGGGCGCCACTCCGGGTTGAGCTTGATCAACTTGCCCTCTGCCACCATCTGCTTCGTGAGCAGGTCGCTCTCGCGCTTCGAGCCGTTGCACCAGAGAACCCGGTCAGGCTGGGCGAGTACAGCGATCTGGTCGACCCAGTCCCGCAGCGCTGAGAGCGGTGCGGATGCCTCGCCGGTCGGCGCTCCGACGACGTCCGTGTCGTGGTCCGCGTCTGAGTGCGTGTGCTGGCTGATCTCGGCGATGCTCATGTCCTCTGGGCTCCTCTGCTGTGGTGGCTTGAGTCAACGATGACGCATAAATCGCCAGAGATAACACGACTGTGGGTGTTAAGAATCGCCGTTCTTACGATATTGTTCAGGAATGAATCGAACGACGTCCGATCTGTCGACGCTGGGACATCGCATCCGTCATTTCCGGTCGGAGCGGTCCCTGACCCTGGACGAGCTCGGGGAGCGGGCAGGTCTCGCCGGCAGCCAGCTCTCGCTCATCGAGAACGGGAAGCGTGAACCCAAACTGTCCGCGCTGCAGGCGATCGCGTCGGCGCTCGATGTCGACCTCACCGACCTTCTCGCCGCCGAACCGCCGAATCCGCGCGCGGCCCTGGAGATCGAACTGCGATCTGCCCAGCGGAGTTCGCTCTACACGGAACTCGGCCTGCCGGCCGTGAAACCGAGCAAGGGCATGACCGACGACGCGCTCACCGCCCTCGTCGGGCTGCACCGGGAACTCCAGCGCAAGGCGACGGAGGCCATCGCCACACCCGAAGAGGCGAGGCGTGCGAACACCGAGCTGCGGGAATGGATGCGCGAACGCGACAACTACCTGCCGGAGATCGAGGACCTCGCCGAGGAGAAGATCAAGGCGGCAGGCCACGTCCGTGGCGCTGTCACCCACCGCACCGTGAGCATCATGGCCGAGCAGCTCGGGCTCAGCCTGATCTACGTCAACGACCTCCCCCACTCCGCACGCAGCGTCACTGACCTGGCCAACGGGCGGATCTACCTTCCGCCCGCGTCGATCCCCGGTGGGCACGGCCTCCGCTCGATGGCGCTGCAGGCCATGGCGCACCGGCTGCTCGAGCACACCCGTCCGACGAGCTACGCCGCCTTCCTCCGCCAGCGGCTCGAGATCAACTACTTTGCGGCGTGCTGCCTCATGCCGCAGGAGGCGGCGGTCGCGTTCCTCAGCCAGGCCAAACGTGACAAAAACCTCGCCGTCGAGGACTTCCGCGACGCCTTCGGCGTCACCCATGAGGCAGCCGCTTTGCGGTTCACGAACCTCGCCACGCACCACCTCGACATGCCGCTGCACTTCCTCCGGGTCTCAGAGGACGGCTCGCTCGCCAAGGGCTATGAGAACGACGGGCTCCCGCTGCCGATGGACGTCACCGGTGCGATCGAAGGGCAGATCGTCTGCCGCAAGTGGAGTGCGAGGAGCGCATTCGAGCGCACCAACCGCACGACGGAGCTGTACCAGTACACCGACACGCCCTCTGGCACGTACTGGTGCGCGACACAGACCGGAGCGACGAGCGCCGGCGAGTTCTCCATCTCGGTGGGCGTCCCGTTCAACCAGGCGAAGTGGTTCCGCGGGCGGGAGACGACGGCGAGGGCTGCGTCGAGCTGCCCGGACCCGTCGTGCTGCCGCCGCCCGCCCAACGGCCTCGCCGAGCGCTGGCGCGACCAGGCCTGGCCGAGCGCCAGGCTGCACGCCCACATCCTCTCGCCGCTGCCCAGCGGAACGTTCCCCGGGGTCGACGACTCCGAAGTATACGAGTTCCTCGACAGGCACAGCGACGGCTGATCGCCGGTGCTAGTGTCGCGTCATGGCTGAACCGACACACGAAGAGAAGCGGCACGACCAGCTCACGAGCGCACCGGATGCCACTGAGGCAGACGCCGCCCCGCGGATCGAGGTCAGCGAGGGCGAGAACGGCGCGACTCGGATCGACATCGCCGACGACGCCCCCGTGCGGCCGAGCGACCCCACAGAGGACTGAAGCGACCCGGTCAGAACCTGAGACGGCCAGGCGGACGCATCCGCCCTCAGGAGGTGCCGAGCGCCCACATCGCGACGGCGCTCGCCGCTGCGACATTGAGTGAGTCGATGCCGTGCTTCATCGGAATCATCACGACGCTGTCGGATGCTGCGATCGCGGCATCCGTGAGCCCGTCGCCCTCCGCCCCGAGCACGAGTGCGAGGCGGTCGTGGTCGGCACTGTGAACGTCTCGCAGGCTGACCGCATCCGGGGACAGCGCGAGGGCGGCAACGTGGAAACCGTGGCGGGTGAGCAGCGCCCTCGTGTCGTCCCAGTCGCCGACCCGCGTCCACGGCACCTGGAGCACCGTGCCCATCGACACCCGGATGGCTCGGCGGTAGAACGGGTCGGAGCAGCGCGGGGTCACGAGGATGGCATCCGCCCCGATTGCGCCTGCCGAGCGGAAGATGGCACCGACGTTCGTGGGATCGGCGACGTTCTCGAGGATGACGATGCGCCGGGCACCCTCGAGCAGCTGGTCGGGATCGGGGAGGGCCGGCCGGTGCATCGACGCGATGAGTCCGCGGTGGAGGACGTAGCCGGTCAGTTCGGCGAGAAGCTCGCCCGGTCCGACGAAGACGGGAACGTCGCTGTCACCGAGCAGGTCGAGCGCCTCGTCGACGGTCGCGCCGAGGGCGAGGACGGAGCGCGGCTGGTGACCGGCCCTGAGCGCCCGCTCGAAGACGAGGAGGGACTCAGCCAGGTAGAGCCCGTGCTCGGTTCCCCTGGCCTTCTTCAGGGCGACATCGGTGGAGTGGGCGTAGTCGGCGAGCCGCGGGTCGGAGAGGTCGGAGATCTCGAGAACGGGCACCTGGCGAGTTTACCGAGCGCTACCCGGCGGCCTCGACGAACGCGGGGAGCGTGCGGTGATCGAGGAACGTGGTCAGGGCGATCGACGATGACGCCCTGACGACAGACTCGACGCTGAGGACGGTGTCGAGGACGCGCTGGAGGTCGTCGTTGGAACGGGCCACGACACGGAGCAGGAGGTCGGCGGCGCCTGAGACGCTGTGGATCTCGAGCACCTCGGGGATCTGCTCGAGTTCACTCGCGGCAGGAGCGCCGAGACTCTGGGTGAGTTCGAGCGAGACGAACGCCGTCACGGGGAACCCGAATCGTGCGGGGTCGAGCTGGGGCGCAAGCGACGAGATCGCGCCTGAACCGATCAGCTTGTCGAGCCGGGACTGGACGGTCGCCCTGGCAACGCCGAGTCGCCTGCTCGCCTCGAGCACGCCGACCTTCGGCTCCTCGGTCATCAACGTGACCAGCCGCACATCGAGAGAATCGGGGGTCATGGGCCATCCCTTCGGGTCCGCTGAACAGTGTAGCGCGATCGGTCGGAGCCAGCCTGTTGCCGGACTAGGCAGAATGCGTGGTCAATCCGGCATTCATACACACAAACAGTACAACCTGACTGCGATCAAGGGTCTGGATTGCTCGGTTCCGGACGCGAGGCTAGTGTCGGCTCCACGGCACCGCACCGTCGCGTGCCGTCGGCCTGCCCTCCCGGGTGGGCGCGATCCGAACACGAGCAGGGACCTGGCATGACCACAGCACCCCTCCCGGACCCCGCAGACGTCCGCGTCGACGACGACCTGCTGCGCCGCGCATACGAGCTGATGGTGCACACCCGCGCACTCGATGCGAACGCGGTCGCCTGGCAGCGACAGGGGCTCCTCCCCGCCTACCCGCCACTCAAGGGGCAGGAAGCCGCACAGGTCGGAAGCGTCCTCGGCGTCGACCTCACCGCAGACCTTCTCTTTCCGACCTACCGGGAGCTCGGCGTCGCCGTCGCTGCGGGAGTCGACCTTCCCGGCTACTTCGGCAACCACCTCGGACTGTGGAACGGCGGGCTCTACGACCCGGTCGGCTCCGGATTCGCGCCGATCCAGGCCGTCGTCGGAGGCAGCGTCCTCCACGCCGTCGGCTGGGCGCTCGGTCGCGCACTCGACGGGAAGGATGCCGTCGCGGTCGCCTACCTCGGCGACGGCGCGAGCTCGCAGGGCGACGTGCACGAGGCCATGAACTTCGCCGCGGTGCTCGACGCCCCCGTCGTCTTCTTCGTGCAGAACAACCGCTGGGCGCTCTCCGTCCCGCTGCACCGCCAGGTGGCCGGCGAATCGGTCGCCGCCCGGGCAGCCGGATACGGCATCCCTGGCCTGACCGTCGACGGCGACGACGTCGCGGCGGTCTACCAGGCCATGACCACTGCGGTCGAGCACGCTCGCTCCGCACGGCAGCCGGTCGTCCTCGAGGCGATGACCTACCGGCGCGGCCCACACGCCACGAGCGACGACCCCGGGCGCTACCGCAGCCTCGACGACGAGCGCGCCGCTGGACCGGACCCGATCGAGCGGCTCCGCGACAGGCTCACCACGACCGGCGCTGCGGATGCCGGCTGGTTCGCTGCGGTCGACACCGACGTCGCCGCGAAGGTCGAGGACCTGCACCGGGCTCTCGTCGCCGAGCCCCATCGCCCCGGCTCCGATCTGTTCGAGCACGTCTTCGTGTCATCGACCCCACAACTGGCCGCGCAGGAACGCCGCTGGCGAGAGGAGAGCGACCGTGTCTGACACCCTTCTGGAGGCTCCCATGCCGACGACACCGACGGGCATCCGTTCGCTGTCGATGCAGCAGGCACTCAATGCCGCGCTGGCCGACGAGATGGCAGCGGACCCGCGCGTCCTCGTCTTCGGTGAGGATGTCGGAACACTCGGCGGCGTGTTCCGGGTCACGGACACGCTGCAGAAGCGCTTCGGCGACACTCGCGTCTTCGACACCCCGTTGGCCGAATCGGGCATCATCGGCATGGCCGTAGGTCTCGCGATGGCGGGCTGGCGTCCGGTGCCCGAGATCCAGTTCGACGGCTTCGCCTTCCCCGCGTTCGACCAGATCGTCTGCCAGCTGGCGAGGATGAACTACCGCAGCAGAGGCACCATGCCGATGCCGGTGACCGTGCGGGTGCCGAGCTTCGGCGGGATCCGTGCGCCAGAACATCACGGCGAAAGCCTCGAGGCGTACTTCGCGCACGTGCCGGGACTCAAGGTCGTCTCTCCGTCGAACCCGCACCAGGCGTACCACCTGCTCAGGCACTCGATCGCGGAACAGGACCCGGTGATCTTCATGGAGCCGAAGGCGCGCTACTGGAACCCGGGAGAGCTCGACGCAGAGCCCGGGAAGCTCGACGGCGCCCGGATCGTGCGGACCGGCCGCCACGCCACCCTCGTCGCATGGGGCGCCATGGTCGCGCGGTGCCTGCAGGTCGCCGAGCTCGCCGCCGAGGACGGTGTCGACCTCGAGGTCCTCGACCTGCGCTGGCTGAAGCCCATCGACGAAGCCGCACTCGCGGAGAGCGTCGGACGCACCGGACGCGCCGTGATCGTGCACGAAGCACCGCTCTCCGGCGGGCTCGGCGGGGAACTCGCCGCGCTCATCTCCCAGCACTGCTTCGGAAAGCTGAAGGCCCCTGTGGAACGCGTCACCGGCTTCGACGTCCCATACCCGTCCGGCGACCTCGAGGACGAACACATCCCCGACATCGACCGCATCCTGTTCGGTGTGCAGCGGGTTCTGGAGTACGGCCGTGGCTGAGCGCTCCTTCCCGCTGCCCGACCTCGGTGAGGGCCTGATCGACGCCACCGTGCTGGAGTGGCTCGTCGCCGAAGGCGACTTCGTCGAGCGGAACGCTCCTCTCATCGAAGTCGAGACGACGAAGTCGGCCGTCGAGCTGCCGTCACCGCTGAGCGGCACGGTGCTGCGGTTGCACGCCACGGACGGCGACACGGTGAAAGTCGGCGAACCGCTGATCACCTTCGCCGTTCCTGACGCGGAGGCCGGGATCATCGGCACGGTGCCCGCAGAGAAGCCCGCCACCCGCCGCGTGCGGCTGGCTCCCCCGGAGTGACCAGTGACAGACGCGGCTGAACCGTTCGAAGCAGGCAGGGTCGAGCGGCCGGACGGGGTCGGCGTCGCGTATCGGCGGTTCGGCGCGCCTGGTGACCCGCTCGTCCTCGCCGTGCACGGATTCGCGTCGACATCGACGCTGACCTGGGAGACCTCCGGCTGGATCAGGGGGCTGACCGCAGACGGACGGCAGGTTCTCACTGTCGACCTCCGCGGCCACGGCGAGAGCGACAAGCCGACGGATGCCTCCGCGTACGGGATCGGGATCCTGGTCGACGACCTCGTGGCCGTTCTCGACGGCGTTGCCGTCGACCCGGTGGACTACCTCGGCTACTCCCTCGGCTCGCGATTGGGCTGGGAACTCGCCGTTCGGCATCCGGAGCTGGTCCGGTCGCTCAGCCTCGGCGGCCTCCCCGCGACCGAGCCGCTGCTCGCGTTCGACGTGGCTGCGGCATCCGCCGACCTGGCCGGCGGGGAATCGGTCGCCGATGACGCCACCAGGTCTTTCCTGGCGATGATTGCCGCGCCGGGGAACGACGCGCCCGCACTGGTCGCCCTCGCCGCTGGGGTGCGCGTCAGCCCCCGATCGGATGAGGCTCCGGCCGTGCCGACCCTGCTCGTCACCGGCGACGACGACGACGTCGCCAGGGACGGGATCGGCCTCGTGGATCGCGTGGCGGACGGGCGGTTCGTCGCCATCCCGGGGCGCACCCACGTCAACACGGTGTCGGCGCGGGCGTTCAAGACGGCGACGCTCGAGTTCCTCGGCTCGCTCGACTGACGTCCTGCGCGCCGTCGGGTTCCGGCGGCACGGTGTCGAACTGCGGAGATTTCCGGGTCGACGATCGGGAATGGCCGTCAGACGGCCGTGTCAGCGAGTTTCTCCGCAGTTGGGGACGTCAGTCGGCGTCGCTCGCGACGAGGACCGCGCCCGCGTGACCCATCTCGGCGATGGCGGTGTCGCTCGTCTCCCTGGCGACACCGGCGATGAGATCGGTGAAGACCCGAACGTGCCTGCCGTGTTCGACGGCGTCCAGGACGGATGCCCGCACGCAGTAGTCGGTGGCGATCCCGGCAACGTCCACCTCTGTGACGCCGTGCTCGTCGAGCACCTCGGTGATCGTGGCGCCGTCAGACGCGCCGCCGTCGACGTGCCCGTCGAAGATCGAGTAGGCCGGCTCACCCTGCCCCTTCTTCACGTGCAGGGTGATTCTGGAGGTGTCGAGGGCCGGGTGATATTCCGCTCCGGCGGTGCCTGCGACGCAGTGCACCGGCCAGGTGTCGAGGAAGTCCGGTTCCTCACCGGTCGGGGCGAAGTGCCCGCCGTTGTCGCCCTCCGCGTTGTGCCAGTCGCGCGACGCGATGACCACGGCGTAGTCGCCGGCTGACCGCTCGAGGTAGCCGGTCAGGTGTGCAGCGACCGCCGCTCCCCCGTCGACTCCCAGCGCACCGCCCTCGGTGAAGTCGTTCTGGACGTCGATGATGAACAGTGCCCTGGTCATGAGTGGCCTCCCCGTTTCCGCAGTCGTTTCAGGGTACCGCCGCGCTCCGTGCGTCGTCTGCCCCGCTGAAGCGACGCAGCCGCAGGACCTAAGAGACCAGCCGTTCGTGTGCGTTGGCGTCGGCCGATTCGGCGCCTCGCTCCGGCCCGGCGATCTCGGTCCACACCGCGTCGAGGGAGAGCCCGAGGACGTCGGCGATCGCGGCGATGGTCGAAAAGGCGGGAGTCGCGACACGGCCGGACTCGATCTTCCGAAGGGTCTCGGGCGACACACCGGCATCGAGCGCGGTCTTGAGCATCGAACGCTCTCCCCTGGCGCTCCGCAGCAGGGCGCCGAGGCGCTTTCCACGATCGACCTCTGCTGGGGTGTGCGGCAACCTGACCATGGCTCCGATTCTAGTACGGGATAGTTTGACCGGTATAGTTATTGGCGAACGAAAGGCGCCGCATGATCGAGATCCTCAACCCCGCAGAACTGGCCAGAGCGAGAGAGACAGGCGCCCTGGTCGCCGACATCCTGCAGACGCTGAAGAGCCGGAGCGCCGTCGGAACGAACCTCCTGGACATCGACAGATGGGCACAGGCCATGATCGTGGAGGCCGGCGCGCAGTCCTGCTACGTCGACTACGAGCCGTCCTTCGGGCGCGGGCCGTTCGGTCACTACATCTGCACCGCCGTCAACGACGCCGTGCTCCACGGGCTGCCGCACGACTACAGTCTGGCCGACGGCGACCTGCTGACCCTCGACCTCGCCGTCTCGCTGGGCGGGGTCGCCGCAGACTCGGCCATCAGCTTCGTCGTGGGCGACTCGAGGCCCCCGGAGAGCGTCGCGCTGATCGCGGCGACCGAACGCGCGCTGACCGCGGGGATCGCCGCAGCAGGGCCAGGGGCACGCATCGGCGACATCTCCGCCGCCATCGGCGCTGTCCTCAGCGAAGCGGGATACCCGATCAACACCGAGTTCGGCGGTCACGGCATCGGATCGACCATGCACCAGGACCCGCACGTTCCGAACACGGGGCGCGCCGGGCGCGGATACACGCTGCGCCCAGGACTGTTGCTCGCGCTGGAGCCATGGGTCATGGCGGACACCGCAGAACTCGTCACCGATGCCGACGGCTGGACGCTCAGGAGTGCGACGGGTTCGCGGACGGCGCACAGTGAGCACACCATCGCGATCACCAACGACGGAGCCGAGATCCTCACCCTTCGGAGGTCGTGAGAAGGGCGCTTGGGCCCAGCTAGGTGTTGGAGAGATTGCTCCCACACCGGTAGAACGCGGTCGTGAGGGTGTCGATCGCGGTCCTGGCGTTGGCGCCGACGCGGCCGGTTGCGAAGATCGCGAAGATCAGGGTGGAACCGTCGGCAGCGTCGATGATCCCGGTGAGCGTGTATGCCGAGGAGATCGACCCCGACTTGGCGCGCACATGGCCCCTCGCCACCGCGTTGTCGCCGAAGAACCGGTTGGCGTAATTGAGGGTGCCTGACTGGCCCGCGACCGGCAGCCCGTCGCGGATGATGCCGAGCGTTCCCTCGCGGGCGTTGATCTTGAGGAAGAGC
Source organism: Mycetocola sp. Y171 (assembly GCF_056713165.1). Taxonomy (NCBI): domain Bacteria; kingdom Bacillati; phylum Actinomycetota; class Actinomycetes; order Micrococcales; family Microbacteriaceae; genus Mycetocola; species Mycetocola sp. Y171. The sequence goes on from NZ_JBWYGX010000001.1 coordinate 515,804, forward strand.
GAGGTGAAATACGACGGGGGGACGGCGTTGTTCCGGCTCATCCCCGAACCGTCGGCGATCCGCAACCCGCTCGTGGGAATTCCGTAGACCTGCAGGGCCTGCGGGATCGCCGTCGCGAGCGCGTCGATCGTGTTGCCGACGCCGAGTTCGATGGCGACATGCCTCGCGACCATCTCGGCCAGCGAGTTGTCCGAGGGGATGAGGAACTGGGGAATGAGGACGGACAGCGGCTGTGACGAGACGGATGCCAGTTCGGCAGCGCCGGCAGGAGCGGTCCCCTGTTCGATGGAGACGCCGCTGAAGTACTGGGCGAAGGCGGAACCTGCCCGTCCGATCGGGTCGTCGCCACGGCGGGAGAGGAACACCCGGGGGTCGGCGCGGTCCGCGTCGACCTGCAGTGCCGTGATGTGCGACAGCCAGCCGGTTCCGCGCTCGGTCGGTGGCCAGGTGTCCCCCCAGGTCTTGCCGCCGAAGTAGGTCGAGTCGAGCACGATCCGGGTGATCGGGGTGCCGGGGAACCGGGCCTCCCACGCCGTCTTCGCCTTCGCGGCGAGGTCGTCGAGGTGCGCCGCGCCGGCGTACACGGGCTCCTGGCCTGATGGCAGCCGCGAGAGGGTGAGGTCTCCGCCGCCGACGAGCACGATCGTGCCTGCCTCTGCACCCGCGACCACGCGGGTGGATGCCCGGAAGTCGGGGCCGAGGACGTTGAGCGCCGCTGCCGCCGTGAGAACCTTCATCGAGCTCGCGGTCTGCGAGGCGGTTCCCGCGTTCCTGTCGAACATGAGCTGGCCGCCGGCCGCGTTGAGCACCTGAGCCTGCAGTGTGCCGAACCTCGAGTCGCCGAGCAGCCCGGCCACCGAGCAGGTCCGCAGAGGAGTCGCAGCCTGTTCGATCGTCGAGACCGGGCGGGGCGGTGGTGTGGTGGGGGTCGGTGTGGGGGTGGCCGTCGGTGTCGGGGCGGCGGTCACCGCCGCCGGCGCTACGGTCGTCGCTCCGAGCGCGACGGCTCCTCCGCCGAGTACGGCGAAGGCCGCAGCGGATGCGACGACGAGCCACGCCGTGCGGTGCCTGCCGAAGACCGCTCCGATGCCTGCCCTGCGGTGCGCTGTCGCGCGAGCGGGGGTATCGGCGCGCGCCGGAGCATCCGCCTCGATCGACGGACCGGTCAGCCCATCGTCGGCGGGATCGTCCTGGGGGGAGTCGCGCACCCGATGATTTTACCGGGTGCGCCCGTCGAGGTGACCTTCCGGGCTATTCGCCCGGGTACACCAGGCCGATCTGTCGGCGGATGTCGTCGAGGGTGCCCATGATCGACACCGTCTCGGCGAGCGGGAGAAGATCGGTTTCGAGCAGGCCCTCGGCGACGAGACGCTCGAGTTCGATCGCCTGGAACTGCATTCCTCGCCCGACAACCGTCGAGGTGTAGGTCTCGAGGACCTCGTCCGCGTTGTTGTACACGGTGAACGAGGTCGGGGTGTACCAGACGGCGTCGATGTCGATGCGACCCTCGGAACCGATGATGCTCGCGACGTTGGGGCCGTGGGCGTTGCTCGCCGAGAACGTGGTGGCGATGCGGTCGTCGCCGTAGGTGAAGATCGTGGCGACGGCGGCGTCAGCCCCTGTCTCGCGGAACGTGGCGGACGCCGCGATCTGCGCTGGCGTCCCGAAGACCGCGTTCGTGAAGGAGATCGGGTAGATCCCGAGGTCCAGGAGCGCTCCACCACCGAGCTCGAGCGCATTGAGCCGGTGGTTCGGGTCGGACGGGAGGTGCTGCGTGTGGTCGGCGACGACCGAGCGGAGCTCACCGATGGTGCCTTCAGCGAGGATCTCGCGGATCCGGGCCATGTGCGGCAGGAACCGGGTCCACATCGCTTCGAGCACGACGAGGCCGAGTTCCTGGGCGCGGGCGACGACGGCTTCGGCCTCCGGCTTGTTCAGCGTGAACGGCTTCTCGATGAGGACGTGTTTGCCTGCCTCGAGTGCCAGGAGCGCCTGCGCCGCGTGGAACGGGTGCGGCGTGGCGATGTAGATGACATCGACCTCGGGGTCGGCGACGAGCGCCTCGTAGCTCGAGTGGACATTCGGGACGTTGAATTTCTCCGCGAACGCAGTCGCGGTCTCGATCCGGCGGGAACCGACCGCCTGCACGGTTAAGCCCGCGAGGACGAGGTCGTTGGCGAATGCCTGGGCGATGCCGCCCGGCCCGAGAATGCCCCAGCGGAGCCCAGTTGTAGTCACCGGTTTAGACTACTGGCGACCACGGCTCGGAGGCCACATATGACAGCACACCCCGACGATCTCGTCGTCACCCCGATCGGTGTCGCCGGTTTGGGCGCGCTCGTGGCCGGCGACCTGGCAGAGGCGTCCAGGATCACCGGTTACGACCTGCCCGATGAGTACCTCGACGCGAACGCGTGGCTGTGGGAGCTGCGCCTCGAGCAATTGCAGGAGACGCCGGATGACGAACCGTGGGTGGCCTGGATCGTCGCACGGGAGGACGACCGGCGGGTGATCGGGCGGTCAGGCTTTCATGGGGCTCCCGATGCCGACGGCATGGTGGAGCTCAGCTACTCGGTGCTGCCCGAGTTCCAGCGCCGCGGCTACGCGACGGCGATCGTCCGGCTCCTCGTGGATTACGCGAGGAAGCAGCGGGATGTCCGTGTGCTGCGGGCGTCGATCAGTCCGGACAACGCCGCGTCACTCGCCACGCTGGCGAAGTTCCCGTTCGTCCATGTCGGCGACCAGATGGATGAGATCGACGGCCTCGAGCTGGTCTTCGAGCTCCCTGTCGGCTGAGCCGTTCGGCTCACCGGCCGGCCGGTGACAGCTCGCGCGACGGTGAGCGCCGCGCGTCGGCGCCGGACGTTCGTCCCGTGCCCGCACGTGCAGCGCCGCCGCGCTGCGGCGATATCGGTCGGTGGGACGGGGCATCCTGTTTCGGCACAACGGCAGGCGGTGCTTTCGGCTTCGTCAGCGGGTGTGGTTCGCGCGCCGTGCCACCGCCGGTCATGAGGAACTGGGGAGGAAGCGACCGCTCGTAGAGCCCGTACACATTTTGCACGGCCTCCTCGACCGACCCCCAGTAGCCGACGAGCTCGCGGCGCGCCGGGTCTGCGTGCCAGGTCACGGCCCGGAAATACAGCTCGCGATCCGGGCCGAGCCGGAGCCGCCGCACGACCGCGATCGGTCCTGTTGCTGCCGAGTGCGTGACGACCCATTCAACGGGAGTGGTGACGTTGGAGAGGTCGGGCATGCCCCGACAGTACGTGCAGCGGCCGACATCAGGCGGGAGCCGTCAGCGGATCACCCACTCGAATGCCTCTGCCTTGCTTCGCGCTCCGGCTCGGGACCGTGACCGGTTGGGTTCGTCCAGGGTCGACGTGATCTCTTCGCCGAGGCGGACGAGCTCGCCGAACCGGCCGGGGTTCAGCCACTCCGGGCGAAAGGCGAAGACGAGGTCCTCGGTTGCCGTGTTCCCCGAGGCGCCTGGGGCGAACGGGCAGCCGCCGAGTCCGCCGAGGGCCCCGTCGACGACGGTCGCTCCGCCGTCGGCGGCGGCAGCGGCGTTCGTCACTCCGAGCCCCCAGGTGTCGTGACCGTGGTAGACGACCCCCAGGCCTGGACGCCGTTGGGAGGCCAGCCTGACGCGACGCTCGACCTCGGATGGGTGTGCCTGCCCCAGGGTGTCGCACACGACGACGTCGACGGCGCCGTCCGTGCGCGGGTCGTCGAGGATGCTCGTGAACCGCTCGATCGGGATCACGCCTTCGAACGGGCAGGTGAAGGACGTGGCGATGCACAGCTGCACGTTCCCGTCGACGGCTGACGCCGCGGCGATGGCGTCGGGCATCGCGTCGAGGGACGTCGCGGTGTCGCGGCCGATGTTGGCGCGATTGTGGCTGTCTGATGCGGAGAAGCAGTACTGGAAGTTGCGTGCCCCTGCCGCTGCGGCCCGTTCGACGTGCCTGGGTGTCGCCACCCAGACCCACACCCTGGCGCGTTCCTCTTCGGTCAGCGCTGCAACGACGTCGAGCGTGTCAGCCATCGTCGGCACCAGGTCGGGCCTGGCCATCGACCCCACCTCGATCTGCTCGATCCCGAGCGCGAACAGCTCGCGGACCAGCTCGACCTTCCGCTCGGTTGGCAGGTTCTTCCCTGCCAGTTGCAGGCCGTCACGCAGGGTGACGTCGCGGTACGCGATGCTCATCTCATTGCCTCCTCATAGGTGTCGATACGGTCGTCACTCCATCCCAGCTCGGAGAGGACCTCGCGGGTGTGCTCTCCGAGGTCCGGCCCGATGCTGCGGATCGGCTGCGATTGCCCGCCGAAGACGGGCACGATGCCGGGGAACCCGACGTTGGTGCGGAGCTGTTCGCCGTCGTTGACGTCGAACCGCTGGATCATGTTGCGCGCCGCGTACTGCGAATCGCTCCCGACGTCTTCGGCCGTGTAGATCGGGCCTGATGGTACGCCCGCTGCATCCAGTTCCTCGAGCGCGTGCTCGCTGGAGCGGGTGACGGCCCACTCCGAGATCGCGGCATCCAGCCGGTCACGGGCGGCCCAGCGACCCTCGTTCGATTGCAGCGTCGGATCGTCGGCGAGATCCGGACGGCCGATCAGGGTCATGTAACGCTGGTAGATGGCGTCGCCGTTCCCGGCGACGACGATGCTCTTGCCGTCGGCACACAGGTAGGCGTTCGACGGGGCGATCCCCTGCATCCGTCCTCCCGTGCGCTCGCGCCGCACGCCGTACGCCTCCCAGTCCGGAACCAGCGACTCGGTGACAGACAGCATCGCTTCGTTCAGGGCGACGTCGATGGTCCTCTGCGTGAACGAGAGACGCTGGGGGTCTTCGGAATGGCGTTGCCGGTCGAGCAGCGACATCACCACGCCGAATGCGGCATAGATCCCCGCGATCGTGTCGCCGATGGACACCCCGGTGCGGCTGGGCGGTCGCCCTGGCTCTCCGACGAGTTCCCTGAATCCGCCGTAGGCCTCTGCGACCGCGGCGAATCCCGGCCGGTGCGAGAGCGGGCCGGTCTGCCCGAACGCGGAGATGCGCGCGACGATCAGATCGGGGTTCGCGGCCTCGAGGGTCTGGTCGTCCAGTCCCCATTTCTCCAGCGTTCCCGGTCGGAAGTTCTCGAGCAGGACGTCAGAGGACCGGATGAGGTCGAGCACGATGTCGCGTCCCTCTTCGGTGCGCAGGTCGACGACCAGTGAGCGCTTCCCCCGATTGATCGTGCGGTAGAGCATGGATGTGTCGCCGGCGTACAGGCGCCACCGCCGGAGTTCGTCGCCGGTGCGGGGTCGTTCGATCTTGATGACGTCGGCGCCGAAGTCGGCGAGCATCCGTCCTGCGGTGGGCGCGGCGATGTAGTTGCCGAGTTCGACGACGCGGATGCCGCGGAGGGGGGAATTGTCGATCATCAGAGGAACACCGCCAGGATCAGGGTCATGCTCAGCGCGATGACCGATGCGAGGGAGACGCCGACAGTGACGGTTTTCAGGGCGCCACGGACGGACTGGTCGAGGAAGGTCTGGAGCAGCCAGAACGTGTTGGATGTCACGTGGATGCAGAAGAGCGCACCTGCCCCTGCCGCGAGCGCGATCAGGACCGGGTTGAGCCCCATGGTCGCGGCGACGGGGGCGATGATTCCTGCGGCGGTGATCGCCGAGAGGGTCACGGACCCGACGGCGATGTGCAGCACAGCGGCCATCGCCCAGACGACGAGCAGCGGCGCGAACGTGGTGGCCTGGAAGTAGCCCTGCAGGACGTCGCCGAGGTCGCCCTCGGAGATCACGGCGGCAAGCGAGCCGCCGATCCCGGTGAGGACGAAGATCTGTCCGCCGTCCTGGAAGCCCTTCACGAGCGACTTCTCGATGCGCTTGGTGCCGATCGCTGACCGCCCTATGAGTCCGGTGGCGATGACGGCGAGCAGGAGTGCGATCACCGGGCTTCCGAGGAACTGCATCGTCGGAACTTCTGCTCCGACGATCGTCAAGACGGCCTGTGCGGCGATCAGGAGGAGCGCGACGAGCATCGGGGCGAACAGCAGCATCAGAGGCCGCTCGTGCTCGGTCGTCGTTGTCGTGGACGAGCCGACGCCCCGTGGAGCGCCTCCGAGCGAGGTCCGAACCGTCCCGGTGAGAGTGCGGTCCAGCGGCGTCGGCTGGTTCGGCGCGGATTCGCCGGCCATCGCGGCGACGACCACCGGCTCCTCCACCTCCTCATCCCTGACGATGACCTCCTCGTCCTTCTCCGGGTTCCAGAACCCGAGCCGGAAGGCGATGCCCATGATGAGGATGGTCAGCACGACGGTGGGGACGACGACCGCGAATCCGCTGAGCATCATCACGCCAAGCGGCACGCCGAGCAGTCCGGCGAGCGCGACAGCGGCGAAGCCGGGGACCATGAGTACGATGCCGACCTCGAGCCCGACGGCGAAGGTCACGCCCATGATGCCTGTGCCCACTTTGCCCAGTCGTGGCGCGATCCGACGCGCCAGCGGGGCAGCGATCACGATCATGACGTCGATGAAGATCGTCTGGAGATACGTCGCGAACGACAGCCCGAGTGCATAGGGGATGCCGCGCTTACCGAAGACGCGCATGAGGCTCTCGACGAGCCTCGTGATCGCGCCCATCTCGTTGAGCATGGCCCCGATCAGGACTCCCCACGCGATGAGCAGTCCGGCCTCCATCATCACGTCGCCGAACCCCTGCGTCATGGTCGTGACGGTGTCGACGGGGCCGAGCCCGGTCAGCAGGCCGATGGCGGCAGCGCCGAGACCGAGGGCGATGACGGGATTGATGCGGAATCGAACGATGACGATGACCACGGCGATGATCACGAGCGCGACGACGCCGAGTGTGTACCAGTCGGGCACGAGGACCTCCTTGTGAATGCGCTTCGTTGCGCTTCTCACATCGTAAGCTAGTTCTCACATTTTGGGAAGACTTCGAGGAACGATGAGCCATAGGATCAAGCCATGAAGGAACAACCCCTCCTCGTGCTGGGGAAGATCGCCGCGATTCTCGACGCGTTCACGCTCGTCGAGCCCGTTCGGTCGGTAGCGGAGATCCGCGCGATCACCGGGCTGCCGACATCCACCACACACAGGCTTGTCGCGAACCTCGTCGACAACGGATTTTTGGATCGCACCGGTGACCAGTACCGGATCGGCGCGCGGATGGCCTACTGGGCCGGGCCGGCGGCGCGCAGCCGCGATCTCACCGAGATCCTCACCCCCCAGCTGAACGCCCTGCGTGATGAGACCGGCGAGACGGCGTGCTTCTTCCGGGCGGAACAGGGCACTCGCGTCTGCATCGGTCTCGCCGAGACCCGTCACGGCCTCAAGCAGGAGATGTACGTGGGCCGCCTGCAGCCGCTTCACGTAGGAAGCTCAGGCCGGGTCATCCTGGCCTGGAACGACGACCTTCTCGAAGAGGTCGCATCGGGGCCGCTCCCCCAGATGACCGGTGTGACCATTACCGATCCGGCCGTCCTGCGCCAGGTCGTCGCCGAAACACGGACGGCGGGGTACGCGATCACCGTCGGCGAGCGACTCGAGTCGGCGTCAGGCCTGGCCGCCCCGGTCTTCGACCCGCACGAAACCCTGGTGGGTGCTCTCACCGTGATGGGGCCGACGCTGCGGATGCCGCGCGAAGTCTGCGAGGGAATGGTCGACGCCGTCGTCACTGCAGCGGACGGCCTCACGGCTGCCCTCGGGGGCCGCAAGCCGTCAACGCCCGGCCTCGCCACCGTCTAGCGACGTCAGCACGCCGCAGGAACCACAAAACCCCCTCCGGGGAGGGGGTTTGATGGAGCCGCCTGTGGGAATCGAACCCACGACCTTTTCATTACGAGTGAAACGCTCTGCCGACTGAGCTAAGGCGGCGCGTGATTCGCTGCTGCCCTGGGGCTGCTGCGACGCACAGCTATCGATCTTACCCGAGGTTCGGAGTGGTTACGAACACTCCGGATCCGCGTCCGGCACGGTGCCGTTGATGAGGTAATCGTCGACCACGTCGTTCACGCAATCGCTGCCCTTGTTGTAGCCGGTGTGACCTTCGCCCTCGTAGGTGACGAGCACGCCGCTCTCCAGCTGGTCGGCGAGCGCTTCGGCCCAGATGTACGGTGTCGCCGGGTCGTTGGTCGTCCCGATCACAAGGATCGGCGCGGCGCCTTCGGCGTGGATCTCGTCGCGTTCGGCGCCGTCCGTGTACGGCCAGTTGGAGCATCCGATATCGCCGTAGCTGAAGTACGGCCCGATCACCGGTGCGGCCTCTGCCAGTTGTTCGGCCTCGGCGGCCATCCGCGCCGGGTCGTCGTCGTAGGTGTAGTCGAGGCAGTTGTATGCGTTGAACGCCTCGGTCGAATTGTCGGCGTACGTGCCGTCTTCGTTGCGGCCGTTGTAGGCGTCTGCGAACGACAGCGCGTACTCGGCGTTGCCGTTCATCACGTCGGCGAGCATCTCGCTGAGCAGCGGCCAGCCCTGATCCGGCGAGTACAGCGGGTAGATGATGGCGGTGAGCAGGGTGTTTGCGCCCAGCTGGCGGCCGTCTCCGCTCGTGATCGGTGTCGCCCCCACGGATGCCAGCAGGTCACCGATCGTCGTCAGCGCCTTCTCCGTGCTGCCGGTGAAGGGGCAGTCGCTCGCGCCCATGCAGTCGTCGAGGTAGGCGCTCAGGGCGCTCTCGAATCCCTTCGCCTGTGTCTCGTTGACCTCGTAGTTGCTCGACGACGGATCGATGGCGCCGTCAAGGACGAGCCGGCCCGTCTTCTCCGGGTAGAGCTCGGCGTATGTCGCACCGAGGAAGGTTCCGTACGAGTAGCCCAAATAGTTGAGTTTCTTGTCGCCGAGGACCGCACGGAGCAGGTCGAGGTCACGGGCTGCGCTCACCGTGTCGACGAATTCGAGGGCGTCGCCGGTGTTCTCGGCGCACGCCGCGCCGAAGTTCTTTGCGCTCGCGGTCACCTCGGCGATCCATTCGTCGCTGCCCCGCTCACCGTCGGCGATGCCGTAGAGGTACTCGTCCATCTCCTCGGGCTCGAGGCATTCGGCGGGGGTCGACCGGCTGACACCTCGAGGGTCGAAGCCGACGACGTCGAAGTTGTCCTGCAGCCGCGCGTCGGTCGCGTAGTCGACCGATTGCGACACGAACTCGAACCCGGAGGCGCCCGGGCCGCCGGGGTTGACCAGGAGGGACCCGATCGGATTTCCGCCTGCAGGCTTTCGCACCAGTTCCAGCTCGATCTCGCCGGCTTCCGGGTTCTCCCAGTCCATCGGTGCTGTGGCAGTCGCGCACTGCATCCCGTTCTCGCAGCCCGACCAGTCGAGCTGCTGCTCGTAGAACGGGCGGAGGTTCTCGGCCACGTCCTCGCCGGTCGGCGTGGACGTCGCAGCGGTCCCGTTCGCGGGCGGGAAGAACGCGGTGACGCATCCGGTGAGGGTGAGTGCCAGCCCGGCGGACAGCGCGAGAAGGGCCATCCGGGTGCGTCGACGGATGGTCGTGGTCTGGCTGGTCACGGAATAGTCTCCACTGCGTGGTCGGGGCTCGGTGGTGTGCGGCGTCGGCCTACGGCCATTAGATCATCTGATGGCTGTGACAAGCATGGATTCGAGGGCCAGCGCCGGAGCGACGTTCCCTTCGATGCGCTGGCGGGCCTCCTGGATGGCATCCATCGTCGCCATCGTCTCGGCCGGGGTGCTTGCCTCGCCCGCTGCCGTGAGCTGGGCCTGCAGTTCCCGGTTGATGATGGTCTCCGTGCGGCCGAGCTGCAGCATGATGATGTCGCGGTAGAGCGAGAGCAGGTCGACGAGGATGCGGTCGAGTCCGTCGCGGAGGCTGCGGGTGGCTCGCCGCTTCTGGTCCTCTTCGAGGGTGCGGATCTGTGAGCGCAGCGCAGGCGGGAGGTTCTGACCCGGCTCGACCCCGAGCGAACGCAGCGCGTGTTCGCGCTCCTCGGCATCGCGTTGTTCGGTGAAGGCCTTGCCGTCGTCTGTGGCGATGGCAAGCATCCGGGCCGCTGCGAGCACAGCGTCTGAGACGGAGTGGATGCCGAGGGCGGCGGTGAGCGTTTCGTCGCGCCTGGCGCGCGCGCCGGCATCCGTCGCCAGGCGGTGGGCCATGCCGACGTGGGACTGGGCCTGTCGCGCCGCCCGTTCGGCGAGTTCGAGGTCGACACCGTCGCGGCGGACGATGAGGTCGGCGACCTCGGCGATGTCGGGGACGCGCAGGCGGATGGCGCGCACGCGCGACCTGATCGTCGGGATGAGGTCGGCCTCGCTGGGGGCGCAGAGCACCCACACGGTGCGCTCCGGCGGCTCCTCGAGGGCCTTCAGCAGCACGTTGGACGTGCGCTCGACCATCCGGTCCGCGTCTTCGATGACGATGACCCGGTAGCGGCCGACGGACGGGGCGAAGTACGAGCTGCGGACGAGTTCACGCACCTCGTCGATCTTGATGATGACGTTGGACGTGGCGAGAACCGTGAGATCCGGGTGGGTACGGGCGGCGACCTGCGCGGCCGTCGCCGGATCGCCGTCGGGTTCGCGGCTGAGAAGGGCCGCGGCGAAGGCGTAGGCGAGGTTCGAACGCCCCGAGCCGGGCGGGCCGGTGATGAGCCAGGCGTGGGTCATCGCGCCGTGCGCGTCTGAACCACGATCGGCGGCGGCGTCGCGCAGCAGCGAGACAGCGTCTGCCTGCCCGATGACGTCATCCCAGGTGGCCATGTCCTCCAGCCTACCCGTGGCCTCCGACGTCGATCGCGCCATCGGATCCGACCGGTGCCGAACCGGTCAGAGCAGGGTCGAGACCCGCGACCGGATGCTGTCGGCCAGCGTCGCGACGGCATCCGTGGCATCCAGAACGAGGAAGCGTGCGGGGTCGGCGGCCGCGAGCTCGAGGTAGACCTCCCGAACCCGTCGATGGAACGAGGCGGCCTCGTTCTCGAGCCGGTCGAACCGCGTGCGCGCCGAGTCCAGCCGCAACCGGGCGGCGTCCTCGTCGAGGTCGAGCAGGATCGTCAGGTCGGGCATCAACCCGCCGGTGGCCCACATCGAGAGGTCGCGTACTTCGTCGATGCCGAGGTCGCGTCCTGCGCCCTGATAGGCGATGGAGGAGTCGATGAACCTGTCCTGGATGACGACATCCCCACGTTCGAGCGCCGGGCGCACCTTGGTGCTGATGTGGTGCGCACGGTCGGCCGCGTAGAGGAGCGCCTCGGCCCGCGGGGCGATCTCGCCGCGGTGGTGCAGCACGATCTCGCGGATCTCGATTCCGACGTCAGTGCCACCCGGTTCTCGGGTGCGCACGACCTCGCGGCCCTGCTCCCTCAGCCAGGTCTCCAGTTCGGCGGCCTGGGTCGACTTGCCCGAGCCGTCACCACCCTCGAGGGTGATGAACAGCCCGGGGTACGAATCCGTCGTGCCCATTACTCGGCCGGTGCGGGTTTCGCTGCCGGCTTCCGAGCGGCGGGTTTCTTGGCCGTTGCGGTGGACGCCCCGGTCCTCGAGGTCGCCGCGGCCTTCTTGGCGGCGGCAGCGGTCGGCTTCTTGGCAGCTGCCGGCTTCTTCGCCGCGGGCTTCTTGGCCGGCGCCTTCTTCCGCGGAGCGGCAGGGCCCTTGGCGCGCTTGTCGGCGAGCAGTTGCACTGCCCGGTCGAAGTCGACCTCTTCGACCGACTCGGCCTTCGGGATCGTCGCGTTCGTGACGCCGTCTGTGACGTACGGGCCGAAGCGCCCGTCCTTCACCTTGATCGGCTTTCCGCTGACCGGGTCGGCCTCGAATTCCTTCAGCGCGCTTGAGGCACGGCGGTTGCCGTACTTCGGCTGCGCGAAGATCTCGAGAGCTCCGGGCAGTTCGATGTCGAAGATCTGGTCTTCGTTCTCGAGCGACCGGGAATCGGTGCCCTTCTTCAGGTACGGTCCGAACCGGCCGTTCTGCGCGGTGATCTCCTCACCGGTCTCCGGGTCGGCGCCGACGACGCGTGGGAGCGAGAGCAGCTTGAGCGCAGTGTCGAGGTCGATCTGGTCGAGTGACATCGACTTGAAGAGGGATGCCGTGCGCGGCTTGACCACTGCGGCCTTCTTCTTCGCCGGCGCTTTCTTCTTCGGGGCATCCGTCACTTCGCCCGTGGCGAGGTCGACGGCGGACTCTTCGACGACCTCGGGTTCGAGCTCGGTCACATAGGGGCCGAACCGGCCGTCCTTCGCGACGATCTCCTTGCCGTTCTCGGGGTTCAACCCGATGACACGGTCGGTGAGCACTGGGGCATCGATGAGCTCCTGCGCCTTGGCGAGGGTGAGTTCGTCAGGTGCCAGGTCTTCGGGGATGTTGATCCGGCGCGGGGTGGCCGGTTCGCCGTCCGCCTGGGCCGGTGCGTCGGCATCCGTCACCTCGAGGTATGGACCGTACTTGCCGATGCGGATGGTGATCGCGTCGGAGAGGCGCAGCGAGTTGATCTCGCGGGCGTCGATGTCGCCGAGGTTGTCGACGACGGTGCGGAGGCCCCTGTGCTGGTCGCTGCCGTAATAGAAGGAGCGAAGCCATTCGGTGCGGTCCTGCTCGCCACCGGCGATCCGGTCGAGGTCTTCCTCCATCTCAGCGGTGAAGTCGTACTGGACGAGGTCGTTGAAGTGCTCCTCGAGCAGCCGGACGACGCTGAACGCGATCCACGACGGGATCAGCGCCTGGCCGCGCGCGGTGACGTACCCGCGGTCGGTGATCGTGGCGATGGTCTGCGCGTACGTCGACGGGCGACCGATACCCAGCTCTTCGAGCGTCTTGACGAGGCTCGCCTCCGTGTACCGAGGGGGCGGGGACGTCTCGTGGCCCTTGGCTTCGACGTCGGTGAGCTGCAGCTTCTGACCCTGGGTCAACGGCGGCAGCTTCGCTTCACGGGCGGCGTTGTCGCTCGCGTTGCGTTCCTCGTCGTGGCCCTCTTCGTAGGCGTGCAGGAATCCGCGGAAGGTGATGACCGTTCCGGATGCCGTCAGTTCGGCGAGCTTGCCGTCGGCCTGCGCCTCGATGGTCACCGTAGCGGTCTGGCCCTTGGCGTCTGCCATCTGGCTGGCGACGGTGCGCTTCCAGATCAGGTCGTACAGCTTGAAGTCGTTGCCGCGGAGGCTGCCGGAGAGCGACGAAGGGGTGCGGAAGGTGTCGCCGGACGGGCGGATGGCCTCGTGGGCCTCCTGCGCGCTCTTGTTCTTGCCGGCGTAGAGACGGGGCTTGTCCGGGATGGTCTCGGCGCCGTAGAGCGCAGTGGCCTGCGCCCGGGCGGCGTTGATCGCCTGGCTCGAGAGCGAGGGCGAGTCGGTACGCATATAGGTGATGTACCCGTTCTCGTAGAGAGACTGGGCGACGCTCATCGTCTGCCTGGCCGAGAAGCGCAGCTTGCGGGCCGCTTCCTGCTGCAGGGTCGACGTGGTGAACGGGGCTGCTGGACGACGCGAGTACGGCTTCGACTCCACCTTCGACACGACGGCGGATGCCGCGGGGTCGGCGAGCGCTGCGGCGATCGACCGTGCGCCCTGCTCATCGAGCGTGACGGCTTTGCCTGTCAGCTTTCCGGTGTCGTCGAAGTCGCGGCCGGTCGCGACGCGTTGGCCGTCGAGGCGCACGAGGCGGGCCTCGAAGTGGGTGGCGTCTGCGTCCGGCGCCGCCTGGGCGGTGAGATCCCAGTAGACGGCGGCGGTGAAGGCGAGGCGTTCCCGTTCGCGGTCGACGATGAGCCGGGTGGCTGCCGACTGGACGCGACCGGCCGAGAGGCTCGGTCCGACCTTGCGCCAGAGCACAGGGGAGATCTCGTACCCGTAGATACGGTCGAGGATGCGCCGGGTCTCCTGCGCGTCGACGAGGGCGACGTCGAGGTCGCGGGTGTTGTCCTTGGCGGCGAGGATGGCGTCTTTGGTGATCTCGTGGAACACCATGCGCTTGACGGGAACCTTCGGCTGGAGCACCTGGAGCAGGTGCCACGCGATGGCTTCACCTTCGCGGTCCTCATCAGTCGCGAGCAGGAGTTCGTCGGCGTTCTTGAGCGCTCGCTTGAGCTCCGCCACCGTCTTCTTCTTGTTGTCGGAGACCACGTAATAGGGCTCGAAGTCATTGTCGACGTCGACAGCGAACTTGCCGAGGGCGCCCTTCTTGAGTTCGGCCGGGAGGTTCTTGGGTTCGGCGAGGTCACGAATGTGTCCCACGGAACTCAGCACCTCGTAGCCGTCGCCGAGGTATCCGGCGATCGACTTCATTTTGGTCGGCGACTCAACAATGACCAGCTTGCGTGTTCCTGGCACCCGACTCCCTTCGTCGTGCACACCATACACACGTATTCCCGGTGTCCACCTAATCCGCCTGTGGCGTCACATCCGTCGTGGGCCCTTGATTAGACCGCAGGAAAGAGCAGAATGGGGGCTATGAGCGCATCAACGACGACGACCTACACAGCCAAGCTCACCGACGGGCCGCTGGAAGGCAAGACGATGTCGGCCGAGTTCCTCGAGTCGGGTGATCCGCGCCCCACCGTGGACGTCGCCGCGCAGGGCGGCAAGACCTATATCTATGCACGCGCTGCGGGGCAGGAGTTCGAGTCGGAGGATTCCGACCGTCCGAGCGCAGTGAATTACCGTTTCCTGACGACGAACTTCGACGAAGAGTAGCGCCGGGGCGGCACTCCCGTTGTGGGGGTCGTTGTCGCGCGCCGTTGTGGGGGTCGTTGTCGCGCGCAAGGAGGAGTGCTGCACCTGTGCATTCTGGTCCGGGCAGACGTTCGGCACACTCTGGTGCACGCTGCACGCTCTGGTGCGCGCGACGATGCCGCAACCGGAGCTTCACCGCGCCTCAGGCGGCGGCCCGGCGCGTGCCTCGACCGTGACGGTGGCCCCGAGCACGACCTTCGACGCCGTCACCCGCACCTCGAGTCCGTCCACCGCGCAGTCACCAAGTGAAGCTCCGTTGAGCCTGGCCGCCTCGGCCGCGTTCTCGCAGGGGTAGCCGGGCACAAGGCCGGATGCCGTGTCGGCTGCGGCCAGTGCCGCAGCGTCCGCTGCGTTCGCAGCGAGCTGCCGAGTGGTGAGGGCGGCGTTGAGCGGTAGCGCGATCCCGGTCAGCAACAGGACGGATGCCACGAGGGCGACGGCGAGGACGGAACCCGACCCGGATTCCGGGCCGCCAGAGCCAGAGCGGTCACGGTCTGCCATCAGAGCCCTCCGGCGAGCGCGCAGCCCGAGGCGCGCACTCGCAGTCCGGCGAGCGACGCCGGTCCGAAGCTCGCCGGCGCACTGAGCACGACGCACACGAAGTCGCCCTGGGTCGACGTGCTCATCTGCGCCGCCCCTGATACACGGTGTACACGGGCCGCGGCCACAGCGGCGGAGTCACCTCTGGCGAGCGTTCTGGCCGCGTCTGCCGCGGCATCCGTCAGCCGTACCTGCTGTGACGCGACCTGCACCGCGCCGAGACAGCACCCGAGCACGAGGATCACGACAGGGATCGCCACGGCGAATTCGGCAGCAGCGCTCCCCGACTCACCGGAGGGCCCTGCCCTCTCCCCTGCGCCACGCGGGAGTGCCCGGCGGCGGCCCGCCCGAACGGGACCGCCGCCGAACCCGATATGACTGACCGGCATGATCAGCCGTTGACCGTGAGTGCCCGGCGGATGAGATCGGTGAGGATCCCGCGGACTTCGTCTGAGCGCATGATGACGACGAGCAGCCCGGCGAAACCGACGGCGGCCATCGTCGCGATCGCATACTCCGCCGTCGCCGCTCCGGTCTCGTCTCCCAGCCGCCCGGCAACCCGTGCAGCCCTGTCCCGAATTCGCGCCATGTCTTCCTTCTTTCTGCATCGTGCGATGCGATTCCACTGGCGCGAGGACCTCCATCGTCGCGCGTCCGGCGCCCGGCGGAAGCGTGGCAGCGGATCGGTGGGAAACCTCACCCGATTCCCCGGACTGTGGAGGAGAGAACGCTCATCATCAGCGGTGCCACCCCGACGAGCATGAACGCCGGAAGGATGCACAGCCCGAGCGGAAGCATCAGCCCCGTGGCCAGCGCCGCCGCTGCCTGCTGGGCGGTGGATCGGGCATCCCGTCGAACCTGGTCCGCCTCCCCGCGCAGCAGGTCGGCTGCCGGCACCCCGGCCGCCCGCGATAGCGCGAGGACCCCGTCGATCGCCGCCCGGTCCGCGTGATCCGCTGAGAAGTCGGGCCGGAACGCGGCGAGCGCCGACTCGACCACCGCGATCGCCCGGTCGACGGATGCCCCGGACGACATCGCGATCGCCGTGAGGTCGATGGCCAGCCCCGGCGCGCTCGACCGGGGTGTCGAACGGCGCACCATCGCCGCCGACCAGCGCCACGCGAGGAGCATGAGCACCGCTGCGGCCACCAGGCAGACCGCACCGGGGACCGTGCCGACCAGGGTGCCGACGGTGTCGAAGCCGAGCAACAGGCCGAACAGCAGACCGACGAGCGGCAGGATCATCACCAGGCGCGACGTCGACCGAGGCCCGGCGAGGGCTGCCTCGATGTCCCGTTGCGACTGCCCGAGAGCGCGCTGGGACCTCGCGAGTTCGTGCAGGCATCCGGCGAGCGGCGCACCGGTCTCCATCGCGACGGACCACGCGGCGGCCACCGTGAGCCAGGCATCCGCCACCGGGGATGCCCTCGCGCGTTTTCCGGACCGCCGCCCCGCACCCTGCGCAGCCGCGGCGATCGCGGCCGCGACATCCGTGCCATCCGCGGCCGCCGCTGCGGCCTCCGCGACGACGCTGTCGACGACGATCGGCGGCTGCCGGCGCGACCTGGTGCGGGCTCCGGGGGCCGCAGCCAGGTATCCCCATGCCGCCGACGGCGAAACCCCTGCGGCGAGGAGCACGGCCAGTCGTTCGGTGACGGCTGCCACCCGTTCGATCGGCGGCGTGCGATCCCTCCCCGTCACGGGACGGGTCCTTCGGGGCTGATGCCGAGCCGTCCGTGCCCGTCGAGCTCGAACCGGCCCAGCTGCGCCAGCCGACGCACGCCGTCCTCCCGCTCCAGGTGCAGAACGAGGCCGATGGCGCTCACCGTCTGGCGTGCGACGGCGTCCGGGGTCATGCCCGCGAGCGCACCGAGCGCCTCGATCCGTGCCGGCACGTCGCGCAACGAGTTGGCGTGCAGCGTGCCGGCGCCGCCGTCGTGGCCGGTGTTGAGGGCAGCGAGCAGCTCCCTGACCTCCGCGCCGCGGCATTCCCCGACAACGAGCCGGTCCGGCCGCATCCGCAGCGCCTCCCGCAGCAGCCGCTCCAGGCCGATCGCCCCTGCACCCTCAAGGTTCGCCTGCCGGGACTCCAGCGAGACGAAATGGGGATGCTCCACGCCGAGTTCGGCGACATCCTCGATGGCCACGATCCGCTCCCTGTGTGGCGCTTCGGCGAGCAGCGCGCCGAGCAGAGTGGTCTTTCCTGATCCCCCCGCGCCGGTGACGAGGAGATTGGTGCGGTCCGCGACGGCGCGCAGAACCCGGGCGACCGCGACCGTGGGATCAGCGCCGAACATCCCCGATTCGGCGAGGTCGCCGAGTCGGAACCGCCGCACCTGCGGCACCCGGATGCTGAGCAGCGTTCCGCTCACCGACACCGGCGGAAGGACCGCGTGGACGCGAACCCCACCATGCAACCGGACGTCGACACACGGCGTCGCCTCATCGATGTGGCGACCGCCGAGGGCGATCAGCCGCACAGCGAGCTCGCGCAACGGTCGCTCCGCCATCGCCCACGCGGAGTCCCGCTCGAGTCCGTCGCCCCGGTCGACCCAGAGCCCTGTGTCGCCGTTGACGAAGAGGTCCGTCACGTCTGTGCCCACCAGGTATGGAGCGAGGGGGCCGAACTCGGCGGCGATTCGCATCCGGGCCAGCCTGGCGTCGGCAAGGTCGACAGCGGGTCCCGCACGGATGCCGTCGGACGCGGGCGAACCTGTTCCGGCGCCGGACCCGCGCTCCGGCCGCGCCGTCGCCGCTGAGGGGGCACCAAGCACAGGAGCCGCTACGAATCGATCGCTCATGCTGTGAAGGTACGCAGCCCGGGGTGATGCAGAACCGGCCGGACGGCATCCGTGGAGAACGCGTTTCGCGCGTCTCGCGGTGGAGGGATCGGCCGCGGGAAACCGGCCGGAAAATTAGAGGGCGACATCCATTGGGGGGAATGGATGCCGCCACACGCGACGCTCGATTGGGGGGAATCTGTACGTCGCACGCACGAATTAAGAATTCGGCCGAGCCCAAGTGTACGCGCAAACGACGTCGGCGCAACACCTGTGCAGCCCGGGCGAGTCCCCCAAACAGTGGACCGCCCGCAAACGCGCACTTTTAGCCGCGCACACCGCACAAAAGAGGGTGCGTCGATCGGAGTACAGTCTGTATGAGTCACACAGGGGTGACCCCGCGAACCGACCGCGAAGGAGCGAGAAGCCACAAGATGAACACTCAGATCGATAATCTCCTGCATGAACACCGCAAGTTTCCTCCGACACAGGAATTCGCCGCCGATGCGGTGGCGACCGCAGCGCTCTACGACGAGGCGAAGGCCGATCGACTGGGATTCTGGGCGCGCCAGGCGCGCGAGCTCCTGCACTGGGAGACTCCGTTCACCAACACCCTCGACTGGTCCAACCCTCCGTTCGCGAAGTGGTTCGACGACGGTCGCCTGAACGTCGCATACAACTGCCTCGACCGTCACGTCGAAGCAGGCAACGGCGACCGGGTGGCGTTGCACTGGGAGGGTGAGCAGGGCGACAGCAGGACCGTCACGTACGCAGAGCTGACCGAAGAGGTCAAGCGCGCCGCGAACGTGCTCTCCGGCCTCGGCATCGGGCAGGGCGACCGAGTCGCTATCTACCTGCCGATGATTCCCGAGGCGGTCGTGTCGATGCTCGCCGTCGCGCGCCTCGGTGCTGTGCACTCGGTCATCTTCGGAGGATTCAGCGCCGACAGCATCCGTTCGCGTGTCGACGACGCCAGCGCGAAACTCGTCATCACCGCAGACGGCGGGTGGCGCAAGGGCAAGGTCTCTGCGTTGAAGCCCGCAGTGGATGCCGCGCTCGGCGCCCGCGGAGACCTCGGTCCGCAGGACACCGTCACCAACGTGCTCGTCGTCAAGCGCGGCGAGAACGAGGTGGACTGGACCGACAAGGACCTGTGGTGGCACGAGGAGATGGCGAAGGCCAGCCCCGAGCACACCCCGGAGTCGTTCCCCGCAGAGAACCCGCTCTTCATCCTGTACACATCAGGCACCACCGGAAAGCCGAAGGGCATCCTGCACACGTCCGGCGGGTACCTGACGCAGAGCGCGTTCACCCACAAGTCGGTCTTCGACCTCAAGCCCGAGACGGATGTGTACTGGTGCACGGCGGATGTCGGCTGGGTCACCGGTCACAGCTACGTCGTCTACGGACCCCTCGCCAACGGTGCGACCCAGGTGCTCTACGAAGGCACCCCCGACACCCCGCACCCCGGCCGGTGGTGGGAGATCATCGAGAAGTACAAGGTGTCGATCTTCTACACGGCGCCCACCGCCATCCGTTCGTTCATGAAGCTGGGACGCAAGATCCCGAAGCAGTTCGACCTGTCGTCGATCCGCCTGCTCGGGTCGGTCGGCGAACCCATCAACCCCGAGGCGTGGATGTGGTACCGCAAGGTGATCGGCGCCAAGGTCGCCCCGATCGTCGACACCTGGTGGCAGACCGAGACCGGCGCCATCATGATCTCCGCACTCCCGGGCGTGACCCAGACGAAGCCGGGCAGCGCGCAGGTTCCGATCCCCGGTATCAGCATCGATGTGGTCGATGACGACGGCGAGCACGTCGGGTCAGGGAACGGCGGACTCCTCGTCGTGACCGAACCGTGGCCGTCGATGTTGCGCGGCATCTGGGGCGACCCGGAGCGATTCAAGGAGACGTACTGGGAGAAGTTCGGCGCCAAGAACCTCTACTTCGCCGGCGACGGTGCGCGTCTCGACCACGACGGCGACATCTGGCTGCTCGGCCGCGTCGACGACGTGATGAACATCTCGGGTCACCGCCTGTCGACCGCGGAGATCGAGTCCGCCCTCGTCGCGCATCCGTTCACGGCTGAGGCCGCTGTGGTCGGTGCGCACGACGACACCACCGGCCAGGCCGTCGTGGCTTTCGTGATCATCAAGGAGAGCATGCTCGAGGAGTCCTCTGCCGTGGAGGACATCGCAGCGGTGCTGAGGACGCACGTCGGCGAGCAGATCGGCCCCATCGCGCGTCCGCGTGACGTGTTCGTGGTCAACGAGCTGCCGAAGACCCGGTCGGGCAAGATCATGCGGCGTCTGCTGCGGGACGTCGCCGAGGGTCGCGAGGTCGGCGACACGACCACGCTCGCAGACACGACGGTGATGCAGATCATCACCGGGCAGGTGACGGCGAAGTAGCGCGGGCGAACGCGTCACAGGAGATCGCACGGTTAGCAGGACGAAAAGCTCGATTTCATCCTGAAAATCGTGCGATCTCCTGTTAACCGTGCGATTGCCCTCACGGCGCTGTCAGGTCGCACGGTGAAGCCCCTGAGCCATTGCAGAGAGGATCGTGGCCTGAACGTAGGCCCAGTCCCCTACGACCTGCGCGTAATCGAACCGCAGAACCGTATAGCCCATGAGCTTGAGGCGAGCATCCTGTCGGAGGTCGCGGCGGCGGCGATCCGCGCTCGAGTGAGGGCCGTACCCGTCGATCTGCAGAATGAGACGATCACCGATCAGGCCGTCGACGGGGTGGTCGTCGATGATGACCTGCTGACGCATCTCGACTCCGATCCGGGCCAGACGGATACGTGGGATGGACTCGATACCCGAGTCTGAGAACTCGCTCGCGGCTTCCACGGCGGCCGCGAACCGCGTCGACCGGGTCACCACCCGTCGCAGATGCATGGGCGAGACCTTCCTGAGCCGGAGCGCGGAGTCGAGAACCACTACCGCGGCCTCAGAGGGCTGGCACTCGGCGACCCGGACGAGCACGTTCTCGAGCGGGTCGAGAAGCTGCAAGGACGACGACGACACCGGGCCCATGGACCAGTGAGCTTTGACGTTCGGCGGCAGATGCAGCCGGCCGGCGTTCCTCGGCACTGCCAGGTGCATCTCGGTATGAGCGGCCGTCCACAGCCCGTAGCGCTGCGCGGCGGTGAGACACGTCAGCCGCCCGCCATGTATGGCAGCCGTCCTGAGAGCCGGATCGCAATCGGGAATCGCGAGCCAGTCACGCCGGACGCGACTCAGCGTCCCTGACGCCAGCGACGCACGGATCCCGTATTTCGTGCCACCGGCCCGGATGATGTCGCTCGTGTGCGCGATTCGCCCGTTGCGCCGCACCCATTCCTCAACGTCCATCCATCGACGATGGCGGAACTGAACTGGTCATGCGATGTGATCACCGGTCTGTGGACAGCTCGGCGAGCGACCCCCGCTGTGCAGGAGACGGCCGGGCAGACGCAAAACAGGAGATCGCACGGTTATCAGGATCAAATGCCCGAAGGCATCCTGATAACCGTGCGATCTCCTGCTAAACGTGCGGGCACTACGCGAACGCGAGCACGAGCTCCACTTCGACGGGCGCGTCGAGCGGCAGCACAGCAACACCGACGGCCGAGCGGGCGTGGATGCCCGCGTCTCCGAAGATCTCGCCGAGCAGGTTGGACGCACCGTTGATGACACCGGGCTGACCGGTGAACGACGGGTCGGATGCCACGAAGCCGGTGACCTTCACGACCTGGGTGACCCGGTCGAGAGAGCCGATCACGCTGTCTGCGGCCGCAAGCGCGTTGAGCACGCAGGTCGCCGCGTACGACTTCGCGTCTTCGGCCGACACGGATCCGCCGACCTTGCCGGTGGCGAGCAGGGTGCCGTCCACGAACGGCAGCTGCCCTGAGGTGTAGACCAGGTTGCCCTGCACGACTGCGGGAACGTACGCCGCGACGGGCGTCGCGACGGCGGGAAGGGTGAGTCCGAGTTCAGCGAGACGATCCGCGATCCGCGACATCAGGCATCCGCCACTTGACGCTTCAGGTAGGCGACGAGGCCGCCCTCAGGACCGTTGACGACCTGCACGAGTTCCCAGCCGTCACTGCCCCAGTTGTTCAGTATGGCGGCGGTGTTATGAATCATCAGCGGGGTGGTGATGTACTCCCAGCGGGGCATGTTTTCCTCTTGTATGTCCGGGTAAAGGCGGTTTTTCAGATTTGTCGCTTAAACTCGATCCTATGCCTGAACAAAAACGCACGGCTAGAGGTGTGCTCGGGGGGTTCCTCGGCTTCATCGGCCTGAGTGCTGCCGCCGGATTGCTCATCACCGCTGCCGTCACCCCTGCCCTCGCTGTCACCGGGATGACCGCCAACAACGCCATCGGCGTATTCGACGGACTCCCCGACTACCTCAAGGTCGGACAGTCGATGGAGAAGACCAACATCTTCGCGCAGACCTCCGATGGCAAGCCGGTGCTCCTGGCATCGTTCTTCGACCAGAACCGTGAGGAAGTGGCATGGGAGCAGGTCTCCCAGTTCGCCAAGGACGCTGCAGTCGCAGCGGAGGACCCGCGCTTCTACGAGCACGGCGGCATCGACGTCATGGGCACGACGCGAGCCATCCTCAAGACCTACGTCATCGGCGGAACCACCCAGGGTGGATCGTCGATCACGCAGCAGTACGTGAAGAACGTCCTCGTGCAGCAGTGCGAGATCGACTCGAAGGACGACGAAGAACTTCAGGCCTGCGCCGACGACGCGACGACCGCGAGCGGTGCCGAGGGTGCGAGCCGCAAGCTCAAGGAGATGCGCTACGCCATCGGTGTCGAGAAGGACTACGCGAAGGACGACATCCTCCTCGGGTACCTCAACATCGCCAACTTCGGCGCCCGCACATACGGCATCCAGGCGGCAGCGAAATACTACTTCGGCGTCACAGCCGCGAACCTGACCATCGAGCAGGCCGCAACCCTGATCGCCATCGTCAACTACCCGTCCCGGCTCCGGATCGACATGCCGGACAGCGAGACGAACGGCGCGGCCAATGGCTACGCCGCCACCCTCGAACGTCGCGATTACGTGATCAACAAGATGCTCGAAGAGGGAAAGATCACTGCCGAGCAGCACGCAACAGCCAAGGCAGTACCGATCACCCCGAACATCCAGCAGCCGAGCACGGGATGCCAGACGGCAAGCAGCATGGCCTACTTCTGCGACTACGTGACCCGTGTCATCCAGAAGGACGAAGCATTCGGCGCCACCCCTGAGGCGCGCGCGGCGACGCTCAAGCGCGGTGGACTCCAGGTCTACACGACGCTCGACTACGACCTGCAGGTCGCGACGGCGAACTCGATCAACAAGTACATCCCGATGTCGATGGAGAACACCGACATCGGAACGGCGGCTGTCACGGTGCAGCCGAAGACGGGCCGGATCCTCGCTATGGCTCAGAACAAGATGTACAGCAACAACAAAGCCCTGTCTGAGGCAGACGATTCCTACACCTCGATCAACTACAACACCGACCGGGACTACGGCGGATCGGGTGGTTTCCAGGTTGGATCTACGTTCAAGGCATTCATTCTGGTGGACTGGTTGAAGAACGGCCACTCCCTGCGGGAGTCGGTCAGCGGGTCAAAGCGCACGTTCTCGAAGTGGAACTACAACAGTTGCGACGGCGGCACCCAAACGATTCCGTACACCCCGAAGAACTACGACGGCACGAGCCCCGGCGCCATCACCCCGATCGAGGCGACTCGGCGGTCCGTGAATACGGCCTTCATCGCGATGGCGCAAAAGCTCGACATCTGCGAGATCTTCAAGACGGCCGGCGACCTCGGCGTTCACCGCGCTGATGCCGATCCGATGGAGACTTTCCCCGCGACCCTTCTCGGTGCCAACGAGATCGCGCCCCTGTCGCTTGCGACGGCGATCGCCGGCATCGCCGCAGAAGGCCTTTCCTGCACGCCGATCGCCATCGACAAGGTGATCGGGCCAGACGGGGAAGAGATCAAACCACCGACAACCACATGTACCCAGGCCGTCACTCCCGAGGTCGCCAACACCGCGGCGTACGCCATGGAGACCGTGTTCGACGGCGGAGGGACCGCGTCCCGCGCGGCCGTCGGTGGCGCTCCACTGATGGGCAAGACGGGTACCGCTGACGACGCGGTCCACTCCTGGATCACCGGTGGAACGACCAAAGCCATCACCTCGCTCTGGGTCGGCAACGTCAAGGGCAAAGACAGCATGTACGACGTCATGGTGAACGAAGGCGTCACCGGTTTCAGCGCGAAGTTCGGCATCTTCTCCGGCATCCTCCGCGAGTCGATCGCCAAGTACGGTGGAGACAAGTTCGCCGCGCCTGACGACGCCCTGATCCGCGCGAAGCAGGTCAAGGTCCCGGATGTCGCAGGCCAGTCCGTCGAGCAAGCGACCGCGACCCTCGCCAACGCCGGTTTCGGTACCCAGGTCGGTTCGCCGGTAGCCTCCAGCGTCGCGGCCGGTCTCGTGGCCTCCACGAACCCGGGCGCAGGCGCGTCGGTCTCCACCGGCTCGACCATCACCGTGCAGCCGTCGACGGGAACACCGTCACCGACTGTCCCGAACGTCGTCGGCGCCGCGCCCGATGCCGCACGCGGCGCCCTGGCAGGTGCCGGGTACGCCAACGTGAAGGAAGTGTGTGAACCGGACAACGGGGCCGGTGCAGGCCCCGGAACGGTGACGGCGCAGAATCCTGCGCCGGGCACTGCCGCGAAAGCCGAGGACGAGATCACTCTGACCGTCAGAAAACAGAAGTGCGATTGACCGGGTCCACGACAGGCCGGGGGGTCTGGGGTGCTTTCGGCACCCTGGCCCTTCTCGGCACGGCAGCGTTCGCGTGGGGTTCCCTCGTTGAACGCCGCCTGTTCACGGTGCGCCACGCGACCGTTCCCGTGCTGCCGAAGGGCGCGGCATCCGTCGCGATCCTGCACCTGAGCGACCTGCACATGGCGCCGTGGCAGCACGACAAGCAGGACTGGATCCGGTCGCTCGCTCGACTCAAGCCCGACCTCATCGTCGACACCGGAGACAACCTGGGGCACGAGGACGGCATCCCGGGCGTCGAACGCGCCTTCGCGGACTTCGGCGGCATCCCCGGCATCTACGTACACGGTTCCAACGACTACTACGGCCCGATGCACAAGAATTGGCTGAAGTACTTCACCGGCCCGTCGAGCGCCGGCCGTCCGGGCAATCACCCGCGCAAGCGCAACCTCGACACCCGGCGCCTCGACGCCTTCTTCACGGATGCCCTCGGCTGGCAGAACCTGAACAACGCGGTCGGCAGCGTCACGATCAAGAACACACGATTCGACGTATTCGGTGTCGACGACCCGCACATCGGCGCCGACCGCCTCGACCTGCTCACCGGTCTCCTCGACAGCCAGCAGGACGACGAATCGCTCGAGACCGACGATGCCGGCCTGCAGCACGTCGTGCACATCGGAGTCGTGCACGCGCCGTACCAGCGTGTCCTGAACTCGTTCGTGAATCACGGGGCCGACCTCATCCTCGCAGGCCACACCCACGGCGGCCAGGTCTGCGTTCCCGGCTACGGCGCGCTCGTCACGAACTGCGACATCCCGCGCACCCAGGTGAAGGGGCTCAGCCTGTGGCGTCACGCCCTGCGCTCGGCGTTCCTGCACGTCAGCGCCGGCCTCGGCACCTCGATCTACGCGCCCGTGCGGTTCGCCTGCCGGCCGGAGGCGACGCTGCTCACCCTCGTCCCGCGCGAGAAGTAGCACCGGGCAGAGGTTCACATCCGGACCGGGCCGTTCCCCAGCCCGCGATGACCTCAGCACGGCACAAGGACGAAGCCCCCGCACAAGGATGCCTCGGGCAGAGTGTCCTTGCCTCGGGGCTTTTTCCTTGTCTGGTGTCGACGGGCGCACGCGGCGCCGCCGCATCGCCCGCTGACCGGCATCCGCACGGCGGCAACAAAAAGACCGCCCGGCTCCTTGCGGAACCGAACGGTCTGGCTGTCGGGGTGGCGGGATTCGAACCCACGACCTCTTCGTCCCGAACGAAGCGCGCTACCAAGCTGCGCCACACCCCGATGGCCCGGAGGCCTCAATAAGAATAGCCGATAATTTCAGCCCGCGAGACCGCGGCCGGCTCAACCGAGAAGCTCCCGGATGCTGTCGGCCAGCTCCCGGCCCAGGTAGGCGTGCCCGGCCGTGCCCGGGTGCGACGTCGACTGGTCGAGCACCGTCGGCGCCGTGGCCTCGGTGATCCAGCGTTCGGCGAGGGGTGAGATGTAGTCGATGCCGAGGTCGGCCGCCGTGCCGGACAGCACGGCGTCGACGGCGGAGAGCCGCTGTTCCGCCGGCCAGGTGCGCGGCCCGGGACCGACGACGACGAGCGTCGCCTCCCGCCAGCGCTTCTCGACGACGTCCACGGCTGCGGTCAGTGCCGCCGCGATGTTCTCCGGCGTGGACTCGGTGTCGTTCGTGCCGCCCTGGAGCACGACGAGCTCGGGCACCGCGTCGAGGTCGAGGGCGGAGAGCCGCCGCGCGAAGGAGCCCTCGTTGCCTGGGCCTGGGCTGACGAAGCCGGTCCCCGGTACGCCGTCGACCGTTGCGTCGAGTTCCAGTTCGGCGGCGGCCGTGTACGCCATGCCCTCCGTCGGCGGCTCTGCGCTGTAGCCCCAGGTCCACGAGTCTCCGAAGAACAGGGCGTCTGAGCCCGGGTCCAGGGGGCCGTCGGCATCCGATGCCGTCGTTCGTGTCTGCACGCCGGCGGTCCCGGCCGCCGGTTGCTCCGTTCCCGCTGCGCCGAGCAGCAGCGCGCTGCCGGCGACGAGACCGGCCAGCACGAGGCCGGTTCCGGCGATCACCGGCCACCTGGCGGCGGCCAGGGAGCGGGTGAAGGGGCTGGAAGGCATCCGTCGAGCCTAGACGGGGCGCGCGCCGAAAGGCCAATCAGGCGCGTGTCAGCGGCGCCCCATGCCGCGGTATGTCCAGCCCGCAGACCGCCAGGCGGCTGCGTCGAGCGCATTGCGGCCGTCTACGACGAGCGGATGCCGGACCTTCCCGGCCACCACCGCCGGGTCGAGTGCGCGATACTGCTTCCACTCGGTGAGAAGCACGACGGCGTCAGCGCCGTCGAGTGCCTCGTCCAGGGTGCCGAACGCGAGTTGGGGATGCAACCGGCGGGAGTTCTGTATCGCCTCGGGGTCGGTTGCGATCACGTCGGCACCGAGGCCGTTCAACTGCACCGCCACGTCGAGGGCCGGAGAATCTCGAACGTCATCGCTGTCGGGTTTGAAAGCGAGGCCAAGCACCGCGACCTTCTTGCGGAACACAGTACCTCCGAATTCCTCGACGACGACGTCCACGGCCCTCTGACGCCGACGCAGGTTGATCGCGTCGACCTCCTTGAGGAACGCCACCGACTCGCCCCGGCCGAGTTCTTCGGCGCGGGCGGTGAACGCGCGGATGTCCTTCGGCAGACATCCTCCGCCGAAGCCAACCCCGGCGTTGAGGAACCTGCGGCCGATCCGGACGTCGTACCCGATGGCATCCGCCAGCTGGGTGACGTCCGCCCCGGTGACCTCGGCGATCTCGGCCATGGCGTTGATGAACGAGATCTTTGTCGCCAGGAACGCGTTCGCCGCGACCTTCACGAGCTCAGCGGTCGCGTAGTCCGTGATGACCACAGGTGTCTGTTCGGAAACCGCCCGCGCGTAGACCTGGTTGAGAAGGTCCACAGCGAGGGCCTGGCCGTCCGCAACGCCGTAGACGAGCCGGTCGGGGGTGACCGTATCACGCACTGCGTAGCCCTCTCGAAGGAACTCCGGGTTCCAGGCCAGCATCGCGCCCGTCCGTTCGACGAGGGCCGAAAGCCGTTCCGCGGTTCCGACCGGCACTGTCGATTTGCCCACGATGAGGTCGCCGGCGACCACGTGCGGCAGGAGGGCCATGACGGCCGCATCGACGAAGCTCAGATCCGCCCCACCGCCCGTGCGGAGCTGGGGTGTCCCGACCGCGACAAAATGTACCCTGCTTCCCGCGGCATCCGCAATGTCGGTACTGAACCTCAGCCGCCCGGAGGACAGGGCGGTGGTGAGGAGCTGCGGGAGGTCCGGCTCGAAGAACGGCGCCCGGCCCGCTGAGAGGGCTTCGATCTTCGAGGCGTCGACATCGATGCCGATGACGTCGTGGCCGAGCGATGCCATGGAGGCAGCGTGCACGGCACCGAGGTAGCCGCACCCGATCACAGAGATCTTCATAGTGGTGACAGCCTATCGAGTACAGAAGACCGCCTGGCTGTGCTCATCGAGCGACCCCGCCGGCACTCAGCCGGGGACGCACACGGCGTAGTGTCCGACGCGCACGGGGACGTCAGCACAGACCGCGTCGAGTGACCCATCGAACCGCTCGGTCCCTGCCGCTGAGAGGTCGTAGTTCGCGTAGACACGAGTGGTTTCGGCGAACCCGGGCGCGTCGACAAGGGCGGCGCGCGCCCCGGACAACACGATCACCGACACCTCAGGACCCCAGCTGCTCGCCAGTTGC
Source organism: Mycetocola sp. Y171 (assembly GCF_056713165.1). NCBI lineage: Bacteria > Bacillati > Actinomycetota > Actinomycetes > Micrococcales > Microbacteriaceae > Mycetocola > Mycetocola sp. Y171. The sequence goes on from NZ_JBWYGX010000001.1 coordinate 544,373, forward strand.
TCCTCACCGAGCTCACCGATCGTGGCTGCTGCCGCGCGCTGTTCCCCGAGCGTCTCGCCGTAACGAACGTGGTCGGCGATCGCCACATGACCGCGAAGCTGCACGGCCAGAGTTCCCGCAAGGAGGATGGATGCCGCGACGGCAACGACGCGGAGCCCCGTCCGTCGTGCCGGCGCTCCGCTGGATCGCGCCCGCCAGAGCAACCGCACGCCGAGTACGAGGAATGCGGCAAGCAACGGCACGAATGCGAGCAGTCCAGGGGACGGATGCCTGATCCACACCGGGAGGTGACTCGAGGCCAACCACCAGCCGATCCACGTGGCCGGCCCGAGCAACGCCACCGCGAGCAGAACACCGAGTTCGCGGGGCGAGGCGTCCGTCACCAGCGGAGGGAGCGCCCGTTTTCTGGCGAGTCCGGCAACGAGAGCGGCGACGACGACGAACCCGACGATCAGGAGCACGGGAAGGATGGCCGGCGAGAACCAGGAACTCACGAGCCCGTCGAGTTTCGCGGTCACCGGGACGCGATGGTCGCCTTGCCCCCCGGAGAGGAGGAAATAGCCGAACGATTTGGTCACCTGCACATAGCCGGCCGGGCCGAGAGCGATCAGCTTCCACAGTTCGACGACCGCGACGGGAATGAGCGCGAAGAGACCGCAGAACACCACCCGGCGCACACGTGACCAGAACACCTGCCCTGGCACGGTGAAGAACACGCCGACCGCGATCGCCGGCACCGCGAGGAGCGCGATGGTCTTCGTTTCGAGGGCGAGCCCGACCAGGAGTCCGGCCAGCCACGGGCGGGTGCGGAAGACAAACACCGCCCACACCACGAGTGCGGCGGCAGGTACCTCCCCGAGCACATCGATCGGCGTCTGGATGGGTGAAGCCGAATCCCAGGTGTTGAGGCCGAGGGGCACGGCGAGAGCTGCGAGGGCAGACCACCGTCCACCGATCCGGCGGCCGTTCAACCAGAGCCCGATGAGCAGGGCAATGTAGAAGACGAGGATGACGGCGCGTCCGCCGATCACGGCATCCACTCCGAGCGACAGGACAGCGGCCACCGGCAACAGAACCACCGGACCAGTCGAGATTCGGGGGTCGAACGGCGTGAGCTGACTGCCGGACAGTGTGCCGTCGCTGGTGTAGCCGAGGCCGGCGAGAAGATTGATTGGAACGGTCAGGTTGAACGCTTCGTCCTCCCACAGTCGCATGACCGTGAACCCGGGAACGATGACGAGGACCTGCGCGACCATGACGAGACCGAACGCGGCCCAGAACAGCGCGGAGGCCCAGATCCGGGCCCCCCGGACACCTTCCTGCGCCCTTCCCCCGGCGCTCACGACCGGCTGCGACCCGGGTTGAGGCTCACCCGCCATACTTCGACGATGGCACGCGCGCTGAACTCGCGGAGTCGCCTGGGCGGGAGTTTCGGCATGGCGAGCGCTTCTCCCCACATCGTGCCGGCGGCGGTCGAGCCACGGCGCGGGAGACTTTGAACGGCGACGTACCGCACAGTGAACCCCAGTCGTCGTTCGGCAAGAGAGAAATGCACGTGCGGCACGAGGGCGTCGTCAGGAACGACACCGATCAGTTGCGCGATGGCGGCGGGGCGGTAGGCCCTGAGCGGCGTGTTAACGTCCGGGATGCGACGGCCGACGGCGACGGCGACGAGCACCCCGACACAGCCAGTCAGAATCGTGCGGAACCAGGGGTCTGTGCGGTTCTTGCGCACGCCGTGCACGACATCGACACCCGCCTGCTCGAGCGCATGGACAAGTCGGGGGAAGTCGGTTCCGAGGAATTGGCCGTCCCCGTCGACATGGACGACAGCATCCGGGCTCAGGGCAAGTCCTGCCCGATACGCGGCGAGCGCCGTGGGCCCGTGCCCCCGATTCGCTTCGGCATTCACGACGATGAGTTCCGGCAACTCCGCTTCGAGGCTGGTGAGCACGGACGCCGTCTGATCGGTCGAACGGTCGTTGACGACGACGACGCTGATCCTGTCGGCAAGTGGCCTGACGTGCTCGAGTATCTCCTCGAGAAAGTCGGGAAGCCCCTCTGCCTCGTTGTAGGCGGGCATCACCACGGCGAGATGTTGCAATGGCACGGCGCTCCCAGGCCTCGGGCAATAGGTCAAAGGCCAGCGTAGTCGAGCGGAGCACCCCTGCTGCGCGGTTCGCTGCGCTGGCCCCACATCACGTACTCTTGAGCGCAGAATGCCCACCCAGACCCGCTTCCGCCGACTCGCCGTACTCGGCACGCGCTTCCTCACCGTCGGAGCGATTTCCACCCTGATCGAGATCGCTGTGTTCAACCTGCTGCACTATGCGCTCGGGGTGGATGTGGTGGCGTCCAAGATCATCGCGTCCCTCATCGCGCTGGTGAACGCGTACTTCGGAAACCGCGAGTGGACGTTCAAGCACAGGGGACATCACGGTCGTGCGCTCGAGATCGTCCTCTTCATCGTGGTGAATGCCGCGTGCACCGTCCTCGGCGCCGGCATCCTCGCGCTCGGAGTCAGCCTGTTCCACTCCCCAGGCCCGGTGATCGTCAACATCGTGAACCTCGTGAGCATCGTCATCGTCGTGCTCGTGCGGTTCCTCTTCTACCACTACATCGTGTTCCGCGGGGTGCGCCCGCGGGCGACGGCCGAGGAACCCTCTGAGCGCTCCCCGAGCTGACCACCTCCCGCGGTCGTCGCCGAACTGTCTGGGGTCGGCGACGACCACGGTCGGCTCACACGGAGCGACGACGGACCAGGTGGACCGCTCCGAGGGCAATGAGGCCGGTGAAGATGAGGCCGCCTGACAGCCACAGCCAGGACAGGTCGGCTCCGGTGTTCGGCAGCCCGGGCTGGGCCGCCTCCTCCGCCGTCGGCGAGGCGTCGAGGCATTCCTGCGCAGCCGAGTACAGGATCGGGCCACGTTCAGGGCTGGTCGATCCCCACGTCGTCAGTTCGTACTGCGAAGCGTCGGCAGTACCCTTTGGCAGGGTGTAGACGAGACTGCCGTCGGCGGCCGCCGTGTGCTTCGACATGGACGAGCCCGCGACGTCCGCGTCGCTCTGTGCGGCGGCGTCAGCGCTGTCGGCGAGGATCTCGATCGTGACGGTCTCACCGGGGCTGAAATAGCCGGGTTCGGCGTTGAACGTCGATTCACACGCGACGCTCACGACGGCCGCGCCGCCTCCGGGTGGGTAGGTGTCCGCGAACGCCGGGGCAGGCGCTGCGAGGACGGCGAGCAGCGCTAGGGACGCTGCCGCGAGGGTTCGGGTCGGTGTCACGGGATCTCTCCTTGTCTGGGACCGGATCGCACTGGCGTGCTCTCCTAACGTGAGAATAACTCACTTTCTTGCGATCAGGAGCATTCCGCTTGTCCCCTTTCGGGGCTGTTGACAGCGAGCCCAGGCGTGGTGTCGATCCGCGCGGTCGAGGCATCCGCGTAGTCGACGACCACGCTCACCGATCCACCGGGCTCAACCTCGACGAGCTGGGCCACCACGACCCGTCCGGCGTCGTCCCTGACGACCGTCCGCTCGGAATCGGCCTGGGTGACGGCGCGAGCACCAGGCGGAAGGACGATGAGCACCTGGGTGCGGATCAAGCCTGCGGGCACCCCGTACACGCCGTTCCCGGTGACGAACCCGGGCAGGCTGGTCGCCGCGTCTGCGGGCGCCTCACTCGTGAGCTCGACAGTGACGCGGCGCTCGGTGCCCGTGCACGTCGACGTGACGAGTCCGTCGAGGTAGTAGCCCATCTTTCCGCCGGTGGCGTCGTTGAGGTAGACGCCGAGCACCGGATCGGAATCGGTCGACGGCACCCCGGCCAGCGTGGTCTCGGCGAGCGCCTCCTGCTCGGCGGCATCCGCGCTCCAAAGCCGGATGCGGCCTTCGTCGCTTCCCTGCACGATCGCGGCCAGGAGCCGTGCGGGATCGACGTCGTCTGAGGTCACTGCGGCGAAGACCTCCCGGGTGACCGAGGCGAAGAACGCATCCTGGTCCGCGGGCTTCTCGATGCTGCCGTACACCTCGCTGAGCAGCACGCGGACGGCGTTGTCACTCGACAGCACGCTCCCGTCCGCCAGCTCGACAGGTCCCGTCGCCTCCAGGACGTAGGAGAGCACGTATGGGTCGATGGCGATGACACCGTCGATCGGCATGCCGACGACGGGTTCCGCCATCGCCTGTGCGAGTGCTCCCGTCCTGCTGAAGTCCGGCGTCAGGTTCACGTTTTGCACGTACCTGCCGAGGATTGTTCCGTACAACCCCGTCTCCGCGGCAGTCAGCGGCAGAGCCGGCTCGGCCAGCCGCGGGTAGTCCATGCTCGAGCGCTGCGCGGCCAGGGTGATCTCGCCGTCGGAGGCGGCGAGCACAGCCGTCGCCCCAGGCAGCCCGCCCGAGGCACGCAGCTCGGCGTTGTTCTGGAACAGGACGAGGTAGTTCCTCTGCGCATCCGCCCCCAGCATCGCGGGGAGAAGGGCGGTCGCCCGGTCGATGGCCTGCACGGCGTGCGTCACCTCGGCGACCAGGTCGGTGAGTTCCGCAACGGCATCGCGCACGAACGGCAGGGCCTGTCCGGTCTGGATCGCATCGACCCGTTCCGAGATCCCCTCGGCGGCCTTCCTGGCCTCTGCGGCGGTCGGCGCCGCATCGACCAGGGGCTGGATCGGGACGGATGCTCCGGCGAACGATCCGGCGTCAAGTTCTCCTGCGAGCGGCAACAGGGGTGAAGCGACCTCGGTGACCAGGTCGTCGACGGCCTGGGCCGACTGGCGGACGGCGGCGAGATTCGCCCCGACCAGCGGCACCCACTCGGCTGCCCTCCACACCGGGTCGCTCGTGAGCGAGACGGCGGACGCGGTGTGCCCGGATGCCTCCTCGATCGCGTCAGCGGCATCCTCGACGTCGCCAGCCCCCATCGCCGCGCTGAGCCCTGAGGCGAGGGATCGCGCCAGCGAGAGTTCGTCTGCGGCCGATGCGCCGCGGACCCCGATCCACAGGCCGGCAGCGATGACGCCGACCAGCAGCACCAGCAGGGTCCACAGAAGGAAGACCCTGACCGGCGCGCGTCGCGGAAGCTCAGTTGTCGTTGTCATTCAGGCGCCCGCTTCGGGTTCAGGTTCGTGAACGTGATGATTACTCACATTGAGCCTAGATGGTCGGCGCCACGCTGTCCTGCGCCTAAACGGGGGTCACCGCTGTCGGCCGGGTGGGAGGACGTTTTCGCGGTCGGGGAGCCCCTCGCCCTAGAGTGTCGGCATGGTGACCACCGAGCCGTTCACGATCGACATCTCCGACGCGACCCTCGCCGACCTCCGCGAACGTCTCGAGCGCACCCGGTTCCCCACGGCATCCGCTGCGACACCGTGGCAGGCGGGGGTCGACCCGGAGTATCTCCGGGGCCTCGTGGCGTACTGGGCCGACGGGTTCGACTGGCGCTCACAGGAGGCCGCCCTCAACGACGTGCCGCAGTTCCAGGCCGACCTCGGCGGACGGACGCTCCACTACGCCCACATCCCGGCTGCTGGGGACGCCACCACCCGGGTGCCGATCGTCCTCTGCCACGGCTGGCCCAGTGCCTTCACCGAGATGCTCGCCCTCGCCGACCGTCTCGCTCACCCGGCACGCTTCGGGGCGCCGGCCGGCCTCGCCTTCGATGTCGTGATTCCCTCCCTGCCCGGATTCCTGTTCTCCGATCTGCCTGACGGTCCGTTCACGAGAGAGAAGGTCGCGGACGACCTGCACGCGCTGATGACCGACGGGCTCGGCTTCGACCACTATGCCGCGTTCGGTGGCGACATCGGCGGCACGGTCGCAGCCTGGCTGGGCGCGAAGTATCCGGAGAATGTGATCGGCATCCATATGATCCACCCGCCGTTCCCTGCGACGTTCGACGAGCCGGTCGCGGCCGAGGAGCAGGCATTCCTCGACGCGGAGGAGGCCTACGACACGACGGATGCCGGCTACAGCTGGATCATGCAGACCAGGCCGGACACCGTGGCATCCGCCCTGATCGACTCGCCGTCAGGGCTGGCAGCGTGGATCGTCGACAAGCTCAGGGACTGGAGCGATTGCGACGGCGACCTGGAGTCCCGGTTCGATCGGGACACATTGCTTACGCTCGTCACGCTGTACTGGGTCACGGAGTCGATCGGCACCTCGTTCCGGCAGTACCTCGACTTCGAGCACAACGCACCCCGGCCGCTCATCGAGGTGCCTGCCGCCTTCACCCTGAGTTCAGAACCCGGCATGGTGGGCTACCCGATGAGCATCGCCGAACGCGCGTGTTCAGACATCCGGTTCTGGCACGAGCCGAAGCGCGGCGGCCATTTCCTCGCGAACGAGGAGCCGGATCTCATGGCCTCCGAGATTCGGGAGTTCGTCGCTTCGCTCAGTCAGTGAGCCGTGTGGGAGTTGCGCTGCACGAACTCGAGTGCGGTCTCGGCCACCTCACGCCAGCCGTGGTCGATGGTCAGCGAGTGCCCGCGGTTCGCCATCTCGATGATCTCGGTCAGTGACGGATTCTTTTGCTGTCGCTTGAACGACGCGTTGGCGATCTCCCACGGCACGGTGTGATCCTTCTCCCCCGAGATGATGAGGAGCGGACCGCGATCCGGGTTGAGGGTGTCGACCTTCACATCCGTGAACGGGTTGAGATTCGCCGTTGCGGCCTCGAACAGCGGAACGCCGGACGCCGGCACATGGAAGCCCTCGTACAGCTCGTGGGCTTCTTCATCGGTGAGCGCGTTCGCCCAGCCATAGCGGAACTGCTCGAAGGTCAGCAGCACCGACCTCCTGGTGTTCGCCGGGTTGTGGAGCACAGGCGATGCGGACTTCAGCGACGACAACGGCAGGGGCAGCACCCCACGGAACGGCGCGGGGTCGATCGCCACAGTGACCGCGGATGCTCCGGTGCCTGCGAGGCGCTGGGCGATCAGCCCACCGAAGGAGTGACCGATGACCACGGGCTGGGCTTCGAGGTTGCCGATCGCGTCGAGGTAGTGGTCGGTGACCTGCGCGACCATTTTGTGGGCGAAGACATCCGGGTCCTGCCGGGCCAGCGCGACCGTTTCCGGGTCATCCGGCCAGACAGGGGCGATGGTCGTGTACCCCGCATCCTCGAACAGCGCCCGCCAACGGTCCCAGCTGCTGGAGAGCAGCCAGAGTCCGTGGACGAAGACGACGGGGATGAGTCCGGAGGCGTTGGCCCTGTCGATCTCCTGCTGCTCGGCGTCCGTCAGCAAACTGTCGTCCGTCATGCCGTCCTCCGCTCGCAGCCAGGCCGAGATCCCCTCACCTCGACGGTAGGGCCACGACCCTCCCGCTGTCTACGGGCGGGCACCGGGTGCGTGCACTCCCGGTTCGGCCGACGACGGAGCGACCGCCTACAGGTAGGTCTGCTTCATTCCCGCCTCGTCGTAGCGGGTGCCGACGGCAGCACCGACCGGGGCCGCGTCGCTGAGGGCCGCGATGTCGTCAGCCGACAGGTCGATGTCGGCCGCCGCAGCGTTCTGCTCCAGGTAGCTGCGCCGCTTCGTGCCGGGGATCGCAACGACATCCTGAGCGAACAGCCACGCGAGCGCGAGCTGCGACGGTGTGACGCCCTTCGCGGAGGCGAGCGACCGGATCTTCTCGACTAGGACGAGGTTCTGATCGAAGTTCTCTTCGCTGAACCGGGGCAGGTGGCGGCGGAAGTCGTCTTCGGCGAAATCTGACGGCTTCGTGATCTCACCGGACAGGAAGCCACGACCGAGCGGTGAATACGCGACGAAACCGATGCCGAGTTCACGCACCGTCTCCAGAACCCCGTTGACCTCCGGAGACCGTTCGAACAGCGAGTACTCAGTCTGCACGGCGGTGATCGGGTGCACGGTGTGCGCGCGGCGGATGGTCTCAGGGGCGGCTTCCGACAGACCGAGGTAGCGGACCTTCCCCTCTGCGACGAACTCCGCCATCGCTCCGACGGTCTCCTCGATCGGAATCTCGGGGTCCATCCTGTGCATGTAGTAGAGGTCGATCACATCGGTGTCGAGATTACGCAGCGAGCGATCGAGCGCCTTCCTGGCATACGCAGGGCTGCCGTTGACGGGGCCGATGGTGCCGTCATCGAACACCTCGCGGGCGAACTTCGAGGCGATCGTGATCTCGGACCTGCGGCTTCCCAGCGCCCGGGCGATGAGCTTCTCGTTGGTGAACGGCCCGTAGATCTCCGCGGTGTCGATGAGCGTGACCCCGAGGTCGACGGCGCGGTTGAGGGTCGCGATCGACTCGTCATCGTCACGTCCGCTGTAGAAGGCGCTCATTCCCATGGCGCCGAGGCCCTCGATGGGAACGATGAGTCCCTGGTTTCCGAGTGCGACTGTCTTCATTGCTGATTCACTTTCTTCTCATAGAACTCGATTTTGCGATCGATCGCTGCAAGGTGCTCCTGCACCTCACGCAGGTCAGCGAGGACCCGTTCCCGATGCGCGGTGAGGATGGCCATCCGCTCCGGTTCGCTGCCGTCCACGCTGTACAGCAAGACGAACGAGCGGATGTCGCGGATCGGCATCCCGGTCTTGCGGAGCATCACGAGCATGTCGAGCCAGCGCAGGTCGCGTTCGTAATACCTGCGCTGACCGGAGGCCGACCGGTCGGGCGGGGACAGGGTCAGTCCGGCCTTCTCGTAGTACCGGACCGTGTCGGCGCTCAGCCCGCTCGCCGCTGCGGCCGCGCCGATCGTGAGGCCGTCACGCGGAACCACGGTGTCGGGAATCCTGCTCCCCGGAACGCTCTCTGTGATGCTCATACGCCAAGCATGAACCTTGGAGTGCACTCCACGTCAAGTCCGGTTCCCCGGATGTTCGGCACGTGCGGGCGATTCGCAAGCCCTCTCCCGATGTCCGGTCGATCCAGTTGCAGCCGGTAACGTTGTGCTGGTTGCGCGGCTGAGGCCGCGCCAGGCAGAGACAGGAATTCATCAGGTGATCGTTCACAGGCTGACCGTCGACGGTCGGGACTATTTTCTCCCGGACCCCGTCACCGAACTGCGCGACAAGATTCTCGCGGCCATCCAGGCCGGGGGTGGGTACGTCAACATCCCGCCGCTGCGAACGGGCCCCGGGATCGACATCCTCTTCTCCCCCGGGATGCCTGTGACGTGGAGCCAGATCGACGTCGGGGGCGACAACACCGCGAACGATCACAGCGGCAACGACCAGGTGGAGCTCGACGACGACGCGTTCGGCGGCCTGTAGGCCCGCAGGTTTCCGCCCTGGCCGATGCGTCAGGGCTGGGTCTGCGCGAGCATCTCGTCGAGTTCACCCACCGGCACCGGGCGCCCGAACAGGAAGCCCTGTGCGCGGTCGCAGTGCAACTCGCGAACCCTCTCGAGCTGCGCTTCGGTCTCGACGCCCTCAGCGACGACCCGCACGCCGCGCTCCTGGAGCAGTGCGACAGCGACGGCGATGAGTGCTCCAGCGCTCGTGTCGTCCTGAACGAGCGACCGATCGATTTTGAGTTCGGTGATCGGAAGATCCTGGAGCTGACTCAGAGACGACCGCCCCGTGCCGAAATCGTCGAGCGAGATCCCGAGGCCAAGAGCTTTGAGCACGCGCAGGCGAGAAGCTACGCCGCCCATGTCCGCGATGAGCTGGGACTCGGTGATCTCGATGGTGAGCGCACCGTCGGGGATCGTGTTCTCCTGGAGCAGTTCGTGCAGCCGATTGAAGATGTCGGGTTTCGCCAGCTGAAGCGCCGAGACGTTCACCGACACGTCGATCTCGTGCCCGACGCTCCGCCACAGGGCCGCCTGACGGCATCCTTCCTCCAGCATGAATGCACCGATCTCGTGGATCAGGCCGCTCTTCTCTGCCGCCGGGATGAACTCGGCAGGCGGGACCAGTCCGCGATGCGGGTTGCGCCATCGGCACAGAGCTTCGACGCCAGCGACTCGTCCGGTGACCAGATCGACCTGCGGCTGGAAATACGCGACGATCTCTGCACGACCGACGGCGCCCTCCAGTTCCGCCTCGATCGTCACCACGAGCCTCCGTCTTGGCACGACGGCGCCTCGAGCCTGAATCGTCCGGGTCTGGGGACGGTGCAATTGGACATAGTCCATCGTCAGCGTGGGGAGAGAATTTTTCTACGCACCCGGATCCGGCCTCCGTGTGCGTATAATCGCGATCCCTTACACGACCGGAGACTCCCGGTGAAGCCCCGCCCCGAAATTGCCGTGCAATTAGGGGTCGGTTACGCTTTGTGAGCCGTCGCGGAGGTGCGAACGGCGGGCCGTGAGGCTCGCGATTCACGACCAGGAACGACATCACCATGGAGAGCTCCACGAGCACGGTCCTCCAGCGCAACAACGTCACCGTCTCGGGCAACCCGGACGGACGGCCCATCGTCTTCGGCCACGGGTTCGGGTGCAGTCAGGAGATGTGGCGTGAGGTCGCTCCGTACTTCGCCGAGAACTTCAGGGTCGTGCTGTTCGACCATGTCGGGTCCGGCGGATCGGAGCTCAGCGCGTACGACCGGGGGAAGTACGATTCCCTCCACGGGTATGCCGACGACCTCCTCGAGATCGTTGACGCCCTCGACCTGCGAGACGTCGTGTTCGTGGGGCACTCGGTCAGTGCGATGATCGGCGTTCTCGCGGCCACGCGCGACCCCGCATCGTTCGGCGCGCTCATCCTCGTCGGGCCGTCTCCCCGCTACATCAACGCCACCGGGTACGAGGGCGGGTTCGAACAGGAGGACATCGACTCGCTCCTCGACGCCCTCGACGCGAACTACCTGGGCTGGTCCGCCTCCATCGCCCCGATGATCATGGGAAACGGCGACCGCCCCGCCCTCGGCGACACCCTGGTCGAGAGCTTCTGCAGCACCGACCCGACGATCGCACGTCATTTCGCGCGCGTCACCTTCCTGTCAGACAACCGCCGCGACCTGAAGGAAGTGACGACGCCGACGCTCGTGCTGCAGTGCCAGGACGACATCATCGCCCCCGTGTCGGTGGGAACGTTCGTTCACGCCGAGATTCCCGGCAGCGAACTGGTCGAGCTGTCAGCGACCGGGCACTGCCCGAACCTCTCGGCACCCGAGGAGCTCCGCGACGCGATTCTGGCGTACCTCCGTGTCTGAGAGGGCCAGAGGGGTGGATCGCGACGTCTCTGGCGACCTGTTCGAGAACGCGCCGTTCGGATACCTGGTCACGACTGCCGACGGTGTCGTCACCCTGGTGAACGACACGTACCTGAGCATGACCGGCCACCGCAGGGAAGCCGTGATCGGCGAGACGTTCAAGAGCCTCCTCTCGGTGGGGAGCAGGCTGTTCCACGAGACGCGACACTTGCCGGTACTGAGGCTGGAGGGCCGGGCCGACGAAGTCGCTCTCTCCCTGACCTGCGCCGACGGCGCATCCGTTCCGACTCTCGTGAACTCCGTGATCGCGACAGACCCTGACGGGCGGCAGGAGATCCGGATCGCCGTGTTCGATTCGACCAGGCGACGTGACTACGAACGCGAGCTTCTTGCTTCGCGGCGGGCCGCTGAATCGTCAGAGGCGCGGGTTCGCGTCCTCCAGCAGGCCTCGAGCGATTTCGCAGCGGCGGCGACGGAGCAGGGCCTCGCGGACGCCCTGGCCGGTACGGTGCGCAGCGCGGTCGACGCGACGGCTGCCGCCGTGTTCCGGATCGACTCCCGAGGCGAACTCGTCCTCGCCGCCGGCACGAACCCTCTGCAGGATCTCCTCCCGGCAGACGCGCTCCGCCCTGAGTCCGAGGCCGTGCGACGTGGACAGATCGTCACCGTCTCAGACACGACCGAACCGGCGGATCACGATTTTCCCGACCTCGCCCCGTCACTCCGCTCTGCCCGCCTGGAGACCGTCACTGCCGTGCCGGTATTCGACAACGGCTCGCTGCTCGGCGTCATCCTCTACTCCTTCGCCAGGCACCGCGCATTCGACGACAACGCCGTCGAGCTCACCAACGCCCTGACCCGGCAGGCGGCCCAGGTCCTCGCACGGATCCGACTGCAGGATCAGCTCACGCATCTGGCCCTCCATGACCAGCTCACCGGGCTGTCCAACCGCAAACTCCTGCAGGAGCGCCTGAGCCAGTCGCTCGCCACATCACGGCGAACGGGACGCCCGGTCTCGGTGCTCTTCCTCGACCTCGACGGGTTCAAGACCATCAACGACACCAACGGCCATTCCGCGGGCGACGCCGTCCTTCAGCGGATCGCCGAACGCCTTCGGACGTCGGTGCGGCAGGAGGACACCATCGGCCGGTACGGAGGCGACGAGTTCGTCGTCCTCTGCGATGACGCCGATGAAGCCGCGGCCACCGTGGTGGCCGAGAGGATTCAGAAGGCTGTGCGCGTGCCTGTTCCGGATGCCGACGGGCATCCGCTGACTGCCAGCATCGGGATCGCCGTGATCGGTCCGAACGCCAGGACGGGCGCATCTGCCAACCTGATCCTGCGAACGGCCGATGCGGCCATGTACACGTCGAAGAACGCGGGCAAGAACCGGATCACGGTCGTCCATGTGTAGCTCACCGGCGGGTGCCTGCGTCGTTCGTCGATAGAATCATTCAACACCTCAGCCGCTCCGCGGTGGAGTTCGAGACCTGGAGGCCCGCCCCGTGGGAACGCTGATGTACGACTCGAAGGTGACCGCGAACATCGATGACCGAATCCTCGCCCACCTGCAGATCGTGATGCTCGCGAAGCTTCGCCGGGGTGAGCCGTTCGCCTTCACCTGGAACGAGAACGCCAACGGACTGGGCCGCACGACGGTCTGGGTCCACAGCGCCATCTCGCTGTCGTTCCAGTACTACGGCGGCCGCGCCGCGCAGATCAACTCCCGCTGGATCCAGGCGCTCGTGCGTTCGTCGAACTCGGTCGGCGGACTCGAGATCGTGCCTGAACCCCCGGCCGCGACGAACGTTCCGCCCGCTTCCTAACCGGCGGGGCGCCGCTGGGCTGACCGCGCGTGCGCCGGGTGCGTGTCCCGCACGACCCGGGGCAGCTCGGTGACGGGGATGATCACGATGTCCTCGACCTTCCAGTCGAGCTCGATGCATCCGTCGCGCGCGGCGGCAAGGTCGGCGAGTGAGACCTTGCGACGCGACCGTGGAACGACGAACGATTCGATGTGGAAGACGTGGCCCTCATCGCGGGCGCGGGAGCCGGCATCCTCGACCCAGCCCAGCGAGCGCAGATACTCGTCGACGCGGTGGACGACCGGGTGCGGTCTCGCCTCGTCGAACGTCGTCGCGCGGCTGTCCATGAGGTCGTCGACGGCTGCACGGGTGTTCTTCACACCGTCCCAGAGGATGCTGCAGGCGATGAAGAGCGCCGCAGCGGCATCCGTCCACCAGATGCCGAGCCCGATGCCCCCGACACCGACGATCGAACCGACCGCCGTCATCCAGTCGGCCTTGTTCATGTCTGCGTCGGCATACAGGACTTTGTCGTGCAGTTCGCGCGCCAGTTTCATCTTCGCGTGGCCGATGAACACCGGCGGGAGGGCGATGACCGCCATGACGCCCATCATCAGCCAGCCGAGCCAGAACACCTGGCCGAAGAGCTCGACAGAACCGATGCTCGGATGCTCTGTGGCGAGCAGGCCAGACACCGAATCGATGATGAGGAAGGTGCCCATCGTGAGCAGGGCGACGGCGGCGACGAGGTGCCCGACCCCGACGGAGCGGTGATAGCCGTAGGGATGCTTCGCGCTCGGTCTGCGGCGCGCCACCCTGATTGCGATGAGGAAAGCGATCGGGGGGATGAACGACAGGATGTCTTCGAGCCACGCGGCCTTCATGGCCTGGGAGTTGCCGAGCACGAGGAACACGAGGCTGACGGTGACGGCGAGGAACACGATGGTGATCCACTCGAGCCTGATCGCCTTCTTCAGCGTCTCGGTCTGCTTCTTCGGGAGTTCGGTCTCGCCGAACGCGACGACCGTCACGGCGCATCCTCCCGGTCGAGCAGGAACTGCTCGAGTTCGAGCAGGAACGCGTTCTCCCCCATGGCCGTGGCCATGACGTGCTTCTCGGTCGTGCCGTCCTTCGCATCGACCTCGGCGAACGGCTTCGTGATCGCGGCCTTCTCCGACCAGGGTGTCTGGTCGGTGAACCCGCCGATGACGAGGTCGAGCTCACCGTCCTCGAGGTCGGTCAGGAGGCGTTCCTCGCCGCCTTCCGTCCATTCGATCTCGGCGTCGACGGTGTCGGCGAACTGTTCGATCAGCGTCACCTCGATGCCGGAGGGGTCGTCGCCGTCACCGGTGACGGTCCAGTCCCCGTTCGGCGAGACCCCGACACGAAGGGTGCCGCCGGTCACCCGGTCGAGCGTGCCGTCGGGGTCGGCCGGGTAACTCGTCGCGCAGCCGGCGAGCGCGAACGCCACGGCGAGCGTCACGGCGAGGAGCCGACGTCGGATGGGGGTCATAGGCACACCATATCGCCGCTCGAGGCTGCCGGCGCCGAGCTTGACAGGGCGGCGCGGGTCGTGATGGACGGCGGGTGCCCTGGCTGCTTCGCGCGGGTGAATCGGCTCCCCTCGGGTGTTCTTCGCCCGCGCGGAGCCGGAAGACCCGCGCGCGCTGGTTCGCACGACCGGGCACGGCTCGTCATGCAGGAATGAGGATCGATGGCAAGCCCTTGACCGGTGCCGGGAGCCCGGACGATGGTGGAACAATGGCACTTTCTCCGACCCTGCTCGAGCAGGGCACGTACCCGAACCCCTCCTTCAGCTCCCGCGGGCCGCTCAGCGCCCGGCTCCTCGACATCCTCGGGAACGCGCCGGACGGCATCCGCGATCTCGACCTTCTTCCCCTCGCCGATGAAGCACTCGCCCGGGCGACAGAGCTCGTGCACGACGACGACATCCAGCTGACCCTGTTCGTGCTGTACGGCCTGCACTACGGAGGTGTGGTCGACACGGACGACGGGTGGGAGTGGAATCCGTCGCTCATCGCGTTGCGCCGTCTCCTCGAGGATGCCTTCGAGAACGAACTGCGCGCCGTCGTGCCCGTGCCGCCTCTGCCCGAGACGACGAGCGCGTCGGTCGCATCAGCACTGTTCGCGCTGACCGGCGAGGATTCCGGGCCGAGCCTGTCGCGGTACGTGGCGGCGAAGGCCACCCGCGAGCAGCTGACCGAGTTCCTCGTGCACCGGTCGATCTACACCCTCAAGGAGGCCGACCCGCACTCCTGGGCGATCCCACGGCTGAGCGGACGTGCGAAGGCGGCGCTGGTCGAGATCCAGGCGGACGAATACGGCGGCGGCCGCCCCGAACGGATGCACGCGGCGATTTTCGCGGGCACCATGCGTGGGCTCGGACTGGATGACCGTTACGGCATATACGTCGACCACGTGCCGGCCGTGACCCTCGCGTCGCTCAACATGATGTCGATGTTCGGGCTCAACCGGCGCCTCCGCGGCGCGATCGCCGGGCACCTGGCCGCGTTCGAGATGACGTCGTCGATCCCGAACGGACTGTACGCCAGGGGATTCAGGCGGAACGGCTTCGGTGCGGATGTCACGTGGTACTTCGATGAGCACGTCGAGGCGGATGCGGTGCACGAGCAGATCGCCGGACGCGACCTCGCCGGGTCGCTCGCCGAGGACGAGCCCGCGCTGTGCGCCGACATCATGTTCGGTGCGGCCGCATGCCTCATCGTCGACGGCTGGGCCGGGCAGCACATGCTCGACGCGTGGACCGCAGGTGAGTCGTCGCTGCGCGTGCCGCTCGTGACCGGGCGTCCGTCGGCTGACGCGCCGGCGGCATCCGGTGCGGAAGCCTGATCGTGGAGGCGGACATGAGCGACCTCAACCGGGCGGCCCCGCAGATCGTGGCGTGCCCGAACGGTCCCCTGCTCGTGCGCGGCGAACTCGACCTCGTGACGCCGGAGGGCGACCCGATCGAGCGCAAGCGCAGGACGATCGCCCTGTGCCGCTGCGGAGTATCGGCGATCAAGCCGTTCTGCGACGGAACCCACAAGGCGATCGGGTTCACGACCGAGGCGTGACGCCCGCTGTTCTGACGCTCAAACAGGAAGGCGGTCCCCGGCGAGCCGTTCGCTCCTGTTGAGCGTCCGAATCGCGTGATTCCTCCTGTTGAGCGTGGCGGGGGTGCGGGTACGGTAGCCGCCCGGCACTGGCCGTACGCTTGAACCCGTGACTTCGACCCCGACCCGACCGGCAGCACGGGCGCCGATCGGCGCTGCGGGGCTCGTCATCGGCGGCCTGTTCTGCCAGGAGATCGGGGCATCGTTCGCGGTGCTGCTGTTTCCGGCAGTCGGTCCGCTCGGGATGGTCGCGCTGCGGCTGACGTTCTCGGCGATCGTGCTCCTGCTCATCTGCCGACCGAGGCTGCGCGGGTACTCCCGCGCCGACTGGCTCACCGTCACCGGTTTCGCGGTCGCCCTCGCGGGCATGAACGTGCTGTTCTACGAGGCACTCGCGCGGTTGCCGCTCGGCCCGACCGTCACCATCGAAGTGCTCGGACCCCTGATCCTTTCCGTGATTGCGAGCCGCCGGGCGGCGAGCTGGCTGTGGGCCGTGCTTGCGTTCGCCGGCGTCGTGCTGCTGAGCCAGGGTGGGCACGAGGCACTGGATCCGGTCGGCATCGCCTTCGCCGCAGGAGCCGGGGCGCTCTGGGCCGTTTACATCCTGATGTCGGCGCGCACTGGGGCACGGTTCCCCAAATTCGACGGACTCGCCATCGCGATGGCGATCGGAGCGCTCCTCACTCTGCCCCTCGGCATCGGAAGCGCGGGGGTCACCTTGTTCACACCGACCGCACTCCTGCTCGGCCTGGCTGTCGCCGTGCTGTCGTCGGCGATCCCGTATGCGCTCGAGCTGCTTGCACTCCGTCGCCTGCCCGCCTCGTCGTTCTCGATCCTCATGAGCCTCGCTCCGGCGATGGCTGCGATCGTCGGGGCCATCGTGCTCGGCCAGAGCCTCACACTGGTCAGCTGGCTGGCCATCGCGCTCGTCGTCGTGGCGAGCGCCGGGGCCGTCCGGTCGGCATCGCTGCACGCCCGACGGACGCAGGGACTCGCCGAGCCGATCGCCTGACCCGCCCGCGCGCACGGTTCGCAGGAGATCGTGCGGTTAGCAGGACGAATCGACCCGAAGCATCCTGTAAATCGTGAAATCTCCTACCAACCGTGCGGCTCACAAGCACCGCCCGAGCACCCTTACCTCTGCGCCATTTCCCTCGCGGAGTCAGCACCAGCACCAACCACGACACCGGGCCGCAGGTCGAGGCGCCGCAGCAGCTGCGCGTTCAGCGCCACGATGACGGTCGACAGCGACATGAGGAGAGCGCCGACGGCCATGGGCATCACGAACCCGATCGGCGCCAGCACGCCGGCCGCGAGCGGCACAGACACGAGGTTGTAACCGGCCGCCCACCAGAGGTTCTGCTTCATCTTGCGGTAGCTCGCCCGCGACAGCTCGATCACCGAGAGCACCGACCGCGGGTCGTCGCTGGCCAGGATGACGCCCGCCGAGGCGATCGCCACATCGGTCCCCGCGCCGATCGCGAGCCCGACGTCGGCCTGCGCCAGCGCGGGTGCGTCGTTGACGCCGTCGCCGACCATCGCGACCCGGTGGCCTTCGCTTTGCAACTGCGCCACCCGCGCAGACTTCTCGGAGGGCCGGACGCCCGCGAACACGCGGTCGATGCCGAGGGCATCCGCCACGGCCGTTGCCACCGGCTTCGCATCCCCGGTGATCATCACGACCTGGATGCCTCGAGCGTGCAGCGCGTCCACCGCCTCACGCGATTCGGGGCGCACCTCGTCGGCCAGGCTCAGCGCACCGACGACGACCCCGTCGACCACGACGTGCAGCACGGTGGCGCCGTCCCACTCAGAGGTCCCGGGCAGCCGGGCCAGCCCGTGCCGCTCCAGCAGGTACGGACCACCCACCGAGACGGATGCCCCACCCACCGTCGCCGAGACACCCTCCGCGGGCGACGAGCGGAAGTCGGTCGCCGGCGACAGCTCGAGGTGCGAGGCCGCACGCACGATGGCCCGGGCGAGCGGATGCTCGCTGTCGGACTCCGCCGACGCGGCCGCCGCGAGCACCCGATCCGTGGTCCACGATCCGGCTGGCAGAACCTCCGAGACGACGGGCTCGCCACGGGTGAGCGTTCCGGTCTTGTCGAACAGCACGGTGTCGACAGTGCGCATGCTCTCGAGCGCGAGCCGGTCCTTCACCAGGACGCCCGCACGAGCGGCGCGTTCGGTGGCGATCGAGACGACGAGCGGGATAGCGAGGCCGAGCGCGTGCGGGCAGGCGATCACGAGAACGGTGATCGTCCTGATGACGGCTTCGTCCGGCATCCCGAGCATCGTCCAGACGACCGCAGTGATCGCCCCAGCACCGAGCGCGAACCAGAACAGCCACCCGGCGGCCGTGTCTGCGAGCCGTTGCGCCCGCGACGTCGAATTCTGCGCCTCGGCGACGAGGCGACGGATGCCGGCGAGCGCCGTTCCCTCCCCCACAGCGGTGACGCGAAGACGGATACCGCTGTCGGTCGCGACGGTGCCCGCGACGACGGGGTCGCCCGGGCTCCGGCGCACAGGCATCGACTCGCCCGTGATCATCGACTCGTCGACATCGGCGCTGCCCTCGGTGATCCGCCCGTCGGCCGGCACCCGCCCGCCAGGCCGCACCACGACGACGTCGTCGACGACGAGGTCGGCCGGCGAGACCGTCTCGAGCCGGTCGCCCTGGACGCGCTCCGCTTCGTCCGGGATGAGCGCCGCGAGCGAATCGAGCGCCGATGACGTCTGGGCGAGTGACCGCATCTCGATCCAGTGGCCGAGCAGCATGATCACGATGAGGAGGGCGAGCTCCCACCAGAAGTCGAGTTCATGATCGAGGATGCCGCTGGTCGCTCCCCACGACGCCACGAACGCCACCGTGATGGCCAGACCGATGAGCAGCATCATTCCGGGTTTGCGTGCCCGGAGTTCGTCGACAGCACCGACGAGGAACGGGCGACCGCCCCACACGTACAGGACGGTGCCGAGAACCGGTGAGATCCACTCGGCCCAGGCGGCATCCGGGAGCGGGTAACCGAAGATCATCGCGAACATCGGGCTGAACGCGACGACCGGCACGGCGAGGACCAGCATGATCCAGAACAGGCGGCGGAACTGGCCGACATGATCGCCGTGACCCGCATGACCCGCATGACCCGCGTGGCCCGCATGGCCGCCATGACCCGCATGGCCGCCATGGCCCGCATGGCCCGCGTGTCCCGCCTCTGCTCCGATGTGTTCCTCGTGTGCGCTGTGCTCGAGAGGTGTGTGCTCGTGGGCAGCCTCAGGGCTGTGCCCCGTGTGTTCGGTCTTCATGGTTGTCACCATATACCCCCCGGGGGTATACTGCAAGTGGTGAACGATACCCCCGCAGGGTATATTGGACGCATTAGCACCGAGGAGGATCCCATGCACGGCTACGTCGACAACAAGGCTGACCTGACCAAGAGGCTGCGTCGCGCCGAAGGCCAGGTGCGCGGCATCCAGCGCATGGTCGACGACGATGTCTACTGCATCGACATCCTCACCCAGGTCTCTGCTGTCACGAAGGCGCTCGAGACCGTGGCGCTTCAACTGCTCGAGGACCACCTCAGCCACTGCGTCGCCGAGGCCACCCGCGAGGGTGGACCGGTGGCAGACGAGAAGCTGCGCGAGGCATCCGCTGCCATCGCCAGGCTCGTCCGTTCCTGAATTCCGAACCCGATCGCATCCCGACACCCCAGGAGAACTTCATGACCGCAGCACCCCTCAACGACCTCGGCCTGACGGCACGCACCGACCTGGGCCTCACTGATGTGAACGCCGGCGGGTGTGGCTGCGGCCACGGAGGCGGTGGCTGCGCATGCGGTGGACACGGTGGCGGTCACGGCGCTCATGCCGTGTCGGCGCCGGGCTCAGTCGTGACCGAGCTGTCAGTCGCCGGCATGACCTGCGGACACTGCGTCTCTGCCGTCACCGAAGAACTCGCCGAGATCTACGGCGTGAACGGTGTCGATGTGAAGCTCGACCCCAATGGTGTCTCGTCCGTCGTCGTGACGAGCGATGCTCCGCTCGACCGCGCTCACGTCGCCGCGGCGATCCAGGAGGCCGGCTACACGCTGACCACCTCGCCGTAGGGTCGCTCCAGCTCGCGACATGGCAGTTGCGCACCCAAGACCGCGCTCGCGGCCGATCGTAGGTGCACAACTGCCATCTCGACGGACACCATGGCCGCGGCCTGTAGCGTGGGGATCATCATGACGAATCCACTCGTAGTCACCGCCCATTTCGTTCCAGCCGACGGCCAGTTCGACGCCGTGCATGAGGCGCTCCTGCCCGCCATCGCCGCCGTCCACGAGGAGCCGGGGTGCATCATCTATGCAATCCACCGCACCCCGGAGAACACCATCATGATGATCGAGAAGTGGGAATCCGCTGAGTTGCTCGACGCACACGGTCGTGGCCCGGCGGTCGCCGCGCTGAACGAGGCTCTCGCGGGAAAGCTCGCCTCCCCTGTCGAGGTCACCCGCCTCGAGCCGCTCCCCGCGGGCACCGAGATGCAGGGCGCTCTCTAGCGAGACGGATGCCGTCGGCGCGCGGCCGTCGGGAGCGAGGCCTGCCGAGACTCAGCCGCGCGTCGGGGGGATCTCGACAAGCACGATCACCGAGGTGCGGTCGATCACCGACGTGCGGTCGATCACCGACGTGCGCTCAACCACCGACGTGCCTACGGCGCCGTGAAGTTCAGCGCCAGCTCGATCAACAGCCGCGTGCCGAAACCCGTCGCCCCCTTCGAACGCCAGAAGTCGTCCTTCTCGGACTGCATCGTCCCGGCGATGTCGAGGTGCGCCCAGGGCACGTCGGCCACGAAGTCCGCGAGGAACAGTGCCGCGATCGTCGCACCCGCCCACTTGCCGCCCATGTTCGACATGTCGGCGACGTCTGAATCGAGCTGTTCCCGGTAGCGCCGCTCGAGCGGAAGCTCCCAGACCGACTCGTCCGTGACGTCGGCCGCCGCCTGCACCTGCCCGATCAGGCCGTCATCGGTGCCGAACGTCGCCGCCGTGAGGTGACCGAGCGACGCGAGCGCCGCACCCGTGAGCGTCGCGATGTCGACGATGGCGTCAGGAGACTCCTCCGTCGCCAGCACCAGGGCGTCAGCCATCACCAGCCGGCCCTCGGCATCCGTGTTCTTCACCTCGACTGTCGTGCCGCCCCGGATCGTCAGCACGTCACCGAGTTTCGTCGCCGAGCCGGACGGCATGTTGTCTGTACACATCAGATAGGCGGTCACCGCCGTGGTGCAGCCGAGGTCGGAGAGCGCCGTCATCGCCCCGAACACCGCCGCTGCCCCTGCCATGTCCATCTTCATGGCGAGGTGCATCGGGTCGGACGGCTTCAGCGAGATTCCGCCCGAGTCGTAGGTGATGCCCTTGCCGACGAAGGCGAGGTGACCGGATGCGTCCTCCGGCCGGTAACGCAGGACGATCATCCGCGGCTCCTCGGTGCTGCCCGCGTTCACGCCGAGCAGACCGCCGCAGCCGAGTTCGATCAGCTTCTGCTTGTCGGCCACCTCGACCACGAGGCCCCGCTGCGGCCCGAGTTCGAGAGCGAAATCGGCGAAGTCGGTGGCGGTGAGGTACCCGGCGGGAGTGTTGGCGAGGTCGCGGGCCAGGTTCGCGGCGCGAGCCAGCCGTTCGCCGTGCCGCACCCCGGCGGACACGTCGGTGACGTCGTCGTTCACGATGATGTCGAACGATTCGAGCCTGGCATCCTTCGCTGTGGCCTTCAGCTCCGTGTACCGGTAGCGGGCGAGCAAAACGCCCTCGGCGAGCGCCCGGCCGACAGCCATCGGCTCCAGTGTGAACTCGCTGCCCAGCGTGAGGGCCAGTCGCGAGTGCCGCGTGGTGGCGCGGGCGAACGCCGCTGCCACGTTTCGCAGCACTGCGGCGTTTTGCTCGACGGTCGGCCCCGCGCCGACCGCGACGACGACGGGGCCGTCCGGTTGCGGCAACAGCAGCACCTGGCCGACCTTGCCCTCGAAGCCGGAGCGTTCGAGGACCCCGCGGTCGACGCCGAGCGCGTCGGGGACCGCCCCCTCCGTCCCGACCGCGTAGCCGCAGGCATCCACTCCGACCGGGGGGTCGGTGTGCACGACGATGCCGACGGCAACGTCAGGCGAGAGCGACGGCCCCGGGGTGAACGTGGCGGGAATGAGTTTGTTCGGGCTGCGAGTCATCAGCGTGTCCTTTGTGTGTGTGGGTGGATGTCAGAACTGCCAGATCAGGGGAACGAGGAAGGTGGCGACGAGCACGAAGAGGGCGACGAGCGGAAGCCCGAGCTTCCAGTAGTCGCCGAAACGGTAGGCGCCTGGCCCCATCACCATGGTGTTCGCCGGAGTCGCCACCGGGGTGAGGAAGGATGCCGCGGCCGCGACGGCGACGCCCATCAGCAGCGGGAGCGGCGAGATCCCGGTCTCAGCGGCGATGGCTACGGCGATCGGCGCCACGATGAGCGCTGTCGCCATGTTGCTGATCAGCTGCCCGAGCACAACGGTGACGATGGCGATCCCGAACAGCAGGAGGTACGGGCTCGATGCCCCGACGGCTTCGACGAGGCTGTCGGCGATGAGGTCGGCAGCGCCACTGACCTCGATCGCGGTCGAGAGCGGGATCATCCCGCCGACGAGGATGAGCGTCGTCCACGAGATCGACCGGTGCGCCTGGTAGACGGTCACCACGCGGAGCAGCACCATGGCGGATGCCGCCACGAGGGCCGCGATCGCGGGCGGGACGAACCCGGTGGCAAGGAGGACCACCATCCCGGCAAGCACCACGAGCGCGATCTTCGCCCGCGGACCCATCGGGACGGCCTGACGTCGGATCTGCTGCGGCGCATCGACGACGGCGACAGCAGGGTCTGCGGTGTGTTCGTCGAGGGCGTCCCAGGTTCCGCGCACGAGCAGGATGTCGCCGGGGGCCAGGTGGGTGCGGCCGACGTCCTCCCCCGAGCGATGGACGGCGACGACGACGAGTTCGCCGCTGTCGGTGACCATCCCAGGAAAGACCAGTTCGCCGACGAGGGCCGAGCGGGGCAACACGATGACCTCGGTCAGTCCGGCGTCCCGGGTGAGGCGCGCGTCGGCATCCGTCAGCGAATACTGCGCGGCGATGGTCTCGGCGTGGGCACTGAGGTCGCGGGGTCCGGCGACGGCCTCACGTCGTGGCAGCAGGAACGGGCCGAGGAACACGGTGATCAGGATGGTTCCGACGACCAGCGGGAGCCCCGCGAAGCCGAATTCGAAGAACCCGAACGGGCGTTCCCCTGCGTCGACGGCCACTTCGGAGACGAGCAGGTTGACGGGGGTGCCGGTGAGCACGAGGAGCGAGCCGGCGTGGGCGCCGAATGCGAGCGGCATGAGCATCTGCGACGGGGGCTGCTTGATCCGGATGGCGAGCACCACGACCATCGGGATGAGCGCTGCGACGGCGCCGTTGACGCTGATGAGCGCCGTGACGACGGCGACAAGTGTCATGACGAGCGTGACGATCGTGCGGCGCTCGGTTCCGGCGCGGTCGATCAGCTGCTGCCCCGCCCACGTCGTCACACCGGTGGCGTCGAGTCCTTCGCTGACGACGAAGAGGGCGGCGATGAAGACGATCACCGGGTCGCCGAAACCGGCGAGCGTCTGCTGCAGGGTGAGAACACCTGTCGCATACAGCGACAGGGCAACGGCGATGGCGACGATGCCGACGGGGATGCGATTCCAGACGAACAGGACGACGGCAAGCGCAAGCACGACCAGCGTGATCGCTATGGGGTCCACGGTGCCTCCCTGCGCCCGGTCTCACTGCCCGCCGCTCAGTGCTCCGGCGGGACGGGAACGGGCTTGCCGCTGGACAGGACCTCGGGGATGTCGCCCGGGCGGAAGTTGGGCATCCGCCCGGCCGGCACGATCGCGAGGAGGGCGATGCCTGCGAGGCTGAGCAGCGAAATCTTCAGCGCCTGCAGGCGCGCCTCCTCGTTGATGCGGACCGCCTCGGCGATCTGCTCATCGGTCGCGGTCGTCTCGGCCAGGACGTCGTCGAGCTGTTCGTTCGTGATGAAGTTCACGTTGTCGAGGTTCACCTGCGACGTCAACGCATCGTCGATCGTCTCGTTGCCGACCAGGCTCGTGGCGACGAGGGCGCTGAGCACCCCGACCGCGAAGACACTGGCCACGGCGATGCCGACGCTGCCGGAGATGTTGTGCACGAGCCCGCGCCATGCGCCGACGTCGCCGGCGAGCTCCTTGGGAGAGGCGGCGAGCAGGGTATTGAAGACGAGGGCGACGATGGCGCCCTGGCCGAGACCGAGGGTGATCAGGCCGATCACCACGAATGCCTGCTGCCACTCGTTGCGGATCGTGAAGGCGAGGAGGATGAGGCCGAGGGCGACGACGACGAACCCGACACGGGCGATCTGCCTCGGAGGGAACCTCTTGTACAGGGTGGCGACCACCGTCGAGGCCACGAAGATCGACAGCGTGTACGGGATGACCGAGAACGAGGTCTCTAGGCTCGACCGGCCCTGCACGATCTGGATGTACAGCGGGATGAGGAAGTTGGCTGCGGTGCCGACGAACAGCATCGCGGCCATGCACGCGGTGGTCGCTCGCTCCGAACCGCTGCGCAGCACGTCGAGGTCGAAGATCTGCGGCCGGCTCGTCGCTTTGCGTTTGCGGGTCCAGCTGAAGAAGATCTGACCCACGATGAGTCCGAGCAGGACGAGCACCGGCGCGGGCGACAGGCCGAGGATGTCGAACGGGGCACCGGGCTGGGCCAGCACCACGCCCCACGAGTTGAGGCCGCTGAAACCGAAGCTGAGCAGGATGACACTGACCGCGGCGAGCATCGCACCTGTCCAGTCGATCTGCACTCCCGGCTGGGCGGGGACCTTCTTGAGCCGGAAGCTGAGGAGCAGGTTGAGCACACCCAGGGCAGCTACGAGGGCGAAGGAGTACCGCCATCCGATCGTCGACGCGAAGGTTCCGGCGATGAGCAGGGCGAGAACTCCGGCGGCGGGGATGGCCGCGGCGAGGAACCCGATTGCGCGCGCCTGCGCCTGGCCGTGGAAGTTCGTGGCGATGAAGACGACGAGGGCGGGCGCGATGAGGGCGATGACAGCTCCGGATGCCGCCTGGGCGACGAACAGCATCGCCGGGCTGACGCTCAGCGCGACGGCGGCCATGGCGAGGCCGTGGATCGCGACGGCGATCTGGAACACGCCGCGCGACCCGAACTTCGCGCCGAGCTTCGCGCCGAGAAGGATGAAGGCGGCCATCGCGAAGGTTCCTGCGGTGATCGCGGTTCCGACGCTCGTGGCCGGAGTGTCGAGGTCGGTGGTGATGCCCTGCATCGACACCGTCAGGGCGTTCACGGCGAATGACGCCTGGATCTGGGTCAGGACGACCACGATGAGCGGCAGCCAGGATGTCGCAGGCGCGGCCGGTGCTTGTTTCTGTGTTGTGGATGCTGTGGTCATGTGCCTGTGCTCCCTCACATCTGCCCGGCGGTTGCGGGCCGTGCCGGCTGATCGGCGGTGATCATCCGTCAGTTCTGCTCAGATTAAGAGTGCCAGGCGGGCCGGGCCGGAGTCCGGCGCGGGATTGCCCTTCGTCAGGCGCGCGTTCGACCGTTACGGAAGAAGTCGTTGCCGTGGGCCGCGAAGATCACTAGTGTGCGGAGCATCCCTTCGCCATCCCCTGCCCCGGGGATAGGGATGTTGAAAGGCCAGGCATGTGGGAACCCCTGTCGACTGAAGCATTGCGCCACATCCTCACGCAGGTTGGCGAATCGTCCCTGCCCGACGAGCTGATCGAGCACATCGCCAGCGGCTTCTCGATTCCCCGTGGCGTCGTCTTCCACTTCTCCGCGCGCAGGCGAGACCTCGGCGCGACGAGTGTGATGCTCAGCACACAGTCGGCATTCCGGGTCCGCGGTCGCGAGGTCATCGACACCGACGGCTCGCTCTACGTCGGTTTTCTTCTCAACAACAGTGCCAGGATCGGGCTCGCCGGCGGCCCGGGCACGGTGATGCGCCCCGGCGGCGTCTTCGCGGTGAGCAACTGGCATGCATTCGATCTCGAGAGCACCGAGTCGACGAGGGGCCTGACGATCCGGTTCGCGGAGAGCCGGATCCACGAGCGCGGCGTGCGGACCCGCCACGACCGATTCAAGCTGGCGTCGCAGACGACGCTCGGTGCCCCGCTGCGATCGTTCGCTGCGGCGCTCGTCGATCCGGCGTGGCATCCGGGTGCCGTGAGCGAGACGATTGCCGAGCGAACCCTCGAGGACCTCGTCGTCGGCATGTTCCTCGAGACGGAGGGTTACGCGATGGACGGGGAGGAGTTCCGGTCTGGACTCCGCGGTCGTGCCGTCAACCTCGTCGCCGCAATGCACCGTCAGCGGGAACTCAATCCGTCGTCGGTGGCGCAGGGCCTCGGGGTGTCGCTGCGCAACCTGCAGCGCGCGTTCGAGGAGGCAGGGACGACGCTGGCTGAGGAGATCGGCAGGCAGCGGGCGCAGACCGCGGCCATGCTGCTGGCCGGCCCGGGGACGCGTGGGCTCCCGATCTCAGAGATCGCCGCGCTGTCGGGGTTCAGCTCGCCGTTCGCGCTCCGCGCCGGTTTCAAGGCCCAGTACGGGATGCTGCCGTCTGCGTATCGTGCGACGCCGGAGACGCTGTACGCGTAGACCGCACCCCAGCTCGCACGAGGTTGCAGTTCCGCACCCAAAGACATGGATTCGGGCGATCTTGAGTGCACAACTGCCATCTCGCGTGGAGACAGGAGCAACTACCCCCGGAGCTGCGGCGACGCTCTCACGTTCGAGTGCTCAGCGACCCCACGCACGATCTCATCGAGCGCGACCGAGGACGGCACACGTGGCTTCCAGCCCAGCTCGTCCCGAGCCCGAGACGTCGACATCACCGGCACCGTCGCCGCGATATCGATCCAGCCCGGGTCGGACTTCTGCAACCGCAGCTTCCAGGTGGCCCACATCAGGGCGCGCATCACGCGGAGACGAGCAGGGACCCAGCGCGAGCCGAGAACGGATGCCACGAGCAGCGGATCGACGACCGGCTCGGCAGCGATGTTGAACGCCCCGGCCGCACTCCGGTCGACGGCGCGCCAGAAGGCATCCGCCACGTCGTCGGCGTGCACGACCTGCGAGATGGCCTGGCGTGGCATCGGCAGCACGGGCGGCCGGACCCATTTCAGCCAGCCCATCGGCACGATCTTGCCGACGAACAGGCCGGCGATCTCGCTCGCCGCCCGGCGCTGGAACACCAGTCCAGGCCGCAGCCGGCTGACGATGATGGTCGGGAACTGTTCCTCGAACCGGTCGAGCGCCCGCTCGTTGACGGCCTTGTGCCGACTGTAATGCGATGAAGGGATGCCGCCGGTCGGCCAGTGCTCGTCGACCCGGGTCGTCTTAGGCCCGGGGCTGTATGCCGCGACTGATGACGCGTAGGAGAGCTGCGGTACCCGCGCAGCAGCGACGGCGGCGAGGACGTTCTTCGTCCCGATGACGTTCGTCCGCCAGAGGGCCGCCTCATTGTGATTCGGCTGGAGCTGCCAGGCCAGGTGCACGACGGCGTCCGCACCGGCGAAAATCCTCGCCAGCCGTCGTGGCGCAGACGGCGACCCGATGTCGAGGGCGTGCCAGGAGACACCGCTGTACGGCGCGACCGTCAGATCCGGTTCCCGACGGCTGATACCGACGATGTCGGTGGCGGTCGGTTCCTCGTGCAGCCGACGCAGCAACGCTGTACCCAGGTTGCCGGTGGCTCCGACGATCACGATGCGCATAGTTCTCCTCAGTCGACGTGCCCTGCGAAATCGTCCCAGTGGCTCTGGAAGATCGATCGGTCTTCGCCGCTCAGCCCGGTTGCCTCAGTGGAGCGCGGGCCGGTTCCTCCCTGGGCGTCATCCTTCTCTTCGCCGGCGGCAGAGTCTGCATCCGCAGAGGCGCCGGGGGCCGGAACGTCTTCCTCCGGCTCGAACGTCGACGGCTCGCCGGTGTACCCGGCGGCGACACCGGTGTCGCTGTCTGGAATGCTTGAATCAGCGGGCGGAGTGACCTCAGCGCCAGGCCGCCCTGAGGCAGGTTTTTCGGTTTTGTCGGACATGTGAGTTCCCTAGATCGTGTTCAATGGCGCCCCACCGCGCCGTGCAGCGACGACGATTCGGGCGCACATCACAACACTTTGTTCGCCCACACTACAGACCTGCCCGGTGCAAAATCAGGGGCTTGTGAAATTCTGAACGAGGTCGTCAAATGTGACCGTGGAAGCGCGACCACCGACCGGTCGAATCACAGGATCCAATACCGAAAGGGATGCCCCGCTCCCCCCGCCCAGCGTTAGCATAGGAAGAAGGAACACCCGTTCCCGAAGGGGCCAACAGGGAGGTTGCTGTGTCTGATGCATTCGCCGCAGCAATGGACCGCCTGACGCGGCCCGAACGAGATTCGGCTGAACTGGCTGGGCCGATCGTCGACGCGCTCCCCGTGACCGGAGCAGCGATCTCGACGATGGGGGATTTCCTCGGCAACGAGACCGTTTCTGCCACTGACCTGCAGGCGGCGAGAATTGACGAGCTGCAATTCGACCTCGGCGAAGGCCCGTGCTGGGATGCCATGGCGACAGCTCGGCCCGTGTTCGAGCCAAATGTCAGGACCCACCCGGCCGGTGTCTGGCCGGCGTTCTCTGAGGCGATCCGAAAGGACGAGGTGGGCGCGATCTTCGCCTTCCCACTGTTCGTCGGCCCGCTGCGACTCGGGGCACTCGATCTGTACTCGACGCGGCCGCTGAACCTCAGCGATCTCCATGCGCAACAGAGTGCGGCCTTCGCGGCGGTGGTCAGCCGTCTCGTGCTTCACCGCGCCCTCTCCCGGGTGGGGCGCGACGAGACCCCCGAAGCCGACCTCCAGTTCTCGCGTCGAACCATCCATCAGGCGACAGGCATGGTGCTTGCCCAGCTGAACCTTCCCCCGGACGAGGCCCGCCTCGTCATCCAGGCCCACGCCTTTGCTGTGGGCCGCTCAATGCAAGAAATCGCAGAAGACATAGTAGAACGACGCTTGAACTTCTCGGTGAGCGACGAAGGAATCGAGGAGTCCAAATGACTGAGATGACACGGGAGGGACAGCTTGTGGATGCCTTCGCGACGCTGGCCGACACCCTGGTTGCCGACTACGACGCCGTGGACCTTCTGCAGACCCTGGTTGAAAATTGCCGCGACCTGCTCGACGTCACTGCGGCGGGAATCCTGCTGGCCGATCCGGACGGCAACCTCGAGGTCGTCGCCTCGACCAGCGAAGCCTCCCGGCTGGTGGAGGTCATGCAGCTCAGCGCGCAGGCCGGGCCGTGCGTCGATTGCTTCACATCCGGGACCACGGTCTCGGTGCCCGATATCCGGGAGAGCCCGAGCAAGTGGAGTCGATTCCGCGACAGTGCTGCCGAGCAGGGCTTCGAGTCTGTTTTTGCCCTTCCGCTGCGGTTGCGGGACAACACAATCGGCGCCCTGAACCTGCTCCGCGCCGAAACCGGGGAGCTCAACGAACGCGACGTGCGCGCCGCGCAGGCGCTGGCGGATGTCGCGACGATCGGCATCCTGCACGCGCGCAGTCTGAGCGAAAGTGATGCCGTGCGCGACCAGCTTCAGCGTGCGCTGAATTCGCGGATCGTCATCGAGCAAGCCAAGGGCGTGATGTCCCAGACCAACGACATCACAACAGACGAGGCATTCAACCTGATGCGCCAGTACGCACGCAACAATGGAATATTGCTGTCCAACGTCGCGGAAAACCTGGTTTCGCGAACACTGACAATCGAACGCTGACCCCCCTACTCAACCGGACCATCGGGGTGTAGCGTCAAAACATGATCCGACACCGGACCAGTTAGAACTGTCCCCCAGACCCCGGGATGATCCTCGCAACGACGAGGCTTGAACCTAAGGGGAGACCGCCATGGAACGCATCCACTACGCGGGCAGTTCATTTCTCACGGGCGACCTGATCGCTCGCGCACTGATCGACTACGCGCATTTCCTCACCGCTCACCACACCTCTGCAGCGGTCGACATACCGGTTCGCCGGTCGGACGGATCAACCGCGCGAGCGAATTTCCTGCTGGTTCCGACGAGCCAGATCGTGTCTGAGTCCGAGTCGAGTAGTTACAGCGAGATTTTCGACGACGAGTTGGTGCGCCTCCTCCGCGAACGCGCGGTCGGCAGGCACCACACGCTCACACGGCCGGTGATGTCGGATGCCTCCTTCGAGGCATTCACCTACAGCGATCTCGTCGAGATGGCCTGATCGCCCCACTGACCATCGCTGGCCCGAGAGTTTCCACTTCGGCGGCCGCCCCGCCTGCCGATGTGGCCGGGCCAGCGATGTTGAACCCTTCGCTCCCCCAACCCGCTCGCCTCGGCCGGTTGGGGTTGAGCGGAGCCCTCTCCGCTGATCGATCGAGGGCCCGCTGGCTCGAGCGAAGCGAGGACCCCGCGCACTCGATCGTCGGCCACTGCCCCGCACACTCAGCCCGGCGTGAAACAATGACGGAGTGACCGACCGCCACCCCGAACTCGACGGCTACGAGCCGAGTGACGGAAGACCCTTGCCCTCACGACGGATGCTCCGCCCCGCCCGTTTCCTTGTGGTCCTCGGGCTCATCGGACTGGTCCTGCCAGGCATCCTCGTGACCATGTCGACTGCTACGCGCACCGCAGACCGGAGTTGCAGCATCGTCGTGGCCCGCGATGCGCCGTTCGCCATGGGCTTCGATGCCCGGTTCGAACTCGTCGGCCCCGAGGGCCCGGCCTGGTACTGCTATGCCCAGGTCCGTGACGACGACGACCTCCTCATCGCCTCACTCGGCCTGATCCCCGGTCCCCCTCCCGCCCCGGAGCCGGGACTCGTCAACACCTAGCTCGTCAAGACAGAGCGGCTAGCGACGAGCAACGAGGGCGTTGCTCCGATACCACTCGATCGTTCCCCGTAGCCCCGCTTCCAGTCCGATGGATGCCGTCCAGCCAGCGTCAGTGAGCGTGGACACGTCGAGCAGTTTCTGCGGTGTTCCATCCGGCTTGCTGGTATCCCACTCGGTCGTGCCGGTGAAGCCAACGAGCCGGGCGATCGTTTGGGCGATCTCCCGGATCGTCACGTCGCGACCTGTGCCGACGTTGACCTGCTCCGGGCCGTCATAGTGTTCGAGAAGGTGCAGGCAGGCAGCGGCCATGTCGTCCACATGAAGGAACTCTCGGCGCGGCGAGCCGGTTCCCCAGTTGGTGACCTGTTCGGCGCCGGAGGATACCGCTTCGTCATATCTCCTGATCAGGGCGGGCAAGACGTGTGAACCCTTATCTGAGAAGTTGTCTCCGGGGCCGTACAGGTTCGTGGGCATCGCCGAGATCCAGGGCAGCCCGTGCTGCCGTCGAACGGCCTGAATCTGGAGGATTCCCGCGATCTTCGCGATGGCATATGCGTCGTTGGTCGGCTCGAGATGGCCGGTCAGCATGTACGACTCCTTGATCGGCTGAGGGGCCAACTTGGGGTAGATGCAACTCGAGCCCAGGAAGAGCAGCCGTTCCACGCCGACCTTCGCGGCAGCATCGAGAACGTTGACCTGGATCCTGAGATTCTCACTGAGAAAGTCCAAGGGATATGTGTCGTTCGCGAGGATGCCGCCCACTTTCGCGGCGGCCAGGACGACGTACCGCGGCCGCGTGTGCTCGAAGAAGTCGAACACTGCGTCGCGCTCCTTCAGATCGAGTTCGGCCGAAGTGCGAGCGACAAGTCGGGTGAAGTTCCTCTGCTGGAGCGAGCGCCAGATCGCAGAGCCCACCAGCCCACGGTGGCCAGCCACATAAAAGGTCGCATTCCTGTCGAGCGCGGCTGGCTCGAAATGAAGATCTTCAGTAGGCATGACTCGGTTCCCAGCTCGTCAGCCTGGGAACGTCAATCCACCGGGTTCCCTCATGTTTGAGCGCCTCGATGTCTGCGTCGACCATGATGCGCGCCAGCTCTCCGGTACCGACTTCCGGGACCCACCCGAGTTGGTCCCTGGCCTTCGATGCGTCACCGATCAGCGCGTCAACCTCGGTTGGGCGCAGATAGCGTTCGTCGAATCGGACGTGCCGCTCCCAGTCCAGACCCGCGCGGCTGAATGACGCTTCGACGAATTCACGGACCGTGAAGCCCACGCCGGTCGCAAGCACATAGTCATCGGGCTCATCCGCCTGCAGCATCCGCCACATTCCCTCAACGTACTCCGCTGCGTACCCCCAGTCACGGATCGCATCGAGGTTACCGAGGTACAGGTGCTCCTGCTTACCCGCAGCGATGGCCGCGACCGCGCGCGTGATCTTCCTGGTCACGAAGGTTTCACCCCGCCGAGGCGATTCGTGGTTGAAGAGGATGCCGTTAACGGCGAACATCCCGTAAGCCTCGCGATAGTTGCGAGTAATCCAGTAGCTGTAGACCTTCGCCACGCCATACGGCGACCTCGGGTAGAAGGGCGTGTCCTCGTTCTGCGGCGGGGGGCTCGCTCCGAACATCTCGGAACTGGACGCCTGGTAGAAACGGCACTGCACACCCGACATCCGCACGGCTTCGAGAAGGCGCACCGTTCCTGTGCCCGTCGTGTCGGCGGTATGTTCCGGCTCGTCGAAGGAAACCCGCACGTGGGACTGCGCGGCGAGGCTATAGACCTCGTCCGGGTGGATTTCGCTCAGGAGCGTGACCATCCTGGCGCCGTCACTGAGATCGCCGTAGTGCAGAAAAAGTCTCGCTTCAGGGTCGTGTGGATCGACATAAAGGTGATCAATTCGCGCGGTGTTGAATGTCGATGCCCGGCGGATCAAGCCGTGCACTTCGTAGCCCTTCGACAACAGGAGCTCGGCGAGATACGAGCCGTCTTGCCCGGTGATCCCTGTGATGAGAGCCTTCTTGGTCATTGATCGATCCCCACGTTTCGGCAAGCGCGGCCGCACCGACCGCAGTGTCGCTAGGCTAACGTGAGAAAACCTCGCTTGGGAATGCTCCCGGTCGCGATCGACTCCCCCCAGTTCGGGCGGCGCGAGGCGCCGACCCTCCGCTTTACACTGTCTTCACACGGTCACTGCGGACCATCCGTTTTCAGATGCATCGGAGACCGTATGACGATCAACCCCCGACTCCGCCGGTTCACGACCGCGGTCGCCATCGTCTATGCCGTTGCGCTGGTGTTGATCGCATTCTGGCCGACGCCGGTCGACAAACCCGCATCCGGGTTCCTCGACCGTCTCATCACCTGGTTCGCCGGGAACGGCTTCGGCTGGATCACCTACAACGTGATCGAAGCCGTCGCTAACGTGCTGCTCTTCATCCCAGCCGGCCTCCTGCTGGTCGTACTTCTCGGGGTGCAGTGGTGGTGGCTGAGCATCCTGGGCGGCATCGCGGTGTCCGTCGCGATCGAGATGGGCCAGGACCTCTTTCTCGATGATCGATTCGCCACCATCGATGATGTCTACGCCAACACGATAGGCACGGTGATCGGCACCCTGATCGGCGTGACCGTTTTGCTCGTCGCCGAACGTCCCGTCGGCAGGAGGCGCAGACGAGCCCAGGGGGCACAGGATTCACGTCGCCGCGAGCCCAGCCAGCGGCTCTAAGACCCCCAGCACCCCTGGGTCGGGAGTGAGCGTGCCCGGGGTTGCCACACCCCGAGAGGCGGTTTTCGCCTCCGTTCGGTAGTCTGGGGTCGTCCTCGTCGGATTCGCCGGGGCATTTTTTCTGGCTACTTAGGGGACGTTCCGTCGATGGTCAAGACAGCTCTGGTCGCTTTCGACCTCGACGACACACTCGCGCCGTCGAAATCACCGATGGACCCGCGGATGTCGCAGATCCTCGCGGAGCTCCTCGATGTCGTGCCCGTCTGCATCATCTCCGGTGGTCAGTTCGCTCAGTTCAAGATGCAGGCGATCGACAACCTGCCAGAGGCCGGATCGACGCACCTCGAGCGACTGCATCTGATGCCCACCTGCGGCACGCAGTACTTCCGTTTCGAGAACGACGAGTGGGAGCAGATCTACGCCGAGAACCTCACCGACGACCAAAAGGCCCGCGCGCTGGCGGCCGTCGAGGCCCGTGCAAAGGAGCTCGGATTCTGGGAGACGGACACCTGGGGCCCGATTCTCGAAGACCGCGGCTCGCAGATCACCTTCTCCGCCCTCGGCCAGGCTGCGCCTGTGTCGGCGAAGCAGGAGTGGGACCCGACCGGTGAGAAGAAGAACACACTGCGTGAAGCTGTTGCCGGAGACCTCCCAGACCTCGAGGTGCGTTCGGGCGGATCGACGTCTGTCGACATCACCCGCAGGGGCATCGACAAGGCATACGGCATGAAGAAGCTCGCCGAGCTCACCGGCATCCCCCTCGACGACATGCTCTTCGTCGGCGACCGCCTCGACGAGAACGGCAACGACTACCCGGTGAAGGCACTCGGTGTGCGCTGCCAGGCCGTCGAGGACTGGGAAGACACCGCCCGCTTCGTCGAAGAACTCATCCCGCAGCTCCGCGCCGCGGCATCCTGAGCCGGCTCCTTTTCGCAACGAGGGTTGTTCTCAACTTCGGAGATTCTCGGGTACACCTCTGTTTTGAGGGCGCACGGCCCCCTTCGCGCGAAAATCTCCGTCGTTGGTGACAGTCGCCGTGCCGTTCAACCCCGGTGCGCGACCTGCTCCGCGATCGGGACGGTTCCTGGCACCACGACGTCACCGGTGTGGGCGGTGCTGACGGTCTCGATCAGAACGATCTCGACCTCCTCGTCGGCAACCGGATTGTGCCGAACCCCACGGGGCACGGTGAAGAACTCACCCGCATCGAGATGAACGTCGGGTGCACCCTCAAGCTGGATCCGTAGGTGGCCGGACACGACGAGGAACATCTCGTCCTCGTTCTCGTGTGCGTGCCACACCAGTTCGCCGAGCAATTTGGCGACCTTGACGTACTGGTCGTTGACGCTCCCGATGACTCGGGGGGTCCAGTGCTTCGTGACCTGGGCGAGTTCGGAGGCGATCACCGTCTTCTCTGCATTCATGTTCCTAGCCTCTCGTACATCCCGCCGCGGATACGAATGGATGCCACGGCCCAGATCGCCGACATGGCCCTGCAAACTTTTTTGGGGTATTTTCCGAGAGTGTGTCGATCCGTGGGTCGCTCGTTCGACGCATAGGTAGAAGGACGCAATCGCGACCTCTGACACAGGGAGAAACACCATGAAGTTCATGCTGATCATGCGCTCGACGGATGAAGCGAAGAAGGAATACGAGAAGGCCGACTTCGAGCAGATCATCAACGCGATGGGTGCATACAACGAGTCCCTCATGAAGGCGGGCGTGCTGCTCGGCGGCGACGGCCTGGCCGACGACCTCAGCGAAGCGTTCGTCGTCGACTTCGCGTCGGAGACGCCGATCGTCACCGACGGCCCCTACGGCGAGACCCACGAGCTGTTCAGCGGTTTCTGGATCCTCGAGGTGGCCAGCAAGGAAGAGGCCGTCGAGTGGGCGACCAGGTGCCCACTCGGGCCAGGTTCCAAGCTCGAGGTGCGTCGCGTCACGGACATGAGCGACTTCGAGGACTTCGCCGACAACGACTACCTCAAGAAGGAAGAGGGCTGGCGCGAAGAGCAGCCGGCCAGGCAGGCGCAGTAGGCAGACCATGTCCCAGCCGCCCGACATCCGTCGAACGGTCGACGCCGTCTGGCGCATCGAGAGCGCGCGTATCGTCGCGACGCTCGCCAAGATGACCGGAGACGTCGGTCTCGCCGAGGATCTCGCCCAGGAGGCCGTCATCGACGCCCTCACGCAGTGGCCAGAGTCAGGCGTCCCGCAGAACGCGGGCGCCTGGCTCACGGCTGTTGCGAAGCGGAAGGCGATCGACGGGTGGCGCCGCCGCGAGCGCCTCGACGAGCGGTATCGCACGATGGCACACGACCTCGAGCTGGCCGGCGACGATGAGTGGCAGCCGATCGACGACGACGTGCTCCGTCTCATCTTCACCGCCTGTCACCCCGTGCTGTCGCGCGAAGCGCAGGTGGCACTCACCCTCCGCACGGTCGGCGGTCTCACCACGGAAGAGATCGCGAGGTTGCTGCTGGTTCCCGTCGCGACGGTGCAGCAGCGGATCGTCCGGGCGAAGAAGACACTCTCCGCGGCGCACGTGCCGTTCGAGGCACCGGAGCCGAACGAATGGGGCGCGCGACTTGGTGCCGTGCTCGGCACGGTGTACCTCATGTTCACCGAGGGGTATGCCGCGACGAGTGGTGACCGCTGGATCCGCACCGAGCTGGCCAATGAAGCCCTCCGGCTGGGCCGCATCCTCGCCGGGCTGTTGCCCCGCGAGCCCGAGGTGCACGGACTCGTGGCGCTGATGGAGTTCCAGGCATCACGCTTCGCCGCACGCACCACTCGCGACGGCAACCCGATCCTGCTGGCCGACCAGGACAGGTCGCGCTGGGACCAGGCGCAGATTCGGCGCGGGCTTGCCGCACTGGACCGGGCGGATGCCATCGGTCGCGGGCGAGGAAGCTACGGTCTCCAGGCGGCGATCGCCGAGTGCCACGCAACAGCCCGGAGCGTCGAGGACACCGACTGGGACCGCATCGTGCTGTTGTACGAGGCGCTCGGCCGGCTCGCACCGAACCCGGTGATCGATCTCAACCGTGCAGTGGCCGTATCGATGGCGACGGGCCCGGCGAACGCTCTGCGGATCGTGGACCGACTGGCATCCGACGGCGCACTGCGCGGGTCGCACCTGCTGCCGAGCGTGCGGGGCGAGCTCCTCGCGCAGCTCGGTCGCACCGAGGAGGCCCGTTCGGAATTGTTGACCGCGGCAGGACTCGCCGGCAACGAGCGCGAACGTGCCGTGCTGCGCGCGAAGGCGGCAGCGCTCTGAGTTCGCTCTGCCTGGACGCGCGGCTAGCCCTTCACTCCGGATGCCACGTACACGGTGTTCGCGGACTGCCCGCCGGTGAGTGGGTTCGGGAACGCGACAACGTGTGCCGCGACGGTGTCGAACACCTCCCCGAGGACGGCCGAGTAGGCGTCGTCGGGCGGGTCATCGGACCAGAGAGCGAAAGCACCACCGGGCGTGAGGTGCGCGGCCGCCTCACGGATCCCTTGCACCGTGTAGAAACCGGCGGAGTTCTCGTTCAGCAGGTGCCGTGGCGAGTGGTCGATGTCGACGAGGATGGCGTCGAAGAGCGAGTCGGATGTCGGGGCGCGGCGCATCAGGGCGAAGAAGTCGTCGTGAACGAGACGGGTGCGGGCATCCGTCACGATCGGTGTGGAGACCGGCAGCAATTCGCGCTGGTGCCAGTCGATGACGGCATCCAGGGCATCCACCACGGTCATCGTGGCGACGCGTTCGTGGGTGAGCACAGCTTCGGCCGTGTAGCCGAGCCCGAGCCCACCGACGACAACGTTGAGGTCGTCACGGTGCACGGCGGCAAGACCGAGGTGGGCAAGTTCGATCTCGGCGACAGGGAACAGGCTCGACATGAGGAACTCGTCGCCGAGCTTGACCTCGTAGATGTCGACGTCGAGCGCCGGGTCGTGCCGCCGGCGCAGGCTCACTTCGCCCAGCGGTGTCTCCTGCCAGGCCAGCTCCTCAAAGCGCGCGCTCATCGGATGCCGTCGGATTCAGGAGAAGTGAGCATCCCCTATCGTCGCACCTTCGAGCGCCACGGCTCTCACCAGGGCCATTGTTGACTTGAACAGGACGTACCGACCGTCCCCAACAGTGCGCTCGATCGGCGTCCGAAGCGGGGCGGAGTCCGTTTCGCCGGATTCGCATGAGCTCGTGGTTTCACAGCCCGTTTTCAGTGACCGCGCCGTTCGTGAGGAGTACTCTTTTTCTATCGAGCGATGGTCTTCGTTGACTTGTCCGAAACACCGCCGAACTCGACGTAGACACATTCCCCCCAGAACTGCCT
Organism: Mycetocola sp. Y171; assembly: GCF_056713165.1. Taxonomy (NCBI): domain Bacteria; kingdom Bacillati; phylum Actinomycetota; class Actinomycetes; order Micrococcales; family Microbacteriaceae; genus Mycetocola; species Mycetocola sp. Y171. The sequence goes on from NZ_JBWYGX010000001.1 coordinate 582,423, forward strand.
GCGACGAGCAAAAGGGGGCCCCGGCTGAGCCGAGACCCTCTTTTTGATGGCCAGGTCACGGACGCACTGACTCGACGCGAGGACCTGCGATCAGCCTGAAACCGGCGCCTGGTATCCGCCCAGGGTGTCATCGCGGAAATGCTGCTTCAGCACGGCGAGCTCGTCCCAGTCGACGTTCACGACCGACTGACCGCCTTCCATGCCTGTGCCCAGGGTCGGCATCGTGAAGAACGTGACGTCGTCCATGCGAATGTCGCGCAGCTCGAATCCGAGTCCGGCGGCGTAGCCGGAGGTGAAGCCTGAGTCGACGGTGAGGAATGGCGCGATGGCCGCGACCAGGTCGTTGATCTTCACCGGGTTGGTCAGGGTTTCGGCGCTGAGAATGGTGGAGAGCACGCCTTTGATGAAGAGCTGTTGGTTGCGCACGCGCTGGAAGTCCCCGTCTCTGAACGCATAGCGCTCCCGAACGAAGGCCAGGGCTTCGGCGCCGTTCAGCGTGATGGGGCCTTGCGCGAATGTCGTGCCTTTCATATGGAATGGCGTGAACCCGATCGGGTTGTCCACCTGCACGCCCTCAAGAGCATCAGTGATCCCCTTGAAGCCTTCGAAGTCGACGATTGCGACGCGGTCGATGCGGGCGCCGATGAGTCCCTCGATCGTTTGCACCGCGAGCGGCACTCCCCCGTATGCGAGGGCTGCGTTCATCTTCGCCTTGCCGTGGCCGGGGATGTCAACCCAGCTGTCTCGCATGATCGACATGACGGTGACGCTGTCACGATTGGCAGAGACGTGCACCACCATCATTGTGTCGGAGCGGGTGCCTCTGACGTCGTCGATGTTCTCCGAAACAGCGCCTCGGATGTCCGAGCCCATCAGCAGGATATTCTGCGACACGTTGACAACGGCCGGCGGTCGCGACGCCTCGGCGGGAAACACCTTCTCGACCTCGATCTTTTTCGTCCTGTCGAACGTCTTCGACAGGTTTGCGGCGTAGAGCCCGCCGCCTGTGCCGATGGCGACGGTGACGGCCAGCAGGAGCACTCCCAGCACGATCAAAGTCGTGCGCACTGGCTGCCGCTTGCGCGACCCAGACGCCGTTGATTCCGCAGTCATCCGGCTCTCCGATCCGATTCTCGTGTTGCCTCTGCCAAACATGAGCAATCGTCAGCTACCGGCGTAAGGCGAGCCTAGCGTTCAGCCCGCCGAGCCGGCGGCCCCCTGATCGGGGCACGCGACCGCCGCCCGCAGACGCTGGGGATACGCAGCGAGCCACCTCACTCCGCTGATTGAGTCCGCGGCGAACTCAGGAGCCACCCCGCCCCGCTGATCGAGTAGGCAGCGAGTTCAACGAGCCGGGTGTCGAGATTCGTCCAGACCTTAGCCGGCGACCTTGGCCTGATACGCGGTCAGGGTGTCGTCGCGGAAGTGCGGTTTCAGCACCGCCAGCTCGTCCCAGTCGACGTTCACGACCGACTGACCGCCTTCCATGCCTGTGCCCAGGGTCGGCATGGTGAAGAAGGTCATGTTGTCCATTCGGATGTCACGCAGCTCGAAACCCAGACCGGCCGCGTAGCCGGACGTGAAGCCGGAGTCGACCGTCAGGAACGGTGCCACCGCCGTGACCAGGTCATTGATCTTCAGCGGGTTGGTTAGGGTTTCCGCGCTGAGAATGGTGGAGAGCACGCCTTTGATGAAGAGCTGCTGGTTGCGCACGCGCTGAAAGTCGCCGTCGCTGAACGCCTTGCGCTCGCGGACGAAGGCCAGAGCGTCGTCGCCGTTGAGAGTGACCGGACCTTGCTCGAACGATCTGAAGGCAATGGGGTTGTTGACGGTGACTCCCCCGAGAGCGTCCGTGATGCCCTCGAACCCTTCGAAGTCCACGATGGCGACACGGTCGATGCGCGCGTCGACGAGACCCTCGATCGTCTGAACGGCCAAAGGCACGCCACCGTAGGCCAGGGCGGCGTTCATCTTCGCCTTGCCGTGGCCCGGGATGTCAACCCAGCTGTCGCGCATGATCGACATGACGTGGATGCTCTTCCGATCCGACGAGAGGTGGACGATCATCATCGTGTCGGAACGCGTGCCTTTGACATTATCGACGTCATCTGAGACCTCGCCTTGTGTGTCTGATCCCATCAGCAGGATGTTCTGGGAACCGTCGGCGCTTGCTGCTGGCCTAGTGGCCTCGTCGGGAAAGGCCTGATCGATCTTCTTGGTGCTGTCGAAGGTGCTCGTCAGACCGATGGCGTAGACACCAACGACGGCAACCGCGACGACGAGAAGCGCGGCGATGATGATGGAGAAGTTGCGCAGGCCATGGCTCTTGCGAGAGGGCTGCTCTTTGAACTCGAAAGGGATCGTCACCGGGACATCCAATCAGACCAAGCTGGGCGAATGGCGCGGCCTCAGCGGACGCGCCGCATACCCCCCCTGAATGGGTGTGGAGCGAGTCCCCTCCGCTGATCGAGTACGCAGCGAGCGAAGCGAGCCGCGGTATCGAGAGCTCGCGCTACTCTTTTGTGCACCCAGGAGCGTCGATCGTCACCGGTGTCGCCCTGACCATCGGTGTGGTCTGCACTTCGAGCGGGCCATATTCAGGGCCGGCCGCGCCGGTCATCGTGTAGCTGATGGTCACCGACTCGCCCGGGGGCAGGACATGGTTGATTCGCACAACTGGCCGACCGAGATGGGTACCCTGCGTGACGGCGCCTTGCTCTTTGCCGTTGACCAACCACGAGTCGATTGTCGCACCGACGGGACCGTAAACGATGAAGTCGGTTGCGATGTGCCCAGGCTCAAAGTATGGTCCGGTGATGTATGCCGGGAGACCGGCGGCCGTTTCCCTGCTGATGCTGTTTGTCAGGGTGACATCCGCTGAGAAGGTCGGCGTTCCGGTGGTTACGTCACATTGAGTCGTGGACGCTGCCACGGCCGCATCCACGTAGTAGTCCATCTTTGAACCTGTGGTGTCGTTGAAGTAGACGCCCAGCGCAGTCGCCGACGCGTTGTCTGCCGGGAGCGCACCCTCAATGCGGCTGCCAGCGACGAGCGTCTGCTCATCTTCATCAGCGCTCCACAGTTTGAGCCGGCCTTCCTCGACCGATCTCGACAAAGCCGAAACCAGCGCGGTCGGGTCGCTCGTGCCTGACTTCACTGCATCGAAGATCGAAACTGCCGCGGCGGCGAAGAACGCATCCTGATGAACAGGCTCCTCGTAGCGGAAGTACACCTCGTTCAGAAGCAAAGGGGCTGCGTTCTCGGATGTCAGTTGCTCGCCTGTTAAGAGGGAGACGGGGCCGGTCGCTCCCAGAAGGTAGCTCAGCCCGACGGGGTCAAACGAAATGACTCCGTCGATGGGGACATCCGTACCGAATTCCTCAGCCCAAAATGCCTTGACCAATTCGACCGTCGTCGGGAAGTGAGGGGTTGCCGTGATGTTTGGAATCCACTCACCAACGATGTCGGAGTAGATTGCCTCTGTCTCGGGGTCGAGCGGGATAATCGGTTCCGGGCGATCATTCGCGAACTGGCTACTGGTCGCCTGCGCGGTAATGTCGATCTTTCCGTCCACCACCGTGAGCATCGTCATGGCAGCTGGATTACCACCGGAGGCGCGTGCCTCGGAATTGCCTTGAAAGATCATCAAATAATTTCGAGGCTCCGAGGCTCCCAGCGCGTCCGGCAGGATGGATAGAGGCTGCTCGAGCCCTTCAAGGACCGGGCGCACATCGTCCAACGTTGCTGTGAGCGACTCGACGCCCGCTGAAATCTGAGGGACGAGGGCGTTCGAATCCAGCGAAACCAGCCGCTTGTCAGCCTCACTAACCGCATCGACCGTCGACCGCAGCAGCGTACCCAGCTCCCCCAAAGCGACCACATCGAACCTGCCGTCGACCGGTTTAAGGGAATCCAGGCTGATACTTGACGCCGGAATCAATGCGTCGGTCGCGAGATCGTCAACTGTCTCCGAAACCACGCGTAGCGCTTCAAGGTTTGGTCCGGCGATAGGGACAGCCTCAAGCGCGGCCCACATACGCCCGGTCGTCTGAGCTCGCGCCTCACTGGTGTGGGCCTTGAGCTCAGCTGTCGTCGCCGCTGCGGCTTCGGTGTTGCCAGCCAGAATCTCGGCCTTCACTTTGGAGGCCAGGGGGATCGCCGCTTCAAGCTCTCGCTTGACCTCTAGCCCCTTTGGCACCATGTTCAGTGCGAGCAGACCTCCACCAGCCAGAAGGATGACTACCAGCCCTGTCGGCACCCAAAACCGGGCGCTCTTGAAGAACGGCTTTCTCGAAGTCTTCGCGCGTTTACCCACGTGTCTATCTAACCGCACGCTTCTGTGAGTCCTGACCTGGACGACAAGCCTCTAACCAATCGGCCGAATCGCTAGACAATGTCTCCATTTGCATCAACCCACGCTTGCCCATCAGACCAGATTGGCTTCTTGAGTGCGCTGTCGAAGAGCTGAGCACCTGCGCCGGCTTCGGACGCGGACGGGCGGGCACCTGGTCGCACCACTCCCACTTTGACAAAGGACGCGAAATGGGCGCTTCGAAAACGATTCTCCTCGGAACCCAGATCGTTCTCGCCACCTCTCCGCGGCGAGAGCGAACCAGACGTGAGCCATTCATCGCGGTCGTCATTCCACTCCAGCTTCGTGTCGCCATCGACTCGAAGCCGTACTGTTCCAGCCGCTTCTGCATCCGCATCGAGGGAGAACTGGGTGCCTTCCTGCCCGAGAACACCAAAGCGCCGAGCGAATCCGGTTTCAATGTCGACAATCTGAGCCGTCTTATTGGGTGTCTTGTCGACAACCTTCGGTCGGGCGTATTGCGAAGAAGTGATTCGCGCGAAGAGGCTCCCTGCCTCGAGCAGGATGGTGGTTCCGCTGCCACCACCGGATTCGGTGTAAACGTCGTCGTACGAGTTGCTGTTCCCGGTGTCACGAATTGCGCCGGGGGATCCGAAATACTGCTGATCAATGTGTGGTGAGTAGATCCGGTTTGCAGACGAGCCCATCACATTGATTCCCCAACCCCGATTCGCGACGATATCAGGCCCCCAGAACCTGATCTGCTGCGCGTCTGATCCCTCGCATCTGATTCCATCGCCGTAATTGCCGTAGCACCGCACGCGTCGCAGATCGGTGTTGTTCACGTTCCCGCTGTCGACAGGCTTCCCCGCGCGAAGGTAGATACCGTGCGAACCGAACGACTCGACAGAAACGCCGTCTATGTGCCCGAACCCATTTGTACAGAAGATGCCATACGCGTTTGACGAACTCGCGGACTTCGACAATGAGGTTAGCTGGAACGGCCCGATTCGGTATCCCGACGGGCGTTGGCCTCCCGCATCCTCGCGAATGTGAAGTCCGGTCTTCCCTGCAGCCCAGACGAGTTGCGTTCCCCCCATACTCGATTCGAAGCCACCTCGACCACAGTCAAAGTCCACGGTCTTGTCGATGACGAGCGTGTTCGAGAGAAAGTACCGCCCGGGGGGAACAAAGACCCGCCCGCCGGGCTTCACAGCAGCCAGCGCCCGTTGGAATGGAACCAGGTTGTCGGTGAACTTCGCACCCGGTTCTCCGTCGTAATCACCGATGGCGCCAAAGTCCTCAACGTTGGTCTGGAATCTTCGGTCGTACCGCTGATCCAGCACCGCCGTGGATGCCGCGTCTGGGCTTGAAAACAACGCCGCCAGGTCACGATCAGTGTACGAGCCGCCCCTTATCTTCGATTCGCTCGCCAGAGACACGGCTGTTTGAGCTCCGATGCCGGCGGCGACGATTCCCACGCCGATAGCGGGTATAGATGCCCTGAGCCAGTCCCTCCGTGACGAGCCGATTCCTTGGTCTGAGTTCACGGCGACCTCCTCGACGATGTGGCCTTCTGATGATTTATTCATTCCCAACGCAACTTACTCGGGGCCGAGACAGTTCTGTCCCGGCGTTCATATGGGACGGGATCCCAGGCGACCGTGATGTGAGCTCTTCCGACTGAGGACGCTGAAGCATCCGGTGTCAGGCATTCACGCGCGCTCTCTGTCCGCGCAGCTTCATCTCCATCGGCGCCTCCACGAGGAGATGCAAGGCCGCTGCCGCGGCGACAGCCATGAGAAACGACAAACTCACGGCAAGGGCCAGGCCCCAGCCGTCGAGCGACCGTGCATGAATTCCCACACGCTCCATGATCTCGAATGTTGCGGTCATGGATTGGGTGTGAATGAGGTAGAAAGCGTAAGACCAGACGCCCAAAGTCACGAGCAGCCGGGCACGAAGGATGGACCGTCTCCCCTCCAGGTCAGCAGTAGCCGCCGACCACACGAGGACGCAGAATGGTATGAGTGTCACTAAGACCCGCGCCGGTGCCTCCGGAGCGATGTTGGCGAGACCGTACGCTGCCAGGGCAAATACCCCCGCCAACCAGAGCGGGACCCGCCACCGATGCCCATTCTTCATGAGGATCGCCAGAATGATCCCAAGGACAAACTCTCCGAACCGCATCGGCGGGAAGATGGTAATCGCCCAGAGCCCTAGGTCCGAGGAACCCAGTATGGACACGACCGTCGTGACGACGACAACGAGGCCAACGACGCCGACAAAAGCGGTCGCCAGCACACGACTGCTCTGCTTTGCCAGCTGCGGAAAAATGAACGGGAAGACGAGGTAGAAGAACGCCTCGCACGACAGGCTCCAAAACACTGCATTGGCCGCGAAGTACACGGACTCGGCTGGAACCCACGATTGCAACAGGGTGAGCGGGATGAAGTCGAGCAACGTGATGCCACGACCGGACGCCAATAGAATGCACAAGGAGACGAGCCAAGCAACGACATACGCCGGATAAATTCGAGCGAACCTGCGACGGTAAAATTCGCGTTTGCTCGTTCGCTCCTTCGCCGCCCACGCCAAAACGAAGCCGCTCACGATGTAGAAAAAGGAGACTCCAGTAGCACCAGCAGCAAAGAAGCCCTCGGCCAGCGGCTCCCGCCCATAGTAGAGCGAGTGAAATCCGAACACTGCAAATGCAGCGAAAAATCGGAGTCCAGTCAGGGAGTCCAGGCGTTGACTCACGCGGACGCGCGTGCCGTCTGAAGCAATCGTGCTCAAACTATCCCCCGCCATACCGCCGCCAAGCTATCGCCGACGGTCTTTTAGTTTCGAACTCAGCTCAGCCTACCCAAAGGCGCTCCAGCGTAACCGCGAGGGTTCATCGACTGCCAACGCCAAGCGTCTTCGCAGGCCTGCCTGACGGAGAAGCGAGCTTCCCATCCCAAGTCGAGGTTTGCTTTCGTCGCGTCGGCGTAGCAAGCGTCTACGTCTCCCGGGCGCGGCGCAACAATCTCGTATGGGACGTCCCGCCCAGTGATCGATGCAAAGATTCCCACTATCTCCAGGACCGATGTGCCGCGTCCGGTTCCCAAGTTGTATACCTCGAGACCCCGAGCCGACTTTTCGAGCGCGGCGATGTGGCCCCTGGCGAGATCGACGACGTGGACGTAGTCCCGTACGCCCGTGCCGTCCGCAGTGCTGAAATCGTCCCCGAAGATGGACAGTTTCGCTCGCCTGCCGGCGGCAACTTGACAGACATAGGGGACGAGGTTGTTCGGTTCGTGCCGGGGATCCTCGCCCATCATCCCGCTGGGGTGCGCACCGATTGGATTGAAATAGCGAAGAACGGTCACCGACAGATCCGATTGAGCCGCAGCCACGTCTCGCAGGATTTGCTCGATCACATGCTTCGTCCACCCATACGGATTCGTGATCCCGACTCCCGTTGCTATCTGCTCCGAGATGGGCAGGACCGACGGGGTACCGTACACAGTCGCCGACGAACTGAAGACGATTGTCCGAATGCCACACTCCCGGATCACAGACAGAAGGGACAGGGTGGATCCCACGTTATTCCTGTAATACTCGATCGGATCGCTCACGGACTCAGCGACCGACTTATGCCCCGCGAAGTGAATGCACGAGTCGATGCCCTGTCCTTCGACAGCCCGGGCGACAGCCGCCGCATCGTTGAGGTCGGTTTCGTGAAGGGTCACCGACCCGCCGCCAAGGTGTTCGATTCGCTCTATGACGCCGCGATCGCTGTTCGAGAAGTCATCAAGGATGACCACTTCATGACCCGCCGAGAGCAGTTCTACCGCGGTGTGGCTGCCGATGAAACCTGCGCCACCGGTAAGGAGAACTTTCATTCGGCGCCCCCGGCGTCTATCCCGGGGGTTTCCTGGCACACATCGATCACTGGAGCGGGGCCATCACTTCTTCTAAGGATCGACGCGGCGACCGAGCAACACGATGATCGTCGTTGGCGTGTCCGATCGCAATGAGCGTCACGATGTCTTCGTGCGGCGGAATCCCGATTGCCGCTCGAAGTGCCCGAGATTGCGCATTCATCATCGACCAGTTGAGCATGCACGACGAGAGACCCAGCGAATGCGCCGCCCAGACAAGAGACATGGCAAATAGGCCGCCGTCTATCCACCGCTGATTACGTTCCGCCGCTCCGGCGAAGAGACGCATGTCCATGGTGACCACGAGAACAGCCGGGACCTGATGACGGAAGCCCGCGTTACCGTTCTGATACGTGAGTACCTTTTCAACCGCCTCTGGGCTGGTGAAGGGGTACACGCGCCAGGCCTGACGATTGCAAACAGACGGAGTGCCCATCGCTCGCCTGACTGTCTCCTCCAGAGCGGACGCTTCGACCCGGCGGGAGGGATCAAAATCGCGCACGCTGTGTCGCGAGTCAAAGAACTCACGCGAGACACCAGTGGGGGCTGGTCTGCTGGCTCGACCTTGCACCGGTGCGAGGTCATGACTTCGCACCCCGGATTCATTCCATGCGTTGAGCGCCAGAAGTGCAGAGGACGAATTCTCAACGACCTCGGCTGAAATGTTCCCGCGGCGCTTTGCGGACTCAAGGCCTACCTTGAGGCGCGCTGCGACGTCCTTCCCGAACGGAGCCTTCGGCCGCTGAAGCGCAAGCCCCTTCTCGACGCGGTGGTAGTCCTTTGTCAACTGGCACTCGAGTTTGCGACCGTCCACACTTGATGAGAATGACGACTCGACGGGGGCAGACCATTTGACGTTGCGTGCCGTGTCGGTGACACCTTCGATAAGGAATCGGGATGCTTCCCGTCCGCCCGAAAGCAATCTCTTCAGCCAACCAGGCATGGAATCGTTTACCTTTCAGCCTTGCTCGAGTTGACGTGCACGGGCTAATTATTTGCATCTTCCCTGAGAGAAGTACATCGTGGACAGGTTATGGGTTTCGCGCGGTTACCGTACTAGGCTACTGGATTCGTTCGCCGGGGCCCGATCTACCGTCGTCCGCCGCTAGGCTCGAGAGGTCGACTTCATCATGCCTCACTGCATCAGCACGTTGGCACTGCCCGAAGACAATCCGAATCGAAGACTCAGCACGGTCGCGATCACCTTGGAAATGAAGAGAAGAGCGTCGTGCGAGTCGTCCCGATAGCAGCCAGACACGCAATTTATGGTGCCATCAACACCATCGCCGTGCAGGGTCTCGCGATCGTCGCAATGCCACCAGCGGAGTACGGCGCCTTCGCGCTCTTCTATTTGGCGTTTGCATTGGCCTCATCCGTGGTCTACTCGGTCGTATCTGAATCGTGGGCCAGACACGCGCGAAGCGGTGGCACGGCGGATCCTTGGGAGCGGTACTGCGTAGCACTGGCGTCGGTGGCCGGCCTCAGCGCCATTCCAGTTTTGGTGATCGGCATACTCGCGAACGCACTTGCCGTCGCTCCTATCTTTGCAATCGCTGTTCTCCTTGCTACCTACCGAGTCGGCGCCCGTTTCTATTCCGCAGCATTGGCGCGCCATAGGTTCGTCGGGGGAGCAGATCTTGCGGGCGCCTTCACGATGTTCGGCGCTTTCGCGTTGCTGCAGACCGTGCTCCTGCCGCTGGAATCCGTGGCTATCGCGTGGCTTGCCTCCACTGCGGCGAGCGCACTGTTGTCTGAACGCCCAAGGTTCGCCGGTGGGGGTTCGCCAGCAGCGTGGATGATCTCGCACAAGAACTCGATACGAAGCCTCCTCGCAGACTCCGTTCTACTCGACGTTGGATCCATAGGGGTCCCTCTCGTGATGGCTCCGGTCCTTGGCGTGGCAAAGTTTGGCGTTTACCGGGCCGTATCCAGCGCCGCCCTTCCTGTTCGACTTCTGCTCAATCCCGTAAGGCCGCTTCTGGGACGTAGACCAATTCAAGCCTTCGTCACCTCCCGCTTCGTGGCCGCCATCATCACATCGGGTGTGGCTATGGGGGCGCTTATGTGGGCGGTGCTGACGGCCATTGATGCCGGAGGGTATTTCGAAGAGGGCGTAATATTCGACCTTGCCGATTACGCGATTCCCATAGCAATCTTCGTCGGGACGAATCTCGTCAGCATGTTCTACTACCTTGTAGCTCGAACCCACCTTCCTGGTCGCCAGCTACTTTCTTACCGGATTGTCCAGCTGGTCGGGGCAATCGCATTGCCGATCGGCGGTTATCTGCTGGCTGGTCTGGACGGCGCAATCTGGGGCTTCGCCGCCAACAGTGTGGTGTTGGGCGCCGTCGTCTTCATCCTCGTCATTCGCCGTGCGCATCGCTCGGCTTGACCTACGATGGATGGACTGCCCCACCTTCTGCCCGAGAGGCAACCACCCATGAATAGCCTGATCGTCAACAGCGCGCGCAAGCTCCGAAATGAGGCCGACCGCATACTGGTGGGAGCCAGCAATCAGATCAGGGCCACTACGGTCCAGAAGCCCGCGCCATCCGACGACGCGAACGTGACCAACGTCCTGCTGACTGCAGCCTTCGGTTCCATGGGGGACGACGCCCTTCGAGCGGGAACCATGGCCGGCGCCGCCTCGCTTGGACGACCTGTGAAAATCTGGGTTCCTGGGGCTACGGACGACTGGCCCACTGACCCGGTCGGTGGCCCGGTGCATTCGCTTGAATCAATGAGGCTCGGCCAAACCGGGATATTGCCTCCGAGCGCCCGGCGAGTTTTCGGCACGGGTTCGACGGTAGTAATCGGTGCCGACACAATCGGCGGAGACTACCTTCACGGATTCCTGGGATATAGGGTTGCCGCTCTTCGACAGGCGGTTCACAACGGCCACAGCGCAAAGCTCGTCAATTTCAGCATGGGCTCGAGCCCAACCCCGACCGCTGTCCGGTTGCTACGGTCCCTGCCCGCTTCGGTGGAGCTCTGGGCACGCGACACTCTCTCGCAAGAACGCACCAGCAAGCTTCTCAATCGACGCGTGGAGATTGCGCCAGACATCGGGGCGCTCGCAAAGCCCGTCGAAAGCAACGCCGTCAAGGAGCTCATCGGTCAACACGGAGAACGCGGCTACGTCGTGCTGGTTCCCAACGCGCATTTCGAAACATTGGGATGGTTCACAAGGGCGGAGCTCATCGACTTCTGGGTGTCACTCGCCGAGGAGTTGTCTGCGGATCATGAGGTCGTTATTCTCCCTCACGACGTACGAGGGCGGCCAGGGGACATCCCATTTGCCCGACAGATCGCGGAGGGGCTCGAACTTCGGATCGGCACTAACCCCAGCGTCTTTGTTCCCGTATCCGCCGGGGAAGCCAAAAGCGTTCTTGGCAGCGCGGTCGGGGTCGTCGCCGCACGGATGCACGCCTGCGTAGGAGCGCTATCCAGCGGAGTCCCATGTGTCGGACTGGAGTATCTCGGGAAATTCGTCGGACAGTTCAAATGGTTCGGCAGCCTCGGCAAGGTAGTGCCTCTTGAATCCTCCATTGACGCATCGATGATTGCCGCACATTTGCGCACCATCATCAACGACCCCGATCGCGAAACCTCGGGCAATCCGGTATCCGCCGACCATATCGGCTGGCTTCGTCCCTGACGGTCAGCGGGAGAAGAACGTTCTCCCAGCGAGGACGATGTCTTCCGCTACTCGCGCCCAGGAGTAGGTCGTCTTGGCGCTCAGGATTCCCGCTGCCGAAAGACGTCGATAGCGGTCAGGGTCCTGGAGTACAAGGCGCAAGGCTGAAGCGAACGACCTGGCGCTCATTGACGAAGCGACCTCTCCGACCCCCGAATCGATGAGCTGTTCTCGGAGCCCCCCGATTGGGGTCCCCACGCACGGAACGCCAGCGCTCAGCGCGTATCCGATCACTCCGGATTGACTTGCCTCGTCATACGGAAGCGACAGGACGTCATACGATGCGATCGTCGGCTGAATGCTTGATTCGGCGATCCAACCAACGTGCACCTCCGCCTCAATCGCCTGAGCCAGGCGTCGTTCATCCTTTGTCAGTTCGCCACGACCATGAACGACGAGTTTCACTGGAAAGCCGCTGCTTCGCAGATCGGCAATCGACTCGAGAAGCCTCGACATGCCCTTGTACTTTTCTATACGACCGAAGAATCCGACGACGAATTCTGGATTCGGCGCACCGAGGGTTCGAGGCTGCAACTGAGGAATCCCGAAAGCCCCGTGGACCGTGCGAAATAGCCGCCCGCTGGGTACGACATGCCGACCCGCGAGCTGTTCGGCCACAGCATCCGAGTAGGTCAGCACTCCGTCACTGGTGCGGATCGAGATCGTACTCAGGGCGTCCAGAACACGGCTCTCCTCCCCGCTGTGGCGAAAGGCATCATGAACGCTTGCCAGCACCTTCACCCCTGCCAGCTTCGCAACCATCCGAGGCAATAGTTGCAGCGGGTGATCCATGACCTCAAAGATCATGTCGACTTCATTCGACTTGCAGAATCGATGAAGTCGCCACGCGTCGGACGGCTGCGAGATGATCCTCCTCGCGAAGCGCCGTACCCCACCCAGTGAAGTCCTACCGACAACCAACGTGGAGACGCCAAGCTGAGACAAAGCGTCGGCAGACTCCGACGCCGAGTCGTAACTCACGGTAAGAGTGACATCATCTCGATCGAGTATGGCCCTGCCAATGTATTCCTGCAGCTGTGGGCCGCCTCCGCGAGTCCCCCAGTGCAGGACAAGCAGCCTCATTCGCGCGTCCATGGAAGTGGCTCCGAGCCGGGCCGCACCACGGCGCGCGACAGACGCTTCCGCTGAATCTTCAAACGTTGGGCACGGACTGCCGGCCACAAAGCCACCGCGATCGCAGCGAGAGGCACGAGCACAATAAACGCCATAGGGCGAAGTCGTGCCAAGAGGCCGTAGTTGGCGACGCTCACAGCCATTGTCGCCAAGACAGCTCCTGCAGCGAACACGAGAATCGCGAGGAGCGCACCGTCACCGCGGCGATCGCCCGCGAAGTACCGACGTCTCCACAGTGCGCTGACGGCGAGCAGTGCACACAAGACCCAGACGGCCCCCTCCATGAAAGCCAGGAGCATCACGGGACTAGCCACGTCGAACTCCCACACGAATGGCCCCGCCAATATCCGCGGAACGTTGACCATCAGAATCGTTCCGTAGCTCAGGTCGCCAGAAACGCCTTCGGCCCCTGAGAATCCGCTCGAGGCAACACTCGATAACTCGCGGTTCCGCAAGGCGACCTCTTCAGGGCTCAGGCCGAATTGGGCATTTGCGATTTCCCACGCCACTCCAATGAGAAACAGAAGGGGGATGAGGAGGAAGAATCGAATCGCCAGCCGGTACTGAGATCGACGCGACCATACAAGCACTGCTCCAATTGCTAGAGCCAAACCTAGCGCCATTCCGACAGGCCCCCTGATCCAAGCCAGACAGACCACGGCTGCCAAAGAGACCACCGCATACCGAGTCTGCCTCGTCTGAGCCAGTCGCAGCGTGCCGAGTACAGCGAGCGAGATCAGGAAAACGCTAGGTGCTTCACGCAAGACGCGCGGTACCCAGATGAATAGGGAGGGCACCAACGCTGTGACGAAGGCGGCTATCAGGACCGCGCGACGACGGGCTCCGTCGTCGAGGAGCGGAAAAAGCGTCACAACGATCTCGGTGGTACGAGCGACCGTCACAACAGTCAGCGCATTCAGGAAGATATTCAGCAGGATGGCCATCATGGGTACCGGACCGGAGAACGCATACAGGGCACCAATGATCCACAGATAACCCTCCTTCCCGTCCACGTAGGCAACCCGCGTGTTCGATTGCCCGGTAAGGAAGCGACTCGCCTCCTCCGCCAGGGTGTGCCACGCGATCTCATCGGCGACCAGCAGGTTGCCTGCAAGGATCAAAACAAAGAGAGTTGACCCCGAGCTGACGATCGCAAGGATGCACGCTGCTCGGATATTGGCGGACTTCACCAGACTGGCGAACGCCATGACGACTGCGATGCCGACTAGCGACAGCACAACCACCGACGCCAGACCCTGAAACGTCGAGAGCCCTTGAGTGATCGGGATGTTCATGATTCGACAACCCCACGAACCTGGAGGGCGAGGTTTGCTTCCTGTAACGCCCAGATTTTCTCGCGGCTGAAGTTGGTTTCTACGTGCCTTCGAGCCTGTGTACCCAGGTGAGCACGCAGGTCTCCGTCCAGAGCGAGGCGCGTGATTGCTTGGGCGAGCGACTCTGGATCATCGGTTGCAAAGAGCAAGCCGGTTTGCTCATCGATCACCGAATCAACGGCACCGGTTGCGTCCGACGCAATTGTCGTTAGACCCATTGCTCCCGCTTCGAGCACGACATTGGGAAATCCTTCTCGCCGGGTGGGCAGGCAGTGGATGTCCATGACCTTCAAGTATGGCCGCGTGTCAGAGACTGCGCCGGTGAGGTGTGCGCCGACGGTGGAACGCCGGATCTGCGCAACGACGTCATCACTTTCGAAAGCACCTACGACCAGCAACCGGGTATTGACCCCTCGTCGCGCGCAGATTTCGAGAGCGCGAAGTAGGGTGTGTATCCCTTTGTCTGGGTGCACCCGCCCCACGAAACCTATGAGCAGTGTCTCGCTCGTCCGCTCAAGGAATCTTGCAGTCTCAGCGTCGATCGCCGAGATCTCAGCGTCCGCAGAAAAGCGGTCAAGGTCGACTCCGTGAGAACTGCCGGGTCCGAGCACCACCATCGGTTTACGGCCGAGGAGTCCCAGGTCGACGGCACGCCGCGCGAGGCTATTGCTGTTTGCCACGACTTGTGTGGAAAACCGAATACTCCACGACTCCAGAAGCCGGAGAACTGACCGTTTGAGACCGGATTCGGTTTCGAACCTGATACCCCAGAGTTGATAGACGCGAACGGGGACTCCGGCGAGGTAGGCTCCGAAGGTACCGAGCAGCCCAGCTTTGGGCGTTGCGGTCACGACGACTATCGGGCTGATGCGCCTGATCTCGCGGTAGAGCCGGATGAGGCTTTTCACGTCGTTGATCGGTGATGGATCGCGGCGCATCGGGACGTCGCGAGTGGCGACTCCCTCAGACCTGCCGAAATCGTCGAGATTTCCGTCTGAAGAAGTGATCAAGGACACGTCCCAGCCGGCACGAGTCAGGAATTCCAGGTATCCCCGGTAGAAGGTCGTTGCCGTGACCTCGGCAGTGACGATGAGGCAGACTGATTTGGCGTTCATCGCGCAGGTACTCCCTTGACGATGCTGGAAGCACTGACATCCCGGACCACGCATGCCGCCGCTCCGACCACGCTGTTTGATCCGACCCTCAACCCTTGAAGTATCACTGCCCCGGCGCCCACGAGCGCGCCTTCCTCGACCACGACCTCGCCGGAAACGACCGCTCCTGGGTTTATGGACACACAGCGTTTCAGCGTCGAATCGTGCCCCACGATGGCGCCGGGGTTGAGGTGTACGTACTCCCCCAACTCGACGTTTGTCGAGATTTGGACACCGCCGCAAACAACGCTCCCTCTACCGATCGTGGAAACCGCACCGACGATCGCCGACGGGTGGACGAGGGTCATCGGGGAACGACCAGCCCTGGTCCAGCGTTCCACAATCACGGATCTCGCGGTCGGGTCCCCAACTCCGACGACAAACGATGCGTCATTCTCGCGTCCAAGCCATTCCGCCTCGGTTCCGAGATATGGAACATCTCTGTCGGCCAACCTTGCGAGATTGACAGCGCTCGGTGCAGAATCGACCACTCCGACGACCTGAAGCGCGTCACGAACCCTGTTCATCGCGGTGATGACGTCGAGCGATTCCCGGCCGAACCCTCCAGCGCCGATGACTACCACCGACGTCGTCACTGGGCCCCACCGTGTGACCCTGTGCCATGGAACTCGGGCATCGTGGCCTGACCGTCTGCGGAGACGCCGCTTCGGCGGAGGACGCTCGATACTGTCGCGCCAAGAATCCTCAAATCAAGTTGGAACGTGCGGCAGTCGACGTATTCGACGTCCAGTTCAAACTTCTCTTCCCAAGTGAGGGCGTTCCGTCCATTGACCTGCGCGAGACCGGTGACGCCTGGACGGACCTCGTGGCGCCTGGCCTGGAGGGGCGAATAGCGGTCCAGGTACGACGGGAGCAATGGCCGCGGACCGACGAGACTCATGTCTCCCTTTATGACGTTGAGCAGGGTTGGCAGTTCATCGAGACTGGTGGCTCGGAGAAGGCGTCCGAGAGGTGTGAGGCGCTGAGCGTCGGAGCTTACTCCCTCGTTCGCGGTAGCCGGACGCATCGTACGGAACTTGATCATTGTGAAAAGGTCCGCATGCAGGCCAGGTCGAGCTTGCCGGAACAGGACCGGCCTGCCAAGCCTCGTCGCGACAGCTGCAGCAACCAACACCTGGATGGGCAGTGAAACGACGAACAACACGACGGCCACGATGATGTCGAAGCCACGCTTTGCTGTGTCGTAGTCACGACGGATTACGGGCTGAGTCAACGCGGCGTCCTCACGAAGTCGCTGATCGTCGCCAATACGTGGTCGACCTGAGCGTCGGAGAGTGCCGAGCCACTCGGCAGCGTCATACCCGTCTCGAAGAGCCGCTCAGCCGCGCCGTTGATCGTAGCGGCGGTACCTTTGAAGACGGGCTGAAGGTGCATTGGTTTCCAGAGCGGACGACTTTCGATGTTTTCAGAGGCAAGCGCCCCGGTCAACTCGCTAGGACTCCAGCCCGTCACCGCCACGTCAACGAGGATCGAGGTCAGCCAGAAGTTATCGCCGGAGTCGTCGCCTCCCCCGAAAAGTTCAACGCCCTCGACCGATTCGAACAGATCCCGGTACCGCTCCCTGATCGAACGTCTCCGCGCAATCATGTCATCGAGCCTGGACAGTTGGGCACGGCCAAGCGCAGCAAGGAGGTTGCTCAGTCGGTAGTTGTACCCAATGTCTGTGTGCTCGTAATGCACGACTGGCTGTCGAGCCTGAGTCGCGAGGTAACGTGTTTGCTTGGCCAGCGATTCGTCGTCGGTCAAGAGCATACCGCCACCAGAAGTGGTCATGATCTTGTTGCCGTTGAAGGAAACGATCGAAGCACACCCGAAGGAACCTGCGGGCCGGCCTCGGTGCGTTGCCCCCAGCGACTCGGCTGCGTCGCAGAGAACGGGAACGCCGTGTTCCTCGGCGATCGCCAGAATCTCCGTGTAGTCGACCGCCTTGCCGAGAAGGTCCACCGGGACGACAGCCGCCGGCTTGACCCCGCTCTGCCGGAGTTCTTCGAACGCCCGTCGCAGAAGCGTCGGGTCCATATTGCCCGTCGCCGGGTCGCAGTCGATGAAATGCGGCGAGGCGCCAGCATAGACGATCGCATTTGCGGTTGCGGCGAACGTCATGGTCGACGTGAGGACGACATCGCCCTGCTTGACTCCGAGCCCGAGCAGACCAAGATGAAGTGCTGCGGTTCCAGAACTCAGGGCAACCGCAAAATCGACTCCGACGCGTTGTGCCATCTCGCGCTCGAAGGCGTCGACGTCCGGGCCGAGCGGTGCGATCCAGCCTGAGCGCATGGCCGACACGACGAACTGCTCTTCCAGCTCGCCGACATCGGGGGACGACATGTAGATGCGATCGCTCATCGGACATCACCCGCCGGAAGGCGCTCGATGACGCTCGTGTCGTTGTTTCGAGGCGAAGCAAACATCCGCTCTTCCCATCCCCTCTTGTCCAGTCGCGCCGGCGATATACCGCCCACGCGGGCGTGAGAGATTTTCGGGTGCAAGGGTCGCTCGTCCGTTTCGTTCTGGCCGATGAGTTCTTCATGGAGTTTCTCCCCATGGCGAAGTCCCGTGAATTTGATTTCGATGTCCTTGCCTGACATGGAGATCATTCGCTGAGCCACGTCGAGGATCCTGACCGGTTCACCCATGTCAAGGATCAATACTTCGCCCGCGCTCCCGATGCCGCCAGCCTGCACGACAAGCTGACAGGCTTCCGGAATCGTCATGAAGAATCGCGTGACGTCAGGATGGGTGACGGTGAGCGGCCCCCCGGACTCGATCAACGATGTGAAAGTCGGAAGCATGGAGCCGCGGCTGCCGATGACGTTGCCGAACCGGACCGACAAGTAGGTGCGACCGGTTTCTTCGGCCATCCACGCCGTGAGTTTCTCGGCGACTCGCTTCGAGTGTCCCAATACGCTCGTCGGATTCGCCGCCTTGTCCGTCGAGATATTGACGAACGTTGTCACACCGACGGACCGGGCTGCTTCGAGCACGTTGAGTGTTCCCAGGACGTTGGTCTTCCAAGCCTCGTCGGGATACTGCTCGAGCATAGGAAGGTGTTTGAGAGCCGCGGCGTGGAAGACAACGTCAGGCCTGCGGTCGGTGAAGATTCGCTCCAATGCATCCTGATCACGGATGTCCGCCAGAACGACATCTTTCGTGTCAAGTAGTCCGTGCCCCGAGATTCCGATCTGCGCGCCCTGAAGTCCAGTTTCATCGCGGTCAAGCATGATCAGTTCACCTGGGCTGTACTTCGCGATCTGTCGGCACAACTCCGCTCCAATGGACCCTCCGGCCCCGGTGACGAGGACCCGCTTGCCCCTGAGGTACCCTGCGATCGTCTCCACTTCGGTGTCGACCGGGTGTCGACCGATGAGGTCCTCGATCGAAATATCGCGCATATCGGCCAGACTCGTCCGCCGCTCGAGAAGGTTCTCGAGCGGTGGAAGCACCTTGACCCGAAGCCCTGCAGCCGTGGCAGCATCGGAAATGCGACGAATGAGAACCGAATCTGCTCGACCAATGCAGATCACCAGATCAGTCGCTCGCGTCTTCTCTACGACACGGTGCAGATCGTGGAACGTACCCATAACCGAGACACCGCGATGCTGAGCATTCGATTTCAGCGGGTCATCGTCGATGAGTGCAACCGGGAGGAACTGCGATGTCGGATCGGTGAGCATACGACGGACCAGAGTTGACCCTAGGTAGCCGGCGCCGTAGATGATTGTTCGATGCGCTTCGCTGCCCGGCTTGTACTTGTGTTCGACATAGAGGCGCTTCGCATACCGCACCGCGAACATGATGATGAGGGCGATGGGGAAGGCAATGACTGTGGCGCTTCGCGCGACGTCCAAAATGGGGCCGAAAGCGAGCACGGGGATGCTCAGGATCGCGAAGACGCTCAGAGCAGCAAAGACCAGTGCCCGCACCTCTTCGAAGCTGCCGTACGTGTACCGTCCCTTGTATAGTGCGTAGCCCCACCCGACCACGAACTGCAGAAAGACTGCGAGGAGCGCCAGGCCCAAGAGAGCCACCCATCCCACGTTCCAGAGCGCGAACTCGTAGCGGAAAATGACAGCCAGGATCAGCGCAACCGTCCACGCTGCAGCATCCAGCACGAACTGCGCGCCGAACCGCACCAACGGCACCTCACCGTTTCTGCCCCGGTCCTCGCCTCGTGAGTCAGGCTCTAGCGCCATGTTGTTCCCCCATCATCTGATCGTGCTAGGTTCGCGCCGGCCCAGAGCCAAAGCGCACCATCATCCGCGGCCGCAATCGCGGTTTGTCCGGGAGGCGAGGCCTCGCCGAAGCAGCCCACTGGAGCACTCGGTGCGCCGTCTGCCAAGGTGACCACGGAGGTTCCGACGCATTCTCCCTGCGCCGCGACGGCAACGGCATACCCGGTTTCCGTGCGATCGATTGCTACGGCGCCTGGAACCGCGATGCCCGTAGACCACTCGGCAGCGCCCGCGGTCCTGAGGTGAAGAGTTTGGTCAGCGCAGAGGACGGCTGCCTCGGCCGTCGAACGTGTTGCTATCGCGACAACAGACGCGCACGGTGCCGGAGCGGGACCGTCTGGGGCATGCACAGTCGCACGGTCAGCCGGATCGACGAACCAATACGAGCCGAGGTTCGCAGAGTAGTCCTCCCAGGCTTCACCAGCGACAAAGGTTCCCACGAGCTGCGGAGCGCACTCTCCATCGAGCGTCACAACGTTGGCCTCTGAGGAGGACTCCGGCACAACACGGACGAGAGTATTCGCGCCCGTCGCCGGAGCAGGATCGACGGTGCTCCACGTCGCTCCACCGTCGGAGGTGAACTCGAGCGCCGAAGGACCACCTGGGCACGTACCGACTGCCCCGCGCCAGGCGACCTCGGAGGAGACTGCGGCGAGGAGACGTTGCGGCACCGCGGCGGTCGGGGCAGCCACTGGAGTCGGAGTGGCCGATGGAGTTGGCGTGGGGGTCGATGAAGCTGTCGGTGTCGGTGTCTGCACCCCACCGCCCGGCGGGCGATTCGCGTTGACAGCCAGCCCGATGAGCACAACGTCGAACACGAGGAATAGGGCGAGCGCGAGAATCCACCATCGCCGTGGAAGCCCCTCCCCCTTCGGCCGGCGGACCGGCGCTCTGTTCGACGCCATCATGACCCGCTCAGACAACCTTCGAGGCGCGATTCAGCAGGTCGAGCGCACTGGTGACTGCAGGAACGAGCTGCTGGCCCGACAGAGTGTAGACGTCATCCGCCCGGCGATACGGGTCAACGACGTCATCGTCATCTACGTCCCGCAGCGGCGTGACGATCCCACGCAAGGATGCCGCGGCCTGAACCGCAACCGCGAACCGTCCGGCTACATCGTCGCTCGCCAATAGTGCCGCGTCGATCAGATCGGAGTCTTCGACCTCGGTTGCGATGCGCGCGAATTCTCTGATCGTGAACGTGTAACGTGAGGCTCTCGGGTGCAGCTGCACGATCGCGCGACGGTGTTCCCGCGACATCGCGAACACGAGGTCAGCCTCCGCTATTTGATCCACACTGAGTTCACGGGCGATGTGCTCGGCGGCGTCCGTCACCCCGAAGCTTCGAGCGAGTTGTTGAGCTCGCTCATCCATCGGCTTGCCGACCAAACCGACAGTGCCGGCACTCGACACGGTTACGTTCGGATATGAGCGGAGCCCGGCGCGAAGGAGTTGTTCGGCCAGCGGAGAGCGGCAAATGTTGCCGGAGCAGACCGTGAGTATCGCGAAGTCAGCCACGCCCTACTCGACCCTCGCGTCGCGGAGCGTCCTTCGCCCTTTCAAGGCAGACTTCTTAGCAGACTTGCCGGTGGCGACATGCTCGGGCGCAGGCTCCACGACAGTGTCATCGAACTTGCCGTAACTGTACTGGCCGTAGGCGTATGAATCCGGGCCCTTGGTCGGCAACATGGTGACGACGATGCCAGCGAGGTTGCTGCCGATGCTCTCGAGCGTCCGAACCGCCGCCGCCAGTTCGTTTTTCTTCGTCCGACCTGACGCCGCGACCATGATCGCACCGCCGGTCAGCTTGGAGATGACCGCGGCGTCGGTGACCAGCAGCAGCGGCGGCGCATCGATGAGGACCACATCAAACTGTTCCGTGAGAGCGTTCAGAACCCGTTTCATCGACGCCGATCCAAGCAGTTCGCTCGGATTCGGTGGAACGCGTCCGCTTGGCAAGACGTATAGCTTGCCGCGGCCCCACTTCTGAAGAACGTCGGCCAGTTCTGCGCGGCCAATGAGCACATCGGTGAGCCCAACCGCCCCTTCGAGGCCCATGTAGTCAGCGACCCTGGGCAAACGCAAGTCACCGTCAATCAAAGCAACGGACGCGCCAGTCTCGGCGAGCGCGATGGCGAGGTTTGCGGTCGTCGTGCTCTTGCCTTCGCCCGGGATGGAACTGGTGACGACGAAGCTGCGCGGACCCTTTTCGAGGTTCACGAACTGCAGGTTCGTGCGGAGGCTGCGGAAGGATTCTGCCCTCGGGCTGCGGGGGTCGGCGTGAACAACCAAGGGGCGCTTTTTTGCGTCGGGATCGAGCGCGATTCCGCCGAGGATCGCGGCTTCGGTCACCTGCTCGATATCGTGCGAGCTGTGGATGCGGGTGTCGAGAACGCTGCGAAGTATCGCAACTCCGAGCCCCGCGATGAGACCAACGAGGAACCCGAGCAGAATGTTCAGCGGGACGTTGGGACTCGAGGGCTCGGTCGGCGTGACGGCGGGCTGAATCGTCTCGATCTTGACCGGACTGGCCGTCTCGCCTTCCGGCTTCTCGAGCTGGTTCGTGACGACATCGGCGAAGGTGGCGCCTACCGAATTCGCTATGGCAGCTGCTTGGGCCGGATCTGTGCTGGTCACCGTCACGTTGATGAGGACGGTGTTCAGCGGGGACGATGCCACCACAGCTGGAGCGAGCTGCTGCGCGGTGAGGTCCAGCTTGAGCTCGTCGATGACCTTGTCGAGGACCAGCGCGCTGTTGACGACGTCGACGTAAGTGGTCACGGCCTGCCGAGCGAAGCTTGTTCCGTTCACGAGGTCGCCGGTCGCAGCGCCTTCGGCTGAGCGGACCGACACGTACAACTGTGTGGTCGACTGATACCGCGGGGCCAGGGTCAGCGAGTACGCAGCCGCGACGCCAACACCGAGCAAGGTGCAGGCCACGATGAGAATCCAGCTCTTGTGCAGGATTCGTACGTAGTCTTTGAGCTCCAAAGAGTCCCCCTATAAACAGCTGTCAATACGTAGACAGGTCGTTCCAGTTTCGCATATACGGGAGCACCCATCGGACCGGAGCGCCGGTGAGGGCTTGACATTCCTTGTGCTGGGCCGATCTATTGGTCGGTCCCCAGCGTTTCGGTACCTGGCGGATGCCAGAACCCTCCCGCAGCACAGAGCTCGTCAGAGCGGGTCGATGGGAATTTCCGGCAGAGGTTCCGGGTCCGGCTCTGGCTCTGGCTCTGGCCCGGGGTCCGGCACCGGGTTCGGCTGCGGCGCCGGCTTCGGCGTGACGGGTGCCACCGGGTTCGCGTCGTTGTCCGGCGTCGACCGTGGCCGTCGCGGACTTCGACGAGGAGAGCCACCCTCCGCTTCAGCGGCTTCGTCCTCCGCAATGACTCGCGCGTTCTCGTCCTGAAGCGCGAAAGCCGATGCGCCGTAAGCCTGCAATTCCTTCGCGCCAAGGTCCGTTTTGAGAGCGGCGGCCAACGCTGACACTGCCGCTGCAACAGCGTCACGCCATTCCTGGCCGGCATCCGGGTTCGCCACGATCAGTGCCGACGCCGTCGCGGGGACGGTCTCGGCAAAATCAGCGAACGCGCCTTGGAACGCGCTACGGGCGTCGCGGACGGCGGAGAAGGCGGCGTCGAGCTCGAGCTGAGCCGCCTCAATCCGTGTCGCCTCGGATGAAACGTGATCCAGTCCGGCCGCGATCGTGGCGAGGCTCGAGGTGGACGTGACGCCAGGGGCGACGTGGGGGTGTCGGCGGGGTCGACCGCGGTGATCTCGGCGACCGTCGCCGCGAACGTGATCCGAACGGCGTCCGCGGAAGCGCGCGCCTTTTCGTCCGACACTCCGGCAACGCTGGCCAGCGCCGTCGCCGCCGCGATGCTGACGGCTTCGGAGTCGAGCTTCGCCGCTTCGAAGCGCTCGAACGTCGTGGCGAGGGAGCGGTCTGCCTTCGCCACAGCGAGCTGACGACCAGCGTAGGCGTCGAAGGCCTGCTGCTCCGGTCCGGCCACCTGGCTCTTCACCGCGAACAGGATCCCGACAGCGACCAGCGCGAGCACGGTGACGATCGAGACGATTATGGTCAGGATGCTGCGGCTGTTCCGCTGCTTGTTTCCCGGGAGAAAGACGGTCGGCACAGGGTTGGCGATGCGCTCTTTCTCGGCGACATCCGCGCTGACATCGACACGATCGTCGTCGCCGCCGAGGAGCTGCGCCAGCCGGACGGATTCAGAAGCAGGAACGGTGTCGGAATCGGTGGCGTTTGCAACCGGCTGCTTCACGAACGGCATCGACAACGTGAACGTGGACTCGTTGGCGAGGGCATCGTCGATGTGCTCGGACGAAACTACCACGGCATCCCACGTGTCACGCTTGTCGTCAGCGAGGTCGGACAGGGCGTCGTCGACCTTCATGTTTGCTCCCCCGGGGCGCGGGCCATCCGCGCTAATGCCAGAGTCACCCTAGCGCGGGCTATCAACCCGATCGGCACGTTGGACCCCGTTCTGGGGGGCCGGCGGGGACGATCTCGATACGGCCGCAGATCGCCTTCTCGATCAGCGGGCAGGCTGCACTCGACCACTGAATTGAGCGGCGGAGGAGAACCGCTTCGCTAGGGTGAGCGAGTGGATCCCAACGCAGCAAACTCATGGGGATGGCTCGCCCTCGCCCTGGTCAACGCCGGCCTCGCCGAACAGAAGAACAGGTCACGTCTGACCTGGTTCCTGCTCTCCCTTTTGCTGGGACCGATCGCGACCCTGCTGATCGTCGTCTGGGCACCGCCCGAGACGGCCCCTTCGCCCGCGCCGCCCATCCAGCTGTCGACCGCGATGCTTGCTCTCGGTGTGCTGCTGACCGCCGGCGCCGGGGTTCTCGGCGTGCTTGCCGGTACTTCGGAGCTCTGGTGGTTGTGGGTGGCCGCCGCTGTGCTCGCAGCCGGCGCCATGGCCTGTTTTGTCGCGTTCATCGTTCGGCGGCCTGCGGATGCTTCGGCGACGCGATTGGGTGCGGATAAGACCGGGGTGCCCGGGGGCTGATCTCGACAAGCTCGATCACCGGGTGGCGGGCAGGGATCTCGACAAGCTCGATCAACGGGCGGGGGGCGAAAGGCGGCTAGCGGGTGCCGCTCGCGAACCAGTCCAGCACGCGCAGTGCACGCAGGGTGATCCAACGACTCGGCTCGCCCACCCTCTCCATCTCGAAGTGCGCCTTGCCCGGGTGCGAATTCTCCAGGAGCCACCGGCCGTCGTCGCCCCGCTTGTTCTCCACGAGATCAATCGCCTCGTCGCAGCGTGGGTCAGGCGCGACTCCCGCCCGTCGCAGATAGTCGAGGCCTCTGAGCCCGTCATAGAACCAGCGGGTGGGAAAGGAGAACAGTGCCCACTCTGGATCCCCCAGCTCGCCCGTCGACAGGCGGCGGAGCATCCGTCGTTCGAGGAGGTACTCCTCTGCTCGGTTGCGCGCTGCCGTCACCTCGGGTGATGCGCCGCGCACCTGCTCATGCTCGAGCAGGCCTTCGAGCACACAGATCGTCGTGTGGAATGAGGAGCGCGTGGAGCCGAACTCTGCGTCGCAGTTCCAGCCGCCGTCATCGAGTTGCTCCTCGAGGAGCCGGTCGACCACACTCTGGACGTCTTCGCCGAAGTAGTCACCGAGCGCCGCCACCAGTCCGTTAATACAGGGCTCGACCTCGCCGGCGAAGTAGTCCTGGTTGTCGTGATCCCACTTGACGTTGTCGCGCACCCGGGCGATGGCCGTGCGCGCTTCATTGCTCGCCGGGTCGAGGCCCAGCTCACGGAGCAGGACGAGGGTGTGGTGCGTGCCGGTCCAGGGCTGGCCGGGAGCATCGGGATCGCGCGGTTCGGCGGGGTCGTAGACGCCACCGTCCCATAAGCCGTCCGGGCCCTGAAGCCCGAGAAGACGCGCACCCCAGCCCTCGGTCGCGACCCGCGACCGTTCGGCCGCGACGACCTCGGCCGGCTCGTCGAGGAGATCTCGCATCACCTGCCAGCGGATCGCGGGGTCGGAATCGAGCAGCCAGTCAGTGACAGTCATGCGGGGAAGTTTAGGGGGCGGCAGTCTGCGGGGTGAAGGGGTCGCTACGGGCGTGAGACCATGAAGTGATCGGTAGGGGGCTACACATTCTTAATGCAGACGCATCATCCGTGTTTGGCGACGAGCCGGCAACCGACTCACCCACGCCCGCACCACCGGAAACCTCGCCGAGCACCACCCTCTCAAACGGGCTCCTCGCCCTCGCTCTCGAAGCCGTGTCGGAGGGGTCGCTGATCACCGACGCCGACCAGCGCATCATCTACGCGAACGGCGCAATCACCACCATCACCGGATACTCCGCAGACGAACTGCTCGGCAAGAACTGCGCGCTGCTGCAGGGCGAAGACACCGATGAGGCCACCATCCAGAGCATGCGCGACTGCTTCGCCTCCGGTGAGACATTCCGCGGCGAGGTCCTCAACTATCGCAAGGACGGAACCCCGTTCTGGAACTCCCTGACGATCACCCCGCTGAAAGATGCGTCCGGCACGACGACCCACTACGTCAGCGTGCAGCGCGACATCAGCTCGCTGATCGAACTGCAGGACCAGCTCAAGCACCAGGCCACCCACGACTCGGTCACCGGACTCCCCAATCGCGCCGCACTGACTGAACATCTCGTCGCGGCACTGGCCCGTTCCGCGCGCGGCGGAACCGCCCTCGCCGTCGGAATGATCGACCTCGACGATTTCAAGGGCATCAACGACACCTACGGACACCCGGCAGGAGACATCGTCCTCCGCGAGTTCGCCCGTCGCGTCGGCGGATGCATCCGTGACGGCGACATGCTCGCCCGCGTCGGGGGCGACGAGTTCATCGTCGTGCTCGAAGGGCTCGACCGCGCGAAACCGCTCGACAACCTGCGCGCGGTGCTGGCCCGCATCGACGACGCCACGTCGCCCGCGATCGACCTGGGCGACGGCGACACTGTCGGAAGCACTGCGAGCATGGGAGTGGCGCTCTTCCCCGGCCACGGCACCCGGCCGGCTGAGCTGTTGCGCGTCGCCGATGAGGCGCTGTACTCGATCAAATCCCGCAAGGGCGACCGCTCCGACTGGTGGGAAGTGGCTGAGCTCGAGGGTGATCGGGACTAAGCCTGCCGAGGGGGGATTTCGACAGGCTCAATCACCGGGGGCGGCTCAATCACCGGGGGCGGCTCAATCACCGGATGCGGGCGGCGCGGCGGCGGCGCACGAGGAGCGCTCCGCTGCCGACGAGGATCGCACCTGCAGCGATGGCGAGGGTGAGTGCGTTGCCATCGCTACCTGACTCCGCGAGCAACCCATCGGCATCCGTCGTGTCCCCTGTCTCGACCGGCGCAGCGGCGATCGTCACCGATTGCTGCAGGTTGTTGAGACCGGATGCTGCATCCCACGTACCGACGTTCGCTGTCTGAATCGCGAAGCGGGGGTCGTCACTGGTCCCCTCGTCTGCCGAGGGCAGCGCGAGGTAGGTGTCGTATTGCCCGGCCGGGACCCCTGCGAGCGACGCCGTCAGAGTCGTGGTCGTCCCGGGCAGCCAGGCCCGGGCATCGGCACCGCTGGTGAAGGGGAGCTCGAACCGACCGGCAGCACCCTCGAGAACAAGCACAGCCGTTCGCGGGTTGTACGGCGCGGCCCAGCCGTCGTTGCGCACACCGACCGAGATCTCGGTCGACCCGGCCGACACAGTGCTCTCGGTCAGGGTGAAGCGGTAGCCGAGACTGCGGGCAGTCTCGGCGATGCCCTCGTCGCCCCAGCTGTTGAGAACGTCCTGGTTGTAGTCACGGTTGAGGTAGCTGTAGTTGTAGCGGGCCATCTCGGCGGATGCGCTGGGCCACTCGGATCGCGGCGGGTTCACATTGCACGTCTCACCGCCGATCGGCACGTACAGGCTGTCTGCTTCGAGATACTCCTGGTCGAGCTCGATCGGGTCGGAGAGGAACGTGCCCCAGTCGTCAGGTGCGGCGAGGAAGCAGTCGTTGTGGTGACCGACACGCGCGATCGTCGTGTCTCCGCGAGCCTCGTCTGCGGTAACGGCGCTGCCGGCCCCGCTCGGCACGCCTAGCAACTCCTGCTTTGACAGCATCGTGCGCACCTGCACCGAGCGATTCTCGGGCAGTGCGTCGAGCAGCGCCTCGGTCACCGCGGAACGGTTCGCCCAGTCCTCCTCGGTGACGACACCCGGGTTTGCCGGGTCAGCGACGAAGTGGTCGGTGTAGTAGCCCTCACCCCAGAGTCCGATGAGACCGTTCTGAACGACGGGGATCACATCGGCATTCGCCTGGAGGATCGGTGCGAGCTGCTCGATGTGCGCGAGCACCACGTCGACAGGCGCGTCGCCATACGGCGGCTCATAGGGCCAGGCTCCACCCTGCACGTAGGCAAAGCGCGTGATCACCGAGATTCCGGCATCCCGCGCGGTGTCGTAGTCGGCCTGCACGAGGTCGAGGAACTCATCGTCGAGCACCGGGGTGTTGGCGAACTTCTCCAGGTAGAACACCCGGAGGATCTGCGTGATCCCTTCGGTGCGGAACTGCTCGATGGTGGCTCCATCGAGCGGGGTGTAGCCGGAACCGTCTGCCCGGTAGTGGGTTTCGGTGTGGTGATAGAAGCCACGCTCAGGGTTCGCGATCACCTCGGTGCTCGCCTCGTAGGTGACGGTGACGTCACCCGGCGCGGCCATCGCCATGGACGGAGCGCCCATCGCAGCCAACCCCACCAGTGCGATCCCTACCGGAATGAACTTCGTGCGACTCTTTCTGGCGTGCATTTCCGATCCCCTTTGTTCAGATGATGCTGGTTTGCGCTTACTTCAGGCCACTCGACGCCAGGCCATCGATGACCCGACGCTGCAGCACGATGAACATGATCAACACGGGCGCCATCGCGAGCAGGCTCGCGGCCATCACCACCGGATAGTCGGTGGTGCGGTCACCGATCAGCGTCGCGAGGCCGGCGGACAGCGGCATCCGATCGCTGAATGTCGTGACCACGAGTGGCCAGAGCAGCTCGTTCCACGACCACAACACGGTCGTGATCGCGAGCACACTGATGGTCGGGCCGGCGAGCGGCAGCATCACCTTCCAGAAGACCTGGAACGGGTTCGCACCGTCGAGGCGCGCGGCCTCTTCGAGTTCGACCGGCATCGCGAGGAACGCGGTGCGCATGAGGAAGGTGCCGAACGCGCTGAACAGACCGGGAAGTACGAGGCCGGAGAGCGAGTTGAGCAGCCCGAGGTTCTGCACGATCTGGTACTGCGACAGCAGGTACACCTGCGACGGCACCATGAGGATCGAGAGCACCAGCGCGAGCAGGAGTCCTCTCCCCCGAAACCGCATCCGGGCGAACGCGTACCCAGCGAGCGTGCAGAACAGGATCTGGGCGACCGTGCGGATCACCGTGATGAGCACGGATGTCGTCAGCTGGTCGAGGAACGGCAACCGCGTGAACACCGCTGCGTAGTTGTCCCACTGCAGTTCGGCGGGCCAGAACACCGGCGTGACGCTCTGTACCTCCTGGTTCGTCGACAGCGACATGATGATCTGCCAGACGAACGGGAACGCCATGATGACGGCGCCGGTTCCGAGAACGATGTGCGCGACCACGTGGGAGCCCCCGCGACGGCGCGGACGCCGACGAGCGGTCGGAGCTGATTCCCGCGCGACAGGAGGCACGCGGACGGATGTCACTGCGTCAGTCAACCTGGACCCACCGTTTCTGGAGACGGAACTGGATGGCGGTCACGATTCCGATGATCACGAAGATGACCATGGCGATCGCCGCGGCGTAGCCCTTGTCGTTGTTCACGAAGCCCTCGCGGTAGAAGAAGTAGACCAGCGACATGCTCTTCGGAAGCACCGGGTTGGAGCTGCCGAGGATCGCATAGAGAAGGTCGAAGACCTGGAAGCTGGAGATGATCGTCACGATGGTGATGAAGAAGATGCTCGGTGTGAGCAGCGGCACGGTGATCGACCGGAACTGTCGCCAGCGGCTCGCACCGTCGAGTTCGGATGCCTCGTACATCTCCGGCGGGATGTTCTTCAGTCCGGCGGCGAGCACGATCATGGCGAAACCGAGCGACGACCAGAGTCCGACGATGGCGACGGCGACCGTCGCTGCGCCGGGGGTGCTGATCCAGTACGGCCCGTCGATGCCGAGAAAGCCCAGGCCGTAGTTGAGCAGCCCGAAGTCGCCGTTGAAGATGATGCGCCAGACCATGGCGATTGCCGTCGGCATCGCGACGTATGGGAGGAAGAAGAGGACCCGGTAGAGCGAGGCGAAGCGGAGGCCCGGGAGGTTGAGCAGGCTGGCGAGGAAGACGGCGATCGGGATGCCGAGCATCACGATCCCCGTGTACAGCAGGGTGTTGCCGAAAGAGAGGTAGAGCGCCGGGTCTGCGAAGAGGTTGACGTAGTTCTCGAAGCCGGCGAAGTCCCAGCCGCCGAACGCCCCCCAGTCGGTCAGCGAGTAGAACGCCGTCTGCAGGATCGGCCAGAAGTAGAACACCGCGATCCCGCCGACGAGCGGGGCGAGGAACAGCCAGGGCCAGATGCCGTCGCCGGCGGTGCGGCGGCGACGTGCAGCGGGGGCGCCCCTCCCGGCCCGCGCCGCCCGACCAGTGCTGGTCGGGGCGGGCGAGCCGGGAGTGTGCGTGGTGGTTGTCACTGGTCACTCCTCGGCGAGAGCCGCGTCCATCTTCTCGGCGAGTTCGGTGGCGACCTCCTCCACGGGGCGCTCTCCGGAGAACGCCTGCGGCAGCAGTTCGGTCTCAAGGGCGTTCCATGCGGCGGAGTTGTTGCTCACCGGGAGCGGCTGGGAGTAGGCGACAGCGTCCAGGAAGACCTGGAGGTTGGCATCCGGCATCGACGCGGTGAAGGCATCCTGCGTGTCGGTGTACGCGGGGATCATCGCTCCGGCGTCGCCCTGCTGCTGCTGTGCTTCTTCGCTGGCGAGGAAGACCTGGAACGCCTGCGCGGCCTGCTTGTTCTCGGACGTCGCTGAGACGACGTTTGAGACACCGTGGATGACGGTGGCCTGCTCTTCACCTGCGGGGAGGGGAAGAACGGTGATGTCGGCTGCGAGGTCGGTGTCGGTCAGTGCCGAACGGAACCAGCTGCCGCCCCAGTACATGGCGAGCTTGCCCGAGGTGAACCACTGGTCGGCGGTCGTGTCTGTGAGCTGCTGGATGCTCGGTGATCCTCCGCTGGCGATGAGGTCGGTCCAGAACTGGATTCCAGCCTGCGACTCTTCGGAAGCGTAACCGGACGTACCATCGTCGATCACGGATCCGCCGGCCTGCAGGATGGTGTTGTAGTACGTCGTCTGACCGTCCATACCGCCTGCACCGCCGTAGATGCCCTGGCCCTCGAGCGCGGTCGAGATCTCGGCTGCGGTCTGCTGGAAGTCTTCCCAGGTCCAGTCCTCCGTCGGGAGTTCGACGCCGGCCTGCTCGAACAGCGCCTTGTTCGTCCAGACGCCGATCGTGTCGAAGTCCTTCGGGACGCCGTACTGCACGTCGTCGACGTTGTAGAGGTCGACGAGCGACTCCGGGTAGTTCGCGGGGTCGATGTCGTCGGCCTCGACGGCTCCTGAGATGGGCTCGAGCTGCCCGTTGGAGGCATAGAGGCCGATGTTCGGCCCGTTCATCCAGAACACGTCAGGCAGGGTGTCGCTCGAGGCCTGCGTCTGCAGCTTGGTCCAGTACTCGGCGTAGGGGGTGACGTTGACGTTCACCTCGATGTTCGGGTACTCCTCGTTGAACGCCTTGACGTTCTCCTCGATGGCTGCGACCTGGTTCTGGTCCCAGAGGCCATAGGTGATGGATGCCTTCAGGTCCTTGTCAGGAGCCGAATATTCGGATGAGTCGCTCGGGCCAGCACTGGAGCTGCAGCCGCTCACGACGAGGACGAGGCCGACTGCTGCGGCCACGCCGGCGCTGACACGCCTGGTGGGGAAGATGGACGAGGTCATGCTGAGGTCCTTTCGAGGGTGACGCAACGAATGTGATGACGGGGTCAGGCGAGGGTGGAGGTTCTGGTGGTGAAGTGTTCGGTGACGGCGGAGGGAAGTTCTGGGACGGTCAGCGGCACGGAGCCCGAGCGCAGGGACGCGGCGGCCAGTGAGCCGGCCGCGACGGCTTCACGTGCGGCGATCGGCGAGACGATCGTCGGGGTGCCGTCGAGCACGTGGTTGAGGAATTCGGTCATCGTGAGCCGATCGGCATCCTCATGCCCACTGGCGACACCGTCGATGGGGTACTCGGCGTCGCCGGCTTCCTGCCATTCGTGGCGGCGGTTCCAGACCTTCACGACTCCGCCGGCGGTGTCTCCGAAGTTCTCGAGGCGACCTTCGGTGCCGATCACCGTGTAGTTTCGCCAGTAGTCCGGGGTGAAGTGGCACTGCTGGTAGCTGGCCTGCACGCCGTTGTCGAGGGTCATCAGCATCATCGACACGTCTTCGACGTCGACGACCGGGTTGAGTCCGGTCTGCTCGGCCGGCGGCCAGTTGTCGTAGGAGAACCAGTCCATCATGGTCTGGCCTGGACGCTCGTGGCGGTCGGTGATGCCGCCGTAGACCATGAGGTCGCCCATGCCGACGACGCGGCGGGTGTAGCCGGAGGCGAGGTAGTGCACGATGTCGATGTCGTGGCTGGCCTTCTGCAGGAGGAGCGTGCCGGTCTTCGAGCGGTCGGCGTGCCAGTCCTTGAAGTAGAAGTCGCCGCCGTTGCCGACGAAGTGGCGCACCCAGACCGCCTTGACCTCGCCGATCTCGCCGCGCTCGATGATGTCACGCATCACGCGGACGACGGCGGCGTGCCGGAAGTTGTGGCCGACGTAGAGCGGAGTGCCGGTTTCGGCTGCCGTGATCAGGACCCGGTCGGCGCCCTCGAGCGAGATGGCCAGGGGCTTCTCGAGGTACACGGCGATGCCGGCTTCGAGGAGCGCGACGGCGATGTCCTCGTGGGTGTGGTCGGGGGTGGTGACGATTGCGGCGTCGATCCCGCCTGCTTCGATCAGGTCGGACAGCGACGAGTAGACGGTCGCTCCGGGGAAGAGGGAGCGTGCGCGGTCGCGGCCGTGCTCGCTGTTGTCGACGACGGCTGTGACGCTGGCGCCGGGGCGTGCCGCGGCGACATGGTGTGCGATCTCGCTGCGCTGGCCTGCGCCGATCACTGCGACCGTCAGCCGGGTCTCATCCGCTTGCGTGAATACCGAGTTCATCCGTACGCTCCCACTTCGTTGTGTCTTCTGACATCTTGCACCATCCTGCGCGACTTTGTCACGTTCGAGGTCAAACTGATCACAAAACGACACTACAACGCAGTCCGGATGCCGCAAGGGGTCACCCGTGTTTGTTTACGGAGCCGTAACACGAGCGGAATCCGTCGGTCGCGCGTGGCTTCGGGTGGAGCGCGGTGGCCCGGCGCACTGACTCGGGGCGTCGGCCGTCTACTCACGCGTTCCGGACGTACTCACCAGGTGCGCCGGGTGAGTGCGTCCGGAACGGGTGAGCAGGTGACGCTATCGGGCCTCGACGGGCTGCGCCACGACGAGTTCGACCCCTGCCGCCGCGAGCTCGGCCGCGAAGTCCGTGGGCACGTCGACGTCGGTGACGAGGATGTCGATCTGGTTCAGCGGGCAGATGCGCGCGAAGGTGCTCCGCCCGATCTTGGTGGAGTCAGCTGCGACGATCACGCGACCGGCGACAGCGGCGATCTCGCGGCTGGCATCCGCTTCACCCTCGTGGATGGTGGTCGCACCGAATGGCCCGCTCAAACCGTCGACGCCGAGGACGGCGGTGTCCAGACTGAAGCCGCGCATGGCCGCTCCGACGAGCGGGCCGACGAGTTCGTACGATTTCCGCCGCGGAACCCCGCCGGTCACGACGATTTTGACGTGTTCGCGGACCGACATCTCGTAGGCGATGTTCAGGGCGTTGGTCACGATCGTCACGCCGAAGACGTCTCCGCCGACCCGGAGTCGCTCGCTGCGTCCGAGCATCCGTGCGACTTCGCTCGTGGTCGTTCCACCGTTCATGCCCACAGACTCGCCGGGCATGATGAGCTCGGCGACGGCCCGTGCGATGGCGACCTTCGCGTCGGCCTGCCTGGCGATCTTGTACTGCAGCGGCAACTCGTATGCGGAGCCGAGGGCGGATGCACCGCCGTGCGTGCGCGTGACGAGCCCCTGCTCGGCGAGCAGGTTGAGGTCGCGGCGCACCGTGGCGGTCGAGACTCCCAACGCATCGCTGACGTCTGCGATGGAGACGTTGCCCTGCTCCCCCACGATCTCGAGCACGAGATTGAGACGACCCTGCTGCATCATCGACGGCCGCCTTCCCCTGGTACCGAAAATCTGCTGTCACAACCTGACCGGTCGTGATTGATTATGCTCAACAACGACGATATCGATCATTTTCATTGAGAGTTGAGCAAGTTTGTCATACATCCGGGAACGACGGTGAGTACGCCACGGATGCTCGGACTCGCCGCGATGCCTCGCGTGCCCGCCGACCGGCGTCTCACCGATGCGATCACCGCGGCTCTGCGAACCGACCACGAAGCCGGGAGCAGGGAACTCGAATCGCTTGTCGCCGCGGTCTCGGACGCCCTCCCGGATGCCGGAGCGCAACGCGTCGAGTTCCTCGAGGCGGCGCTGATCAGCTGTGGCGAGGAGTCCGCGCGGCGACAGCTCAGGCTCGGGATCTCTCCGGAGGTCACGGCCGCGACACTGGCCGACGTCGGCCGCAAGATCGACTCATACGGATCCGATGTCGACATCCCCTGGCTGATCGGTCTCCTGCGCGGTGATGTCGTCGCCCTCGGACGGCTGCAGTTCGAACGCCATGAAACCGCCGACGGACGGGCGATGCACATCCCCGAGGACGGGCCCCTCGACCCCGAGCGCGTTGACCGGTCGATCGCCGCGTGCCGTGCTCTGTTCGGGAGCGGGACGATCACGTGCACGTCCTGGCTGCTCGACGCCAACCTGCGCGCGCTTCCGAGTGGGAGCAACATCGGCTCGTTCGCCGCCCGCTTCGACGTGGCCCCTGCGGCATCCGGCACCGGGCATTCCGGCTCGGGGGATGCCGCGGTGGCGAAATTCGTCTTCCGTCGCCCGCTGGCCGAGGTGCTGGACCCGGCGGTCGTGGTCCCCGTGACCTCGCTCGAGCGACTGGTTGCCGGGCACCTTCGCTCGGGGCAGCATTGGACCGAGCCGCGGGGGGTGCTCCGGGCGTAGCCGGCCGGTGATGCGGCATCCGATGGTTGCCGTGATCCCACGTCGAAGGGGACCGAAGGGTGTTTGCGGGCAGAGTGCCCGCCGAATGGGCCCGAAGCGTCGTTCAGGGCGGGCGCGAACGACCCATTGGGACCGATCGATGCATCCGAAGACCCTTTCGGACCGATCGGCGCCGCCGGCTGGGACACTGGAGCCATGGCTCATTCTGAAGAGGTGTCGGCTCGTCGCTCCACGGTCGAGGAATGGACAGGAGCGCTGGCGGAATCCACCGGGTCGCCGGGTGGGGGCGCCGCCGCCGGGGTGATGCTCGCGATCGCGTACAGCCTGACCTCGATGGTTGCGGGGTACACCACGGTCGACGGCGACCTCGGCGACGAGCTCGACGGCCTCCGGAGACGCGCCGCGGATGGACGCGAAACCGCTCTCCGCCTCGCCGACGAGGATGCTGCGGCATCCGAATCGTTCGGAAGCGCGTTTCGACTGCAGCGCGGGCCGAGTCGCGACGAGGCCATCCGTGACGCGTCGGTCGAGGCCGCACGCGCATCGGCCGCCGTCGGAAAGCAAGGCACGGATGCCGTCGCCGACCTGGAATGGCTGGCACGGCACGGCAACCCCGCGCTCGTCGCCGATGTCGCCGTCGCGTGCGGTGCGCTCCGTGCCGCTGTCGCCGGCGCCCGCACCAACGTGAGCTTCGATCTTTCCTCGCTCACCGCGGGCGGTGAGGCGCTGGCCGACGTTCGCGAGGAGCATCCGGTGCTGTGGCAGACGGTCCGGGATCTGGATGCCGTTCTCGCCCGTATCGACCATCTGGCCGCGGAGATCGAGGGACGGGCAGGTCCCACCCCTGCCGGTGATTGACCGTCGAAGTCCCGGTCATCGGTCGACAAGCATCCGCCCCGGAACCAGTTCCATGCGTCGCTATGGAATACGGTTGCCACTGTTACGTTGGATCTAGTGACGGTTCACAATTCGGCCGTCCGAACATACAACTGCAGGACACGATCCCGCGCAGGAGGAAACACCATGGGTAACTTCGAAGGCAAGACGGCACTGGTCACGGGCGGCGGCTCGGGACTCGGTGAGGCAATCAGCAAAAACCTCGCCGGCAACGGTGTGAAGGTGGTGGTTGTCGACATCAATCTGGATGCCGCGACGCGCGTCGTCGACGAGATCACCGCTGCCGGTGGCACCGCTTCCGCGTTCCAGGCGAACACCATGGTGGCCGACGACAGCAAGAAGGCCGTCGAGTTCACCGTCGAGACCTACGGCGCTCTCAACTACGCCGTGAACAACGCCGGCATCGGTGGCGCCAACGCCCCGACCGGGGAGATCGACCTCGAGGACTGGGACCGCGTCATCGGCATCAACCTCAACGGTGTGCTCTACGGGATGCGGTACCAGATTCCGGAGATCCTGAAGGCAGGCGCAGCGGACGGAGCCATCGTCAACATGGCATCCATCCACGGAACCGTCGCCGCGCTCGGAAACTCCGCGTACACCGCCACCAAGCACGCGGTCGTCGGCCTCACGAAGAACGCGGCCGCCGAGTACGGCGCACAGGGGCTGCGCATCAACGCTGTCGGCCCCGGCTACATCGACACCCCGCTGCTGAAGGCCGCACCGGCGGAGGTCCTCGACAGCCTGCAGTCCAAGCATCCGCTCGGCCGACTCGGCCGGCCGGAAGAGGTCGCCAACGTCACGACCTTCCTGCTGTCAGACAAGGCGAGCTTCATGACCGGCTCGTACGTGCTGGTCGACGGCGGCTACACCGCCATCTAAACCCGCGAGTTGCTGGGTTTGCGGGGGTGCGGGCCGGCCCACACCCCCACAAACCCGGCAACTGGCGCTGTGAGCATCTCCGTCGGCAGAGGGAAGACGGATGTCACACGCCCTGTGTAGGTTGTACACGTGAATTCTGAACCTTCCTCATCCTCCTCCGACGACGTCCTCGAACCGGGCGCCGCAGCATCCGAGGTGCCCGCCCACTGGAAGCGGAACGTCGGGCTGTTCCTGAGCGGGCAGACGATCTCACTGTTCGGCTCGATGATCGTGCAGTACGCGGTCATGTGGTACGTCACGTTCGAGACCCAGTCGGGCTTCGCGATCGCGCTCTACGCGCTGGCCGCCTTCCTGCCGCAGGGCCTCGTGTCGATCTTCGGCGGTGTCGTCGCCGACCGGATGAACCGCCGCGTCCTTGTCATCATCGCCGACGGTTCGATCGCCGTGGTGACGTTCATCCTCGCCCTGGCCATGGCCAACGGCATCACCGACCTCTGGGTAATCCTGCTCGCTGTCGGTGCGAGGTCGATCGGCGCCGGCTTCCAGACGCCAGCTGTCCAGGCGATGATTCCGCAGATCGCCCCCGAGGACCAGCTGATGCGGGTCAACGGCATCTTCGGCACCATCCAGTCCGCGATGGCGCTGCTCGCTCCAGCCGTCGCCGGCGCCGTGTTCGGCCTGTTCGGCATCGTTCCGGTGTTCTTCATCGACGTGGTGACCGCGGTCATCGGCATCCTGTTCCTCGTCTTCGTCTCGGTGCCGACGCTGGCATCGATCGCCTCGAAGACGACGAGCTACGGTGAGGACCTCGTCGCCGGGATGCGGTACATCTGGGAGCACCAGGTCGTCCGCTGGCTGCTCGGTGTCTTCGCGATCATCTTCCTGCTGACCGTCGCGCCGTCGTTCATCACACCGCTGCTCATCGCCCGCACCTTCGGCACCGAGGTGTGGATGGTCACCGTGCTCGAGATCGCGTTCAGCGTCGGCATGATCCTCGGCGGCATCCTCGTGTCGACCCTGCTCGCCAAGCGCAGCAGGATCGGGCTCATCCTCGTCGCCACCTTCGGCTTCGCGGTCTTCACGATCGCGCTCGGCCTCGCGCCGAACCTCTGGGTGTTCTACGGCTTCATG
This sequence comes from Mycetocola sp. Y171, assembly GCF_056713165.1. Taxonomy (NCBI): domain Bacteria; kingdom Bacillati; phylum Actinomycetota; class Actinomycetes; order Micrococcales; family Microbacteriaceae; genus Mycetocola; species Mycetocola sp. Y171. Next base: position 620,420 of record NZ_JBWYGX010000001.1, read on the forward strand.
TTCGCGTTCGGGCTTCTCGTTCCGTTGTTCTCGGCGCCGTTCATGACGCTCGTCCAGGAGACGGTCGAACCCGAGATGCACGGCCGTGTGTTCAGCTACGTCGGTATCGTCATGGCCCTCGCGACGCCGATCGGCATGACGGTCTTCGGTCCGCTCGCCGACGTGATCAGCGTGCAGGTGCTGCTCATCATCGCCGGTATCGCGACGATCCTCGTGATGGTGGTCGCGATCCTGCTGCCATCCGGTCGGGCCGCGATGGCTGCGGCTCACGCGCAGAAGCCGCGTGGGCACGTGGATTCCGCAGACGACACCGGCGAGCCCGCCGACGTCGACGCGCGCTAGCGGGAGCTCGATACACCCGGGTCGCGTGGCTCGGTCTGCACCCGATCAGCAGTGGGACCATCGGCACGAGACAAGGAGAAAGGCGCGGCACAAGGATGCTGTGGCCGCGGCATCCTTGTCTCGTGCCTTTTTCCTTGCGCGGGGTCGGCTGTGCAGGGTGATGACAGCGCGGGCCTGGCCGTGCACGTCGGAGCGGGGTGACACATCCGGCCTCCCGCAGCGGGGTTTCGGGAGGAGAGTCGTGGGTCCGCCGACGTATGGACGATGGACCCCCGGATTTTCCGCCCGAAGCGCCGGTGACGGGATCAGCCGAGCGCGACGATAAGGCAGAGCACCGTGAGGACGATGCACACCGGCGTCATCAGGTTGCGCTCCGGCTTGCTCCTCGAGACGCCGTTCATGACGATTCCGATCGCGAAGTAGGTGGTCACCGCCCAGATGCCGATCTCAGCGACGGGCTCCGGGAGCATGTTCGCGATGCCGGCGTTCTCGAGGATGATGATCGCGATCGCCGCGTACAGCAGGATCGAGATCGCGCTTCCGATGCGGAACTTGCGCGGCAGAACATCGTGCTGCCCACCCCACGCGTACCGGCCGAGCGGGCGGCCCGCGATGAGTAGGGCCTGGAATACGGCGAGCGCCAACAGGATGAGGCAAGCGACGATGGCCGCAGCAGTGATCATGCTTGAACTGTAGCGGGATGTCGAGTCGCGAGGAGGGAAGCGGGCGCCCAGCGACGGGAGGGACGAACGCAAAACAGGAGAACGCACGATGTGCAGGATGCTTCGGCGCGATTGGTCCTGATAATCGTGCAATCTCCTGTTCAGCGTGCGCTTCGGCACGGGATCGCGGGTCAGCGGGCGGCAGCCACCGGATCAGGCACGAGCGACCAGCCGGCATCCGTCGCTTCGAGCAGGACGATCGCCCCGTTCGCGATGCCGCCGATGTCGTCACCCGTGAGGGCAAAGACCGTCGCCCGGATGAAAGCCCCATGCGAGACGAGGATCAGGTTGCCCTCGTGGCGCCCCACGAGCTCGTCGACGATTGCAGCACCTCGGGCACGAACCGCCTCGACGGGTTCGGCGTCTGGGAAGACTCGATCCGCCCATTTCGCAGCGATGTCGACCGCGTTCGCGCCTTCGGCCTGGCCAAAGCTGCGCTCGATCAGATCCTCGACCGGCTCCCCCATCGGGATCCCGGATCCGTCACTGATCGCGCGAGCCGTCGCCGCGGCGCGGACGAGCGGAGAACTGAGCACAAGCGACCACTCGTCAGGCGAGAAACTGGAGGCGATCGCCCGAGCCTGCTCGAACCCGGTCTCGTTCAGTGGGATGTCGGCACGGCCCTGGAGGCGGCGCTGCAGGTTCCAGTCGGTTTCACCGTGGCGCACGAGGGCGATGGTCGTCATCGCTCCACCGTATCCGAGGGGTGCCTGAGCGGATGCTGTACTCGCCGCAGCGGGGCCGGCAACGCTCGACAGGAGAAATCGCGAGGCACACACATTCGACAGGAGAAATCGCCCGTTTCTCTGCGTCTACACCTGTTGACCGTCGGGACACACCGCGGCCGAACACTGCTCGCGCTGCCACTTGCTCGGGATGCACCGTCCCCAACTTCGGAGATTCTCGCCTGGAGGGCCGTTTCATTCGCGAATGAGGCCGATGGGGGCACGATCTCCGAAGTTGGAAACCGCGCCCCGTCGCTCCGGACTACCGGACTACCGGCCGCCCGCGAGGGGCCGGTTCCGCTGGGCGATGCCAGCCTCACCGTAGGGGTAATCGTCCAGCTGCGGCGCGCTGGCATCCGTCAGCCGTTGCACTTCGTCGGCGCTGAGGTCGAGGTCGACGGCGGCCATGTTGTCGGTGAGCTGGTTGACCGTCCGCGCGCCGAGGATCACCGACGTGACGGCGGGCTGCGCGCCCAGCCAGGCCAGCGCCACCTGCGAGGCGGATGCCGAGTGCGCGTCAGCGATTTCGGTCACGACATCGAGAACCCGCCAGGTGCGTTCGGAGTCGTTGCGGGCCCGCCACGCCTCCATGCCGCGCTCCGGGTTCTCACCGAGACGGGTGGACCCGGTCGGAGGAACATCGCGCTCGTACTTGCCGCTCAGCCAGCCGCCGGCGAGCGGCGACCACGGCAGCAGGCCGATCCCGGCGTCGAGCGCAGCCGGGACGACCTCGTGCTCGATATCGCGGACGAGAAGGTTGTACTGCGGCTGCAACGTCACCGGCGCCGTGAACCCGTGGGCGGATGCCACGTGGACCGCTTTGGTCAGCTGCCAGCCGAGATAGTTGGAGAATCCGTAATACGAGATCTTGCCGGCGGTCACGGCGTCGTCGAGAAAGCGGAGGGTCTCGTCGACCGGAGTCAGCGCATCCCATGCGTGCATCTGGTAGAGGTCGATGTGGTCGACCTGGAGCCGGGCGAGCGAGTCGTCGAGTGCCGTACGGAGGTGACGGCGGGACAACCCGACGTCGTTGGGCCCCGTGCCCATCGGGAACCGGCCCTTCGTGGCGAGCACGATCTGTTGCGCCTCTGTCGGGTTCTTCGCGAGCCAGCGGCCGATGATCTCCTCAGACACCCCGGCGCTGTAGACGTCCGCGGTGTCGATGAAGGTCCCTCCACCGTCGATGTAGGCGGCGAGGATATTGCCGGAGTCGGCCTCGTCGGCCTCCGCTCCGAATGTCATCGTGCCGAGTGCCTGCGCCGAGACGACTGCGCCGGACCTGCCGAGAGTGCGGTATTCCATGGAGCTCCCTTGATCGAGTGTCCGACACTACCGGTGTCGCCGATTCGCTCACAGGGGTTGCGCTGGAGCCGGAGCCGACTCCCCTCCTCACGCTTCAGGGGTGTCGCAGCGACGCGCATCCGCGTAGCGTGATCGACGATGTTCCCGATGAACAAGGAGGTTCCCCATGGCCGAACTCTCACCGATCCAGCCGTGCCTGTGGTTCGACAACCAGGCACGCGAGGCGATGACGTACTACGTGGATGTGTTCCCGAACTCGCGGATCGTCGCGATCGACGAGTACCCGGATGAATCGCTGGACGAACACTTCTCCGGAATGTCCGGCAAGGTGATCAACGGTCAGTTCACATTGAACGGCGTCGATTTCGTCTGCCTCGACGGCGGGCCGCTGTTCACCTTCAACGAGTCGATCTCGTTCATCGTGTCGTGCGCCGACCAGGCCGAGATCGACCGGTACTGGGCGAAACTCTCCCACGTGCCTGCGTCTGAGCAGTGCGGCTGGTGCAAGGACCGGTTCGGGGTCAGCTGGCAGATCATCCCCGCCAACATGGGTGAGCTCACCCGCCGGCCCGAGCAGATCCAGGTCATGATGCAGCAGAAGAAGATCGTGATCGCAGAGCTCGAGAACGCCTGACCGTCACGTCGGCGCAGGGTCCGTGCCGTCCTCAGGGCGCGGATGCTTCGTGCCCCTGTGGATCTCGTACGACCGGGTTGTGCCGGGCGAGTCCGGATCGTCGACGATGGGTTTGTCGGCCATGAAGAGACGGATGACGTTCGCGAGTTCGCCCGGGTGACTGAAGTTGATCGCATGCGCGGCGCCTTCGATCAGGACGATGACAACCTGACTGTCGGTCTGGGATGCGATCTCCTGCACCCGCGCAGGACCAGGGAGAAGCGGATCGCGGTCACCGATCACGACGAGTGTCGGGATCTCCAGGTCGAGCAGTCGCTGGAGTGAGGGGAACTGGGTGAGGGCGCGGAACATGCGGACCGTGCTTGGCACACCGAACCGGAGATAGTCCGGTGTCGCGACCCGCACCATGCTGGGCGGCTCCCGGCCACCGTCGCGAGCGAGCTGCCCGACCGCCCGACGCAACGGCTGGTTGTGGACACCGCCTGCCGGCGACACGAGGACCGCGCGGTCGATCCGCTCCGGGTAGTTGTAGGCAACTTCAAGGATGACGGGGCATCCCATCGAATTGCCGACGAGAGTCGCCTTGTCGACCTGTCGGTCATCCATGAACCGGACGGCGGCGTGAGCCAGGTCGGGCACGTCGAGGGCATACGGCGCTTTGCCGCTGCGCCCGAAACTCGGGAGGTCGGGGACCAGGGTGTGGAACTCACTGCCGAGCTGCTCAGCGGTCGGGAGAAGGTAGCGACCCGAGAGACCGAATCCGTGCAGGTGGAGCATCACCCGGGCGTCTGGGGGTTCGGGCGACTCGCGGTAGAAGACATCCACACCGTCGATCGTCGTCCAGCGCTCGGCGAGGCTCGACGCGGGGCGTCGCGGAGTCCGCCGTGCCCTGCGTCGGGCTGCGGCTGATTCGTTCGATTTCGTCGCCACGATTCGCTCCCAGGCCTTCACGACGTTATCGCCCAGGCCAGCAGTCGACCGTTCAGCTCCCGAGGGTATCCACGGGCCCAGGGGTCGACACATCGAACGTCCCAGACGGGTGAGTCGAAGTCAAGGGCGGCGGCTCGAACCAGTGCCCCAGAGACCGGATTTCACCCGGGTCGCGTGACCTACGCGTCCTGTGGAACCCGAATGGTGAGGCCGCCAGGCTTGATCCGGATCTTCACCGCACTCGCGGTGCCCATGCCGTCGCCATCGAGTTCGATCTCCTCGGCCCGGCTGAGGCGCATGGTCAGCGTCTTCGCCTTGACGTAGTTGAGCGCGTCGACGTCCTTCGTCGGCAACTTCTTTCCGAGCTTCGTGCGGTGCAGCACGCCGTTCTCCCAGAGGATCTTGAACGAGATCTGCATCCAGTGGAAGAAGTTCTCCGGGCGGAGGATCAGGATGTCGAACAGCCCGTCATCGACAGCGGCGTCTGGGAGCAGCAGCACGTTGGCCTGGAGGGAGCCACAGTTGCCGACGATGATCGTGTGCGCGCGCGCCGACTTCGTCTTCGCGCCGTCCAGCTGGTAGCGCACCCGCAGTTCGTTCTTGTCGGTGAGCGCTTTGAAGATCGCGCCGACATAGGCGAGCCAGCCCACCTTGGCCTTGAGGTCTTCATCCGTGTTCGCGAGCATCTTCGCGTCGAGGCCGAGGCCCGCCATGACGAGGAAGACGTGCTTGGTGAGGGAGTCGTCGCCGTGGCGTACGTCGATGAGCCCGAGGTCGATGTCCCTGTTTTTTCCGGCGAACGCGGAGTGGATGGAGTGGTCGAGATCATCCAGGGTCAGGTCGAGGTTTCGCGCGAGGAGGTTGCCGGTCCCCGACGGAAGCAGGGCGAGCGTGGCATCCGTGTCGTGCACCGCTTCGGCTGCAGCGCGGACCGTTCCGTCACCACCGGCAACGATGACCATCTCTGCTCCGGCATCGATCGCCTTCTTCGTGGCGCCCTGGCCCGGGTCCTCGACGGAGGTCTCGAAGTACAGGGTCTCTCCCCAGCCGGCCGCATCCTGCTCACGAGCAACAACAGCTTTGATCGCGTCGAGGTCGACCTTGATCGGGTTGTAGACGACAGCGGCGAGCGACGACCGGGCTGCCTGAGGCTCCGCTGCTTCGGGCGCGTTGCTGGTGTCTGGGGTATTCGTCATAGGTCCAGCCTCCAGCACTTTCGTTCATGCAGCGAATCTGAGCCCATAACGCAGGTGAGCCTTGACATTCTCGCTAAGCGTCCGGCGTCGAGGATCCGACACCCGCCTCATCAGCGACGGAACATTTTCGCCGTCGTCTCCCACAGCCCCTTCACCGGGCGCTGCTGCTCCCCCTGCTGTGCTCCAAGAACGATCATGGCGAGGGTGAGAGCCGGTGTCAGCCACTGCAGCACCTTTTGTGCGCGTTGCGCTCCGGCAAGTTCCGGCGAGGCCCCCGGTGCCGGCTCCGTCGTCCCTTCGGCACCCTCGGCCGCCCGGCCATCGATGACTCGTCCCAGAACACCGGACGCAGCAGTCGAGGCGAGGGCCGCGGCTGTGAACCAGAGCTTGACCGTCGTGTTCGTCCTGCTCTCAGCCTGATTCTTCAGGCGCTCCTTGTTGCTGAGGATGAGCCCGATGCCCCCGATTCCGTGGGCAACGATGGCAATCAGTTCGACCGGCAGCCACCTCCGCCAGCCGGCGGAAGCGAGCTTGAGGCCCTCAGCCGAAGAACGGGCTTCGGCTGTTGCCCCGTTGAGCCCGACGGCCCCCATCAGGGCCCCGCCGAACCATGCGGCAAGGCCGACATCGTGCATGCTCCGAACGACGGTGTTGCGACTGGGCATGACAATCTCCTCCAGAATCCATAGCGAATAGTCCTGCAGGGACCGTACGCGGAGGACCGGAAAAGTCGGCAGGGCTTGACAATCCAGCAGACCGAAGCGACGCCAGTCCTCAGCGGACGGGGCCGAGCGCTCCTGCGGATTCCTGCAGGTAGCAAACGCCGCAAAGCGACTCGTAGGTGACCTCGACACCGTCGATCGCGACCTGGTCGCCGTCGAAGATGAACCGGTCGCCGATACGCCGGCCGTTGAACAGCGCCTTTCGCCCGCACCGGCAGATGGTCTTGAGCTCCTCGAGGCTGTGCGCGACCTCGAGCAGGCGTCGGCTGCCGGGGAACGCCACGGTCTGGAAATCGGTCCGGATGCCGTACGCCAGCACCGGGATCCCCTCGAGCAGCGCGATCCGCAGGAGATCGTTCACCTGTGCGTCGGTGAGGAACTGGGCTTCATCGATGAGGAGGCAGCTGACATCTGCCCCGTTCGCAGCGAGCGCCTCGGCACGGTGGTGCTGGAAGACCGCGTATGCGTCGGCATCCGGCTCGATGACGTAGTCGACGGGACGGGTCACTCCGAGCCGGCTCTCGATGTTCGACTCGGCCTTTGTGTCGATCGCCGGCTTCGCCAGCAGAACGTGGTGACCCCGCTCCTCGTAGTTGAACGCAGCCTGCAACAGGGCCGTGCTCTTGCCAGAGTTCATCGCGCCATAGCGGAAGTAGAGTTTTGCCACGGCTTGAGTTTAGTGGCGCTCAGGAGACGGCGGAGTCGCTGTTCCAGGTCGACGACATCTGCTCGGACGGGCGCCCGTAGTAGGCGTCGGCCGGCCGAGCCATGGCCGCCCGATAGGCGTTGACGAGCACGCGCCCCGCCACGGACCAGGTGAGCAGCTGCGCCTCGGCCAGCACGGCAGTCCGGAGCTGACGGCGTGCTTTCTCCTGGTCATAGAGCAGTTCGATGTGGGAGGTCAGTGCGGCCGTGTCACCGGCTTCGTGGACGAGCCCGTTGACGCCGTGCTCGACCATGGCACCGCTCGCAGAGGACACGAGAGGGATCACTCCTGCACCCTGGGCCTCGTAGGTGACGAGGGCACTGCCCTCCTCGACGCTCGGCAGGATCAGTACGTCGGCCTTTGCGTACGCGGCGCCCGGCTTCTCGGTCGGGCCGCAGACTGTGATGGACGGATGCGCGAGCGACGAGCGCAGCAGCTCGCGGTAGTCGGAGTCGAATGCCCCATAGATGAGCAGGCGGCCGGTCTCGCTCGCCCGAGACGCGAGCCACGCTTCGAGTGCATAGTGCAGTCCCTTGCGGGGAACACAGCGCCCGATGAACACCGCGGTGAACGGGTGGTGCGCCTCGCGAACAGGGACACGGATGCACGTGGGGTCGAACCCGTACTGGTGCCGGATCAGGCGGTCGGCGTCGAAGCCGCGCGACAGGAAGGACCGGGCGACGGCATCCGATGGGACGAGCAGGGCGGTTGCCGCCGCATACTCCCGTTCCTCGAGTTCGAGGCGGTCCCCGTCGCCGAACTTCGACCAGTTCGACGGGATCGCCAACCCGAGGCGGGCGTACTCCCGGCTCACCAGGGTGCAGGCTTCGGCGAGGTGGGTGTTGGGCGCCTCACGGATGCCGGTGACGCCCATTCGCGCGGCCAGCTCGAGCGTGCGGACGGCCGCGAGAGGCCACGTGTGCACGACATCGAACGTGCCTGACGCGAGCACGCGGCGGGCACGCCAGTCGTGCCAGGCGTACACACGGGCGCGGCCGATGGTGCGCTCCGGGATGCGACGCCCGACGAAATCGAGTGACCGGACAATGGCCCTGACACCGACCACCGGGCGTGCGACGCTCGCGACGACGAGGGTGACGTTGTGTCCGGCGCGGACGAGCTGGTCGACCTGGTGCCAGGCGATCGCGCCGAATCCAGGCCCGCCGATAGCGCCGGGGAAACTGTAAAGGACCGAGAGCGCACCGGGTTTGTCGCTCGAACCAATTGCTGCAGCCACCGCGACCATCACCCTCCGACACCGTGGTGGTGTCACCCAGCCGGCACGGTGCAAGGGACACACGGGCCATCCGGGGTGTCCAACTCGTACCCCCCGGTCTGGGTTCAATATACCGCCGGGGTTGAGGATTCCTCAACAGTGACAGCGAGGGGTTCCCCCAAATGGGGGACCGGTGCTATGGGGTCAGATTCTGTTAAGAAAACGATCCACCTGAGCCGCTCTCACCGGGTGATCGCGAGCGCCTCAGCGGTCTTCGCCAGCACTGCCGACGCCTGAGGGGGGTTGTCGTTCAGCGTAGTGCCGTAGCTTGGGATCAGGCCGCTGATCTGGGGTTCCCAGGTGGGGAACTCGGTCGGGAAGCATTTCTTCAGCACGTCGAGCATGATCGGCACAGCGGTGGATGCTCCGGGTGACGCCCCGAGGAGCCCGGCGATGGTGCCGTCCTCAGCGGCGATGACCTCGGTGCCGAACTGGAGGGCGCCGCCCTTCTTCTCGTCCTTCTTCATCACCTGGGCGCGCTGGCCGGCGGTGATGAGGTACCAGTCTTCGGGTTTGGCCGTCGGCATGAATTCCCGCAGCGCGCGGAATTTCTTCGTCTTGCTGGCGAGGAGTTCGCCGACGAGGTAGCTGATGAGGCTCGGGTTGTCCTTCGCGACGGCGAGCATCGGGATGAGGTTCGACGGCCGGACCTGCGTGACGATGTCGAGGATGGACCCGTTCTTGAGGAACTTAGGACTGAACCCGGCGTACGGACCGAAGAGCAGGCTGCTCTCGCCGTCGACGACACGGGCATCGAGGTGCGGAACAGACATCGGCGGAGCACCGACGGCCGCCTGGCTGTAGACCTTGGCCTGGTGATCGGCGACGATCTTCGGGTTGTCCGTGCGCAGGAACTGGCCGGAGATCGGGAAGACGCCGTACCCGGCGATCTCGGGGATCCCGGACTTCTGCAGCAGCTTGAGCGCCCATCCGCCTGCTCCGACGAACACGAACCGCGCCCGGGTGACCCCCGGGGTCCTGCCGACGAGCTGGCGGTGGCTGATCAGCCACGTGCCGTCCTTCTGCTTCTTCAGGCCACGGACCTCGGTGTTGAGGCGGAGGTTCGCCCCGGCATCCGTCGTCGCGTCGATCAGCTGGTGCGTCAGTGATCCGAAGTCGACGTCGGTGCCAGACGCCACCCGGGTGGCCGCGAACGGTTCGCCCTTGAGCCGCTTACGCATGAGGAGGGGTGCCCACTTGTTGATGACACGGGAGTCCTCGGAGTACTCGATGTCACCGAAGAGCGGCTGCTGCTTGAGGATGTTGTACCGCTCGCGCAGGTACGTCACGTTCTTCTCACCCTGCACGAAGGTCATGTGCGGGGTCGAGTTGATGAAGGTCGATGGGTCGCGGAGGACGCCGCGCGCGACGAGCGACGACCAGTACTGGCGGCTGAGCTGGAACTGCTCGTTGATGCTGATCGCCTTGGCCGGGTCGATCGAGCCGTCCTTGCCCTCCGGCATGTAGTTGAGCTCGCAGAGTGCGGCGTGGCCGGTCCCGGCGTTGTTCCAGGGATTGGAGCTCTCTTCGGCGACGTCGCCGAGCCGTTCGAAGATCTCGATGGTCCAGTCCGGCTGGAGCTGCTTGATCAGGGATGCGAGAGTCGCGCTCATGATGCCGCCACCGATGAGGGCGACATCCACCGGGCTGGAAGAGGTCATGAACCTAGTTTAGGCCGCGGAAACTGGGCCCTCGGCACGCGGCGGAGACGCGCCGTCAAGGCTCAACAGGAAGAACGGCGCGCGACGCACGTTCAACAGGATGATCTGGCCGCTTCTGAACGCGGGCTCCTCCGAACGGGGTCAGGCGAGTGCCGCGACCCCCGCCCCGATCAAACCGACCCCGCCGAGCACCAGCCCGATTGCGAGCACCGCGGCGCCGCATAGAGCAGAATCGCGAACCGGTTCGGCTTCTGCGGGTCGTCGCCGGTCACCGAGAGGAAGAAACCCGCGGGCATGAGGATGGCTGCCGAGAGCACGAGTGTCGGAGCGAGCACGGCAACACCGGCCACCCCGCTCCCGTCGATGAGAAGAAGCGTGACCAGCCCCAGGATCACCAGAACCCCGGCGTGTGCATGACCGGCTCGGAAGAAACTCGTCTGCAGCGCGTTGGCTCGCTGCTTTCCACCCACCACCTTGAGAAGGAAGAGCCCGCCGGATTCGATCGCGACCACGGTGAGGAGGACGATCCCCGCTGTGATGAGGTTGGGTGCGTTCATGGCGACTCCTGTGGTTGGATAGTAGCGGTATCCAGTATTGGATACTATTGCTATCCAATGCAAGGGGTCCCGTGAGAATTTCCGCTCTCGTCGAGCGCACAGGCGTACCGCTGGCGACCGTCAAGTACTACCTCCGGGAGGGCCTTCTCCCGTCGGGGACATCGACAGGCGCGACGCAGGCGAACTACACCGAGGAGCACGTACGGCGGCTGCGCGTGATCAAGGCGCTGACGTCGGCGGCAGGACTCCCCCTCCAGAAGGTGAAAATCGTCCTCGATCTCATCGACGACCCCGGTGACGACCTTTTCGCGGCGCTGGGGCAGGCCGTCGCGAGCCTGCCGCCCTACCGCGAGGACTCGGCCGTCGACTACCCCAGGGCGCGAGCCCTCCTCGAGAAGATCGGCCAGGTCTACGACCCCGGTTATGCCGCGACGGCTCAGCTCGAGCACGCGCTCGAAGCAGCTGAAGAGGCCGGCATCGGGATGAGTGAGCAGCGACTCGAGGTGTACGCCAGGCAGATCCGTGGGATCGCCGAGTTCGACCTGCGGCGCATGGGGGCGAGCGACCTCAGTCCGATCGAGTACGCCGTGCTCGGCACCGCCCTGTATGAACCGGTGATCCTGGCCATGCGCCGGCTCGCACACCAGGACATCGCCGCGAAGCGACTACAGGGCTGAGGCGGGGCGTCCCTCGATCCGGTTGCCACCGGCATCCCGCGACTTCTGGACGAGCGCGTTCACGTCCGCGGTCAGCGCGGCGATGTCGGTGTTGCCCGGTTCGATCATCGTGACTCCCCAGCTCACGCCGAGTCGAAGGCCGCTCGCTTTGTCGATCGGCGACTCGACCAGCGCGGCGCGGACGTCCTCGATGATCGAGTAGGCCTGGTCGAGATCGTCGACCAGCACGATGGCGGCGAACCTCGCGGACGAGCGATGGCCGAGCAGCGCCGTCGTCGGCATGTGGTCGTGCAGGATCGACGAGAACGATTCGATTGCTTCGTCGCCGAAGGACCGGCCGAAGGCGGTGTTCATGTCGGACAGGTTGTCGATCTCCGCCCCGATGAACGCGACCCGTTCACCGTGGAGGGTCGCACGAAGGATCCGGTCGACGGCAGGAGAGTCGAAGAGAGCGTCGGGCAGGATGCCGTTCCAGTCGATCTGCTCGATCTCGCGGGTCGCGCGCACGGGCGATCGCTCCGCCCGGAGGATCGACATCGACGTCGACGCGACGATGACGAAGAGGATCGTGACGAACGTGGTCACCTCGGTGCCGAAGAAGTCGCGGAAGACGTCGCTGTCCGGGCCCGCGGTTGCGAACACCACAGCGCGGGTGGCGTAGTAGAAGGCGACGACGAGCATGAGCGACGCGAGGATGCGTGCGTTGAGGTTGCGTCGCATCCGCCCGGTGAGAGCTTCGAATCCGGCGAGCGAGGAGAACACGGCGACACCGAGCAGCATGACCAGTCCGCCGGCCCAGTCACCGCCGTCAGGACCCTCGATGATGACGGCAAGGGCCGTCACCGCTGCCCCGGCCAGGACGATGAGGAATCGCGAGGATCGGTTGTTGAACAGCCGGGCGCCGGCCCAGACGCAACCCATCGCGAGAACCAGGGAGGCGTTCCCGACCGCGATCGCCCACCACGCCGACGGCTGGGCGCCCCAGATCGCAAAGGCGACGGTCGTGAGGATGCCGGCGGTGAACGCGGCGCTCCACAGTCGACCGGGCGGGTCGTTCCGTCCGAACACCGTGTTGACGATGAAGGACACCCCACAGATGGCCACGACCATCCCGCTCGCGAGCAGAAGGGTCTGCAAGTCGAGAGCTGATGCGCCGGATGTGGCTGACTCCATGGCTACGCGTCCTCGTCGTTTTCTCTGGGCAGGGTGACCACCATGGTCGTCCCGCTGGGGCTGCTGGCGGACACGCGGACGTCCCCGCCGTGTGCACGTGCGATCTCGCGGCTGATGCTGAGGCCGAGGCCGGTGCCGTGGATCGTCGAATTACGCACGGATTCGGCACGGTAGAACCGCTCGAAGAGGTTCTTCTGGTCCTCGGCAGACATCCCGCGACCCGTGTCGGAGACGAAGATCTCGACTTCGTCGATGTCGCCGATGACGGCGATGCTGACCCGGCCACCGGTGTTGTTGTACTTCACGGCGTTCGAGAGGAGGTTGTCGATGACCTGGCGCACGCGGAACTCGTCGGCGTAAACGACCGGGTCGCCGATCGTCGTGAGCAGCAGCGAGATCTTCCGCTCCTCCGCGACGGGTTTGAGGGCCTGGATCGACTGCTTCGCGATGACCGCCAGGTCGGTCGGGGCGAAGTTGAGCAAGAAACCGACCTGTTCGTCGTGGGATGCCACGAGCAGGTCGGAGACGAGGGACAGCAGTCGATCGGCGTTCTTCAACGCCACCTCGATGTGTCCGCGGCTTTCATCGCCGACGTCCTCGCTGTCGAGAACGAGTTCGAGGTATCCAAGGATCGAGGTGAGCGGCGTGCGCAGTTCGTGCGAGACCGAGACGACGAGGTCGTCTCGCGCCCCGATCGCCTCGAGCTCTGCGGTGATGTCGCGGGACACCCAGACGGAACCGTCCTGCCCACCCGACGAGTTGGTCAGCGGCCGCCCGGTGACGGCCAGCGCCATCCGGAATCCGCCCGGATTGCCGTACCACATGATGACGTCGTCGAAGGATTCGCCCCTGGCCAGGCGTTTGTGGGGCCGGTCCTCCTCGGCGAACGGCGTCACGCGGTCTTCGCGATAGATCACATCCGGAACGATCTCGCTCTCGCCGAAACCGAACTGTCGCAAACGATCACGGTGCGCACGGTTCACGATCGTCGGCCTGGCCATCCGGTCATACGCCACGACGCCGAAGGTGACCGCGTTGAGCACCTCATCGAGGGTGCGTTCCTGGCTTCTGGTGCGGTCGAACGCGCTCTCGAGGAGTACGGCCTGTTGGCGCAGCAGCCTTCGCTGGGCGAGATTTTTCTGGGTTCCGATGTAGCTCGCCGTTGACACGAAAGCCAGCACGATCGGGAAGACCAGCAGCTTCGGAGTGGTTTCGATGGTCTCCGGGTTGATCAGCCAGACGCCCCACACCGCGAGGCTCGACAGGACCGGGCCGAGCACCGCGCCGAAGAACCCGTAGTAGGTCGCCAGCCAGATCACCGGGAAGACGTAGAAGAGTGACGCCCCGAGGCTCGGCTCGCCATTCTGGATGAGCGCGATGCCGACGATGTCGGCGATCGGCAGCGAAATGGCCCAGCGGCGGGACAGCTTCCGCCATGGAACGGCGGATGCCGCCATGGTCGCCACGAAGATCAGCGCGATGCCGAGAAGCAGCGTCGGTTGAGTCGACAGGTCGATGTCGACGACAAGGAGGATGCAGACGAGGATGAGCACGCCCACCGACAACAGGAGTTGCCAGAGGAAGACCGAGCGTTCGATGCGCGCCCGACCGTGCGACTCGACGCGCGTCGTCGGGAAGGTCATGCTTGTGACACTAGCAATCCCGGCACCCGTACCTGTGCGATCCGGCCGAACGGGGTTAGACCGAGGCGTGCAGTCGGGCGGCCACGAGTTCGGCGATCTGCACGGCGTTGAGTGCGGCGCCCTTGCGGAGGTTGTCGTTCGAGATGAAGAGGGCGAGGCCCTTTCCGGCAGGCGCGCTCTGGTCGGCGCGGATCCGTCCAACGAGGGAGGGGTCCTGGCCTGCAGCTTCCAGCGGCGTCGGGATGTCGGCGAGCTTGACCCCTGGAGCATCCGCCAGCAATTCGATGGCACGCTCCGGGCTGATGTCGCGCGCGAACTCGACGTTGATCGACAGCGAGTGCCCGGTGAAGACAGGGACCCGAACGCAGGTGCCCGAGACCAGCAGGCCGGGCAGCTCGAGGATCTTGCGGCTCTCGTTGCGCAACTTCTTCTCTTCGTCGGTCTCGTACTCGCCGTCGTCGACGATCGAACCGGCGAGGGGGATGACGTCGAACGCGATCGGACGCTTGTAGATGACGGGCTCGGGGAGGCTGACGGCCTGTCCGTCGTGCACGAGCTGGAGGAGGTTCTCGTCCTCGACGGCGACGCGGACCTGGGTGGCGAGTTCACGGGCGCCGGCCAGTCCTGAGCCGGAGACGGCCTGGTAGGTGCTCACGATGAGTCGCTCGAGGCCTGCCTCTTCGTGCAGGACCTTGAGCACCGGCATCGCAGCCATGGTGGTGCAATTGGGGTTGGCGATGATGCCCTTGGTCGCCTCGTCGATGGCGTGCGGGTTCACTTCGGAGACGACGAGGGGAACGTCGGGGTCCATCCGCCAGGCGCTCGAGTTGTCGATGACGGTGACACCCGCCGCCGCGAACCGCGGGGCCTGGGCGCGACTGCCGGTTGCACCGGCAGAGAACAGGGCGATGTCGAGACCGCTCGGGTCCGCCGTCGCGGCATCCTCGACGACGATGTCTTCGCCGCGGAAGGAGATCGTGGAGCCTGCTGAGCGCGCCGAGGCGAAGAACCGGATGCTCGCGATCGGGAACTCCCGTTCCTCCAGCAGACGACGCATGACAGCGCCGACCTGGCCGGTGGCACCGACGACTCCGAGGTTCACTCCGTTGCTCATGGTTCTCTCTTCCGTGCGTCCGGGCGGGGCGGCCCGTGCTCAACTTCGGACAATTGTCCCAAA
This sequence comes from Mycetocola sp. Y171, assembly GCF_056713165.1. Taxonomy (NCBI): domain Bacteria; kingdom Bacillati; phylum Actinomycetota; class Actinomycetes; order Micrococcales; family Microbacteriaceae; genus Mycetocola; species Mycetocola sp. Y171. The sequence goes on from NZ_JBWYGX010000001.1 coordinate 635,863, forward strand.
CTCTTGCTGAAACGGCGATTTCAGGCCGTCGTGCGGAGAATCTCCGCAGCTGGGTACAGCGTCAGCGGCCGGTGCCGCCGTGGACGACGGCTTCCTCGTCGCTGTCGAGGTCGAACGCGGCGTGGACGACGCGCGCGGCCTCCTTGACGTTGTCTGCCCGCGTGATCACCGAGATCCGGATCTCACTGGTCGAGATCATCTCGATGTTGATCCCGGCGAGGTGCAGCGCTTCGAACAGGCGCGCGGACACACCCGTGTTGGCTTTCATTCCCGCACCGACGAGCACGAGCTTGCCGATCTGGTCGTCGTGCTGCAGCGATTCGAACCCGACATCTTCGCGCTGCTCGAGCAGGGCGGTGAGCACCTTATGCGCTTCGTCCTGCGGCAGGGTGAACGAGATGTCGGTGAGACCAGTTGCTGCTGCCGACACGTTCTGGACGATGATGTCGACGTTGGCGTCGGTCGAGGCGATGATCTTGAAGATCTGGGCGGCTTTACCCGGCACGTCGGGAACGCCGACGACGGTGATCTTGGCTTCGGTGAGGTCGATTGCGACACCGGTGACGATGGGGTGTTCCATCTCTTCGCCCTCTTTCGGGTTGATGACGAGGGTTCCCTCGTTGTTGTTGAACGATGATCGCACGTGGAGGGTCACACCGTGCCTGCGGGCGTATTCCACTGCGCGAATATAGAGCACCTTGGCTCCGTTGGCCGCGAGCTCGAGCATCTCTTCGCTCGTGATCGTGTCGATCTTCTGGGCGCGGGGAACGACGCGGGGGTCAGACGTGAAGATCCCGTCGACATCCGTGTAGATCTCGCAGACATCCGCTTTGAGCGCTGCAGCCAGTGCGACCGCGGTCGTGTCGGACCCACCCCGACCGAGTGTGGTGATGTCTTCGGTCTCGTCGTTGAAGCCCTGGAATCCGGCCACGATGACGATGGCACCGAGGTCGAGTGCCTTACGCACGCGGACCGGGTTGACGTCGATGATGCGGGCGGCGCCGTAGTGCTTGTCGGTTCGCATGCCGGCCTGAAGACCCGTGTACGAGCGCGACGGGACGCCGAGGTTCTTGATCGCCATGGCCAGCAGCGACATCGAGATGCGCTCACCGCTGGAGAGCAGCAGGTCGAGTTCGCGTGGTTCGGGCGGGAGCGGCGAGACGGCAGCGGCGAGGTCGAGCAGTTCGTCGGTGGTGTCGCCCATGGCTGACACGACGACGACGACCTCGTTGCCGGCCTTGTGCGACTCGACGACGCGCTTGGCGACGCGCTTGATGCTCTCGGCGTCCGCGACGGATGAACCGCCGAACTTCTGCACGATAAGGCTCACGGATACTCCTGGTGGGGTCGATCGGGCGATGCCCGACTCCCTATTCTAAAGCCGGATGCATGCCCGCCCTGCTATGTGACGGATGCCGTCGCGCGTCACGGCCGCGAGGCATCCGTCGGCGGTCTGGCGCACGTAGCCCGGCGGGATGCCTGCGCCGGATCAGCGCTTGACGACGGTGCGGCCTTCGAACGCACGACCGAGAGTGACCTCGTCGGCGTACTCGAGGTCTCCGCCGACCGGAAGTCCGGATGCGAGCCGCGTGACCTTGATCTCGAGCACGGTCAGCAGGCGGCTGAGGTACGTCGCCGTCGCCTCGCCCTCGAGGTTCGGGTCTGTGGCGATGATGACTTCCTGGACGACGCCGTCTGCCAATCGCTGCATGAGCTGGCGTATGCGGAGATCGTCAGGGCCGATGCCGTCGATCGGACTGATGGCCCCGCCGAGCACGTGGTACAGACCACGGAACTCGCGCGTGCGTTCGATTGCGACGACATCCTTCGCCTCCTCGACCACGCAGATGCTCGCCGGGTTGCGGCGCGGGTCACGGCAGATCGAGCAGGTGGGCTGTTCGGCGACGTTTCCGCAGATCTCACAGAAGTGCACCTTCTCGCGCACCTCGGTGAGCAGCTCGGCCAGCCTGGAGACGTCGAAGGTCTCGGTCTGCAGGATGTGGAACGCGATCCGCTGGGCGGACTTGGGTCCGATGCCGGGCAGACGACCGAATTCGTCGATCAGTTCCTGGACAATGCCTTCATACATGCGGGTCTAGTCTCTGTTGAATCGGGTCGGCGGCGTGTGCGGCTGTTCCTCGATGAAGCTCGCGCCGAGGAGTTCACGCACCACGGATTCGCCGTAGCGTGTCGAGGCCGCCGGGTGCGAGGTCTGTCGCCCGCGGGGAGCGGCGGGAGCGGATGCCTGTGGGGCAACCGGGCGGGACTCGGCACCCCGCTCGGGCGGGGCGGGCTGGTTCGCGCGAGGGCCCGTCGGGTGTGCTGCTGCGGCCGGGTTCGACGCCGGAGCTGCCGGTGCACCCGTCGACGGCGCGCCGGACGCGGGAGCCGCGGGCGAGAACCGGCCGGGAGGGATCACGGTCGGAACATCGCCGATCGCGACGGGTTCGCTGTAGCCCGGGTCGTGCTGCGGGTCCGGGTACGGCGGCTCGTCGTCTGGCGGCGGTGCGTCGAAGTCGTCTGGCGGGGTGAGGTCCGAGACCGCTGTCGCGGTTGCCTGGCGTGCGGGTGCCGCCGAAGCCGGGGCGGACACCTCGGCGGCGGGGGCGGTCGGGTCGGAAGTGGGGATCGCCACGACGTGCCACCCACCCGCTGCGGGCGCGGCCACTGCGGCGGATGCTCCGCCGGACGCGGGTGCTGCGGGGCTGCTCGCCGGGCGGACGGCGGCATCTGCGGGACGCGACGCGGGACGCGGTGCTGCCGCTGCTTCTGCCGTCGGCGCTGGGCTCGGCCGAGTGGACGCCGCTGGGCCGTCGGCCGGGCGGGCGCTGGTCGAGGCGGTTGGTGTGGGTGAGGCGACGGTCGACGACGGCGCGCCGGGCGCTGACGGCACCGCGGGCGAGGACGAGCCGACGGCGGACGGCGCCTTCGGCGCGCCCCCTGCGTCGGGCGCCTTCGGGGCGGAGTCGCGCGGAGCATCCGTGTCGCCTGGGGCATCGACGTGCGCGATGAACTTGACGGTCACGCCGAGCACGTCGAGGATCGCCTGTCGCACCATCGTGCTGACGCCGTCGCCGGCGTTGAGGTGTTTGAAGTCCTCGACGTCTTTGGCGCTGGGGAAGCTCAGGCGCAGGACGGCGTCATCGCTGAACGCGCGAACGGATGCCGTCTGCGCCACGAGCCAGGCCGACCGCTTGGCCGCTGCGACTCGCTCGAGGATCTCGGGCCAGGAGTCACGCAGCTGCTGGAGGCTGACCGGCCCGATCGGCTTCACCGTCACAGGAGGTGCAGGAGGAGCCGCGCTCTCGGCAGCGGGGCGCTCCGCGGGAGCCGGCGAAGTGGCCGGGGCAGCGGCGGGCGGACGGACAGGCGCGGGCGCCTGCTGCGGCGCCTGCTGAGGAGGTGCGGCCGGTGCGTCGAACGAGCGCCGGGTGGAGGGGCTTTGCTGAGCGGCGGCATCCGTCGGAGCGGCGGCCGGCGAAGCGGCATCCGACATGCCGACACGGCGTTCAAGTCGCTCGACGCGGGCCAGGGCGCCGCGGGCGGAGTCGTCCATCGAGGGGACGAGCACGCGCGCCACCATGAGTTCGAGGTGGAGGCGTGGCGAGGTCGCGCCGGTCATCTCGCTGAGGGCGGTGTTGACGATGTCGGCCGTGCGGCTGAGTTCGGCCTGGCCGAAACCGGTGGCCTGGACCGCCATGTGATCGAGTTCGTCCTGGGGGATGCCGCGGAGGACGGATGCCGCCTCTCCCCCGGTCGCGCCGACGACGATGAGGTCGCGGAGGCGTTCGAGGAGGTCGTCGACGAAGCGGCGGGGGTCCTGGCCGGTCTGGATGACGCGGTCGACCGCGGAGAATGCCGCGCCGGCATCCCGGGCGGAGAGTGCGTCGATGACCTCGTCGAGCAGCGCCGAGTGGGTGTAGCCGAGGAGGGCGACGGCGCGTTCGTAGTCGACGGTGTCGCCTTCGGAACCTGCCATGAGCTGGTCGAGGAGCGAGAGGGTGTCGCGGGCGGACCCGCCGCCGGCGCGGACCACGAGCGGCAGCACCCCCGGCTCGACCTGGACCTTTTCGGACTCGCAGAGTGTCTGCACGTACTCGAGCATCTGGGCCGGCGGGATCAGCCGGAACGGGTAGTGGTGCGTGCGGGAACGGATCGTGCCGATGACCTTGTCTGGTTCGGTCGTGGCGAAGATGAACTTGATGTGCTCCGGCGGCTCTTCGACGATCTTCAGCAGGGCGTTAAAGCCCTGCGGGGTGACCATGTGTGCCTCGTCGAGGATGAAGATCTTGTAGCGGTCACGGGCCGGGGCGAAGATGGCGCGTTCGCGGAGGTCGCGGGCGTCGTCGACTCCGTTGTGGCTGGCGGCGTCGATCTCGACGACGTCGAGGGACCCGCCGCCGTCACGGCTGAGTTCTACGCAGCTCGGGCACACACCGCAGGGGGTGTCGGTGGGGCCCTCGACGCAGTTGAGGCAGCGCGCCAGGATGCGGGCCGAGGTCGTCTTGCCGCAGCCACGCGGGCCGCTGAACAGATAGGCGTGGTTGACCCGGTTGGTGCGCAGGGCCGTCATCAGTGGATCGGTCACCTGAGACTGACCGATCAGCTCGGCAAAGGACTCTGGCCGGTAACGGCGATACAGGGCTGTAACCACCCCCTTATCGTAGTCGCCGCCGCTGACACCGCGGGTGGGCGGGGTGGGGTGCCCGGCCGCCGAAACTTCGGGAGGAAAATCGAGGGGCCCGTCTACATATTGTCGATTGACCCCTCGATTTTCCTCCTGAAACCATGGCCCGGGATTATCCACAGGCCTCGAGGTCACGCGAGTTGTCCACCACTTTGCCGTCTGGCCACTGCATGACGCGATTCCGGACCACGATCGAGGGCGTGATTGACGAATTCGGCCTCCTCGAGCGCCACGGCGGCATCGCTCATCTGTCCGTGTTGGAGTCGGATGGTGCGAAACGCACTCGCCTGCAGCGTCTCGTAGCGGACGGTCTGCTCCTTCGACCGAGACGCGGCTGGTACGCACTTCCCGGCACGGACCCGCTACTCCTCCGAGCCTGCTCCCTCGGTGGAAGGATCACGTGTGTCACTGCCCTCAGGAGAGCAGGGGTGTGGTGCGTCGACGACCACAGAACTCACATCGCCGTGCCCGTGAACTCGGGTCACGCGCCAAGGTCAGGCAGCGGGATAGTGACGCACTACTCCCGCCCCGCGGGACAGACCGATGGCCCACCGCTGTCGTCAGTCGTCGATTCGCTTGTCGATCAATTCGGATGCCAGACCGCCGAGAACGTCATCGTCGCCATCGACTCCGCACTCAACCGTCGCGTGATCAGACCCTCCGACCTCAGCGACGTGCGATCGCGGGTGCCGCGGAAATACTGGCCGCTCCTCGACTGTGTCGACGCCACCTGCGAGTCCGGCCTCGAGACGAAAGTCCGGCTGAGACTCGGACGTCGCGGCCTGCGCTACCGAACCCAGGCAAGAATTCCCGAGGTCGGCCGGGTCGACATCCTGATCGGAGACCGCCTGATCATCGAGACAGACGGCCTGGAATTCCATACCGGCGACGCAGCCGTGAAGGATCGTGAACGGGATCTCGTGCTCCACCGATTGGGCTACATCGTCATCCGCGTCACGTACGCCATGGTCATGTACCGCTGGGCCGAGGTGGAATCCGTGATCCACGGCTACGTCTCCCGCCGGGAGCACCTGTGGGCAGCGCGACACATCCGCGCCGGGCTGGTCGGCTGACCCGCCACTCTGAGTTTCGGGAGGAAAATCAGGGGCCCGTCGAGATATGGGCGATCGACCCCTCGATTTTCCTCCCGAAACGGGCACGTGTGCGGCAGCGGCAGCCGAGTTCAGCGCCGAGCAGCCCCCCATTCATCGTCAGTTCACCGCCCGGCCTCCGGCCGCTCCTAGCCTCACAGACGCGCGGCCCCCATTCGTCCACAGCAGGACGACCCGCGCTCCCCTGGAGGAAATTGTGTCCCGATCACGACTTATCTTCGCCGGCACCGCTCTCGCGGCCTCGGCTCTTCTTCTGAGCGGATGCGCGGCGTCGCCGGCATCCGGCACCGACCCGGACGTCGACGCGGCAGCTGCCACCAGCGCCGAGGACTTCGGTGGGCTCGAAGGGCTCGTCGCCGCCGCACAGGCCGAAGGCGAACTCAACGTCATCGCGCTGCCCGAGAACTGGGCCAACTACGGCAAGATCATCACCGCATTCGAGGAGAAGTACGACATCACCGTGAACTCGGCCGACCCCGACGTCTCGAGCGCCGAAGAGATCACCGCAGCCGAAAACCTCAAGGGACAGGACACCGCGCCTGATGTCTTCGACCTCGGCACGGCCGTCGCCCTCGAATCCACCGACCAGTTCGCGCCGTACCAGGTTGAGACCTGGGATGACATCCCGGCCGAGAACAAGGAAGAGACCGGCCTTTGGGTCAATGACTACACCGGTCTGATGTCCATCGGCTACAACGAAGACCTCGTCGACGCTCCCGAGTCACTCGACGACCTGCTCGGCTCCGAGTACAAGGGCAAGGTTGCCATCAACGGCGACCCCACGCAGGCGGGCGCGGCCTTCGCCGCCGTCGGCCTCGCGGCGATTCAGTCCGGAGGCACCGTCGACGACTTCCAGCCGGGAATCGACTTCTTCGCCGAGCTCAACGCCGAGGGCAACTTCCTGCCCCTCGACCCGACGCCGGCGACGATCGCATCCGGTGAGACCGCCGTCGTCTTCGACTGGAGCTACAACAACCTGGCCGAGGCCCAGAACGTTCCGAGCTGGAAGACCGTCGTCCTCGAGGGCCCCTCGTACGGTGCGTACTACAACCAGGCCGTGAACGTCGACGCGCCGAACCCGGCCGCCGCCCGCCTGTGGCAGGAGTTCATCTTCAGCGACGAGGCCCAGAACCTCTACCTCGAGGCCGGCGCGTACCCGGTCCGCCTCGCGGCGATGGAAGAGGCTGGAACGGTCGACTCCGCCGCTGCCGAGACCGCAGGCAGCGCACCGGAGGAGCTCCTCTCCCCCGACACCGCGCAGACGGATGCCGCGAACGCGCTCCTCGCCGAGCAGTGGGCGACCGTCCTGGGATAGTCCCACCCTGTCGACACGCGCCGGGGCCGTCTCACGGTCCCGGCGCGTTCATCTGCGATCCGGCGTCCTCTCACGCCGGCTGAAGGCATCCGTCATGAAATATCTCGGGCTCACGCCCTTCGCTCTCTATGTGTTGCTGATGCTCGTCCTCCCGGTCGTCCTCGCCGTGGCAACAGGCTTCGCCAACTCCGACGGCGAGTTCACCCTCGACAACCTGACCGCGCTCGCCGACCCGGTGATCCTCACCACGTTCGGCGCCTCGTTCGCGATCTCGGGAATCACGGCGCTGTCCGGCGCCGTCCTCGGAGCGCTGGTCTGTTACGCACTCAGCGGTCTCACGGCCGATGGTCGGATCCGGACAGCTGTCGACGCGATTTCCGGTGTGCTGGCCCAGTTCGGCGGAGTGATGCTCGCCTTCGCGTTCATCGCGACCATCGGCATCCAGGGTGTCGTCACCGTTCTTCTCCGCGACCGGTTCGGCATCGACATCTTCGCCGACGGTGTGTGGCTCTACCAGGTGCCCGGGCTCGTCCTCCCCTATCTTTACTTCCAGGTGCCGCTCATGGTGATCACGTTCCTGCCTGCGGTCGACGGTCTCAAAGCCCAGTGGGCCGAGGCCAACGCCACCCTCGGCGGCGGCACCATCACCTACTGGACCCGGATCGCCGGTCCGATCCTCGCCCCGTCGTTCTTCGGCGGACTCGTCCTCCTCTTCGCCAATGCGTTCTCCTCCTACGCCACAGCAGCCGCGCTGATCAGCCAGGGTGCGCAGATCGTGCCGCTGCAGATCCGCGGTGCCCTGATCAGCGAGACCGTGCTCGGCCGCGAGAACCTCGCCGGCTCCCTCGCGCTCGGAATGATCGTGGTCATGGCCGTGCTCATGGCCGTGTATTCGGCGCTCGCCCGCAAGACCGAGAGGTGGCAGCGATGAGCCGCGCAGGCACCCAGCGACTCGGCGACCGGCCCGGCCGCCTCGCCACCGTCGTGATCCTCGTCACGTTCGGGCTGGTCTTCGCGATCCCGCTCGTCTCGATGGTCGAATTCACGCTGCGCGGTGTCGCAGGCGGATACGGCTTCGAGCACTGGCTGGCGCTGGTCGACCCGGAGAACGAACGCAAATACCGGACCCTGTTCACCGGCATCCTGAATTCGCTCGTCCTTGCGGTTCTCACCGTGCTGGTGATGCTCGCCCTGCTCGTTCCGACGATGATCCTGGTGCAGTTGCAGTTCCCGAAACTGCGACGTGCGCTGGAACTGATCTGCCTGCTGCCGATCACCGTGCCCGCCATCGCCCTCGTCGTCGGTCTCGCGCCGGTGTACTCGGTGATCGCCGGCGTCTTCGGGAGCGGCGCCTGGACTCTCGCGTTCGCCTACGGGATCCTCGTGCTGCCCTTCGCCTACCGAGCGATCCAGTCCAACCTGCAGGCGATCGACCTCGCCACCCTGACGGAGGCCGCCCGCACGCTCGGCGCCCCGTGGGGAACGGTCATCGTCCGGGTGATCGTTCCCGGGCTCCGCCGTGGCCTCCTCGCCGCGTCGGTGATCAGCATCGCCGTCGTGCTCGGTGAGTACACGATCGCGTCTCTGCTGAACCGGCAGAACCTGCAGACCGCTCTCGTGCAGGCGTCGAAGAGCGACCCGTACACCGCGGTCATCCTCTCCCTTCTCTCCCTCATCTTCGCCTTCGTCCTCCTCGCCGTCATCGGCCGGGTCGGTGCCGGCCACCCGCAGAACAGGACAACAACGTGACGTCGACAGACGCAGCATCCGCACTGGCACGCCCCGGCACCGCCGTCGAGTTCCGATCCGTGGTTAAGCAGTACGGCGTCCACCGCGCGCTGGATGGGCTCGATCTGAGCATCGCACCCGGTGAATTCGTCGCCCTGCTCGGACCGAGCGGCTGCGGCAAGACGACGGCCCTTCGGTCCCTCGCGGGGCTCGAGACCGTCTCGTCCGGAACGGTGACCGTCGACGGGACCGACATCTCACGAATGCCGGTGAACCGTCGCGACATGGGCATGGTGTTCCAGTCCTATTCGCTGTTCCCGCACATGACGGCGATCGAGAACGTGGAGTTCGGGTTGCGGATGCGACGTGTCCCGCTCGCCGAGCGACGTCGGCTCGCCGCCGAAACGCTCGACCTGGTCGGACTCGGGAGCCGCGGCGCCCGGTATGCCCACCAACTGTCCGGCGGGCAACAGCAGCGGGTGGCGCTTGCGCGGGCGCTCGTGACCCGACCGCGGGTGCTGCTGCTCGATGAGCCGCTGTCGGCTCTCGACGCGAAGGTGCGGGTGCAGTTGCGAGACGAGATCCGCCGCATCCAGCAAGAGCTCGGCATCACCACACTCTTCGTCACGCATGACCAGGACGAAGCGCTCGCCGTCGCCGATCGCGTCGCGGTGATGCGGGAGGGGCGCATCGAGCAGATCGGAACGCCAGAGGAGCTCTACTCGCGCCCCGCGACGGCGTTCGTGGCGGACTTCGTCGGCCAGAGCAACCGGCTGGAGGGAACGGCGTCCGGTGGGCGGATACAGATCCTCGGTCAGGATCTGCCGTCGCGCACCCCTGGCCTGAACGGGAGCGTTCTCTGCTTCGTTCGCCCGGAGGACATCGGCATCAGGGCCATCCAGCGTGCCGGGCAGGGCGGCGGCACCGTCGTCGGCTCGAGTTTCCACGGGAGCTTCCGGCGCACGATCGTTCTCGTCGAAGCACAGCAGGTCGTGACCCAGCACGCCGCCTCGCAGTCCTTCGGTCTCGGCGACGAGGTCGAGTTGACGATCACCGCCGCCGACCTGACAGCAGTGCAGGCACCGCTGACCTGAACTCTCGGGGCGCGCGGGTTTCGGGAGGAAAAGCAGGGGGCCTGTCCACGTATGGACGATCGACCCCCGGATTTTCCTCCCGAAACCTAGGCCGCAGCCGCAGCCGGCTCCGCCCGCGCCGCATCGAGGCCCTCCCAGCGCTTGCCCCACAGCGGCAGTAGCGTCAGCACCGCATAAAGCACGGCGCAGGACAGCACGGTCGGCCCGAACCCGATCCCTGCGATGGCCAGCCCGGCGACGAAGCTCCCGAGCGGCATCGCCGCCGCCACCCCCGCTGTCGTCACGCCGAAGACCCGCGCGCGCATCCGCTCGGGCGTCAGCCCGTACATCGCGGTCGACAGCATCGGGTTGATCGCGCCGGCCGCGAGTCCTGACAGCCCGAACACGAGGAGCAGCACCGGCACAGGGACATCGAGGAACATCGCGACGTACGGCGGCACCCCCGCGCAGAAGAACGAGAAGACGAACAGCCCCCGTCCGGCCAGACGGTGCCCCCAGACCGCGAACAGGGTCGAGCCGGCCAGGGCGCCACCGGCGAAGCATCCGACCATGAATCCGAGCAGCGCGCCCGATTCGGAGTTCGCTGTGGCATAGACCGGCTTGATCACCGTCAGGCCGGCGATGTCGATCGCGTTCGTCACCATGACGAGCAACACGACGCTGCGCAACAGCGGCTGCTTCGACAGGAACCGGAAGCCGTCCGAGAGCTCCTGCCAGTAGGTCCCGTCCGACTCCTCCCGCAGGGGCCTGGCCACCTTCCGTGGGATGCAGAGCGCGACAAGCAGCGCGGAGACCGCGAAGGTCGCCGCGTTGACCAGCAGCGAGTTCGTCGCCCCTGCGAGCGCCACGAGGATGCCAGCGGTCGCAGCCCCGATCATCGATGCGCTCCTCTGCACGGCGGACTGCGCCCCGGCCGCCCGCGCCAGCGGCACACGGCCCCGCTCGGCGAGCTCGGGAAGCAGCACCGCCTTCGCCGTGTCGCCCGGGGTGTCGAGGAGGCCGCTGAGGAACACGAGCAGGAGGAGCAGCCAGAACGGCAACCCGCTCGTCAGGGCGAAGACAGGGATGGCCAGCACGGTGAGCCCACTAGCGAGATCGGCGAGGATGCTCGCCGTCCGGTAGCCGAACCTGTCGATCACCGCACCGCCGAGGGCACCCCCGACGACGACCGGGACGGTGGCGAAGACCCCGGCCACGCCGGTCGCCACGGGCGAATCAGTCGTTCCGAGCACGTACAACGGGACGGCCACCATCGTGATCGCGTTGCCCGCCTTCGAGATGAGTTCGGCAGCGAGCAGCCCGACGAGCGGCGTGCGGTGGGTCGTTCCGACTGCGGTGGTCACGCGGGGTCCTGAGGTCGGTGCCCATCGGGGCGAGCGGATGCCGCGCCGGCTTCTGCGTGCCCGGTCGCGTCGCGGGAGGAATCGGCGCTGGTCTGCGCGGGCCGCGGACGGACGAACGCGCTGTACATGAAGCGGGACGGACGTGCTCCTGCGGCATCCGGGCGACTCCGTGCCTCCCAGCGGCGCGCGAGCACTTCGAGCTCGTCGGCGAGTTCGCGCAGCTCGTCTGGCGTGAGGAAAGTCACCGTGTCGCCGGTCGTCGCTGCTGCCACCCACTCCGGCTCGAGGGTCGGCTCCAGGTCGATGTACTCGGCGAGCTCGGCGGCCTGCGACTGCAGGAACGTGTGACGCATCGCCGCGCTCGCGACCCGGGTGTCCGGGTCGGCATTGAGCCGACTGGGTTCATAGCGCGTGTGCGACTGGGCTGCCTGCCACCAGCGCTCGCGCGCATCCCGCGCATTCTCCGGGGCTTCGACGACGAAATCCGACCGGGCGAGAACCCCGACGTGGTAGCTGATCGACCCGGGTGCCTCGTCGAGAGTGTCGGCGAGCATCCCGACCGACTGCGGCCCCGAGACGCGGAGTTCACCCAGCAGTCTCACACGTAACGGATGCGCCAGTGCGCGCATCGCCCGCGGATCGGTCAGGGCGCGGACGGGTGGGAGTGGGGTGGCCATGCCTTCACGATAGTTGCACAAGAAGTCTTGTGCAATGTTTCTTGTGGACTTTTCGCAAACAACATGCGCTCGTTACTACCGAACCGCCAGCCTCACCGTCACGGTGGTCCCCCGGCCTTCAAAGCTTTCGAACGACAGTGACCCGCGGTGCTCCTCGACGATCGCCTTCGTCACCGTGAGAGCGAGCCCGACTCCCGGAAAGTGTTCACCGATGGTGCCGGCGCGGTAGAAGGGCGAGGTCATTGCCTCGAGTTCCTCGGATGGCACCCCGATGCCGTTGTCGGTCACGGTGATCGTGACGTTCTCTCCGTCAGACGACACGGTCAGGCGGACCTGTCCTCCGAACGGACTGAACTTCATGGCGTTCGAGACGAGACTGTCGATGGCCTGGCTGATCCGCTTCGGGTCGATCACCGCGATCACGGGTCCGGACGCATCGAGGGCGAACTGGACACCCGCCTTCTCAGCTGCCGTCCGGCATCGCTCGAGCACAGCAGCGCACAGGGCGACGACATCCGTCGACTGCCGCTGCAGGCGGACGGCTTCGCGCTTCCGGCTGGCTGCCTCCAGAAGATCGAGGACGAGTCGCTGGAGCCGGTCGGCGTTCCTTTCGACCACGCCGAGGTGCTGGCGGACGTCGTCCGGCAGCCGTTCAGGCTCTTCGAGAACGAGTTCGAGGTAGCCGAGAATCGACGCAAGCGGGGTCCTGAACTCGTGCGACACGGATCCGACGAATTCGTCCTTCGCCGCGATCGTCTCGAGATACGCCGTGACGTCGTCGATGGCGATCACCGTTCCGGCGAAGCGGCCATCGGTGTCGTGCAGCGGCCGCGCGGATGCCGCAACGGCGTGTTGCCGGGTACCGGGGGCGCTGATCCAGATGATCTGGTTGGAGTATTCATCGCCCCTGAGCGCCCGCGTGACGAACCCCTGCCCGTCAGGGAGCGACGTGACTCTGTCCTCCTGCAGCATGTATCCCTGCTGGTCGAGCTCGAGGGGGGTGAGTCCGGTGTTGACGATCACCGGATGGCTGAGGACCGAACGGTTCGCGAGGATCTGGTTGCCTTCGGCGTCATAGGCGAGGATTCCGATGTCGACGGCATCGAGCATGGCGTCGAGCAGTTCGGAGGTGCGTTTCTCTCGGGCGAGTGATGCGGCCGTCTCCCGTTCCTGCTCGATGAGCGAACGGATGCTCGCTGCGGCGCGACGCGACGCGACGAAAGTACTGGCTGCTGCGATGCTCACAACGGCCGGCGTGAGAAAGTTCCGCAGGGCGTGCTCGAGATCCATCGAATCCAGCTCGCCCACACCGGCGACCTCGACCAGCCCCAGGGAGAGCAGAACGGCCAGCCCGGCGAAGACCGGGCGGCCGGACAGACCCAGCCAGAGAGCGGGGAGGATCGCAAGAATGCTCAGCGCGTGGACATGGTGCTCGGGAACCTGCTGCATCACGATGAGCGCGATCATGTCGAGAACGGGGACCGCCAGGAGCCAGTCCGAGCTGGTTCGGCCGAGGATGGCGGCCAGTACCGTCGCCACGATCATCAGGCTGATCGCTATGGCGAATGCGACAGTCCGCAACGGTGCCGTATCCACGACGAGCGCGATGGCGATGGACACGACCACGATCACGACGGCGGCGAGCTGGATCGCGACTTCGGCCCGGTAGCCGAACCATCGCGTTCCCAGCACGGCGGCCGTTGACCTTCTCATAAGACGGACATCGTCTGCCGGGCGATCTCGAGTTCTTCGTTGGTGGGAATGACGAGCACGGTGACGGCGGAGTCGTCGGTGGAGATCCGGCGGGCATCCCGCGATTTCTCCTCGTTGCGTTCGTCGGAGAGACGGATGCCGAAGGCGTCGAGCCCCGACAGGGCGGCCTTGCGCACGGCGGCGGCGTTCTCCCCCACCCCTGCAGTGAAGGTGATGACGTCGATCCGGCCGAGCTGCGCGATGTAGTTGCCGACGTAGCCCTTGAGCCGGTGCACGTAGACGTCGAAGGCGACCTGGGCGTTTTCGTCGCCCGCTGCGGCACGGCTGAGGACGTCGCGCATGTCGTTGGCGCCGCTCATCCCGAGCAGGCCGCTCTTGCGGTTGAGCAGGGTGTCGATCTCATCGAACGTCATTCCGGTTCGACGGTGCAGGTGGATGAGCACCGCGGGATCGATGTCGCCCGACCTGGTTCCCATGACGAGTCCCTCCAGCGGCGTCAACCCCATGGAGGTCTCGACCGAGCGGGCGCCGGCAATGGCCGATGCCGACGCCCCGTTGCCGAGGTGGAGGACGATCTGGTTCAGCTCGGCGAGCGGTCGCCCGACGAAGGCTGCTGCCTCCTCGGAGACGAATTTGTGCGATGTGCCGTGGAAACCGTACTTGCGCAGCCGGTGCTTCTTGGCGAGAGCCGCGTCGATCGCGTAGCTGTATGCCGCTGGCGAGAGGGTCTGGTGGAACGCGGTGTCGAAGACGGCGACGTGCGGAACGTCGGGGAACGCCTTCTGCGCGGCCTCGATCCCCTGGAGGTTCGCCGGGTTGTGCAGCGGTGCGAGCTCCGCGAGCTCCTCGATGTTGATCTTCACGAGGTCGGTGATCGGGGTGGGCTCGAAGAAGCGCTTTCCGCCGTGGACGACCCGGTGCCCGACGGCGATCAGCGGATGCCGGTCAAGCGACGGACCGTCGGCGGCGAACGCGTCGAGCATCACTCTGAACCCGGCCGTGTGATCCGGGATCGGGAGGTCCCGCTCGGTGGTCTGGGGAGCATCGGACCTGTCGACGGACGGCACGTCGTCCCACGGGATGGTGTGCACTGCGTGGCCGGAATCCTCGCCGATCCGCTCGACCAGGCCGGTCGCGAGCATCTGCTCCGTGTCCATGTCGATCAGCTGGTACTTGAACGACGAGGAACCCGAGTTGACGACGAGGACGGCGCTCATGCGGGCGTCTCGCCTTGCGCCTGGATCGCCGTGATCGCGACGGTGTTGACGATGTCCTGCACCAGGGCTCCTCGCGACAGGTCGTTGATCGGTTTGTTGAGGCCCTGCAGGACCGGACCGATGGCGACGGCGCCTGCCGAACGCTGAACCGCCTTGTAGGTGTTGTTCCCGGTGTTCAGGTCGGGGAAGATGAAGACCGTCGCGCGGCCGGCCACTTCGGAACCGGGCATCTTCGACGCGCCGACCGCGGCATCCGCAGCGGCGTCGTACTGGATCGGACCCTCCACGAGCAGGTCGGGGCGACGGGACCTCACGAGCGCCGTTGCGTCTCGCACCTTCTCGACGTCGACGCCCGAACCGGACTCCCCCGTCGAGTAGGAGAGCATGGCGACCCGCGGGTCGATGCCGAACTGCACGGCGGTCTCAGTGGACGAGATGGCGATGTCGGCGAGCTGGGAGGCATCCGGATCGGGGATGACGGCGCAGTCGCCGTAGACGAGGACGCGGTCCTGCAACGCCATGAGGAACACGGAAGAGACGACGTTGACGCCCGGCTTCGTGCGGATGATCTCGAACCCCGGTCGGATGGTGTGCGCCGTCGTGTGCGCAGCACCGGAGACCATGCCGTCTGCCAGCCCGAGGTGCACCATCATCGTGCCGAAGTACGAGACGTCGGAGACCTGGTCACGGGCCTGGTCGACTGTGACGCCCTTGTGCGCGCGGATCCGCGCGTACTCCTCGGCGAACTTCAGCCCGAGGACGGGATCGTGGGAGGAGAGCACCTCGGCTCCGGAGATATCCAGGCCGAGCTCGATGGCGCGGGACCGGACCTCGAACGGTTCTCCGAGGATCGTCAGGTCGGCCACGCCGCGGGCGAGGAGGGTATGCGCTGCGCGGAGGATGCGATCGTCGTCGCCCTCGGGCAGGACGATGTGCTTGCGGTTCGCGCGGGCGCGTTCGAGGAGCCCGTACTCGAACATCAACGGCGTGACGACGGCAGTGCGGCTCACCTCGAGGCGGTTGAGGAGGGCGGTCGCATCGACGTGCTGTTCGTAGAGCGCCAGTGCCGCGTCGTACTTGCGCTGCGAATCGGCGGCCAGGCGCCCGCGGGTCCTGGTGATGGCGACGATGGTGTCGTAGGTGCCGAGTCCGGTCTTGATGATCGGCAGGGTCTGGGGAAGGCCGTCGAGCAGCTGCTCGACCGGTTCGGGCAGGTCGAACCCGCCGTTGAGCACGATCCCTGCAATGGACGGGAAGGTGCCTGAGCTCTGGGCCATCATGGCGGCGAGCAGCACTTCGGTGCGGTCGCCTGCGACCACGAGCACGGCTCCCTCGATCAGCCGCGGCAGCACATTGACCATGCCCATTCCCGCGACCACGACGCCGAGCGCTTCGCGGGAGAGCAGGGCGGGATCGCCCTTGAGCAGCACGCCGTCGGTCGCCGTCATGATCGATTCCATGCTCGGGGCGATGAGGTATGGGTCCTCAGGGATCGCCCACACCGGGACGCCGGGCTCGGCTTTCTCGATCGCCGCGGTGACCTCGGCGAGTCGGTCCGGATCGACCCGGTTGGCGATGATGGCGAGGAGGGTGGCGTGCGCATTGCGGAGTTCGAGAAGAGCGAGTTCGGCGATGTCGCCCATGTGCTCAGGGCTACGCGGGTCGGCCTGGCCGAGGCGTTCGCCCGAACCCTGGTTGGAGCGGCCACCGAGCACGAGAAGCACGGGGGCACCGAGGTTGGTGGCGATGCGAGCGTTGTAGCCGAGCTCGGTCGGGCTTCCGACGTCGGTGTAGTCGGAGCCGAGGATGACGACGGCGTCACACTTCGCTTCGACCGCCTTGTAACGCTCGACGATGTTCGACAGGGCGGCGTCCGCGTCGACGTGCACCGCGTCGTAGGTCACACCGATGCACTCGTCGTAGTCGAGATCCACGCTGTCGTGGCTGAGCAGGAGGTCGACGACGTAGTCGCGCTCAGAGGTCGACCGCGCGATCGGACGGAACACACCCACTCGCTGCACCTGGTGGGAGAGAGTGTCGAGGGTGCCGAGCGCGATCGTCGATTTGCCGGTGTGCCCTTCGGCGGACGTGATGTAAATGCTTTTCGCCACGGGTCCAGCCTACGTTGCGGTTTCGGCGAGGATCACGCGTTGTCCGAGCCGGTATCGTCCACGCGTTCCTGGGCGTCCTCCTGCGACACCCCCGCCCCGTCGCCTGCCCACTGCCAGTTCGCGACCTCGGGGATGTCTTCGCCGTGGTCGCGCGTGTACTGGCGGGCGGCGAGCCGGGCATCCTGCATCTCCTGGCGGAGCCCCGCACACGTCGATGCGAGTTGCGGCACCCGGTCGATGACGTCGATGACGAGCCGGTACCGGTCGAGGTCGTTGAGCATGACCATGTCGAACGGCGTCGTGGTCGTGCCCTCCTCCTTGTAGCCGCGGACGTGCATGTTCTCGTGACCGGTGCGGCGGTAGGCCAGCCGGTGGATGAGCCACGGGTAGCCGTGGTAGGCGAAGATCACGGGCTTGTCGGTCGTGAAGACGTTGTCGTACTCGGTGTCCGAGAGTCCGTGCGGGTGCTCGTGCTCGTCCTGCAGCCGCATGAGGTCGACCACGTTGACGACGCGCACAGACAGCTCTGGCAGTCGTTCGCGCAGAATGGATGCCGCCGCGAGCGTCTCGAGGGTCGGCACGTCTCCGGCGCAGGCGAGAACGACATCCGGGTCGGTGCCCTCGGTCTCGGTGCCCGCCCAGTCCCAGATACCCAGCCCGCGGCTGCAGTGCGCGACGGCCTCGTCCATGGCCAGCCAGTTGGCCTGCGGCTGCTTGCCTGCTACGACGACGTTCACGTAGTTCACGGAGCGCAGGCAGTGGTCGTAGGTGGAGAGCAGCGTGTTGGCATCCGGCGGCAGGTACACCCGCACGACGTCGGCCTTCTTGTTCACGACGTGGTCGATGAATCCGGGGTCCTGGTGACTGAAGCCGTTGTGGTCCTGGCGCCAGACGTGGCTTGACAGCAGGTAGTTGAGGCTCGACACCGGGCTTCGCCACGGGATCTCCCGCGTGGTCTTCAGCCATTTGGCGTGCTGGTTCACCATCGAGTCGATGATGTGGATGAACGCCTCGTAGCAGTTGAACAGGCCGTGTCTGCCGGTCAGCAGGTAGCCCTCGAGCCAGCCCTGGCACTGGTGTTCGCTCAGCACCTCCATCACGCGGCCAGCGCGGGCAAGGTTCGTGTCGACGGGGAGGATCTCGGCGTTCCACTGTTTGCCGGTGTGTTCGTAGACAGAAGGCGCTAGCCGGTTGGAAGCCGTCTCATCCGGTCCGAAGATGCGGAAGTTGACCGGGTTCTCGGCGATGACGTCCGCGAGCCAGATGCCGAGCACCTTCGTCGCCTCAGCGGTCGTCGCGCCTGGCGCAGGCACGTCGACGGCGTAGTCGCGGAAGTCGGGGAGGTCGAGGTCGCGCCTCAGCACCCCGCCGTTGGCGTGCGGGGTGGCGCTCATCCGGAGGTCGCCCGCCGGGGAGAGGGCGGCGATGTCCTCGTACAGCCGACCATCCTCACCGAAGAGTTCTTCAGGCCGATAGCTCTTCAGCCAGTCCTCGAGGATGCGGGTGTGTGCCTCGGTGTCGCGCGCGTTGGCGAGCGGAACCTGGTGTGCCCGCCAAGTGTTCTCCACCGGCTGTCCGTCGATCTCGGCCGGGCAGGTCCAGCCCTTCGGAGTGCGCAGGATGATCATCGGCCAGCGGGGGCGGGTGACATCCTCGCCCGCGGCTTGCTGCTCGGCCGCTGTGCGCTTGATCGCGGCGATCTCGTCCATGACGGTGTCGAGGGTCTCGGCCATGCGCGCGTGCACAAGGATCGGGTCCTCGCCATCGAAGCCACCGGAGACGATATGCGGCTTGTGACCGTACCCGCGCATGAGGTCGAGAAGTTCCTCTTCGGGGATGCGGGCGAGGATGGTCGGGTTGGCGATCTTGTAGCCGTTGAGGTGCAGGATCGGCAGGACAACGCCGTCCTGCAGCGGATCGACGAACTTGTTCGAGTGCCAGCTCGTGGCGAGCGGGCCGGTCTCGGCTTCGCCGTCGCCGACGACAGCCGCGACGATCAGGTCGGGGTTGTCGAACGCGGCACCGTAGGCGTGGCTCAGCGCGTAGCCGAGCTCGCCGCCCTCGTGGATCGACCCGGGTGTCTCGGGCGCGACGTGACTCGGGATGCCGCCGGGGAACGAGAACTGGCGGAACAACCGCTGCAAGCCATCCTCGTCCTGGCTGATCCGGGCGTAGACCTCGGAGTATGTGCCCTCGAGGTAGGCGTTCGCAACCATGCCAGGTCCACCGTGGCCAGGACCGGCGACGTAGAGCATCGACTGTTCACGCTCACGGATGATGCGGTTGAGGTGCGCATAGACGAAGTTGAGGCCGGGAGTGGTGCCCCAGTGGCCGAGCAGGCGCGGCTTGATGTGCTCGACGGCGAGCGGCTGGCGCAGCAGCGGGTTGTCGAGCAGGTAGATCTGGCCGATCGACAGGTAGTTCGCTGCCCTCCACCAGGCGTCGATGCCCGCCAGGTCGTCATCCGTGCTCGTGGTCGGTCTCGGGTCGTCCGTCTGGGCTGCCATGGCCTCATCCTAGGGACGCGAGTCGTGCGGCCGATAGGGCCGAACGGCCCGGCGTGGAGGGTGATAATGCGACGAGGGCATCCGCCCCGGTCGAGGGCATCCGGTACACCGGGAACCTTCGACCGAAACGGATGCCCTCGAGGGAGCAGCGGCGGTTACGCGACCTGTGCTGCTCGGCGAGCGCGAACCAGGACGCCGCCGGCGAGCATCAGCACGATCCCGAGCCACAGCCAGCCGGCCAGGTCGGATCCTGTGCTCGCGAGGTCATCGTCTCCGGCGGGGTCGGCACCCGGTCCCGCTGCGACGGTCACCGTGATGGGTGCCGCTGCGAGCGTGGCCCCGTCCTGGAGCGCGGCGATCTCGTACGCTCCTGCTGCGGTGTCGGCCGGAATGGTGAGCCGCACCGATGCGTTGCCGTCGGCATCCGTCGTCACTGTCTCGAGCACCGCCGGCAGGGCGAGCGCGAACAGTGCGAATTCCGCTGTGGGCTCTCGCAACGCCAGTTCGATCTCGGTGTCAGCGTCGAATCCGCTGAGTTCGACATCGACCGTTCCGCCGGCGACAACGCTGCCTGGCGTCACCGTGATCAGCGGTTCGGATGCCTCGACAGCAGAGACCAGCTGGGCGACACCCCACCGGGCGGTCGACTGGTAGCCGGCGCCTGACGGGTCGGCCCAGTTGCGGATGCCCGTTCGAGCTCCGTTCGATGCATCGTTGACCTGCAGGTCGAGACCCTGGAACGAGCCGGCGCCACCGGATTCGAGGAGGCTGACGGCGACCTCGACGCGGTAGCCGGCATCCGTTCGCGTCGTTGCCGACTCGACCCTGGCACGCTGGAACGCTTCGTCACCGGTTCCGAACGACACGACGTTGTCCGCACTGATGCGGATCTGCGTGTCGTCGTAACGGTACGAGCCGTTCTTGTAGTTGCCTGCGTCGACGTAGATCTCGACCGAGTCCTGGATCCATGGGTCTGAGCCAGACACGTCGACGGTCGGATCGGTGACCTCGGCGAGCAGGTAGAGCATGTTGTCGCGCCACAGCGTGCTGAAGACCGCGGATGCTCCTGCCGTTCCCTCGACCTGCTTGGTCGTCTCGACGGTGCCTGCTCTTGCCCACAACTCGTCGAGGTCTCCGTCGATCGCGGGTGAGGTGGCCGTCTCAGCGACTTCCTGGTAGGAGAGGGGCTCGAGCAGGGTCAGGGTGCCGATGGCACCCTCGGTGTTCCAGCCCGCCGTTGCGTCGTCGTTCTGTACCCGCAGGTCGAAGTCCACCGTGTCGCCCTCGGCTGCTCCGTCGAGGGGCAGGTGTGCGACGATGCGGTAGCCGTCATCCGTTTCGGTGATGACACCATCGACGTCGCCGCTGCCGTCACGGCCTACGCTCGCCGTCTCGTCGCCCCAGGCGAACTCGACGCCGTCGGAGGCATCCGTCGTCGTGTCGTTCACCTCGACGTACACGGTCAGGTGATCCGGCTGCCAGCGCAGCTGGAACGCGGCGTCCTGCTCGATGGCCTGCAGAGGCAGCTGACGCCACGCGAGGGCATCCGTTGCGTCGCCGTCGAGCGGAACGTCGCCCTGGAAGACGTTGGCCGTGCGCAGTCGTGCGGGCAGTTCCGTGTCGACGATGCCGTAGTACGCGGGCTTCGCGACGAGCGAGTCGGTGAACACGAGTGGCGCGCCTGAGCTGTTGCGCCAGCTGCGTCCGTCGGTGAGGCCCCAGACCGTGACCGAGAACAACTCGTCGGAGTAGTCGCGGAAGATCCGGTAGGCGTCGCGGTAGAAGTACCCCTGTTCGACGAGTTTCGCCTGGGTCACCGGCGTACCTGTGGTGACGTCGAGTTCGGTCACGGCCTGCGTGAGGCCGAGTCCGGTGAACGCGTCGAGCGCAGTCTCGAGCGCGGCGACCGGAGTCGACAGGCTCACGTGGAACTGGTGGCCGACCCCGTCGACCGGCGTTCCGCGCTCCAGCATCCTCTCGACGAGGGCGAGCAGGCGGGCCTGCTTGCCGCTCTGCTCGGTGTTGTAGTCGTTGATGAACAGCGTCACCGGGCGGTCAGCGCCTGCGGCAGCGAACTCGCCGTTGAACGCCTCATCGGCGTACTCGAACGCGAGGTCGATGAACTCCTCGCCAAGGATACGGAACCACTCGCTGCGACGCAGGCCATCTGCGTTCTCGTTGCCGTCTGAGACCACTTCGTTGACGACGTCGAATGCGTACAGCGGGTTGGTGTCGCTCCCGAATTCGCCGTAGGTGTCACTGAGGTGCTCGGCGACCGCGAAGATGTGCGCGCGCATGCGATCCCGAAGGATCTGCTGGTCCGCATCGCTGTCAGTGAGGGCGGCTCCTGCATCGTCCTGGAAGAACCAGGCAGGGGTCTGGGAGTGCCAGACGAGCGTGTGACCGTAGACACTGAGGTCGTTGTCCTGTGCGAACTGCATCAGGGTGTCGGCCTCAGCGTGCGGGGTGAAGACGCCGTCGGCGTCATACCAGGCCTCCGGCTTCATGTAGTTCTCGGAGGTGACCTGGTTGAAGTGCTTGTTGAGAAGCTCGGCGGCCGTCCCTGTGGTTTCACGGCTGTCGATCGCGACGCCGCTCGCGAAGTCCACGGTGTCCTTGATCGGGGTGAGGTCCTCGACCTCACCGGCGGCAGGCACGGTGACGGTGATGTCATCGACCAGGAACGCCGACGTGTTTCCGCCGTTGTACGCGGTCTCGAAGTAGAGCAATGCTTCGTCGGCTGCGCCCATCTGGAACGTCTGCGTGACCTGCACCCAGGAGCTGTTCGACATGCCGGTGAACTGGCCGAGCGTTCCGTACGACGTCGAGCCGCCCGTCGTGCGTGCGAGGCTCAGCCAGACGTCGCCGGGGGTCTCGCCTGCGGCGAACTTCACCCACGCGGATACCTCGTAGGTCTGCCCGGGGAGCAGGATGCCGGTCACGTCGTGCCCGATTCCCTGGCCCTCAGAGACACGCTCCGAGATCAGCGCGGACTGCGAGCCGCTGTGTGCCTCGTCGGTCGACACGGTGACGGAGGCCGCACCGCTCGCGTCCTCGCGCGGAACCCAGGTACCGAGTCCGTCTTCGAACCCGGTGTTGAGCGAGGAGAGGTCCGAGTCGCCGGGGTCTGTCGGGTCCGTCGGATCTGTCGGATCTTCCGCCCGGAGTACGGAGATCGAGAGATCGTCGAGCAGGTAGCTGTAGCTCGCGCCGCCGGGCAGGTCGGCCGTGCCGATGTAGGCCTGCAGCGCCGCAGCATCCGTTCCCTCCGCGATGTCGAGGGTTCCGGTGACCGTCGTCCAGGCGTCGGCTGTCATCGTGGTGTTGCCGATCCACGTGTATGCGGGCTTCATGACGAAGCGCACGCCCACAGGGGCCGCTGCGGCATCCGCAAGCCGTGCCTTCATGGTGAAGGTGAGCGTGTCACCCGGCTCGAGGTCGCTGAAGAACCCGGTCGGGGTCTGGATGCCGCTGTAGTCGTTCGCGCGATCGCCGACACGCAGCGCGGTGCCGCCTTCGCCGTCATCGACGTAGGTGAGTGCAGGCCCGCCGCTCGACTCCCAGCCTCCGAGGGTGCTGTCCTCGAAGTCGCTGGACGCGAGAACTTCGGGTTCTGCCGCCGCGGCCGGCGATGTCAGAACCGGTACGAGAAGCGCGGCCGCCAACGTTCCTATGACGAGAGTGCGGGACATGGATCTGACGCTCATAACGCTCCTTTGCGTGGGAAAAGCGAGACTGCATGGTGACGTGACCGCCGACTGCAGGGTGCTGCCGAACGAAGCTCGAAAGTTTCGACACCTGCGTCGAAACCACTCGAATGGTTCGAATCCTAGGGGGGTGCGACTTTTGTTGTCAAGATCGACAAATACCCTTGACGGGCGGCGGTTCGTGTGGCGAGAGGCCTCGCGTCCGACGGGAGAGGCGGCGCGGTGCACTGAGGCTCTCGGGATCCCCGGCTCCGTGCGGGCCCCGGGCTGCGTTAACGAAAAAGACTCCTCGCGCACCTTCGCACGAGAAAGCGCAGCCCCGGTTACCCCAGCGGCTCCGTTAACGAGAAAAGACTCCTCGCGCACCTTCGCACGAGAAAGCGCAGCCCCGGTTACCCCAGCGGCTCCGTTAACGAGAAAACTCCTCGCGCACCCGCCAGAGCCCGGTTACCCTTGCTACGTTTCCGTCCTGGGGGAGTTGGCCTGGATGGCGCCACGCGAGGAGCCAGCATCCATTCTACAGACTCCTGAAGCCTTCGCGACCGCGGGCAAACCGACGCGTTCGGATGTCCGCGCGAAGCACGGTAGGATAGCTGAGGCTGAAATCGCGAGAGCGATTCGGCTGGTCCGGAGGATTCGCCTAGTGGCCTATGGCGCACGCTTGGAAAGCGTGTTGGGTTAACGCCCTCGGGGGTTCGAATCCCCCATTCTCCGCCAACATCAGAAACGCCCACCGGTCCCGGCCGGTGGGCGTTTTCTGCACCCGGGCCGCGCAACTACCTGAACGGGCGGAAGAAGTCCCTGAGCTCCTGCGCGTACAGTTCGGGTTCCTCGAACGGCGCGAAGTGGCCCCCTCGGTCGGGCTCGGTGAGACGCACGACGTTGGCCATCCGCTCGACCCACTCGCGCGGCGGCCGGACGATGTCCCCGGCGAACAGGGAGAAACCAGACGGCACCTCGACCCGTCGTTCGAGTTGCCCGACCGGGATGCCGGCGTTGGCGTTGTACATCCGCATCGACGAACCGATGGTCCCGGTGAGCCAGTAGATCATGACGTTCGTCAGGATCTCGTCCTTGGAGAACCGGTCCTCGCCGTCACTCCACGCGCGAAGCTTCTCGACGATCCAGGCGGCCAGCCCGACGGGTGAGTCGGTGAGGCCGAACGCGAGCGTCTGCGGTTTTGTCCGGTGCATCGCCGCGTAAGCGCCCTCGCTCGCGCCCCATGACGAGACTTCGGCGAACCAGTTCCGCTCCGCCGACGACAGTTCAGCGGGGTCTCCGCTGAACACGGGCAGCCCGGCATCCATGCGGTGCACTGCGACAACACGTTCCGGGTGATCGAGCGCGAGGTATCGGCTCACATGGCTGCCGATGTCGCCGCCGGCAGCACCGAAACGCTCATAACCGAGCACGGTCATCAGTTCTGACCACAACCCGGCCACCGCGGGCGAAGCCAGTGGAGCACCCGTGGGGCGGTCGGAATACCCGAACCCGGGCATGTCAGGAACGATCACGTCGAATGCGTCGGCCGGGTCGGCACCGTGGGCTCCGGGATCCACGAGAAGAGGAACAACCTTCGAATACCGCCAGAACGAGTCGGGCCACCCGTGGTTGAGCAGGAGAGGCAGAGCCGGGCGCGTTGAATCGGATGCCCGTGCGTGCACGAAGTGGATACCAAGCCCGCCGATCGTGGCCCGGAATCGCGGCAGCCGCGCGAGCTGCGCCTCGTGCATCGACCAGTCGAACCCGTCCAGCCAGTAGGCCACCAGATCGCGGAGGGAGGTCACATCCGTTCCCAGCGTCCACCCGGCATCCTCCGGCGCGTCTGGCCACCGGGTCGCCCGCAGGCGCGCGCGGAGATCCTCGAGCGCCGCAGGGGATGTCGTGGCGACGAACGATTCCGGGCGAGAGGACGAGCTCAGCATGGGACTCATGCTATCGATCGGCAAGTCGGCTCTACGAGGGCTCCTCGGGGGCCACCTTCGGATTCGGCGCCTTCGACTGCCTGCTGCGGTTGACGGCGCCGAAGATGACCCGGATACCACCGCCGAGGACGAGCAGGTTGAGGATCATCTGAACCGTCACGATGACTCGCGCCGACTGACTGGTGGGCGTGATGTCACCGAAGCCGACGGTCGCGAACGTCGTGACCGTCATGTACAGCGAGTCGATGCGCGTCATCCCGTCGGGGCTGAAGCTCGCCGGATCGCTGCTCTCCATGAGGAAATAGGTGGCTGCGAAAACGAGTATGAAAAGCGGGGCAGTGATGGCCAGCGCTTCGACGGCCCTGAGCGCAGGATGATCCGCCCGCATGATCGCGCGGATCTGAAAGACGAACACTGTCACGATCAGCACCAGTGCGATGACGAGGGATACGGCGAGAGACACACGGCTGAAGTCATCGAGCGGCAACAGGAAATACAGGGCGACCAGAACCGAGGCCGAGATCAGGGCGCGGAGCAGGCCGAGCAGGAGAAACCGACGACGCTGCGCCGGCGACAGCGCCTGGGCTGGTGTGTCGGTCATCGCGTTCCTCCCTCCTGGCTGATGGTCACCGGCTGCGACGGCGGTGGTAGCTCCTCAGGGTAGGACTGCGGGGTTCAGCGGGGCAAGACTCGGACGGCAGGCGAAGAGGCGACTCCTCATTCGGTGAGCCCTCCCCGAGTGTGGGAGCGCATGCTGATTCGTCACGATATTCCGACACGCGATACGTCCCCCAAAGGGTGGATACCACCTTCCGGACTTTATGCACCAGAATGAAACCCGAAGCGGGGGCGCAACACATGAGCATGACTGACGATAGAACTGTGGTGTCTGTGCGGGTTCGCCAGGGGCTGCTCGCCCAGGGAATCGTCGCATTGCTGGCTCTCAGCGTGCCGATTCTCATCGTGTTGTACTGGCTCACCATCCCGACCGGAGCCTGGGTGTGGGTCCTCCTGGCGCAGGCTGTGGTCCTGGCAGCGATCGCTTTCGCGACGGTTCGCTTCCTCCGGGTGCGTATCGGGGTCACTCCGACGCACCTGATCGAACGGCGATTCTTCTTCGGCACCACGCGTATCCCGCTCGAGTCGATCGCCCGCGTCGTCATGCTGGAGATGCACCGGACGATGGCATCGCAGTCTCGCCTGCAGATGTTCGTCCTCGACAAGGGTGGACTGCCCCTGCTGCGCATGCGCGGTGAGTACTGGTCGAGGAACAGCATCAACCAGATCGCGTCCCACCTCACGATGGCGCCGATCGAGCACGTCGACCACCCGGTCACGCTCGACGAACTGCAGTCGACCCGACCCGAGATGCTCTATTGGTTCGAACGCCGCCCGAGCCGGATGCCCTAGGCGGTCTTCTTTCCCATCACGACGCCGTCCGCATCGGCAGTGAGCTCGGTGAACCCGACCCGGCGATAGAACGCCTGAGCCGCTGTGTTGCTCGTGCCGACAACGAGGTGCAGCCCCTGAACGCCCCTGGCGTTGAGGGCAGCGGCGAGCGTCTCAACGAGGCTGCGCCCGAGGCCGCGCCCCTGCGCTTCGGGCAGCAGGTCGATGTGCAGGTGTGCCGGGTACTCGTCAACCGCGTCGATGAGCATCCGCTCGGGGTCTCCTGCCGACGCGACGACGGAACGCTCGGCAGCTGAGTCGCCCGTGTGCCCACCGACGACACTGGGCCACCACTCGGTGCTGAACCACGCGGCGAACGCCCTCGTGTCCGCTGTTCCGATGATGTAGCCGACCGCCCGCTGTCCGTCGTCGACGACGAACGCCAACTCGGGCTCATGGTCGACGTACGGGAGCGCGTAGATGTCGGGAAGGAGGGCGTCCGAGGAGTACAGCCCCGTCGCATCCTGCCCGCTGTCACCGGTGCGGACGCAAATGTCGGCGACGTCGTCGCGGTCGGCGGGAGTGTACGGGCGGATGTTCATCATCCGTCCGAGTTTAGGGAACCGCGGCGGGACCTCGGTCATTTCTCCGGTTCGTACCCGACGAGCCAGTGGAGCCCATGGCGGTCGATGACCTGGCCATCCGAGGCGCCCCAGGGCTTCGGGGCGAGGGGATCGACCACCTGTCCGCCGACGGAAAGCCTGTCGAACCACTCGTGGAGGACGGCGGGTTCTGCAGCTCCCAGCAACGAGAGCCGGACGCCCTCGAGCCGGACGCTGGCCTCTCCCGGTGCGGCATCCGACCCCGAAAGAGCGACCACACCGGAGAGAACTCCGTGAGCGATGGCGTCGGGTGAGCCGTCGCTCCTGCCGAAATCTTCATTCGTGTACAGGGAGAGCTCGCCGCCGAAAACGTCCGCGTAGAAGCCGAGGGCCTCACGCGCCGTGCCGGGGAACGTGACATAGATCTGTGGCGCCGTCATGCCCCTCAGTATACGAACGCCCTCCGGCCGGACGTCGCCTGGCATCCGTCGAGTGGGCGTCCTCCTAGGCTGGGACCATGTGGCAGCCGGCGACCCTCGAGGACTACCTCACGCGCTGGCGTATCACTCCGACCGGCCGGGCCTTCTCCACGCCCTCGTCGCACCTGCAGCCCGTGCTCAGAGGCGACGTTCCTGCGATGCTGAAGGTCGCCAGAATCGAGGAGGAGGCGAAGGGATGCCGCCTGCTCGACTGGTGGGACGGCCACGGCGCCGCCCGCGTGTTCGAGGTCGATGATCACGCCGCTCTCCTCGAGTGGGGTGGCGCGTCACTCGTCGACCTGGCCGGGCAGGACGACGACCGTGCGACGCGGATCCTCTGCGACGTGGCCGCGTCGCTGCACGCGGCATCCACCCGCCGGTTCGCCGATCGCCCCGGCGACCTGATCCCTCTCAGCATCTGGTTCGAGTCGCTGTTCGCGAACGACCGCGGAAGCTTCTACGGGCGAGCCGCCGCGACCGCACGACGCCTGCTCGACGACTCAGACGCAGTCGTGCTGCACGGAGACCTGCACCACGGCAACGTGCTCGACTTCGGCGAGCGCGGACCGCTCGCCATCGACCCGAAGTTCCTCGTCGGCAATCGGGCGTTCGACTACACGAACATCCTCTGCAACCCGAGCCAGGGTCTCGCCGAGGCGCACTTCGACCGACGGGTCGCGCTCATCAGTGACCTGGCCGGCATTCCGCCCGAGTCGTTGCTCGAGTGGACGGTCGCCTGGACCGGGCTCAGCGCCAGCTGGCTCGCGGCCGACGGCAACACCGGCGACGAACGACGGGCGTTGCGGATCGGGGCACTCGCCGAAGCGAGGTTGGTTTCGGGAGGAAATTAGCGGGGTCTGTCCACGCATGGACGATGGACCCCCGGATATTCCTCCTGAAACGACCGCTAGCGCCGCCGGCGGGTTCCGAAAATCCCCTCAACGACACCGGTGAGGATGGTCTTCGTCGCCCGGGAGGTCAGCACCTCTTCGAGTACGGTCTTCTGCGACCGGGACGTCGTGCGCCGCGTCGTTCCCTGCGTCTTCCTGAGCAGCCGCTCATATTCGGCATCCGCCTTCTTCTGTGCTGCCGCCTGGGCCTTGTCCATCGCGGCCTTCTGCTTCGCGTACTCGGCCTCGGCTTTGGCCCGTGCTAGTGCCTCCTCTTCAGCGGCCGCTGCCTGGTTGGCCGCTTCCATCTTCGCGGCGAGGACCTCGCGGGCCGACTCCCGGTCCACCGGCGTGCCATAGGTGGGCAGAAGGGTGGATGCCGCGACGGCGGCGTCGATCGAGGCGTCCGGGCTCGGCGACATCAGTCCCTGAGGAGCCCGAAGCCGCGTCCAGGCGACCGGTGACGGCGCGCCCTTCTCGTTCATCACGGTGACGATGGCTTCGCCCGTGCCGAGCACGGTGAGGGTCTCCTCGAGGTCGTAGCCCGAGTTCGGGTAGGTGGAGACGGTGGCACGGAGCGCCTTGGCGTCGTCTGGAGTGAACGCCCGCAACTGGTGCTGCACGCGGGAGCCGAGCTGCCCGAGCACGTCACCTGGCACATCCTTCGGCGTCTGCGTCACGAAGAAGATGCCGACCCCCTTCGACCGGATCAGCCGCACGGTCTGCGTGATCTGGGAGAGGAAGTCCTTGGAGGCGTCCGCGAAGAGCAGGTGCGCTTCGTCGAAGAAGAAGACGAGCTTCGGTTTGTCGAGGTCACCGACCTCGGGGAGGTCGTTGAACAGGTCCGCGAGCAGCCACATCAGGAACGTCGAGTAGAGCGCGGGCTTGTCCTGGACACCCGGGACCTCGAGCAGGCTGATGACGCCCTTACCGTCTGCCGTGGAACGGAGGAACTCGGCCGTGTCGATCTCGGGTTCGCCGAAGAACACGTCCGCGCCCTGGTCGGCGAACGTGATGAGCTCTCGGAGGATGACGCCGACGGTCGCGCCGGACAGCCCGCCGAGGTCCTTGAGTTCGGCCTTGCCCTCGTCGCTCGCGAGGAAGCTGAGCACGGCACGGAGGTCCGTGAGATCGAGGAGCGGCAACCCGGCCTTGTCGGCGTAGTGGAAGACGAGGCCAAGGCTCGACTCCTGCGTGTCGTTGAGGCCCAGCACCTTGCTCAGCAGAATCGGGCCGAACCCGGCGATGGTCGCCCGGATCGGCACTCCCCTGCCGACACCACCGAGGGAGAAATACTCGAGGGGGAAGGCGTCTGGGGTCCAGTCCTGACCGATCCCTGCGGTGCGCTTCAGGAGCTTCTCGGTTCCTTCGCCCGGAACAGCCATCCCTGACAGGTCGCCCTTGATGTCTGCGGCGAATACGGAGACACCGTGGGCGCTGAGCTGCTCGGCGAGCCCCTGCAGGGTGCGGGTCTTGCCTGTGCCCGTCGCACCCGCGACGAGACCGTGCCTGTTCATCATGGCGAGCGGGATCCGTACCTGGACCGACGGGTTCGGGTCGCCGTTGACGAGAGCGCCCATCTGCAGGGCCGGCCCGTCGAAGGCGTAGCCGGCGCGGATGCGCTCGACGTCGTCTGGACCGAGCGGGCCCGGTGTCGCGACGGGAACGGATGACGCGGAGGACTCATCAGGCGCAGCGGATGCCGCTGCGGATACAGCAGCATCGGCCTGCCCGGTCGCAGCCGCGGTGGTCGCAGCGGCCGCTGCCTCTGCGCCATCCCGCGCGGCGGCGGTCGTGGCGTCTGCGGCTGCACGGGCATCGGCGGAGGCGTCTGCGGCTGCCGTCGCGGCAGACTGGGTCGACTGGTCCTTTGCGGCGGTCGCCTCGGCGGCTGCCAGGTGTGCGGCATCCGTAGCGGCCCTGCCGTCAGCTTGTGCCTGGTCGACGGTCGCCTGCGACTTCGCTTCGGCGTCGGCCTTCGCCGCAGCCGCTGCGTCTTCGAGGCGTTTGAGCGCGGC
The DNA here is from genome assembly GCF_056713165.1 of Mycetocola sp. Y171. Lineage (NCBI taxonomy): Bacteria > Bacillati > Actinomycetota > Actinomycetes > Micrococcales > Microbacteriaceae > Mycetocola > Mycetocola sp. Y171. The sequence continues at coordinate 666,377 of NZ_JBWYGX010000001.1, forward strand.
TGCCGCTGCCGCCTGGGCCTGCTCGGCCGCCTCAGCGAGGGCGGCTGCCTCGGCTCGGGCAGCGGCGAGGGGATCTGTCTGTTCGGAGGCGTCGCTCATGGCTCGAGCCTAGCCACCGCCAGGATCGGACCGCAGGGGTTGCAGCGGACCGCCTTTCGCCGGCAGCACCGTTCACAACTGCGGAGAATCGCGGCGGATCGGTCCGATACGACCGCCGGCAGGCCCCGGCGCGGCCGAAAACTCCGAAGTTGGGAACGCCACCACCAGCACTTCGACAGGTCAGGCGGGCAGCAGGGTCCGCTCGAGGAACTCGTTCACGAATACACGAGACGGATCCAGCCGCGCGGCCAGAGCCCGGAAGTCACCGATCCGCGGGTACACCCGCTCCAGCGATGCGGTATCGGCGGAGAACAGCTTGCCCCAGTGCGGCCGCGCCGAGAACGGCGCGAGCGCCTCCTCGATCTCGGAAAGCAGTGCCTCGACCTCCGGCTGCTGCTTCAGCCAGGTGAAGTGGATGCCGACAGCATCGGTCTCGTACGCACCGCTCAGCCAGAGCGTGTCAGCGGCGAACGTACGCACCTCGCACACCTGCAGCAGCGGCGCGATCCGGCCGGCGAGCGAACGCACGGCGCGCAGAGCGTCGACGGCATAGCGCCGCGGCACGAGGAACTCCGACTGCAGTTCCTCACCGTTCGACGGGGTGAAGTCGAGCCGGAAGTGCGGCAGCCGGTCCAGCCAGGCTCCCGGCACGCCCATCTGGGCGGTGCAGTTGACGGCGGAGATTCCGGGCAGCGGATGCCGGTCGGCCGGCGCCGCGACGGCACCGAACAGGTCGGATGGTGCAGCGGCATCCACCCCGGACCGTCGCTTCAGCCAGACCTGGTCGAGCACGTCGGGGTTCCGCCACGTGGTGAAGAGGGAGACGCTGTACGCGGCGCCGGTGATGGCATCGAAATTGGCCTCGACGGCCTCGAACGCCAGCCCTTCGAACACGGACTGCTCGATGTCGAAGGTCGGCTCGATGTCGAGGGTCACCCGCGTGACGATGCCCAGCGCGCCGAGGCTGACGACGGCTCCGTCGAAATCGGCATCCCCACGCTTGAGCTGGAGCACGTCGCCGGACGCGAGCACAAGCTCGAGCCCCGCGACGGAGGCCGCGAGCGACGGGACCCGGTTGCCCGAGCCGTGGGTCCCTGTGGCGATGGCCCCTCCGACCGAGATGTGCGGCAGGGAGGCCAGGTTCGGCAGCGCCCACCCGGATGCCTGCAGCTCCGACGCGAGGTCGCCGTAGCGGATGCCTGCACCCACCGTCACGGTGCGGTCCTTCGCGTTGATGAATGGCGCAGACCGCAACAGCTCTGTGGAGATCAGCAGGTCGGCGGAGTCGGCGATGGTGTTGAACGAGTGCCGGGTGCCGAGAGCACGCACGGCCGTCGCGCCGCGGAGCAGCCGCTGAACGTCGTCCACGCTCGCCGGAGCTTCGATGCGCGCCGCGCGATAGGCGTGATTCCCGGACCAGTTCGTGCCGATGACGCTTGTCACAGTTGCCTTTCCTGCGCCTGTGGCGCGGTTCGTCCCTCCGCGAGCGAGGGGTTCAGGTCGTCGGCAGCCGGATGCGCATCCGCCAGGGCCACGATCGCCCAGCGGAATTGCGGCACGAGTGCCACGTCCATTGTGCCGGTAATCGGGGCATCCCCGTCGGCCCACACCGGGTGCGGGCTCGTTTGTGACGACGGGGCGGCCGGACGAGCGCGGATGCCGCGGTCGGCCTCCTCACTCGATGCGGGCCTCCTCACGCCGCGTGCCGGGCGAGTGCGTCCGGAACAGGTGAGTGCATGTCTCCTAGGGGCGCAGCTTCGTCGGCGTCCGGCGGGCCCATGCCGTGACCAGCTCGGTGCGCACCGTGACCCCCGAGCCCGGCCCGGTGGGGACGGTGAGTCGTCCGTCGCGCAGAACGAACGGCTCGGTGAGGTCCTCGGCGTAGTACCGGTCCGAGGCGCTCGTGTCTCCTGGCAGGGTGAATCCGGGCAACGCAGCGAGCGCGACGTTCATCGCCCGCCCGACGCCCGTCTCGAGCATCCCACCGCACCAGACAGGGATGCCGAGCTCGACGCAGACGTCGTGGATCGCGACCGCAGGGAGGTATCCACCCACGCGCCCCGGCTTGATGTTGATGATCGACGTCGCCCCCCGTTCGATCGCGTCGACGGCAACACCGGCCGAGACGACGGACTCGTCGAGGCAGACCGGAGTCTCGATTGCTGCGGCGAGCGCGACGTGCGAGGCGATGTCCTCCTCGTCGAACGGCTGCTCGATCAGGAGGAGGTTCCAGGCGTCGAGTCGCCTGAGGTGGGCGATGTCGTCGCGGGTGTACGCGGTGTTGGCATCGACCTGCAGCAGGGCATCCGCGCCGATCAGTTCGCGCACCCTCCTGACCGGTTCGACGTCCCAGCCCGGTTTGATCTTGAGCTTGATCCGTCGGTATCCGGCGTCGACGTAGCCCCGCACTTCGTCGAGCAGCTCGTCCATCGACGTGCTGATGCCGACCGAGACACCGCAGTCCACCTCGGTGCGGACGGCTCCGAGCCTCTCGCCGAAGCTGGTTCCGGATGCCCTCAGCTCGGCATCGAGGACGGCCGCCTCGAGCGCCGCCTTGGCCATGCGATGACCGACGACCGGGGAGAACAGCCTCTCGAGGTCGGCCGCGCGAAGGTCGGGCGCCGAGAAGAGGAGCGGTGCGAGGTGGTGCTCGATGACGTGGGCGCAGCCGTCGACGTATTCAGAGCTGTAGCCGGGTGACGCGCCCGCCACGCACTCGCCCCAGCCGTCGCCGCCATCGGTGCGGAGGTGGACGAGCAGCACGTCGCGTTCCGTCTCGCGTCCGAAACTCGTTTCGAACGGGCGCACGAGTGGCATCCCGATCCGGTGCAGTTCAATCGACTCGACCTTCATCTGCCGACCCTATCCTTCGACGCTGTCGCTAGCGACCTTGCTCAGGAACCGCCCTTCGACATGCTCAGGAACCATCCCGCCCCGGCTGATCGTGTAGCGCGCTACACGAACACATAGCCCCCATGCACGAACTCCACCGACAGGCCCTCGTCGAATGCCGGCCCGAAGACGGCACGGGACGCGTCCCTGAACTCGGCGGCGGCATCCGGATCGTCACGGCGGAAGGACTCGAAGTCCGGGTGCAGTTCGAACCGGATGCCGTGATCATGCGCCGGCACGTCAGGGCCGGTCCAGGTGGAAATCGGTCCCGCGCGATCCAGCGAGCGGGCGATCGATTCGAGCACCTCGGGCGAATCGAGCTGCCAGCTCACCTCGAACCGGTCGCTGCGGTCGGCGCCTGAGATGGCGTCGTCGAGCCGCCCATAGAAGTCGGGATGGTAGGCGATCACCGTCGCCCCGAGCTTGTCGAGGTTGAGGTGGGCGTTGCGGCGGATCAGCGGGTCGTAGGTCCACCGGATCTCGCTCACGCCGTTGTCGAGTGCGAGTGCGCGTTGCGCCAGTTTGAGGGCGAAGCCGACTCCACCGCGCGCGGACGGCGTCACTGCTGCGACATGGGAGTGGACGTGGAGTCCACCGTCCCAGCCCAGCACGCCGACGACGGTGCCGATCAGGACGCCGTCGCGCTCGGCGAGGAGCACGGTGTTGCCGGCGTGGGCGATCGCCTGGATGAACGACGGATCCGCCCCTGCACCCCTGCCCCATGTGGCATCGAGCAGGCGGCAGATCTCGGCGTAGTCAGCGAGGCTGGCCGCTGACCGGATGACGGTCGCACTGTCGCGTGCGGCGGCATCCGCCTGGTCCCTGGCCGTCGTCACGCCACCGGCTCCCTGCTGTCATCGACGGCGGGTGATTTCTTGCGTATCGGCTCTCCTGAGATCTTGGCGGCGAACGGCGCCCAGAGGATGAGGACGACCCCAGCCCCGAGGAGCGCCCCTCCGATGGTGTCTGTGAGCCAGTGCACGCCGAGGTAGGTGCGCGAGAACATCATCAGGGCGACCCAGATAGCTCCTGCCACCCACACCCAGACCTTTGGGAAGATGATGCCGAGAGCGACGGCCATCGTCGCGGCGTTGGCGGCGTGCCCGGACGGGAACGAGCCGGCATCACTCACCACGAGCATCTCCTCCGGGCGGGCGCGGTCGACGACGCTCTTGAGAAGCTGCACAACGCCGACGCTGACGAGTGAACAGAGTGCGAAGAAGAGCGCCGACCACGGGCGTCTGATGATCAACAGCACGATGACGATGAGGAGCGGCAGAATGAACGACGCGAACAGCCCTCCTCCGAGCCAGTTCATCCCGTAGGAGATCCACTCGAGGAACGGCAGCCGGTCTTCATCGAAGACCTCTTCGCTCCATTCCGAGTCGAGTTCGAACGGGATGGAGTTTCCGCGTTGCACGATCAGGAAGGCGAGGAGTATGCCGAGGGCGACCGCAATGCCCCCTGAGATGTACGGCCAGTGGCTGGCAACGCGCTTGGCGGATGGGTCGGCCTGCTGTGCCGGATCGGTGCGTTGTTCTGACATTCATCAATCATGCCCTGAACGACGCCGGATCGCCCATCGATCCGGGGCGTTGACAGAAGCTGCGAGCGTGTGCGCCTGCCCGTCCGGCGATCAGCGCACCACCGGCCAGCCATCCTCCCAGTCCAGCCGCGCCAGCCCCAGCCGGAATGCTCCGTCGAGTTCGGCATCGTAGAAGTGATACGCGAGGATGCCGTCTGACACCGACTGTCCGCCTGGCCCGATCTTCGCCCCGTCTGTCCCGAGCACCACCGTGCCGCCGTCGTCCATGAGCGCCACTCCGTCGGCGTCGAGGTACGGGCCCGTCACCTCCGCTGACCGTCCGACGGCGATGTTGTAGGTGCTGTCGGCGCCCTGGCAGCAGAAGTCGCGGGAGAAGAAGAGGTAGTAGAACCCGTCGTGGTGCAGGATGTACGGCGCCTCGATCGCGTTCGGCGGCGACTGCCGGTCGGCGAGTCGGAGCGGATCGGCATCCGAGGCACGGAGGCCGTCCGGCCACGCCAGTTCGACCATCCGCAGTCCGCTCCAAAATGAACCGAAACTCAACCACGGTGTGCCATCGGCGTCCTCCACGATCCCCGGGTCGATGGCGTTGAAGTCGGCGCCCTCCGACGAGATCACGACGCCGCGGTCCACCCACTCGTAACCGGCGGCATCCGGATCGATCGTCGTGTTCGTGGCCAGGGCGATCACCGAGAGGTTGCTCCCGAAGGTCGACGCCGAATAGTAGAGGTACCACGTGCCGTCGTGCTCGTAGAGTTCGGGCGCCCACAGGTTGTCGACGCCGGGCACGGCCTCGCTGAGCCAGTCCGGTTTCTCCTGCCAGACCTCTCCGGCATACTCCCAGTCGACCCCGTCGTCCGAGCGCCGGATCTGGATGTTCCCGTCCGCGGTCTGCCCACTCCCTGTGGAGTAGACGAACCACGAGTCGCCGCCCTCGCCGGCGACGAGCGCCGGGTCGTGCGTGTACACGTCGCCCACCGGTTCATCGAGCGCGGTCGCGGTCGCGGAGCATCCGCTGAGAAGGGCCACCAGCACCAGCGCCGCCACGCGAGATGGCAGTTTCGCACCCAACCAGCGCCCGGACGGCGTTCGTGAGTGCGAAACTGTCATCTCGATCAGGCCTGAGCCAGCGCCAGAGCCGACCAGGAGACGGGAGGCAGCGTGACCGTGAGCGTGCCCTCCTCGAGTACGACGCCATCGAGGTCGCGCAGTCCGACCCGGTTCTGGTTCTCGAGCGTGTTCTTCGCGTACACGTCGTCGTCGTGGAGAGTGACGGCCTCGGTGACAGCGGATGCCGCCAGGTCGGAGACGTCGATGGTCACCGTGATCGACTCGGTCTGGCTGCGGTTCACGAGGAACACCGCGCTCGTGCCGCTGTCGGCATCCGTCGTCGCGACCGCGTCGACGAGAGGCGCGCGACCGTGGACCTTCGTCGGGTACGTTCCGACGTCGATGCGCGGGCGGAGCACCTCGCCGCGGGCCAGCCGCGACGTCACCGAGAACGGGAAGAACGTGGTCTGGCGCCACACCGCTCCGCCCGGTTCGGTCATGATCGGGGCGATGACGTTGACGAGCTGGGCGAGCGACGCCGACCCGACGCGGTCGTGGTTCTTCAGCAGCGTGATGAGAAGGTTGCCGAGCACGACGGCATCCGCCACCGAGTAGACGTCCTCGAGCTGGCGCGGAGCGAACTCCCAGCCCTCGTTCACCTCGTCAGAGGCCTGGTGCTCGTCGAGGTACCAGATGTTCCACTCGTCGAAGGAGAGCTGGATCTTCTTCGTGCTGCGGAGCTTGTTGCCCACGTGGTCTGCGGTGGAGACGACGGTCTCGATGAAGTACTGCATGTCGAGCGACGACGCCAGGTAGGAGTCGAGGTCGCCGCCGCGCTCCTGGTAGTAGGCGTGGCAGGAGATGTAGTCGACGTGCTCGTAGCTGTGCTCGAGGACGGTGCGTTCCCAGTCGCCGAAGGTGGGCATCGCCGATCCGCTCGAGCCGCAGACCACGAGTTCGAGCGTCTTGTCCGCGGCCTTCATCGCCTGGGCGGTGCGGGCGGCGATCTTGCCGTAGTCGTCTGCGGTCATGTAGCCGGTCTGCCACGGGCCGTCCATCTCGTTGCCGAGACACCACATTTTGATGCCGTGCGGCTCTGGCGTGCCGTTGGCGATGCGCTGGTCGCTGAGCGCCGTGCCTGAGGGGTGATTGGCATACTCGAGCAGGTCGAGGGCGGCTTCGATGCCGCGAGTGCCGAGGTTGACGGCCATCATCAATTCCGACCCGGTGAGTTTGCACCAGCGGGCGAACTCATCGGTACCGACCTGGTTCGATTCGAGGGCGTGCCAGGCGAGGTCGCGGCGGACCGGACGGTTCTCGCGCGGGCCGACGCCGTCTTCCCAGCGGTAGCCGGAGACGAAGTTGCCGCCGGGGTAGCGGATGGTGGTCGAGCCGAGTTCCTTGACGAGTTCGACGACGTCGAGACGGAAGCCGTCCTCGTTCGCAGTCGGGTGGCCTGGCTCGTAGATTCCGTCGTAGACACAACGGCCGAGGTGCTCGACGAACGATCCGAAGATCCGTCGATTGAGCGGAGCGACGACAGCGGTGCGGTCGATGGCGATGGATGCGGTGGTCACGCGGTTCGGTCCTTTTCTTTACAACGTAGTAATACGGTTGAGTCCATAGTGGTGGGATGGTGGTCGTGGGGTCAAGCGTGTTGCGCGAGTGGTCTGGATGGTTCGGACGGCTCAGATTCCGTTCATCCCGGCGACCCGCGGCTGGCGAAGCGATACTGACGCCTCGCCCCCCGCGAGCCGGGTGAGCCGGGTGTCGAGAAGCCAGCCCGCGATAAACAGCGGCGCGGATGCTCCGACGAGTGGCACGAGAACACCGAACGCCATCAGCAGGTAGGCGAGCACGCCCAGGCTGATCAGCACGGACACGCTCATCCCAGGCGAGATCAGCGGCAGGGCGACGGCGTACCGCCAGGTGGCACGGGCGGTGGCGCGGTAGCGGGCGCAGATCGAGACGGCGGCGAGCGCTGCGAGGAGCATGGTGATGCCGGATGCCACGAAGACGGCGAGCAGGACGGTCGCCAGCGCGGAACCCGACGCCGCCAGCGTCTGGAACGCGACGAGGTCGAGGGCGATCACGATCGCGGCGAGGTGGAACGGAATGGCCACGACGGCAAGGTGCCTGAACTGGCCGCGGTACGCGGCGATGAAGTCGCGAACGAGGGAATCGGGAGGCACACCTGCGCGCATCCGTGCGGCGACGACAGACGTCGCCACTGCAGCAGGGAACAGGCCGAACACGACGAGTCCGGCGAGCGTGCCCGCCACGAACAGCAGGTTGAGCACGACGAGGGCGACGCCGAACCGGAGCCACACCATCACCCGGCCGGCCCAGCCGATCTCGGCATCGTTCATGACGGCTCCCCCGCTGTGCCCTGCCACGCGACACCGTCGGCGTCGATCCCGGCGAACGACAGCGCCGCACGCCCGTGAGCCCAGTCGAACGAGCCGAACACCATGGCATCGAGGTCGACGGCGCCGACGCGCAGGCGCACGTGCTCAGCCCGCCCGCTCGCCAGACGGCCGGGCTCATCCGGGACGGTCACCGGCAGCGCGACGGCATCGACGAGGTCTGTCGACGCGGGGTCGAGACGGAGCACGCGCCAGATTCCGTCGATCCGCACCGGTTCGGTGAGCGACTCTCGCTCGACACCCGCGAACGGTTGCGGCGAGACGACCGGCCAGCCGGCATCCGTGAAGTAGACCCGTCGCAGCTGGACGACGTGTTGGGTCGGGTCATCGGCGAACCGAACGTGGTGGACCATGAAGTACTCGTCACCGTCGGCGCCGAGTTCGGTGAGGATCGAGTTGTGCCCCGGGGCGAGCCAGCCGGTGTCGGCTCCGAAGCGGTAGCTGCCGAGAACCTTTGTGCCGGTGCTCGTCGGATCGGCGTCGAGGTCGGTCATCACACGGCCGTTCGCGTCGAGATACGGACCGGCGATCTGCCCGGCTACGGCGACACGCACGTGGTAGGTGGAGAACAGCGAGTCATAGGAGACGAAGAGCACGAACCGGTCCTCTTCGGCCCGGTACACGATGTACGCCCCCTCGATGGCGCGATCGACCGACCGCGGCCGCCGGGCGATGACCGTGCCGAGGTCGCCCGGCGTCACCGGCAGGCCGGTCGCTGCATCGAGCCGGAGGATGTGGATGCCGGAGAAGAACGACCCGTAGGTGAGCCACGGCGACCCGTCCCTGTCGAAGGCGACAGCGGCGTCGATGGCGTTCTGCGTGGTCTCTCCCGCCCGAGTGGCAACGACGACGCCGTGGTCGGTCCATGGGCCGGTGGGGTCGGATGCAACGGCCAGCCCGATCACCGACGTGTTCGACCCGAAGGTGGAGGCCGAGTAGTACATGTGCCAGCGCGGCTCGTCACCAGGCCAGCGCACCACCTCAGGAGCCCAGAGACCAGGAGCGCCTGTGAACTCGAACGCCCACGGAGGCACACCATCGAGAGCGGTGCCTACGAATGTCCAGGTGACGAGGTCGCTCGACGTCCGCACGTGCACACCTGATGGGATGTCGGCGGCGTTCGCGACGGCATCCGTCGAGAACATGTACCAGGTGCCGTCGTCGCCTCGGACGACCGTCGGGTCGTGGGCGTGCCTTGCTCCCCATGCTTGTGGATCGCCGGTGGGTTCGGGCCTGGCGCTCGTCAGCGCGTCTGCGAGTGACATGACTCAGCCCTTCGCGCCGGTGAGGGCGACGGATTCGATGATCTGGCGCTGGAAGATGACGAACACGACGAGCACGGGCAGCAGTGCGATGAACGACGCGGCCATGATCAGCGGATAGTCGGTCTGGATGGCGTACGCGGCGTTGAAGTTCGCGATGACGAGCTGCAGCGTCTGCTTCTCCGGCGTGTTCAGGTAGATGATCGGTGCGAGGTAGTCGTTCCAGACCGCCATGAACCAGAGGATGAACTGGGCCGCGAGCGCCGGCTTGATGGCCGGGAAGATCAGCGTGAAGAAGATCTGCAGGTACGAGGCACCGTCGAGTTTCGCGGCCTCGATGATCGAGTCCGGGACTGTGGCCAGGTATTGCTTGAGGAAGAAGATCATGATGATGTTGCCGAACAGCCCCGGCACGATCAGGGGCAGCAGGGTGTCGACCCAGCCGATCTCGGCGAACACCATGAACTGCGGGATCATGATGGTCGGGAACGGGATCATCAGCCCGGCCAGCAGCCCGAGGAAGATGACGTTCTTGAACGGCATCCGCATTTTCGCGAAGGCGAACGCGGCGATGGCAGACACCAGGGAACCGACGATGGTGACCGAGCAGGCGACGATGAGGCTGTTCTGGATGCCGCTGAGCAGCGGGCCGGCCGTCCAGACCCGGATGTAGTTGTCCCAGATCACCGGGTCGGGGATCCACTGCGGCGGGAGTGCGAAGACACTGTCGCGGGTCTTGAGCGACGTGGAGAACGTCCACACCAGCGGCGCGACCATGACGATGGCGCCGGCGGAAAGCAGGAGCGTGACGAGAACGTTGCCGAGGGCGTAGCGGCCCTTCGTCGACAGGGGCTTTTTCTCGTTGGCCCGTGGAGCGGGTCCTGGCAGCCCGTCCGTGGGGGTGAGCGGAGGGATTCCGAGGGCGCCCGGCCCCACCGCCGGGGTGACGGGTGGCGTGGTTGACGTGATTGACGACATGGTTGCCTGCCTCAGTCGATCGAGAACTGGTTGCGGCGGTTGAGCCGGAATTGGATGATCGTGATGACCAGGATGATCAGTCCGAGCACGATGGACATGCTCGACGCGTACCCCATCTGCAGTTGGCTGAAGGCTTTCTGCCAGATGTACCAGACGATGCTGGCGGAGGAGAATTCAGGCCCACCGGTCGGGGTCATGATGTTGATCTCGATGAAGATCTGAGATCCGCCGATGATGCTCGTCACCACGAGGAAGAAGGTGACAGGGCGCACCATCGGGAGGGTGATGTTCCTGAACTGCTGCCAGGTGTTCGCTCCGTCGAGAGCCGCTGCCTCGTAGAGGTGCCTCGGCACGGACTGGAGGGCGGCCAGGTAGAGCAGCATCGAGTAGCCGAGGCCCTTCCAGACGGCCATGATGATGAGCGCCGGCTTGACCGTCGCGGTGTCCATCAGCCAGTTCGGGCCGTCGATGCCGACGAGCGCGAGGGTCTGGTTGACGAGACCGAAGTCACCGTTGAACGCCCACTGCCAGAGGATGGCCACCGCGGCGATGGAAGAGATCACCGGCACGTAGTACACGGTGCGGAAGAACGTGGTCCCGCGCATCTTGCGGTTGAGTGCCAGCGCGAGGACGAGCGATATGACGAGACCGACCGGGATGCCGATCATCATGAAGAAGGTGTTCCACATCGCCTTGGCGAAGTAGGGGTCGTTCCACATCTGGATGTAATTCGCGATCCCGTTGAACGTGGGGTCGCCGAGTCCGTTCCAGCTGGTGAACGAGGCGTACACACTGAACAGCAGCGGGTAGAGAGTGAAAAGCAGGAACCCGATCAGCGGGATGGCGACGAAGCCGAGCGCAGCCAGGTTCTCCCTGCGGTGGAGCCGGGAACGACGGTTCGTCGTTGTCGATGTCGCTGTCATCAGAGATCTTCCTTGATCGGGGCGAGAAGGGGTGGGGCGGATGCCGCGACGTGCGGTGCGAACGCACGCCGCGGCATCCGGTCGGCGACTAGCCGATCCCTGCCTGCTGGTTGGCGGCGTCGAGGAACGCCTGCATCTTCGGCTGGGCTTCCCTGAGGTATTCGGCGGCGGTCTGCTTGCCGTCGATCACCGGCTGGATGTTGGTGAAGAGCTCGTCGTACCACTCGCTGTTGTAGGTGTTGTTGGCGGGCAGACCGCGACCGTAGTCGTTGACGATCTGGAGGAACTCCTCCTTGTTCGCGGGCATGGTGGTCGAGTCTGCGACCCAGGTGTCTGCCATGTCCTTGAGATTCGGGATCTGGATCCCTGCGTCGACGAGGCTCTGCTGTGCTTCTTCGTCTGCCGTCAGGTACTCGACGAGTTTGACGGCTTCTTCGGGGTACTCGGTGCCGTTCGAGACGGCGATGCCGAGGGAGCCGACCCAGGTCGCGCTCTTTCCGCTCTCACCGACCGGGTAGGGGATCAGGTCCCACTCGAAGTCGAGCTTCTCGTAGGTGGAAACGTCCCACGGCCCGACAGGGAAGAACCCGAGCTCCCCCTTCATCCAGCGCTGGTAGGTGTCGAGGGTCTGCGCTTCCGCGACCGACGGGGTGACCTTGTGCACGTTCTGGAGGTCGGCGAACCACTGGAGCGCCTCAGCGAACTCCGGGGTGTCGACGGTGACCTTGGTGCGGTCTTTGTTGAGCCAGTCTCCACCGTTCGACCAGACGAACGGCTGCAGGTTCCACTGCACGTTCAGGCCGGTGCCCCACTGGTCGATCTTGCCGTCGCCTGTCTTGTCCTGGGTGAGCTGCTTGGAGATGTCGACGAACTCGTCGAGCGTGAGCGGGGTGTCCTTGTCGGGGAGCGGGATGCCCGCTTCCTCGAACATGGTCTTGTTGTAGCCGAACGAGAACGGCCCGACGTCCTTCGGCAGCGCGTAGATGGCGCCGTCTCCGACGAGCTTGCCGTCGTAGCGGTAGCTGTCGACGCCGTACTCCCAGATGTTGTCGAGGTCGATGGTGTCTGAGCCTTCGACGTATTCGGTGATGTCCTTGACGACACCGTTCTTGACGTAGGACTGCACGTCGCCCTGGGCGATGTAGAAGACGTCGGGCACCTTCTTGCCTGCGATCGCGGCCTTGAGCTTCGTGGCGTACTGGTCCGCGGTGGTGACGATGACGTCCACTTCGACGTCGTTCACCTTCTCGAACTCCCCGATGGCCTTTTCGTAGGCCTTCTTCTCGTCCTCGCCCCCGCGGAACATGAATGTGAGCTTCTTCTCACCGGAGTCGCTGCCGGCTGTCGCGGAGCATCCGCTGAGCAAGAGGCCTGCTGCAGCGAACATTGCTACAGAGGTGGCCATCAAACGTGACGTCTTCATCACGTGTCCTTCCCGTTTGGCTGTGCTGTGGGTGGCCGGATGCTTCGCACAGAGCGGGGTGGGCATCCATTGACCGCGTTGATTTACAACGTTGGAAAGTAGAATGACACGAACATTGAGTGAACGTCAAGAGTTTGGGGAAAAGTTTTTCCAACGTTGCAATCCCAGCGCCCGGGCGCGAGTTGCCCGGGTTTGAGGGTTGCGGGCGCCGAGCAACCGCCAGGCCGGGCAACTCGCGAGAAATCAGACCGCCGTGGACTCGCGCTCGACGATAGAGAAGTCCGTCAGGTATTGCCGCGGCGGAACCTGTTCGTCCCGATTGGCGATGCGCTCGGCCAGGACCCGGACGGCCGTGTCGGCGATCTCGTCACGGCCCGGGTCGACCGTCGACAGCGTCGGCAGGGAGTATTTCGTCTCGTCGAGGCCATCGAAGCCGATCACGGCCACATCGTGCGGGATGCGCCTCCCCGCCTCCTGCAGGACCCGGACGGCTCCGAGGGCGAGGGTGTCGTTGAGGCCGAACACGGCGTCGAACCCGACTCCGGAGTCGAGCAGCTGATGCATGGCCTGCGCACCGTCAAGACGGTGCCACTCGCCGACGTAGCGCACGAGCGACTCGTCGTACGGCAGGCCGGCATCGGCGAGCGCCTCCCGGTATCCCTGCACGCGCAGGGCGGCAGACCCGACGACTTCGCCCTCGTGCGCGCCGATCACGGCGATCCGCCGGCGTCCCCGCTCGATCAGGTGCGCCGTCGCTGCTTTCGCCGCCTCGACGTTCTTCATCGTGACGTGGTCGGTCGGACCGCCGAAGATCCGCTCACCGAGGAGCACGAGCGGATACGGCACGTTCAGCAGCCCGGCGTCGTCGGAGCTCATCCCGAGCGGGCTGAAGATGAGCCCGTCGGTGAGCTGGAGGCGAGGGCTCGAGAGCATGGCGATCTCACGGTCACGATCTCCCCCTCCGGTCTGCTCGATGAGCACGACGAGCTTGTGCCGCTCGGCGGCGCGGATGACGGCATCCGCCAGCTCGGCGAAGTAGCTCAGGCTGAGTTCGGGCAGGGCGAGGCCGATGACGCCCGTGCGACCTGAGCGGAGGCTCCTCGCCGAGATGTTGGGTTTGTAGCCGAGTTCTGTGATCGCCTCGAGCACCTTCTCGCGAGTGCTGGGGCGGATGTGCTCGTAGTCGTTGACGACGTTCGACACGGTCTTGATCGAGACGCCGGCGAGCGTCGCGACGTCGTGCAGCGTCACTGCCATCGAACTTCCCGCTTCCTGCCTCACCGAACGAGCCCGTCGCTTCTCTTCGTGTGAGTACGAACCTACAACGTTGCAGGGCCGGGGTGCGGCAGCCGCCCCGAATTCAGCCTCGGGGCGCGTCGAACGGATGCCACGGCATCCGTCAGCAGCATCTCCCCTGCGGATTGCGGTCCTGCTCATCGTCGCGCTCGCGCCAGAACAGCCGCTCGGGCATGGGCGGTGTGTCCGGGTGGGTGGCGGTGTGATGCGCGAGGTACACCTCGTAGGCGTTGTCGCCCATCACCGCTTTCACATAGCGGCCGGCCGAAGCCAGACCCGATCTGAGACTCATTCGTGCCTCGCCTTCACGCGCCGGCGCTCGACCGGCAGCGCGTCCCACTGCTTCTGGATCCGCTTCTCGGACTTCGTCGAGAAGATGCCTGAGCCGCCGAAGATCCGCGACGGGACTGCCGGGTCCTCGGTGTTGACGCCGCCGCCGTTCTGGAACGCACGGATCGTGCGCCACACGGCGATGCCGATCACGATGACCGTGAGCGTCACGAACAGGATCGACAGGGAACCCTGCACGGTCGTGTTGCGGACCACGGCCTCCATTGCCGCGCGGTTCGGGGCTGTACCGAAGCTCTCCTCCCCCTGCTCGAGCGCCTGGCGGAACGCCGCGTTCTGTGCCCAGTAACCGACGGCAGGGACGGGCGAGAAGATCTTGTACAGGGATGCCGTGACCGTGACGATCGTGGCGAACGCCAGCGGCACAGCGACGACCCAGAGGTACTTGAAGTAGCCCCTGTCGGCGACGATGGCCAGGCAGACGGCCAGCGCGATGGCCGCGAGCAGTTGGTTCGCGATTCCGAACAGCGGGAACAGGGTATTGATCCCGCCGAGCGGGTCGGTGACCCCCATGATGAGGATCGCCCCCCACGCCGCGACCATGATCGCCGTGCAGATCCACGCCCCCATCGTCCAGCTCGCATCCCGGAACTTCGGGATGATGTTGCCGAGAGTGTCCTGGAGCATGAACCGGGCGACGCGCGTTCCGGCGTCGACGGCCGTGAGGATGAACAGGGCCTCGAACATGATGGCGAAGTGGTACCAGAAGCTCATCATTCCGACGCCACCGATGAACGACTGCATGATGTGCGCGAGCCCGACGGCCAGCGTCGGAGCCCCACCGGTGCGGGAGACGATGCTCTCCTCGCCGACGTTCTTCGCCGTCTCGGCGAGCAGTTCGGGAGTGAGGTTCACCCCGGTCAGCCCCAGTGAGTTGACGAAGGCGACGGCGCCTTCGATGGTGCCGCCGGTGTTCGCCGCCGAGATGTTCATGGCGAAGTACAGCCCGCGGTCGATCGAGAGGGCCGCGACGAGAGCCATGATCGCGACGAAGCTCTCCATGAGCATCCCGCCGTACCCGATGAACCGCGTCTGGCGTTCCTTCTCGACCAGCTTCGGGGTGGTCCCTGAGGCGATCAACGCGTGGAATCCGCTCAGCGCACCACACGCGATGGTGACGAAGAGGAACGGGAAGAGCGATCCGGGAACGACGGGACCGCCAGCGGGGTCGCCGGCGAACTCGCTGAAGGCCGGCACCGTGATCTCGGGCCGAACGATGACGATCGCGACGGCAAGCATGACGATCGTGCCGATCTTCATGAAGGTGGAGAGGTAGTCACGCGGTGCGAGAAGCAGCCAGACCGGGAGGATGGCGGCGATGAATCCGTAGATGATGATGCCCCACGCGATCGTGGTGCGGTCGAGCGTGAAGAGTGCTGCGCCCCAGTCCGTTGCGGCGACGGCGCCACCGCCGACGATGGCCGCCATGAGCAGCACGAATCCGATGATCGACACCTCGGTGATCTTGCCCGGTCGGATGAACCTCAGGTAGACACCCATGAACAGCGCGATCGGAATGGTCATCGCGACGCTGAAGACACCCCACGGGCTTTCACCGAGTGCGTTGACGACGACGAGGGCGAGGATGGCCACGATGATGACCATGATCACGAGGGTGGCGATGATGGCTGCAGTGCCGCCGACGCGTCCAAGCTGGTCGCGCGCCATCTGGCCGAGGGAACGCCCGCCGCGCCTGGTGGAGAAGAACAACACGAGGTAGTCCTGGACGGCACCGGCGAGGATGACTCCGACGATGATCCACAGCGTCCCCGGCAGGTAGCCCATCTGGGCTGCGAGCACTGGCCCGACGAGCGGGCCGGCTCCCGCGATCGCCGCGAAGTGGTGACCGAAGACCACGCGGCGGTCGGTGGGGACGTAGTCCTTGCCGTTCGCCTTGTACTCGGCGGGAGTCGCCCGGCGGTCGTCCGGCCTGGTGATGGCCCGCTCGATGAACTTCGAGTAGAACCGGTAGGCGATGAGGTAGGTGCACACGGCCGCGAAGACGAACCAGATCGCGTTGACCGTCTCACCACGGACGATGGCGAGCATCACCCAGGCGACTCCACCGAGGAGGGCGATGGCCACCCAGAGGGCGATCTTCGCCGGCGTCCAGTGCCGTTCCTCGGCCTCGCGCTCGTCGTCGGGAACCGCCACGGGGGGAAGATTCGGATCCTGTTCGATCGTGGCTGCTGCGGCGTCGGCCGTCTGGCCGCCTGTTTCTCGTTCGGCGTCGTTGCCCATCGGAACCCCTCAGTTTCGCTGTCAGTGCACGCGCCGGCATCCTCATGGGATCCCGGAGTCGCTGTGCTCCGATGCTACCGCCACTGTCCCCTGAACGGGGCCCCTTGGCGCGGGGTGGGATGCCGTCGGCGGGGTCGCGCGGGTCGACCGGCGTCACGCGGGTGTTTTTTCACCCGCGCGGTGCCGATTCACCCGCGCGTGACGGTCCGCCGGCGCGACCGGCCGTCAGCCGACGAGCGCAGGCACCCGCTTGGGCTGCACGATGAGCCAGAGCGCTCCGACCGACACGAGCGAGGTGGCGAGCATCACCGATCCCATGGGGATCGCCGTGTCGATGCCGAGCCAGCCGACGATCGGTGAGATCAGTCCGGCGAGCCCGAAGTTGAGGGCGCCGAGGAGGGATGCCGCCGTTCCGGCCTCACGGCCGTGGTTGACGAGGGCGAGGACCTGCACGGCGGGGAACCCGAACCCTGCGGCAGCGATGAAGACGAACAAGGGCACGAGGATGCCGATGAGCCCTGCGCCCGCCATGCCGAGGCTCACGATCAGCAGGGCGGCGATCGCCTGGGTGATCGTGGTGGCGGCGAGGATCCACTGCGGACCGAACCGTCGCATCAGGCGGGACGAGATCTGCACACCGACCACGATGCCGAGCGAGTTGACGGCGAACAGGAAGCCGTACTGCTGCGGGTCGAGGTTGTAGACCTCCTGGAACAGGAACGACGACGCGGACAGGTAGGCGAACAACCCGGAGAAGCTCATTCCGCCGATCACGGCGACACCGACGAACACGCGGTCGCTGAACACCGAACGGTACCGGTCGCGGACGGTCGAGTGACCGGCGATCGAACGGCGCGCAGGCGGAAGGGTCTCGACGATGAACAGCGAGACGGCGACGACCACGATGATGCCGTAGATGGCCAGGAACACGAACAGTCCACGCCAGTCGAGGAACAGCAGCAGCTGCGAACCGATCACCGGGGCGAGAATCGGCGCGAGGCCGTTCACGAGGGCAAGACGGGACAGCATCCGAACCAGCGGCTTACCGCCGAAGAGGTCGCGGACCATGGCCATCGCCACGACACCGCCGGCCGCTGCGCCAGCACCCTGCAGCACGCGGAACGCGCTGAGCCAGACGATGTCGGGCGAGAGCGCGACGCCGATGCTCGCTGCCACGTGAACGCTCGTGGCGAGGATGAGCGGGAGCCTGCGCCCCACCTTGTCGCTCCACGGCCCCATGAACAGCTGCCCGATGGCGAAACCGAGGGTCGTTCCGGTGAGGGTGAGCTGGATCAGGGTTGCCGAGACGTTGAGGTCGTCCTCGAGCACCGGGAAGGCCGGCAGGTACAGGTCGATGGTGAACGGTCCGAGCGCGGTGAGCGACCCGAGAACGAGGATGTAGACGAGCCTCTGCCGGCGGGAGAGGGAATCGCCGGGGTGCACAACGGTAGTCACGAGATGAAGTCCTAGATAGGAGCGGGCTGCGCCGCGGATGCCACGGGCGGAATCTGCCGGTGCCCTGAACGTAACCGCGTGGCTGAGGCGCGATATTCCCGTCAGGCGAAACTCCATCGAATCGATTCGAGGCCGACGCTCTCAAGATTAGCATCCGGTTGCCGTTGCAGCGGAAAGGTAAGTTGCTGCGCGCTCGAAAGGAGTTATCGCTCCGAGCGCACGTTCAACAGGAGCGAACGACTGTTTTCGGGCACACTCTCCTGTTGGGCGGGCCCGTGCGGGGTGGTCAGGCCGTGACCGCTCCCGCGACGTGCGCCGGGTCGGCGATGAGCGGCTCGAAAGCCAGCTCGGCAGCACCGATCAGGAGCAGGTCGGCCCCGAGCGTGGCGCGGACGATCCGCACCTCCTCGAACGACGCGGCCAGGGTCTGTCCTTCGACGAGCCGGTCGAGCAGCTCGGGGTCGACGGCGTAGATCGAGCCGAGGAATCCGCCGAGCACGACGAGTTCCGGGTTGAGCACGTTGATGGCGTTGCGCAGTGCCACGCTCAGGATGCCGAGCTGGCGCCTGACCTCGGCAGTCACCGTCTGCAACCCCGAGTCGAGGAGCGCGCTTTCGAGCTGGGCCGAGTCCGCCGACTTCAGCCCGAGCAGGTCCAGCAGGCGGCCCCGGTTGACTTCGTCCTCGAGCGCTCCCCCAGTCGACGGCTGGTCAGGTCCGTCGGGCGCGGTGACGAGGTTGTGACCGAACTCTCCCGCGTACCCGCCGACCCCGCCGAGAGGCATCCCGTTGGCGATCACCCCGCCACCGATACCGCTGGCGCCTCCGTTGAGGTAGATGAGATCTCGGACGTCACGGCCGACGCCGAAGATGTGCTCGGCGAGCGCGCCGAGGCTCGCGTCGTTCCCCGCCAGGGTCGGGTAGCCGGTGGCGTCGGCGAGGAGCGTCGCGACCGGTTCGTCGACCCAGCCGAGGTGCGGTGCGAGCCTCACGAGTCCGTCAGAGCGGACAAGACCTGGCACGGCGACCCCGACACCGACGATGACGACGGATGCCGGCAGCCCGGCCCTGAGGCCGGCGATCAGTTTCGCGGTCACCCGCACCGTCTCGGCCACGCCGAGCGGTTCGTCGAGGTCGTGGCGCACCTGGGACACGACCTCGCCGTGCATGCGGACGACGCCGACGGTGATGGCGTCCTGCTCCGGGTTCACAGCGAAGGCGACGCAGTCCGGATGCGGCCGCACCACGGGAGACGGTCTGCCGACGCTGCGCGCGCCGGCCGGCTCGACCTCGATGACGAGCCGCAGTGCGGCGAGTTCGCCGACGAGGGCGGCGACGGTCGAGCGGTTCAGTCCGGTCTGCCTGGTGAGCGTCGAGCGCGACACGGCGCCTTCACGGTGCACGAGCCCGAGGATTCTCGAGAGGTTGTGCTGCCGGACGGTGTCGAGGTTGGTACCGCGGTTGTTCACAGGAAGTCCAGAGGTCTGTCGCAGGCCGACTGGTTGCCGGCTCCCTCGAACGATACCGAAGGTCGTGCCCCTACGGCCGCCACGCCCCGCCGGGGCGTTGCGGGCATCCGGGTCAGATCACGGCCGATCGGTCGCGCGCACCGACGGCGTGCCCGCCCGCACGCCTGGCCGAGAAGGTGGCATCCGCGTCGCTCGTCACGGTGATCGTCTCACCGTCGCGTGTGACCGTGAGGGTGACGGATGCCCCGTCGAGCGGGTTCGAGACGGCGACCGTTCGTGTTCCGCTGAAGCCGGGGTACACGGTGACGATGGCGCCGTCGGTGTAGTCGTAGTCCGGTCGATCGGTGCGCGCCCCGGTGACGATCACCGACCCCTCACGCACCCAGAGTGGGACGCTGTCGAAGGCGTGCGTCTCCGTCCGCCAGGCCGGACCGTCCACGACGTCGCCGGTGAGGTAGTTCGTCCACGTGCCCGCCGGCAGGTAGTACTGAACGTCGCCGGCCGCACTGAACACCGGTGCGACGAGGAGGTCGGAGCCGAGGAGGTACTGGCGGTCGAGGTAGTCGACAGCCGGATCGCCGTCGAACTCCAGTTGCATCGGGCGCATGAACGGCGAGCCGGTCGCGTGCGCCTCCAGCCCGACCTCGTACAGGTACGGCATGAGTTCGAGCTTGAGTTTCGTGAAGCGCCGAGTCACGTCGACGGCGCTCAGGCCCTCTGCCTCCGTGCCGTCGTCGAACAGCCACGGCACGCGGTAACTCGTTGAGCCGTGCAGGCGGGAGTGGCTCGACAGCAGTCCGAACGCGAGCCAGCGCTTGAACACCGCAGCGTCCGGCATGCCCTCGAACCCGCCGATGTCGTGGCTCCAGTAGCCGAAGCCGCTGAACGCGAGCGACAGCCCGCCGCGGAGGGTCTCGGCCATCGATTCGAAGCTCGACGAGTTGTCTCCGCCCCAGTGCACCGGCTGCTGCTGGCCGCCGACCGTCGCCGACCGGGCGAAGAGCACGGCGTCGCCCTGCCCGCGGTGCTCCTCCAGCACCTCGAAGACGGCCTTGTTGTAGAGCTGGGTGTACCAGTTGTGCATCACGTCAGGCGACGATCCGTCGTGCCAGACGACGTCTGTGG
Organism: Mycetocola sp. Y171; assembly: GCF_056713165.1. Classification (NCBI taxonomy): domain Bacteria; kingdom Bacillati; phylum Actinomycetota; class Actinomycetes; order Micrococcales; family Microbacteriaceae; genus Mycetocola; species Mycetocola sp. Y171. The sequence goes on from NZ_JBWYGX010000001.1 coordinate 686,909, forward strand.
GGATGCGCTCACCGAAGTCGGTCTTGATGGCGTCTACCCCCTGCTCGAACAGGCGCCGGAGCTTGTCCTGGAACCAGGCCGTGGCATCCGGATTGGTGAAGTCGACGAGGCCCATGCCCGCCTGCCACATGTCCCACTGCCAGACGTCCCCGTTGGGCTTCTTCACGAGGTAGCCGGCGTCGCGGGCCTCGGCGAAGATGGCGGCGCGCTGGCCGATGTACGGGTTGATCCACGCGGAGACGTGCAGGTTCCTGTCGTGCAGGCGGGCGAGCATGCCCTCCGGGTCGGGAAACACCCGCGGGTCCCACTCGAAGTCGGTCCAGTTGAACTCACGCATCCAGAAGCAGTCGAAGTGGAAAACACTGAGCGGGAGGTCCCGTTCGGCCATCCCGTCGATGAAGCTTGAGACGGTCGCCTCGTCGTATTGCGTGGTGAACGACGTCGACAGCCACAGGCCGTACGACCACGCGGGCACGCGGGCGGGTCGCCCGGTCAGCCGGGTGTACCGCTCGAGCACGTCCTTCTGGGTCGGACCGTAGATGACGAGATACTCGAGTGCTTCGCCGGCGACCGAGAACTGGACCTCTTCGACACTCTCGGTTCCGACCTCGAACGAGACGTGCTCCGGGTGGTTGACGAGCACCCCGTAGCCACGGTTGGTGAGGTAGAACGGCACGTTCTTGTATGACTGCTCGCTCGACGTTCCGCCGTCGGCGTTCCAGATGTCGACGGTCTGACCGTTCTTGACGAGCGGGCCGAACCGTTCACCCAGGCCGTAGACGAGTTCGCCGACGCCGAGAGACAGTCGACCGTGCAGGTAGGCGGATGCCGGTGCGAGGCCGGTCTCGGTGACGCCCGAAAGCCCTGCCGGCTCGGTGGTGACAGGCGCGCCGTCTGACAGGGCCATGTATCCGATCGACTTGTGGCCGCTCGACGTGAGCGTGCGGCCCTCGGCCTCGAAACTCAGGTTCCACGGGGCCCCGTGCGCGATGCGCGCGGTGAGCGGTCCCGCGGTGAGCGTGCCTCCGGCATCCGTCACCTCGATCGCGACGTCCGGGTCGCCGGCGCCGACGAGGTCGAAGCCGGGGCCGGTGGCAGCTCCCGTGTCCTTCTCGACCCGCACCCGGATGACGCCGTCGAGCGGCGAGGACAGGGTCACGGTCAGCGCCGGGCGGTTGAGCACGTCACCACGGCGTTCGATCACCTTCGTGGGGGCCGTGATCCGAAGCACGTCCTCACCGGGGTCGATGTCGTATGCCTCCTGGGCGTACAGAGCGGTGACGCCTGGGCGCGCGAGCCAGTATCCGTCTGTGAACTTCATGCGCGGGTGTCCTCTCTGAGAACGATGACGGCGCCGGGCGCGACGTGGCCGGGCTCGAATCGGGTGTCGGTGACGAGGTCGAGACCCGAGGCCTCGAGGCGCAGCGGTGTGGACGAATGGTTGATGGCGAAGAGCCACGAGCGGTCCTGACCGACCCGGCGCACCAGTTCGAGGCCCCGGTCGGCGACGGCGACCGGCCGGAGGGCGGCGCGGCTGACGAGGTCGTCGACGAGCTCTCCAGTGGATGCGGCGTCGAGGTGGGTGGCCACGTATGTGGCGGTGCCCGAGCCGACCGGGTTCCGCGTGATCGCCGGGACGCCGACGAGTTCGCCCGACGTGTACGAGGCGACCGGTTCGGCTCCGTCGAGGTGGGCGAGCTCGGTCCAGATCGAGCCGGCCCAGCCGTTGTCGATGGTGACCTGTTCGCCTTCGAACAGCGGGTAGAACTCCTCCACCCGCACGCCGAGCAGTTCACGGAGGACGCCGGGGTATGTGCCGTGCACCCGGTTGTGCTCATCGACGATGCCGGAGAAGTAGGTGACGATCGCGTGCCCGCCGCCGTCGACCCAGGCGGTCAGCCGTGCGGCGTTCTCGCCGCTCATCAGGAGCAGGGTGGGCACGATGACGGCCGTGTAGCCGTCGAGATCATCCGACGGGTGGAGGATGTCGACGGCGATCCCCCGCGCGGTGAATGCGCGATGGAGTTCGAGCGCCTGGTCGATCGCTGTGACGTCCACGGTCGGTTTCCGCCCGGCGCGGAGGGCCATGGCGGCGTCGTAGTCGAACAGCATCGCGACGGATGCGGGTTCGACGCGGCTCCCGGCCACCTCTGCGATCGCCTTGAGCGTCGCACCGAGGGCTTCGGCTTCGCGGTAGACCTTCGTGTCCGCTCCGCCGTGCGGGACGACCGCGGAGTGGAACTGTTCGCTTCCTGCCGTCGACTGGCGCCACTGGAAGAACAGTGCGCCTTCGGCGCCGCGAGCGATGTGGGCAAGGCTGTTGCGGGCGAGCTCCCCTGGGGACTTCGCGCGGTTGCGCGGCTGCCAGTTGACAGCAGATGTCGAGTGTTCGATCAGCAGCCAGGGGTCGCCCCCTGCCATGCCCCGCACGCGGTCGGCGCTGAATGCCAGCTCCCCGTGCCGTTCGGGGTCGATGCCGATCGTGTAGTGGTCGTTCGCGACCAGGTCGACCTCGGCTGCCCAGGCTCGGTAGTCGGCGACGCCAGGGTGGTTCTGCACCATGAAGTTGGTGGTGATGGGGACGTTCGGTGTGATCCGGCGGAGCACCTCCCGCTCGGCGCGATAGTGGTCGAGCAGCGCGTCTGAGCTGAAGCGCTCGAAATCGAGCAGCAGGCCGGGGTTGTGCCCTGTGCCGCTGTGCCGCGGCGGCTGGACCTGGTCGAACGAGGTGTAGTGGTGGCCCCAGAACGCCGTGCCCCAGGCGTCGTTGAGCGCGTCGATGGCGCCGAACTTCTTCTCCAGCCAGGCCTGCCACGCGAGTCCGGTTTCGTCGCTGAAGCAGTGGTTGTTCTCGTTGCCCAGTTCGTTGCTCACGTGCCAGAGGCGCAGCGCCGGGTGCTCGCCGTAGCGTTCGGCGAGCTTCTCGACGATGCGGAGGGCGTACCTCCGAAAGGTCGCCGAGCTGGGTGACCAGCCGAGACGGCCACCCTGCGCCAGCCGAACGCCGCGGTCGTCGACGGGGAGGATCTCCGGGTGTGCCTGGTGCAGCCAGATCGGCGGCGCGGCGGTCGGGGTGGCCAGGTTAACGCCCACTCCGCCCTCGTGCAGGAGGTCCATGATGCGATCGAGCCAGCCGAAGTCGAACTCCCCGTCTGCCACCTCGATCAGGCCCCAGGAGAAGACGCCGAGGTTGACCGAGTTCACCCCTGCGCGGCGCATCAGCTCGATGTCTTCGATCCAGACCTCCTCCGGCCACTGCTCTGGGCTGTAGTCGCCTCCGAAGGCGAATCCGTCGGAGATCCGGCGGAACGCGGTCGGCTCCGGCAGGTCGTTGGCTCGGGACAGGATGCTGGTCATGACGGTGAGGTTCTCTTTCGGTGGAGCTGCGTGTGCAGGGGACGGGTCAGGATGCCGGAGGCCAGGTCGACGACGGTGGTTCTTTCCACGCGTTCGACGGTGGCACGAGCGTTTCGAGTTCCTCCCAGAGCGACTCGGGGATGTCGAGGAGGTCTGCGGCGATGGCGTCCCGGATGTGGGCGGCGGAGGTCGCGCCGATCACGGTAGACGTGACATCCGGGTGCCGCGAACTGAACTGGATGGCTGCGGCGGCAAGAGGAACCCCAGCGCGCGCGCAGGCCTCTCCCATCAGCCGGACGGCATCGGTGACGGCAGGGGTGGCCTGCTCGTAGGCATACCGGGTCGCCGGTCGCGGCCAGTTGGCGAGGGCGCCTCCTCCGTAGACCGCGGCGTTCACCACGGCCATGCCGCGCCCTGCCGCTTCGGCGACGAGTTCAGCCGACGAGCGGTCGACGAGGGTGAACCTGTTGTGAGTGATCACCGCGTCGAACAGCCCGGTCCCGACGTAGTGGCTGAGCATCGGCGCAGGACCGCCGGAGATGCCGATCCGCTCGGCGACCCCTGATTCCTTCATCGCCACGAGGGCGGCGACCGGGCCGTCGACGGCGAAGGCCTCGTCGTAGCTGATGAGTTCTGGATCGTGCAGGTACAGCAGGGGGACCGATTCGATTCGGAGCCGGTCGAGGCTCTCGGCGAGGCTCCGTCGCATCCGCTCGCCGCCGAAGTCGCCGGTGTCCGGGTCGCGATCGAGCTTCGTCTGCAGAACGATGTCGCCAGGTCCGCCGTCGATGGCCGCACCGATCACGATCTCACTGTTGCCCCCGCCGTACTCATTCGACGTGTCGAGGAAGGTGATGCGCCCTGGGGCGTCTGCGGGCATGCCGAGTACCTCATCGAGCGCGGGCACTGGCCCGTTCCCGACCCGGGCCTGCGACCAGGACGATGTGCCGAGGCAGAGGCGTGAGACGAGCGGGCCGCCTGTCCCGAGGGGGCGGAGGGATGCTGGTGGCGTCATGGGCTCAGCCTTTCAGTCCACCGGACAGCAGATCCAGGCGCCAGAACCGCTGCAGGAACAGCATGAGCAGCACGAGAGGGACGATGGAGATCGCCGCACCCGTGATGGCCAGGCCGTAGAGCGCCGGAGTGCCCGAGCCCTTCGACAGCAGCGTGTACAGGCCGACGGTGAGCGGATAGCTCTCCTGGTTGGACAGCATGACGTACGGCAGGAGGAAGTTGTTCCAGATGCCGACGAACTGCAGCATGAAGACGGTGACCATCCCAGGCACCATCATCGGCAGCGCCATCGAGCGGAAGATCCGCCACTCGCTCGCCCCGTCGATGCGGGAGGCCTCCATGATGTCGGACGGGATGGCCGACGCCGCGTAGACGCGGGAGAGGTAGATGCCGAACGGGCTGATGATCAGCGGCAGCAGCACGGAGAGGTATCCGCCCGCCAGTCCGAGCTGCGAGAGCAGCAGATATTGAGGGATGGCCAGGGTGATGCCGGGGATGAGCACGCCACCGAGGATGGTGAAGAAGATGAGGTTTCTGCCCCTGAATTCGTACTTCGCGAGGGCGTAGCCGGCCATCGCCGATACGAGGGTCGACAGCACGCCGCCGACACCCGCGTAGAGGAGGGAGTTGAGTGCCCACATCCCGTACTGTCCTCCGCCGTAGCTGAAGAGCGCGGAGAGGTTCTCCCACAGACCGGTACCCGGAACGAAGGAGAACGTCGTGAACAGCTCGCTGCGCGATTTCGTCATCGCGGAGAACACCCATGCGACGGGGACGAGGCAGTATGCGGCGCCGATGAGGAGGATGATCGTCGGGATCAGGCGCGCCCTGAGCGACGGCCGGGAACCGGGGGCGGATGGGGCGCGCAGAGACGACCGTGGCGCACGGGCGATGGCGGTCATGAGACGGCTCCTGTCGATTTGCGGTTGGTGAGCCAGAGAACAAGGGCGGAGACGATGACCGTTCCGACGGCGAGCACGACCGAGAGGGCGGCGGCACCAGGCAGGTCATCGGTGATGAAGGCCATCTTGTAGATGGTCATCAGCGGCACCCAGGACTGGCTGATCTCGTTGGTCATCGGCTTGAGCGTCATCGGCTCCGAATACAGCTGGAGTGCACCGATGAGGGAGAAGATCCCGGTGAGGACGAGGGCCGGGACGACGAGCGGCACCTTGATGCGCAATGCGATCTGCCACTCGTTCGCGCCGTCGATCCGCGCGGCCTCGTAGATCTCGGTCGGGATGCCGCGGAGTGCCGTGTAGATGATGATCATGTTGAAGCCGACACCACCCCAGACCGCGATGTTGGCGATGGATCCGAAGATCGCCGGGTCGTCGAGGAACGGGATCGTGCCCCAGCCGAGTGCGTTCGTGATGTACGAGAACGGGCTCGTCCCCGGCAGGTACATGAATCCCCAGAGCAGGGCGGCCACGACGCCGGGGACCGCGTACGGGATGAAGATCGCGATGCGGGAGAAGCGCTTGGCCTTCACCGTCTGCACGTCGAGAAGCAGTGCGAAGAGCAGGGCGAGGCCGAGAGTCAGCGGCACCGAGATGATGCCGTAGACCGCAAGGCGTCCGAATCCTGCACCGAGTTCAGGATCGGTGAGGACGGCGATGTAGTTCTCGAGTCCGGCGAACACCTGCACGCGGGTGCCGAGTATCCCACCGCCCTCGAGTTTGTAGGTCTGGAAGCTCAGGTAGGCCGCATAGACGATCGGCACGAGCATGAAGACCACGAACAGCGCGAGGGCGGGCGCCAGGAAGACGTATGGCGCGATCGTCCGTCGTCTCCTGCGCCTCGGCTGCTGCTGGCGCACGCCGGTGACCGGCGGCCTGGTGGCGAGTGATGTAGACACGTGCTGTCCTTTCTTCGTGCCCCCAGGCATCCGCCCGTCGAGAGGGCGAGCGGATGCCTGGCGGCGGAAGCGCGACGGGTCGCGTTACTTGTTGGAGACCGTGAATCCGGCCTTGACCATGTCCTTGACCACGACGTCCTGAACGGCGATGAACGCGTCACGCCACGGCGTGCCGTCGGCGATGGCCTTGTTCAGCAGGTCGGTGAAGGTGCTCTCGGCGACGTTGACGTTCGGTCCCCAGGTGACGGGGATGGTGTCGGACGAGATCTCGGCGGCCAGGTCGTAGTAGTCGGTCTGCTGCGGCATGAGCGCGGGTGGTTCGCTCGAGGTGGCGTCTTCCTGGCCGGAGATGGCGGCCGGGTAGCCGTTCTGGACGGTCAGCACCAGGTTGGCGCCCTCTTCGCTGGCGTTCAGCCAGGTCGCGAACTTCGCGGCCTCTTCGGGGTGCTCGGAGTTCTTGGTCACGATGACGCTCGATCCGCCCTGGTAGGCAACGGCCTTTTCGCCCGCCTCCCACTGCGGCAGGGGGGCCATCGACCACTTGCCGATCGTGTCGGGGGCGACGCCCTCGATCACACCCGGCGACCAGAGCGCAGACGGCCAGGAGAGGACCTGCCCGCTGTTCGCTTTGGCGTTCCACTCGGGAGTCAGGAGCGGGTCGGTGTTGACGAGATCCTCGGCGACGAGCTTCTCGAAGAAGTCAGCGACGGCCAGCGATTCCTCGTCGGCGATTCCGACTGTCCAGGTGTCGTCCTTGATCGACCACCATTCCGAGCCCGCCTGCGTAGCCACTCCAGCGTAGAAGCCGAACTCGCCGGCGGGGAGGGACGCGAGGTAGGCGTTCGGGTCGGCAGCACGGACGGCCTTCGCGGCGTCGGCGAATTCCTGCCAGGTGGTCGGAACAGGGATGCCCCATTCGGCGAGCTTGTCCGAACGGTAGAGGAACGACATCGGTCCGACATCCTGCGGCATGCCGAAGATGTGGCCGTCGAAGGTGACCTGTTCCCAGGTGCCCTCCGTGTACGCATCCTTGGCGTCGGTGACGAGCTCGGTGATGTCGAGCGGCACATCGGCGACGATGAGCGACGGCAACGTCGTGTACTCGACGGCGGCGAGGTCGGGCGCATTCCCTGCCCTGCTGGCCGTGAGCAGCTTCGCGGACGAGTCCTTTCCTCCACCGGCGTCGGTGTACTTGACCTGGATGTCGGGGTTTTCCTCGTTCCAGACGTCGACGAGCTCCTGGGTGTTGGGTGCCCACGACCAGAAGTCGAGCGTGACGTCGCCGCCGTCGGACGAACCGGCGGCCCCGGAGCATCCGCTGAGCAGCAGGGCGCTGACGCCGATGGCGGCGATTCCGGCGAGGGGGATCCTTCGTTTCTTCATGAGTGCTACTTCCTTGTAGAGGCAGGCGGGCCTGCTGAGTGGTGTTCGAAACGTTTCGATAGTCGGGACAGAGAACGACGGAACGGCGAGGGGGCGGTTACGTCGGGAGGGCCGTCGACCCGAGGTCGACATACGACGGCTCGATGAGCTCGACGTGCGGATCGACGTCGCCGGCCAGCTGCGCCATGGTGAGCTCGATGGCCCTGGTGCAGGAGAGGTCGGCAGGAAGCGGGATGACGTCGAGGGGCGGGTTGAAATGAGAGGTATCGAAGCTGGAGCAGGCCGAGATGATCGAGAGGTCCTGCGGTACGCGGATGCCGCGGTGCCGAAGCAGTTCGAGCAGGGCGGTCTGGACGGATTCGTTGGAGTTGAGGACGAGGGCGGTCATCCCAGGGAGGTCGTCGAAGGCGCGCGCGACGCTCACGGCGTCTTCATCAGACGGCACGAACCCGACTCGCAGTCCCCTGCGCTCCGCTTCGGCCAGGAAGCCGCTGCGGAATCGCGCGGGGAAGTTCGAGCCGCGCTCGTAGACCATGGGGGTCTGTCCGAGCAGACCGATCGCCCGGTGACCCTGCTCGGCAAGCCGTCGGACGCTCAGTGCCCCTGCCGCCTCGAAGTCGAGGTCGACACAGGTGAGCCCTGTGGTGTCTGCGGGGATTCCGACCAGAGCGGCGGGGAGCCCCAGCTCGCGGACGAGGTCGGTCCGCACGTCGACCGTTGACACGTCGAGCAGGATGATGCCGTCGACGAGTGAACTCCGCGCGACACGACGCAGGCCGCTCGTCGCCTCGTCCTGGGTGAGCAGGAGCACGTCGTAGTCGTACTTGCGAGCCGCGGTGGCCACGGAGAGCACGAAGGTCATGTGGGCAGGCGCATAGGTGCCGGAGTGGAGAGGGGCGCTCAGGGCGAGGATGTTCGTTCGCGTGCCCTTGAGCATCCGCGCACCGGCGTTCGGGCGGTAGTCGAGCTTGAGCACGGCGTCGTCGATGCGGCGGCGCGTGGACTCGGCGATCGACCGTTTGCCGCTGAGCGCGTACGAGACAGTGGAGATGGACACACCGGCGACGCGTGCGACGTCGTGGATGTTGGCCATCTGAGAACTCCATTGTCTAAACGTTTCGATTGATGCTTCTCAGGAGCATAAAACACCGATCCGGCAGGCGCAAGTTATTTGTGGATTGCGCCGACATATCTCCGATCGACCTCGCTAGGGTGGTCAGAGATTTTCCGTCTCCCGAGCGAAAGCGCCTCCATGTACGTCGACATGCCCGAATCCCAGCTCCCCGATTACCGCAGCAGCCAGACCGAACCCGAGGATTTCGATGCGTTCTGGGAGGCGAACATCGCCGCCGCCCGCGCCGCGGCATCCGCTGTCGTCATCGAACCGGTGGACTCGGGACTCACGACCATCGACGTCTTCGACGTGACGTTCTCGGGCTGGGACGGGCAGAAGGTGAAGGCGTGGCTGCGCGTGCCGAAGGGCGCGACCGGGCCGTTGCCCGCCGTCGTTCAGTACATCGGATACGGCGGCGGACGCGGGCATCACCTCGAGAACCTGCTCTGGGCGTCGTCCGGGTTCGTGAGCTTCCAGATGGACACCCGCGGCCAGGGCAGTGGCTGGTCGCGTGGCGACACCCCGGACCCCGTTGGGTCAGGACCGCAGTACCCGGGCGTGATGACCCGCGGCATCGACAGCAAAGAGAACTACTACTACCGGCGCCTGTTCACCGACGCCGTGCGGGCGATCGACACGGTGCGTGACCTGCCGATGGTCGACCCCACCCGGGTGTCGGTGTTCGGCGTGAGCCAGGGCGGGGGCATCGCGCTCGCCGTCGCCGGCCTCGTTCCCGACCTCGCCGCCGTCGCCCCCTGCGTGCCGTTCCTCTCCGACTTCCCCCGCGCAACGGTGATCACCGACGCCTACCCGTACAAGGAGATCCGCGACTTCCTCGCCGTCCACCGTGACAAGGTCGACACCGTCGCGGCCGTGCTGCCCTACTTCGACGGCGTGAACTTCGCCAGGCGCGCGCAGGCGCCCGCCCTGTTCTCCGCGAGCCAGATGGATGCCACCTGCCCGCCGTCCACGATCTTCGGTGCGTACAACGTCTACGCCGGCGAGAAGTCGATGTCGCTCTGGCAGTACAACGGGCACGAAGGAGGCGGCATCATCGACGAGCAGCGGGCGATCGCCTTCTTCCGCGAGGCCGACGCCGGCCGCGCGGACCACAGTTCCTGAAATTGTGGTGTGAGGGGTAGCCAGGCCGCGCGCCTCGTGTAATATGTTTTAACAACCAACAAATCATCAACGACGCTGAATCGGAGCACGACCCATGTCACTGACCCCCACCCGCGAAGACAAGTTCTCGTTCGGGCTCTGGACCATCGGCTACAACGGAGCCGACCCCTTCGGCGGCCCGACCCGCGCTCCCCTCGATGTGGTGCACGGCGTCGAGAAGATCTCCGAGCTCGGGGCATACGGTCTCACCTTCCACGACGACGACCTCTTCGCCTTCGGCTCCACCGACGCCGAGCGCCAGAAGCAGATCGACCGCCTCAAGCAGGCCCTCGCAGACACCGGCATCATCGTGCCGATGGTCACCACCAACCTGTTCAGCGCCCCGGTCTTCAAGGACGGCGGATTCACCTCCAACGACCGCGACGTCCGCCGCTTCGCTCTCCGCAAGGTCATGCGCAACGTCGACCTCGCCGCCGAGCTCGGCGCCAAGACCTTCGTCATGTGGGGCGGCCGCGAGGGTGCTGAGTACGACGCTGCCAAAGACATCCGCGGCGCACTCGAACGCTACCGCGAGGCCGTCAACCTGCTCGGCGACTACGTCACCGACAAGGGTTACGACATCCGCTTCGCGATCGAACCCAAGCCCAACGAGCCGCGCGGCGACATCCTGCTGCCGACCCTCGGACACGCGATCGCCTTCATCCACACCCTCGAGCGCCCCGAACTCGTCGGAGTGAACCCCGAGGTCGGCCACGAGCAGATGGCCGGGCTCAACTTCACCGCCGGCATCGCCCAGGCCCTGGACGCAGGCAAGCTCTTCCACATCGACCTCAACGGGCAGCGTGGCATCAAGTACGACCAGGACCTCGTTTTCGGTCACGGCGACCTGCAGAACGCGTTCTCACTCGTCGACCTGCTCGAAAACGGCGGACCGAACGGCGGACCGGCATACGACGGCCCCCGCCACTTCGACTACAAGCCGAGCCGCACAGAAGACGAGACCGGTGTCTGGGAGTCCGCAGCGGCTAACATGCGCACCTACCTCCTGCTCAAGGAGCGCGCAGCAGCGTTCCGCGCCGACCCCGAGGTGCAGGAAGCCCTCGCCGCCTCGCGCGTCGACGAGCTCAGCACCCCGACCCTCGGCGCTGGGGAAAGCTACGACGACTTCCTCGCCGACACCTCGGCGTACGAGAACTTCGACGCTGACGCCTACTTCAACGGCAAGGGCTTCGGGTTCGTCCGTCTTCAGCAGCTGGCTCTCGAGCACCTGCTGAACGCGCGCTAGACCCCATCACACCGGGCGTGGGCCCTGACGGATTGGCGAGCACCATCCGTCGGGGCCTGCGTTCTTCACCGTTCGACCCCGAAGGGCCCCATGACACTCGTCGCCGGCATCGATTCATCGACCCAGAGCTGCAAGATCGTCGTCACCGATGCCGACACCGGCGCGATCGTGCGCCAGGGCCGTGCGTCGCATCCGGCAGGCACCGAGGTTCCGCCGTCGGCCTGGTGGGATGCCCTCACCTCGGCGATCGCCGAGGCCGGCGGCCTCGATGACGTCGCGGCGATCTCTGTCGGCGGACAGCAGCACGGAATGGTTGTGCTCGATGCCGACGGTCGCGTGATCCGCGACGCGCTGCTCTGGAACGACACCAGGAGCGCTCAGGCCGCACGTGACCTCATCGCCGAAGTCGGCGCGGACGAATACGCCCAGGCAATCGGGGTCGTGCCCGTCGCCTCGTTCACGGCGTCCAAACTCCGCTGGCTGCGCGATGCCGAACCGGACAACGCCGCCAGGGTCGCCGCCGTCGCACTCCCCCACGACTGGCTGACCTGGCGCCTCCGTGGCTTCGGCCCCGCTGACGAATCCGAGCTCGGCCCTGTGCTCGAAGAGCTCACAACCGACCGGTCGGACGCCTCAGGAACCGCGTACTGGTCCGCCGTCACCGGCGAGTACGACCTCGCACTCTTCGAGCGTGCCCTCGGCCACTCGGCGGTCCTCCCCCGCGTTCTCGGTCCAGGAGATCAGGCGGGCGTCACTCCCGGTGGCACGCTCGTCGGGCCTGGCGCGGGCGACAACGCCGGCGCCGCCCTCGGTCTGGGCGCTGCGGCCGGTGACGTCGTCCTCTCCATCGGAACGAGCGGCACCGTCTTCGCCGTCACCGAGACTCCGGCGACGGATGCCACAGGCACCGTCGCCGGGTTCGCCGACGGCTCCGGCCTGTTCCTTCCGCTCATCGCCACCCTCAACGCGGCACGCATCCTCGACTCGATCGCTGCGCTTCTCGGCGTCAGTCACGACGAACTCGGCACACTCGCCCTCTCAGCAGAACCCGGTGCCGACGGCCTCGTCCTGCAGCCGTACTTCGAGGGCGAGCGCACCCCGAACCTTCCGGATGCCACGGCGACCCTCTTCGGCATGACCCTCGGGTCGACCACCCGCGAGAACCTCGCGAGGGCCGCGATCGAGGGGCTGCTCTGCGGCCTCGCCGACGGTCTCGAGGCCGTTCGCGCGCAGGGTGTCGAGGCGCAGCGCATCCTCATCGTGGGCGGTGCAGCCCAGAACCCCGCCGTTCAGCAGATCGCCGCCCAGGTCTTCGACGTGCCCGTCGTCATCCCCACCCCCGGTGAATACGTCGCCGCTGGTGCCGCGGCTCAGGCCGCGTGGATCCTCACCGGTGAGCGCCCGGACTGGCCGCTGTCGATCGTCGCCGAGCCCGCTGTCGACTTCCGCCCGATCATCCGCGAGCAGTACCGGGCGCACCGCGCCTGAGTGCCCGGCCCGAGCGTCGAGACTGCAGTAGTGGCGCTTCCATGAGCGCTTTTCGAGCCACTACTGCGCTCTCGATGCCGTCACGGACGGGCGGGTGAGCTGGGCGCGCTTGACCCCGGCCCGGTAGCCGAGGTTCGCGGCGAGAATGAGAAGCCCTGCCAGCGCGATGACCAGTCCGATGAAGAAGGGCTCCAGCCAGAACGGCGGACCGTCGAAGAGGATCGTCGCGGCGAGCGGCGCGTAGCCGAGGTGTCCGATCGCGATGGGCGCCAGGCCCGATCCGAGCACCGAGACGACGACTCCGATCAGGACGAGTCCCCCGGCCCAGATCAGCGCCGCATTGCGGCGAAGCCAGCCCGCGCGCTCGACGGGAGCAGCGGCATCCGGTATCTCAGTCATGGCCACACCCTACCGATGTCGAGAGTGCAGTAGTGGCGCTTCCCTACGCGTTTTTCGCGCCACTACTGCACTGTCGATTGCGTGCGAGAAACTACTTCATCGTCCCCTGGCTGACCGAACCCTGCAGCTGACGCTGGAAGATCACGTACGCGATGAGCACGGGCACGATGGTGATGACCACGGCCGCGAAGAGCGCCCCGAAGTCGACGGCGTACCCGGCAGACGACGCGAACGACGCCATGCCCTGCGAGAGCACGTAGTTGTTCTTGTCGGTGTTCAACGCCACCGGCAGGAGGAACTGGTTCCACAGGCCGAGGAAGTTGAAGATGGCGACGGATGCCATCCCCGGTTTCGCCATCGGCAGCATCACCTGGAAGAAGGTACGCCATTCGCCTGCACCGTCGATGGCTGCTGCCTCGGCGATTTCATCCGGAAGCCCCTTGAAGAAGGAGTACAGGAAGAACACCGTGAACGGCAGAGCGAACGCGACGTAGGTGAGGATCAGCCCCGGCAGGGTGTTCAGCAGTCCGATGTTGCGGAGGACGAAGAACAACGGCACGATCGCGAGGAACACCGGGAAGGTGAGCCCGGCGAGCATCAGGTAGTAGATCGCGCGGCTGCCGAAGAACTTGTAGCGGGCGAGCACGTAGGCACACATCGCCCCGAGCACCATCACGATGACGAGCGCGAACCCGACGACGATGACGGTGTTGAGGAAGTAGTTGCCGATGCCCTCCTGCGTCCACGCCGAGACGTAGTTGTTGAAGTTCCAGTCCGCCGGCAGCGAGAACGGTGACGCGAAGATCTCCTTCGTCGTCTTGAAACTCGTCATCAGCGTCCAGAGGAGCGGAAGGATGACGATGATCGACCAGATGACGAGGGCGGTGTGCGAGAGCGCACCGACGGCCTTGTCGCCTGGCGTGTTCTTCGGTTTGCGGGTGAAGACGGGCGGTTTGCGGTCGCCCGTGGCTCCGCGGGTTGTGATCGCTTCGGTGGTCATGCTCGGCTCTCCTCGTCCTTGCCGCCGGTGATGCGGTTCACGGCGAACACGATCGCAGCGAAGATCAGCGTGACGATGGCGAGGACGACACCCATGGCGCTTGCCTGGCCGAACTCACCCTTGTTGAATGCCGTCCTGAACAGTTGCTGGCTCATCACGAGGGTGGAGTTGTTCGGTCCACCGCCCGGGTTGAGCGCCTGCATGTAGACGAAGGCGTCGAGCGCCATGATCCCGAGGTAGATGTACGCGGTCTGGATGTTGTCCCTGATCAGCGGGATGGTGATCGAGAACGCGGTCCTGGCACGTCCGGCACCGTCGATGCGCGCTGCCTCGTACGTCTCCGCCGGAACGCCCTTGATCGCGGCGACGAACAGCACCATGTAGAAGCCGACGAAGCCCCAGACGATGACGAAGATGGTGGCACCCATCGCCGTCCTTTCGTCACCCAGCCAGGGGAACGACTCGAACATGTCGAGACCGATCAATCCCAGGAGGCCGTTGAGCAGCCCGGCGGGGTTGTAGATCTGGCCCCACAGGATGCCGGTGACGATCGCGGGGATGACGTACGGGAAGAACGAGACGACCCGGTAAAAGCTGGAATTGCGAAGTCCGCGGATCGGACCATGGCTCGGTCCGCCCACGGTCACCAGGGTGGCAAGGGCGAGCGCGAGAACGATCGTGATGAACGGGACGAGGACAGCAAGCAGGACGTTGTTCCACAGGGCCGTCATGAAGATGTCGTCGTTGAACAGCCGGACATAGTTCTCGAGACCGATGACCTGCATCTCGGGGCTGAAGCCCGACCAGTCCGTCAGCGAGTAGAAGACGGCCTGGGCGAACGGCCAGATCACGAAGATCAGGAAGATGGCAAGCGGCAGCCCGAGGAAGACCACCATGAACGTCACGTAGTCGAATGTGGGTTTGCGCTTCCGCGGCCGGGCAGCCTTCTGGCTGCCCGGCTTCGTGTTGGCGAGTGCGGTATCGATCACTTGATCTCGATCTTGTTGACCGAGTCGTCGTCCCTCACCTTGTCGGTGATGGCCTGGAGGCCTGCGGTGAGGGCAGCGACGTCGGATTTACCTTCGAGGAAGGTGTTCCAGAGCACGAGCTGGTCGGGGTTCATGCCGTACAGGTCGACGAAGCCCCAGGTGAAGATGTTCTCACCGGCGGCATCGAGCATGTCGGTCTGCGACACGAGAGCCGTGGACCCGAAACCGTCGGCGGGCACGAGTCCCTTGACGATGGTCGGGGCGAGCTTCGTCTTGGCGAAGTTCGTCGCGGCTTCCTTCGACAGCATCGTGCGGAGCAGCTCCTTTCCACCGGCGACGTTCTTGCCCTGGGAGGGAACGATGAACGGCTCGCCTGCTGTGGAGTGCAGCGCCTCAGGGGGCATTGCCGAACCGGACGAGACGACCGGAGCAGCGAAGCCCTTCATGGCGAAGCCCTCGGCCGTGTTGTCCTTCATCTCGTTCTCGATCCAGGAACCAGACGGGTAGAGGAGCGCGTCCATGTCGTTGCTCCACTGTGCCTGTGCGGCCGTGAACTGGGTACCGGAACCACCCGGCTTCATGTAGCCGGCCGCGATGACCTCGTGCATGGCGTCGAAGACACTCTGCACGGCGGGGAGCGACCAGCAGCCCTCCTCCAGGTTCTCCAGGGCGAGACGGACCTCGTCGCCGCCTTCCTTGATCGCCGACTCGATGGCGAGGGTCTGGTAGTAGGTCGCGGCTTCCTTACCGAAGACGAAGAGGTACTTGCCCTTCTCCTTCGCCTTTGCGCCGAGCTCGAGTGCCTCTGCCCACGTCGTCGGCGGGGTCCAGCCGTTCTCCTCGAACAGGCTCGACGAGTACCAGACGCCGTACACGGTCAGCACGTAGTTGAGCGCGGCGAGCTTGCCATCGAATGTGCCCGGCTTCAGAACTCCGCCGTACAGGGTGTCGGCGATCTTCTCACCCTCGAGGTTCTCGGCCTCGATGATGTCGGAGAGGTCCTCGAGCTGTTCGAGGATCGTGTTGAAGCCGATCGAGCCCGCACCGGAGTTGTCGATGAGGTCAGGCGGGTTACCGCCGACGAAACGCGGCTGCAGTTCCTGCGAGATCTGGGTGGACGAAGCGACCTTCGCGGTGACGCCGTCGTGGTTCTTCTCGAGGATCTTGGCCGCGTACTCGACGTAGTCGACGCCGTAGCCGCCGTCGAAGATGACCGAGTCGACCGTCGAGTCAGCTGCGAGGCCGAACGGGTTCTTCGCTGAAACCGTTCCGCCCGGTGCGGTGGTCGACGGTCCGCCGGTGGCACAGGAGGCGAGGGTGCTGCCGAGAGGAATGAGCACCGCGGCAGCGATCGCGCCGCGGAGGACGTTCCTTCGGTCCATCTCGAGGTTGGTGATGTTCATCATTGTTGTGTGTACCTTCCGTGTGGGGGTGGAACTCTGTGTGGGATACGGGTGGTGCTGGGTGGGTTAAGGGCTCGGGGTCATGCGGTGCGCCTGATGCGGTCGCGGTAGAGATTTTCCAATGCGGTGTTGTGTTCATCTCCCCCCGGGATGTTCGCCGAGATGTACAGAGGGGGAACGGCCCCCGCCTCTGAGATCCGGCGGGACACCTCGATGGTGAGAAGCTGTGCGATGAATGCGGATGTGATCGAGGAGATCGCACCCACTCCGATGTCACCGGGGAGCGACAGGGTGGTGTCTCCGAACGGGGCGCGGTTGTCGATAACCACGTCGGCGATCTCGCTGAGGCGCTTGCCGCTCGGGTGCTTCGGTTCGACCGCGTTGGTGTGTTCGATGCTCGTCACGGCGATGACCTTGTGGCCGAGCTCCTTCGCTTTCAGAGCCACCCCGACGATCGACCCGTTGACGCCGGAGTTCGACGCGATGATGAAGATGTCGGCGTCGTTGATCAGTGACACGGTGAAGAGTTCGTCGACGACGGAAGGATCGCGCTCGAGGCTCGAGCCGCCGAGCACGGACACATCGCGACTGCCGTGCAGGACGATGTCGCGCAGGGCGAGGTTGTTCGTCGGGATGAGTCCACCCGCGCGGCCGGCAATCTCCATGGCGAACGCCTGGGAGTGGCCGGTTCCGAAAGCCTGAACGACCCCGCCAGCGTCGAGCGACGCGACGATGAGATCGATCGCGTCGTCATAGCCGCCCGTGGCGGCCATCTCGGCGATCGCTTCGAGGCGACGGGTCGCCTGGTCGAGGAATTCGGGGACGAGGTCAGACATTGGCGGGACTCCCTGGGGTGATGTCGCGTTCGCGCGACCGACGAACGGTGCGCACGTGCGCTGGGCGGCGGTGCTCGGAGACAGCCATCGCCGATGCGGCGAGTTTCGTGGCGATCTCGGTGAAGTTCAGTTGGGCGACGAGGAGGTAGAGAAGATCCAGGACGAACAGTTGTGAGTGCTTGGCGGACAGGTCGTCCGGCTGGAGGTACAGCTCGGGGGCGGCGGTGATGACGGTGACATCCGCGACCTCGGCCAGTGGCGAGTCGGCGCTGTTGCTCAGTGCGATGGTGAAGGCACCTGAAGACTTCGCCTGGGAGAGCATCTGGATCGTCTCCTCGGTGCGCCCCGTGTTGGAGATGCCGATCGCGACGGCTCCTTTGCCGAGGATCGCCGCGCTCGTCAGGCCGCCATGCACTTCGCCCCAGCAGTGTGCGTTGATGCCGATCCGGTAGAGACGACTCTGCATCTCTGCGGCCATCCCGGCGCTTCCGCCGATGCCGTAGATGTCGAGGTGTTCGCTTTCGCTGATCGCGGTCGCGATGTCGGCGACGAGGTCGAGGTCGATGAGTTCGGCGGTCGACTGCAGTGACCGGATGTGCGAGTTGAGCAGTGTGCTGAGCACGCCGCGAGGCGCGTCGTCGGGGTCGAATCCGCGACCGATGTCTTCCCGCCAGGACTGGTGGGCGTCCCCGCGTCCGACATCGCTGGCCACGCCCACCCGGAACTGGACGTAACCGCTGTAGCCGATCAGCCGGCAGAACCGCGTGACGGTCGCTGCCGACGTCCCCGCCTTCTCCGCCAGCTCAGTGATCGAGAGCTCGAGAGGGGCGGCGGGATTCTCGAGAAGAAGCTCGGCGATTTTCACCATGACGCTCGACATCTGTGGCAGGTTTGCCTGAATGCGATTGGATACACGAACGCCACCCTCTGAGGTACTCATCGTTGACTGCGTCGTCATTGGCTGAAAATCCGTTTCACTGGTTTGAAGCTTTGTTGAAAACTATTCTTAGAACCTCACGTGGTCAATGACGCCTTTGTTAAGAATTGGTAACGATGACCCCTGTCCTGTTTCGAACGGATGACAATGCCCACTTTTCTCGCTGTGGACGCCGGTGGCACGAGCACCCGTGCCGTCCTCGTCGCCGCTGACGGCACCTGCCTGGGTTACGGAACGGCCGGCGGAGGCAATCCGATCTCCTCCGGAACCGAGCGGGCGGCATCCGCCGTCGTTGGTGCCATCTCGACGGCCACGGCGGTGGCGCAGCTGACCCCTCAGGACATCGGCTCGGGGATCCTCGCGATGGCCGGGTCCGGCGTCTCTCCCGAGACCGACTGGGTGACCAGCGCCCTGGCCGATGCCGGATTCTCTGGTTCGGTCGAGCTGCGCTCTGACCTGCTCGCGACGTTCTTCTCCGGCACATACGAGCCGGAGGGCTACGCGCTCGTCGGGGGGACGGGGGCTGCGGGCATCCGGGTGCGCGGCGGCATCGTCGATCGCGCGGCCGACGGTCTGGGTTGGTTGCTCGGCGACGTCGGATCCGGGTTCTGGATCGGGCACCGCGTCGTGCGGGATGCCGTGGCCGCCCTGGACGGCAGGTCGGGCCCGACGGCTCTCACCGGACTTCTGCTGGATGCCCTCGGCCTGGAATCGGATGCCGGCATCGATGCGGACGGTCGCCCTGGTGTCCTCCGGCTCGTCACCGACGCCGTCTACCGGCTCCGCCCGGTCGAACTGTCGCGGTTCGCGCCGCTCGCCTTCCAGGCGACCGGTGATGAGGCCGCGCGGTCGATCCTCGCCGAAGCGGCTGAAGCGCTCGCCCGGCTGTTCGGGGCGGTCGCGGATCCCGAACTCACCGGTCCCCTGGTTCTCGGCGGGAGCATCCTCGCGCAGAAGAGCGTCGTGGCCGAGGCCGTCGCGACTGCCGCAACGGCGTCCGGGCTCGTGTCAGAGACGAGGCAGGTGCCCGACGGAGTGATCGGCGCTGCCGTGCTCACCCTGCAGACGGCGGGAGTCGACGTCGACGCCGCCGTCTTCGACCGCATCAGGACGTCGCTGGGCGGGTTGCGCTGACCGGGGCGGGTGGGCGACGGAGACTATCCCCACCGACCCCGGTCGTCATACGCTGGATCACATGACGACGCGATCAGCGGCCATCCGCGCGGGGCTCTGCTCCGTCACGTTCCGCGAACTTGCTGTGGACGACGTGATCGCGCAGGCAGGCACGGCCGGACTCGACGCCATCGAGTGGGGCACGGATGTCCACGTCCCCATCGACGACCTCGATGGGGCGAGCCGCACAGGCGACCTGACCCGCGACGCGGGACTAGCTGTGGCTTCCCTGGGCTCGTACTTCCGGTGCACGCCGAGCGAGGACATCGACGACCTCCTCGCTGCGGCATCCGCCATCGGCGCTCCTCGCGTCCGTGTCTGGGCGGGGCGGGCGGGATCGGCGAGCGTGTCGCCTGCCGAGCGGGCGGAGACAACGGCCATCCTCCGCGAGAGTGCCCTGCGTGCCGAGGATTACGGCGTCGAACTCGCCGTCGAGTTTCACGGCGGCACCCTGACAGACACCGGCGACTCGGCCAGACGCCTCCTGGAGGAGGTCGCGTCTGACAACGTCAGCTCATACTGGCAGCCGAGCAAGGGTCTCACCGACGCGGCCGCCTTCGCCGAACTCGAGGCCGTCGCCCCCTGGGTGTCCGCCGTGCACGTGTTCTCGTGGTGGCCGGACTCCGAACGGCTGCCTCTCGACGGGCGCTCAGAACTCTGGCAGCGGGTGCTGCCGTTCCTGCAGACGCTTCCCCGCGTGACCGACGCGTTGCTCGAATTCGTTCCGGACGACGACCCCGCCCTCCTGGCGAGCGAGGCCAGGACGCTTCGGCACTGGCTCGGCTGAAACGCACCGCACGGACCGCATCCCTGAATTTTGTCGTGTCACGCAACGAATTACTGCACGCGGCCGCTGCGCACGGCTAGCATCGAGGGACGGCTGACTGGCCAGTACCCGCAAAGGAGCACCCCGCCAATGGCAAACGAACGCAACGCACTCATCGTCCGAGGCGGATGGGAGGGCCACGCTCCCGTCGCGGCGACCGACCTCTTCATCCCGTATCTCGAGGCCAACGGCTTCACCGTGCGCGTCGAGGACTCGACGGCCGTGTACGCGGATGCCGACGCAATGGCATCCATGGATCTCATCGTCCAGTGCGTGACGATGTCCACCATCGAGAAGCCGGAACTCGCCGGGCTGATCTCCGCGGTGCGTGCCGGTACCGGTCTTGCGGGCTGGCACGGCGGGATCGCCGACTCCTTCCGCTCGTCGAGCGACTACCTCCAGTTCGTCGGTGGACAGTTCGCCAACCACCCCGGCAAGCCGGAGGGTGAACCGGTCGTCGGTGACGAGACCGACAATTTCGTCCCGTACGCGGTGGAGCTGACCGACCTCGGCCGGCGGCATCCGATCACCGAAGGCATCGCCGATTTCGACCTGGTGACCGAGCAGTACTGGGTTCTCTCCGACGAGCTCAACGACGTGCTCGCGACGACGACGCAGAAGGTGCGCCCTGGCGACCCCTGGCATCGTGAGGTCACATCGCCTGCCGTGTGGACCCGGCAGTGGGGCGATGGGCGGATCTTCGTGGCGACACCGGGGCACTCCGTTGCCGTGCTGCAGGATGAGAACGTCCGCACGATCATCGAAAGGGGACTCCTGTGGGCCAGCCGCTGAACCTCGGGATCATCGGGGTCGGAGCCATTTCGGCCCAGTACCTCGCCAACCTCCCGAAACTGCCGCAACTGAAACTCGTGGCTGTGGCAGACCTCGACATCTCCCGCGCGGAAGCCGTCGCCGCCGAGCACGGCGTGCGGGCGTGTTCGGTCGACGAGCTCCTCGCCGACCCTGCCGTGGACACCGTCCTCAACCTGACCATTCCGGCAGCGCACGCGCCGATCGCGCTGAGGGCCATCGCCGCTGGGAAGAACGTCTACGGCGAGAAACCCCTCGCCGTCACCACCGCGGAAGCACGGGAGGTGCTGGATGCCGCGACGCAGGCGGGCGTCCTCGTCGGCTGTGCGCCTGACACCGTGCTCGGCACCGGCATCCAGACCGCCAGGCAGGCGATCGACGACGGGCTCATCGGCACTCCCGTCGCTGCGACGGCGACCATGGTCACTCCTGGACACGAGCGGTGGCATCCGAATCCCGACTTCTACTACTCCCCAGGCGGCGGTCCGCTGCTCGACATGGGGCCGTATTACGTCTCGGCGCTCGTGACGATGCTGGGCCCCGTCGACCGCGTCGTCGGTGTCGCCAGCCACCTGCGCGACAGCCGCGTGATCGGGGCAGGTCCCAGGGCCGGCGAGAGCGTCCCTGTGTCGATCGACACGCACGTCACCGGCATCCTCACCCATGAGTCCGGCGCGATCTCGACCTTGCTGATGAGCTTCGACGCGGTCAAGACCCTCGCGGCGCCGATCGAGGTCCACGGGGATGCCGGCAGCCTCGCGGTGCCAGACCCCAACACTTTCGACGGGGCGGTGAGGCATTTCCCCCTCGGTGCCGACGACTGGGCAGAGCTTCCCGTGAGCGGCGGGTACCGCGACAGCGGCAGGGGCTTCGGCCTCGCGGACCTCGCAGACACCCCGGCAGGGTCCGAGCCGCGCGCCGGTGGACGGCTCGCTTTCCACGTCCTCGACATCCTCGAATCGGTGCTGCGGTCAGCGGACTCCGGGCACGAAGAGCGCGTCGACAGCTCCGTCGAGCGACCAGCGGCCGTGCCGCTGAGCGCCGGGTAGCGCCGACGCGGGTCACGTCCCGGTTGCGGACGTACTCACCTGTTACGGACGTACTCACCTGGTACGCGGGGTGAGTACGTCCGAAACAGGTGAGTAGGCCGGACTCCACTCGCGACCGCACCGCGAACGACCTGCGAAGCCCCCTATCGGCCCGACCGGTCGAGGGCTACCATGCTGCGCATGAGGGCACGACTGGTGTTGGCAGGCGCCGCGGTGGCGGTAGCCCTTTCGGGCTGTGCGCCGACAGGAACCGGGCCGAGCCCGAGCCCGACGGACGAGCCGTCGGCGACACCGAGCCCATCGGCGACCCCGACCGCCGAGCCCCTGACGATCGTCGATTGCGAGGTTCTGCTGCCGATCGAGGACGCACGGGCGTTGTTCTCCGATGCCACGGAATTCCTCGGCGAACGGCCGCCGACGGAATCCGGCGGGTGGTTCCCCCTCGACGAGATCGACAGCACGCTCGCGGCGTCGACCCAGGCGAGAGCGTGCTCGTGGGGCGTGCCGAACTCCGACGGCGTCTTCACGATCCACGCGGTCGAAGTGACCGAGGAGCAGCGCAGCAGCCTGGAGGCGGCGCTCACCGCTGCGGGCTTCTCGACCGAGACCACCGGGACGGTCACGACGTTCGAGATGACCGGCGAGAACGAGGTCTCCACGATCGCGGCGACCCACCTGTTCACGGGCGACCTGTGGATCATGGTCAACTCCAACGACCTCAGCACGACGGGTCCTGCCGCGACCTCAGCGCTCGACGCGATGCGCGCTGCGAACCCGACGCTCGGGTTGTGAGCCGCGCGGCCATCGCCTTCGGCGCACTCGCCACTTCCGGACCCACTCACCTCGCGTGACGGGTGAGTACGTCCGGAACACGTGAGCAGATCGCGCGCGCGAGCGCGGGCTAGCCTGCCGGAGGCGCGTCGACCGCCCGCGCGAGCTGTGCCCCCGCCTCACGCAGCCAGTGCACCGTGTCGGTCATGGCGGCCTCGGCGCTTCCGGCGAGGTCTGTCAGCGACACCGCGTGCGCGAACCCGTCAGGCTCGGCCGTGATCGCGCCGGCCACGAGCAGCGGCGATGCCCCGGTCTGCTCGGCCAGCGACCGGACGTATGACGGCACCTTTCCAGCATCCGACTGCCCGTCGAAGCGTCCCTCCCCCGTGATCACGATCGTCGCGGATGCCACGGTCTCCGGCGCGTGCATCACCTCACCGACCGCCTCTGCCCCCGCGGCGACCGTCGCGCCCCAGGCCAGGAGCGCGAACCCGGTTCCACCGGCTGCGCCCGCTCCCGGCGTCGAGGGGTCTCCACCCAGGACGGATGCGAGCCGCTCAAGCCCGGAGTCGAGCTCGGCGACCTGCACCTCGTCTGCTCCCTTCTGCGGACCGAACACGGCGGCAGCGCCCAGCGGGCCGAGCAGCGGGTTCGTCACGTCGCTGAGAATCGTCGCGCCTCCGGCCGGGAGTGCACGGAGGTGGGCGGTATCGATCGCCGCGACGGTGGCGAGCCCGCGGCCGCCCGGCACGACCGGCTGCCCCGATGAGTCGGACAGCACAGCGCCGAGCGCGGTCAGGGCGCCTGCTCCGCCGTCCGTCGACGAGCTTCCGCCGATCGCGAGGTAGAGCCGGTCGACGCCCGAGTCCACGGCCGCGGCGATCGCCTCGCCGAACCCGATGGTGTGCGCGTCGAGCGGCTGCAGCGGATCGAGCAGGGTGATGCCACTCGTCGTGGCGAGTTCGACGACCGCGGAGTTGTCCGGCAGGAGGATCCAGCTCGCGTCGACCGGTCGGCCAGCGGGACCGGTCACAGTGACCGGCATCCGCCTCGCATCGGCCACCGCGAGCTCGAACGCGTCGAGCGTTCCCTCGCCGCCGTCGGCCAGCGGCATCCGGATCACGGTGTCACTCGGGCGGACCGACAACCAGCCCTCAGCGAGTGCCGCCGTCACCTCGCTCGCGGTCGCTGTGCCTTTGAAGGAGTCTGGCGCGATCGCCACTCTGAGGTCGGTCATGCTTCAACAGTGCCAGAACCCGGCACCGCGTGACGCCCAACAGGAGAATCCGGCGTGAACGAACGCTCAACACGAGCAGACAGCCGCTCCAGCAGCGGCTCTCCTGTCGAGCGGCAGCACCAGAAACACCACGGGCGAATCAGGCTCGCGGTGGCGCCGTCGACTCACGCACGACGAGCTCGGGAACGATGCGCGGAAGGTCGGCGGCCTGCTCATCCTGAAGTACGGCAAGAAGCTCGGTCATGATGTCGCGACCGAGGCCGTCGAAGTCCTGCCGGATCGTGGTCAGCGGCGGCGCGAAGTGCTCGGCCTCCGGGATGTCGTCGAATCCGACGACGCTGACATCCTGCGGCACCCGCAGCCCACCCTGGGTGAGCGCATGGATGAGCCCGAGCGCCATCTGGTCGTTCCCGGAGAACACGGCGGTCATCTCGCGGTCGCCGGCGAGCGCCAGTCCGTGGCGGTGTCCGCTCGCCGGGGTCCAGTCGCCGACGAGGTGTTCACGCGCGACGAGACCCGATTCAGCGAGCGCGTCGCGCCAGCCGCGCACCCGCTCGGAGGCGTCCGTCGAATCGCGTGGGCCCGAGATGTGACGGATGTCGCGGTGCCCCAGCCCGATCAGGTGCTCGACGGCGGCACGCGCCCCCGCGTACTGGTCGAGCGCGACGCTGTGCACCCCCGGGCGCCTGCCAGCGTCGACAGCCACGAGCGGAACACCCAGTTCGATGCCGAGGATCGCGTCGAGCGCTCCGGCGTGAGCAGCGATGAGCACGATGGCCTCGACGTTCTGTCGCACGAGCAGCTCGACGGCGGATCGCAGCGAGGCCGGATCTGAGTCGAGCATGCTCGCCATGCTCACGGCGTACCGCGCATCGCGAGCCGCGTCGTTGAAGTGCAGCGCTGTGGACGACGGCCCGTAGTCCGGTCCGCCCGTCGTGATCAGCCCGATGGTGCGCGACCGCCGGGTGACGAGGGCGCGGGCGGCCTGCGACGGCGTGTACCGGAGCTGCTTGATCGCCTTCTCGACGCGGTCCCTCGTGGCCGGCCGCACGTTCGGCAGGTCGTTGAGCACCCGGGAGACGGTCTGGTGGCTGACTCCGGCGAGCCGCGCGACATCGAAGATGTTGGCGACGCGCGCACGCTCGTCTTCGTTCGTCACCACCTCGGCCCACTCCTGCCCGGCGACTCGCGCCCCTGCATGCTCATTCGATTATCCCGCCTCACGGGCCTCACCCGGTGCGCCCGACAGCTCCGGCCACGTTTCCGGGCGGATGCCGCGGGTCACGTCCGTCTCGCCGTCAGCACCTTCTGCAGGATGATGAAGACGAGCAGCAGCGCGCCGATGAAGATGCGGGTCCACCATGAGGTGAGGTTGCCGTCGAAGGTGATGAGGGTCTGGATCGTGCCGAGCACGAGCACGCCGAGGACCGAGCCGAGGACGAAGCCGTACCCGCCGGTCAGCAGGGTGCCGCCGATCACGACGGCCGCGATGGCATCCAGTTCCGTTCCGATCGCCGTCAGTGCGTAGCCGGACAGCGTGTAGAAGCTGTACAGCACTCCGGCGAGGCCGGAGCAGAATCCGCTGATCACGTAGACGAGCACCTTGGTCCGCGCGATCGGGAGCCCCATCAGCACGCCGGACTGCTCGCTCCCGCCGATCGCATAGACCGTGCGACCGAGACGCGTGTAGTGGAGGACGTAGACCGCCACGGCGATGACGAGCACCGCGATGATCACGCTCGGCGTGATGCTCAGCCGGGGTGCCAGCGGGATCCGTGTCTGCGCGAGGGCGACGAACACCGGGTCGACGATCGAGATCGTCGTGTTGCTGATCACGTAGCAGAGCCCCCTTGCCAGGAACATGGCCGCGAGCGTCGCGATGAACGGCTGGATCTGGAAGTAGTGGATCATCAGCCCGACGAGCAACCCGAGGAAGGACGTGAGGATGAGCACCAGCGGGATGATCACCCCTGGAGACCATCCGGACTGCAGCAGGCTGGCCGTGATCATCGTCGACATCGCGAGCACGGCGCCGACCGAGAGGTCGATGCCTCCGGTGAGGATGACGAAGGTCATGCCGACGGCGAGCACGAGCAGGTAGGCGTTGTCGATGAAGAGGTTGGCGATCACCTGCGGGTTCGTGAACCCCCGGTAACGGAAGGCGCCGACCACGAACATCCCGACCAGCAGCACTGCTGTCACGATGACGGGCCCGTACTTCGGGTTGGTCAGAGCGTCTCGTATGCGGTCGAATGCCCGGACAGGCGTGGCGGGCCGCTGCGGGGACGGGGCGATGGCGGTCATGCGGAAACCTCCGAGATGCGGCGGGCGGCGTTGCGACGATGCCAGGAGTCGATCAGTTCGGTGGTCCGCGGGGACTGGAGCAGGCAGACGGCGGTGACGACGGCCGCTTTGAACACCATGGTCGCGATCGGGGGGATCCCGACGGTGTAGACGGTCGTCACGAGCGTCTGGATGACGAGCGCACCGATCAGGGTCCCGAACAGCGAATACCGGCCGCCAGCGAGTGACGTTCCGCCGATGACCACGGCCAGAATGGCATCCAGTTCGATGAACAACCCGGTGTTGTTGGCGTCCGCTGCCGTCTGGTTGCTGGTCAGCACCAGGCCGGCGAGTGCGGCACAGAATGCCGTGAACACGTAGACGCTGATGAGCAGGCCACGCGACCGGACACCGGCGAGGCGGGATGCCTCCGGGTTGATCCCGACAGCCTCGATCATCAGTCCGAGCGCTGTGCGCCTCGTGATGAGCAGCGCGAAGAGGAAGAGGGCAGCTGCGATGAGCACTGAGACGGGCAGACCTCCGAAGAAGCCGGAGCCGAGCACTTTGAACGGCGGGCTGTTCACCGTGAGGATCTGCCCCTCCGTGATGAGCATGGCGACGCCCCGCCCCGCGGTCATCAGGATCAGCGTCGCGATGATCGGCTGGATGCCGAGGATCGAGACGAGGAAACCGTTCCAGAGGCCGAGCACGAGGGAGATGAGGATCGCGACGATCACGGCGACGGCGACGGTGCCTGGGCTGCCCGGGTCCGATGAACCGAGGATGATCGAACAGGCCACTGCGCCGGAGATCGCGCAGATCGCGCCGACCGACAGGTCGATCCCGCGGGTGGCGATGACGAGGGTCATGCCGATGGCGATCATGAGGGTCGGTGAGCCGTTGCGCAGGATGTCGATGAGGCTGCCGAAGAGGTGCCCGTCGCGGACCTGGACGGAGAAGAACCCCGGGAACGCGATCAGGTTGATCAGCAGCAGCACGAGCAGCATCACGACCGGCCAGAACAACCGGTGTGCCATCAGTCGTCTCATGCGACCGCCTCCGTTTCAGCGCCTTCGGCGATGATCGCCAGCAGGTTGTCCGTGGTGAGATCGTCGTTCTCGATGTCGGCGACCATCCTGCGGTCGCGCATGACCGCGACCCGGTGGCTCAGCCGGAGAACCTCGTCGAGTTCGGCGGAGATGTAGACGACGCTCATCCCGTTCTCGGCGAGATTCGACACGAGCTTCTGGATCTCGGCTTTCGCCCCGACGTCGATGCCTCGTGTCGGCTCGTCGAGGATGAGGAGTCGCGGTGCGATGGCGAGCCAGCGGGCAAGGAGCACCTTCTGCTGGTTGCCTCCCGAGAGGTTTTTGAGGAGCGCGTCCGGGTTCGCTGGGCGGATGTTGAGGGCCTGGATGTAGCTCTCGGCGAGCTCGTTCTGCCGCTTCTTGGGGATCGGCCGGAACCAGCCGCGGTCTGCCTGCAGGGCAAGGGCGATGTTGTCGCGGACGGAGAGATCGTCGAGGATGCCTTCCTCCCTCCGGTTCTCGCTGGAGTACACGATGCGGTCTCGGATCGCCTGGCGCGGATTGCGGATGCGTCTGGTCGCCCCTGCGACGGTGAGCGTTCCGGCATCCGCCCGGTCGACTCCGGCGAGGATGCGCGCAAGTTCGGTGCGACCGGAGCCGAGAAGCCCGGCGAGGCCGACGACCTCACCTTCGTACACCTCGAGGTCGATCGGCTCGATCGACCCTTTCCTGCCGAGGCCGATGGCGCTGATGTACGGCACGAGTGCGTCCTCGTCGACCGACTGCGCCTTCGTCTTGCGTTCGAGTGCCTCGAGGACGGTGAGTTCCTTGCCGATCATCTTCTGCACGAGTTCGATCCGAAGGATCTCGTCGGTCAGGTACTCGCCGACGAGCTTGCCGTTGCGCAGCACGGTGAGCCGGTCGGAGATCTCATAGACCTGGTCGAGGAAGTGGGAGACGAAGAGGATCGCGACTCCGTCCTTCTTGAGGTTCCTGATGATTCGGAACAGTTCCTGGACCTCGTCGGCGTCGAGGCTCGATGTCGGCTCGTCGAGGATGAGCACGCGGGCGTTGATGTCTGTGGCCCTGGCGATCGCGACGAGCTGCTGCACGGCGAGCGAGTGGGAGCCGAGCCGCGAGTTCGGGTCGATGTCGAGGTGGAGGCGCTTCAGCAGTTCGGCAGCACGCCTGCGGGTGGCTTTCCAGTCGATACCGCCCCACCTGCGGGGTTCGCGGCCGAGCATGATGTTCTCGGCCACGGTGAGGTTGGTGAGGAGGTTGACCTCCTGGTAGACGGTCGAGACGCCGGCGGCCTGCGCTTCGGCGGTACCGCTGAACGAGACGGATTCGCCGCCCAGCAGAATCACGCCGCTGTCGATCCGGTACACGCCGGTCAACGCCTTGATCAGGGTCGATTTACCGGCCCCGTTCTCGCCCATCAGTGAATGGACTTCGCCGGGGAACATCCGGAAACTGACGTCGTCGAGGGCCTTCACCCCGGGGAAGCTGATCGAGATGTGCTCCATCGCGACGGCTGGCTGTGGTTCGGTCATGCTGGAATCTCTCTGCGCTGAGGGACGGATGCCTGTCGCAGCGTATCGGGGCCGGACCTCTCGGCCCGGCCCCGGCTCGCTGTCTTGCCTAGTACTGACGGTCGGGCAGCGCCTCGATGGCCTGCTCCTGGGTGAAGGTGGTCTCCTCCGTGATGATGCGTTTCTCGACCTCTTCGCCTGCGACGACCTTCTTCACGATGTCGACGAGCTGTTTGCCGAGCAACGGCGAGCATTCGACGATGAAGTTGATCTTGCCATCGGCGAGGGCCTGCATGCCGTCCTTGACCGCGTCGATCGTGATGATGGTGATGTCCTCACCTGGGACGAGTCCCGCTGCCTCGATCGCCTCGATCGCGCCGAGGCCCATGTCGTCGTTGTGTGCGTAGATCACGTTGACGTCCGGGTTCGATTTCAGCAGCGCCTCGGTGACCTGCTTTCCGCCTGCGCGGGTGAAGTCACCGGTCTGCGACGCGACGACCTCGAACTTCTCGTCGGCCTTGATGACCTCGGCGAAGCCCTCGGCGCGGTCGAGCGCCGGTGCAGCACCTGTGGTTCCCTCGAGCTGGATGATCTTCACCGGGTCGGTCGAGTCCTTGTACTGCTCGACCAGCCACTCACCCGCCTTCTTGCCCTCCTCGATGAAGTCCGAGCCGAGGAAGCTCACGTAGAGCGAGTCGTCCTTGCTGTCGACGGCGCGGTCGGTCAGCACCACGGGGATGCCGGCATCCTTGGCCTCGTTGAGAACGGCGTCCCATCCGGTCTCGACGACCGGCGAGAAGGCGATGACGTCGACCTGCTGCTGGATGTACGACCGGATCGCCTTGATCTGGTTCTCCTGCTTCTGCTGGGCGTCGGAGAACTTCAGCGGGATGCCTGCCTCTTCGAAAGCGGACTGGATGTCTGCGGTGTTTGCCGTGCGCCATCCGCTCTCCGCTCCGACCTGGGCGAACCCGACGGTGATGTCGGCCGGGTCCTTGGGCCCTTCCCCCGCGTCACCGCCCCCGCCCCCCTGGGCGCAACCGGTGAGTGTCAGGAGCAGCGCGCCGATCGCGACTGCTGCTCCGAGTGTCTTTTTCACAACCAAACCTCCTTGTTCGGCCGGCGACGACGGGATTCGCACTGCTGTGTCGTGGTGCCGGTCGGCCAGTCCATTCTGGCCGTGCCTCGAATGTTAGCGCTCACAAAATGACGAGCACAAGAGTCTTATGGAATATTTCGCGATCAATTGTGAGCGATCACAAACGGCACACGAAGAGGGGCGGATGCCCGATGGCACCCGCCCCTCTCGTCGATGTTCCCTAGAAGCCCTGCGCCAGGCGGTAGTACGCGTTGTTCCAGCGGACCTCGCGAGCGAAGCCGTCGAGCGTGGTGTCGTTGTCGATGACGAGCAGCTCGGTCTTCGCGATCTCGGCGAAGTCACGGAACACGTCAACGCCCACCGCGGTCGACATGACCGTGTGGTGCGCGGCACCCGCGGTCAGCCAGGCTGATGCCGACGTGGCGAACGACGGCTGAGGCTTCCACACCGCGCGGCCGACGGGCAGCTTCGGCAGTGCCTCCGCCGGCTCGATCACGTCGACGACGTTCGCGACGAGACGGAACCGGTCACGCATGTCACTCATGGCGACGACGACGGCTGGGCCGGGGTCTGCGTTGAAGACCAGGCGCACGGGGTCGTCCTTGCCTCCGATGCCGAGCGGGTGGATCTCGAGTGTCGGCTTCGCCGACGAGAGACCAGGGCTGACCTCGAGCATGTGGGCGCCGAGGATCTGTTCCTCCCCTGGGACGAGGTGGTAGGTGTAGTCCTCCATGAGCGAGGCGCCACCTGGGAGGCCTGCGCCCATGACGGACGCCGCGCGCACGAGGATCGCGGTCTTCCAGTCTCCCTCGGCACCGAAGCCGTATCCCTCGGCCATGAGGCGCTGCACGGCAAGGCCCGGGAGCTGCTTGAGAGCACCGAGGTCTTCGAACGAGGTCGTGAACGCGCCGAAGCCGCCCTCCTCGAGGAACGAGCGCAGGCCGATCTCGATCGCTGCTCCGTCGCGGAGCGAGGAGTGGCGGTCGCCACCCTTGCGGAGCTCGGGGACGACGTCGTAGAGCTCTTCGTACTCGGCGACGAGGGCGTCGATGTCGCTCTCGGATGCCGCGGCAACGGCATCCGCCAGTTCGTTGACTCCCCAGGTGTTGACCTGGACGCCGAACCGCAGCTCTGCCTCGGTCTTGTCGCCCTCGGTGACGGCCACGTATCGCATGTTGTCGCCGAAACGCGCGAGCTTGAGCTCGTGGGTGGCTGCCCACCCGGCGGCGGCGCGCATCCACGTGCCGACCTGCGCGGTGACGGCCGGGTTGGAGACGTGGCCGACGACCGTCTTGCGCGAGACGCCGAGACGGGTCTGGATGTAGCCGAACTCCCGGTCGCCGTGCGCGGCCTGGTTGAGGTTCATGAAGTCGAAGTCGATCTCCCCCCACGGCAGCGCCACGTTGGCCTGCGTGTGCAGGTGCAGCAGCGGCTTCTTCAACGCGTCGAGGCCGGCGATCCACATCTTCGCCGGTGAGAACGTGTGCATCCAGGCGATGAGGCCGATGACCTTGTCGTCGGAGTTTGCGTCGAGAGCCGCGCGGCGGATCGATTCGGAGTCCTTGAGCACGGGCTTCCAGACGACCTTCACCGGGACGTCGGATGCGGCCCCGAGCGTCCGCGCGATCTCCTGCGACTGGTCGGCGACCTGCTTGAGTGTTTCTTCACCGTAGAGGTTCTGGCTTCCGGTGAGGAACCAGACCTCGTAGGCATCGAGCGAGGTGGTGAGTTTAGGCATGTGTGTCTCCTTGGGAATCGGCGAGCGCGCCCTGCGGCGCCTGGCCGTAGACGTTCTGGTAGCGGTCGAACAGCGAATCGATGGCGGGCTGGGGAATCGGCACGGCGTCGCCGAGCTGGCGGGAGATGTGCACGGTGCGGGCGACGTCTTCCACCATCACGGCGGCCTTGACGGCATCCTTCGCATCCTTGCCGATGGTGAACGGGCCGTGGTTGGCCATGAGGACGGCGCGGCTTCGGTGGCCGGTGAGCGTCTCGACGATGCCGCGACCGATCGAGTCGTCTCCGATGATGGCGAACGGACCGACGGGGATCTCGTCGCCGAATTCGTCGGCCATGGCCGTGATCACGCACGGGATCGGCTCGTTGCGCGCCGCCCACGCCACCGCGTAGGTGGAGTGGGTGTGCACGACACCGCCGACCTCTGGCATGTGGCGATAGACGTAAGCGTGCGCTGCCGTGTCACTCGACGGCGACCGCTCGGAGCCGGGGGTTCCGGGGATGACGGCGCCGTCGAGGTCGCAGAGGATCATGTTCTCGGGTGCCAGGTCGTCGTAGCTCACGCCTGACGGCTTGATCACGAACAGGTCGGCGCCCGGCACTCGGCCGGAGACGTTCCCGCCGGTCCAGACGACGAGGCCGTAGCGCACGAGTTCGCCGTGCAGGCGGGAGACGTCTGCCCGGACCCGGGCGATGGCGACTTCGATCTCAGGGGAATAGGTGCTCACGCGAGCCTCTCTCTTTTCGGTCAATTCTAACGTTGTAAGTCGGTGCGGATGCTGAGTTCGGCCAGGCCACGGGCGGTGGCATCGGCGCCCGTGAGTTCGGCGGCGAGGCGGGTGCCCCTCTGAACGACGAAGCGATCGCACACGCCGACGAGTTGGGCGGCGTCCCCGGCCTCGAGCACAACGGCCGCCCCTGCTTCTGCGATGGCTTCGATGAGGTCGCGCCTGGCCTTGCTCTCCGCAGGCGAGAGTCCGGAGAACGGCTCGGTGAGGAGCGCGACACGTGGCGGCGTCGCGGCCCATCCGGCGAGCACGTCGTCCATGTCCTTCGTGGACGGCCGCGACCGGCCGCCGGGGATGGCGTCGATGAGCATCGACGGGGCACGCCGGGGAACGTAATCCCGCCTGGGGTCGATGATCCCCATCTTCGCCAGCCGGGCCAGAGACTCCCCTGAGACGCTTGTCGGGATGCCACCGATCAGGCCGACGTCGTATGCGGGCGGGTACTCCGAGATGAACAGTACGCGTGCGGCGATTGCGCGCTCGACGGAGGAGAGGTCGACCGGTTCGCCGTCGAGCAGGACGGTGCCGTCGACCCGACCGCCTGAGGATGATCCGAAGACGCCGAGGACAAGGTCCTGCGCGCCGGCGAGGCCGACGATCTCGCCCGCACGTACCAACAGGGAGGCGTCCTCCACGACCGGCCGGTTCCGATGGACCGGATGCGACACCGAAATGTCCCGGAGCTCGAGAACGACAGGCCCGAACACGCGGGCGGGCCTGGCCGGCCGCTCGTCGTCGCCGACGAGAAGGTCCATCAGCCTGGCGCTGTCCGTCGGGCTCGTCGTGCCAACGACCGTGCCGTTCCGGATGACGCTCACGGCGTCGAGAGGACGCGGAGACCGTCTCAGCTCTGCGATCCCCTGCACGGCGACGACGACCGGAGTCACGTCTGCCGCCCGGGCGAGCGCCGCGTACCAGCGCCGGGATTCGTCGGCGCTGAACGCCAGGGACCGGTCATCGACGATGATCAGCTCCGGAGTCCTGGCCAGGGCCCGTGCCAGTTCGACGATCCGGCGGTCGACCATGTCGAGGTCGAGGATCGGTGTCGACGGCTGCACGGCTAGTCCGACTGTGCCGAGCAGTTCGGTTGCGCGTCGGTCGAGATCCCGCTTCCTGGGGAAGAAGCCGCTGCCCCCTTCGGCGCCGAGCAGGACGTTGTAGCCGACGGACTGCAGCGGGATGATGAGCGATTCGGCTCCGAGAACCGGCACTCCGTCTGACGCGGGCACGCCGCCGAGCACGGCGATCAGCCGCGCGCCGTCCGGCACCGCGCCGAGGAGGGGCATCCGCTTCTCTTTCATGGAGGATCGCCCGGGTCGCCGGCAGAGCGCCTGCGACCCGGGCGGGTGCGTTACTTGCCGCCCGAGCGACGCTTGTTGTAGACGTCGAAGGCGACCGCGAGCAGAAGCACGAGGCCCTTGACGGCCTGCTGCCACTCGATGCCGAGGCCCAGGATCGACATACCGTTGTTCAGGACACCGATGATCAGACCACCGATGATCGCGCCGCCGATGGTACCGACGCCACCCTGCACGGCCGCTCCACCGATGAATGCGGCCGAAATGGCCTCGAGTTCGAAACCGTCTCCGGCCTTCGGACCTGCAAGGTTGAGTCGGGCGGTGAAGATGAGACCGGCGAGGGCAGCGAGCACGCCCATGTTCACGAACAGGAGGAAGTCGGTCTTGCGGGTCTTGATGCCCGACAGCTCTGCGGCGTGACGGTTGCCACCGATTGCATAGACGTGGCGGCCGAAGACGCTGCGGTTCATGATGATGCCGTAGATGAGCACGAGGACGGCCAGCACGATGAGCGTGATGGGGATGCCCTTGTAGCTGGCAAGCGCGTAGGCGAAGAAGCCGATCGCGACGGTGATGAGAACGAGCTTGGCGACGAACCAGACGATCGGCTCGACCTCCTGGCCGTACTTCTGGCGGGCGCTGCGGGTGCGGAACTGACCGATGATGAGGGCGACGACGGCGACGGCAGCGACGATGAGCGTGAGCGGGTCGAGTTCGAGGTCACCGAAGACGTTGCTGAGGAAGCCGTTTCCGAGTGCGCGGTACTCGGCCGGGAACGAACCGATGTTGGCGTTGCCGAGGACCACGAGGGCGAGCCCGCGGAAGATGAGCATGCCTGCCAGCGTCACGATGAACGCTGGAATCCCGACATACGCGACCCAGAAGCCCTGCCAGACACCGACGAGCGCACCGATTCCGAGCGACAGGATGATCGAGAGCCACCACGGAAGACCCCACGAAACGGCGAACACACCCGAGCAGGCGCCGACGAATGCGGCGACCGAACCGACCGAGAGGTCGATGTGGCCGGCGATGATGATCATCACCATGCCGATGGCCAGGACGAGGATGTACCCGTTCTGGACGATGAGGTTCGAGATGTTCTGCGGGCGCAGCAGGATGCCGTCTGTGACGATGGCGAAGAACAGCACGACCGCCAGCAGGGCGAGGAAGATACCGTTCTTGCCGAGGTCGGAGACCAGGTGGCTGAGCCAGCTGGTGAACTTGTTCTCGGTGGGGTGGATTCCGCCGCCTGCAGCGGTTTCTTCGGTCACCGGGGTCTGGGTGTTTGACATGTCGAGGTTCTCCTTGGTGGTGCCGGGCGCGCTAGCGCGGCTTTTCCATGGTCATGAGCTTGAGAAGGGATTCCGGGTTGGCTTCCTCGATCGGAAGCTGGCCGGTGATGCGTCCCTCACTGAGGGCGTAGATGCGGTCGCAGATGCCGAGGAGCTCGGGAAGTTCGCTGGAGATGACGATGATCCCCTTGCCTTCGGCGGCGAGGGCGTTGATGATCGCGTAGATCTCGTACTTGGCGCCGACGTCGATGCCGCGGGTCGGCTCGTCGAGGATGAGCACCTCAGGGTCGGAGTAGATCCACTTCGACAGCACGACCTTCTGCTGGTTGCCGCCTGACAGCTTGCCCGTCTTGGCCAGCACGTTCGGCGCCTTGATGTTCATGCTCTTGCGATAGCCGTCGGCGACCTTGTATTCCTCGTTGTCGTTCACGAGTCCGTTGTTGGAGAGCTTGTCGAGCGAGGCGAGGGCGATGTTGCGCTTGATGTCCTCGAGCAGGTTGAGTCCGTAGTGCTTGCGGTCCTCAGTGGCGTAGGCCAGGCCGTTCTTGATCGCCTCGGAGACGGTGCGCGTCTTGATCTCGATGCCGTGCTTGAACACCTTGCCCGAGATACGCGTGCCGTAGGTGTGTCCGAACAGGCTCATGGCGAACTCGGTACGTCCGGCGCCCATCAGGCCGGCGATGCCGACGATCTCACCGGCGCGCACGTTGAGGCTGACGTTGTCGACCATGACACGGGTGGGGTCCTGCGGGTGGTGGGCGGTCCAGTCCTCGACACGCAGGATCTCGGCGCCGATGTTCGGCGTGTGATCCGGGTAGCGGTGTTCGAGGTCGCGACCGACCATGTCCTTGATGATGCGCTCTTCCGTGACATCCGTCTTCTGGATGGTCTCGATCGTCTTGCCGTCGCGGATCACGGTGACCGTGTCTGCGACCTTCTTGATCTCGTTGAGCTTGTGGCTGATGATGATCGACGTGATGCCCTGCTCCTTGAGGTGCAGGATCAGGTCGAGCAGGTGGTCGGAGTCCTCGTCGTTGAGGGCAGCGGTCGGCTCATCGAGGATGAGCAGTTTGACCCGCTTCGACAGCGCCTTGGCGATCTCGACGAGCTGCTGCTTGCCGACACCGATGTCGAGGATCTTGGTGGTCGGGTTTTCCTTCAGGCCGACCCGGGCCAGCAGCTTCGCCGCCTCGTGGTTGGTCTTGTTCCAGTCGATGAGACCGAGCGCGCCGGTCTGTTCGTTGTTGAGGAAGATGTTCTCGGCGATCGAGAGGTAGGGGCTCAGCGCGAGCTCCTGGTGGATGATGACGATGCCCTTAGCTTCCGAGTCCCGGATGTCCTTGAACTCGACGGTCTCGTCTTCGAAGACGATGTCGCCCGTGTACGTGCCGTGCGGGTAGACACCCGAGAGCACCTTCATGAGCGTCGACTTGCCTGCCCCGTTCTCACCGCAGATGGCGTGGACAGTGCCCCGCTCAACGTCGAGTGTGACGTCCGACAGTGCCTTGACACCGGGGAACGTCTTGGTGATGCTGCGCATCTCGAGGATGTTTGTGGTCACTTTCGCACCTTCTCCATACCGAAAACCTGCTTCATTGCTGGCTGTACGCCGGTGGAGGAGAATCTACTCCCCCACCGGCGTGCAGCAGTGAACCGGTGTTAGCCGATTTCTTCTTCGGTCCAGTAGCCGGACTCGACCAGGACTTCGTTGATGTTGTCCTTGACGACGATCTGCGACTCGAGGAGGAAGGACGGGACGACGAACTTGCCGTTGTCGTAGTCCTCGGTGTTGTTCACCTCGGGCTCCTCATCGTTCAGAACGGCAACCGTCATCTCGACCGCGGCCGTTGCCAGCTTGCGGGTGTCCTTGAAGATGGTTGCGAACTGCTCGCCGGAGTTGATGGCCTTGACCGAGTCGAGCTCAGCGTCCTGACCCGAGATGATGGGCCATTCGTCACCGACCGTGTAACCTGCGTCGGTCAGAGCCGAGATGATGCCTCGGGAGATGCCGTCGTACGGCGAGAGAACGCCGTTGACCTTGGTGCCGTCCGAGTAGCTCGACGTGAGGATGTTCTCCATGCGCTTCTGGGCGGTTTCGCCGTCCCAGCGGAGCGTGGCAGCCTGCTCAAAGCTCGTCTGGCCGCTCTTGACGACCAGCGTGCCTGCATCGATGAACGGCTTCAGGGTGTCCTGAGCGCCGTTCCAGAAGAAGGTTGCGTTGTTGTCGTCGGGTGAGCCGGCGAACATCTCGATGTTGAACGGACCTTCGGGAGCGCCGTCAACCGGTGCGCCTTCGAGGTCGACGAGGCCGAGGCCGTTGAGCACCGAGTTGGCCTGCTGGACGCCGACCTTGTAGTTGTCGAACGACGCGTAGTAGCTGACGTTCTCGGTGTCGCGGATGAGGCGGTCGTATGCGATGACGGGGATCTCGGCGTCAGCGGCGTCCTGGAGGACCTGCGTCAGCGTCGTGCCGTCGATCGAAGCGATGATCAGGGCTTCTGCGCCCTTGGTGATCATGTTCTCGATCTGCGAGACCTGGGTGGGGATGTCGTCTTCTGCGTACTGCAGGTCGACCTTGAAGCCCTCGGCTTCGAGCTGCTCCTTGACGGCGTTGCCGTCCTGGATCCAGCGCTCGCTCGACTTGGTGGGCATGGCGACACCGACGAGGGCGCCTCCGCC
The DNA here is from genome assembly GCF_056713165.1 of Mycetocola sp. Y171. Lineage (NCBI taxonomy): Bacteria > Bacillati > Actinomycetota > Actinomycetes > Micrococcales > Microbacteriaceae > Mycetocola > Mycetocola sp. Y171. The sequence continues at coordinate 724,699 of NZ_JBWYGX010000001.1, forward strand.
CGCTCCGTCGCCTTCGCCTGAGCCGCCCTGCGAGCACGCTGCGAGCGACACGACCATTGCGCCTGCCGCGAGTGTCGCGATGAGAATCTTCTTCACTGTGTTTTACCTCTCTGTAATCGGTGCCATGGACGTCTTTGTCGCCTGAAATCTCAGACAGGGGGTGGTGTTCCGCGTGAGCAGGCTGCGTCCATGAATGCCGTGCTCGATCCGGCTGCCGAAGCAGGCGGGGTATGCGGGTAACCGCGAAAAGGTGTGGGGACTCCTTCGTCACTGTCGTTTCCGACTTTGCAATGTGACCGTTCACATTGTTGTCACATGTTACTCAGAAAACCAACTCCTCTGTCAAGTCGGAATGTCTCAGTTTGGTAACCCCGCCAGGGGAGCCGTTCCCGGGCGGTCAGAACGAGGGCGGGCCCGTCGACGAGCGCACGATGAGCTCGGGCTGGATCCGCGCGGCGTACTCGCCGGCGGCGTCCCCCATCGTCCCGAGGAGCTGGGCGACGCACCGCCTGCCGAGTTCGGGGAAGTCCTGGCGCACCGTCGTGAGCGGCGGCCAGAAATGTGCGGCCTCGGGGATGTCGTCGAAACCGACGATGGAGACATCGTGCGGAACGTCCTGGCCTGCGTCCCTGATGGCGTGGATGAGACCGAGCGCCATCTGGTCGTTCGACGAGAAGATCGCCGTGAAGTCCCTCACCCTCATCAGCTCCCTGCCGGCGTAGTAGCCGAACTCCGCAGACCAGTCCCCGAGGATCGGGGCGGTCGTCGGAACATCCTGCGCGTTCATCTCCTCGAGGAATCCGCGCATCCGGGCTTCAGCCTCGATCCAGTCCTGTGGGCCTGCGAGGTGGTAGATGCTGCGGTGACCGAGTTCGATGAGGTGCCGGGTGGCGAGGCGCGCGCCCGCGACCTGGTCGACGGCGATGACATGGTCGTCACTGCCTTCGCTCGTGTTCATCGTGACGAACGGCACACGAAGATCGAGGTTGGAGATCGCGCGGAAAACCCGGACCTGCGGCGCAATGATGACAAGGCCTTCGATCGCCTGGGCGTTGAGATGATCGAGCGCCGTGATGATCGAGTCTTCGTCCGTGGCGGTGATGTTCGCCGTCGACACCATGTAGCCGGCGTCCTGTGCGGCGCTCTCGATGCTCTGGATGATGCTCGACGGACCGTAATGGGCACGCTGGGAGGCCAGCACGCCGAGGGTGCGCGACCGGCTCGTGACGAGGGCCCTGGCGGCACGGTTGGGTCGGTACTGCAGCTCGTTCATCACGTCGAGGACGCGCTGCCTGGTCGAGTCCCGGATGCTCGGGTGGTCGTTGAGCACGCGCGAAACGGTCTGGTGACTCACTCCGGCGAGACGCGCGACGTCGCGGATGTTCGGGGCTTTGCCCTTGTCGACGCTGTCTGTCACCGAAACACCCTTGAATCCATGTGCACGGTCACATCCGCGCGATTACGTCAATTATGCACGTCCGGGCGAGGAACTCCACCTCACGGAAGTGGCGTCGGGGGCGGATGTGACGACTATGTGACAACATCGGCACGGTGTCACACGGCTGTCACATCGGGCTGACTGGCGCACAGCTCCGCCGCGGAACGGGCGCACGGGCCGCTCGGTCACGGCTTCCCGCCGACAGGGTCGAGCCCTGCGCGCGACACGGCGGAGTTATGCTCGTGTGTCGCCGGTGACGCGCCGTCCGGTGCCGACCCGCGAACCGACGGCGACAGCCGCGCAACCGATCGCCGCGGCGAGGGCGAAGCATCCGGTGAACGACCAGGCTCCGCCCATCCCGGCGAGGGCCGTGAAGACGATGCCGGTGGATGCCAGTGCGAGCGCTCCGCCGAGCGAATCCGAGATCGACAGGGCGGAACTGTTGAAGCCCTGGTCCCGTTCGGTCGAGTACGCGAGGGTCAGCACGCTGAGCCGCGGGTACATGAGCCCCATCCCGGCTCCGCCGAGCAACCAACCCGCGATGATGACCACCGGTGAAAGACCGGCAGCCGAGGTGAGAACCGCGATGAGGATCGAGGCGAGCACCAGCAGCGACCCGATCCACATCGCACGCACGTGCGTCAGCGCATCACCGAGCCTGCCCTGGAGCCAGGACGCCGACGCCCAGGTCAGTGCGGCACCGGTGAGGGCAAGACCGGCGAAGGCGGGTGAGAAGTCGTACTGCTCGGTGAGCAAATAGGGGATGTAGACCTCGGCGCCGAAGAATGCTGCAGCGATGAGACCGCGGACGAGGATCACCGTCGGCAGTCCACGTGCGGCCCTGAGCGTGCCGGTCGGGACAAGGGGTTTCACGGCGAGGAGCGCGATTCCGATGGCCAGGACCGCGGCGATGCCGACGAACGCGCCGTCGAGCTGGGCGGAGAGGTTCAAGCCGAGCACGGCCGTCGCTGCGAGCAGAGCCCAGGCGATCGGGCCGGCAGCCCACCGCGGACGACCCTCGACACCGAAGTCCGGATCCCCGCTGAGCATCTTCAGTGCAGGCACGACCATGAGCATGGCGACGAGGATGAGTCCGACCACCCCGAGGAAGACCCAGTGCCAGCTCGTCAGTTCGGCGACGACACCGGCGGCGAACGGTCCGATCAGCGACGGGATCACCCAGGCAGCCGCGAAGCCGGCGAAGATCTTCGCGTGGAGCGCCGGTGGGTAGATCCGCGCGACCACGACGTAGAGGGCCACGTTCATGGCTCCCGAGCCGAGGCCCTGCACGAGGCGGCCGACCACGAGCATCCACATGTCGACAGCGGTCCCCGCGATGATGAGCCCGGCGATGAACACGGCGACCGACGTGATCAGGGGAGCGACGGGGCCGTTTCTGTCCGACCAGTTCCCCGCGACGACCATGCCGACGACTCCCGACGCCAGAGGGCCGGCGAAGGCCAGCGCGTACAGTGACGCCCCGTCGAGATCGGCGCTCACGAGCGGCATGATCGTTGTCACAGCCAGCGACTCGAAGGCAGCGAGGAAGACGAGGGCACAGGTGCCGATCGTCACCCACAGGTAGCGTGCCGAGTAGATGCCTGGCGGCTCCTCCTGCCCCGGGCGCGCGGATGCCGCGTCAAGCCTGGCGTTGGAAGTCACGCTCTCGAGCCTAGCCATTTTCCGCGCGTGCAGTCAGCGTCGGGACGAGCGCCCGCCGGCGGCATCCAGGCGGAGTCACGCACCAGGCACCACGACTGCCGTGCGTCCCAGCCTGTGCTTCACGAGCGTCACGACGACCGCAGCGAGCCCGAGAGCGAGCGGAACGACGAGGGTCAGTCCGGCGAGCAACAGCAGTCCGGCGACCATCACGGCTGCCACGACGGCCATCCACCATCCGGCTGAGTAGCGCTCGAGCAGCCGGAGTGCGGCGATCATGCCCAGCGCGTACACCGCGACCATCGAGCTCGTGTGGATGAGCACGAAGGCCTCGAGGTTGCCGCCGGTCAGCCACGCGGCCGTCATATAGGCGAGGCCGAGCGCAGCGACGAGGAGCAGGGCGCGGCGGGGCACTCCGCCCTGCTCGGCCCCTGCGCCGAGCCAGCGCGGCAGGTCGCCGTCACGGCCGAGGGAGGCTCCGAGCTTCGCGAACGCGCCGGCGTACGCGTTCATCACCCCGAGTGCGACGATCACCGCGATCACCGTGACGCCGATCCGACCGGCGCCGGGCACTGCGGTGTCGACGAGGTCGATGAGCGGGACGGTCGACGTGGCTGCCCGCCCACCGAGGACAGAGACGGTCACGTACTGCAGGGCGAGGTAGGCGGCGCCGACGATCGCGATGGCGATCGCCGTCGCCCATGGGATGGTCCGGCGCGGATGCCTGAACTCCCCGGCGATGTGCGTGACGGCTTCCCAGCCGGCGAACGCCCAGACGAACAGGCTGATGGCGAGGCCGACCCCTCCCCAGCCGTTCGGGAGGAACGGCCGCCAGTTGGCGGCATCCGCCTGGGGAAGCGACAGGGCGACTGCGCCGACCACCAGCAGCACGAGGGCTGCGGTGAGCACGAGTTGGACGGGACCGGCGAGACGCAAGCCGACCGCGTTGAACAGGAGCGGCGGAATGAGGATGGCGAGCGCGATGAGGTAGACCGCGCTCCGGTCGAGTCCGGCGGACGCGACGATGTACTCGGCGGCGAGCAGCCCGATGACGGGCATGCCGACGCTCACCCCGAAGAAGAACCAGTACCCGGTCGCCCTCGCTGCCGTCGGTCCGAGCGCGAGCCTCACGTATGTGGCGACTCCGCCGGAATCCGGATGCCGGGCGGCGAGCGCCGCGAACGTCCCGGCGAGCGGCACCGAGAGCACGAGCACGGCAAGGACGGCGACGATCGAGGCGGGGCCGGCAGCGCGCGCGGCCAGCGCGGGCAGCAGCAGGATCCCCGTGCCGAGCACGGCGGCGGTGTACATCGCGCTGCCGAGGACCAGCCCGATCGAACCGCCGGCAGGCGCCTCATCCTGGGCGGCCGGTGTCGCGGTACGTGGAGCGGTCATCCCTCAATCGTGCCGGGAGACGGGATGCCGCGCGATGGCGGAAATGACATACTTCCACGCATTTCCGCCATCCCGGCGAGCGCCGACTCAGATCGGGGAGCCCCCGGACACGACGATCGTTGCCCCGCTCGTGTAGCTGGCGTCCGCACTCGCCAGGTAGACGTACGCCCCAGCAATCTCCGCAGGCTGGCCCGGCCGTCCGTACGGGGTGCCACTGCCGAAATCGGTCAGGCTCTCGGCGTCCGAGGAGTCGGGCTGCAGGTTCGTCCAGAACGGCCCGGGGGCAACAGAATTGACCCGGATTCCGCGTGGGGCGAGCTGCTGGGCGAGAGCCTTGGTGAACGTGACGATCGCGCCCTTGGTCGCCGCATAGTCGAGCTTGTCAGCTGAGGGCTGATTCGCCTGGACGCTGCTCGTGGTGATGATGCTTCCACCAGCGGGGAGATGTTCCAGTGCGGCCTTCGTGAGCCAGTAGAGCGAGTAGACATTCGTGCGGAAGGTGAGGTCGATCTGCTCGGTCTCCAGGTCGAGGATGTCGTCCACGTTGTTCTGGTACCCGGCGACCATCACGAGGATGTCGAGGCCACCGAGGGTGGCCGCGGCCTTCCCGACGGCATCCACGCATTCCGCCTCCTGGGAGATGTCGACCTTGAGCATCCCCCCGGTGACGCCACTCTTCTCGATGACGTCGAGCGCCTCGGTCGCGCCTTCCTCATCGCTGTGGAAGGTGAAGACGACGTCAGCACCTTCCCGGGCGAAGGCGATCGCTGTCGCGCGGCCCAGGCCCGAGTTGCCGCCGGTGATGAAGGCACGGCGACCGGCGAGCCTGCCGCTGCCGCGGTAGGTCTCCTCACCGTGGTCCGGGCTCGGCGACATCACCGGTTCGTCTCCGGAGTCGTCGACGGTGAACGGTGGGCGGGGGTACTGGTCGAGTGGATTGGGAATGCTCATTCCCCCAGTACAGCGCCACGATCGTCCGGCTGTCCACGGTCTCCCGATCGTGGACTCCCTCCGGTATCCTGCCCCCGTTGACGACGCGGGGAAGGCTCCGGGTCGTCGACGTCAGCGCTTCTTGAGCGCTTTCCCGACGGCGCGATCGACATCGGCGAGCAGGTCATCGATCGACTCGAGTCCAACCGAGAGGCGGATGATGTTCGCGGGCACGGCGAGCTCGGTGCCCGCGACCGAGGCGTGCGTCATCTCGGCCGGGTAGTTGACGAGCGACTCGATGCCGCCGAGTGACTCGGCGAGCTGGAACAACCGGGTCGACTCGGCGAAGCGGCGCGCGACCCGCTCTCCGCCGGCGAACGCGAGCGAGAGCATCCCGCCGAACCGGGACATCTGCTTCGCAGCGAGTGCGTGACCGGGGTGGGACTCGAGGCCGGGGTAGTAGACCGTGTCGATGGCGCTGTGCTCCGCGAAATACTCGGCGATGGCCTGGGCGTTTTCGCTGTGGCGCTGCATGCGCACGTCGAGCGTCTTCACTCCCCTGCTGGTGAGGTAGGCCTCCATCGGGGCAGCGACCGCGCCGGCCGCGAACTGCATGAATCTGACCTTCTCGTGCATCTCGTCGTCGTTGAGTACGAGGGCGCCTCCGATGACGTCCGAATGTCCGCCGATGTACTTGGTGGTGGAATGCACGACCACGTCGGCGCCGAAGGTCAGCGGCTGCTGCAACGCGGGCGACGCGAAGGTGTTGTCGACGACCACGACAAGGCCGGCTGAATGGCCGACCTCGGCCAGTTCGGCGATGTCGGTGATCTTCATCAGCGGATTCGACGGGGTCTCGACCCAGAGGACGCGGGTCTCAGGCACGATGGCCGCCTGCACCGAGCGCAGGTTGGACATGTCGACGACGGTGTGAGTGACTCCCCACGCGCCGAAGATGCGGTTGATCAGCCGGTAGGTCCCACCGTATGCGTCGTTGCCGATGACGATGTGGTCACCGGGCTTGAGGATGCCGCGGAGCAGGGCGTCTTCGGCGGCGAGGCCGGACGCGAAAGAGATGCCGTGCGCCCCGCCCTCGAGCGCGGCGAGCTGCGCTTCGAGTCCGTCACGGGTCGGGTTGCCCCCGCGGCCGTACTCGTAGCCGTTGCGGAGGCCGCCGATCTTCGTCTGCACGAACGTCGACGACTGGTAGATCGGTGGGATCACGGCCCCCGTGGTCGGGTCGAAGGCCTGGCCGGCGTGGATCGCGCGCGTGGCGAATCCTGTGTCCTTGGTGCGCATGGAATTCTCTCTTGCTTTTCGGGGTGGGGCTATTCGCTGAGGAAGGTCAGCAGGTCCTGCCGGGTGATGACCGCGTGCGGCTTGCCGCCGTGTGTGACCATGAGGGCATCGGATGCCTTGAGTGCCGTGCGAGCCGCCGCAAGCGAGTCGCCTGATCCGATGATCGGCAGCGGGGCCTGGTTGACCGTGGCCACGGCATCCGTCAGCTTCGCATCGCCGTTGAAGACGCTGTCCAGCAGCGAACTCTCGGAGATCGCTCCGACGACCTCGCCCATGACGACGGGAGGTTCGGCGCTGAGCACGGGGAGCTGCGAGACGCCGAACTCGGCCATCACGCTGATCGCGTCGTGCACGGTGTCGCTCGGGTGGGCGTGGAGAAGCGCGGGAAGCTCGCCGCCCTTCGCCCGGACGATGTCTCCGACGGTGCGCTGGTCGCTGGAGTCGTCGAGGAAGCCGTATGAGCGCATCCACTTGTCGTTGAAGATCTTGGCGAGGTAGCCGCGGCCGCCGTCTGGCAGGAGAACGACCACGATGTCGTCCTTGCCGAGGCCGCGAGCAGCCTGGAGAGCGGCGACGACGGCCATTCCGCTGGATCCGCCGACGAGCAGTCCCTCCTCGAGGGCAAGTCTGCGGGTCATCGCGAATGACTCGGCATCCGTCACAGCGATGATCTCGTCGACGACGCCCGGGTCATATGCCCCTGGCCACATATCTTCGCCAACGCCTTCGACGAGGTACGGGCGACCGGTGCCTCCGGAGTAGACGGATCCCTCGGGGTCCGCTCCGATGACACGGACGCCACCGTTGGACGCTTCGCGCAGGAAGCGGCCGGTGCCTGTGATCGTGCCGCCGGTGCCGACGCCGGCGACGAAGTGGGTGACCCTGCCGTCGGTGTCGTCCCAGATCTCGGGTCCGGTCGTCTCGAAGTGGCTGAGCGGGCCGTTCTGGTTGAAGTACTGGTTGGGCTTGAATGCACCGGGGATCTCGGCTGCGAGCCGGTCGGAGACGCTGTAGTAGGACTCGGGGTGGTCGGGAGCGACGGATGTCGGCGTGACGACGACCTCGGCACCGTATGCGGTGAGGACCTGGCGCTTCTCCTCGCCGACCTTGTCGGGGACGACGAAGACACAGTGGTACCCGCGCTGCTGGGCGACGATGGCCAGGCCGACTCCGGTGTTACCGCTCGTCGGTTCGACGATGGTGCCGCCCGGCTTCAACTGTCCGGCTGCCTCGGCGGCGTCGATGATCCGAGTCGCGATGCGGTCCTTGACGCTTCCGCCTGGGTTGAAGTATTCGACCTTCGCGAGAACCGTCGCGCTGATGCCATCGGTCACTCGGTTGAGCCGGATCAGCGGGGTGTTCCCCACGAGGTCGACGATGCTCTCTGCGTACTTCACGTTCGTCCGTTCGGTGGTGTGTGTTCGTCGGGCACACTGCCGTGTTTCGACGGGCCCGGTGCCGGCTCGTGGCCGTGCCTTCCGAGCCTAGCCGCTGGCATCCGTCTGTTACAGGCGACGGTCGGTACGGGCGGGCGACGTCATACAGGCCGACGTTCACCGCAGGCTCCCAGACAACCGTGACGGCGGCCCATAAACTGGAAGGACTCCGGCATATGCGTGCGCATAGAGGTTCTGCCGTGAGCATCCCCAGAGACGAGAGGCCTCCGTGACCCCCCGAAGCGATTCCCCCGGCACCAAGAGCGGCAACCCCGCCAGGCAGTTGACCATCAAGGAGCAGCGCGCTGAGCAGCGTGCCGCCAAGGTGGAGTCGTACAAGAAGGAGCAGGCGAAGAAGGCCCGCAACAAGCGGATCGGCATCATCTCGGCCGTCGTCGGCGGTCTCGCCATCGTTGCGCTCGTCGTGACGAGTGTCGTTCTGACCATGCCGAAGAACGCCACATACTCCGCAGGAGGTTCGGGTGCCGAGATCGAGGGCGTCGAGACCTTCGAGAACACCAACAACCATGTCGAGGGAACCGTCAACTACGCGCAGACCCCGCCCGCCGGTGGCGACCACGCGCAGGCCTGGCTGAACTGTGGCATCTACACCGAGCCGCAGACCAACGAGAATGCCGTCCACTCGCTCGAGCACGGTGCGATCTGGGTCACATACGACCCGTCCATCTCCGACGAGGAACTCGACACCCTCAAGTCGAAGCTGCCGTCCACGTACGTAATCCTCTCGCCGTTCGAGGACCTCCCCTCCCCCATCGTGCTCTCCGGTTGGGACGCCCAGCTGCAGATCGACGAGGCCTCCGACGAGCGCATCGGCGAGTTCTTCGAGGAGTTCTGGCAGAGCGAGGACGTTCCGGAGCCCGGCGCTCTCTGCACCGGCGCCATCGACGGACCGGGCAAGGCGTAACGTGACGGCCGGTTTCGAGACGGATGCCGGAGCATCCGACGAAGCAACGGCCGACGGTTCCCCACGCCGCTCCCCTGTCGCCCTGATCCTGCTGGCGATCGTCGCGATCGTCGTCGTGGGTGTCGTGGCGTTCTCAGTGGGACGACTGTCGACGCTGCAGAACCCGACCCCGACCACGGAGAGCGCCGAGGCCGGCTTCTCGCGTGACATGCAGACCCACCACAACCAGGGCGTCGAGCTTTCGTTCATCATCCGCGACCTCACGGACGACGACGAGGTCCGGCTGCTGGCCTACGACATCGCGACGACGCAGGGCGCACAGTCCGGCATGATGCGCGGGTGGCTCGCGGCGTGGGGATTGCCGCAGGCCTCGTCTGAACCGTCGATGACGTGGATGACCCGGCCGACGCTGGAGGGCGAGGGGCACGACCACGGCAGCGGAGACGACGCTCATCAGCCGGGTGAGCCGATGCCGGGTCTGGCGACTCCCGAGCAGATCGCCGAGCTGAAGACACTCGAGGGTGTTGCCGCCGAGCAGATGTTCCTCGAACTGATGATCGCCCACCACCAGGGCGCGATCGACATGGCCGAGGCCGTGCTCGACCGCAGCACGAACTCGACGGTGCGCACGTTCGCGACCGGCGTGGTGAAGGCGCAGCAGTCGGAGATCGACCTGATGGAGTCGATGCTCGAGGAGCGCCCCGCCGAGTAAGTCGCGAGCGGTTCGGTTCATCCGTCGCATGTGCTGGGTTTCCGTGCTGAAAGCCGGTATTGGCGACGGATGAAGCCGGCTCGGGATGCCGCCGCGAACTCATCCGTCGCATATGCCGGATTCGAAACGTCAAAGTCGACATTCGCGACGGATGAACACGTTATGCACCGGCTACCGCTCTGCAACTCGACACTTTCCACAGGCCAGATGTTGTGCACACTTTCCCGACGGGACCACTTCCCCGCATGATCCGGTGGGACCGTGGCGGATGCGCACACCTCGTCCTCTACCGTCCGAGCTTTCTGAAGCGTTCACGTTCGCCCAGGCCAGGGGCCTCGGTGTCGGGAGGTCGCGGCTCGATGCGCACGATCTCGACCGGCCGTTTCGGGGAGTGCTTTCCCGGATCCCGATCATCGCCACAGCATCGGACTCGGCGGAACGCGCCCGCGCGGACACGCTGCGGCGTGCGCAGGCGTACGCGACGGGAATGCCACCGTCTCAGTTCTTCAGTCACACCACAGCCGCGATTCTCTGGGACGTGCCGCTTCCGTGCCTCGACGGTCAACTCCTCGACGTCTCCGTCTCACGACCGAGACGGGCACCGCGAGGGGCGGGCGTTCGCGGTCGCGAGATCGACCCGCGTCTCGCGCACGTGACCATCCACGACGGACTGCGACTCACGACACCCGCTTCGACGTGGGCTGGACTCGGTGCGCTGCTTCACCCGTACGACCTCGTTGCTGCCGGCGACGCGATCGTCTGCCGGCGAACCTCTGGCGGAGGAAACGGCTCCCACCGGCCACCACTGGCGACCCTGGAGCAACTGCGCGCGGCGATAGACGCGGGGCGCAGGCCAGGCATCGGTGCCCTCCGCGACGCGTTCGGCCGCATCCGCACCGATTCGTGGTCGCGGCCGGAGACGTGGGTGCGACTCATCCTCGTCGACGCCGGGCTGCCTGAGCCCGTTCTCAATTTCGATGCGTACGACGACGGCGGACGTTTCCTCGGATGCGTCGACCTGGCATACCCGGACCTCAGGATCGCGATCGAATACGAGGGCGCCCACCACTGGATGACGGCAGAGCAGATCCATCACGACATCGATCGTCTCGACAGGCTGGTGGAGAACGGATGGCGCATCGTGCGCCTCACAAAACACCACGTGTTCACGACGCCGCTCGAGGTGGTGCGTCGCGTATCGGTGGCTCGGGAGCAGCGCCTTCCCACCCGCTGAGCCCCGGCCGCACCCCCCGATCGCGTGCTCGCCGACAGGCACGGCGCTGCGCTAGCCTCGCATCACGGCCGACCGGAGTGACCGCGGCCCTTGGGGGGCGTTGTGGCACCGAGAAGCCGTTTGCTCTGCGCAGGCGTGGCCCTCACGATGGCCCTCTTCCTGAGTGGATGCAGTTTCGGCACGACGACCGGGCCGACCATCGCGTGGACCACGGCGACGCCCACTCCTTCCCCGTCGCCCACACCGCGGCCGTCGATCGAGCCGCCGGTGCTCGACGTCGGTACCGTGGTCGCGACAGGCACGCTGGTCGGTGATCCCCTCATCTCCGGCGACGTCGACGTCCGTGTCACCGGGAAAGGGACCTTTGAACTGCGACTGCTCGACTTCCGTTCCGATCGCGAGGGTGACATCGAACTGCGTGTGTCGCCGATCGTCGTCGGACCCGATGAGAGATGCACGACGTCGAGCATGAATCGCTCGTACGGCAACATCCCGGCCGACCCGGAGCAGGCCTTCCCCTTGCCGCGTGGCGACCCGAGTTTCCTCGACACCGTGCTCATCGCCGTTCCCGATTTCGAGGCGTTCGAGGCGGGATGCTACGTCTCCGTCGCCGCGAGCGCGATCCTCGAATGGACGATCCCGGACATGCGGCCGGGACTCGTCGTCGCCGACTCGGGCAAGACCGGGGGTGCGACCGGTGAGGTGACCCTGGTCGACGGTCAGCCCAGGAGTTACACCGTCGCCGCTGACGACCTCGCCGAGGAGGTCGCTGCCCGCCTCGGAATCTCTGTGATCGACCTGTTCTACCTCAACCCTGACCGACCGGCCCCGGTTCCCTATCCGCTCCTCGACGTCGGCGAAGTCCTCAACCTCAGCAAGGAACACCGCTAGCCGCGCACGTCTGCTGCCCACGACCCGGCGTCAGTCGACGAGCGGCCGCGCGACCACCTGCTCCTCGTACATCCTCGTGTAGGTCCCGTCGAGCGCAAGCAGCTCCGCGTGCGTGCCCTTCTCCGCGATCCGCCCGCCCTCGATCACGAAGATCACGTCGGCGGACACCACGGTCGACAGCCGGTGGGCGATCGCGATGGTCGTCCGGCCGGCGGATGCCGCCTCCAGCGCCCGTTGGACGACCCGCTCCGAGATCGTGTCGAGAGCACTCGTCGCCTCGTCGAGCACGAGCACTGCCGGGTCCTTGAGCATCACCCGGGCGATCGCGATCCGCTGCTTCTCACCACCGGACAGCCGGTAGCCACGTTCGCCGACGATGGTGTCGTAGCCCTGCTCGAACGACACGATCGTGTCGTGGATATTCGCGGCCCGCGCCGCAATCTCGAGCTCCTCATCTGTGGCATCCGGCCTGGCATACCGGAGGTTCTCGGCGATCGAGGCGTGAAACAGGTACGTCTCCTGGCTGACGATACCGATGTTCGAGACCAGCGACTCGTGGGAGAGCTCGCGGACGTCCCTGCCCGCGAAGAGTACGCGTCCCCCTGTCGCGTCATAGAACCGGGGCACGAGGTACGACACGGTCGTCTTGCCAGCGCCGCTCGGCCCGACGAAGGCCGCGAACTGCCCGGGTTCGATCGTGAACGAGACGCGATCGAGCGTTGGCCGGGACTCCGGCGTCGCGTCGGGGTATCGGAACGAGACCTCGTCGAAGGTGACGCTGCCGAGACGACCCCTGGCATCCGTCACAGGCACGGCGTCCGGTCGATCGGCGATCGCCGGCTTGAGGTCCAGGTACTCGAAGATCCGGGCGAAGAGGGCACCAGATGTCTGCAGGTCCAGCCCGACTCGCATCAGGGCCATCAGCGGGAAGAGCAGCCGCGACTGCACGGTCGTGAAGGCGACGATGGCGCCCGCTGTGATGTCAGGCGCACCGCCGGCCATGAGCATGCCGGCCACGAGGTACACGATGGCGGGGATCGACGACAGGAAGATGTTCACCATCGCGAAGAACCACTGGCCGCTCATCGTCTGCTTGACCTGCAGACCGACCTGCTCGTCGTTCGAGGTCGAATAGCGCGCGATCTCGGCGGGCTGCTGGTTGAAACTCTTCGACAGCAGCACGCCGGAGACGCTCAGGGTCTCCTGTGTGATCGCTGTCATGTCGGAGAGGGATTCCTGCGTCTTGGTCGCGATCCTCGCCCGCACCTGTCCGACACGACGCTGCGCGATCACGAGGATGGGCATGAGCACCAAAGCGACGATCGTCAGTTGCCAGTTGATGAGCACCATCGCCACGAACGCGGCGAGAACCGTCACGGTGTTGCCGAGCACGCTGGCGATGGTGTTGCTCAGCGCGCCGGCGACACCGCCGACATCGTTCTGCAGCCGGGATTGGATCACTCCGGTCTTCGTCCGCGTGAAGAAGCTCAGCTCCATCGCCTGAAGGCGTCGGAACAGGGAGACCCGCAGCTGGCCCATGACCGTGTTGCCGACCGTCGCGGTGAGCCAGGTCTGCCAGACGCCGAGCCCGGTCGCCAGCACGTACACGCCGATCATCACCGCGACGATCTGCGTGAGGGCGGGGAGGTTCGGTCCGCCGCTCTCGGGGAACAAGCCCTCGTCGAACGCGCGCTCTACCAGCAGCGGCGGGATGACGCTCAACGCGGCGCCGATCAACACCAGAGCGATGGTGAGAGCGATCTTTGCGCGGTGCGGCCTGAACAGGGCGGCGATGCGGGGGAACAGGTGCGGGATCCGCGGCGCTTCGGCGTTGACGGCGCGCTGGGCTTCTTCGTCGCCGCCACCACGCATCCGGCCTCCTCCACCTCCGCCGCGACCTCCGCCGCCGCCCCCATGCATACTCATGGATTCACCCTAACCCCGGCATCAGACTCGCGGATGCCGGGGCCAGGGTGATGAGGATTCGCGCGGCTACCCCTTCGTGGATCCGGCGAGCAGTCCGCGCACGAAGTAGCGCTGCAAGCTGAAGAAGACGATCAGCGGCACGATCAGCGAGACGAACGCCGCAGCGGTCAATCGCTGCCAGTCCTGCCCTCTGGTACCGGTGAGTTCCGCGAGTCTCTGCGTGAGTGGAGCGACATCCGCTGTGCCGCCCGAGAAGATCAGGGCGACAAGCAGGTCGTTCCACACCCAGAGGAACTGGAAGATCGCAACGGACGCGATGGCGGGCAGCGAGAGCGGGAGGACGATCCGGAAGAAGATCTGCCCGGGGCTCGCCCCGTCGACACGTGCGGCCTCGATCACTTCACCCGGGATCTCCGAAATGAAGTTGTGCAGCAGGAAGATGATGAGCGGGAGCCCGAACATCGTGTGCGCGATCCAAACCGGCAGGTAATTCTGCTCGGGAATGATCGGGATGATCTCGTGCAGCGTCTCCTGAATCGGCCGGAGGAACACCGTGAACGTCTGCAGCAGCGGAAGAAGTGCCATCTGAAGCGGCACGATCTGCAGTGCGAAAATCAGGATGAACAACCAGCCAGATCCCCTGAACTTCATCCAGGCGAAGGCGTATGCGGCCATGGCCCCGAGGATCAGCGGGAAGATGGTGCCCGGGATCGCGATCGCCAGTGAGTTCACGAAGTACGAACCCAGCTGCGGCGACGATTGGGACGACGAGAGCAGGACTTCCGAGTAGTTGTCGAGAGTGAACCCGGGGTTCTGGAAGATCGTCCACCAGCCGGTGGTCTGGATCAGCTCGGCCGGACGGAACGACGAGATGAACAGTCCGAAGGTCGGGATGGTCCAGATCACGGCGATCAGCAGGGCGACGATCGAGGCCCTGCGTGAGGTCAGCCGTCGCTTGACCCGGTGCGACTTGGGGCCGACTTCCTCGTCGGCTCCTTTCGCGAGGGCCTTGCCGGTGCCGGCGTCGCCGGTGGTGGGGGCAATCGGTGTGGTGCTCATCGGATTTCCCTCTGCTTCCGCATGACTCGGACGTTGTAGATGACGATCGGCAGAACGAGGATGAAGAGGACGAGCGCGAGCGCCGAGCCCCGTCCGGGTTCAGCGGCCCTGAACGCCTGCGTGTACATCTCGTTGGCGATGACGCTGGTGTCGAAGTTTCCAGCGGTCATCGTGCGCACGATGTCGAACACCTTCAGTGTTGCAATGGAGATCGTGGTGAGAACGACGACGAGGGAACCACGGATGCCAGGGAGCGTCACGTTGGTGAACCGCTCCCATGCGTTGGTCCCATCGATCTCGGCGGCTTCGAGCTGCTCCACCGGAACGGCTTTGATGGCGGCAGAGAGCACGACCATGGCGAATCCGGTCTGGATCCAGATCATGACGACGATGAGGAGGAACGTGTTGATCGGGGAGGTCTGCAGCCACTGGACGGGCTCGCCCCCGAACCACACGACGATCTGGTTGAGCAGACCGATCTGCTCGTCGCCTGCCTGCCGGTAGTCGTAGACGAATTTCCAGATGATGCCGGCACCGACCATGGAGATGGCCATGGGCATGAACACGAGTGCCTTGTAGATCTTCTCGCCGCGGGACTTGTCGATGAACATCGCATAGGCGAGCCCGACGGCCGTTGAGATCAGCGGCACGAGCAGGACCCAGACGACGGTGTTGATCAGGGTGCTGATGATCGCGGGCTGCGTGAACATCCAGACGAAGTTGTCGAGGCCGTTGAATTCGCCACCGTTGTCGGTGAACGCCAGGAGGCTCGTGCGGATGGCCGGGTAGATGAGGCCCAGGAGGATGAGGAACAGGGCTGGCGCGAGGAAGACGGCGATCTGGACGTAGTCCTTGCCGCGCTTGGGGCCCCTGTCGAGGATGAAGAACAGGATGCCGATGAAGGCGGCGAAAATGGCAAGGCCGCCTACCACCTGGATTATTTTGCCGATGAGGTCAGCGGTCGTCATTGAACTACGCCTTTCGGAAGTGGGAGATCAAGGGCGGAGCCGCCGGATGGCGACCCCGCCCTCAACAGGTGGTGTCAACTAGCTCTTCGGCCAGCTGTTTTCGATCGCGTCGACCGTCTCCTGGGTGCTGTCGCCGCTGACCCACGCGACGATTCCCTTGAAGAACGAGTCTGCGCCGACTGCGGCCGGCATCAGGTCGGAGCCGTCGAAGCGGAACACGGCGTTCTCGTCCTGAAGGATCTCGATGCTCTGCTTCAGCACGTCGCTCGAGGCGTTCTCGGGGTCGAGACCCTTGTTCGCGCTGATCACACCGCCGAGCTTGACCCGGTTGTTCGCCCAGGTGTCGCTGGAGAGGTAGGCGCGGACGGCGTCGATCTCTTCACCCTCGGAGAATGCGACGGGGAACTCTCCGCCGCCGGTCACTGCCTTGTCTCCGCCGGCTTCGACCGAGGGAAGCAGGAAGGCGAAGACGTCACCGTCTGGGCTGACCTCGGTGCCCTCGGGCCAGAATCCCTCGTAGAAGGATGCCTGGTGGTGCAGAGAGCAGGTGCCCTCGAGGATCGGCAGGCCGGCACCGTTGAACTCGGTCGAGATGACGCTGGAGACGTCACCGAGTCCACCGTTCACCATGTCCGCGTTCTTGATGTACTCGCCTGCAGCATCGAATGCCTCGACGATCTGCGGGTCGTTGAACGGGATCTCGTGGGCGACCCACTGGTCGTAGACCTCAGGACCGGACTGACGAAGGACGAAGTCCTCGACCCAGTCGGTTCCCGGCCAGCCGGTGGCGTCACCAGAGCCGAGGCCGACGCACCATGGCTTGTGGTCGCCTTCGGCAGCGATCTCCTCGCTCAGGGCGGTGAGCTCGTCGAGGGTCTCGGGGACTTCGTAGCCCTTCTCCTCGAACTCGGCCGGTGAGTACCAGACATAACCCTTGATGCTCGCCATCAGCGGAGCAGAGTAGAACGTTCCGTCGTGGCTTCCGTAGCCCTTCCAGTCTTCGCCCCAGAATTCGTCGACGTTGGCTTCGACGGCCTCGGGTGCCGGCTGCAGCCAACCACCGGCGGCGAGACGCTGCAGAAGTCCGGGCTGGGGGACGATGCCGATGTCAGGGGCGTTTCCTGCCTCTGCCAGAACGGCGATCTGGGCCTCGAATTCCTTGGTGCCCTGGTAGGACACGTCGATGCCGGTGCAGGTCGCGAAGTCCTTCCAGGATTCGACGAGGCGATCCGCCTCAGCGTCAAGGATGGTGCCACCGATCGTGACCTCGGGGTTGTCGTCGAAAGTGCCGTACGTCTCGTAATCGGCGCAGTCCGTATCGGCCTTGTTTCCCGCTGCCTCATCGCCGGTACAACCGGTGAGTGCGAGACCGACGATCCCGGCGGCCGCGAGCGGCATCAGGATGCGGCGTTTGGTCGTGAAGCTCATCTCTGTTCTCCTCATTGAGTGTGATTTCTCTGGGCTGAGGTTGGGAGCCTCGAGCCTGCTGGTGCAATTCCGGCAGCCCATAGGGAACCGGTTCCATGCAAAAGTTACGGCACCACAGGGAGATACACAAGCACGCTGGGATAACGAAATCAGGGCATGATCGCGCTCTCTCGCGGAAACCTCCGGAGTTTCGGGTAAACGGGCACCGACGCTTCGAGGTCAAAATGTGTAACCGGTTCCATGCCGTGTCGGTTTTCGGTACCCTGTTCCAGACAACTCAGTCCCGGTTCGACGCCGGTACTCAGCCCCCAGCGTCGGGAGGCCACCATGGGCAGCGCAATCGCGGATGTCGCCGCGCGCGCCGGCGTCTCCAAGGCGACGGCATCCCGGGCCCTCTCCGGCAAGGGTTACGTGGCTGACGAAACCCGCAGGCGGGTCCAGCAGGCGGCGAAGGAGATCGGCTTCGTCGCGTCGCCCAACGCTGCCGGCCTCGTCACCGGTCAGACCAAGAACATCGGCGTCGTCATCCCCTTCATCAACCGCTGGTTCTTCGGCGAGATTCTCGAGGGGATCGAGGAGGCGCTGCTCAATCGCGGTTACGACACGACGCTCTACAACCTGCACCCCGGATCGGCCGATCGCGACCGTGTCTTCGATTTCTTCCTCGCCCGCAAGCGGTTCGACGGGGTGATCGCGATCGGGGTCGAACCCACCCCCGGCGAGACGGAGCGGCTCCTGCGCCTGGGCATCCCGATGGTCAGTGTCGGTGCGCCCGTCTCCGGTATCCGGTCACTGACGATCGACGATGTCGGCGCGGCGCGGCTGGCCACCGAACACCTGATCGGGCTGGGCCACCGGCGGATCATGTACATCGGCGGGGTCATCGGTCACCCCGACGAACAGACCATCCACAGCCACAGGCTCGCCGGCTATCTCCAGGCCATGGCTGCTGCCGGCCTCGACAGCCAGATCCGGACGGCCCAGACGGCGATGAGCGTGCCGGGCGGCTACGAGGCGGGCACCCACGCACTCAGCGACGCGACCTCTCGCCCGAGTGCGGTCTTCGCCGCCTGCGATGAGGTCGCCATCGGCGCGATCATCGCCGCGCGCCGCATCGGGGTCCGGGTCCCGGGCGACCTCTCGGTCATCGGCATCGACGGCCACGAGTACGCCGAGATGTTCTCGCTCACGACCATCGAGCAACAGCCGAGGGTGCAGGGGCAGTCAGCGGTCGCCGACCTCCTCGCGGCCGTAGCCGGCGAACCGACAGCCCCTGATGTCATCGAGATGCCTGCACGCCTCGTCATCCGCGCCAGCACGGCGCACGCTCAGCTCGGCGCTGACGCCGTCTGAGACGCGCCGATCGGTCCCCGACGGTCGTTCCTCATTTCCGTGAGCGACCCATTCGAACCGATCGACCGTTGGAGCAGCCGTTTCGGACGGTTCCATGACCCGTCTCCGCCGATACTTAACGGCGAAAGGCGCCGTCCCAGGAGGAACGACGCCTTTCGCGTAACAGACTGTCGAAAACGACAGCGCACGTCACATCAAGTGAGAGCCCCAGAGGGGCGCAAATTACTTGAGGGTGACGGTTGCGCCGGCCTCTTCGAGTGCAGCCTTTGCCTTCTCGGCAGTCTCCTTGTTTGCGCCCTCGAGGACGGCCTTCGGAGCACCATCGACGACGGCCTTGGCCTCGCCGAGACCCAGCGAGGTGAGCTCGCGGACGGTCTTGATGACCTGGATCTTCTTGTCGCCGACCGACTCGAGAACGACGTCGAACGAGTCCTTCTCTTCGACCTCTTCTGCAGCAGCGCCGGCAGCAGCCGGGCCAGCAACAGCAACAGGTGCAGCGGCGGTGACCTCGAAGGTCTCCTCGAATGCCTTCACGAACTCGCTGAGTTCGATGAGCGTAAGTCCCTTGAACTGCTCAAGCAGTTCCTCAGTTGACAGCTTTGCCATGATTTTCTCCCTTAGATTTCTTTGGTCTACTCACCGCTTGCCCAGGTCTGAACCTAGAAAGCGGACTCCTGCTTCTCACGCAGCGCGTCGACCGTGCGAACGGCCTTCGAGAGCGGTGCGTTGAACAGATATGCGGCTCCGAACAGCGAGGCCTTGAAGGCGCCGGCAAGCTTGCCGAGCAGAACTTCGCGGGACTCGAGGTCGGCGAGCTTGCCTACCTCTGCGGCGGTCAGAGGGTTACCGTCAAAGTAACCGCCCTTGATCACCAGGAGAGGGTTTGCCTTGGCAAAGTCGCGCAGGCTCTTCGCGACGGTGACAGGGTCACCGTGCACGAATGCGATGGCCGACGGTCCAACGAGCTCTTCGTCAAACGACGAAATGCCCGCATTGTTCGCGGCGATCTTGGTCAGCGTGTTCTTCACCACGGCGTAGGTTGCGTCTGCACTGATGGTGGTGCGCAGCGTCTTGAGCTGTGCAACAGTGAGGCCGCGGTACTCGGTCAGCAGAACGGCGGTCGAGCTCTGGAATTTCTCCGTGAGTTCGGCAACCGAGGCTTCCTTGTTCGCCATAGCCACTCCTTGATTAGTCTTCCTCGTACCGCGGAAGCGGCACGAGCCTCAGACCCAGTGGGCTCAGAACATGAAAAAAGCTCCGGCGCAAGCGCACGGAGCAGTCAGAGAGAAAATCTCGAGAGTGTTTCGTTCACCTGCGCTGGTTGTCTCTTCATGAGAACCTTCGATCGGATGCTCGCTTGCGCGCGCACGCCGAAAACCTGCGGTCTTTGGTTTTGTCCCAGCTTAGGGCATCCGTCGCCATCCGGCCAAATCGGGCGGCTGCAGGTCAGGCGAGCGGGCTCAGGTGGAGTTCGCGCAGCAGGGCGGCCGGATCGTCGTAGACGGCGATTGCACCGGCGGAGAGAAGTTCTGCGGACGACGTGCCTCCGCACAGCAGCCCGATCGTGCTGACGCCGGCGCGGGAGGCTGCGATGCAATCCCACACGCTGTCGCCGACGAAGAGCGCCTGCGCTGCGGGCACACCGGCCTTCTTCAGGGCGACCTCCACGACCGCCGGATCGGGCTTGGCCGACTCGACGTCATCGGCGTTGGTGACCGCGTCGATGAGGTCGTCGGCGTCGAGGGTGTCGGTCAGCAGCGCGAGCTCGTCCTCAGGGGCCGATGTCGCCAGCACGACGGTCGTGCCGCGGTCCTTGAGTGCTTGCAGGAGCTCCCGTGACCCGCTGAGCGGGGTCAGCCGATAGGCCAGAGAGCGGTAGAAACCGGAGTGGAGGGTCTTCGCCTGCTCCCCCAGTTCGTCGGCCCGTTCGCCGAGGAGGGCGTCGAGGAGTTTCGCCGAGTCGAGGCCGATGGAGCGGTGCACTCGCCAGGCCGGCACTGGCACGTTCAGTTCGTCGAAGGCGTGCATCCAGGCCTCGACGTGGAGGTAGTTCGAGTCGACGAGCGTTCCGTCGACATCGAAGAGGACTGCGGCTGGCGTTTCGGTCATGGCGTTTCTTCCCTTGGTTCTGATGCAAGCGCGCGCACGGGCTGGCGAAGGATGGTTCGGAGTTTGGCTGTATCCATTTTTCGCGGGTCGCTGAGGTAGATCTCGTGATGTTTGCCCGTCTCCGCCAGCCCGCGCGAGGGGAGGTAGCGGGAATGCAGCTCGTCGAGGACGGGACCCTCGTCGTCATATCCTCCGAGATGCAGGGTCTGGATGCTCCGGCCTTCGTCGAGGACGGCGAAGCGGAGTCGGGGCACCCCGGGGAGGTGCTTCCTGCCGGTGACGGCATCCGTCGCCTCCGAGATCATCGCGTCTGTCACCCAGTCCGGCTGGCGGAGCATCATCGTCCAGTCCCAGTCGCTCTTGCTGCCGGCGGCGAACACGGTGTGGTCGTCGGCCCACCACAGTCCTTCGAGGGGCATGACGACGTAGTCGCGATCGAGCTTCCGCTTGCTGGTGAACTTCACCGCATACGACACCGCGAAGAGAGCCTCGACGGCCTCGGTGTACGCGGACTCGGAGTTCGGGTCACCGTGTCCGTCGACCATCAGGTAGCTCATCGGCGGAACGTCGACCTCGACGAATACGCCCGCTTTCGGGGCGTAGAGCTCCTTGCGCTCCGCCTTGAGATCGACCTTGGTCATCCGGCCCTCCGCTCGCGGCCACTCTACCCTTCGTCCGTCGCCCGTTGCCGAGAGTGCAGTAGTGGCGGGAAAAACGTCAATCTTCGAGCCACTACTGCACTGTCGGCGCCGCCAGCGGCAGGGTGACCCGGAACTCGGTGCGACCGGGCTCGGACGCCACAGCGACAGAGCCGCCGTGCGCATCGACGACGCCTGCGACGATCGCGAGTCCCAGGCCGGTGCCACCTGAGGCACGCTGCCGCGACGCGTCGCCACGGACGAAGCGCTCGAAGACGTTCCCGAGCACGTCGGGGTCGATGCCGGGGCCGTCGTCGGTGATCGTGATCACGGCATCCTTCTCCGTTGTCGTCAGCCGAGTCTCGACGCGTGTCCCCGATGGGGTGTGCACCCGCGCGTTGGCAAGCAGATTCGAGACGACCTGGAACAGCCTCTGCATGTCTCCGGTCACTTCGACTGGTTCGCGAGGACCGTCGAGCGCCCAGTCGTGGTCTGGCGATGCCGCGCGCGCGTCGCTGACCGCGTGACTGAGCAACGCGATCAGATCGACGGGCTTCTTGACGAGTTCGCGACCCTCGTCGAGTCGGGCGAGGAGGAGCAGGTCCTCGACGATCGCAGTCATCCGCACCGCCTCGGATTCGATCCGGCCGAGCGCGTACGTGGCGTCCTCAGGGAGCTGCTCCCCCGATCGACGGGTCAGTTCGGCGTAGCCCCGGATGGATGCAAGTGGGGTCCGCAGTTCGTGGCTGGCGTCGGAGACGAAGGTCCTGACCTTGTTCTCCGACGCCTGTCTGGCCTGCAGGGCGTCCGACACATGGCCGAGCATCCTGTTGATCGCGGCACCGACCCTGCCGACCTCGGTGTGCGGGTCTGCGTCCTCTTCTGGCACTCGAACGGCGAGCGCGACCTCGCCGCGGTCGAGGGGCAGCTCGGAGACGTCGGATGCCGTCTGCGCCACGCGCTCGAGCGGGCGCAGCGTGAGCCGGACGATGAGGTAAGCGGCACACCCGGCGATGGCGAGGGCGCCGAGAGAGATCGCGGCGATCCCCGCGATCAGTTGTCCGACGGTGAAGTCGAGGTCGGCCAGTGGCAGCCCGACGACGAGCGCGCCTCTTGCGGTCTCGACAGCGGCGACCCGGTAGCGACCGAGGTCTCCGGGGAGGTCGACCGAAACGGGGTCGGCACCGAGCTCGAGTGTGAGGAGCGCTTCGACCTGGGCCGTGGTCAGCGGCAGGAGATTGCCCGCGTCGTCGGTGTATCCGGCGTAGCGCACGGCGCCACCATCGATGATGGCCCCGAGCGTGCCTGCGGACTGTCCTGGCGCCCCGATGAAATCGGGCACAGGGGGCTGGGCATCCTGCGGGAACTGCCCCCCGCGCTGTCCGACGTCGGCGGCACCCGACGACCGGCTGGTCGCAGCGGTGAGCTGGCTGTCGACGCGGTCGAGCAGGACGGTCTGGACGCTGAGCACGCTCGACGTCCCGATCACCACGGCGGCGAGCGCCAGAAGTGCGACGACGGCGACGATGAGCCGGCGCCGCAAGGTCCACCGTGACAGGTGTGTCACGCGGAGACCCCCGCGGGCTTCAGCATGTAGCCGGCACCGCGGACGGTGTGGATCATCGGCGCCCGGCCGGCGTCGATCTTCTTGCGCAGGTAAGAGATGTAGATCTCCACCACGCTGGATTTGCCCTCGAAGTCGTAGCTCCAGACCCGGTCGAGGATCTGGACCTTGCTCAACACTCGGCGCGGGTTCCGCATGAGGAAGCGCAGCAGTTCGTACTCGGTCGCCGTGAGGTCGATCGGCACACCGGCCCTCGAGACCTCGTGGCTGTCCTCGTCGAGACTGAGATCCCCGATGGTGAGCAACGGTCCGTCGGATGCCGCCGTGAGGGTCGACCGGCGGATGAGCCCCCTCAGTCGCGCCACGACTTCCTCGAGGCTGAACGGCTTGGTGACGTAGTCGTCGCCGCCGGCGGTGAGACCGGCGATGCGCTCGTCGAGGGCATCCTTCGCGGTGAGGAAGAGCACGGGGACATCGTCGCCCTCTGCCCGGAGGCGCTGGAGCACGGTCAGGCCGTCGAGATCGGGAAGCATGATGTCGAGGACGACCGCGTCCGGTCGAAACTCCCTGGCGATGGCGAGAGCGCTCCTGCCGGTGTCAGCCGTGCGGATCTCCCACCCCTCGTAGCGCAGGGCCATCTTGAGCAGGTCCGTCAGGCTGTGCTCGTCGTCGACGACGAGCACGCGGATCGGGCTTCCGTCTGCACGACGCAGAGGAGCAGACGGCTGGGACGAAGAGGAAACGAATGTGCTCACGGGTTCCAGTATCGACGTATTCCTATGAGCATCCTATGAACCGCCGATGTCCGGGCTGTGACCGCAGGAAACCGCGCAGGGCAAACACTCAGGAACGGCATAGTCCTGCCATAAACGTCATCCCTAGCGTGAGTCGGACCGCGGCCAGGAGGCCGCGCCATCAGGCCTGGCCGGATGCCGGCACGAAGCGAAGGAAACCATGTTCGGAACGTACCTGAGGCGCGAGCTCGTCGGCCGCCGGAAGCAGACTCTCATCATCGCCCTCGGCATGGCACTCGCCATCGCCCTGGTCATCGTCGTCAACGCCGTCTCTGCCGGGGTGAAGGACGCACAGTCCTCCGTCCTCGCCTCGGTCTACGGCGTCGGTACAGACATCACCGTCAGCACGACACCGACCCCTCCAGAGGAGGGGGAAGCCGGCGCGGGCGGGGGGCCTGGAGCGTTCGATTTCGGCGCAGACGAGGGTACGGCCACCGAGGACGGAACGACCCAGGTGAGCCAGTCGCGTCTCTCGGCAGGTTTCGGCGCAGCCACGTTTGACGCAGCTGCCTTGTCCACGGTGAAGGATGTCGAAAACGTCGCCGCCGCGACGGCCACACTGTCGCTGACCAACACGACGTTCAACGGCGAACTTCCGGACTTTTCGCAGATGGAGCGGCCGGCAGACGGCCAGGCCCCCGGCGGCGCGGACGGCGAAGGCGGAAGCTCCTTCGACGTGGACTCGTTCACGGTGCTCGGGCTCGATCCCTCGGGTGACAATGTCGGACCGCTCTCGGCCGTGACCCTCGACGAGGGCCGCGGGCTCGACGCAGCCGATGAGGGCAGCTTCGTCGCTGTGCTCGACGCCGCGTACGCGACCTCCGCCGAGCTCGCCGTGGGCGACACCCTCGAGATCGGCGGGACCGACTTCGAGGTTGTCGGTACCGTCGCATCAGGTTCATCGGATGCCACGACGGCCTCGAACGTCTACATCCCGCTCGACGTCGCACAGTCGGTCGCCGGTCTCGACGGCCAGGTGTCGACGATCTCCGTCCAGGCCGCATCGTCCACCGCCATCGACCAGGTGAAGAGTGACATCGAAGCCGAACTGACGGATGCAACGGTCAGCACGCAGGACGACCTTGCCTCGAGCGTCTCGGGATCCCTGGCATCGGCATCCGGTCTCGTCTCCGGCCTCGGTTTCTGGCTCTCCCTCCTCGTCTTGCTCGCCGCCTTCCTTATCGCCGTGCTCTTCACGATCTCCGGTGTCGCCCGCCGGACCCGGGAGTTCGGCACGCTCAAGGCCATCGGCTGGTCGGATCGCAGGATCGTCGGCCAGGTCGCAGGCGAGTCGACCGTGCAGGCGTTGATCGGAGGAGCGGTCGGTGTGGTCGTCGGCCTCACCGCCGTACTCGTGATCAACCTGACAGGCATCACGCTCGGTGCATCGACCGCGACGTCGGCGACCGGAGCCGGGGGGCCGGGCGGGCGGGGAGGGTTTGGCGGTCCCGCTGAGGCGGTCGCAGCAACGACCGACATCGTGCTCACTGCCCCTGTCACGCCGGTCGTGATTCTTGTCGCCGCAGCCATCGCGGTCGCCGGCGGCCTTCTTGCCGGCGCCATCGGCGGGTGGCGCGCTTCGCGCCTCCGCCCGGCCGAAGCGCTTCGCTCCGTTTCCTGACCCCCAGACACCGATAGGACAATCATGTACACGCTCTCAGCACTCTCGAAAACCTACATTCAAGGCAAGACCACCATCACTGCCCTCAACCGGGTCGACCTCACCATCCCCGACGGGCAGATGGTCGCCGTGCAGGGGCCGACAGGGGGTGGCAAGTCGACGCTCCTGCAGATGCTCGGTGCCCTCGACCGGCCGAGCTCCGGGAAGATCGTCTTCGGAGACAGCGACCTCAGCTCGCTGCCGGAATCCGGACTCACGGCGCTCAGGGCCCACAAGGTCGGAATCGTCTTCCAGAGCTTCAACCTCATTCCGACACTCAGCGCCCAGGAGAACGTCGAGATGGCCCTCGTTCCACTCAGGCTCCCCGCCGCGGAGCGTGCCCAGCGGGCGGTCGAAGCCCTCGCGTCGGTCGGGCTCGCCGACCGCGGCAGCCACCGGCCTGCCGAGTTGTCAGGAGGGCAGCAGCAGCGGGTCGCCATCGCCAGGGCCATCGTGAAGAAGCCCTCCGTACTCCTGGCGGACGAACCGACCGGCGCACTCGACGAGGACACCCGCGACGACATCATGGGCCTGCTCGAGAGGCTGTGGGCGGAACTCGGGCTCACCCTCATCATCGTCACGCATGACTCCGCGGTCGCGAAACGCGCCCAGCGTCGGCTGCACATCAAGAACGGTCAGGTGAAGGACATCACCTAGGCACACCAGGGAACATTAGGGAACGCGACGGATGCCGTCGGCCAGCCGGCCGGCGGCATCCGTCATTCGAATCCGATGGAAGAGATAGTTGACTTACATCCACCATTGAATTTATAGTTGATGTCAGTCAACTTTTCGGGGCGCAACGGCGGGCCTCCCTTCTCTATGTTCTGGAGTTCCCGTGTCCACTTCCCTTTCCACCGGCGCAGACGCGCCCGTCATGAACCACCGGCAGGTGCTCGAGGCGTTGTCCGGCCTGCTGCTCGGCATGTTCGTCTCGATCCTCGCCGGCACCGTGGTCTCGACCTCGCTGCCGCGGATCATCTCCGACCTCAACGGTGACCAGGCGGCTTTCACCTGGGTCGTCACGTCCACCCTGCTGGCGACGACCGTGTCGACGCCGATCTGGGGAAAATTCGCCGACCTGTTCAACCGAAAGCTGCTCATCCAGCTGTCGCTCGTGCTCTTCGTGGTCGGTTCGGCCCTCGCCGGGTTCTCGCAGGACACCGCCACTCTCATCACCTTCCGCGTGTTCCAGGGACTCGGAGCGGGCGGCCTCACTGCGCTCAGCCAGATCATCATGGCCGACATCATCAGCCCGCGTGAGCGCGGCAGGTACATGGGACTCTTCGGCGCCGTCATGGCCGTCGGAACCATCGGCGGCCCTCTCGTCGGCGGCATCATCACCGACAGCTTCGGCTGGCGCTGGAACTTCTTCGTCGCTCTCCCGTTCGCCATCGCGGCCATCATCCTTCTGCAGAAGACACTGCACCTGCCCAAGCGCGCGAAGCAGGCCAAGGTGCGCATCGACTACCTCGGTGCTGCGCTCATCGCCGGTGGCGTCTCCCTCCTGCTGATCTGGGTCACCATGGCCGGCAACCAGTTCGAGTGGGCCAGCTGGAACACGGCCTGGATGGTCGGTCTCTCCGTCATCCTGCTCGTCGCAGCCGTGATCGTCGAGCTCAACGTCGCCGACCCGATCATCCCGATGTCGCTGTTCAAGAACCGCACCTTCACCCTCTCGGTCATCGCGTCCATCGCGGTCGGTGTCGCCATGTTCGGCACCTCGGTGTTCCTCGGCCAGTACATGCAGCTCGCCCGAGGCGCCACACCGACCGAATCCGGCCTGCTGACCCTTCCGATGATCGGCGGACTGCTCATCACCTCGACGGTCGTCGGCAACCTGATCAGCCGGTTCGGCGTCTGGAAGCCGTACATGATCGCGGGCTCGATCGCCCTCGCTGCCGGGATGTTCCTCATGGGAACCATCCAGTACGACACGAACTACGTCCTCGTCTCCGTGTACATGTTCGTCCTCGGCTCCGGCGTCGGAATGGTCATGCAGAACCTCGTACTCATCGTGCAGAACGCGGTCGACATCAAGCAGCTCGGCGTCGCGAGCTCAGGGATCGCCTTCTTCCGCAGCCTCGGCGGCACCATCGGCGTCTCGGTGATGGGCGCCGTCCTCGCCAGCCAGGTCACAGGGCTCCTCTCCGACAAGGCGGATGCCTTGCAGGCCGCGATCGTCAAACTCGGCGCACCAGGGGCCGCGATCGCCGAATCCCTTCAGAGCGGCACGATCCCGAAGGTCAACGAACTGCCTGTCGGCGTCCGCACGATCATCGAGTCGGTCTACGGACAGGCCGTCGCCGACATCTTCCTGGTGGCCGCACCGCTCGCCATCGTCACCCTCGTCGCGATCATCTTCCTGCCGAACCTCAGCCTCGGCACGAAGACCGCGATCGAGCGGATGGCCGACGGGAAGACCGCCGCTGTCGACGCGGAAGAGATCCTCGTCGACGTGTCGACGGCATCCGTCGCCGTGGTGCGCGAGACTGGCCATGACGCCCGGATCGACACGGATGCCGTGGCAGGCACAGAGCGGAACCCACGATGACAGAGACCAGCGATGGCACGATAGACATCGACACAGCCATCGGCGACGTGGAACACGAGTTCAGCCTGATCTTCAACCGGGTACGCGGTCTCATGCGGGAGCGGGCAGAGCAGGTCCACCCCGACCTCCAGCCCCTGGGCTATAAGGTGCTGTCGTCGCTGGTCAGGGGTGGACGGATGCACGCCGGAACGATCGGCGAGTTGCTGATGACCGACAAGAGCACGATCAGCCGCACGGTGAAACAGCTCGAAGAGCTGGGACTCGTCGTGCGGGAGGCCGACCCGGAGGACGGCAGGGCAACCTACCTGGCGGCATCCGAGGTCGGAGCCGAGCGGGTCACCAGCATCAGGACACATGGCCAGGAGCTGTGGCGTTCACGGCTGGCCGAATGGGACACCGCAGACCTCACCCGCCTGACCGAGCTTCTCGCCAAGGTCAACGAGTCGATCTGACCCTCAGTCCCTGGGGTCGCGCCAGGAGTGCTTCGGCGAGTAGTCGAGGATCCGGCGAGCCTTGTCTATCGAGAGCAGCGTCTCGTGTTCGCCCACCTCGCGCGTCACGGGGACGTCGGGGAAGACCTCGGCGATGAGCTCGGCGTTCGGGCGATCGGACACGGTGTCCGCGGCCGCGATGATGAACCGATCGAACCCGACGGTCTCCAGTTCGAGTGCGCGGAGCACCGCTTGCGCGCCGTCCCGTCCGTCGATGTAGCCCCAGAGGTTCCACTTGCGGTTCTTCGCATCGCCGTCGTAGGAGGGGAAGGCCGCGTAGTCGGCCGGATCCATGACGTTGGAGAAGCGCAAGGCGACGATTTTGAGATCGGGATGCCAGCGGACCAGTTCGATGGCCATCTGCTCCTCGAGGTGCTTGACCAGCGAGTAGGTGCTCTCCGGCCGCGCCGCGTAGTCCTCGTCCACCGGGATGTACGGCGGCGGAACGTCGAACGGAAGACCGAGCACGGTCTCGCTCGACGCGTAGACGACGTTGCGGATCCCTGCACGAATCGCAGCGTGGAACACGTTGTAGCTGGCCAGGATGTTGTTGTGGAACGTGGCGACGTCGCTGGTGATGCCTGGCGCCGGGATGGCGGCCAGGTGCACGATGGCGTCGAACCCGCCGTGCTGGTCGTCGACCCCCATGATCGCGTCCACGGTCTGCCCGTAGTCGGTGAGGTCGACCCTGACGAAGCCCGGCCCACGTTCTCCGTGAGCGTCGAGGTTGATGACCTGAAGGCCGGCGTCGCGGAGTTCCCGCACGACGGTCTTGCCGAGTTTTCCTGATCCGCCTGTGACTGCAATTCTCATTCCCCCAGTCTGGTCCATCCGGCCGTGCAGGGAATGGGATTGCCGGAGACGTGGTTGGCTTGCTACATGCAACTCGTTCTCTACACCTCCGCATTCTGCGCACCGTGTGCCCAGGCGCGGTCGGTGCTCGCGGATGCCGCCCGTCTCGTTCCGCAGGCGACGGTCATCGAGCGCGACGTGGCCAGGGAGAACGTGCTGGCTGCTGACGACGGCATCCGGATCACCCCGACGGTCATCGTCCTCGACGACGGCGGCACCGAGGTCTTCCGTGCGACGGGCGTCCCGACACTGAATCAGATGCTCACGGCGGCCGCGCAGGCCCTGTGACCACACCGGGGTGCCATCGTTCGGAGATTTTCGACGCAACGGCATCTCCGAGCCGAGATCTGGCCCTTTCGCGCCGTTTCTCCGAAGTTGCGGACGGGAACCCCCACCCCACCACGCGTGGGGCGCGCCGAGGGAGTCGCGCTGGCGGGCGTGTCGCCCGAGCGGAGGCAGAATAGAGGGGTGCCAACCACCTACCTCGACCGATTCGTCGCTGACTCGACGGACCGGGTCGCGTGGCTCCGGGCACGGTCTCGGGGAATCACGGCCACGGATGTCGCCAGGCTCTCCGGCCCGGCGGCCATCGACGCTGTCGCGACCGAGAAGCTCGGCGGAGGCAACGGGTTCTCCGGCAACGCGTTCACCGATCACGGGCGGGCACGCGAGCCCGAGATCGCCCGCTGGGTCGCTGCCACCCACGGCATCGCGCCGTCGTCGGCGCTCTTCCACGCCGAGGTGGAGAGACGGCATCTGGCAACACCTGACGGTCTCGCGGTGACGGCATCCGGCGCTCTCGTCCTCGCCGAGATCAAGACCACCACGAAGCCCTGGCGCTCGGTCCCGCGCAACTACCTGCGTCAGATCTGGTGGCAGCAGTATGTCCTCGGAGCCGAGCGCACGCTTGTGGTCTGGGAGGAGCACACCAATTTCGTTCCGGTGGGCGAGGAGCCACGCTGCCGCTGGATCGACCGCGACGAGAAGGAGATCGGCAAGCTGGTCGGTCTCGCCAACAACCTCATCGACGAGCTGCACCGCCGGACGACGCGCGTGTCGCGCTATCTGGTGAACGACGACCCGTACGACATCCCGTAGCTCAGGCCGCTCCAGCCCTGGAGCGCAGGGTTCGCCTGCTCAGCCAGACGACGCCGGCCCCGGTGAGCAGGATGACCGAAGCGATGGCGATGATGTAGATCACCACGGCGCCGTAGCCTCCCGGCTGGCCCGGGTTCAGGAACGGGTACGGATACCAGTCGGTGATCGCGCCCCTGAGCATCGTGTACAGCGACCAGAGGACCGGATAGACGGCGAGAACCCAGAGCCGGTTCCAGGCCACAGGTGTCCGGCCGGGCGAGAAGAGCCAGACGAGCACCATGTAGATCGGCGCGATGAGGTGGAGAACCTCGTTCGACCAGCCCAGGGTCGACGCCTGATCGAGCGATACCTGGCGCAGCAGCAGGTTGTAGACGACGCCTGTGGTCGCCATGTAGGTGACCGTCGCGGCGAGGGCGAGGTTGAACCAGGCCGGATCGATCGGGCGGGTGAAGCAGAACCATGCTCCGACGAGAAGACTCGCTGCGGCGAGGACGTTCGACTGGATGGTGAAGAAACTGAAGAAGTTCACGAGGAAGAACGGCACGTCCGGCAGGTCGAAGCTGAGGCTGTAGACCAGCTGGGCGATGATCGCGGCCAGGATCACGCCCGCCGCGACGATGCGGATGACGCCGAAGACTTTGCGCATGCGCACACCCTATCGCCGCTCCCAGCGGTTGCTGCGGAACTGTTAGCGATGCGGGAACGGAGCCGTAACACCGTCGACTCATTGCGGGAGTTAGCTGGGGGCATGGCAACGACGACTGGGGGCTCACATGCGTGAGGGTGTGGGGATGACGTGGCAGACTCGGGGCATGACGGCCACAAAGGATGAGATGCCAGCGGGCTCCGCAGGCGAAACGGTCCCGGAGACCATGCTCGCCGCGGTGATCGATCGGACCGGTGAACCTGACGTGCTTCACCTCGCGACGGTGCCGACGCCGGCGTCGTACGTCTCCGAGTTCGTCGTTCGCGTCGTCGCAGCGGGTATCAACCCGACCGACGCGAAGACCAGGTCAGGCGGAGGCGTGTCATCGGGCATCAGCTACCCCGCCATCCTCGGTAACGATTTCAGTGGCGTGGTGGTGAAGTCTCCGTACGAGGCGCATCCGCTCTCCCCAGGAACCGAGGTCTACGGAATGGCGATGGTCCCGCGGATGCCGGGCACGTACGCCCAGTACCTCGCGGTGTCAAGCCTCTCAGTGGCCAGGAAACCGCCGAGCCTCTCCCATGTCGAAGCCGCAGGCGTCCCGCTCGCCGCTCTGACCGCATGGGGGATGGTTGTCGAGGTCGCCAAAGCGCACCAGGGCCAGAGGATGCTCATCCACGCCGGCAGCGGGGGCGTCGGTCACTTCGCCGTACAGTTCGCGCGATACTTCGGCGCACACGTCATCGCGACGGGGTCCGGCCGCAACCAGGACTGGCTCCGCGAACTCGGGGCCGCCGAGGTCATCGACTACACGACGACGCGGTTCGACGACGTCCTCAGCCACATCGACGTCGTCATCGACCTGATCGGCAACGTCCACGACGACACCGGCAGCCGATCGCTGTCCGTCCTCAACCCCGGCGGACTGATCGTCAATGCGCCCACCGGGAGCTGGCCCACCTTCCTCGACGAGGCGGCGGCAGCAGGCGTTCGCGCGACGACGTACAAGGTGGCGCCTGACGGAGACGCCCTCTCGACGATCACACGGCTGCTCGAGTCAGGTGACGTGCGGGTCTTCGTCGACCAGGTCTTCGACCTGGCGGATGCCGCTGACGCGCACCGCGCGCTCGAATCCGGTCACACGCGCGGAAAGATCGTCCTCACCGTCCCTGCGCACTGATCGGCTGGGCGCCGAGCAAGGTCAGAGTGAGCGTTCCATGACGAAGTCATTCTCCAGCTGGGTGCCGAGCCTGAAGGACTTCTTCCCGACGATCCGGAAGCCGCTCTTCTCGTAGAAGCGAACGGCACGGCCGTTCTGCTCGTTGACACCGAGCCAGACACCGGCCGCGCCGGTCTCCGCTGCGGCGTCGAGGGTCGCGGCGATCAGTGGTGCCGAGACGCCACGGCCATGTGAACCCGCCAGGACGTAGACCTTGCTCAGCTCGATGGTCGGCACAAGAGTGAGGGATGCTGCGACGTCGGCGTCCGCCGGATCGCCGAGGATGAGCATCGTGTACCCGCACATCCCGTCAGAGTCCTCCGCCACCATGATGGTTCGACCGTCGTCGGCGAGGTAGTCGGTGAAGCGTTCGGCGGTGAGGTGCGTGGCGATGAAGTCCGCGATGTCCTCCGGCGCACTCCCGGGCGGGCAGGCGAGCGGAAAAGTCGCCTCCGCCAGCTCAGCCAGCCCTGCGGCATCCGTCACCACTGCGCGTCTCACGTTCACATCCACCCGTCCACTTTATGTGCACGAGCGCGCGTCCACGGCACGCAAAAAGGGCCCCGCGAAATCGCGGGGCCCTTTCGGTCAGTCCGAACGGACTAGATGCTGTTGATATCCATCGGGATGCCAGGACCGAAGGTGGTCGAGACGGTGCCCTTCAGGATGTAGCGGCCCTTCGAGGAGGACGGCTTCAGACGGTTGACCTCTTCGAGGGCCGACTGGATGTTCTCGTTGAGCTGCTCGGGAGCGAACGAGGCCTTGCCGACGACGAAGTGCACGTTGGAGTGCTTGTCGACGCGGAACTCGATCTTTCCACCCTTGATCTCGGAGACAGCCTTCGCGACGTCGGGGGTCACGGTGCCGGTCTTCGGGTTCGGCATGAGGCCGCGGGGTCCGAGGACCTTACCGAGACGACCGACCTTGCCCATGAGTTCAGGGGTCGAGACGGCGGAGTCGAACGAGGTGTAGCCAGCGGCCACCTTCTCGATGAGCTCGTCGCCACCGACCTCGTCAGCGCCTGCCGCGAGAGCGGCCTCTGCTGCTGGACCCGTTGCGAACACGATGACGCGGGCGGTCTTACCGGTGCCGTGAGGAAGGATCACGGTACCGCGGACCATCTGGTCTGCCTTGCGGGGGTCGACACCGAGCTTGAGAGCAACCTCGACGGTCGAGTCGAACTTGGCTGAGCCGGTCTCCTTGGCGAGTGCGACTGCCTCTTCTGCGGTGTAAACCTTGTCAGTGCCGATTTTCTCGGCTGCGGCCCGGTAGGCCTTTGACTTCTGTGCCATGTGAATTTCTCCAATTCGAGAATGTGGTCATTTGCGCCTGGCCGGCGCTGCCACGGTATAAATCTGGAGGCCGCGAGCGGAGCCCGGGACCTGAGGCCGCGAGCGAAGCTCGTGACCGTGAGAGCTCTACGCCTCTGTGGTGATTCCCATGGAACGTGCGGTTCCGGCGATGATCTTCGAGGCAGCCTCGATGTCGTTCGCGTTGAGGTCGGCCATCTTGACTTCGGCGATCTCGCGGACCTGCTCCTTGGTGAGCTTTGCGACCTTGACGGTGTGCGGGGTTCCTGAACCCTTGGCAACGCCTGCAGCCTTCTTGATGAGCTCAGCGGCCGGAGGGGTCTTGAGGATGAACGTGAACGAACGGTCCTCGTAGACGGTGATCTCCACCGGGATGACGTTGCCGCGCTGGGCTTCCGTCTGAGCGTTGTACGCCTTGCAGAACTCCATGATGTTCACGCCGTGCTGACCCAGGGCCGGGCCGATGGGCGGGGCGGGGTTGGCGGCGCCGGCCTTGATCTGAAGCTTGATCAGACCAGTAACCTTCTTCTTCGGTGCCATGTTTCTTCCTTCTTATTGGGTTTCGAGCTCCCGTCAGTTGACGGATGCTCTCCCGCCGGCCCGGTTGGGCCGCGGTGGATAGGGAAATCTAGAGTTTCGTGACCTGGTCGAAGCTGAGCTCGACCGGGGTCTCGCGCTCGAACAGGGAGACGAGGACGGTGAGCTTTCCGCTCTCCGGCTTGATCTCGCTGATCGAACCGGGAAGGCCTGCGAACGAGCCTTCCTTGATCGTGATGGTCTCGCCGATCTCGAAGTCGACCTCGGCAGGGATGGCGCGGGGGGTCTGGCCGCCCTTACCTCCACCGGTCTTCGCCGGAGCGGTGTCCTTGACCTCGACGAGGCTCTTCAGCATGTTGAAGGACTCTTCGAAGCGCAGAGGCGTCGGGTTGTGGGCGTTGCCCACGAAGCCGGTGACACCGGGCGTGTGACGGACGACCGACCAGGAGTCCTCATTGAGGTCCATGCGGACGAGCACGTACCCGGGGATGCGCACGCGGGTGACCATCTTGCGCTGGCCGTTCTTGATCTCGACGACATCTTCCATCGGAACTTCGACCTGGTAGATGTAGTCGGCGACGTCGAGCGAGCCCTTGCGCTGCTCGATGTTCGCCTTGACCTTGCGCTCGAAGCCGGCGTAGGAGTGGATGACGAACCACTTGCCAGGGAGGCTGCGCAGTTCGGCGCGGAAGGCGTCATAGGGGTCGACGTCTGCCGGCTCTCCGGCGTCGGGCTCTTCACCGGTGTACGGCTCGACCTCGGGCTCTTCGGAGGCTTCCTCTTCTGCTTCGATCTCGACCTCGTCTTCGATCGCCTCAGCGGCGGCTTCGACCTCGTCGGCCTCATCGATCTCGAGTGCGTCGTCGACGACGGCGTCAGCTTCGGGGTCGTTGGCTTCGGCCAGGGCGTCGAGGACGGCATCCAGGTCGATCGTCTCGTTGGAGTCCTCGACGTGCAGGGCCTTGTGCTCTGCGGCGTCTACTGAGTTTTCCTCGGCGGCCAGCACGTTGCCCTCCTGTGCTTCGTCTTCCTCGCTGGACTGCTCAGCAGCAGTTGCCCAGTCGACGTCGTCCAGATTTCTCTCAGACACCTAAATCTCATTCCTCTTTGCTTGTGGGGTGGCCATGTTCACTGCCACCGTCCGCGTTGTCGATCACTGTCGATCGGATGCCACCTGGTTGTTACGAGGCGGGAGTCCCGAAGACGAAGATCACGAGCCAGCTGAACAGCTGGTCCAGGCCATACACGAGGGCCATCATGATCACGACGAACACGAGTACGACGCCGGTGTAGCTGAACAGCTCTTTTCTGGTCGGAGTGACGACCTTCTTGAGCTCAGCGATGACCTGCTTCAGGAACAGGATGATCCCGGCAAAGGGTCCGCGCTTTTCCGCACGTTCCTTCTTCGCGGCTGCGACGATTTCCTCGCTCGGTTCGTCGATAACTTTTCGGGCCACCTGGTTACACCTTTCGTGTGTCGGCATTCAGGACGTTCAATACCGACGCGCAGGGCGGACAGGACTCGAACCTGCAACCTGCGGTTTTGGAGACCGCTGCTCTACCAATTGAGCCACCGCCCTAGACCCGGATATTTCCCGGTCAGGGAGCGAAACCTGACGCACTTCTTCTTGCTGTTCTTTCGGGTCCGCTGCGGGATTGCCTGAAAAATAGGCGCAAAAAAGCTTGGCAGATTTCAACTACCTCGACAAGTGTACGCGACGATCGGGGCTCAGCAAAAACCACTCCTGCGCCCGCGGGACGCCGGCGAAATCGCCCCGACCTTTACAGCACAGACCCCACGGACTACTATTTCCTATAGGATCTTTTCTCGCTGCTCTAAGTGCAGCGCACACCCCTCGAACTGCAACGGAGCAATCATGCCGACTGACACGCCCAGCTATACGGCAGAGACCTGGCCCATCGCCACCTGTCTCCACGCGTTTCCGCCCGTCGACAAGCAGGGTCTTGCGATGCACGACGCCCCGGCGGAGGTCTGGGACGACATGTTCGCGCAGGTCGCCGACGTGGGCTTCACCCTGGCCGAGCTCGCAGACAGCCATGTCCGCCCCGCAGACCTCGAGCCGTCGCGCCGTGATGAGTTCCTCTCCATCGCGAAGTCGCACGGCGTCGGCATTCCGTCAGTCCACCTTCAGCGCCAGAGTGTGATCATGCCGGGCTCGGAAGAGAAGAACCTCGCATACGCGCACCGCACGATCGATGCCGCCGCCGAGTGGGGCATGGAGGTCTTCTCCACAGGACTCCATCAGCCCTTCAGCGCCGCACAGAAGAAGGCACTGTGGTTCTGGACGGCCGAAGGCCCGAAGGACCCGGATGACCGCGACGTGTGGGACACGGCGGTCAAGCGCATCCGCGAACTCGGCGAACACGCAGCATCCGTCGGCCTGCCGCTGTCGCTCGAGATGTACGAGGACACCTACATCGGCACCGCTGACAGCGCAGTCCGCTTCGTCGAAGCCGTC
Organism: Mycetocola sp. Y171; assembly: GCF_056713165.1. Taxonomy (NCBI): domain Bacteria; kingdom Bacillati; phylum Actinomycetota; class Actinomycetes; order Micrococcales; family Microbacteriaceae; genus Mycetocola; species Mycetocola sp. Y171. Next base: position 761,304 of record NZ_JBWYGX010000001.1, read on the forward strand.
GGTCTCGACAACGTCGGCATCAACCCGGACGTTGCGAACCTCATCCGTCTGCACCGCCCGGTGGAGGACTGGCGCGAACTCTTCGCGAAGACCCTGCCATACGCGAACTACTGGCACGTGAAGAACTACACCCGAGACGAAGCGGTGGACGGCAGCTGGTTCACTTCGGTTCCTTCGACGATGGAAGCGGGGCTCATCAACTACCGCCAGGTGTTCCGCGACGCGCTCGCTCTCGGTTACAACGGCATCATCCTCGCCGAACACTACGGCGGAGACAGCCTCGGCATGTGCGCCACCAACCAGAAGTACATCCGCTCACTTCTTCCCAAGGCATAGGAGAAAATCATGACCAACCGCATCATCGCCGTCGTCGGCTCGGGATACATGGGCGGAGGCATCGCCCAGGTGCTCGCGCTGTCCGGAGCGACCGTCCGCATCGCTGACATCTCCGAAGAGATCGCCACGAACAACTATGAGCGCCTCATCGATGAGGCCCGCCAGTTCGTCGCCGACGGCCTGTTCCCCGCGGATGCCGTCGAGCGCATCCAGGCCAACCTCTCACCGTCCGCATCCATCGAAGAAGCTGTCGCAGACGCCGACTTCATCGAGGAAGCCGTTCCCGAGAAGATCGAGATCAAGCACGCCACCCTTCGCCGAATCAGCGAGGCGGCGCGGGCAGACGCGATCATCGGTTCCAACACCTCGACGATCCTCATCAGCTCTCTCGCCGAAGCCGTGATCAACCCCGAGCGGTTCCTCGGGGTCCACTTCTCGAATCCCGCCCCGTTCATCCCGGGCGTCGAACTCATCCCCCACGAGACAACCGACCCTGCGGTGATCTCCGTGGTCGAGGAGATCGTCGCGGCAACGGGTAAGGAAACCGCGCGGGTCAAGGATTCAACCGGCTTCGTCCTCAACCGGCTCCAGTACGCGCTGTTCAGCGAGGCGACCCAGCTCGTCGAAGAAGGCGTCGCCACCGCCGAAGACGTCGACACGATCGTCCGCACGACGTTCGGCTTCCGTCTGCCGGTCTTCGGACCGTTCGCAATCGCCGACATGGCGGGTCTCGACGTGTACGCCTTCTGCTACGAGTCCATGCAGACCCGCTGGCCGGAACGTTTCGCAACGCCGAAGTCGCTCGCCGAGCTCGTCGACGCCGGCAAGTTCGGCACCAAGACGGGCGCCGGCTACCTCGACGTCCCCGCCGAGCGCACCGCAGAACTCGTCGCATACCGCAACAAGGCATACGTGGCCATCAAAAAGCTCATGGACGAGCTCGGCCCAGCACCCATTCACCCTTCGAACTGACGATCGGATCAGAATCATGGCAACACCATTTCCTGAGTCCCGCACGGTCATTCTCACTGGCGCGGCGTCACCCCGCGGGATCGGTCGGGCCTCAGCCCACTACCTCGCAGAACGGGGGTGGAACATCGGCATCATCGACCTCGACGCGGATGCCGCCTCCTCCGTCGCGACAGAGATCGCCGAGCAGCACGGCGTCGACGCCGCCGGCGCCGGCGCCAATGTCGCTGACGAATCCCAGGTGCGCGCCGCCTTCGACACGCTCGAGGCGGCACTGCCTCAGGTGGTCGCACTCGTGAACCTCGCCGGGGTCTCGTCGCCGGTTCCCTACCTCGAGGTGACCGCAGAAGAGTGGAACCGGGTCATGGGTATCAACATGAACGGAGTCCATTTCGCGACCCGTCGCGCTGTGGAATCCATGGTCACGAGCGGGGTCGGCCGTGTGGTCAACCTCTCTTCCGTCTCGGCCCAGCGTGGCGGCGGAACGTTCAGCAAGACCGCGTACTCCGCAGCGAAGGCCGGCGTCATCGGCTTCTCCAGGAGTGTCGCCCGCGAGCTCGGTAAGGACGGCATCACCGTCAACGTGATCTCGCCCGGCCCGATCGACACGGACATCATGGGCGGAACACTGACCGAGGAACGCAAGGAAGCCATGGCTGCCGACGGCGTTCTCCCCCGCATCGGTACACCGCGTGACATCGCGGCTGCCATCGCGTACCTCATCAGCGAGGACTCCGGATTCGTGACGGGCCAGACCCTGAACGTTGACGGCGGCCTCTACATGCATTGAAGGAGACCATCATGACTGGCGCAACAGGCCCCTGGTCCAAAGGACGCATCCTCTTCCTCGCCATCGGGATCATTCTCGTCGGCGTCGGAATCTGGCTGATCGCCCCGAGCTTCCTCGGCTGATCGACTCCGGGCATTCCGGCGCCGACCGCCGATGCCTTCACCCAACCTCGCAACACCTCAAAGGAGAGAACACGTGTCAGCATCCACTCCGCTTGTCGGCATTGACACCAATGCCCACAGCCCGGCTCTCAAGTCGGCCATCTCGAAGGCGGCACGGCATCTCATGCCGATGCTCGTCATCCTGTACTTCGTCGCGTTCCTCGACCGGACGAACATCGGCTTCGCCCAGGAAGCCCTCGCGGTCGACCGCGGCATCTCCGAGGGCGCATTCGCGCTCGGAGCGGGAATCTTCTTCATCGGCTACGCGATCTTCGAGATTCCCAGCAACCTGCTGCTGAAGAAATTCGGCGCTCGCTTCTGGCTCGCGCGCATCGCGATCACCTGGGGAATCGTCGCAGCGGCGTTCGCCTTCACCACGGGTGACACGATGTTCATCATCCTGCGGTTCCTCCTCGGCGTCACCGAGGCAGGGCTGTTCCCCGGCGTGATCATGTTCCTCGCGGAGTGGTTCCCCAACAAGGTTCGCGTGCAGATGTTCGCGATCTTCTACCTGGCGCAGCCGTTCTCGCAGATGATCGGTGCCCCGCTCAGCGGCGGCCTGATCAGCTTCGGTGACACGTTCACCCCGTGGCACGGCTGGCAGGTCATGTTCTTCGTCGAGGGCATGCTGGCAGTCATCGCCGGCATCGCCGCTCTGGTCTTCCTGGTGAACAGTCCGCAGCAGGCCAAGTTCCTCAGTCAGGACGAGAAGGACGCCCTGACAGACGTGATGGCGAAGGAAGACGCCGTCCGCACCGAAGACGGCCCGTCCGGGGTCTGGCGCGCAATGTCCAGCTGGAAGGTGTGGTACTTCACCATCATCTACTTCTGCCTCCAGATCGCCGTATACGGCACCACCTTCTACCTCCCCCAGCAGGTTGCCGGGCTGATCGGGCAGGAAGTCGGCTGGCAGGTCGGGCTGGTCTCAGCAATTCCGTGGCTCGTCGGACTCTTCGCCTGCTACTACTTCGGCAAGCACGCATCGACCATCATCCGTCGCCGCAACTGGGGAACGTCGTTCTACATCCTCACCGGCCTCGCCATCCTCGGCTCTGCCTGGGCCGGCGCAAACAACCTGCCCATCATCGGCATCCTGTTCATCACCATCGCCGTTGCCAGCTTCCTCTCGGTCGGACCGATCACCTGGTCATATCCGACGGCGTTCCTCACCGGAACCGCTGCCGCGGCTGGTATCGGCCTGATCAACTCGCTCGGAAACCTCGGAGGCTTCGTCGCACCGATCATGCGAACAGGCATCAACGAAGCGGTACCGACCGACAGCGGAGTGTGGGGAGTCGTGTCACTCGGCGTCTTCGCCTTCCTCGCCGCCGTCATGCTGTACTGCACCCGGTTCTTCAAGGCCAGGTCGGATGCGCTCCTCGAGGACGCGCCCCCCGTCCACTGACAACGAACTGAAGAAACCGGGCTGGGTCCTCATGGACCCAGCCCGGTTTTCTGTGTATACGGTCCACACGCCGTGTCAGAGAACGGGAGTCTCCGGGGTGCTCGCGTCCGTGCGCGATCGGGAGCGAACCTTCTCGATGTGGGCACACATGGCAGACGAAGCGGCGGCCGGGTCTCCTGAGCGGAACGCCTCGAGGATACGGGTGTGCTCGATGACGGCATCGTCGGCGTCGGTCACGCCGCTCAGCACCGTCTGGCGCATACGGTGGACCCGTGTCGAGATGGCCTCCGACATGTCGATCAGGAACGGATTGTCCGTCCCCTCGAAAATGAGGTGGTGGAAGTTCCAGTCGACCGTGAAATATTCACGGAGCAGCGCGACCGTCAGAGTGTCGGTCGCCGCCGCAGCACGAACTGTTGCCGTGACTGCCCGGTGTTCGTCCAGTGCGGCTTCCAGACGCGGAACGAGGGCGTCGGCGTTCCTGGCGGCAAGTGCGGCAGCGCCACCCTCCAGCACGATCCGGGTGTCGAAGAGGGACTCGAGCTGGCCGTCCGTGATCTGAGGTGCGACCCGGTAGCCCTTGAGAGGCTCGCGTGTGACGAGGCCCGTCCGTTCCAGCTGGACCAGCGCTTCCCTCACCGGCGTCGGAGAGACCTTGAGGTCGCGCGCGATCGCGTCGATCGACAAGCGGGTGCCCGGAGCTATCGCCTGGCCGGCGAGCATGTCGAGGACGAGGTCGTACACGCGGTCCCGCAGCCCTTTGCGTTCGATCACCACCGCAGTACCCAGGTGGTAGATGGGTTCTCGCATGGGTTCTCCTCGGGCTTCAGATACCGACACTATCAATGAGGCGAGGGTCGGATGCCGCATCGGCCGCTTCATCGAGGATCACGCCGAGCGATTCGGCATCGTGGGCGAATCGGCCGAGGAAGAGGCCGTCGACGCCGTCGGCGATCAGCCGCAGAAGACCCGGCCCTGCGCTCCCGCCATAGATGACCACGGACCCGGGAAAATCCGGGAGTGTCCCGAGGTGGTCGCGAAGTGCCGAGCACACACGCCGGATGTGGTCAGCGGACGCCGGTTCAGGGGCGCCGATCGCCCAATGGGGCTCGTACGCCACGATGATGCGGCCGTTGCGGCCCGCCCGCCGGCTCGGGGCAAGCGCCGAGTCGATCTGACCGACGCAGACACGGATCGCCTCCGCCGGAGAAGTCTGATCAGGTTCTCCGACGCACAGTACGGGGTCGAGACCGTTGCGCAGCGCCGCATCCGTCTTCTGCGCAACGATGTCGTCGTTCTCGCCGAAGAGCCTGCGTCGTTCGGCGTGCCCGACTTCGACGACAGCGCAGCCCAGTTCGGCAATCTCCGCGCCGCTCACCTCACCGGTGAACGCGCCCGAGTCCTCGGTGCTGAGGTCCTGTGCTCCCACGAGAGCGAGAGACCCGAGCAGGTCGAGCGCTGCCGGAACGGCCAGGTAGGTCGGAATGACGAAAAGTTGAACGTCACCGCCGACGATCGCGCGGTGCTCCCGCGCGATGCCGGCCACCTCGCGGCACCACTGAACGGCGCGCCCGTGCGAAAAGTACATTTTGTGGCTCACCCCGATGAGGAACCGGGGCGAGCCTGGGGCGGACATCAGACGCCTTCGTAGCTGCTGATCTCCCGCACCTTGTCGTTCGATGCGCTCGATTCGTCGAAGGTGTAAGTCAGCCATTCGCGCGCGAGGCGGCGGGCGAGCTCGATGCCGACGACGCGCTGCCCCATGCAGAGCACCTGCGCATTGTTGGACAGCACGGCACGCTCGACCGAGAAGCCGTCGTGAGCCGTCACGGCACGCACCCCTGCGACCTTGTTGGCCGCGATGGCGACGCCGAGTCCGGTGCCACAGATGAGAAGTGCCCGGTCGGCTTCTCCTCGTGCGACCATCTCGGCGGCGGCGATGGCGATCGTCGGGTAGTTGGTGTGTCCGTCGGCGTTCACACCGACATCGGTGACGGATGCGACGAGGTCGTTTGCCTCGAGGTCCGCCTTCAGCCGTTCCTTGTACTCGAATCCTGCGTCGTCACAGCCGACGACAATGCGCAGTGCGCTCATGGTGGTGCTCCTTCTCGTGAGGTGTCGAAATCAGTGGTCGGATGCTCCGCGGAGCACCTCGAGGACGGCCGCGGTGATCATCGCCAGGGAGACGGCGCCGGGGTCGGCGACGCCGAGTGCCTTTTCGCCGTGGGAGCGGGCGCGGCCCATGCCCGGCATCATGTCTGTGGTCGCGTCTGCTGCGTTCTTCGCCGCGGCGCTCGCGGTCGCCCAGGCGCCGAACAGCGAATCGCCTGATGCCACTCCGTCGCTGAGACGTGCGGCGAACGGCACGAGCGCGTCGACCATGGTCTTGTCTCCGACCGTGGCCTTTCCGAAGTCCATGACGGCCTGCCTGGCAGCGTCCACGCCTGTCGCCACTGCGGCCGCCTCGACGGGCGTCGTATTGCCGAGGTGCTCTCCGACCGTGCGCAGAATGACACCCCAGATGGCACCGGAGGTTCCGCCACCGCGGTTCGACCAGGCGTCGGCGGCCGAGGCGAGAACACTCTGCGCCCCTGCATCCTTCGCCAGGGATTCTCGCGCTGCCGCGGCTGCGGCGTGTGATCCGCGCTTCATCCCGATGCCGTGGTCACCGTCGCCGGCGATCGAATCGATCCGTCCGAGTTCGTCGGCGTTCTCGTCGATGACGGCGACGATCGCATCCAGCGCGTCAACGATCACCGTCGCTGCGCGGCGCGATTCATCGCTTGACTCTGGGATGACCTCGGCGGCTACCGAGTCGTCGATCTCGCCGCGCTGGACAAGGGACCCGGTGTCGACGGACCCGGTGCGAAACGCGGGAGTGTCTGCCGGGGCGCTCCAGAGAGTTTCCAGCTCGTCGTCGAGCCAGAGCAGGGTGAGTGAGACCCCGGCCATGTCGAAGCTCGTGCAGAACTCCCCGACCTGCGGATCCACGATCTCCGCGCCCGCCTCGTCGAGCAGGGCGGCGACGCGGGCGAAGACGATGTAGAGCTCTTCGTTCTTGACCGAGCCGAGTCCGTTGAGAATCGGGACAACCCGCGCTCCCCGGAGTGACACTCCTTCCGGGATCTCCGCGGCGTCGAGCAGTCGCTCGACGAACAGGTCGCCGAGTCCGTCCGCCGTGGGGATGTCGACCTCGTCGATTCCCGGTTCGCCGTGGATGCCGAGGCCGATGGCCATCCGACCCTCAGGAACCGAGAACAGCGGCTCGTCGGCGCCGGGGAGGGTGCATCCGGTGAACGCGACACCCATGGAGCGTGTCCGGTCGTTGGCGAGGATCGCGGCGCGCTGGACTCCGGCGATGTCGTACCCGGCGGCAGCGGCGGCCCCGGCGACCTTGAAGACGGTGAGGTCGCCGGCGATGCCTCGACGCCTCTCCTTTTCCTGTGCCGGCGCGCTGAAGATGTCGTCGGTCACTGTGACGGTGCGGCAGTCGATGCCCTCCGAGCGAAGTTTGTCCTGCGCCTCGGTGAAGTGCAGCACATCGCCCGCATAGTTGCCGTAACTGAGCAGGATGCCCCGGCCCTGATCGCTGGTCCTGGCGACCGATTCCACCTGCTGGGCAGACGGCGACGCGAAAAGATTACCCATGGCCGCGCCGTGGGCGAGCCCGTGTCCGACCAGACCGCCGAACGCCGGGTAGTGTCCTGACCCCCCGCCGATGACGAGCGACACCGTGGGCTCTTCAGATCGGGTCGAGCGGGTGACCCCACCGGACACCCTCCGGACCCAGCGGCCGTTGGCGCGGACGAAACCATCGATCATTTCGTCTGCGAAGTTCTCGGGTTCGTTCCAAAGCCTGGTCATCGTGTTCTTCCTCACCGTTGAGCTGTGTCGGTCACGTCGGCACCTGTCCGATCCGCTTCTAATCCTATAGGATATTTTCGGTAAGCGCACGAGTTGTGCGGGCATAGTCACAGTCGAATGATGCCGAGCAAGTCGGCGAACGCGGACGGAGCGGCATGAGCGACGGCACGGAACCATTGGTCCCACAGAGCGCGGAACAGCTGAGGTCATCGGCGCCTGAGCCAGTGGAGACCGGGGACGCCCGCGCCCGTGTCCGCGACGCGAACGCAGCCGCACAGAGATGGGTGATCGTCCTCGACGACGATCCCACCGGAAGCCAGTCGGTGCACGACACCCCCGTTCTGACACGCTGGACCCGTGACGACCTGCTCTGGGCGTTCGACCAGCCGGGCAACGGATTCTTCGTCCTCACCAATACGCGGGGCCTCAACGACGACGAAGCGCGCGCGACGATGGCGGATGTTTCGGAGCAGATCAGACAAGCGGCGCGCGACCGGGGCGCGGACTACACGCTCATCGTGCGCGGCGACTCGACCCTGCGTGGTCACTACCCGCTCGAAACCGACCTGCTGATCGACGAGGCAGGGGTGGCGGGTGCGCCATACGACGCACTCATCCTCGTCCCGGCCTACCTCGCAGCCGGGCGGGTCACCGTTGGAGACGTTCACTATGCCGAAAGCGACGGCACGTTCACCCCTGTCGGGCAGTCGGGTTACGCCCGCGATGCGACATTCGGATTCACGTCGTCGAATCTCAGGGACTACGTCGAGGAGAAGACCCACGGAGCAATACGGGCGGGCGATGTGACGAGTATCGGTCTCGACGACATCCGCCTGGGAGGGAGCGACCGCGTCCGCGACATCATTCTCAGCTGCGCGGATGCCGCCCCTGTCGTGGTGAATGCACTCGATGACAGCGACCTGGACGTCGTGGCCCATGGCATCCTCGCCGCTGAGCAGGCGGGAGCCAGGATCCTCACCAGGAGCGGCCCGTCGTTCGTCGCCGCCCGCCTCGGGGTACCGGGTCGCCAACCGCTGACGCACGACGAGATCTTCCCTGCAGGAAGCCGGCCTGGCAATGGACTCGTCGTCGTCGGCTCGCACGTCGAGCTGACCACGAGGCAGGTGGCGCGTCTGCGTGACGACTTCCCTGACATCGCCGTCGTCGAACTGGATGTGCCCCGGCTTCTCGATCCAGCCAGTGCCGAGGACGAGCTCTCCCGATGCGGCGATGCCCTCGCCGCCGCGCTCAGCCGAACCGACGCGCTTCTGTCCTCGAGCAGGACACAGATCGTCGGCGACACCGGCCACTCCAGTCTCGTCATCGCCCAGACGGTTTCCGCGGCGCTGATCAGCCTCACCTCGGTTGCGGTGCATGAAGCACCACCGGCGTGGGTACTCGCCAAGGGCGGCATCACGTCGAGTGACGTTGCGACAGACGGCCTCAAGATCCGGCGCGCGACCGTCGCCGGCCAGCTGTTTCCCGGCATCGTCTCGCTCTGGCTGAACGAGGGCGGAGAGAATCCTGACCTGGACGGCCTCCCCTACGTCGTCTTCGCCGGCAACGTCGGGGATGACGGGACGCTGGCCGCTGCCGTGTCGATCCTCCGCGGCGACCGCCTCCCCCAGGTCCCGCTCATCTAGGCTCGTGCGCTTCGAGGAATGAGTAGACCTCGACCTCGTCGACCCCGGGGAAGGTTCCGGTCGGGAGAGCTGCGAGCAGGCTTGTCGGTGTCCGTGCCGCCGGCCATGACTGGTGGGCCCACTTCTCGGCGAGCTCGCTCGGAGCGCTCTTGCAGCACCTCTCGTCCGGGCAGCTGGATTGCGACCTGTTCGTGGTCTCACGGCCACGGAACCACTTCACATGCTCGAACGGCACGCCGACGGTCACCGAGTAGTCCCCCTCTTTGGCCTTCTCGATCCGCGACGTGCACCAGTAGGTGCCGTTGGGGTTGTCGGTGTACTGGTACCACGGGCTGAAACGATCCTCCGCGGCGAACACGGTGAACGCGGTCCACTTACGGCAGACGGTCGTCCCCTCCACTGCCCCAAGGGCATCAGTGGGGTGCTTCACTCCGTCGTTGGAGTAGGCCTTCACGATCGTGCCCGATTCGTGCACCTTCGTGAAGTGGACAGGGATGCCGAGACGCGCGGTCGCGAGGTTGGTGAACCGGTGAGCAGCGGTCTCGTACGAGACGGCGAAGGCATCCCTCAGATCCTCCAGGGAGATGCGCCTGAAATTCTTCGCCTCGGTGAGGAACCGGACGGCATCCGCTTCAGGAAGAAGGATGGCGGCGGTGAGGTAGTTCGTCTCAACCCGCTGACGGAGGAAGTCCGCATAGTTCGACGGTTCCTGGTGCCCGAGGACGTGGCTGGCGAATGCCTGCACCACCGGCGAGCGTGAGTCCCTCGATGCGGACTGCTGGGTGGGCAGGTAGATCCGCCCGTTGCGGCTGTCCGTCACCGAACGGGTCGAGTGCGGCAGGTCACCGACATAGTGCAGCGTGAACCCGAGGTGGTTGGCCATGTCGCCGACGAGCTGCTGCGACACCGGCCCGCCGGAGTGACCGACCGCGGCGAGCAGCTCAGTCGCCCGCGCTTCGAGCTCTGGGAAGTAGTTGTCCTTCGCGCGCATGGTCGCGCGCAACTGGGCGTTGGCTCGCCTGGCTTCTTCGGGTGTTGCCGCCCGTTCGCGGTGCAGCCGTTCGACCTCCTGGTGCAACGTGAGGATCGCCCGCAGGGTCTCGTCGTTGTGACCCTTCGACACCCGCACCGGCTGGATTCCGAGGGCCGAGAAGACGGGGCCCCGCTGTGCTCGCTCGACCGCGATCTCGAGTGCGGCGCGCTCCGACGGCGCCTCGTCTCGCAGAAGTTCGTCGGTTGTTGTGCCGAGCGCAATGGCGATCTGCCGAAGCATCGACAGCCGCGGCTCCCGCTTGCCGTTCTCGATCGTCGACACTTGAGACGGGGCCCTGTCGATGGCGGCGCCGAGCTGCTCGAGCGTCATTCGGCGGGAGAGACGGATGTCCCGGATGCGCCGACCGAGCGTGAGGGCGTCGACGGCGCCCTCGCCCTCGTCGTCGGCGGCGACGAAGACAGGCTCAGCTGCGGTGCTGTTCATGCTGTCATCGTGCCATCCGGTGGTCCTTTCGCCAAACAGAAGAACAGCCATATTTCTACTTAAGAATCCCGACCGCGGCGGTTGCGCGGACCACAGACTCGATTCACACGAACCGAAGGAGCACGACGATGAGCACCGAGAACACCCGCCCAGGTGACCAGACCCAGAACGCAACCGAACTGCAGCTCGAGTGGGACGCCGACCCCCGCTGGGAAGGTGTCCGCCGCGATTACACGGCCGACGAGGTCATCGCTCTGCGCGGCAGCGTCCGTGAGGACTCGACGCTCGCCCGCCGCGGTGCGGAGAACCTGTGGAACCTCATCCACACCGAGGAGTGGGTGCCTGCGCTCGGCGCCCTCACCGGCAACCAGGCCGTGCAACAGGTCCGCGCCGGGCTCAAGGCCATCTACCTCTCCGGCTGGCAGGTCGCAGCCGACGCCAACCTCTCGGGCCAGACCTACCCGGACCAGTCTCTGTACCCGGCGAACTCGGTCCCGTCCGTCGTCCGCCGCATCAACAACGCGTTGCTCCGCGCCGACCAGATCGAGTTCGCTGAAACCGGCTCGACCACCGTCGACTGGATGGCGCCGATCGTGGCGGACGCCGAGGCCGGCTTCGGTGGCCCTCTGAACGCATACGAGCTCATGGCATCCATGATCCAGGCCGGAGCAGCAGGCGTGCACTGGGAGGACCAGCTCGCCAGCGAGAAGAAGTGCGGCCACATGGGCGGCAAGGTGCTCGTGCCGACCAGCCAGCACATCCGCACCCTCAACGCCGCCCGGCTCGCAGCCGATGTCGCCGGTGTCCCGAGCGTCATCATCGCCCGAACGGATGCCCTCGCCGCGACACTGCTGACCAGCGACGTGGACGAGCGTGACCGCGAGTTCCTCACCGGTACCCGCACGGCCGAGGGCTTCTACGAGGTGCGCAACGGCATCGACACCGTCATCTCCCGAGGCCTGGCCTACGCCGAATACGCCGACCTGCTCTGGGTCGAATCGGCCGAACCCGACCTCGAGCTCGCCCGGCGGTTCGCCGAGCGCATTCACCAGGACTTCCCCGGCAAGAAACTCGCCTACAACTGCTCGCCGTCGTTCAACTGGAAATCCCACCTCGACGACGCGCAGATCGCGACCTTCCAGAAGGAACTCGCCGCCATGGGCTACGCCTTCCAGTTCATCACGCTGGCCGGCTTCCATGCGCTGAACCACTCCATGTTCACGCTCGCCCAGGACTACAGGAACCGCGCCATGAGCGCGTACGTCGAACTACAGGAAGCCGAGTTCGCATCGGAAGCGTCCGGTTACACCGCTACGAAACACCAGCGCGAAGTGGGAACAGGCTACTTCGACCGGATCGCGACGGCACTGAACCCGACGAGCGCCACCCTCGCGCTCGTCGGTTCAACCGAAGAAGACCAGTTCCACTGACCCGCACGACCTAAGGACCTTCATCATGAACACACTGCTCGCCGAGCACACCCCGGCACCGACCGCCTCCCCCATCCGCACCCACCAGCCCGCGGGCCCACGCATTGAGCTCGTCGGACGCGTGCACGAGCGCTTTGACGAGATCCTCACCCCCGATGCGCTCGCCTTCCTCGCCGACCTGCACCAGCGATTCGCCGGCTCACGCCACGACCGCCTCGCGGACCGGATGCGCCGCCGCTTCGAGATCGGCAACGGCCGTGACCCGAAGTTCCGGGACGACACCGCCGCCATCCGGGCGGATGCCTCCTGGCGCGTCGCCGGAGCAGGCCCCGGCCTCGACGACCGCCGGGTCGAGATCACCGGGCCGACCGACCGCAAGATGACGATCAACGCGCTGAACTCCGGCGCGAAGGTCTGGCTCGCCGATCAGGAGGACGCGACGAGTCCCACCTGGACCAACGTCATCGGCGGCCAACTGTCGTTGTTCGACGCCATCCGCAGGCAGATCGACTTCACCAGCGCCGACGGGAAGGAGTACCGGCTCACGACCGGTGAGACCCCCACGATCGTGATGCGCCCCCGGGGCTGGCACCTCGTCGAGAAGCACCTGCAGTTCGTCGATTCGTCCGGACAGGCGATGGCCGCATCGGGCAGCCTGGTCGACTTCGGCCTGTATTTCTTCCACAACGCTCAGGCCCTCATCGACGGCGGCCGGGGACCGTACTTCTACCTCGCCAAACTCGAGTCGAGCGAGGAGGCCCGGCTGTGGGACGACGTGTTCTCCTTCTCGGAGCGGCGCTCAGGCATCCCCCACGGAACGATCCGTGCCACGGTCCTGATCGAGACGCTGCCCGCCGCGTTCGAGATGGACGAGATCCTCTACGAACTCCGCGACCACTGCGCAGGCCTCAACGCCGGTCGCTGGGACTACATCTTCTCGATCATCAAGAACTACCGAGGCAGGGGTGCCAGGTTCGTGCTTCCCGACCGCAGCGAAGTCACGATGACCGTGCCGTTCATGCGGGCGTACACCGAACTTCTCGTGAAGACTTGCCACAGCAGGGGCGCCCACGCCATCGGTGGAATGAGCGCGTTCATCCCGAACCGCAGGGACCCTGACGTGACGGCCCGCGCGATCGAGAAGGTGTCTGCAGACAAGAAACGCGAGGCCGGTGACGGTTTCGACGGCACCTGGGTCGCGCACCCCGACCTCATAGACACCGCCCGCGCCGAGTTCGACGCCGTGCTTGGGGAGCGACCGAACCAGGTCGGCCGGCAGCGGGACGACGTCGAGGTGACCGCCGCGCAGTTGCTCGACGTTCACATCGGTCGCGCGGTGACGGATGCCGGCCTCCGCGACAACGTCTCGATCGGCGTTCGCTACCTCGAGTCCTGGCTCCGCGGGATCGGCGCGGCGGCCATCGACAACCTGATGGAGGACGCCGCGACGGCCGAGATCAGCCGGTCACAGATCTGGCAGTGGATCCATCAGGACGTGCGGACGGACGACGGCACCCCGATCACCCGTGAGCGGGTCGAAGGCATCCTCTCCGACCTGCTCGCCGACGTCACCCGATTCGACGGCGACCGGTTCGACGACGCCGCCGAGGTGTTCCGCGACGTGGCGCTGAGGGACGAGTTCCCGACCTTCCTCACGGTCGGCGCGTACTCGCGGTTCCTCGTCGACCTGGCGTAGGCATCCCGCTGACGGATCAGGCCGGGCCTGGCGACGCGGACACGGTGTCCGTGTCGCCCGGCCTTTCCCGTGATCCGTCGCCGTCGGACTCTCCGGGCTCCCAGCGCAGGATATCTCCCGGCTGGCACTCGAGGACCTCGCACAGAGCCTCGAGCGTGGTGAACCTCACCGCCTTTGCCCGGCCGTTCTTGAGCACGGCGATGTTGGCGGGGGTGACCCCGACGCGTTCGGCGAGGGTACCGACGGCCATCTTGCGCCTCGCAAGCATGACGTCGATGTCGACCACGATGGGCATCAGATCACCTCGTTCAGTTCGGAACGCAGCCGTTCCGCCTCGACCTCTCGAGCGACGGCCTGGGCGAGCAGCGCCCTCAGCACGAGGACGATCAGCGCGACGCCCGCGATGACCAGGGCGGCCCCGCAGATGAGTCCGACGATCCCGGGCGCCACGTCACCAGGGGCCAGGAGCACGGCGAGCAGGAAGGTGAGAACGGATGCCGCCGCGATCGCGCCGATCACGACATCCACATATTTGAAGGCGGCGATCGAGAACACCGACCCTCGCCGCACCATGGTCAGGAGCTGCCAGATGCAGACGGCACTGACCTGCATGGTCACGATTCCGAGGACGAGGATCGCGATGAACGCGATCCGTTCCCCGTTCGCTGCTCCGTCGAGGTCGGCCCACACGAGCGGCATCATGACCACCTGCACGAAGAGTGAGCCGGCGAGCGCCAGCGCGATCACGATGCGCAGCGCGAGGATGGTGACTTTGCCCATGAGATGCTCCTAATGTCGGTCGATAGAATCATATCGATAAACAATAGATAGTGCAATCCATTCGATAGCCGCGGCCGCCCTCGGAATTTCTCTGGATTGCCCCTTGACCGATCTACTTGTTTTTTGCAAGCATGGCTCTGGGCGGTGACCGCCATCGCCGGATCGTCAAAGGAGTCTCTCGTGACCGACATCTTCGTCAACCTCCCCACAACGGACCTGGAGCGCTCGAAGGCGTTCTATACGGGCCTCGGCTGGGACATCAACCCGGTGTTCACCGATGAGAACGCCGCGTGCGTCGTCATCGACAAGAACATCTTCTTCATGGTCCTCACCCGCGAGTATCTCGGAACCTTCACCGACAAGACGATCATCGACACGACGACGCACGCGCAGGCGTCGATCGCCTTCAGCAGGGACAACCGCGAAGAAGTCGACCTCATCATGGAGAAGGGCATCGCCGCGGGAGGGAAAGAACCCCGCCCGGCCCAGGACTATGGGTTCATGTACTCGCGCGATATCGAAGACCCCGACGGCAACATCCTGGGATTCCTCTACATGGATCCCGTCGCCTCCGAGAAGGGACCTGAAGCGTACATGGCAGGGCAGGGAGCCCAGGCCTGAGGGCCCACCCATGGCAGCTCGTAACTACGGTCAGTACTGCGGTGTCGCCAGCGCCCTCGAGCTGGTCGGCGAACGGTGGGCACTGCTCATCGTTCGCGACCTGCTCGTTGGCCCGCGACGCTACACCGACCTGAAGGCCGGGCTGCCTCGCATCCCCACCAACATCCTCAGCACCCGGTTGAAGGAGCTGCAGGAGGGCGGCGTCATCCGACGCGCCCCGCTTCTCCGCTCCATCGTCTACGAACTCACCGACGTCGGCCGCGAACTCGAGGATGTCGTCCTGGCGCTCGGCCGGTGGGGATTCCGTGCCATGGGCGAGCCTGATGTGGACGACGTCATCACCTCGGACTCGATGACGATGGATTTTCGATCAGCATTCCGGGCGGATGCCGCCTCCACGTTTCCGCCCACCACCTATCGAGCGCGCATCACGGGCGTCGACCTCTCGCTCCGTGTGGACGATGCGACCCTGCGGGTTTCGCCCCCGACGCCGAACGACACTCCCCCCGACCTGCATTTCGCGGCGGGTTCCGACATCCACGCGGTGATCGCAGGGGACGTCACGGCCGAGGCAGCCATCGAGCAGGGGATCGTGCGCATTCTCGACGGGAACCCGGCGCTTCTCGGACGTTTCGTCGCCACCTTCAGCCTCGCCCCGCAGGCGGTACCCTTCTAACGTGAGCACACCACCGACACTCTCGAAGAAGATCACCGCCATCGCCGAATCAGCAACGCTGAAGGTCGACGCCAAGGCGAAATCGCTGCAGGCCCAGGGCCGCCCCGTCATCAGCTACGCGGCAGGAGAACCGGACTTCTCCACGCCGGAGCACATCGTCGAGGCCGCTGTCGCCGCAGCACGTGACCCGAAGAACCACAGGTACACGCCTGCAGCAGGTCTTCCCGACCTGCGCGAGGCCATCGTCGAAAAGACCCGCAGGGACTCCGGCCTCGACGCATCCATCAACCAGGTTCTCGTGACCAACGGCGGCAAGCAGTCGGTGTACGAGGCATTCCAGGTGCTGCTCGACCCGGGCGACGAGGTCATCGTGCCCACGCCGTTCTGGACCACGTACCCCGAAGTCATCGCCCTGGCCGACGGCGTCGCCGTCGAGGTGTTCGCGGACGCCTCCCAGAACTACCAGGTCACCGTCGAGCAGCTCGAAGCCGCACGGACCGACCGCACCAAGGTGCTGCTCTTCGTCTCACCGTCGAACCCGACCGGCTCCGTCTACTCTCCCGAGCAGACCGCCGCGATCGGACAGTGGGCACTCGAGAACAACCTCTGGGTCATCACAGATGAGATCTACCAGAACCTCACCTACCCTTCGGCAGGCTCAAGGACCGCCGCGAAGGCGCTCTCGATCGTCGAGGCCGTGCCAGAGCTGGCCGGGCAGACCCTGCTCGTCAACGGCGTCGCGAAGACCTACGCGATGACCGGCTGGAGGGTCGGCTGGACCGTCGGACCGGCATCAGCCATCAAGGCACTGTCCAACCTGCAGTCGCACCTTTCCGGCAACGTCAACAACGTCGCCCAGCGGGCAGCGATCGCCGCGCTGACCGGCCCGCAGGACGAGGTCGTGGCCATGCGCCAGGCCTTCGACCGCCGCCGCGGTGTCATCGTCGCCGAACTCAACAAGATCGAGGGCTTCCACACCCCCACGCCGCAGGGCGCGTTCTACGTCTACCCCGACGTCTCCGCACTGCTCGGTCGCGAGTGGGGCGGGGTCACCCCGACGACGTCGCTCGAGCTCGCCGACCTCATGCTCGACCAGGCCGAGGTCGCCGCCGTCCCGGGTGAGGCCTTCGGACCGTCGGGCTATCTGCGCTTCAGCTACGCACTCGGCGACGACGCGTTGCTCGAGGGCGTGCAGCGGCTG
Organism: Mycetocola sp. Y171; assembly: GCF_056713165.1. Taxonomy (NCBI): domain Bacteria; kingdom Bacillati; phylum Actinomycetota; class Actinomycetes; order Micrococcales; family Microbacteriaceae; genus Mycetocola; species Mycetocola sp. Y171. The sequence goes on from NZ_JBWYGX010000001.1 coordinate 778,353, forward strand.
CAGAAGCTCTTCGGCTAGCCCGCTCCGCGCTCGCGCGAGTGGTTCGGCCTTACGCGGGTGTTTTCTCACCCGCGCGACGCCGAAACACCCGCGCGTGGCGTCAGAGCGAGAGGCCGACGAACACGGGTTCGGGCTGAAGCACGACTCCGAACTCGGCGGCGACGCGCGCCTGCACGAAACGCGCGAGCGCGGCGATCTCGTCGGCGGTCGCTCCACCCGTGTTGGTGAGGGCGAGGGTGTGCTTCTTCGAGATGCCCGCTCGTGACCCCGGAAGCCGGAACCCGCGACGGATGCCCGAGCGCTCGATCAGCCACGCGGCGCTGAGCTTGACCTGGGCGTCGTGTTCGAACGACGGAGTGGGCACGGTGCCGTCCCACTCGCCGAGCGGGATGACGACCGCGTCGTCGTGTCCCTCTGCGATCGGCCAGCGCGGAGCATCCGCGGGAAGCGACCGTGCGAACGCCTCCGAGACGATCGGGTTCGTGAAGAAGGAGCCGGCACTGAAGGTGTCAGGATCCGCTGCGTCGAGGACCATGCCCTTCGATGCGCGCAACGTCAGAACAGTGCGCCTCACGTCTGCGATCGGAAGTCGATCTCCCAGGTCGACACCGAGTGCCGAAGCGAGCTGGGCATAGCCGATCGGAGCGCTGAGCCCGCTGTCGTCGCCGAGCTCGAGTTCGATGGCGAGCACGACGCCATCGCGTTCGGGCACCGAGCCACCATGGCGTTTGAGCACGGACGTCCGGTAGCCGAGTGCGAGTTCGTCGGCAGGCACGCGGACGACCTCGGAACGCTCACGGTCGAGGAAATCGATCGACACGAGTGCGGATTCGAGTTCCTGCCCGTATGCGCCGATGTTCTGAATCGGAGCAGCGCCGGTCGAGCCGGGGATGCCGCTGAGGGCCTCGATCCCGCTCCATCCGTTCTCGACAGCGGTCGCCACGAGCGCGTCCCACGGTTCACCGGCTTCGACTCGGAGCCGCACCCGCCCTGCGGGTGCATCGAGCCGTTCTATCCCGCTGGTCGCGACGAGAACCACCGTGCCGTCGTAGCCGTCGTCGGAGGCGAGGGTGTTCGACCCGCCACCGAGGACGAGTGGCTCCTCGCCGCTCTCCCACTCGTCGGCGACGGCGGAGACGAGCTCTTCGCGGGTGGTCGCCCGGACGAGGCGAACGGCGGGGCCGCCGACCTTCAGCGTTGTCAGGTCGGCGAGCGTCTCGGTCATCGCCGCCTATCCCAGCGCAACGACGACCTGGGCTTTGCCGAGCACCGTGGAGCCGTCGAACGTCACGGTGAGGTCGACGCGGGCCGTGGTCTCGGTGAGCGCACCGATCTTCGCGGTGACGGAGACGGTCGCGCCCGACTCGGGGTCGACAGGAACGGGCCGGGTGAACTTGACCTGGTAGTCGACGACGAGGGCGGGGTCGCCGACCCAGTCGACCACCGGCTGGACGGCGAAGCCCATGGTGAGCATCCCGTGGGCGAGAACGCCTGGGAGCCCGACGGATGCGGCCACGTCATCTCGGTAGTGGATGGGGTTGAAGTCACCGGATGCCCCGGCGTAGCGGACGAGGGAATCCCGGCTGAGCGCGAACTCCCGCTCGGCGACGACATCGCCGACGGTCAGGCTGTCGAGAAGCGGGGCGCTCATTCGCCACCTCGCACGACGAGGGTGGAGATCGCGGTGACGACGTGGGCACCTGACCCGTCGAGCATTTCCGACGACGCGGTGACCATGGCGTGGGGGCCGAGGGTCTTCACGCTCGTGACAGTGAGCGTCGCGGTGAGCTCGTCGCCTGCGACGATCGGTCGCGAGTAGGTGAAGCGCTGGTCACCGTGCACGACGCGGGTGAAGTCGATCCCGGCGTCGGGCTCACCGAGCAACTGCGCGAGGGTGTGCTCCTGGATGACGACGGGGAAGGTGGGTGGAGCGACGACGTCCGCGTGACCGGCCGCAACAGCGGCATCCGGATCCAGGTTGATCGGGCTGGTGGCGAAGACGGCGCGCGAGAACTCACGCACCTTCTCCCGTCCGACCAGGTAGGGCGGGGCCGGCGGGAAGACGCGACCCTGGAGTTCGGGGTTTACTGACACGGCTCCAGCCTACCCGGCGCCCTTCGCGGGTTCCCTGCGCCCACTCTCGCCGCGGGCGGCACTCCCGACGGTTATTTGCGTCCGGCGCCGAGCAGACCGCCGAGCAGGTCTCCGATTCCCCCTCCGGATCCGCCGCCGAGAAGCCCTCCGAGGATGTCGCCGATCCCGCCGCCGGACGACTCGGACGATTCGGACGACGAACCGCCGCCGAGAATTCCGCCGAGCAGGCCGCCGAGGCCGCCCTCTGGTTCGGTCTTCGGCTGCTTCGGTTGCATCGGTTCGGTCGGCTGTGCCGTCTCGGTCGACTGCTTCCGTTCGAGGAACTGCTTCGCCAGGTAGCTGAGAACGATCGGCGCGAGAATCGGGAGAAGCTTGCCGACAAGGCCACCTGTTCCCTGGCTGGCTGCGGCGGGCTGTGTTCCCAGGGTCGCGACGACCTGTTCCCGATTCGGGCCGAAGATGTGGCTGACGATTTTGTCTCCGTCGTCGGTGTCGACCTCGGCGAGGTCCACGCCGCCCTCCACGAGGGACGGGGAATGCTTCGACACCGCCTTCTCGATGGATGCCGCGCCGCCGGGATCGTGCGCGTTCGCCTCCAGTCCGCTGACAAGAGCGGGGAGCGCCTGCTCGACGGCGGCCCGTGCCGTCTGCTCGTCGACGCCGAGTTTCGCGGCGACATCGCCGATCGGGATCTGGCTCATCAGTTCATCCATGGATGCCATCGGGTCCTCCGCTCTCGGCCTCCCCTGTGGGCGGCGCTGTCCCTCAGGCTAGCCACGGCCGGGGGCAGGGCATAGGGGCTTGCTCAGCGAGGTGTACGCAGTGCCTTCACTGTCAGCTGCACGGCGATGACGGCGACGAACGCGGCGAACAGGAGGTTCGCAACGCCCGGATCCACTGCAGCAGCAGCGAGCGCCCCGAGCGCCGTCGTCGTGCAGGCTGCGACCCCGATCACCGCGGCCGCGCGAAGATCCACGTTGTGGCGGCGGAGGTTGCCGAGGGTCCCTGAGATCGCGGTCGGGATGATCATCACGAGCGATGTCCCTTTGGCGACGAGGTCGCTCGCGCCGAACAGCACGATGAGCATGGGAACGATGATCACTCCGCCGCCGATGCCGAGGAGACCGGACAGGACCCCCGTGACGAGCCCGAGTGCGAGCAGACCGAGCACGGATCCGACGGTCAGGTCGATGACGGAGTCGCGTGACGGAATCACGAGGAAGAGACTCACGATGATGACGACCAGGAAGCCGATGAAGGCCCAGCGCAGAGCCTGCAGGGGCAGCCGGTTGAGCAGGTGGCTGCCGATCTGGGCGCCGCCGATCGCTGCCAGGGCGAGCAGGGCCGCCGCGATCCAGTCGACAGAGCCTGCGACCGCGTAACTGATCACGCCGACGAGGGCCATCGGCACGATTGCGGCGAGAGACGTTCCTGCCGCAACTCTCTGGTCGAATCCGAACAGGAGGACAAGGGCGGGAACGATGAGGATGCCGCCGCCGACCCCGAACAGCCCGGACAGGAATCCGGCGACGAGGCCGAGGAGAACGAGACCGATCCACCATCGCGTTGGGTGCTGCTGCGGCATCCGTCTCCCTGCTCTGGACCGTGCACATCGACGCTATCACCGGCGGCGGCGGGCGATGCCCGGTAGCGTTGAGCCATGCTGATCCGGGATGCCCACGCCGACGACTGGGAGAGGATCTGGCCGATCCTCTGGGAGATCGTCGCCGCAGGTGAAACCTACTGCTGGCCGAGGGACACCTCGGAGGACGCCGCGCGAGCGTGGTGGATGGAGAAGCCTGGAGGGCGGGTCTTCGTCGCCGTCGACGAGAACGGAACGGTTCTCGGCACGGCGGAAATGCACCCGAACCAGCCGGCCGCCGGCTCCCACGTCGCGAACGCGGGGTTCATGGTCGCCTCGAATGCTTCCGGACGCGGAGTGGGGCGGGCCCTCGCCACCCACGTCCTCGATCGGGCGGCGCGCGACAGGTACCACGCCATGCAGTTCAACGCCGTTGTCGAGACGAACACTGCGGCGATCGCGCTGTGGCAGTCGCTCGGCTTCACGATCCTGGCCACCGTGCCCGAGGCATTCGACCACCCATCGGACGGACTCGTCGGACTGCACGTCATGCACCGGGCGCTCGATACCCCTGCTGCCTGACAGTCGCCGCCGAATAGAGCGGCGAATTTGGCCCGCGCGATGACGGACGGCCGGGGACTGGCAGAATTGTCCCAGGCGTTGAAGAGCTCGTCGCCGGAGAGAAGAGGTTTCCCGATGAAGGTTATTGCCGATACCGAGGTGTGTGTCGCTGCCGGCGTCTGTGTGACTCTCGCCCCGGCCGTGTTCGATCAGGACGACGAGGTCGGCAAGGTCATCCTCCTCGCGCCGAACCCGGACGCCGAGAATTACGAGGCCGTTCGCGACGCCGTGCTCAGTTGCCCGTCGGCCGCCCTCCGCCTGCAGGACGATGAATGACCGGTGACCCCACCAGCATCGCGATCGTCGGTGCGTCGGCCGCAGGGCTGACGACCGCCGCCGCACTGCGACGGAACGGGTACGACGGCGACGTCACACTGATCGGCGCGGAAGCGCATCGGCCGTACGACCGTCCACCGCTCTCCAAACACCTGCTGTCCGGCGAATGGGATGCCGGCCGGGTCCAGTTGAAGACCGAGGACGAGTTCCGCGACCTGGCCGTCGGCTTCCGTTCCGGAGTGGCCGCGACCGGGCTGGACCTGGACCGCAGCACCCTGTCGCTCTCAGACGGCAGCGACCTGACTTTCGACCGGCTCGTTCTCGCCACCGGGGTCCAGCCGCGCATCCTTCCGGGGAGCAGAGGCGTCACCGGTGTGTACACGATGCGCACCATCGACGACGCCGTCGCCCTCCAGGGTGAACTGTTGCCCGGCCGTCGTCTCATCGTCGTCGGGGGCGGATTCCTCGGGACAGAGGTGGCCGCGACCGCCGTCGGGCTCGGCGTCGACGTCACGGTCGTCTCCGGTGCAGCAACGCTGCTCGAGCGCAGCCTCGGTACCGCGGTCGGCGAGCAGGTGGCCCGGCTGCACCGTGCGCACGGCGTGACACTCCACACCGGACCGGCATCGATCGTCACCACGGTCGACGCAGAGGGCGGGCGGGTCAGCGGCGTCACTCTGGTCGACGGTTCGGTACTCCACGCGGACGTGGTCTTCGTGGCAATCGGAGCGGCCCCCCACCTCGACTGGCTTCGCGGCAGCGGCATCCGGATCGGCGACGGGATCGAGTGCGCCCCCGACCTGTCGGCGGCACCGGGTGTGTATGCGGCCGGCGATGTCGCCCGCTGGGACAACCCTGTCTTCGACCAGTCGATGCGGGTCGAGCACCGCACCAACGCCACCGAACAGGGAATGCACGTCGCCCGCAGGCTGATCGACGGCGAGAGCACCCCGTTCGCCGCGGTTCCCTACTTCTGGACCGACCAGTACGACCACAAACTCCAGGTCCACGGCTGGTTGCGCGGCTACGACGAGGTGCGCGTCGTCGAGGGATCGTTCGACGAGCGCCGGATGATCGCCCTGTTCAGACGCGGCGGACGACTCGTCGGTGTGATGGGCATCGGAGCGGCCAAGGCTGTGCGACAGTGGCGTCAGCACATCGTCGACGGTGAGAGCTGGGCGTCGGTCGTCGATTCCTGAGTTTGGGGCTGCGGCGGCTCGCGAAGTCAGGGCGGGCCCGAATCGCCACTCTGTGCACTCCATCACCCCGAAGTGCAACGGATCGTGGCGACTCGACAGCAGCTACAGCGCTTTGTGGCGGATCGACTGATCCCGATCAGGGGCGATCGGCGGCGTGCTGCCCGTAGTGGGCCGCGAGGCGGCGGAAGCCCTCGTCGAGCGACACCGCCGGCGTCCACTGCAGGTCCGCCCGGGTCCGACGCTGGTCGAACCAGTGCGCCGTCGACAGCTGCTCGGCGAGGAACCTGGTCATCGGAGGCTCATCGGTGCCCGGTTTGAGCCGCCAGGCGGCTTCGATGATCGACCCGGCGGTCTTCGCGACGGATGCCGGCACCCGCCACCGCGGGGCGCTGACCCCGCCCGCCGCGCACATCGCCGCGATCAGCTCGGCAACGGGCCTGGGTTCTCCATTGGTCACCACGTATGACTGTCCATGGATGTCGTCGACACGCGACAGTGCCGCAGCGATGGCCGAAGCGGCGTTGTCGACATACGTCGAGTCGATGAGTGCCGCCCCCGAATCCAGCAGGGGAAGCCTGCCGTGCCTGGCGCGCTCGATCACGCGCTCGACGAGCTGGGTGTCGCCGGGACCCCAGACCAGGTGGGGTCGAACCGCGACGACACGGAAAACGTCCGAATCGGCCCTCAGCACCTGCAGTTCAGCCTCAGCCTTGGTGCGGGCGTAATCTCCCCTGGCGCTGAACGGATCGGCGGCGAGCGCGTCGTCGCCGACGATCGAGGATCCGGCGTGCGCCACTGACGGCGAGGAAACGTAGACAAACCTCTCGATGCGTGCTGAACGGGCAGCGTCCATGAGGTAGCGCGTCCCCGCGACATTGACGACATCGAACTCGACGGGGTCCCCGGCGAGGGAGACCTTCGCCGCCAGGTGCACGACCGCGTCCTGCCCGCTCACGGCCGAAGCGACCTCGTCCGGTTCGGTGACCGACCCGAGAAGATCCTCGGCGCCTGCGACGCCAGACGCCCGTCGCTGGAAGCAGCGGACCTCGTGCCCGGCGGAGATCAGTTCGGCGGCGACGGCGCGGCCGAGCAGGCCGCTGGCCCCGGTGACGAGGACTCTCACGGCGAGACCATCCGCCCGCCGGAGAGGATGCCGCCGGCCCATTCCGAGAGCGCCGACCGGTTGATCTTCGAGTTGTGCCTGATGTCGGTGGGCAGGTGCGGCACGACGAGCACGGCAGCGACCGGCACGTCGACGGCAGCACGAACCGCGGCGGCGAGCTGCGGTGACGCGAGCCCGACCCGGCGTGCGACGGGAGAGGTCTCCACCACGGCGACGACCTGTTGCACGCCGCGTGGGCCGATTCCGACGACGGCGGTCCTGGCCACCCCGGCGACGGACTCGATGCGCTGCTCGGGCCCGACCGGCGTGACGACGCCGTCAGGGGTGGTGATGACGTGCGGCATCCGCCCCTCGACCCAGAGCCGGCCTGCGGCGTCGAGGTGACCGACATCACCTGTGCGATGCCAGCGCTCTCCGGGGATCCCGCCGCGCCTGCTCGCGCGGTGGGTGAGCCAGAGACGGTCGTAGTGGTCTTCGACGTGTGGGGCGGAGACGAGGATCTCGCCCGTGACGAGTGGGGCATCCGTCGGCTCGCTGGTCGCTGCACCGGCATCATCGAGAGGCGAGATCCGCACGCGCGTGGGGCCGGAGGGGGTCCCGACACAGACTCCGCCGGCACCGGTTGCGTCAGCCGATGCGTCGCGGATGCCGTCGAGGGTGATGTCGGTCATCAACAGCCCTTCGGTCATGCCGTACGGGGTATGTGCCGTCGCGCCGGGCATCAGCGCCGAGATGGCGGCGAGGAGCGGTTCGGACACCGGGGCGCCTGCGGAGAGGAACTGTTCGACGCCGCCGAGGGCACGGTGGTCGTCTGCAGTGAGGTCCCCGGCCGTCGCGACGACATTGGCCACAGCCGCCGGGGAGAGGAAGACCACTGTCGCGTCGACCGCCTTCACCGCTGCGGCAACGGCCGTCGCGGTGAGCGTCTTCGGCGAGGTGACGTCCATGTCGGGCGTGACCGAGCGCGCACCGAGGGCAGGGCCGAGCAGGGCGAACGGTGCGAATCCGGCGACGAGTCCCGTCCCGACCCCGACGCCGTACTGGGCGGCCAGGGCGTCGCGCACGGCCGAGAGCTGTGCGTGCGTGTAGACGACCCCCTTGGCGGGGCCGGTTGAGCCTGAGGTGAAGAGGATGGCGGCGGTGTCGTCGGCGGCCGGCGGCGACGGCATCCGTTCGTCCGATCCGAGGTGGATGAGTTCGGCGAGGGTGTGCGACACCCCGAGCGCGCGACGCACCGGCGCGGGGAAGGTCGCCGTCGAGATCTTCTGGCCGGGCCAGCCCAGCGCGCGGGCGGCGGCGAGGCCGGGGGCCGCACCGATGACGTGGTCGGGGCAGGCGCCGCGGACCGCGCGGGTCAGCCCGCCGAGGCCGAGTCCTGCGTCGGCGACAACCACGACGGCTCCGATCCGAAGGCAGGCGTAGAGAACGGCGACGAGGTCGGCACTCGGCGGAATGAGGAGCGACACCCGGTCGCCCTTCTTCACACCGGCGTGGCCGAGGCCTGATGCGAGCTGCCGCACCCGCCGAGACAGGAGCCGCCAGCTGACCACGCGCGGGGCGTCGCCTCCCGAAGGGACCATGTCGATGACGGCGGTCTCGGCGCTGTCGCTGAGCTCGTCGAGATAGTGCCAGAGCGGCGGGCGGTCGTGGATGGCGCCGACGGTCGGCATCGTCTCGGGGGTACGGATGCTGTCGCCCAGCCAGGTGAGCAGAGCAGACGCGTAGTCGACGTCTTCGGCAACGAGGTGGCCGGCGCCCTCGAACCGATGGACGTCAGCGTGCGGCATCCTGTCGATGAGGTCGTCGAGGTACCTGTCGCTGAAGATCGGATCGCGCGGGCCCCAGAGCATGAGCGCGGGGACACGGAACCGGGTGACGCCGTCGGCGATCCGATCGAGCTCGGCTCGGCTTTCGTGGTCTGGGGCGACGGGGATGTCTGCGACGAAACCGCCGATACCTCCGCGCCGATCCGCCGACCGGTATGGGGCGCGGTAGCCGTCCTTGACCTGCGCCGACAGCGCCGGGTGGGCGAGAGCGAGAGTGGTCTCGAGGAACGCAGGCGTCGACACGGTGGACGCGCTGAGAACGCCCGGACGAAGTGCGAGCCGGAGCGGCGCCGGGATCGGCCGCGCCTCCGGCTGGTGCACAGCGGTATTGAGAAGCATCACCCCGGCGAGCAGGTCTGGGTGGTCGACCGCCCAGCCCAGTGACACGACTCCGCCCCAGTCGTGCCCGAGAGTGATCACCCTGCCGGCCAGGCCGAGGGCGTCGGTCAGGTCTCCGAGATCCCTGACCCGCCGCGCGAGCGGGCGCACGGTTCCCGTGCGCTCCGAGAATCCCATGTCGAGCTGGTCGACGGCGACCACCCGCCAGGCGTCACCGCCGGCAGCCGCCGTGGTCGTCGCCTGGTCGACCAGTCGCCGCCAGAGGTACGACCAGGTCGGGTTTCCGTGGACGGCGAGGATGGTGCCGACCGGTTCGACACCGAGTTCGGCCAGTCGGTCGGCATTGTCGAGGAGATGCCACCCGCGATCGACGGATGCTCCGCGCTCGCGGGCCCGCACCACCCGGGAGAACGCCGGGTCGAGCCCGTCGAGGCCGGGTGGGGGCGACGCTGCCGGCGAAAGGGTTCCGGCTGCGGCGGGCAGTCGGAAGCTCACCAGGCGATTTCCATCATCGCGGTGTTGAGCCCTGAGCCGACCCCCATGAGCAGGACACGGTCGCCGGCGCGAAGGCTCGCCGACTCGCGCTCGAGAGTGATCGGGATCGATGCAGGACCCACGTTCCCGAGCTTCGGGTAGGTCAGCGGGACCCTGGTCCGGTCGATGCCGACGGCCTTGATGATGGCATTGGTGTGCACGTCGGAGACCTGGTGCATGATGTAGCGGTCCATGGCTGACCAGCTCCAGTCCCTTCGGGCTTCCTTCCAGGCGGACACGACCAGTTGCATCCCGCCCTTGAGCAGCGCCTTGGCGTCGGTGAACATGCCATCGACGCTGCCGACGCAGAGTTCGTTGAACTGGGTGGCCGCCCTGGTTACGCCACCGAGGATACGGTGACCCCCGGGGTTGGCATCCGCCCTGCCGAGCACAGCGGCTGCCGCACCTGAGCCGAGGGTCAGGCTGGCGAACTCGCTCATGAAGTCCTTGCGGCTGATGCCGTCACGGCCGAGCCGTTCGATGGTGTTGTTCTGGATGTCGTCGGCGTCTTCGCCGTCGATGATCATTGCGTATTCGATCTGACCCGAGTCGATGAGCTGGGCGGCAAGGCTCATGCCGTTCACGAAACCGAGGCAGGCGTTCGCGATGTCGAAGTTGATGGCAGACGAGGGCAAGCCGAGTCCGTGGTGCAGCTTGACCGCGACCGACGGCTCGAGGTGTTTCCGGGTCACCGATGTGTTGATGAGGAGGCCGATCCGGTCCGCGGAAACACCTGCGGACGCCAACGCGCGCTGTCCGGCATCCACGGCGGCCCGGTCGAAGGACTGGGTGTCGTCCCAGTTGCGCCGCTCGTGCACACCGGCGACGCGCTGCAGCAGCCCGGTCGGCAGTTTGAGGCGGGTGAGGACGGAACTCAGCCTGGAGTCGATCTCCTCCGACGTGGTGACGCGCCTGGCGAGGGTGCTCGTGACAGACAGCAACGCAACGTTACGGTGCGTGGTGGTCGCGTTTCCGTCCACGGGGACTCCCTGTCGAATTGCAAGATCGGGCTACATGCTGCCCACCGATTTTACGTCGCCTCAGGCTGAACGTTGACCGGCTTGCATTCTGGCGGCCGAGACGGAAGTTTCCGGTGGGGTTGCACCTGCACGCTCTGGAGGCCGTGCGGCCGCGTCCAGCGCCACCGTCGCCGCCCGTCGTCCCTCGGCGATGAGGCGGGGCACATCGCGCATGGTCCACTGCGCCATCCCCTCCATCTCGGGTTCGATCAGCACGATCGACGGGTCGCGCCTGAGGTCGGCGGTGAGGTTCTGGGTTCGCATCATCCGCACGTTTTCCCACTTGGCGTGCAACCTCACCACGATCGTGCGGGATGCGCCGAGAGCGCGCGCGGCGTCGACCGGGACGTTGTCGAGGATGCCGCCATCCGCCAGCAGCGCGTCACCGCGGCGTACGGGCGGGAGGAGGCCGGGGACGGCGATCGTCGACCTCAGTGCAACGCTCAGCGGTCCTTCGTCGATCGTCACGGTGCGCCGGGTTCGAAGGTCGGTGGCGACTGCAGCGAATCGGCGGGGAAGCTGCTCGATCAGCGGATCGACGCCGAGAGCGCCGCGCACCGCATCCGCGAGCGCTTCCGTGTCGAGCAGGCCCCAACGGGGAACGGACGACCACCTGGCGATCGCGCGCCAGCGGAACCCGAGCGCCGCATTCTCGATCGCCGACGGTTCGATGCCTGCGGCGTAAGCCGCTGCGACGAGCGCGCCCGAACTGGTCCCTGTGGCGATCCCCGGACGGATGCCGCGTTCGGCAAGCACCTGGAGAACGCCGACGTGGGCGGCTCCGAAGGCGCCCCCACCGCCGAGGGTGAGCCCCAGGGTGCGATCGTCGCTCACGTGGTTCCTCCTGCGCGCGGTCAGGAAAGGAGAAAGCCCCGAGGTGGCGAGACCTCGGGGCCACATGGGAAGAGGCTTTGAGAGCCTTTCCCCGTAGCAGGAGCGGGATTCGAACCCGCGACCTCACGATTATGAGTCGTGCGCTCTCACCAACTGAGCTACCCTGCCGCGAAACTTCGCCCGGCTGTCCGAGAAAGTAACGAGCCCCGAGTCGGGTTTGAACCGACGACCCCTTCCTTACCATGGAAGTGCTCTACCACTGAGCTATCGGGGCGCAACCATTTCAAAATGGCACCAGTAGAGAATAGCACCACTCTGGGTGCCTCTTGAACAGCGTGCCGCTGGAAGGCGCTTCGACGTAGCATGGGGCGAGGACGCCCATGAATACGAACCCGAACGCCCCGGCAATCGACATCACCCTCGGCGACCGATACCGGCTCATCAGCCTGATCGGTACCGGCGGTATGGCGTCGGTCTACCGTGCCCGCGACGAAACCCTCAACCGCGACGTGGCGATCAAACTGTTCAGGGTCGCTTCGACAAATCCGTCGGACTTCCGGCGTCAGCAGGGCGAGGTCGCGATGCTGGCCAGCCTCAGCCACCCGGGCCTCGTCACCCTCTTCGACGCCGGCAACGACGAGACGGACCCTCTGAACCCGCGCTCGTACCTCGTGATGGAACTGATCTCGGGCTCGGACCTCCGCAACGCACTCGACACCGGACCGCTCCCCGTTGACGAGGTCCGTCACATCGGCGCCGACCTCGCTGACGCGCTCCACTACATCCACGAGAAGGGTGTCGTCCACCGGGATGTGAAGCCCGCGAACATCCTCCTGGCCCACACGGCTGGGACGGACACCAGGGCGCATCCGAAACTCAGTGATTTCGGCATCGCCAGGCTCGTCGACGGTGCCCGCCTCACCGCGACGCACTTCACCGTCGGCTCAGCCGGCTACCTGAGTCCGGAGCAGGCCCGAGGCGACAATGTCGGACCTGCCACGGACGTCTACTCACTGGGGCTCGTCCTGCTGGAGTGCATCACCGGCGAACGGGCGTTCGCCGGACACGGTCAGGAAGCCGCCCTCGCCCCGATCACTCGCGATCCCGCCATCCCCGACGACCTCGACCCGCTCGTCGCCGAAACGATCGCGGCGATGACGTCGCGCACGGCGGAATCCAGGCCCAACGCGCACGAGGTGGCCCTTGCATTGAGAGGTATCGCTCCCGTACACGGATTCCGGAAGAGCGCGGACGCCGAATCGGATGCCACGGCGGCGATGACCGCGCTGGCCGACGTCGCCCCGGAACCCACCAAACTCCTCCCGGTGCAGACCGAGACCGAGGTCACTGCCGTCCTGGAGAAGGGGCCGCCCCCGCTTCCCACGCGCTCCCCTACGACTGCCGCTCCGGCCCGACGCACTCGCGCGTCAAGGACTCCGAAGAAGCGGACCCGCACGCTCGTCATCGCCGGCGCCATCGCCGCCGTCGTGCTCGCCGTCGCTATCGGCATCGGTGTGATGAACGGACAGCGTGAGGCGACCCCCGCCGTCGACTATCCCGCCGTGCCTGGGACCATCGGCGAGCACCTCAAGGATCTTCAGGACAGCGTGACGCCATGAGACTACGACTTTTTTCAGCGATCGCCTCGGCCATTCTCGTTGTCGGGCTCACCGCCGGCTGCCAGACCAGCGCACCTGATCTCGGTGCCGAGCAGGCCAAGGCATTCCAGGCCCGCGTGCTGACTGCCAGCTCGTCCGTCGCGGACGGTGGGTATGCCGCCGCACTCGAGGAGCTGACAGCACTCGAAACCGAACTCGACGCCGCCGCAGCGGATGGCACCGTCTCGTTCTCACGCCATCAGCGCATCGATGCCGCACTCTCGGCGGTGAAGGCAGACCTCCAGGCCGCGATCGACGCCCAGGCCCCCGCCGAGCCCGCCGAGCCCGCCGAGACGGTCGCACCGGTCGTACCGACGGACGAGACCGACACTCCTCCCGATGAGGAGACCGAAGCCGAGAAGAAGGCCAGGGAGGCGACGGAGAAGGCAGCTGAAGAAGCCAGGAAAAAGGCGGAAGAAGCCGCGAAGAAGCTCGCTGAGGAACAGAAGAAGGCCGACGAGAAGGCAAAAAAGGACGCCGAAAAGGACGCCGAGGATGATGGCGAAGACGGCGAGGAGTGAGTGGATGGCGCTCCACGGCACCCAGACCGTTCTCCTTCGCACGGCGCTCGTCTCGGCGCTCGTGTTCGGGCTCTCAGGGTGTCAGAGCGCTCCGTCTGACCTGAGTCCCGGCGGGGCGGAACAGCTTCAGACCCGCGTGCTATCGATCACCACCGCGATCGCGGACGGCAGCTACCCGGGGGCGCTCGACGAAGTGGCCGCACTGGAAGCGGATCTGGATGCCGCAGCCGCTGACGGGACGATCTCGTTCTCCCGCTACCAGCGCATCGAGGCGGCACTGACCGTGGTCAAGGCCGATGTCCAGGCTGCCGTCGACGCGCAGGTCACTCCGGCGCCGACCGAGACGGCGACGCCCGTCGCGCCGGTCGACGACGATGACGATGACGAGGGTCCAGGAGCTCCGGGCAAAGACAAGGACAGAGGGAAAGGGAAAGGCAAGGACAAGCGGGAGAAGCCCGCGAAGCCGAAGGGCTAGCCGACGGGAATCCCCCGCAACGACCAGGCCAGGAACACCGGCCCCTGTGCCTGTACCCGGATCCCGTCCTCGCTGGCCAGCAACTCTCCTTCGCCGAACAGCGGGACGGCATCCGTGACGCCGGCGACGGCATCCGGTTCGAGCAGGATGTCGACGTCTGAGCGCGCGGCGACGATCAGGATGCTCTCGTCAGCACTCTCCCGGACGAAGGCGAGCACGTCATCGCCGACGTGAAGCCAGCGCATCCCGCCACCGTTGAGTGCGGGATGGCTGCGCCTCAGCCCGATCAGTGCCGCATAGAGGTCGATCGTGTCGGCAGCCGCGTCGAGCTCTCCCCACGGGATCGGCGTCCTGGAGTGTTCTCCGTCGACGCCGGTCAGTCCGAACTCGTCGCCGGCGAAGACGACAGGGATCCCCGGGAGCGTCATCGACAGTCCTACGGCGACGGGGATGACGCCGGGGAGTGCCCTCGTCGCGAATCGCGGGGTGTCGTGGGTGTCGAGGGCGTTCATGTTCGCGAGGCGGGTGCGCCAGGGGAACCCGGCCGAGAACTGGCGATGCGCCTCGTAGAACTGGACCGCGCTGTAGGTCGGGATCGCGTCCATGGTCATCCCGAGGCCGCCTCCTGCCGGGCTCCCCGGCCGGGACAGCCAGCCCCACAGCGGTCTGGTGAAGTTCGCGTAGGTCATGGCACCGTGCCAGGCGTCGCCCTGGAAGTCCGTCGAGGCGTCGTTCGTGGACTCGGCCAGGAGGATGGTGTCCGGGTTCACGTCGATCATCGTGCGTCGGATCGTCTGGCGCACGTCGGCGTTCAGATCCTCGTCGCCGTATCTGCCTGTCATGTTCGCGACGTCGATGCGCCAGCCGTCGAGGGAGTACGGAGGTTTGAGCCAGGCCGCGACGACCGAGTCGTCCCCGCCGATGAATCGACGGCGCAGTTCGGGCGAGTTCCAGTTGAACTTGGGCAGGCTGGGCACGCCGAGCCAGGACGCGTAGGTCTCCTGCTCGTCGTCCAGCCAGTGGTAGAAGTCGCTTTCGACGGCTTCGGGATGCCGGTGGGCGGCAACGAACCACTCGTGGGCGTCTCCAGAGTGGTTGCTGGTGAGGTCGCCGATGACAGTGAGCCCGCGAGCGTGGGCGGCGTCGGTCAGCCGCGCCAGGGCTTCGTCCCCACCGAGGAGCGGGTCGACGGTGTCGAAGTTGGAGGCGTCGTAGCGGTGATTCGACCGGCCGGGGAACACAGGCGTGAGGTACAGCATCGTCACACCGAGTCGCTCGAGGTGGTCGAGACGTTCGACGATTCCGTCGAGGTCGCCGCCGTAGAGCTGCGACGACCGCGCAGGCGGGACCAGGTCGACGGCATCCGTCCATTCGGCGGGGATCGCCCAGTCCGGGATCTCGCGGTCGTCTGCGGCAGCCGAGCGGGCGAAACGGTCGGGGAAGACCTGGTACATCACCGTCGACGCCGCCCAGGTGGGCGCAGGCGGGTGCGTCGTCAGCTTGAAGTCTTCGCTGTCCAGCGTCTCGATCCGGAAAACCCCTCGCGCGTTGACCCAGAGGTCTGTACCGTCGTCGAGCCTGACGAGGAACCGGTACCCGTGCACCGGATTCTCGATGAGGATCTCCGCTTCCCACCAGACCCAGCCGTCTGCGGCGTGCAGCCGGTCGGCTGTCGAGAGCCGGGGCTCCCTGTCCGGGTTCGACCTGACCCGCACGGCCCTGACCGGACCGAGCGCCTCCGGGACACGGATGCGCACGCGAACCACGTCGCCCAGGTCAGGCGAGAGGTTGGAGACGTACAGCGGTGAACCGTCGTGGTGCGGTTCGAGCACGCTACTTGACTGCCCCAGCGGTCAGACCGCTGACGATGTACTTCTGCAGGTAGAGGAACAGTGCCATCACGGGCAGTGCGGCAAGCACGGCACCGGCGGCGAATACGCCCCAATTGCTCGTGAACTCGTCCGAGACGAACTGGTACAGCCCGACGGCAAGGGTCTGCTTCTCCGGGGTCACGAGCACGACGCTCGAGATGACGAAGTCGTTGGTGGTGGCGATGAAGCTCAGCAGGCCGACGACCGCGAGGATCGGCGCGACGAGGCGCAGGATGATCGTGAAGAAGATCCGGGCATGGCCGGCACCGTCGAGCTTGGCGGCCTCATCGAGCGACGACGGCACCGTGTTGAAAAAGCCGTACATCAGGTAGGTGTTCACGCCGAGCGCGCCTCCGAGGTACACCATGATGAGTGCGATCTGGTTGTCGAGCCCCAGGATCGGGAAGATCTCGCCGAGCGTCGTCAGGAGCAGGAAGATGGCCACGACGGCGAGCAGCTGCGGAAAGATCTGCACGATCAGGAGTGAGAGCAGCCCCATGCGTCGGCCGGTGAAACGCATCCGGCTGAAGCAGTATGCGGCGAGGGCGCCGAGGAAAACGGTACCGACTGCCGTCGTGATCCCGATGACGAGGGTGTTCGCGAACCAGGCGGCGTATGGCCGCTGCGGGTTGTTGAACAATTCGACGTAGTTGTCGACGCCGATCGATGAGAACAGCCCGTTGGACTGGAGCAGGGTCCCGATCGGGTTGAGGGATGCCGACAGCACGTAGAGCAGGGGGAACACCGAGAAGACGATCATGACGATACCGATGAGGTGCCGCCATCCGGTTGCCGCGAACCAGCGGGAGAACTTGAACGGTCGCTTCTCGGGGATCGGCAGCGGCGAGGACGTCGTTCCGGAAAGAACGGGTGCTGAGGTACTCATTAGTTCAGATCCTCCAGGGCCTTGGTCTGCCGGAAACTCACGATGGAGATGATCGCGACGATGAGGAAGATGATGATCGAGAAGGCGCTGGCGAGACCGTAGTCGCGGTTCGCGCCGACGAACGCCACCTTGTAGACCATCGAGATCAGGATGTCGGACGCGCCGACGTTGATGCTGGCTGCGGCATCCCGTGGCCCACCGTTCGTGAGCATGTAGATGAGGTTGAAGTTGTTGAAGTTGAACGCGAACGACGCGATCAGCAGCGGTGCGATCGAGACGAGGAGAAGGGGGAACTTGATCCGCCTGAACACCTGCCACGGGTTAGCGCCGTCCATCTTCGCCGCCTCCTGCAGCTCATCCGGGATGGATTGCAGCGCTCCGGTGCAGACAAGGAACATGTAGGGGAAACCGAGCCACAGGTTCACGAAGAGGATGCTGAACTTCGCCAGCCACTCATTGGTGAGCCACGGGATCTCCGCCCCGCCGAGGAGCGCGAGGTTGACGAAACCGAAGTCCTTGTTGAGCATGCCCGCCCAGACCAGTGCGCCGAGGAAACCGGGGAAGGCATACGGCAGGATCATCAGCACGCGGTAGAACTTGCGCCCGCGCATCCGCATGTCGTTGAAGACGATGGCGAGGAAGAGGCCGAGGACGAACGTCGTCGCGACGCTGAGCAAGGCGAACGCGAAGGTCCAGGCTGTGACGCTGAGGAGCGGCCCGCGGATGCTCTGGTCGGTGAACGCCTTCACGTAGTTCTCGGCGCCGACGACGACGCTCCAGCCCGGGAGGAGTTCCTCACCGCTCTCGGAGGTGAATGCGCCGTTGCCTGTGTCGGAGTAGACGACCCCTGTGTCGGTGTTCGTCATGGTGTCAGCGGCTTCGTCGAAGCTCAGCGTCGAAAGATAGAGGTATGCGCTCGAACCGTCCGGCGTCCGGAGCGCTCCATCGTTTGGATCGTCCGAGATCTGCACGGTCATGGCCGCGATGGCGTCCTGGTTGGCGATGATCTCGGTGAAGTCGAGGGTGTTGTACCCGGGGACGCTGACTGCCTTGTCGCCGGACATCTCGGCGTCGGAAACCTCGGTCAGCGGCGTCTCGGTGTTACCGATCGACACCTCGCCGTCCGGGTCCGTGACGAGGAAGTTGAAGGCGCCGAGTTGCTCGACGATCGTGAGCCCGTATGTGGGCGAGTCGGGAACACGGTACTGGGCCGACTGGATCAACGCGGTGACGGCGTCGTCCTTGGTGCTGTTGTGGCCAGTGCCGTAGTTGGTGAAGGAGATGTAGGCCGTGTAGCCGATCACGAAGACCTGGAAGATGAGCAGGAAGATCAGGCCGGGCGCCAGGTACTTCAACGGGAGCAGTCCGCGCTTGAAATAGATGACATTGATGGCCGCGGTCACGACCAGCACGATCGCGAAGATCACCCAGTCCTGCTTGAGGAACAGGATGAACAGCGCGTAGACCGCGATGGCGTCGACGACCGCGAGCAAGCCGATCTTGACCAGCAGGGCGACGATGCCCCCAGATGCGTGCTCGGCGATCCGCCCGGCGCGCTTCGATCGTTTGGACTCGGCGATCTGCGGGGTGTTCTCGGTGGTCGTGGGCTTCGTGCCTGTGCTCATTGTCGCCTCAGTGTGTTTCGTGGCATCGACGGGACGAGAACGCCGGCCGGGAAGCGGATGCTGCCCGGCCGGCGATGCGTCTCGTTATTCTGCGATCGCAGCCTGGATGTCTGCGGTCATCTTCGTCCAGAGCGACACGGGGTCGCCACCGTCGATGATGGCGGCTTCGGTGACGCCCCAGAACTGCCAGACCTTGCCCATCTGCGGGATGGACGGCTGCGGGACACCGTTGGCGCCGACTTCACCGAACGCGGCGACGATCGGGTCGGATGCGGCCTTCTCGAACGAGGCGGTCAGGGCCGGCGGGCGCTGGCCCTTCTCGAACAGGGCCGTCTGGACTTCTTCGGTGCCGATGAAGTTCGTGAGGAACTCGTTGGCCGCGAGGGTGTTCTTGCTCTTCGCCGAGACGAAGAAGCCCTGGACGCCCACGAACGGCTGTGCGACCTCGCCACCCGCGGACGGGATCGGGTCGACGGCCACGTCGATGCCGGCTTCCTGAGCCGCTCCGACGTTCCACGGGCCGGTGATGAAGTACGGGCTCGCGCCGGCGTTGAACTTCTCCTTGGCGATGTCACCCGTGATCGACGTGCTCAGCAGTCCTGCAGCACCCTGCTCGCCGAGCCAGGTGGCGAACTCGGTGCCCTCACCGATCTGAAGGTCTTCGGGGTTGTAGCTGCCGTCTTCGTTGGTGCCGAAGACGGGGGCGCCGAAGGAGGTCTGGAACGGGTACAGGTGGTACGGGTCGCTCTCGGGACCGACCTGGACGAGGAACGGGAACTCGGTGCCTGCGGCCGTGCCGTCGGCGACCATGTCGTTGTAGTCCGTCGGTGCCTCTGCGGCGAGCGCCGTGTTGCGGAGCAGCGCGATGTTCTCGATCGCGTACGGCAGACCGTAGGTCTTGCCCTCGTAGCTCATCGCCTGGACGGCGACGTCTTCGAACTCAGCGGCCTTGTCGCCGAGCTCGATCGGCTGGACGACACCGTTGGTGACGAGGTTGCCGAGCCAGTCGTGCGCCCCGATGGTGATGTCCGGGCCCTTGCCCGACGGAACCTGGGCGATGAACTCGTCCTGGATCTTGGCGAAGTCCTTCTGGACCAGCTTGACCTTGACGCCGGACTCCTTGGTGAAGTCGGCAGCCGCGTCCTTGAGGACGGGTGCGCGGTCGGCGTCGACCCAGACGGTCAGGGTCGCGTCGGATTTGTTGTCGTCGTCGGAGGTGTTCCCACCGCCGGCGCATCCGGCAAGCGCGATCGTCGCGATGGTCGCAATCGCGCCGGCCTTCAGAAGTGAAGAGTTTTTCACCCTCATTGGTGTGTGCCTTTCATCAGGATCCTGTCGAGTGAGTGGCCTCGTTGCCGCCCTCGGATGCCGGGTGCTGTGTCCCGTCTCCCTCGTGGGGAGCTCCTCGGAAGTGAAAGGCCGTTCTCTCGGTGCCCGCAATACTGCAAGCGTTTCCAGATATACCTCCTCGATGAACAAAGTACAAGCTGACAGGAGCGAATGTATGCGCAATCGTGACTTCGACGCTGCCCCCTTGTAGGCAAGCGCTTCCACATGCCACGGGCGATGCCATAGAGTAAGCGGCATGAATTCGCGCAACAGCACAGAGTGGTGGCGTTCTGCCGTCATCTACCAGATCTACCCCCGGTCATTCGCGGACGCGAACGGGGACGGTCTCGGTGACCTGCCCGGCATCACGTCCCGGCTGTCTTCACTGAAATCGCTGGGGATCGATGCCATCTGGCTCTCACCCTTCATGACGAGCCCCCAGAAGGACGCCGGCTACGACGTGGCCGACTACTGCGACGTCGACCCGATCTTCGGAACCCTCGCCGACTTCGACGCGATGACCGAGAAGGCACACGAATTCGGCATCCGCGTCATCGTCGACCTCGTCCCCAACCACTCGTCTGACGCTCACCCGTGGTTCCAGGCCGCCCTCGCGGCCGCCCCCGGCTCCCCTGAACGCGCACGCTACATGTTCCGCGACGGCCAGGGCGAGAACGGCGAACTCGAGCCGAACAACTGGCAGAGCGTGTTCGGCGGCCCGGCATGGAGCCGGACCACCGATGCGGACGGCACCCCAGGCCAGTGGTACCTGCACATCTTCGACGCGAGCCAGCCCGACTTCGACTGGACCAACGAGGAGGTCCGCGAGATGTTCCGCGGCGTGCTCCGGTTCTGGCTCGACCGCGGGGTCGACGGCTTCCGGGTCGACGTCGCCCACGGCATGATCAAGGCCGACGGCCTGCCCGACTACACACCGCCAGCCGAGGGCGGCAGCATGGGCGGCAGCGGCACTCCGGTCGGACTCGAGCCCGCCATCGACGACATCGGTGACGACGGTGCTCCGTACTGGGGCCAGGAAGGCGTGCACGACATCTACCGCGACTGGCACACCGTCCTCGAGGAGTACGAGGGTGACCGCGTGCTCTGCGCAGAGGCGTGGGTCGAGCCACTGTCGAAGATGGCGAAGTGGGTGCGTCCGGACGAGATGCAGCAGGCCTTCAACTTCCCGTACCTCGAGACGCCGTGGGAGGCATCCGCTCTCCGGGCCGTCATCGACGAGTCCCTCGAGGCGTTCAGCGCCGTCGGCGCTCCGAGCACCTGGGTGCTCTCGAACCACGACGTCGTGCGCCACGCGAGCCGCCTGGCCGTCACGGCCGAGAACCCCCAGGGTCACGGCATCGGGCCGAAGAGTCCCGGGCAGCCCATCCGCGAGACCGGCCTCCGCCGTGCCCGCGCGGCGACCGCGCTCATGCTCGCCCTTCCCGGCGGCGCATACCTCTACCAGGGCGAGGAGCTCGGCCTGCCCGAGGTCATCCACCTGCCGGACGACGCCCGCCAGGACCCGACCTGGTTCCGCACGAACCGCGAACGCTACGGTCGTGACGGATGCCGTGTGCCCATCCCCTGGGAAGCAGGCGCACCGGCATACGGCTTCAACGCGACAGGCGCCGCCTGGCTCCCGCAGCCGGACGACTGGGACGGTTACGCGAGGGACAGTCAGGTCGGCGTCGAGGGTTCGACCCTCGAGCTGTACCGCGAGGCCCTCCGTCTCCGCCGGGCCCACGAGCTCGGCCTCGGCACCCTGACCTGGCATGACGGCTTCGCCGAGCAGGTCGTGGCGTTCAGCAACGGGCCCATCACGGTCATCGCGAACACCGGCCGCACGATCGCCGCGATCCCGGAGGCGTTCGCATCGTCCGAGGTCCTGCTGGCGAGTGGTGCCGTCGACGGCACCACGATCGGTGCGGACTCGACGATCTGGGTGCGCACTCTGTAGGTCTTCGCACAGCACACGGGCGGGTGGCTTCGGCTGCCCGCTCTTCTGCGTTGCGCCGGGTGACCGACACGGCGACCTCGTGCTTAGCTGAGCACATGAACGCGATCGAACCGGCTCCACCCGGTGCCCACCAGGACGAACCCCACGGCAACGCGACCGCGTCCCGGTTGAACTGGCTCCGTGCCGGGGTGCTCGGGGCGAACGACGGCATCGTCTCCGTTGCAGCGATCGTCGTCGGCGTTGCCAGCGCGACGAGCGCGTTCTTCCCGATCCTCACTGCAGGAATGGCGGGGCTGGTCGGTGGGGCGATCTCGATGGCGCTCGGCGAATACGTCTCGGTCTCGAGCCAACGCGACAGCGAACGTGCGCTCATCGCCAGGGAACGCGACGAACTCCGCGACATGCCAGAAGAAGAGCTCCTGGAGCTCACCGGGATGCTCCGTGAACGTGGGCTCTCGGAAGACACGGCACGGCAGGTCGCCGGCGAACTGACCGAGAAGGACGCGCTCGCGGCTCACCTCTCGCTGGAACTGAACATCGATGAGGACAGCGTCGCCAACCCCTGGCACGCGGCCATCGCCTCAGCGATCGCCTTCACCATCGGCGCGACCCTTCCGATGCTCGCCGTCCTCCTGCCGCCGGCAGAATGGCGCATCCCGATCACGTTCGCAGCCGTGCTCGTTGCCCTCGCCCTCACTGGGGCCCTCGGCGCGAGGCTGGGTGGCAGCCCGATGCTGCGCCCGACCGTCCGTGTGGTCGTCGGCGGTGCGCTCGCGCTGGCGGCGACCTTCGCGATCGGGTCACTGCTGGGCACTACCGTCGCCTGATCCCCGACAGGAGATTCTGGCGCCCATGCACGGTCAACAGGAGCCGGCGGGCGGTTCTGGGTTGACGTTCCTGTTCAGCGTGCGCCGCCGACGATTCCGTCGGCGTGCGCGCCCACCCATCGCACGAGCGGGAGCAGCTGCGCGGACAGGTCCTGCCCGAGCTCGGTGAGGCTGTACTCGACGTGCGGCGGGATCGTCGGGTGAGCGTCGCGGTGCACGAAACCGTCTGCTTCGAGGGTGCGCAGCGTCTGTGCGAGCATTTTCTCGCTGATCCCCTCGATCGTGCGCCGGAGTTCACCCCAGCGGAGGGTCTCACCGGACAATGCCACGAGGATGAGGACTCCCCATTTGCTCGTGACGTGATCGAGCACGACGCGGCTGGAGCAGTTCGCTGCGAAGACGTTCGGGCCGCCGGGCACGCCCGTTCCGACCAGGTCGGCCAACCGTTCTTTCGCTCCCGTATCCGTCATGGTAAGTAGCTTACCTGAAAGTGGGTACCTCCCATCGGGAAGTACCGCGGCCCTCCTTCGGTTCCACCCATGGACAGGCCCGTGAGCGCGGGCCAGTGAAAGGAAAACATGTCAATCGTCGTCACCGGAGCCACCGGTTCCCTCGGCCGCCTCATCGTCGACCACCTGATCGCCCGCGGTGTCGATCCTGCACAGATCGTCGCCGCCGGACGCACCGGATCGAAGCTCGCCGACCTCACCTCGGCCGGCGTCCGCACGGCGGTCATCGACTACTCGGTGCCCTCCACCCTCGACGCTGCCTTGGACGGCGCCGACACCCTCATGCTCGTCTCCGGCAGCGAAGTGGGACAGCGCGTGGCACAACACGGCAACGCGATCGCCGCGGCGCAGGCAGCCGGGATCTCCCGGATCGTCTACACGAGCGCCCCACGGGCGGACACGTCCGAGCTGATCCTGGCACCCGAGCACAAGGCGACCGAGGAACTGATCAGGGCATCCGGCATCCCCTTCACGATCCTCCGCAACGGCTGGTACACCGAGAACTACGCCGGGGCGCTGGCCCAGGCGAGGGAGACCGGGGTGTTCCTCTCGAGCACCGGCGAAGGACGGATCGCCAGCGCCTCACGGACCGACTACGCCGAAGCGGCCGCCGTCGTGCTCACAACGGACGGACACGATGGCGCCACCTACGAGTTGTCGGGCGATGTCGCCTGGACGGGAGACGACCTGGCTGTTGCACTGGCTGCCGTTGCAGGCAGGGACGTCGTCCACACCTCCGTCGATCCCGAGGCCCACGCCGAGATCCTCCGCGGCGCGGGACTGGACGACGGGACGGTCGGCTTCGTCGTCGCCCTCGATGGGAACACGCGCGACGGGCTCCTCGCCGAGACGACCGGCGACCTGTCGCGGCTGATCGGTCGTCCGACGACACCGCTCATCGACGGACTCACGGCCGCAGCCTAGGCACGCGGCCTGCCACTCGACGGGACGATTCGCGGCTCCAGCACACTCACCAGGAGAAGCGCCCGAATTCTCGAGCGCTTCTCCTGTCGGGCGGGTGGCGATCAGGAGGCGCGGCCGCGCACCCAGCGGGCGATGAAGTACAGGACGACACCGAGGGCGAGCAGTCCCCCGCCGAAGAGCCAGACGATCCCGCTCTGCTGCGTGAGCAGGAGGATGCACGAGAGCACCCCGAGCACAGGGACGATCGTCCACACCCGGAAATGCTTGTGGTCGACCCTATCCTTGCGGAGCACGAGCACGGCGACGTTCGTCGAGATGAAGACGAACAGCAGCAGGAGCACGACCGTTTCGGCGAGCGTCGACAGGTCACCGACGAGGGTGAGCAGCATTGCGACGACGGTGGTGGCGACGATCGCGGCCCACGGTGTCTTGCGGTTCGGCAGCACTTTTCCGAGTGCGCTTGGCAGCAGGCCGTGCTCGGCCATCCCGAAGGTGAGCCTCGACGACATGATCATCGTGAGCAGGGCGCCGTTGGCAACGGCGACGAGGGCGATGAGGCTGAACAGCCACTCGGGGACACCGACTCCGGATGCCGCGACGACCGAGAGCAGCGGACCCGACGACTCCGACAGCTCGTTCGCGGGCAGTGCGATGGCGCTGGCGAGACCGACGAGGACGTACACGACTCCGGCCGTTGCGAGCGAGCCGAAGAGGGCCAGCGGGTAGACCTTGCTGGGGTTGCGGATCTCTTCGGCGACGTTCGCGGAGGTCTCGAAGCCGACGAAGGAGTAGTACGCGATGATGGCGGCGCTGAGGGTCGCCATCGCCGGGACGGAGCCCTCCGGGAACTGGCCGATCCGCGACACGTCTCCGCCGCCGTTACCGAGCATGACGGCCACGACGACGATCACGATGACGAGACCGCTGAGTTCGATGATCGTCATGACCACGTTGCTCTTGAGCGATTCACTGATCCCACGGGCGTTGAGGCACGCGACGAGAACGAGGAAGACCATGGCCGCGGGAACCACGGGCACATCGATGAAGGTGGAGAGGTACTGGCCCGAGAAGGCGAGCGACAGCCCGGCTGCGCTCGTCACTCCGGCGGCAAGCATGCTGAAGCCGACGAGGAACGAGATGATCGGCTGCTTGAACGCGCGTTCAGCGAAGACGGCCGCGCCTCCGGCCCTCGGGTACTTCGTCACCAGCTCGGCGTACGACCCGGCGGTGAGCAGCGCGAGAAGAAGGGCGACGACGAGCGGAGCCCACAGCGCACCGCCGACGTTCTCCGAGAGAACGCCCATGAGGGCGTAGATGCCTGCTCCAAGAACGTCGCCGAGGATGAAGAGAAAGAGCAGCGGACCGGTGATCTTCTGCGTGAGTTTCGACGCGGGTGCGGCATCCGTCGTCGGGGTCTGTGATGTTGTTGCGGCTGTCATGGTGTTGCCTCCCGGGATGCAACCCTAGAAGCACTCCGAATCGCTCCCTATTTCAGGTCGAAGGCTTGCATTTGGCCCGCCGACGATGCATAGAGGTCAGCCGAGAATGGATGCCTCCGCGCCGGCGTCGAGAAGCAGCTCGTGGAGCTCGTCGAAGAGCCGAGGCGATGCTGCGAGGGTGAAGTCACTGCTCGCCTCCCTCCCGTGCAGGCCACCCACTCGGGCCCCAGCCTCCTGGGCGATGAGCACACCGGCGGCGTGATCCCAGGCGTTGAGCCCGCGTTCGTAGTAGGCGTCGAGCCGGCCATTTGCCACCCAGCAGAGGTCGAGCGCTGCAGACCCGACGCGACGGATGTCGCGCACCTGCCCGATGAGCTGCTGGACGATCCCGGCCTGCCAGATCCGCCGCTCGGCCGTGTAGGAGAACCCGGTCCCGATCATGGCAAGCGCAGCATCGACGGCGGGGTTGGCGTGGATCGGCGAGCCGTTGAGGGTCGCACCCGCGCCCCGAGCGGCACTGAACGTCTCTCCCGCCGCGGGGTTCACCACCGTCGCAGCGAGCGCCGTCCAGGTGTGCGGGCCCGGGTCGCCCTCGACGACGGCGATGCTGACCGCGTAGTTCGGGATGTCGTAGAGGTAGTTGACGGTGCCGTCGATCGGATCGACGACCCAGGTGAGACCTGTCGTGCTCGACGTGGCATCCGATTCCTCGCCGAGGAATCCGTCACCGGGCCTGGCGTCGGCGATCAGCGAACGGATGAGGTCCTCGGACTCCCGGTCCGCGAGCGTGACCACGTCGACGGCCGAGGACTTCGTGGCGGCGACGGTGACGCCTTCGTGACGGCGGCGAAGGATGAGTTCCCCGGCCTGGGTGGCGATGTCGGTGGCCAGTTTCTGCAGGTCTGAACTCACAGTGGAATCCTCTCGCTTCGTCCTGTCAACGCTAGACCACCGGCGTGCACAGTACCGAAGCTGCGTCCACGGGCGTCAGTCGGTTCCGGGCGGGCAGACCTGGTTCTGCTTCTGACCGCTCCACAGGCCGTCCTCCGAGATCCGGCCGCGGATCCGGTCGAGGGCCCTCGCGAGTACGTCCTGCTCCTCGGGGCTCAATGGATCGAACACCGCCTCACGAACGAAGGTCACGTGGCCTGGCGCCGCCTCCCTGATCAGTTCCCAGCCGGCATCCGTCAGTACGATCTCCTGGCCGCGGCCGTCCTCATCCGAGTGGGCTCTCTCGACGACGCCCTTCGTCTCCATGCGCTTGACCAGGTGCGACAGCCTGCTGCGCTCCCAGCCGAGG
Source organism: Mycetocola sp. Y171 (assembly GCF_056713165.1). Lineage (NCBI taxonomy): Bacteria > Bacillati > Actinomycetota > Actinomycetes > Micrococcales > Microbacteriaceae > Mycetocola > Mycetocola sp. Y171. The sequence goes on from NZ_JBWYGX010000001.1 coordinate 805,121, forward strand.
TCTGACGCGAGGTCGCCTGATCGCTTGCGGCTGCCCGGGCATTCGGACAGCGCGGCGAGGACGGAATACTCGACGATCGACAGGTCGGAGTCCCGCTGCAGCTGCCTGTCGACAGCGGCCGGGAAGCCCCAGATGAATTCGCGAAGGGCGAGCCAGACTTCTTTCTCGCGCTCGTCCAGCCACCGAGGCTGGGAAGTCTCTTCATTCATGATCCCTCCTCCGTCCGTTTAGTTGACATGACAATCAAAATCCTGCAGGATGGCTCTCAGTGTAATTGACACGTCAACCAAATGAAAGGTCTTGAATGACTAAGATCGCGATCATCACCGGCAGCACCCGTCCCGGCCGCAACAACATCGGCGTCGCCGAGTGGGTTCTCGCCCAGGCCCAGCAGCGCACGGATGCCGAATTCGAGCTGGTCGACATCGCTGACTACGCACTCCCGCTCCTCGACGAGGGCTACCCGGCCGCGTACCAGAACTACATGAACGACCACACCAAGGTCTGGGCCGAGAAGATCGCTGAGTTCGATGGCTTCGTCTTCATCACCGCTGAGTACAACCACTCGGTCACCCCTGCACTCGCCAACGCGCTCTCGTACCTCAACGCAGAGTTCGCGAACAAGGCTGCCGGCCTCGTCGGATACGGATCGGCCTCCGGCGTCCGCGCCATGGAGCACCTCCGTGGCATCCTCTCGGAGCTGCAGGTCGCGCACGTGCAGAAGACCGGCATGTTCAGCCTCTTCACCGACTTCGAGAACTTCAGCACGTTCGCTCCGACCGAGCTCTCGGCCGCGACCGTCGTGCCGATGCTCGACCAGCTCGTCGTCTGGGCTCGCGCCATGGAGTCCGTGCGCGACGAGGCCCTCGTCGCCGCGTAGGTCTTCTCCCTTTCGTTCAGGGTGTCTCGCCGTCGGCGAGGCACCCTGTTCTCGTTCATCAGGCTGTCGCTCCGTCATCCTTCGCCCATCAAGGTTGTGCAGTCCGGGTCGACCTCAGGCCGCTCGCGCCCTCCGTCGCCTGACGATGAGCGCGTGCTGTTCGGGGAAGGTCCAGCCGAACAGGACGGCGAGAAGGCGCGTGATGGTCGTGAGCACGACACCGGCGATCGCTGCGCAAAGCACGGGGATGCCCAGTGCGACCAGCACGACGAGGAGCACGGATCCCGCCGCCGCGGCAACCGCGTAGAGCGAGCCGACGTGGAACAGGGTGACCGGCAGGTTGAGTGTCACGTCACGAAGGACGGATCCTCCGACGGCGGCCGCAGCGCCGACGAAGACCGCCGGACGGCCGGGAGCCCGATGGACAGCGCTTTGGATGTGCCGATCGCGCCGAAAAGACCGATCGTCACGGCATCCAGCACCAGGATGATCGGATCGAGGCGGGCGAGCAGCCGTTGGAGAGTCATCCCGACGAATGCGGATGCCGCGGCGACGAGAAGGTACCAGTCCCCACGGAACGCGGCAGGGGGTTCGCCGATGAGGATGTCGCGCAACAGGCTTCCGCCGAGGGCGACCCCGATGCCGATGAGCATCACACCGAGCACATCGATGCGGCGGTCGGTGACCCCGCCGGCGAAGAGCGCGCCCTGGAGTCCGCCGAGGCCGGCAGCAGCGAGCTCGGCCCAGAGCGGGATCTCGAACGGCTCGATCATCTCCATGTCCTGTCTGTTCGGTCAGCCCGTCGGCCCCGCGCTGCCTCGTGACAGCGACGGGGCCGACGATGATCGGATCTACCGGGCGGCCGCCTGAGCGACCTCACGGACCGTTGACCTGGCCGCCTCGAGGATGACGCTCGTGACAGCATCCGGCTGCGACACCGTGACCGCGTGTGAGGCATCCACCTCGATGAGGTGAGCGTTCGCACGCTTCGCCATGAAGCGCGACAACTCGGTCGGGATCGCGAGGTCCTCGGTCGCGGCGAGCGCCCACGACTCGATCGTCGTCCAGGCCGCACGGGTGGCAGGGGCCTGGAACGCCGCGAGCGCGAGGGGACGCTGCGTCATTGCCATTCTCTCGGCAACGGCAAGGTCGACGTCGCCGGCGAACAGGGCCTGGAACCTCGTCTGATCGATGTAGAGGTCGGTCCCCACATCGCCCTCCGGAGCCGTGCGGTACGGAACTGGCTGGGCCGCACTGCCGAGCTGGGCGCCAGGGAACTTCTCGACGAGATCGACGAGGCTTTCGCCCGGCTCCGCGAGGAAGCTCGCGACGAAGACGAGGGCGGTGACGTTCGGGTTGCCGTCGGCCGCGTGGCTTATGACGTGTCCGCCGTACGAGTGACCGGCGAGAACGATCGGGCCAGTGATGCTCTCGAGGACGCTGCGCAGGTATTCCGCGTCGCTGTCCAGCCCGCGCAGGGGGTTGGCGACCGCGATCACCGGATGACCGGCCTGACGGAGCGCTGTGACCGATCCGTTCCAGCTCGACGAGTCCGCATATGCACCGTGGACGAGGACGATGGTCTGCTTCTCAGAGGGGGTGTTCATTTCAACTTTCCTTCCGTTCGAGTGATGTCCGCTTCCGGGATGGGAATCGGTAGTGAGGGTAACGCAATCGATATGCAATATATTGCGTATCGCAGAAGTTTGTCGAGGGGGCATCGTCAAATTGGGCGAGAGCGCGAAAAGGATGCACTATATGGGGGTGCCCATCCCCACGAACCAACCCCCCGTCGGCCGCTCGCTCCTGCGCGACGACGTCTACCGGCGCCTCCGCGACGCCGTCATCGATGGCACCTTCGCTCCGGGGGAACAGTTGAAGGACGGCGACCTGGCCGCGTGGCTCGGCGTGAGCCGCACCCCCGTGCGCGAAGCCCTCCTCCGCCTCGCGCAGAGCGGACTCGTGGTGACCCACCCCGGTCAGTCCACGGTCGTCAGCTCGCTCGACGCGCGCGCGACGCAGGAAGCGCGCGATGTCGTCGCGGCCATGCACGCTCTGGCGGTCTCCGAGGCGGTCACCCGCCTCACCGCTACGGACCTCCAGGCGATGCGCGACGCCGCCGGCCGTTTCGACACCGCGCTTGCGGCCGAGGACATCGACGCCGCGATCCTCGCGGACGACGAGTTCCACGACATTCCGGTGGCGGTCGCAGGCAACCGGGCGATCTCGTCGATTCTCGAGCAGTTCATGCCGGTGCTCCGCCGCATCGAGCGCGTTCGCTTCGCTTCGCCCGACGGTCGGCGCTCCCCGGACCGGCATGAGGAGCTGATTCAGTTGTGCGTGGCAGGCGATGTCGCTGGGGCGGCGGCCGTCGCCTTCGACACCTGGCACAGCCTGCCTGCCGCGGACTGACACCGGCAGGCTTCGATAGTGCAGTAGTGGCTCGAAATTCGCTGATTTTCGCGCCACTGCTGCACTCTCGGCGATGGCACCGAATCGGGACGACATTCATTCGCGATTCACAAAGAGCCCCGACCTTCACAGAGAAGGCCGGGGCTCTTTGCCGTTATCGGGCCGGGATCCGATGACGCCTGATGATCCTGCTGAACCTCAGCGGATGACCTCGATTGCAGACACCTTCGGCTGGTTCACCGTCGCCGAGAAGTCGATGTCGAGAACCCCGCCGGTCACCGTGACGGTGTTGGTGGTGACATAGGCGGCCATCGAGCCGACCCTGGCGTTCAGGTCGAGACCGGTGATCTCTGCGGTACCTCCTTCGAAGTTCGCGTTGAACACCCGCTTGCCGTTACCCCCTGCTCCACCGCCCGTTGCACCCCAGTAGAGCTCGGCGAAGTGCAGCTTGACCGTGTAGGTGCCGTCGGGTACGGGGATGTCGTATCCGAAGGTTCCCAGGTCGGTCGTTGCGCTGCGCTCGCTGAGGTAGATGGCGTCATCGGTCGTGCCGGAGATCTGAGTCACCGACGCGTTCGAGTACGTCTTGCCACCGACGAAGAACTGGTCGGCGAGCCAGCTGGTGCCGTTCGTCGTCACCGCCCCGCCACCCGCATTGATCCGGATCGCCTGGCTGCCCGTCGACGAGATGTCGATCCCGGTGCTGGAGTTCGGCGCCGAGACGTTGCCTGAGGCATCGATCGCGAGCACCCGGTAGTACACCGTGTTGGCGAACGGCAGGGCCGCGTCGCGGAAGCTCGTGGTGGTGATCGATGCTGCACCGCTCACGTTCGTCCATGGTCCAGCAGCAGCGGTGGCACGCTCGATCCGGTATCCGGCCAGATCCGACGCCGTACTGGCGTTCCAGGTCAGGTTGACCCCGGTGCCCTGGACGACTCCGGTCAGACCGGCCGCTGGGGTTGGCACCACCGTGTCTGACGATGCAACGGGCAGGACGTTCGAGATGAGATAGACGTTGTCCTGGAAGTCACAGTTCGTCGGGGAGATCCCACACTGGCTCGGCGAGCTGATGTAGTCGTGACCCACGATCCACGAACCGGGCACGATCTTGCCGTCCGCATCGCGTACCGGCCAGGTCTTGACGGCGCGGTAGTTGTTGTTGTTCGTGCTCTGGCCGGCAACGACGATCCCGAATGTGGTTGTGGCACCCGGGTTCGTGCTGAGTTGGGTCGGACCGTTCAACGCGTTGTTGAGCGGAAGGACACCCTGGCCATACGTGGCGTTGTGAGTGGCCGATGTGCCGTTGACATTCACGGTTTCGGTCGCTGTGCAGCACCCGTGGAATGCCGCGAGCTGGCGCACCTGAACCGGCTTGCCTGCGTCCAGCCTCTTCCACAGGTTGGACCTGACCTCTTCCCCGTTGAGCGGAGCACCGGGGTTCTCGGATCCGTTACCCAGGCCTCCGTCGGTGAGGGGGCCCACATTCGTCGTCCAGCCGAACAGATCGATGATCTGAGGGAGGGTGAGCTCACTGTTGCCTTCCGGTTGCGTCATGTACCCGCCACGGAGCTGCACGACGGTGTTGCCCTTGGCCGGGTCGCTCGATGCGATGTTCACCGTTGCGGTGCGCACTCCCCTGCTTCCGGTTGTCGAGATGAACTTCGCCGTGATCGGCACACTGGCACCTGGAGCGATGAGCAGCGGCAGAACAGGCGGGTTCACGAGTTCGAACTGCGTCGGGCTGGCACCGCCGAGCGTGATGCTGGAGATGCGCAGGTCCTTCGTGCCCGTGTTGGTGAGGTTCACCGTTCCCGATTCGGTCGTGGCGTGGGTTGTCTTTCCGGCATTGATCCTGTGCAGGACGAGTGTGTCCTCACGGAAACCGGGGATGACGTCGGTTGTCGCGCCGCCCACCCTGGTCGCCTGCTGGTTGCGCAGGGTCAGAGTGCCGCCGATGTTGAGGATTTCGAACTGCACCTCGCGCACCGTCTTGCGACCCTCGCTGTCCGTGGCGGTCACGGTCAGTACGTAGTTGCCGACGGCATCCAGGACGATCGGAGCAGTGTATGCCGTCACGGCGCCACCGTTCACGGTGTAGACGAGCGACTCAAGCGCTTCGCCGTTGCCTGCAGCCGCCTGAACGGTCACGTTGGCGGTTCCGCCTGTCCAGGTGGCACCGACATCCGCGCCGTTCACCTTGATCCCCACCGTCGGTGCGGCCAGTGCCGCTCCCTGGATGGTGACCCAGTTGAACTTCGTGTTGGTGCCGGTCGGGTTGAGCGTGAGCTTTCCGTCTGCGACGATGACCGTCGCGGTTCCTGTGGCGAACGGTGTGCCGTTCGTCGGGGTGAACCCGCTGATCAGGGCGGACCCTTCAGCTGATACGCCGTGCACAGAGTCGATGAACCCTGAGTCACCGACGGAAACGGAAACCGTGTACGTACCGTTGGCGACGGCGTACTCCCACACACCGTCGGACGTACCAGCGGTCGACGTGGCCTGCGTGAGGATCAGCGTCTGGCGCGTGACGTCTCCCGCCGGGTACGTGATTCCCGAGGTCGCCGTGGTGCGGTGGCGCGTGTTGGCCGACCGGTCGGCCGGCTGACCGTTCACGAGCCAGCCGTAGCCGGGCGTAGCCGCGAAGGCCGCGCCGGTGTCGGCGAGCCAGCCACTTGGAACCGTCGTGCTTGCCGGCTGGAAGTTGATCTTGGTCTGCGGCTGGGCAGGTTCGTCCAGCCCGTCTCCCTTGATCGACACCCAGTTGATCTTCGTGTTGGTTCCGGAGTTCGCGATCGAGATCTTGCCGTCCGTGACTGTCACATCACGCACACCGGTCTGGAATGGAGTGGTCTCGGTCGGCAGGAAGTTCGCGATGATCGGCTGGCCCTCGACGGTGACGCCGTGGGTCGAGTCGATGTAGTTGGCATCGCCGACGGAAACAGCTACTTCATATGAACCGTTCGGCACCTTGTACTCCCAGATGCCGTCCGTATAGGTGGGCTGCGACTCGTTGTCGAGGAATGCGAAGCTCCTCAACAGTGGGTCAGTGGGGAACGAGATGCCCGACATGGGCGCCGTCCGGGTGCGAGTCGCGACCGTGCGGTCGACGGGCTGCCCGTTGGCGGCGTTCAGCCACCCGAAGCCACGAGCCTCGGAGTATGCCGAGCCGGTCTCCGCGGTCCATCCAGCGGGGGTGGAGGCTGCGGTGGGCTGGAAGGCCACCTTCACCTGTGCACCATCCGTCGGATCGTCCCCGCCGGTGTCCTCGACAGGAACGACATCGATGTAGCTGATCTTCGTGTTCCGCCCGCCGATGGCGTCAACGGTCAGCGCGCCGTCCGTTACGGAGACGGTCTTCGTCGCGGTGGTGTGACGGGTCGCGGCGCCGGCGGCGCCGGTCGGCGTGAACAGGTTGATGAGTGACGTGTTCTCCAGGTTGATCTGGTGGATCTCCTGGTCGGACGTCTGCGGTGCAGGGTCGCCGACTCCAACTGTCACCGTGTACTCGCCGTTCGGGAGCGCGAGCTCCCAGAACGCGCGGGCCACAGTTCCGTTGAATGTGCCTGCGACGTCTGCGGACTGCATGTGCATGAAGCTGTCGAGCCGCGTGTCCGGCTGACTGGTTGCACGGTCCCGACCGTTGCCGGGAGTGGTTCCACCGACTGAGAGGTCGAGATCGGTTTCCGTGACCTGGTCCTTCCAGCCGTAGGTGAGTCCGCTGCCCTGGGCGACTCCGGTGCGGGGCGCGTACGCCTGCCCGTAGTCACGCAGGTATCCTGCCGCGAGGTCGCCGGCTGCCGTCGTGAAGTCCACTCGTACGGCTCCGTCGATCGACCCAGTGTCCGTGACCGGCTTGATGCCCTTCACGAGGAACATGTAGTCCTGGTAGTCGCCGTTGCTGGCGTCCTCGAACGCCACGATGTAGGAGTTGGGCATGAGCACACCCGACCGGTTCGTCGCCGGGTAGATGCGTGCGCGGTGCGCGATGCCGGTATTCAGCCGGTCCTCGGTGTAACCGAATCGCTGGAACACTCCGGAGTAGTAGTACAACCCGAAGGTTGCACTGCCGGGGTCGAAGCTCGTCGCGCTTCCCGACGTGACCGGGGGAAGAAGCGACTGGTAGCCCGCCGAGGAGATCGCACCGACTTCGCGCCGGTCGGCCTGAGCGCCGTCGCCCGTGTACCAGCCGAACGGGATGTTCTCCCGCGGAGCGTAGTGAGCGAGTGGCGTGATCGAGACCGTTCCGGTTCCGCTCTTCACGAAGAGCGGTTCGAGCACCTCGTCGCCCTTGGCGGTCGGCTGCACGCCTCCCTCGAGGTTCGTCCATCCGACGTCCAGGTTGTGTCCGAGCGTCCCGAGCACGTTGTTCAGGGTGGGCTCGTTGCTGCCTTCGATTCCGTTCATGGTGAGTCCGTAGACCCCGACCGTGACCGATGACGAACCGGCCGACAGCGTCAGCTGAGTGGACCGCTGGCCCACTGTCGTGCCTGGCTTGAACTGCAGCCCGACGGTGGTGCTGGCACCGGGTGCGAGGGATGCCCCGTTGCCGGCGACCACCGCGAACTCGGTTGCATTTGCCCCGCTGACCGTCGCAGACAATGTGACGGCTTCGGTGCTTCCGTTGGTGACGGTGATGTTCTTCGTTGCCGAGGTCGTGCTCTTGACGGCGGAGAAGATCATCTCGTCAGCGGATGTGCTGATCTTGGACGCCTGCTGGGTCGCCGGCACCCGCAGCAGGTACAGCTTCTGGCTGCTCCCGCTCCGGTCGTACTGGTTGACGTACAGGTTTCCGTTCCTGAGGTCCTCGACGACCTCGAGCGGGTCATTGAACCCTCCGACACCCTGCATGGTGGTGTTCGCCACGCCGGTGATCCCGACCTCGGTCTGCGCGCCCAGGATCTCGCCGGTGGCCTGATCGGGCTGCAGGAAGATCAGGTCGTTGTTGTTCGAGAAGCGGGTGATGACGAGTCGGCCCTTGAGCTGTCCGCCGAATGTCGCACTCTTGTATTCGATCGATCCGTTGGGCGACTTGTTGAACTCGAAGTCGTATGCGATCCCGCGGTAGTTGGGGTCCGCCTTCGTGCCCAGCGGGTACTTGGACCCGCCCTGTCCGGCTGACTTCGGCGGGTTCGCCGGGTCGTTGCCCTCGTTGAGCACGAACTCGCACCTGGTCGGGTTCGGGTGTCCGTAGTAGCCACCCTCGACCACGTCGAAGAGGAGGTCACGTTGCGTGGGCTGGTTGGCGATCGGCTGGACCGAACCACCGGTGTAGCCGCGGCGAACACACTGGGACGTCACGTCTGTGCCGTCGACCGTCGAGAATCCGGGGATGCCTGCCGCAGCCTCTCGGGTGAAGGTGCCGTTGGCGTTCGCCGTGACACCGGGAGTGTTCGCTCCGCCGGCTGTGCCGTTGGTCGCCACATACAGGTGTCCGTTCGAGTGCCACACGAGGTCGTATGCGTTGCGGATGCCTGAGGCGTAGATCTTCAGCGGTGCAGTCGGTGCGTACGGGTTGTATGTCCCCCCCTGCGCGGTCTTGACGCTCATCGCCCCACCGCCGGCCGCGGCTGCGGCAACCTGGCTGTTCGCGGGATCGAAGACGAGGGTCGCGGCCGTGAGCAGTTGCTCACCGCGCTGGCCCCACGAGTTGTCGAGATCGCCCGCTGCCTGGTTGGAGCCCTGCTGGAAGTAGATGCGTCCGTCCGGTCCGTATGCCATCGAGTTGGTGAGGTGGTCAGACAGTGACCGGGGCAGCTCGCTGAACACCTGGTTGCGGGTTGCGAGGTTCGGCCCTGTCAGCATGCTGATGCCGCTGACCCACTGGCCCTGCTCGTTGAAGTTCGCCGTCGTCGTGGTGACCCACAGCTTGAGGTTGCCTGCGGTCGCACTCTTGTCGAAGACCAGACCGATCATGGCCATTCCCTGGTAACCCAGGTCTTCCTTGTTCGACAGCGTTCCGTCGGCGTTCACCGTGAATCGATAGAGACCCTCACCGATCGACGCCGCATAGAGCTTGTTGTCCGGGCCGAAGGTGAATGAGGACCAGTACGTCCCTGCGCCGATCGGCAGTTCCACTTTCTCGAACGCGATGTTGGTGGCCGGGGTGAAGTCGGCATCCTCGACGATCTCGCCCGTACCCGTCGTGAACACGGAGGTGAATGGAACGAAGGGGGCGCCGAAGTTGTCGAGCACTCCGCTCGTCACAACGAACCGGTAGCGCGTGCTGGGCTTGAGCGGGGCGTTCGGTGCGAGAGAGATGACGTCGTTTCCGCCCGATGTTCCCACCGTCGTCGGCACCTGCGTTCCGCTCGGCAGCTCGAAGAGCTTGACGTTGTTCGGCAGGGAGAGGGGGTCCACTCCGACGCCGGCGTAAGGAATGCGGATCGTCGCGGAGACGCCTGCGTTCACATCGTGGCCGGTGGAGCGGTTCTCGGGGAGCACCGTGTCGACGTGGGGTTCACGTTCGATGCCCTTCACGTCGACGTACCCGAGCTTCGTGTTGGTGCCGCCCATGGCGTCCACGGTCAGTTTGCCGTCCCACACGCCCACGGTGGTGGTCACGGTCCTGAACTCGGCCGCTGCGGTGGCCGCGAATGTCTCGATTCCGACCGAACCCTCGATGTTGATGACGTGGTTCGAGTCGTAGACACCATCAGCGCCAGGTTCGTCGCCGACTGCCACGGTCACCTCATAGAGGCCCTGCGGCACGGCCAGCTCCCACTGGCCCTCATTCTTCACACCGTTGGTTCCGGTGCCACCGCTCACATCGCCGTACTGCATGTGAATGATCGAGTCGACGCGTTCTTCGACTCCGGCGCGGCCGCGATCGCGGCCGTTGCTGACCAGGCTCAGATCGTTGCCGTCCGCATCGATCCAGCCGTAGCTGAGTCCTGTGCCCTGGTTGGTGCTGGTGCGAGCGCTGTACGCCTGGCCCCAGTCGGCGACGTAACCTGCCGCGGGGACGCCGTTCGTGGCGGTGAAGTCCACCTTGACGTTGGTCGTGTTCGGCACGACCGGTACAGCGAAGACCTCATTTGATGCTTCGGATTCGTTGCCGGCCAGGTCGACCGCGACAACCGCGTAGAAGTACGTGGTTCCATTCGACACGGTCGTGTCTGTGTATGTCGCTCCCGTGATGGGAGCAGCACCGGAGACGATCTCACCCTCGTTGAGCACTGAGGGCTCGAGTCCCCGGTAGACCAGATAGCCGATCGCGTCGGTCGAGGTGGACGGAGTCCAGGTGAGCGTGACGATGTCGTCGCCGCCGGTTGCCGCGAGTGCAGTAGGCGCGACCGGCGCTTCGGTGTCCGGCTCTTCGGTGAAGAGTCCCATCGCCTCGTTGGAGACGACCGACGCGTTCCCTGCGGCGTCCACCGCGGTGACGACGTAGTAATACGTTGTGCCGGCGACGATCGCCGAGTCGACGTAGTTCGCCGCGGTCACGAGCGAGGTTCCGCTGAGCGGGGTACCGGTCGCGGTGACTCCGGGGGCAGTTCCGCGATAGACGCGGTAGCCGACGGTGTCACTGGAAGAGCTCGTCGCCCAGTCGAGGCGGATCGACTCATCGCCAGCAGTGGTGACCAGCTCGCTCGGGGCGTTCGGTGCCTCTGTGTCGACACCGGTCTTCTCGTAGCCGACGACGAGCTTCGCTCCGCCGTAGGCCTGGTAGTACTCGACGGCGACGACGTGCTCGCCCTCCGTCAGAGTCACGGAGCCGACGTGCTCCTCCGTGCCGGCCTGGCCGTACCACTCGTCGATGACGACAGCGCCGTCGACGAAGACGCGGACGCCGTCATCGCTGAAGACGGAGAACTCGTATGTTCCCGCCCCCTCGTTGAGGATCTTGGTGAACCGGGCGGAGTACTGGTCGGGTCCGACGCCGGCGGGAGCGGAGGTCTGNTCCGTGCCGGCCTGGCCGTACCACTCGTCGATGACGACAGCGCCGTCGACGAAGACGCGGACGCCGTCATCGCTGAAGACGGAGAACTCGTATGTTCCCGCCCCCTCGTTGAGGATCTTGGTGAACCGGGCGGAGTACTGGTCGGGTCCGACGCCGGCGGGAGCGGAGGTCTGGTTGATGTCAGACACGCAGTCCGTCTCGATCGCCGCACCAGCAAGGGCAGTGCCCGAGAAGTAGTTCACCGACCATTCAGAGGCCGTGCACCCGGTCGTGACCTTCTCGTAGTCCACGATGAGCTTCGCTCCGCCGTAACCCTGGAAGTACTCGACGACCACGACGTGCTCGCCCTCGGTCAGAGTGATCGAACCGACGTGCTCGTCCGTGCCTGCCTGGCCGTACCACTCGTCGATCACGAGAGCGCCATCGACAGTGACCCGGATGCCATCATCGCTCAGAGCGGAGAACCGGTAGGTACCCGCACCCTCGTCGATCACCTTCGTGAACCGGGCCGAGTACTGATCGGCACCGACACCCACAGGACCGTCGCCCGAGTTGAATGTCTGGTTGATCTCGGTCACACACTCGGTCGAGATCGCGGAACCTTCGAGATCGGTGCCGGCGAAGTAGTCCACCGACCACTCGGCCGTGATGCATTCCGTGACAGCTGGCGCATAGTCCACCTGCAGCTTTGCCCCGCCGTAGGCCTGGTAGTACTCGACGACCACGACGTGCTCGCCCTCGGTCAGAGTCACGGAGCCGACGTGGAGTTCTGTGCCGGCCTGGCCGTACCACTCGTCGATGACGACAGCGCCGTCGACGAAGACGCGGACGCCGTCATCGCTGAGCGCGGTGAAATCGTACGCTCCGGCACCCTCGATGGTCCGGGTGAACCGGGCGGAGTACTGGTCGGGTCCGACGCCGGCGGGAGCGGAGGTCTGGTCGATGTCGGACACGCAGTCCGTCTCGATCGCCGCGCCGTCAAGGGCAGTACCCGAGAAGTAGTTCACCGACCACTCAGAGTCGACGCATCCCGTGACGAGCTTCTCGTAGTCGACGATGAGCTTCGCTCCGCCGTAACCCTGGAAGTACTCGACGACCACGACGTGCTCGCCCTCGGTCAGAGTGATCGAACCGACGTGCTCGTCCGTGCCTGCCTGGCCGTACCACTCGTCGATCACGAGAGCGCCATCGACAGTGACCCGGATGCCGTCATCGCTCAGAGCGGAGAACCGGTAGGTACCCGCACCCTCGTCGATCACCTTCGTGAACCGGGCCGAGTACTGATCGGGACCCACACCAGCAGGCGCAGCGGTCTGGTCGATCTCGGTGACGCATTCTGTTGCGATCGCGGAACCTCCGAGCTCGGTGCCCGAGAAGTAGTCCACCGACCATTCCGTGCTCACGCACTCCCCGGGCACAATCGGCTCATCGGGGATCACAACCTGAACGGAGGGCGACGACGGCGCAGAGGTCAGCCCGTCTGCGCCGACGGCTACAACCACGTAGTAGTAGGTCTCACCGGCCAATGCCGTGAAGTCGGTGAACGTCGTCGTGGTGAGCAGGCTCGTGTTCACGGGAGACCCGTTGACCGCAACGGTCGCCGAGTCGCCGCGGAAGACGTTGTATCCTCCCGCAGCGGCCACGGCATCCCAGGAGATGACCGCGTGATCGCTGCTGTCGAGGGACCCGGCGACGTTCGTCGGGGTTGCTGGAGCAGTCGGTGCGTCAGGAACCGACACGCTCGCAGCCTGCGAGGCTGCCGAGTTCGTTTCGCCGAGTGCGATGACGACGTAGTGGTACGTGGTTCCCGCTTCGACAGTGTCGTCGGTGAAAGTGGTCTCAGTCAGCGGTTCAGCGTTCACCGGAGAGCCTGAGGTGTCGACGGCGGCCGACGGCCCGCGGAAGACGTTGTAGCCGGTGGCGCCGTCGACACCCTGCCAGCTGAGGTCGACGCCGTCGTCGTCGTTCAGCACTGCGGAAACGTCGGTCGGGGCGGGGAGGGCTGCTGCAGCGACGCGGAAGATCTCGACGTACGTGATCTTGCTGTTCGTGCCACCCTCTGCGTCGATGGAGAGCTTTCCGTCAGTCACCTCGACGGTCGCTACAGCCTCGTCGTACTCGCGAGCTGCCGTACCGGGGAACGGTGCGAGGAACTGGACCCCTTCGGCGCGCAGTGCGTGCGTGCTGTCGTAGTTGCCCGAGGCGGAGTCGCCGACCGCAGCAACGACGTTGTATGTGCCGTTGGGCAGTTCGTACTCCCAGACACCCTCTTCAGTCGTGATGCCTGTGGCGGGATTGGCGTTCGTCGTGTCGCCGTACTGCATGTGCACCAGTGACGCGAGACGAGGGTCGGTTGTGACACCGGTGTTGGTGCGCACCCGCGAGTTGAGCGAGAAGTCGAACGGGGCTCCGTTGTCGGCCGTGATCCAGCCGTACCCGCGGGTCGCGTCATAGGCGAGGCCGGAGTCCTTGATATAGCCGTTGACCGCCGGACCGGCGGCTGTCGAGAAGTTCACCTTCTCGACGAGCGTCCCCTGGGGCGAAGGCGAGGTCAGAGCGGCGGACTGCGCGGCCGCGGAGACGTTCCCGCTGGTGTCGACCGCGGTGACGGCGTAGTGGTACCCGACGCCGATGAAGGTGGAGGAGTCCGCGAACGTGGTGCTGGTGATGGGGCTGGATCCGGAGATCGGCGTTCCCGTGGTGCTCACAGGGGTGCTCGTCGACCGGTACACCCGGTAGCCGGCAACATCAGAGTCTGCTGATGCCGCCCAGCCCAGGTTGATTCCATTCGGTGTCGCCTGACCGATGAGGTTGGTAGGGGCGCCGGGAGCCGTGGTGTCCAGCTCGGACACGGCGAATGAGTCGAAGGAGTACACCAGAGGTGTCGCCACCGGCATGTTGCGCTTGGTGGTGAACACGCCACCGAACGAGTCGACTCCCGGCAGTGCCGTTCCGGTCAGGAGAGATCCGTTGAAGAAGTTGGCGGGAACGTCCAGCCCGGCCGCCAACGGGACCAGTGCACCTGTGCCGAGCCGGTAGCTGGCATTGGCCTTGCCCGTGACCGTGTTGATGTCGAGCTGGAGCGTGACTGCCGTGCCGTTCGGGATGGTCGCCGTGGTCGTGTCGACGTTCACCTGGTATGCGGCGGTGCTGGCCGATACCGCACCGACCTCGCGGGCGAGCTGGATCTGGCGAGTGTTCGCACCGACGGTGGTCCCGGGCGCCGCAAGGACGAACTTGACGAAGTTGTCGTCATTGGCGCCGAACCACAGGCCGGCCTGTGCCGAGTTGTACGCTCCCGTCGGGCTGGCGACGACGGTGCTGAGTCGCAGGATCTTGCCCTGGGCGCTCAGACCGACACCCATGGTGTTGTCCTGCTGGTTGCGCGTGCCACCGTTGCCCGCGGCGGGGTCGTTGTTGAGGTAGGCGATGCCCTTGGTAGCTGTGACGTTGAGCTTGCCGCCGCTCACCGAGAGATTCTCGGGTTGATACCACTGCGGATCAGCGGTGGACGGCTGGACCATCGTGAACCCGGTAGCGACGTCGCCACTGGCATTCAGGCCGCCCTCCGTACCGTCGAAGGTCAGCGCCTTCGTGTTGCCCGTCGCGGCGATCTCGCCCGGCTGCAACGGCGAGTATGGCGTCGACGCCCACTCAGCTGTGTTGGCGGGAACGTCGGCTATCGGAACAGCGAAGGCCGGTGTCGCACTCAGAAGCGTGAGCGTCAGCGCGGAAATCGCAATCGTGGCTCCGGAGCGGAGCCAACCGGAGGAGCGGGACTCGAGGGACGAACTGCGCAACGACATGGTTATCCTTCTCTGCCAAAGCACAGCGTCGCGAGGTAGCGCCCAGCGTGAGAGAAGGCTGGTGAAAACTCGGGTAGCGATGGTCGGGCATCTATTGCTGCCGCAGCCAGAGGGGCTGCAAGCGGTCTTCGGTGATGGATCAGATGGTGCCGGTGAATCGGGTGAGCCTCTCGCTTCGGGAAGCGACGGGCACGAGTCAGAAATTACCGAAGATTCCTCACGTTCCGCTATCGTGATCTTGTTTTCACCCCCGCACTGGGGGGTATATGTCTCGTCGGGAGCGAGAACGGCTTCGGAAAACGATTGCAGGGCGCCGACGGCCCTGCCCACGACGCACGTCGACGGTGAACATGCCGTCCATCGCATCGGCTCGGTCGCGGCGGAACGCTCCGCTCAGCGTTGGATCGCGTTGGGGTCGAGCGCGTTGCCCAGCGCCTTGATACGGGCTTCCCTGCGCACGAACGGCTGTTCCGCGAGGAGGGAGAAGCCGTAACTCGCCCCGACGATCAGGGGGACCCCGACAGCCCAGCCGAGGAGGAGCTGCATCGGCCGGTCGAGGTTGAACGGGTCCACCACCGTCTGCCAGAACACTTGAAGCAACTGAGCGTGGACAAGATACATGCTGTAGGAAAAGGCACCGATTCGGGCGAGTGGCGCCCACGAGAGGGTGCTGGCGACGCGGTCGGCCTTTCCTAGACCGATCGCGATCAACAGCGACACCACGCCCAGGCCCACCACGAGGTCGAGCCAGGGGAAATGTGAGATCGCCCATGCGAAATCGTGCGTGAGGCACAGAGCAACGACACTCGAGAGGGCAACTGCTGAGGTCACTCTCCACGGCACACGGCGTGCCCAGGCTGGCGCATGGGCGACGATGAGGCATCCGCCGGCGGCCAGGGCGAAGACCGCGTAGTACTCCGGGTGAATGCGACCGAACTTCTCACTCACCACTGCGAGCACCATGCCGACCAGCCCGATGCTGACGCCGACTCCGATCGCTACGGCCCAGGTGGACCGTGTCCGAATCACGAGGATTACCGGAACGAGGAAGTAAATATGCCACTCGACGGATATCGACCAGAACGTGTATGCGGCATCCTGAACGGGGACGATGTCCTGCAGGAGCAGGGCGTCGACCACCCACCCCTTCGGACTCGTCGGTACTGACTGGTCCCAATGGGTTCCCGTGGGAGAACCGATGAAAACAAGCACAAGCACGATCGTGACCAGCAGTGCGGCCCAGAACGGTGGGAGGATCCGCCACGCCCGGCGTTTGAGATATCCGACGAATCCACCGGGGAGGCGACCGGATCGATGGGCGAGCGCGATGAACAGGGAGTATCCAGCGAGGACGATGAACACCGTGACCCCGAAGTGACCGTAGACCATCCAACCAACCGCATATCCCAGGACGCCCGCGGGTTCGATGCCGTCTCGGATCGGGTACGCCATGCAGTACGTGTGGTGCACCAGCACGAACAGCGCCGCTGTCGCGCGTGCACCGTCCAGGTAGCTCACCCGACGTGCACCGGCGGGTGCAGGGGACGGCAACTGCGCATCGGCCGGATTCCGCTCAACCGCCTGACTCACAGACTCCTCCGTTCCCAGCGCCGGCTGACGCCTGACGATTCCAGGGAGCCCACAACGCCGGTGATGTACCGTGCACGCTGCTCCCAGTCGCCCACTCGCCTCACGGTTTCCAGATTCCTGTCCACAAGACCCTGATAGGCGTCGAGGTCATCGATGATCGATCTCAACTGCGTCGCGGCATCCCGCACGTCCGCTTCGATGACCGGGTTGTAGCCGAAGAGGTCGACGAGGTCTGCTGGGGCGTGACCCAGAATGAGACAGCCGGATGCCATGGACTCCAGGTAGCGGTGCGTGAACGTTTCCACATTCCCGGCAGCCGCAGGGTGGGTCAGGCTTCGTGGAAAACAGACGGAGATCGCCGACGAGGCTAACCCGTCGATGAGGTCGGCTCGGCTGTCGAAGACGACCTGTCCGCTCACGACTTCATACCGCGACTCGATCTGGTCGAGCAGGCCTGACCTGTGCACCGGGTCGTGCCAGGCATCCCACCTTCGGCCGAGCTCGAGCACCTGGATGGGACGCTCGGACAGTGGCGAACCGGGTCGATACAGAGAAACCGAGGTCGCCTCGGGCAGGTAGAGAAGCCTGCCTTCGAACCCTCGCTCCCGTAACAGGTCCCGTGCCGCCGTTGACGTGCAGAAAACGACGGGCACGCGAAAGTCGTGCAGAAGCTCGATCCACTCCGCAACGGAGTCCTCCCACACATCCCACGCCAGTACGACGGGGCGGCCACGAATCGCCGCGTCCGCGAGTTGGTGCCTGCGGGGGCCCATGAGCGGCACCACGATGGGGAGGAGCCCGCGGCCGGAGAGGTTCAGTCCCAGCCTGCTCACCACTTTTCCGTAGAGACCTCCCACCCCGACGCGATCACCGCCCTGAGCACTCAGCGCGTCGACAACAGCTTCAACGGGGTAGAACGACGGATGCGGCCACGCCCGGGGACCGGCCACCAGAAACTCGGTCATGCCGGGTCAGCGTGTTCGTGGCGGCCGATGGAAGCAAGCACTCTGATCGTGCCAGGCACGAGTTGGAACACGACGATGCCGCAGAGCAGGCTCAGCGCAACGCCCATCACGCCGAGCGGACCGGCCGTCAGCACTGACGCTGACAACACGAACACGCCCATGAGCACGGCGAGCAACGCCTGGAAGCGTAAGCCTGGCGCGTTGGTCAGGTACATTCCGGACGGAATGTACAGCGCCTGGACGAGCACGGTGGCCCCGAGTATCCAGAAGAGCCCTGGCGGGAACTGCACCGCATCGTTGACCGCGAGCCCTGAAAGCCACGGGCCGAACACGACCAGTCCCACGGCACCGACCAGGCCCACGAATGCGACCACTTTGAGTCCGGTCAGGTACTCGGCGGCGCCGCTCTCCGATCGAGCCCGCACACCGGCGAACTCGCCCCACAGCGACTGGCCGGCGACCTGGGCGATGGAGAATACCGGAAGGAATGCAACCATGGCGGCGGAATAGATGGCCACATCCTCGAGCGTGGCCTGCCAGCTGAGGACAAGCCTGCCCGTCTGAAAGCTCACCGGAAGCGAGAGGGACACGATCAGCATGGGCCAGGCGGTGGCCCACAGGACAACTCGCGTCGCGCGTCGTGGCGATGCCCGCGCGGCACGGCGAGCGGCACGTGCGACTCCGACTCGCGAAGCGACTGCTGTCGCCACCCAGGAGGAGACGAGGATGCCGGCGGTGGTCGCGACGAGAGCAGCGAAGATCGTCGACGCCCAGAGCGTTGCCGCGACGACGAGAAGCAGGGTGATCGGCGGCCCCAGCCCCTGGATCCATACCGACCAGCTGTTCTTGCGCATTCCGAACAACATCGAATGCCCGAGGGACCCCGGAATGGCAACGGCGAACAGCACCATGGCGCCCGCGATTCCCCAGTTCACGGTCACCGAGTCCGGGAGCCCTGTCAGCGCGGGCCACGCGCCGAGGGCCGCGATCCCGAGCACGGCGAGGAGCACGCTCGCGCTGACGAGAAGGAGCACGCGACGTGCCCTGGCGAGGGTCTCCCGGTACTCGTGTGGGTGAGCGGGCAATGCGCCCGCCGCATTGGCGACCGCGGCGCCCACCCCGAGATCGATGAACGGGAAGAGGAAGGGCAGGGCGGCAATCAGCGAGAAGACGGCGTAGCCGTCGACCCCGTAGGTATCCGTGACCAGACGGGCTGTGAGAATCGAGCACACACCGGTGAGCGGCAAGACCGCCACCCGCGCTCCTGCGGACGAGAGGATCGCCTGCGCGGCATTGCGTCCATTCGCCTTCCCCTCGACAGGCAGAGCCGCTGCCCCCGTCGACCCGTCGATCGTCACCGGTCAGCGCCTCCCTCTGCCGGCGAACGCCGCACCCCGCCTGCGAAGCTCACGGAAGCAGGCGATCGAGTACGCCGCCCCGAGATCGACGACCCTCGAGCCGAGAACCGGAACGCCGTTGTGCACACGCATGCGGTGCCACAGCCGTTCCCGAGTGAGGAAGCTGCTTTGCGAGTGGACGCCCCCGAGCAGAAAATCGGCCATGAACCGGACCCAGGTGACCGGTTCCGCGACGGCGGCAGCACGGATCGCAAGCTCCTGGTCGGCGGCGAAGCCGAATCGATCGTCGAAGCCGCCTACGCGCCGGACCAGGTCACGGCTGATGTAGGTGGCAGGCCACGGCGCGAACCGAAATCCGAGCTGCAGACGCCGACGGCGGAACGGTGACTGGAGGGATCCGGAAACCACCTCGCCATCCTCGGCCACGTACCGGACTGCGCCGTATCCCCACTCCCAGTTCCCGCGCGCCCATTCCCGCGATACGAACCCCAGGACCCCGGGGTCGGTGAAGCAATCGCCGGAGTTGAGGAACACCAAGAGCTCCCCCGTCGCCAGGGCGATGCCTTTGTTCATGGCGTCGAATATCCCCGCGTCCGCCTCAGAGACGAAGTGGGCGTCGGCGGCAGACGCGACATAGTCAGCCAGCAATTCGCGGGAACCATCGATGGATCCGCCATCGATGACCCAATGCTCACAATTGCTGCCCACCTGCGCCCGCACGCTCGACAGGGTCTTCTTCAGCCCCTCGAGGTCGTTGAGTGTCACCGTGATCACGGTGATCTTCGGCTGGGGCCTCGCGCTCATGTGTACTCCTCCAGCCGTTCGTGCCACGGATCGCGCCGTCGTTGGGCCTCACGAGGCAACCAGGCAATCACCGCGAGGGTGGCGGCGAGCGGCGCCAGGGCGAGCGGGCTAAACAGAAGATCCCACGCGGCGCCGATCATCAACACCGCGACAGCGGCCATAACCGGCGTGCTCAACCGGAGGGAGTCGAGAGACAGCATTGTCTTCACGATGAGAACGACGACTACCGCCACCAGTGTGAAACCGAGAATGCCGTAGGTCCCCCAGAAGGACCACAACACCGAGTGGAACGACACCTCTCCCGATCGGAAGTATCCGGAGACCGTTCCCGAGTCCTGCAAGGCGCTGTTCGAGAACGGCATCGCCCGAACTGCCGTCGACCAGTCCGTCGACGATGGGGACACCCCCAACCCGAGTCCGAACGGATGCCGCTCGGCGAGCGACCATGCAGCGGCCCACTCCGGTCGCGCGCCGAGCAGAAGGTTGCCTGTCACATTCGCCTGCTCCACGGTGCGTCGTTGCACCGCCTCGCCGAGGACCCCTTCGGTGGCCAGAAGGGACAGCAGCCAGGCGAAAGCAAGAACCCCGGCACCCAGTGCGATCCCCACGAGCACCCGTGAACGCCTGGGTCTTCCCGGCTTCTCTCGTGAGGTGCGCAGGACATAGATGACGACCGCTGCTGCGACCAGCACCTGGACCCAGGAGCGATACGAGAAGTACGTCGAGAGCAGCACCAGGATCGCGAGCGCGGTCACGTTGAACACGGGTCCGCCACGGCTGACCAGACTTAGCACGAGCACGCTCACGGGAAGGGCAAGGCCATACTTCCACGGGTTCTCCGCGAATCCCCCGCTCATGAAAGGTGTCGACACGATGAGTCCAGCGGCCCACAGAATGAGGAACCGGTTCAGTCCGAGGACGGTGAGCGCCCATTGCGCTGTCGCCGCTGCCAGCACGAGTCCCACCAGAACGGATGCCTGGTAGATCGCGGTTCCCTGGCTGAAGTATCTGCCGGGGTCCGCCTTCAGTCCCGGTTCGATCAGAAGGGCGCCACCGGCAAGCGCAAGGCCTGCCAGGATCGTCACCACGATTCCCCACCGCGACGACAGCCAGGGGCGAAGCGTGACGGGAAAGGCGATCAGAGCCAGAGCAACGCCGAACGAGATGTTCGCGGAGAACGGCGTGCGTAAGGCGAGGAGAAGCGTGACGGCGATGGCATAGACGAATGTCACGGTCGATGGCCTGCCGGCAACGCCGGAGACCGTGAGTCCGGGGGCTGGGGCGTTCCACGATCCGATGACGGCGCTCATCGGATCGCCGCCCTGGATACCGCTTCAGCCACCAGATCGCCGCCGGTCTCGCTCGAGAAGCGTCTCAACCACTCATCGATGACGGGGAAGGGAAGCGAACGGGCCTCCAACACTGCGAGCGCGTACGCGGGAACGGAATCCGTTGACGCGAGGACGGCGGTGATCCCCGGGATGCAGGCGTCTGCCACCCCGAGCGCCCGCGAGGAGACGACGGCGGGGATCGAGGCAGCGGCCGCCTCGACGAGCACATTGCCGAAACCCTCCACCTTGGACGGCATCAACAACACGGAGCGTGGCGCGACGCGGTCGTACCACCGATCTGCCCATCCATGGAAGGTGATCGGCACGCCCAACGACCGGGCCAGTGTTCGCATGTCGTCCTCGAGCGGGCCGGCCCCGAAGACATCGAGCGCGACAGGGACTGAATGGTCGCGAGCGAGAGTGGCCGCGACCTGCACGGCGGTCAGCGGTCTCTTCTCAGGCGAGAGCCGCCCGGCGAATACCAGCCGCAACGTCGCATCCGACTCAGCGACCGGAACCGGCAGTCGGCGCGTCCCGCTCGAATCCGACACGGGGTTGACGACCACCCACAGGCGGGAAGAGTCGAGCCCGTACAGCGCAGCCATCTCCGCGGCAACAGGGTGGGACACGGCGATCCACGACCCCGCTCGCCGGTAAAGCAGTTTGGCGAGAGCCAGCTGGAATCTGGTCGAGCGGCTTGCTGTCGCCCGCTGAGGTACATGCAGTGTGTGGTCGCTGATGGTCACGCTGGGCCGGATGGGCGCAGGAAGGGTGGCGGCGACGATCAGCGCGACGAGGTTCCAGTACGGCATCACTGACAGGACCGCATCGACAGGGGTGTCGCGGAGTGCTCGCCGCACTTGGGGTACTGAACCCACGAAACTGCGCAGTCGACTGCTCACATCCGCGACCTCGAGGTTGGCCGTGGCCAGGTCGTCTTCCGACGGGTTGGTGAGCAGAACGCGCACGCGGTATCCCCTCGCCTGCAGGGCGGACGCCCACCTCGAGGCCACGTGCTCCGCGCCGCCGCCAGAGAGACTGGGTGCCAGAATCGCCACAGTTTCCGGCCCTGGAGCCTTCACGGCAGGTCCTCGCGCGCCAGACGAATGCTCCGCCGTTCGTGCAAGAGGATCGACCGGCAGACGACAGCCAGAAATGCGGGCCCTTTCACGAGATATCGCGTCCCCAGCCGCTTCGGCTCCTGTGCAAGCCGCCACAACCATTCCGCTCCGAGGCGTCGAAGGACGGAGGGTGCTCTACGCGCCGTTCCTGCGGCGAAATCAACTGCGGCGCCTGCACCGATGTACACGCCCGGCGGAAGCATCGAGCGCCAGTGCGTGAACCACATCTCCTGTTTCGGTGCCCCGAGGCACAGGAAGACGATGTCCGCGGAAATATTGCACAGTTCGTCCACGACCTCTTTGGATCTCGGGTCGTCCACGACAGAGAGGTAGGGGAAGGGTACGCTCACCACCTTCGCGCCCGGGTGCGCCTCCTGCAGTCGCGCGACGGCCAGGCCGCTTACACCCGCGCTACCTCCGGCGATCGCCACCGTCCACCCCTCACGTTCCGACTCGCTCACGAGGAAGGGCAATAGGTCGGCGCCGGTGTGCCGATGCACCCCGGTTGCGCCGAGGAGCCGCGCAAGCATCGTCAGCGGAGCCCCGTCGATGAGCCGTAGCCCTGCGTCCCGATACGCCCCGCGGAATTTCGGATCCCTGTCGAGATCGATTGTCTGATCGACGTTCGGTGTGACGACAAGCACCGGCTGAGCCATGTTCCGCATCACCCGGATGCGCTCCAGCAGCACCGCAGGCGATCGCCAGAACAGCGGCTCTCCTGCCAGGGTCAGGCTGCCGTCCGCATGCACACGCAACCTGGTGAGCGTGGTGGCGGAGTCCGTCCTCAGCTTGAAGTCAGTCATCACTCGGCCAATCGGCGTAGATCTGACCGACGACAGCCGGGGCACTCAGCGATGTGACGGTGTCCCGAACGGCAGACCTGCTGATCGCCCCGGAGGATGCGACACGATCTGCGATCTCTCTCGGATCGCGGCCGGTCACGTAGCCGGTGCTCTCGTTCACCACGAGCCCTCCGGTGTCAGAGCCCTGTGTCACGACCGGCACGAGTCCGGCAACCATCGCCTCGACCAGGACACAGGGGAAGCCCTCGTATCCGGGATGCGACGTCATGAGGAACACACCGCTTCGCGCCAGCGTCTCTGCGACTTCAGCCGGTTCGACCCGGCCACGGACCTGCACCCGGTTCCGGAGCTCGGCCGGCATCTGCTCGACACGCTCACGCAGGGCGGCCAGGCGCGTTCCGGATCCCAGCATCTCGAGCGACCAATCCCGTTCGGGATGCGCAGCGCTGAGCTTTTCGAACACATCGATCGCCAGGGCAGGGTCCTTCGGAGCTTCCAGCCGGCCGACCCAGACGATCCTGTCCGCGTCCCGGTCGCGACGACCCGCGACGACCAGGTCGGGGTCGAACCAGGTCGGCGAGAATCGAGTCCGCGGATTCCAGCTGCGAATCGTCTCCGCGTAAGCCTCGTTGAAGACGGTGACGGTTTTCGCCTTGTGCACGACGCTCTTCTCGAGTCGTCCGTGTGCGTCATGGAACAGCCGCCACAGGGAGTCGGACGTGTCGCCGGTGAGGCCGTTCCTCTGGGTGTGGACGAAATAGCCCTGAGGTACTCGCACAAGGAAACGCAGCGCAAGGGCGACATCCATTCGGTGCGCCTCGACCATCCGTCGTTCAGGAAGCCGGGTTCGGTA
Source organism: Mycetocola sp. Y171 (assembly GCF_056713165.1). Taxonomy (NCBI): domain Bacteria; kingdom Bacillati; phylum Actinomycetota; class Actinomycetes; order Micrococcales; family Microbacteriaceae; genus Mycetocola; species Mycetocola sp. Y171. The sequence continues at coordinate 828,944 of NZ_JBWYGX010000001.1, forward strand.
CCGGAGAAGTCCAGCCATCAGCCGGATCGAATGCGGGACCTTCCTCGAGAGATCTGCGGGATCCAGACGTACGACCGGAAGGAACCACACGGAACGGTCGCCGAACTGGTGTCGCTCCCACCGGCCCAGGCGGCGAGTCGATGGGCCCGCCCCGGTGTCCACGCCCACGATCGCCAGCCTCAGGCCCTCAGGGGAATACCGGCAGATGCCGCGCAGGATGGTGTCGATCCCCCCTGGGGATGGGCGTGCAGGGTCGAACTGATGGACGATGATCCGCTCCACCGCGTCGGGTCCGGACGGGCGTCCAGGTGCCCGTGCCGTGGGATCGGCTGAGACCGTCATTTTCGGAGCTTCACGCGCTTGACGGTTGTGGTGTCCGGCTCGTACCCGTACGTGCCGTAGCCCAGTTCGTATCCGGCATTCGACCCCTTGGTCGGCAGCATCGTCAGAACGATCCCCGACACCGGCGCACCGACGTTCGCCAGGGCGGCCAGGGCGCCCCTGAGCTGGTTCTTGTGGGTTCGACCAGCCGCGACGACCATGATCGTGCCGCCGACCTTCTTGGCGAGAATGGCCGCGTCGGTGACCGGCAACAGCGGCGGCGAATCGAAGAGAACCACGTCGAAGCTCTCGTTGAGCTCGGCGATGAGCTGCGACATCCGTGTCGAACCCAACAGTTCGCTGGGGTTCGGCGGTACGTGGCCGGCGGGAAGAACGAAGAGCCCTGCCATTCCCCACGGCTGCATGACGTCCCGCAGCTCCGCTCGCCCGATCAGCACATCGGTGAGCCCGATGGCACCTTCCAGGCCCATGTAGTCGGCGACCGTCGGCCTGCGGAGGTCGGCATCGACCAGGAGCACTCGAAATCCGGCATCGGCGAGGGCAATGGCGAGGTTGGCGCCGGTCGTACTTTTTCCTTCGCTCTGGATGGAGGAGGTGATGACGAAGCTGCGTTCTGCCCGCGCCACTTCCAGAAACGACAGATTCGTCCGCAACGTGCGGAACGACTCGGCACGGCGACTCTGCGGGTCAGCGTGCACGGTAAGAGGGTTGTCCCTGGCGTTCGGGTCGAATCCGATGCCGCCGAGCACGGCGACATCGGTGACCTGCTTGAGATCGTTTTCGTTTCGGATGCGCGTTTCGAGCGTCTCACGCAGAATGGCGATCAGGATCCCGATGATCAACCCGGCGGCAGCACCCAGGGCGAGGTAGAGCGGGATGTTCGGACTCGCTGGCCTCAGCGGCACCGTTGCTTCCTGGGCACGCGTCAGCTTCACCGGCGAAATGGCCTCATCCAGCGCCGGAGTTTCGACGTCCTGGACCACCGCCGCAAGGTTCTGTGATGCGGAGTTCGCGATGGCCGCAGCACGTTCAGCGTCCGTGTCGTTCACGGTGATGGCAATGATCGACGTGTCCAGAGGCGCAGAAGCCACGATCCGCGTCGCCAGGAGTTCCGGCGACATGTCCAGGTCGAGCTGACGTATCACCGGCAGCAGGACGAGGGGTGTGGACACGAGGTCGGAATAGGTTCTCACCCTCTGCACGCTGAACGCGTTGCCCTGTACGAGGTCGGAAACCGTGCCGGCGGATTGCGTCGAAACGAAGACCTTCGCGGTCGCGCTGTACGACGGGGTCTGGACCAACGTGACGGCGGTCGCCGCGCCCACGCCAAGGAGGAGCGAGGCGACGACGATCCACCAGCCTTTGCGCAATACGCGGAAATAATCGCGAAGATCCAAGACTCGGCCAATCTCCCGCGCACTTATCGGGGTGGTGCGCGAGGTATCAGTCATGGTGCCATAGTTGGTTCCGCCACGCTGCTGTTGCGAGAAAAAGCCCCTCCCCCAACCCGGGGGGTATTGCCAGAACGCGCCTCCCCGACGACGGAGCTGATCCGCGACTACATTGGGCGATATGAGCACATGGACCGCCGCCGACATCACCCCGCAAAACGGCCGCACCGTGATCGTGACGGGAGCGAACAGCGGGCTCGGGCGGGCAACGAGCGCGGCACTCGCCGCGGCGGGAGCCCGCGTGGTGATGGCCGTTCGCGACGTGACCCGTGGCGAGGAGGCGGCCGCCGGCATCCCGGGCCCCATCGAGGTCCGCCAGCTCGACCTCGCCGATCTGGCGTCGGTCCGCGCCTTTGCCGATGGGTGGGACGGGACGATCGACATCCTCATCAACAACGCCGGTGTGATGGCGATCCCGGAGGGCAGGACGAAGGACGGCTTCGAAATGCAGTTCGGCACCAACCACCTCGGCCACTTCGCCCTCACAAACCTCCTGCTCACGCGGATCACCGATCGCGTGGTGACCGTCTCGTCCACCGTGCACAGGACAGGGTCCATCGACCTCTCCGACCTCAACTGGGAGAGGAGAACGTATAAGCCCTGGGCGGCATACGCCCAGTCCAAGCTGGCGAACCTGTTGCTCGCCCTCGAGCTCCAGCGCCGACTGCAGGGAACCGGATCTCCGCTACGCGCCGTTGCCGCGCACCCCGGCTGGGCGTCGACGAACCTGCAGAGCGGGCCGGCGACAAACGCCGTGTTGAAGCGGCTCAGCAGCCTCGGCAATCGACTCTTCGCCCAGTCGCCGGAGATGGGCGCGTTGCCGACTCTCTTCGCCGCGACGCAGGACCTGCCAGGCGCCAGCTACGTCGGCCCCGACGGACGGATGGAGCAGCACGGCCACCCCACACTGGTCGGACGCACCGCGCTCGCGAGTGACGCGACGCTCGCCACAGAGTTGTGGACGGCATCCGAGACCCTCACCGGCGTGCGCTACCCGCTGTGAGCCGTCGAGAGTGCAGCGGTGGCTCGAACCTGGCTCGTTTTCAGACCACTACTGCTGTCTCGGCGAGACACGCGCGGCTCGCTACGGTCCGACCCAGTGTGTGACGTCGATCCAGATGTTCGCTGAGGCCGCCGTGATCGTGTTCGGGTTCACCGGTATTTTCGAAGTGCCCTGGTACATGTACAGGTACGCGTGGGCAAGGCCGACGCTGGTCCCCATCCTCACATTCGCCTTCGCCAGGGTTTCGTCCGGTGTTGCCGTGAAACTGCCGACGTAGGCCGCCGGTGTCTCGAAGGTGATCTTCAGGGCCTTGTTCTTGTAGTTCTCGACTGATGCGATCCCGTGGGACACGTGCATCGCATCATTGATGGCGAGCCATTTCCCGGTGGCGCTGTCGCGTCGGATGGCGCCGAACACCTTCGCTTGAACGAGGTCCGTCGGCGGAGCGGCGACGACGGCCGTGGAAGGGTCTGGGGCTGCCTGAGACGCTTGGACGGCCGGGGAGATGAGCAGGGTCGCCGCAACCGCGAGGGATGCGACGAAAGCTGATTGGCGAAGATTCTTCATTGTGTTTGCAGCATACTGGCCCGCGGGGTGGCGCCAGTCCCGTCGTGGGCGATGGCATCCACAGTGCGGTAATGGCTCCAACGGGGCTCCCTGTTGAGCCTCTGCTGCAGTCTCGGCAGGGGAACGAAAAAGGGAGCCCGCGTGGACTCCCTTTTTAACAGCGTGGCGAGTGAGGGATTCGAACCCCCGAATGCTGAGCAGTCTGATTTACAGTCAGATCCCTTTGGCCGCTTGGGTAACTCGCCAGACGCACTCGACCGACTTGTACAGACAACCGAAGGCGCGTGAAAATAGTACCCTTGCCGGTCGTCTTCCGGAAATCGGCCGCCGTCAGGCCCCTGCGACCGGCGGCAACTGCAACAGCGCGCCCTCGTGGCGGCAGGTCAGCGCCGCGATGAGCATGGCGTCGTCGAGGAGCTTTCCCCATCCGGCGTCGTCGGCGGGCACACCGTCGAGGAGGATCGTGCGCACTGCGGCCGCGAGTGTCGCGTCACCGGCGCCCATCGTGTCGATGACCGGCTCCTGCAGAGGAACGATCGGTCTCGACACCGTTCCCGCGGACGTCGAGACGGATGCCCCGTCGCGGCCGGCCGTGGCGAGCACGGTCGCGGTACCCGCCTGGTGCAGCAGGTCGACGAGGTGCGGCAGGTCGGTGCCGTAGAGCAGTTCGGCATCCTCGTCCCCGACCTTGCACAGCAGAGCGGTGGCACCGATGCGCTCGAAGTTCGCCACGAAGCGATCGAGGTCGTTCATCATCCCGCTCCGCGGATTCGGGTCGATCACGAGCCGGCGGCCGGGATTGGCCACGGATTCCTCCAGCCCGGCCGACTGCTCGTCGTCGTCGAACGGGAAGCAGCTCACGACGACGAGTCTGGCGTCGGCGATGGCGAGCCTCTCGTCGTCGCCGAACACGATCCGGCGCCGCTGTGCGGCCTGGTTGAAGCTGTACCTGGGTTCGCCTGCGCTCCGGTCGCTGACCGCCCGCGATGAGCCGAGGAGACCGGGGGTTGCGATCAGTTCGACACCGTACTGGTCGAGGAAGGCGCGGATGCTCCTGCCGTCCGCATCGTCTCCGACCATCGCGATGAGGGTGGTCGGCACGCCGAGCCTGGCGAGACCGACCGCGACGTTGAGCGCGGCGCCGCCGACGAATTCGCGGCTCCCGGCGGCATCCGTGAGCTCGTCGATCAGTGCGTCTCCGATCACGATCACGCGGTCATCGTCCCTGTGCATGCAGTGCCCTTTCGTCCGTTCCGAGCGTCCCACACCGGCTCGGCTTGCGCCACTGCCGGGGAGCATCCGCGCGCGTCGCTATGCTGGCCACTGGCATCCACGCTCACAAAAAGGGGTCCCATGGCGGGCATCGAAGAGGTCGCGCGTCGCGCAGGCGTCTCAACGGCGACGGTATCGCGCGCGCTCAGCGGGCGCGGCTACGTCTCCGACGCGACCAGGCTCAAAGTCGCCCAGGCTGCGAGTGAGCTGGACTACGTCGTCTCGTCGAACGCCTCCAGCCTCGCGTCCGGCAGGACCCGCAATGTCGGTGTCGTCGTTCCGTTCCTCAACCACTGGTTCTTCGCTTCGGTCATCGAAGGAGCTGAGAGCGCTCTACTCCGGCTGGGCTACGACCTCACGTTGTACAACCTCACCGGGGGCGGAGAGGAACGCAAGAGCGTGTTCGACCACTTCCTGCTGCGGCAGCGGGTTGACGCCGTCATCGCCATCGGCCTCGAACTGACCGAGGACGAAGTGTCGAGTCTCCACGCCATGGGCAAACCGCTGATCGGCGTCGGTGGGCCCATCGCCGGTGTGTTCAGCCTCACCATGGACGACGTCTCGGTGGCCAGGCTGGCCACCGAACACCTCATCGGCCTCGGGCACACGCGGATCGCGCACATCGGCGGCGGGCAGGAATTCGACCTGGACTTCCATCTGCCGTCCAACCGTCGGATCGGCTACGAGGGTGCACTGCAGGATGCCGGGGTGCAGGTCGACGAGACGCTCTTCCGTCCCGCGGACTTCACCCTCCCCGGCGGGTACGAGGCAGCCAAACAGCTGCTCGGCAGTCCCCATAACCGGCCGACGGCGATCTTCGCCTCGTCCGATGAAATGGCGATCGGCAGCATCCTCGCCGCACGCGACCTTGGCCTGCACGTTCCGCACGACGTCTCGGTTGTCGGCATCGACGACCACCAGCTCTCGACGTTCTTCGGGCTGACGACGGTCGCGCAATTCCCCCGACGCCAGGGCGAGCAGGCCGTCGAGGCCTTGATGCAACTCCTGGAACCCGCGACGACCGTTCCTTCGAGCGCAGATGTCCCTCTGCCGTACGAACTCATCGTGCGGTCGTCGACAGCACGGCCCCCGCAGTAGCGGAGGCCGCGGTCGCGTGTCAGGCCAGGGCTCTGGCCTTGAGTGCGGCGAACTCTTCGGGAGAGATGGCACCCGATTCGAGGAGGCTCTGAGCCTTCGCTATCTCGTCTGCTGAACTGGTCGACGCGACGGAGCGGATGTATGCGTCGGTCTCCTTGCGCGCGTCTGCGGCGCTGCGCATCGACCGCTCGCTCATGCCCTTGCCGCGCGCGATCACGTAGACGAGCAGTGTCAGGATCGGCAGGAAAATGAGGAAGATGAGCCAGAGAGCCTTCCCCCATCCGTTGAGCGTGTGGTCACGGAAGATGTCGCCGATGACGCTGAACAGGGCGAAGAAGTACGCCATGAGCACATAGATCCAGAAGAACCAGACGAACACGCTCCAGAAGGTATCCCACAGTTCCATTTCTCCCCACTCCTCCGACGGGATCGAGGTCCGTCGGGAAGAAACCTATTCCCATACCGCGCGCAGAATGCCTGACCGGTCCGAACTTCACCCCATCCGGGTGGCATCCGTCGTGGATCACATCCGCGTGCGCTCTCACGCCTTTTCGGCCGGTCCGCCTGGGCCGCTGAGCTCGTGTACGGCGAGACGATTCGTGCTGTACATCACGGCGTCCCCGACGAGGTCGAAGTGTCTCAGCTGCGCCTCGAGATCGGGTCGGACGCGGCTGTATGCGACGCTGATGCCCTGGTCTCTGAGCCAGGCGAGCGTCGAGATGGCGGACTCCGCTCCGGTCACGTCGAGGTCGGTGACGGCCTCCATGTCGAGGACGAAATTCCGCACCTGGCCGGCCCCCGCCGCCGCTACGGCCTTGCGCACCGAATCCTCGAAGACGCCGGCGTTGGCGAAGAACAGTGGGGCGGCGAAGCGCATAATCACAAGCCCAGGTGCGCTCACCGAGACGTCGGGTGCCACGGGCAGGAGCGAATGACGCGGCGAGTCGTCGCCGCCGAGCACGTCGATAGCCGGGTTCGCTGCCCGCCGCGCCAGGTCGATGAGGGACAGGACGAACGCCACGACGATACCGGCGATCGGGCCGAGGAGAAGGGCGCCGGCGAAGCACGCGGCGCCGACGACGAACTCCGACCGGCGGAGTCTCCACAGCGAGGCGAATTCGCGGATCCCCAGCAGGGGAAGGATGGCGACGAACACGATCGCCCCGATCGCCGCAGACGGAATGTCTTCGAGCAGCGCCGTTCCGAACAGGACGAGGAGGAGTGTGCCGACAGCGGCGACGAGAGAGGGCAGTTGGGTCCGCGAGCCCGCCTGGTCCATCGCCGCCGTCCGCGAGGTGGATGACCCGACCGCGAACCCTCCGGACATTCCTGCGGCCACGTTGCTCGCACCGAATGCCATCAGGTCGCGGTTCGGGGTGGTCGGGTAGCCGCGCTTCTCGCCGTAGCTGCGTGAGACAAGGAGGCCCTCGGCCATCGTCACCATGGCCAGGGCGATGGCTGAGGGGATCAGCTGGAGCCAGGTCGTCCACTGGAGAATCGGCCAGGTGAGTGTCGGGGGTCCTGCGTCGACCGGCCCGAGGACCGCGACGTCCATCGCCTCAAGTCCTGCGACGACGACGAGGATCGTGGACAGGATGAGGACGACGAGAGCCCATGGCACCGCGCGGGCGATCCGCCTGCCGGCGATGAGCACGACGAGCGAGCCAGCCGCGATCGCGATGGACCAGCCGTTCGCGGCAGGAAGTCCGCCGACGAGTGCGACGACCTTGCCGATGAACTCCTCGCCGCTGTCGATCTTCACCCCGAGCATCTTCGCGACCTGCGACACCATGATGTCGAGGGCAAGCCCCCCGACGAACCCGATGAGGATCGGCTTGCTGAGGAAGTTGGCGAGGAACCCGAGTTTGAAGACGGATGCGAGAACGAGCAGCACACCGCAGATGATCGCCTGGGCCAGCGCCAGTGTGAGGTAGTTCGCGCTGCCGGCGACCGCGAGACCGCCCAGGGACGACGCCACGAGTGCTGCAGCGGCGGCGTCGGGTGAGGCGACGAGCTGGCGGGACGAGACGATGAGCGCGTACACGACGGCCGGGAGAATGAGGGCGTACAGTCCGGCGGTCGGCGGCAGCCCGGCGATCTGGGCGTACCCGATGTTGAGCGGGACCGCGATCGCCAGCAGAGTGACGCCCGCGAGCACCTCTGTCGTGACGTTCCGTAGGGTCAGTCCCTGGAGCACTACCGCCTGCTTCCTCACCGGATCGCGGACCGGTCGGGACCACAATAAATAGCCACGGCGCCAGTGCGCCCCATCTGTTCGGGGTGAGAGTCGCCCGTCCAGGACCACGCGGACGGGCGGGGTCCTAGCGGCGACGAGGATCGTTGGCTTAGGCTCGCGACATGCTGGCCACGTCGTCGATGATCCGCCTGTCCGGTGGCAGGTTCCGCATGGGGTCGAACGCGTTCTACCCCGAGGAATCGCCTGAGCACATCACCGACGTCGCCGTATTCGATCTCGACAGGCATCCGGTGACCAACGCCCAGTTCGCGGCGTTCGTCGCGGACACCGGCCACGTGACGGTGGCGGAGCGGGCGCTCGACCCCGTCGACTTCCCCGGCGTACCTGTGGAGGATCTCATCCCCGGCGCTCTCGTCTTCACGCAGACCCCCGGCCCGGTCGACCTCGGGAACTGGCGCCAGTGGTGGTCGTGGGAGCCGGGCGCCCAGTGGCGGCATCCGTTCGGGCCGGAGTCCGACCTCACAGGCAAGGATGATCACCCCGTCGTCCATATCGCGTTCGAGGATGCCTCCGCGTACGCCGCATGGGCAGGGAAACGACTGCCCACGGAGACAGAGTGGGAGTTCGCCGCGCGGGGCGGCAGTGACGATGCCACGCCGTACGCCTGGGGGCGGGAGCCCCGCGTCGACGGCGCGTTGATGGCGAACACGTGGCAGGGTCGGTTCCCCTATCTAAACACGGGTGCAGACGGGTGGGTGGGAACCTCCCCTGTGGGGTCGTTCCCGGCGAACCCCTTCGGATTCTCCGACCTGATCGGCAACGTGTGGGAGTGGACGAGCTCGTACTTCCTGCCACGGCACGAGGTCCCGTCGATCGACACTCGCACCGATCTGCTCGCGACGGCCGGCACAGCGGGCGAAGGGTGCGCCTGCGGATGCAGCCCCGGTGATGACGCCCGTCGCGCCGGGAGCATGGAGCCGGGATCACGCATCCCGCGCCGCGCACTGAAAGGCGGGTCGCACCTCTGCGCTCCCGAGTACTGCCTGCGTTACCGTCCGGCCGCCCGCTCCCCCCAGGCGGACGACACGGCAACGACGCACATCGGGTTCCGGTGCGCCCGGGATGCCGGCTGACCCTCGCACACAGCCGAATCCGGGCCGATAGACTCGGCGCATGGCAGATTCATCGTTTGACGTGGTCAGCAAGGTCGACAAGATGGAGGCGGACAACGCACTCCACCAGGCGCACAAGGAGATCGAGCAGCGCTACGACTTCAAGGGGACTGGGGCATCCATCGCACAGTCCGGCGACAAGATCCTCATGAAGGCGAACAGCGAGGAGCGCGTGAAAGCGATCCTCGACGTCTTCCAGACGAAGCTCATCAAGCGTGGCATCTCGCTGAAGAGCCTCGACTCGGGCGAGCCGTTCGCCAGCGGCAAGGAGTACCGCATCGAAGCGGAGCTCAAGGACGGCATCACGCAGGAGAACGCGAAGAAGATCAACAAGATCATCCGCGACGAGGCGCCGAAGGGCGTCAAGAGCCAGATCCAGGGCGACGAATTGCGTGTCCAGTCGAAGAGCCGCGACGACCTCCAGGAGACGATCGCCCTGCTCAAGGGCAAGGACCTCGACATCGACCTGCAGTTCATCAACTTCCGCTAGGTCGCTTCTCCGGAGCGGTCTCGTCCAACCAGCCGAGAACGGCATCCGCGAAGTCGTCCGGTCGGGTTTCGTGGACGTCGTGCCCCGCGTCGATCTCGACCAGGCGACAGTCCGGGATGAGTGTGGACACCTCCACGAGCAGGTCTTGAGGGATGGAGCTCGACGGCCCTCCCCCGATGAGCAGCGTGGGCGCGGCGATCCCGGGCAGCACATCCCACCACCGGCGCGTCGGATCGTTGACCTCGTCGAGGATCGCCGAGACGACCGCCCAATCGAAGTCGAGCGGCTCATCGGGGCGCTCGGCGACCCGCTTCGCGCGCGGATACGGCGGAGGAGCATCCTCGACGACGAGCCGTGCGACGAGGTCCGGGCGGGCGGATGCGACGAGGTAAGCGACCGTTCCTTCCATCGAGTGCCCGACGAGGACGACATCGACGAGCCCGAGAGCATCGAGCACGCCGATGACATCGTCGCGCATGAGGGGGAACGAATACTCCGCGGGCCTGTCGCTGGCCCCGTGGCCGCGCAGGTCGACGGCCACGACACGGAACCGGTCCGAGAACCGTGGTTCGACCGCATCCCAACTCGAGGCTCCTTCTCCGAGCCCGTGCAGGAGGACCGCAGCAGGCGCTCCCCGGTCTCCTGAGACACGGCACGCAATCGTCACGCCGCCGGCGGTCTCCACCATCTGCAGGTCCACCCGCCCACCATAGCGCCGCGGCCGGGGCTAGGCTCTGGCCAGGAACCCTGCGGATGGAGTTGACATGAGCGTGCTCGTTCTCGGTGCCGGCCCGGTTGGGTCGACCGCGACGCGAACCTTCCTCGATGGCGGGCACGAGGTGACAGTGGCGACGCGGTCGACGACCGTGCTCCCCGGAGCCCGCGCCGTCGGGCTCGACGCAACGGACGCGGCGGCCCTGACACGCGCGGCCACGGGATGCTCCACGATCGTCGTCTGCACGAATCCGCCGTACCACCGCTGGCGTTCCGAGTGGCCTCCGATCGTGGATGCCGTGATCCAGGCGGCTCGGTCCACAGGCGCGGACATCGTGATGGTCGGCAACCTGTATTCATACGGGCACGCGACGATGCCGATGACCGAGCGTTCTCCCGAGATCCCGGCCGAGTCGAAGGGGGAGGTGCGTCGCGACCTCTGGGGGACTCTTCGCGCCGCAACCGAACGCGGCGACGTCCGCGCGGTCGAGGTTCGGGCAAGCGACTACTTCGGGCCTGGCGCGACCGGTGACGCCCACCTGGGCACACGGTTCTTCGGCCCGATCCTCGCCGGTAAACGGTCGTCCGCGGTGGGAGACCCTGACGCGGCCCACAGCTGGGCCTATCTGCCGGACCTGGCGAAGACTCTCGTCGCGGCATCCTCGTACGACGGCGACTGGGGGCGGATCTGGCACGTCCCGGCGGCCACAGACCTCAGCCGCACGGAGATCTGCCGGCAGATCGACGCACGCTACGGGGTCACCGGCTCGGTGACCGGTCTGCCGTCGTGGCTCCTCCGCACCGTCGGCGTCTTCAACCCGGTGCTCAGGGAGGTGGCCGCGTCGAGCTACCAGATGACCGCTCCCTTCCTGTCGGACGCCTCGGAGACGGAACGCGTATTGGGCGTGACGGCCACGCCGTGGGAAAGCGCGCTCGACGACACCGTCGCGTTCTACCGCGGGCAGAAGTCCGTCTAGGCCGCCATCCGGCGGACAGCCAGCCGCCCCGCGAGACCGACAGCCAGCACGAGGACGCCGACCACGATGCCGACAGGTGGAAGCGTGACGACGAGCACCAGGCATCCGACCATGCCGAGCACCTGCAGCCAGCGAGGGAATCGCCGCTGGGGAGCATCCTGCCTGAATGCGGCCAGGTTCGCGACGAAGTAGTACAGCAGCACCCCGAACGACGAGAAGGCGATCGCCCCGCGGAGGTCGGCGACGATGATCACCGCGATAACGATCACGCCGAGGGCGAGCTCGGCCCGGTGCGGGACCCGGTATCGCGGATGCACCGCCGCCAGCGAGCGGGGAAGATCGCCCTCGCGCGCCATGGCCAGGCTCGTCCGGCCGATGCCGGCAATGAGGGCGAGCAGGGCTCCGAGAGAGGCAGCCGCCGCCCCGATCCGGACCACGGGCGCCGTCCAGTCCCAGCCTCCTGCCGTGGCCACGTCGACGAGCGGCGCAGCGGAGAACGCGAGGGTGGCGGGGCCCAGCGTTCGCAACGACACGAGCGCAACCACGGCGTAGATCACGACCACGATCGCGAGTGCGCCGAGGATCGCCCGGGGAATGGTGCGCGCTGGATCTCGCACCTCCTCACCCATGGTCGCGATGCGGGCGTACCCGGCGAACGCGAAGAACAGCAGGCCGGCCGACTGCAGGATGCCGTAGACGCCCGCGTCAAACAGGCCGGGTGTGAGAACCCACTTGAGTTGCTCGGTCCCCGCCGATACGACGCCCACCGGAGCGGACGGGGCGTCGAGGCCCGCGGTGACGACGACGGCGAGCACGAGCAGCGTCACCACGACGAGCACACGGGTGAGCAGCGCTGTCCTGGTGACCCCGACGTAGTTCACGGCCACGAGACCGGCGACAGCGACGACGGCCACCGGCTTCTCCCACCCGGCGGGCGCTGCATAGGCAGCGAAGGTGAGGGCCATGGCCGCGCAGCTCGCGGTCTTGCCGATGATGAAGCTCCAGCCGGCGGCGAAACCCCACCAGGGGCCGAGCCGCTCCCGGCCGTACAGATACGTCCCACCTGAGGACGGATACTGGGCCGCGAGCTGCGCAGACGCCGACGCGTTGCAGTACGCGATGACCGCGGCCACGACGAGTCCGACGAGCAGACCCCAGCCCGCTGCGGCCGCCGCCGGGGCGAATGCGGCGAAGACGCCGGCACCGATCATCGAGCCGAGGCCGATGAAGACGGCATCCCCGAGTCCCAGGCGCCGCGCGAGCCGATCAGTCACACCCACACGCTACGCGAGTTGCCAGGTTGCCGGGGTTCGACTTCGGGGGAACACCCTCAAACCCGGCAACTCGCGTGTGCGGGCTACACCGGCAGGTCGTCGAGCGCGTCGTCCTCCTTGCCGTCAGAGACGCCGAGCGAGAGGGTCTCTCCGCGGAAGAACGCCGGGCGACGGATCGCCTGGATGATCATGATCACGATGCCCGAGATGATGACAGTCATGCCGAGGATGAACACGAGACCAACGCCCCCGATGTTCGAACCGCTGCCGTAGTCCGGGTCCATGCTGTCCTTGATAGTCACGAAGAACAGCACGGCGAGGATGATTCCTCCGACCAGCGGGAACAGCAGCTGGAAGAAGAAGTTCCTGGCCGAAGCGAAGAACTGCTTCCTGAAGTACCACACGGCCGCGAACGCAGTGATGCCGTAGTAGAAGCAGATCATCATGCCGAGGGCGGTGATGGTATCCCAGAGCACGTCTTCGGAGATGAACCGCATGATGGCGTAGAACGCGGATGCCACGACGGCCGAGACGATCGTCGCGTATCCGGGGGTGAGGAACCGCGGGCTGACCTTCGCGAACTTCGAGGGCAGGGCGCCGTAGTGCCCCATGGCCAGCAGGGTGCGGGCCGGTGACACAAACGTCGACTGCAGCGAAGCGGCCGAACTGGACAGCACCGCGATCGAGACGAGGATGGCGAGCGGTCCGAGAACCGGCCCGGCCAGCGCGAAGAACACGTTGCCCTGGATGTCCTCGTTGCCGAGACCGAACTCGCCGGTCCCGGTTCCTGCGAAGCTGATCGACGCCGTGGCGATGAGCAGGTACAGGATGACGATGATGACGACGGTGAGGGTGGCGGCGCGGCCGGGGGTCGACCGTGATCCCTTCGTCTCTTCGTTCATCGTCAGCGTGACATCCCAGCCCCAGAAGATGAAGATCGACAGGGACAGGCCGGCGGCGAATGCACTGAACGACTCGACGGCGAACGGGTTGAACCACTCGAGGCTGACCGGTGTGGCGTCGAACGCCGTTCCGTTGGCGACGTGGATGAACGCGACGACTCCGAACAGCACGAGCACGAGCAGCTGGAAGCCGACGAGCACGTACTGTACCTTCTGGGTGGTCTGCATGTCGCGATACGAGATCGCGGTCGCACCGAGCATGAATGCGAGGCAGGTGACGACGTTGATGATCGGGTTCAGGGCGAGATCGGCGATGTCGGGGTTGTTGAAGATCTGCGCGAGCATCAGGTAGAAGAAGTCCACCGCGATCCCGGCGAGGTTCGACAACACGAGGATCGTCGCTGCGATGAGCCCCCACCCGGCCATCCAGCCGATCCATGGACCGAACGCCCTGGTCGCCCAGGTGAACGATGTGCCACTGTCAGGCATCGAACGGTTGAGTTCGCGGTAGCCGAAAGCGACGAGAAGCATCGGGATGAACCCGACGAGGATGATGGCCGGGACCTGGAGTCCGACCTCTGAGACGGTGGGGCCGAGTGCTGCCGTCATCGTGTACGCCGGTGCGATGCACGAGATTCCGATGACGATGGCACCGATCAGGCCGACCGAACCCGCGCTCAGGCCTTTCTTGGACAGGCCGTGTTCGGCCTTGGTTTCAGTCATGATGTCAGTCCTCGATGCTCAGAACGGAGTCGCGGGGAACCACGACCATGGGGACGGGCAGTTCGCGCAGCATCTTCGCTGCCGTGGAGCCCAGGAAGATGTGGCGTGGTTTCGCCAGGCGGCTGGACCCGACGAAGACGAGTTCTTCCGGTTCCCAGTCGACCTGGTTGACGGCATCCTCCACCCGGTTGCCGGATGCCGTGAGCACCGACACGTCGAGATCCCCCGGGAGGTGCTCGGCGGCGTATGCGAGCACCTGCTCGGCGTGGGTGGCCGCCCGCTCGGCGACCGCAGGCGGCGTGGACATGTCGTCCATGTCGAGCGTCACGAGGGAGATCAGGCGGAGCGGCACGTGGGCCGCTCGCGCCGTCAGGACAGAGGCATCCAGCAGTTCGTCCGCTCCCGGCCGCGTGCCGATCGCGCAGGTGATCCGCGAGATGTTGTTGAGGCCGATCGTCGAGCTGGAGCCCTCGGGCGCCAGGGCGACGGGAACGACTGCCGAGTGCAGGAGGGCGCTCGCCACGCTGCCCACCGTGGCACGGCCGAGGAGACCGCCGCGTGCGGCGCCGACGACGATCATCGACCCCTCGAGGTCACGGCTCGTGTCGAGCAACCCCCTGGCGAACGACTCGGCGTAGACGATGTGACCCTCGGTCGGCACGTCCCGAGGGACGACGGCGGCCGCTTCCTTCAACCAGCCCTCAGCTGTTTCGTGGAGGAAACGCTCGTAGCCGGCATCGGACGGGACGAGTGTCGGCCGTGCCTCGCTGTGCAGGACGGTCACGATGTCGAGGCTCGCGCCCATCGACCGTGCCAGCCGCACCCCGAGCGCAAGCGCATCCGCGCCGGCCGGTGTATCGGTATAACCAACGATGTAACGCATGTGCAGGGGTGCTCCTTTGCGGTTCGGGTACTGCAGGGAAAAGCCGGTGATGCGGTCGAAACGGTCGGGGTCGGGTTCTGGCGTGGGGTCAGGGACGGTCGGCGAGGATGGCGTCCGCTGTCTCGCGACCCATCCGGATGGCGCCGTCCACGTGCTGGTAGCCCTCGGCGGCGAGGTCGCTGCACGACCAGTGGATCGGCCCGACGGCGGTGCGGAGGTCGGCGCCGTACCGGTGCAGGCCCCCCATGTCGAAGCTCGCGGCATAGGCGCCGCGCGTCCACTCCTCTGAGCCCCAGTCACTCTCGTAGTAGACGACGGGATTCAGCGCCTGCTCGCCGTAGTAGTGCGACAGCGAGGTGAGGATGATCCGCTTCCGTTCCTCGGCCGGCAGGGTGAAGAGGTGGTCGGCCTTCTTGTCTGAGACGAACCCGACGAGCGTGCCCCGCGGGTCTTCGAAGTTGGTGTTGTCGTACGCCTCGTGCACGATCTCGTACGGGCTGAACGCGGTGCCAGACAGACCGGCGTCACGCCAGAACGGCGACTCGTAGACGGCGTGGACCTTGATGACGAGACCCAGCGACAGGTGCTGGTGCATCTGCTGCTGGCGCCGGGGAAGTGAAGGCTGGAAGTCGATGCGCGAGTACAGGTTCGGCGGGACGGCGACGATGGCGTGACGCGCCCTCACGCTCATGCCGTCGGCCGTCGCGGTGACCCCCGTCTCCGACCAGTCCAGGCGCCGGACGGGCTGACCGAGGAACACGTCGTCCCCGAGCTTCTCGGCGAGGAGCAGTGGAACCTGCTGCAGGCCGCCGACGACCCGCTTGTCGAGGATGAAGTCGGCGTCGACGAGGTGGGAGAAGCTCCCGGCGGATGCCGCCATGAGGATGGCCTGCAGGGCCGAGAACGCATGCGCAGGCTTGGTGATCATCGCCTCGGCGATGAACAGGGCGATGTTGTCCCTGGCCTCGATGTCGTCGGTCTGGCTCTCCAGCCAGTCGATCCAGGTGACCGAGTCGAGTTCCTCCGCCATCGGGTGCGCCCACGGTTCCCGCGGCCCGATCTCGGCCACGAGCACGTCGAGCACACGGATGAGGCGTTCCATCTCGCGCTGGGTCGAGGCTTCGACGGGGAAGATCTCTCCCGTGAACCTCGTGTGGGAGCCGAGGGCGTTGATGTAGACGCTGTCGCCTTCGCGGTAGCGCGAGTAGGTGTCGAGGCCCAGCTCCGCAAGCGTCTCGATCAGCGCGTCCTGGTCGGGGGACACCCACTGGCCGCCGATCTCGAGCGTTGCACCGTCGATGTCGTTGGTCCACAGGCGACCGCCGACGCGGTCGCGCGCTTCGAGCACGGCGACGCTCAGCCCTGCGGCACGCAGTCGTGTCGCCGCGGTGAGACCGGATGCTCCCGCTCCGATGATGACGACGTCACGTTCCAGGTCGGTCATGGTGTTCTCTCTTCCGGTGGTCACAGGGCGCTCATCACGTGCTTGATCCGCGTGTAGTCCTCGAGGCCGTACGACGACAGGTCCTTGCCGTAGCCGGACATCTTGAACCCTCCGTGCGGCATCTCCGCGGCGAGCAGGATGTGGGTGTTGATCCAGACCGCGCCGAAGTCGAGGTCGCGCGAAACCCGCATCGCGGTGCCGTGGTCCTTCGTCCAGACGCTTGACGCGAGGGCGTACTGAACGTCGTTGGCCATCTCGACGGCTTCCTCCTCCGTCGAGAAGCTCTGCACCGTGAGCACGGGGCCGAAGGTCTCCTCCTGCACGCAGGCGTCCACCTGGCTGACCCCGGTGATCACCGTCGGCGCGTAGTAGAAGCCCGACTCCCCGACGCGGTGGCCGCCGGTCACAACCCTCGCGTGGGCCGGCAGCGACTCGATCACCGTGGACACCTTGGCGAAGTGTGACGCGTTGTTGAGCGGACCGTAGTAGGCGTCCGGGTCCTCGGCGTCTCCGGTCTTCGTGGCCTCGGCGGCCTTGACGAGCTCGGCGACGAACTCGTCATGGATGGATTCGTGCACAAGCACCCGCGTGACCGCAGTGCAGTCCTGGCCGGCGTTGAAGTACCCCGCCCCGGCGACGCCCTCCGCTGTCGCGGCGATGTCGGCGTCGGCGAACACGATCGCCGGGGCCTTGCCTCCCAGCTCGAGGTGCGCCCTGTGGAGGTTCTTCGCAGCGGATGCCGCCACCGCCATTCCGGCACGGACCGACCCGGTGATCGACACGAGCCCGGGCACCGGGTGCTCGGTCATGGCCTGCCCGGTCGCGCCGTTGCCGAGGATGACGTTGAGCACGCCGTCGGGGAGGATGCCCTGGGTGAGTTTCGCGAGGACGAGGGTGGACTCCGGGGTGGTGTCGCTCGGCTTGAGCACGACCGTGTTCCCCGCGGCGAGCGCTGGGGCGATCTTCCAGATCGCCATCATGATCGGGTAGTTCCACGGAGTCACCTGGGCGACGACGCCGATCGGCTCACGCCGCACGAACGACGTGTGTCCCTCGAGGTACTCCCCGGCGCTCTTGCCTTCGAGCACCCGGGCCGCACCGGCGAAGAAGCGCAGGTGATCGGCCCCAGCAAGAACCTCCTCGACGCGGATCGCCTCCCGCGGCTGGCCGGTGTTGCGGTGCTGCGCTTCGACGAGCTCGTCCGCGTTCGCCTCCATGGCATCCGCGATCTGCAGCAGCATCGCCTGGCGCTGCCCCGGCGTCGTGCGCTTCCACGTCGTGAATGCCGTCTTCGCGGCGTCGAACGCCGCGTTCACGTCGTCGATGGTCGAGATCGGCGACCGGGCGACGACGTCGCCTGTGCCCGGATTGATCACGTCGATGGTGTCAACGGCCGACGCGTCGACGAAGCTGCCGCCGATGTAGTTCTGCAATGTGGTGAGAGTGGTCAACGTCATTGTCTGTCCTTTCAGGCGTCGGCTCAGGGAGCCGGGGTCATCGTGTACTTGGTCGAGAGGTATTCGTGGATTCCCTCGAGCCCACCCTCCCGGCCGATTCCGGACTGCTTGACGCCGCCGAACGGGGCGGCCGCGTTGGAGATCACTCCGACGTTCAGCCCCATCATGCCGGTCTGCAGCTTGTCGATCATGCGCTGCCCTCTGGCGAGGTCCTTCGTGAAGACGTAGCTCACGAGACCGTACTCGGTGTCGTTGGCGAGCCGGATGGCATCCGCCTCATCGGTGAACGGGACGATGGCGAGCACCGGCCCGAAGATCTCCTCGCGGAGGATGTCCGACCCGGCCTGGACGTCCGAGAGCACGGTCGGCTCGTAGAACGTGCCGTCACGGTCCACGGCTGATCCGCCGGTGAGCAGGGTCGCGCCCTTGGCGACGGCGTCGTCGACGAGCTGGGCCGCCTTGGCGACGGCGCGGTCGTCGATGAGCGGGCCGATGGTGACGCCATCCTCTGTGCCGCGGCCGATGGCGAAACCCTTCACCCGGTCGGTGACCCGGCGCGCGAACTCGTCGGCGACAGCGGCGTGCACGATGAAGCGGTTCGCTGCGGTGCAGGCCTGGCCGATGTTGCGGAACTTGGCGGCGATCGCACCGTCGACGGCGGCATCCAGGTCGGCATCGTCGAACACGACGAACGGGGCGTTCCCGCCCAGTTCCATCGAGGTGCGCAGCACGTTCTTCGCCGACTGCTCGATGAGCTTCTGCCCGACAGGGGTGGAGCCGGTGAAGCTGAGCTTCCTGAGGCGCGGGTCGTTGAGCAGAGGCTCGGTGACAGCGCCGGACGATGACGTCGAGATCACGTTGAGAACGCCCGCCGGAAGCCCGGCGTCTTCGAACAACCGTGCCACGTACAGCGTGGTGAGCGGGGTGAGCGATGCGGGCTTCACGACCACGGTGCAGCCAGCGGCGAGCGCCGGAGCGATCTTGCGGGTGGCCATCGCGAGCGGGAAGTTCCACGGGGTGATCAGGTAGCACGGTCCGACCGGGTGCTGGGAGACGATCATCCGCCCGGTGCCCTCGGGGTTCGTGCCGTAGCGGCCGGTGATCCGGACGGCCTCCTCGCTGAACCAGCGGAGGAACTCGCCACCGTAGGTGACCTCACCGTTGGATTCGGCCAGCGGCTTGCCCATCTCCAGCGTCATCAGCAGCGCGAACTCGTCGCGGCGCTCCTGCATGAGATCGAACGCCTTCCTGAGGATGTTCGACCTCGTGCGTGGCGGGGTGGCCGCCCACTCGTCCTGGACCGCGACGGCCGCGTCGAGTGCTGCGGTGGCATCCGCGGCCGAGGCATCAGCGATGGATGCGAGGACGGCGCCCGTCGACGGGTCGAAGACGTCGATCGTCTTCTCGGTCGACCGCCACTCGCCGCCGATGAACAGCCCCGTCGGCACCTTCGCGAGCAGATCCTTCTCGGAAATCATGCGTTCTCCAATGCGTTGAGGACGACGTCGATGCCTTCGGTGAGCAACGCGTCCGAGATCGACAGGGGCGGGAGGAAACGGATGACGTTTCCATAGGTTCCGCAGGTGAGCACGATCACGCCCGCCTGATGCGCCGCCTTCGCGATTCGGCCGGTCAGCGCACCATCCGGTTCGTTCGTCTCCGGGTCGACGACCTCGATGGCGATCATCGCCCCGCGGCCACGGACGTCGCCGATACGTGGGTCTGTCGCCTGCGCAGACGAGAACCGGTCGACGATGGTGGCGCCGATGCGGCGGGCCGCCCCGGCGAGGTCGTCTTCGACGTACGTCTCGATGGCGGCGAGTGCGGCCGCGCAGGCGATCGGGTTGCCGCCGTATGTGCCCCCGAGGCCGCCGGAGTGGGTGGCGTCGAGGATCTCGGCCCGTCCGGTGATCGCCGAGAGCGGCAGGCCCCCTGCGATTCCCTTGGCCGTCACGACGATGTCCGGCACGATTCCCTCGTGCTCGCTGGCGAACAGGTCGCCGGTGCGCGCGAACCCTGTCTGCACCTCGTCGGCGATGAAGACGACGCCGTTGGCCCTGGCCCAGTCCACGATCGCGGGGATGAATCCGTCGGCGGGAACGATGAAGCCGCCTTCGCCCTGGATCGGTTCGATGATGATCGCGGCGAGGTTGGCCGCGCCGATCTGCTTCTCGATCATCGAGATGGCGCGCTTCGCTGCTTCGGGGCCGGTCAGTCCGTCACGGAACGGATAGGACATCGGCGCCCGGTAGATCTCGGAGGCGAACGGCCCGAATCCGCTCTTGTACGGCATCGACTTCGCGGTCAGCGCCATCGTGAGGTTGGTCCGCCCGTGGTACGCGTGGTCGAACGCCACGACGGCCTGCTTGCCGGTGTAGCTCCGAGCGACCTTGACGGCATTCTCGACGGCTTCCGCTCCTGAGTTGAAGAGGGCGCTGCGCTTGTCGTGGTCGCCGGGCGTGAGGCGGTTGAGTGCCTCGGCAACCTCGACGTACGAGTCGTACGGCGTGATCATGAAACAGGTGTGGGTGAACGCGGCCACCTGGGCCTGCACCGCCTCGACGACGCGGGGGGCACTGTTGCCGACGCCGGTCACGGCGATCCCCGAGCCGAGGTCGATGAACGAATTACCGTCGACGTCGACGACCACTCCGCCGCCCGCCGCTTCCGCGAAGACGGGCATCGTGGTTCCCACGGCCGAGGCGACGGCACTGTTCTTGCGCGCCATCAGCGCTTCGGAGCGCGGACCGGGGATCGCGGTCACGATCCTCCGCTCCTGGGCAAGGGCCGGCCCGCCTGTCGCGGTCGTGGTGAGGGTCATCGTCGTCGTTCTCCTTCGCTCGTAGCGTGCTTGCCAGACTAGGAGCGGCTGACTCCCGCTGGAACTGCCGGAATGGCCATCCGAGGCAGGTCCTTTTGCCAGTCTGTCAATTCGCGTACGGTGAGCAGATGCACCCCACCGTTCGCCGATTGCTCGAGACCCGCGCTCTCGACCTCCGCCTGCTGGCAGGGGGCTCGTCCGACCGGCTCAGCGCACCGATCTCGTGGATCCACAGCTCCGACCTCGCCGACCCCACGCCGTTCCTCGACGCCGGCCAGCTCGTCCTGACTACTGGCACCCAGTTCGACCCGGCCACGGTCTCTTCCGCCGACTTCGACGCCTACGTCGAACGGCTCATCGCCCACGGCCTCGTCGGCATCGGGTTCGGTACCGAAGTGATCCGCGCGGGCACCCCGCCCGAACTCGTGGCCGCGTGCGACCGATTCGACATGCCGCTCTTCGAGGTCCCGTACCGGGTGCCGTTCATCGCGGTCATCCGCACAGCTGCCGATCTCATCGCCGAAGCATCCCACGCCAGGGACACCTGGGCGCTCAACGCCCAGCGTGCCATCTCCTTCGCCGCGCTTCGGCCGGATGCCACGTCGGCGATTCTCAAGGAGCTCTCCCGTCAGCTGAACCGCTGGGTCGGCCTCGTGGACTCGCGCGGACACCTCGCCAGGGTCTTCGACGAGTCATCCGCCGTCCCTGCGCTTGCCGGGGACGGCGCCCTCGCCCGGGTGGTGCTCGAGGCGGAACGCCTGATCGGTCGCGGGCAGCGGTCGAGTTCGACGATCAGTGACGAGGCGGGCCAGATCACGCTGCAGACGCTCGGCAGGAGGGGTGCACTTCGAGGTGTTCTCATCATCGCCGGGGATTCGCCGCTGGACGCCGCCGACCAGACCGTCGTGACGAGCGTCATCGCCCTGACCGGGCTGGCGCTGGAGCAGAACCGGGAGCTCGGGCGAGCTCGAGGTCGCCTGCGCAGCGGGCTGTTCCAGACCCTGCTCGAAGGCAATGTCGCGCTCGTTCGCCGGATCGTGCAGCAGATGGGCGGGGAGCTCCCGCCCGAACCGGTGGGGTTCGTTGTCTTCGAACCGACTGCTGCAGGCAGGGAGGGCCTGTTCGGAGACCTCGAGGCGCGTGACGCCGAGTTCGCCGGCGACCTCTTCTTCGCGGCGAGCGACAGCCGGGTGGTTGTCGGGGTGGCAGCGGATGCCGCCGCTGACCTCGCGTCCGAACTGAGCCGGGTGCACAGGCTGTCGGCCGGGGTCTCCGATCCACTGCCCTGGAGCGAGACCGCCACCGGGGTGAGCCAGGCGTCGCAGGCGCTCGGCCGGGTACTGCGGGAGTCTGCGGCTGCCGCAGAACCGGATGCCTCGCCGCGCGACGGCGTGGCATCCGTCGCCGTCTTCTCGGAGGTGGCGGAACGCGGGCTGGCCGCGCTGCTTCCGCACGCCGATGCGGTCGAGGTCGCGCGTGCCCTTCTCAGGCCGGTGCGGGATCACGACGCCGAGCACGACACAGAACTACTCACCGACGTGCGGACCTGGCTCGAGCACAACGGGCAGTGGGACCCGGCCGCGCGGTCCCTCGACATCCACAGGCACACGCTCAAGAACCGGGTCGCGCTTGTCGAACGCCTCACCGGGCGGTCGCTCGCAACCGTGGACGCGCGCACGAACCTCTGGCTGGCGCTTCAGTTCGGGGAGTGAGCCGTCGTGATCGAATCGGTCGGTCCCGAACGGCTATCGGCGAGATCGATCGGTCCGGAACGGTCGCTCACGGTCCTGCCGAATCGCCTTTTCGGACCGATCAGCCTCGTGGTCGGTCGCCGGGCGGATGCCGTCAGTCGAGGTAGGCGGACGCCCAGCGCGTGATCTCGTCGTACGCGGCCGCACGCACCGGCCGCCGCGACAGCAGCACGTCGTGCAGCGCGCCGTCGATGCGCGCGACCGTCACGGTCGGGGCGAGTCTCAGCGACTGCTCGGCGATCTCATCGACGACGAGCACGATGTCGCTCGAGAGCATCTCGGGTGTCCAGGTCGCAGAGAGCGTCGAGCGGGCAGAAAGCAGGGTCAGCACAGGGACGGAGATCGACAGCCCGGCGGCGACCCGGTTGTGCCCGGCGAGCACGGCGGCGAGCCAGGCCGGGTGGGCTGCGAAACCGCGCGCAGGCCGCCAGTCGGTGTTGTAGTCCCACTCCCCATCCATCGTCTTCGACACAGCCCGGGTGTAGAAGCCGAGGTCGACGTTGGGCAGCTGCCCCCTCGGATCGAGCCTCGCCCCGATGTTCGCGAGCGGGGCGATGGCCCGCCGCCCGATCGCGCCTGCCTGGAACTCGAGCCACGGGCTGTTGAGGACGAGGGCGTCAGCGCGACCGGGATTCCTGTCCGCCCACAGGCTGAGTGTGAGCCCCCCGGTCGAATGCCCCATCAGCAGCAGGCGCCTGGACGCCCTGTCATCACCTGGGCCATGGCCGATGACGGAGAGGGCAGCGTCGATGTCCTCGTCGTACACGCTGAGGCTCGTCGCGTAACCCGGGCTGTGGCGCGGTCGCAGGCTGCGGCCGTATTTCCGCAGGTCGAGTGCGTAGAACCGGGCACCCTGCCCGTGCCAGAACTCCGCAAGCTCCTTCTGGAAGAAGTAGTCGGACCAGCCGTGCACGTAGAGCACGTCCCAGCCGCGGGCAGGACCGAACACGGAGCGGATGCCACCGAGAGGAGGCTCCCGTCGCCGCACGAGGGTCGCGACGGTCTCCCCCTCGACATCGTCCTCGAGGACGAGGGTTCGTTGCTCGAACGGCTCACCGAGAACGTCGGGGACCCAGTGGTCCCCTGGCGATCGCTCGGCGCCGGCCACCGGGTGCTACCCCTGAGGCGGGAGTGGCTGCTGGGGCTGCGCGGCCGGCTGGACGTAGCCGGGAGCCTGCGGCTGGACGTAGCCAGGAGCCTGGACAGGCGCCTGAGGCTGGACATGTCCGGGTGCCGGGTATCCCGGCTGCTGGGCGGGCTGCTGAGGGGCGTAGCCCTGCGGCTGGCCGGCGTATCCCTGCCGGCGCGGCGCGGCAGGCAGCGCGCGGGCGACGAACACGCCGAGCGCGAAGAATGCACCGTACGTCAGGCCGGTCGTGATCGAGCCGAAGATTCCCGCGCTGATGATCGCCTGGACGAGGTACTGTCCGCCGTTGATGACCGACCAGATGAAGTTGAGGACGAGCAGGGCTGCTGCGCCGACGGACGCGGCGATCGCGAGCCGCTTGATCAGGTCCGCCGCCGAGACGGCTTTGGCGAACGGCGCGATGTACAGAGCGCTCAGACCGGCACCGGCGATGAAGACCAGAGCGATGAAGATGCTCCAGACCAGGCCGAAGATCTGCTCTCCCCGAAATCCGTAGACCGCGGTGCCGATCGTGGAGAGGATGCTCGTGGCGACGGCGATTCCGATAACGACAGCACCGCCGAAGAGGATCTGCCTCACGACCGCTTTGTCAGCCGTCGGCCGCTGCGCCTGCGGGTATCCGGTCGGGGCGCCTTGCGCCTGCTGGTCGTACGGGGCCTGGGGACTTCCTGCGGTCGACATGCCACCACCCTATCGGGGCACGGCAAGCCGCCACATGATCGGACGGGTCTCAGCCGCGGGCAGCCTCGGCCCGGGAGATCGCCACCATCTCGTCGCGAGGAACGACCTTGACCCTTGCCCGGCCGTGCGGCTCGCCGAGGGCGATCTCGTGCTGGTCGAGGTTGTGCCAGCCGTCGAGGTCCGTGTATGTGACTCCGCGGGAGTCGAGCAGGTCGAGAATGGCCTGCTCCTCCGGCGCCTCAGGACTCCACCAGCTGCCTTCGCCGTTGATGACGTGCTTGATCGTCTCCATGGCATCCGACTTGGTGTGTCCGATGAGCCCGACAGGGCCGCGCTTGATCCAGCCGGTCGCGTAGACCCCTGGAACGATGTCGTTGCTGCCCTTCCTGAGCGCGACGCCCTCACGGTTGGGAATCACACCGTGCTTCTTGTCGAACGGGATGCCGTCGAGCGGCGACCCGAAATAGCCGACGGCGCGGTAGATGGCCTGGATGGGCACCTCGCGGATCTCGCCCGTCCCGACGACGCCGCCCTCGGCATCCGGGCGGGTGCGCTCATACCGGAAGGCGGCGACGCGGCCGTTCTCGTCGCCGACGACCTCGAGAGGCTTGGCGTAGAAGTGCAGGTGCAGCCGCCGCGAAGCGGTGCCAGTGGGGCGCTCGCGCCATTTCTGCAGGATCTTGTCGATGACCATGACCTGCTTGTTGCTGGCGATCGCGGTCTTCGACGCGTCGTCGTAGTCGAAGTCCTCGTCATAGAGCACCATGTCGACGTCATTAAGTTCGCCGAGTTCGCGGAGTTCGAGCGGGGTGAACTTCACCTGCGCAGGGCCACGGCGTCCGAAGACGTGGACGTCGGTGACAGGGGAGGCCTTGAGCCCCTCGTAGACGTTCTCCGGGATCTCGGTGGAGAGCAGGTCATCCGCATGCTTCGCGAGCATGCGTGAGACGTCGAGCGCCACGTTGCCGTTGCCGATCACGGCGACCGACCTGGCGGTGAGCGGCCACTCGCGGGGAACATCCGGGTGGCCGTCGAACCAGCTGACGAAGTCCGCGGCGCCGTAGGATCCCTCGAGGTCGATGCCCGGGATGTTCAGGTCGGCGTCGCGAACGGCACCCGTCGCGAAGATGACGGCGTTGTAGTGGCGCTTGAGGTCGTCGAGGGTGATGTCCGTGCCGAAGTCGACGTTGCCGAAGACCCGGATGTCGCCACGGTCCAGCACCTCGCGCAGGGCGTTGATGATGCCCTTGATCCGCGGGTGGTCAGGTGCGACTCCGTAACGGACGAGTCCGTACGGGGCCGGCAGTCGGTCGAAGAGGTCGATCGACACATCGAACTTGCGTTCGGCCTTGAGGAGGATGTCCGCTGCGTAGATCCCAGCGGGTCCGGCGCCGACAATCGCGAGTCTCAACTTGGTCATCTGCGTCTGGTTCCTTACTTGCTGCGGTCGACGATCGTCTCCGCAAATCGAGTGAGTGCCTGCTTCACGGGGCCGTCAGGCAGCGGGTCGAGTGCTGCGACGGCCTCGTGCGCCCAGCGATGGGCTTCGGCGAGGGTACGGATGGTCACGGGGTGCTGGCGCAGTTCGGTGATGGCTGCGGTGAAATCGGCGGATGCCTCACCGTCCGTCCCCTCTGCGGCCTCGGCCTCGATCCGGGCGAGGAGAGCTGCCGCGTCTGCGTCGGTCTCGGCCAGAACACGGAGGTGGATGAGCGGGAGGGTGGCGACACCGGCACGCAGGTCGGTGCCAGGTACCTTTCCGGTCTCTTCGGGCTGCGGCGACAGGTCGATGACGTCGTCGATGAGCTGGAAGGCGATGCCGATCTTCTCGCCGTACTCGACGACGGGCGCCTCGAATGAGTCGTCGGCGCCGGAGAAGATCACGCCGGCCTGCGCGGCGGCCGCGATGAGCGATCCGGTCTTGTCTGCGAGCACCTGGAGGTAGTGCGTTTCAGCGTCCTCGCCGTCCTGAGGCCCCACGGTTTCGTGAAGCTGACCGAGGACGAGTCGCTCGAACGTGTCGGACTGCAGGCGGATGGCACGTTCGCCGAGACCGGCCATGAGCTGGCTGGCGCGGGCGAAGAGCAGGTCACCGGTGAGGATGGCCACCGAGTTGCCGAAGACGGCGTGTGCGCTGGGCACACCGCGCCTGCGGTCGGCATCGTCCATGACGTCGTCGTGGTAGAGCGAGGCGAGGTGGGTGATCTCGATCGCCTCGGCCGCGGTGATCACATCGACGGTGTTCCCCCCGCCGAGCTGGGCGGTGAGGAGGATGAGCATCGGCCGGACGCGCTTGCCGCCCGCTTCGAGCAGGTAGCGCGTCGAGGCATCCGCGACGGTGTCGGCGAAGATCAGTTCCGAATCGAGCCCACGTTCGATCTGCTCGAGGCCGTCGTCGACGGCGGCGAGCAGTTGCCTGGTTTTGGGCGAGGCGAAAATGCGGTCGGTCTGGCCCAGGTGGCTGGACAGGCTGGTGGCACGCCGCGTGGCACTCGGATTCACATGGTCTAGCCTACCTGTGCCTGCACCGGCGATTATTTCTCTTCGATCCCCCACGGCGACCCGTAGCCGCGAGGGGCGTCGGCGGCGAGCAGGTCGAGGAACGGCCGGGCGTCGAACGCTTCAGGGCCGCGGACCCCTGTGCCCTCCCAGACTCCCGTTGCGAGGAGTTCGAGGGCGATGACGGGGTTGATGGCCGTCTGCCAGACGACGGCCTGCGAGCCGTACTCGGCCATCGATTCCTGGTTGTCGACGACGTGGTAGATATACGTCGACCTCGGCTTGCCGTCCTTGCCCGTCCCGCGCACCCACACGCCTGCACAGGTCTTGCCGTGCATCCGGTCGCCGAGCGTCGCAGGGTCTGGGAGCGCTGCCGCGACGAGGTCACGCGGCGCGACCTGGACCCCCTTTACCGTGATCGGGTCCGTCTTGTCGAGGCCGAGCGTGTGCAGCACTTTGAGCACGTTGATGAACTCGTCACCGAGGCCATACTTGAAGGTGACCCGCTTCGCCTTCGTCCAGCGCGGCATGAGAAGCACCTCTTCGTGCTCCACGTTGACGCATTCCACCGGCCCGATGCCCTCGGGGAAGTCGAACACCTCAGGTTCGCTGAACGGTGGCGTCGTGAACCAGCCGCGATCCTTCTCGAAGATCACCGGCGGGTTCAGACACTCCTCGATCGTCGTCCAGATGGAGAACGACGGGGCGAAGTCATAGCCGTCGACGGTGAGGTTGGCGCCATCACGGACCCCGAGCTCGTCGATCTCGGAGAACAGCTCGTCTTCGGCGTACCGGGCGAACACGTCGGACAGCCCGGGCTCCACGCCGATCCCGACCAGCGCGAGCCGACCGGCATCCGCCCACATCGTGTCCTGCTCGAACTGCTCGTCACCGAGCTTCACCCCGGGGAGTTCATGCGGTTTCTCGGGGTGGGGGTGCGACAGGCTCATCGCCATGTCGAGGTAGACGGCGCCGCCTGCGAAACACCCGTTGAAGATCGGCATGACGAAGCGTGGGTCGACGGCGTTGAGCACGTGGGTGATGTCGTGCTCGCGGATCAGCGCAGCCACGGCATCGGCGTTCGACGCGTCGATCTGGGCGGCGACGAGTCTGTCATCTCCGACGTCGGCGACGAGCGCGTCCGGCCTGGCCGGGTCGTAATCGGCGATGACGAGCTTCTCGAAGAAGTCGCGGCGGACGGCGATGCGGACGGCGGCCGAACCGACCCCGCCGGTGCCGACGATGAGGATGCGCATGTGCTGGATCTCCTTAGGTCAGTCCGCCGTCGATGGAACGCCCATAGGTCTCAGGGGTTTCCGGGACGAGGACGGCGGTGTCCCGGTTGAGGCTTTCGCCACGGAAGAACGGCTTCGACCCGGGGAACGCCCACCAGATGAGCATGAGGACGACGCCGAAGGCGAGCGACCCCACCCCGATGACGAACGTACCGCCGATTCCGAGGAGCACGGAGTAGCCGTACTCGACGTCGTACATGTCGATGCAGGACTGGATGAACGCGTAGGCCAGCATCAGGCCGCCGAGCAGCGGGAACAGTCCCTTGAAGAAGAAGTCGCGTGCCGACCTGAAGAGGTCCTTCCGGAAGTACCAGAAGCAGGCGAAGCCGGTGATGCCGTAGTAGAACGCGATGGCCAGGCCGAGGGAGAGGATCGAGTCGGCCAGGATGTTCTCCGAGATGAGCGTCATCCCGACGTAGTAGACGATCGCGACGATGCCCATCACCAGGGTCGAGAACGACGGCGTGTGATACCGAGGGTGCACCACGGAGAAGCGGCGCGGCAGGGCCTTGTATGCGGCCATCGCCAGCGTTCCGCGCGCGGTGGGGAGGATGGTCGTCTGCGTGGACGAGACGGCGGAGACGAGCACGGCCACGACGAGGATCCACGCCCACGGCCCGAGGACGAGGTCCTTGAGAGCGAGGAAGACGTCGTTGGCGTTGTCCTCGTTGTTGAGGCCGGCACCATCGGTCCCGAGCCCGGCGTACGACATGGCGGCCACGGCGACGGTCACATAGGTGACGAGGAGGATGACGGTGGTCACGAGGGCGGCGAGGCCTGGGATGCGTTTCGGGTCCTTCGTCTCCTCGTTGAGCGACAGGCAGGTGTCCCAGCCCCAGTAGATGAAGAGCGCCAGAAGCACGGCCTCGATGAAGCCGGAGTAGTCGGTGAAGCCGAACGGGTTGAACCACTCGAGCGAGATCGGTGTGGCGTTCGGTGCTGTTCCGTTCGCCACGTGGATGAAGGCGACGACCACGAAGAGCAGCAGGGCCGCGTACTGGACGGCGAGGAGGATGTTCTGGAGTCGTTCGCCGAACTCGACGCCGCGGTAGCTCACCCACGTCATCAGGGCGATGAACGCCACGCCGGTGGCGGTGACGAGCGGCACGTTCGACGCGAGGGATCCGTCACCGACGAGCAGCCAGAGGTACTGGCCGCCGATCTGGGCGAGGTTGGCGAGCACGACCATGCCTGCGACGGCGACGCCCCACCCGCCCATCCAGCCGACGACAGGTCCGAAGGCCTTCGTGCCCCAGGTGAACGCGGTGCCGCAGTCGGGCACGGCGCGGTTGAGCTCGCGGTACGCGAAGGCGATGAAGAGCATCGGGATGAAGGCCACGATGAAAGCGATGGGTGCCTGCGCACCGACCGCGAGCACAACGAAGCCGAGGGTAGCGACCAGCGAGTAGACCGGGGCGGTGGACGCGAGTCCGATCACCACGGATCCCCACAGGCCGAGGGTGCCTGCTGCCAGGCCCTTTCCTTCGCCGCCGGGGGCGGCCGGACGCGAAGCATCCGTTGATCGGGTAGTCATGCCCGAAAGCTACTGCCGCGCGGATTCACGTGTCAATGGTTGCCTGCGGGCATTCTCACAACAGTTTCCCCCGGCCATAGACGCAATCGGATGCTCGGGGGAAGATGGGAGGCGACCTGCGGCGAGCGCCGCACAGGCGGGAGGAGCCGGAATGCTTCGAGGACTCAGCACAGTCGTCCTGTTCGCGGATGACATGGACAAGGCCCGGGACTGGTACACCGAGGTACTGGGGATCGGACCGTACTTCGCCCGACCGGAGGGGGGCCCGCCGGCGTACCTCGAGTTCCGGATCGGCGACTACCAGCATGAACTTGGGCTCCTCGACCGGCGCTATTCGCCCCACGGCGCAGCCAGTGATCCAGGTGGGGTGATCACGTACTGGCACGTCGACGACGTGGAAGGCGCCATGGAACGCCTGCTCTCGCTCGGTGCGACACTGCACGAGGAGATCACGACGCGCGGGCCGGGGTTCGTCACGGGGTCCGTCATCGACCCGTTCGGCAACATCCTCGGAGTGATGTACAACGCGCACTACCTCGAGATCCTCGAGTTCCGCAGCGGATCGATGCTGGGCGAGTGATGGTCGCAGACCAGGAGACCCTGCGGTTCGATGGGCCGGATGACTTCCGCCGGTGGGTCGAGGAGAACCAGGACTCGTCGCCTGGCGTCTGGCTGGTGCTGGCGAAGAAGGGTTCGGGGCAGACGACGGTCACCTATGCCGAGGCCCTCGATGTGGCGCTCGCCTACGGCTGGATCGACGGTCAGGCACGGCGGATCGACGACGCCACCTACGTGCAGAAGTTCACACCGAGGCGGGCGAGGAGCCCCTGGTCGGCGCGCAACGTGCGGACGGCGGAGGCGATGATCGCGGACGGCCGGATGAAGCCGCGCGGGCTGGCCGAGGTGGAGCGGGCGCGTGCCGACGGGCGCTGGGAACGGGCATACGACGGGCCGAAGACGGCCGAGCCCCACCCCGATTTCGTTTCGGCGCTGGAGAAGAACCCTGACGCTGCCGCATTCTTCGAGACACTCAACAGCCAGAACCGGTACGCCGTGTACTACCGGATCCAGGATGCCAAGCGCCCCGAGACCCGCGCCAGGCGGATCGAGCAGTTCGTCGACCGGCTCGCCCGCAAGGAGAAGTTCTACGAGTGACGGTCGGCGTCTCGGGGGATCTGACTGCCCGGTTGCGGGCGGCAGGGTGTGTGTTCGCCGAGGAGGAGGCCGAGCTGCTTCTCGAGGCGGCGCCGGATGCCGTCGGGCTGGACGCTCTCGTCGCGCGCCGCACGGCCGGGGAACCACTCGAGTACATCCTCGGCTGGGCGGAATTCTGCGGCCTGCGCATCCGTGTGGAACCGCGCGTCTTCGTTCCCCGGCGGCGCACGGAATTCCTCGTGGGACTCGCGACCGCGCTCGCCGCGGAGGCGGAGCATCCGAGGGTCGTCGACCTCTGCTGCGGTTCTGGGGCGATCGGCGCCGCGCTCACCGACCGGGTCCGCTCGATCGATCTCTACGCGACCGACATCGACCCGGACGCCGTCCGTTGCGCCCGCTCCAACATCTCAGGGCAGGCGTTCCAGGGCGACCTCTACGACGCCCTCCCGCGCGGGCTGCGGGGAACCGTCGACCTGATCGTGGCGAACGCCCCGTACGTCCCCACCGAACACATCGACACCATGCCGAGGGAGGCGCGGCTGCACGAAGCGCGGGCGACCCTCGACGGAGGACGCGACGGGCTCGACTTGCATCGACGGATCGCACAGGAGGCATCCGCGTGGCTGCGCCCCGGCGGCCGCCTGCTCATCGAGACCAGCGAGGGGCAGGCCGATCGCACGGCCGAGATCGTCGCGCGGGCCGGTGTGCACGCAACTCTCGAGCACTCGGACGCGTTCGACGCCACGGTGGTGACGGGGATGCTTCACTGACCTTCGAGCTCGCGAGAGTGCAGTTGCGCACCCAAGATTCACCCGGAGTGCTTTTTTGAGGTCGAAACTGCCATCTCGCGGGTTGAGCGGCCCTCAGCGCCGCCAGTGCGACGGACGTGAGACGGATGGCGGCAGGAGGGTCCTGGCATCACCCTGCGCTGCGTTGACCTGGAACTGGGTGAGGAACAGGGTCGACGCAAGATCCGCTCCCCCGAGCTCGGCGTCGCGGAAGTCCGCCCCGATGACGTCGGCGAACGACAGGTCACAGGATCGGAGGTCGGCGCCGATGAGCCAGGCGCCGCGCAGGTTGGCGCCGCGCAGGTCCTGACCCGCGAGGTGCGCTCCCATGAGGTCGGCTCCCGGCTGGATGCCGCCGGCCGCTTTCGAGACCGCCACACCCGCCCGCACAAGCTCACTCGCCCGGTGGAGGATCGGCGCGATCTCGCCGCGGTATTCGTCGAGGTCCAGGGAGAGGATTCTGTCGGCGGAAGCACTGGTGAGCGCTTCCGTCTGCTCATACGCGCGCTCCAGATCGTCACGGATCGGAGCCGTCTGCGGCATCCCGATGGCTCCGTCGAGGTACCAGAGCAGTTCCTGAAGCTGGCGGACGAGCGGGAACACACCGAACATCTCCCGGCGAACGTCGGCGTCGTCGCGCCAGCCCGTACCTCCGAACGTGTGCTGGGTCACCTTCTGACCGGCGCCGAAACAGTCGAAGACCGTGCAGCCTTTGAAACCGCGCTGCCTCAGCTCGGGGTGGATCACACAGAGGTAGTCCTCAGCGAGATTCACGCACGGTTCGCCTGCATCCTTGGTGTAGGCGAAGTCGGCGGATCGCGCGAACGCCAGAGCCACGCAGCACAGGCCGACACAGCGGGAGCAGTCGGCGCGGAGGTCGTCGCGGCGGGAGACAGGGGTCAACGGGATCAGGTCCATAACACGCCTCCTTCGCTCCCCTCCAGTCTGCCATCAGGACGGTGGGTAACCGGGAGCACCGGGGCGGGGGATCGCTCAGAGGAGGGCGTCGAGAATCCGTGAGCCGAGCGGTGTGAGCAGCAGCACAAGGACGCCCACGTTCGCGCCCACCGTCGCAACGAACGGCACCATGAACGGCCGCTTCTTGAGCTTGTGCCGGAGGAACTGCTGGGCCAGGATCGCGCCGGGCCATCCGCCGACGAGGCCGAGGCCGAGCAGTGTGTTCTCGGAGATCCTCCTCCGACCTGCGACGGCGGCGGACTTGTCCACGGCATAGACGATGAAGCAGAGGATGCTCATGCCGAGGTAGAGAAGCGCGACCCAGTCGGGGACCGCCCAGCGAGCATCCGCCACGAGGAGGGCGGCGATGAACGCGACGACGATCGCGATCCCGACGATCACGCCCGCCTGTCGGGATGCCCGCGACTGGCGTGTGGAGGTGGCCGGCCGTGAGGTCATCCAGCGATGCTATCGGCCCGCCTCGGTCGCGAGCGCTGGGGTGATCAGGCGCGGGGCTTTGTGCCGCGGTGCAGCGCGACGATGCCACCGGTGAGATCGCGGTGCTTGACCTCGGTCCAGCCCGCTCCACGCAACCAGGAGGAAAGCTCAGCCTGGGCCGGCCACGCCTTGATCGAGTCGTTGAGGTAGTCGTATGCGTCGGGGTTGGAGCTCGAGAACTTGACCAGCAGCGGCGTGACGCGCTTCAGGTAGAAGTCGTAGAGCCCCTTCATGACCGGGTTCGGCGGCGTCGAGAACTCGCAGATGACGATCCTGCCGCCCGGCCTCGTGACGCGGAACATCTCGGCGATCGCCTTCTTCGGCTCGACGACGTTGCGGAGCCCGAACGAGATGGTCGTTGCATCGAACTCGTCGTCGGCGAACGGGAGATCCGTGGCATCCGCCTCGACGAACTGCATGTTGCGCACGCGACCGAACTTCTTGCGCCCGACCTCGATCATGCCGGGGGAGAAATCCGCGGCGATGACGGTAGCACCAGACTTGGCGATGGATGCGCTCGAGGTCCCGGTGCCGGCGGCGAGGTCGAGGATGCGGTCGCCGGGGTGCGGATCGACGGCCCGCGTCGTCGCGACCCGCCACAGCTGGTCGTTGCCGACGCTCATCACCGTGTTCGTGCGGTCGTAATGCGTCGAGACCTGGTCGAACATGGCGGAAACCTGCTGGGGCTGCTTGGAGAGATCTGCCTTGTTCATCCTCTCAGTCTACGTCCGGGGGTGCACCGGCCGATGGCCCCGGGCAGGGCCTTGCGCTCGGCCCACGCCGAGTGCTGTCTGCGCCGGCCAACGCCCGCTACGCTGGCGACACGACCAGACGGCAGACCGGCGAGACGAAGAGGAAACCGCATGCTTCAGATGCGTCCTAACTGTGAATGCTGCGATCGCGATCTGTCCCCCTGCGTTGCGAACGTGCTCATCTGCTCGTTCGAATGCACCTGGTGCGAGGACTGCGCCGCCACGTTCCCCGGCGGCCGCTGCCCCAATTGCGGAGGAGACCTGACCGTGCGACCGACGCGCGCGCCGGAGAAGCTGACGACCAACCCGGCATCCACGACCCGCGTGCTCAGCCCGGACTGCCTCGGAGCCCGCTGAACATCAGCCGACCGCCGGCTGGGTGCCTCGCGCCGAGGCGTACGCTTGGGGGGTGACTCAACCCGGCACACTCGCATCCTCCGTGCAGCATTTGATCGTCGAGACCCACAAGGTCGACGATGTCCGCTCGCTCATCGCCCTCGTCGACCCCCAGCGCCCCCTCCTCTGGCTGCGCAAGGGCGCCGGTCTCGCCGGCATCGGTGAAGCGCTGCGGCTCGAATTCTCCGGCCCGACCCGGATGAAGGATGCCGCGACCGCCTGGCGGGACGTGGCCGCAGCGGCCACCGTCACCGACCCGCTCCGGATGCCGGGCACGGGGCTGGTCGCATTCGGCACGTTCGCGTTCGCCGACCGATCGGCACAGTCGAGTGTGCTGATCGTGCCGCAGATCGTTCTCGGACGTCGCGACGGAGTGACCTGGCTCACCCGGATCCGGGTGGGCGGCGAGCAGCAGGACGCCGTTTCGCCTGAACTCCAGGCGACGGCGTTCGGACCCGAGTACCGCGTCACCCTGACTCCGGGTGCCGAGACCGCCGCCGGTTTCCAGACGCACGTGGCGCAGGCTGTCGCCAGGATCCTCGACGGTGACCTCAGCAAGGTCGTTCTGTCGAGAGACCTCACCGGTCGCATCCCCGCTGACGCCGACCTCCGACGCGTCGTCTCCGATCTCGCGCTCGGCTACCCGGACTGCTGGACGTTCGCCATCGACGGCCTGATCGGGTCGAGTCCCGAGACACTCGTCGGGGTGCAGGACGGTTCGGTCACCGCCAGGGTCCTCGCCGGGACGGCCTCTCGCGGCGCGGACGCCGAAGCGGACCAGCAGGCGGCCGTCAACCTCGTCACCAGCACCAAGGATCAGGACGAACATCAGTTCGCCGTGCAGAGCGTGCTGGCGTCGCTCCGGCCGCACACCTCACACGTGCTGACCAGCGAGATGCCGTTCACCCTCAAGCTGCCGAATCTCTGGCACCTTGCGACCGACATCGAAGGCACACTCACCGACGACGCCACGTCGCTCGACCTCATCGACGCGCTGCACCCGACGGCCGCGGTCGCCGGATCGCCGACGCCTGCCGCCGTTGCCCTCATCGCCGAGCTCGAGCCGTTCGACAGGGGCCGGTACGCCGGACCGGTCGGATGGGTCGGCGCGGACGGCGACGGCGAATGGGCCATCGCCCTCCGCTGCGCCCAGGTCGAGCCGGGCGGTGACGTCACGGCGTATGCCGGCGGCGGAATCGTCGGCGAGTCCGTTCCGGACAAGGAGCTGACCGAAACCCGGATGAAGTTCCGGCCGATCGTCGACGCGTTCGGTTAGGTCGCGGCCAGCCGGGCCTTCTGCTCGGCCACATCGAAATCTGCCGGTGGCCACTGCGGGTCGATCTCCGTCAGCGTGTCGATGAGCAGGCGCTGGACAGCTACCCGTGCGTACCACTTCTTGTTCGCCGGCACGACGAGCCAGGGCGCCTCGTCCGTCGAGGTCCGCTCGAACATCGTCTGGAATGCAGCCTGATACTCCGGCCAGTGCTGCCTCTCGTCGATGTCTCCCGGGTTGAACTTCCAGTGTTTGTCCGGCCGGTCGATGCGCTCAGCGAGGCGCGCCTTCTGTTCGTCGGCGCTGATGTGCAGCATGACCTTGATGATCCGGATGCCGCGGTCGGCGATTTCCTTCTCGAAGTCGAGGATGGCTCCGTACCGCCGTTCGATCTCCACGGGCTCGACGAGTCCGTGCACGCGCGCGATGAGGACGTCTTCGTAGTGGGATCGGTCGAACACCCCGATGAAGCCAGGCTCGGGCAGGCGTTTGCGGATCCGCCAGAGGAAGTCGTGCTGGAGCTCTGCCTTCGTCGGCGCTTTGAACGCCGCGACGGTGACACCCTGCGGGTCGACGGAGCCGACGACGTGCCGCACGATGCCGCCCTTTCCCGCGGTGTCCATCGCCTGCAGGACGAGCAGAACGGCATCCGTCGCCTCGCCCTTCGATGCGGCGAACAGCCGCTCCTGTTTCTCGTCCAGGTCGAGGGCGGCGGCGGCGAGTTCCGCCTTGCCTTTCTTCTTCCCGCCGAGAAATCCGGGCGTCGAGTTCGCGTCGACGTCGGCCAGTGTGAAATCGCTGTCCACGCGGAGGAGTTCCGCACAGGACTTCTCCCACGCCGTTTCTGTTTGCCGCTTCGTTGAGGTCATTGGCTCATTGTGGCGGCCGCACAGCCGATGCTCAATGCCTTGCGGAATCCCGCGCGGTGTCAGCGGTCGAGCGGGACCTCGATGAGAACGCCGGATGTCACGGGGGCCGTGAGCGCCTGGTCGAGGTCTCCCCTCGTGGTCGCCTTCACGTACGACCAGCCGTACGCGGCGGCCAGCGCGGCCAGGTCGACCCGCTGCGGCGTGTAGAGCACCCGGTCGAAATCGGCGTTCTCGGTGGACTCGGCCACCTCGAGGCCGTCGAAGATCGTGCCTCCGCCGTCGTTGCCGACGATCACCTGGATCCTGGGCGTCATCTCGCCCATACCGCCGAGCAGCGCTCCGGCGTCATGGAGAAGTGTCAGGTCGCCGAGCAGGACCCGGGTGACTCCAGCACCATCGACCTGGCTGGCGATGGCGATCCCCAGGGCTGTGGCCACGGTGCCGTCGATGCCGGCGAGTCCCCGGTTCGAGTGGACCTGGATCTTTTTGCCGGGCACGGCGGCGTCGACGTCTCGAATCAGTCGCGATGCGCCGAGCACCAGGCGGTCGTGCGGCCAGGTGGCTCCCCAGACGGCGAGGGCGAGCATCCGGCGGTCGATCCGAGCCCTGACGGCCGCGAATTCACCCTTCACGTAACCGAGGCGGACGGCGGGGTCAGACGAATGGGCGGCCTCGAGGTCGGGGGCGACGTCGTGGGATTTCTCGTCGGAGATGGTCCGTGATGCCTGGACCCAGGATCCGATCCAGGCGCGATCGATGCTTCCGTCGACGATGGCCGCTGCGCCGACGATATGTGCTGCGCGGTGACCGGGGTTGTAGACCTCGTCTCCGGTCGGGGCGACGACGACGACCTCGACGCCGTCGCGGGTGAGAAGGGCGGGCACTTCGCGGCTGAGCGTGGGGTGCCCGAACACGACGGCCCGCTCGACCTGGCCTCCGAAGTCCGGATCGGCGAGCAGCTCACGGTAGGCCACGATGAGGTTCCTGCCGAAGCGCGCTCCGCTCGACACCTCGGCGAGCAGCGGCCAGCCGCCGGCGTGGGCGAGGGCTTCGGCCACGGGGCCTGCGCCATGGCCGGCGATGACGACGGTGCGCTTGCCACGTTCGAGGAGGATCCCTGGCCGGGTGATCCTGGACGTACGGGCAACGGGAGTGCCCGTCTGCTCAACCCGGTCGAGCGCGGCGATCGGCGTCGACAACGGTTCGCGCAGTGCGAGGTTGAGGTGAACGGGCCCAGGGCCGGCCGGGCCGACACCGACGGCTGCATCGACGGCAAGCCGGGCGAGGGTCCTGGCGGATGCCGCATCATCGACCTCACCCATCGGGGCGGGCACATCGCGGGTGAAGCGCACGGCGACACCGAAGATGCCGGCCTGGTGGGTGGTCTGATTCGAGCGGATGCCGCGGAGTTCGTCAGGGCGATCGGCGGTGAGCAGGAGCAGCGGGACGCCCGAGTGGTTCGCCTCGAGAACGGCGGGGTGCAGGTTGGCGACCGCCGTGCCGCTTGTGACGATCACGGCAGCGGGCGAACCGCTCTCCACGGCGAGACCGAGGGCGAGGAATCCGGCCACCCGCTCGTCGATGCGCACGTGGAGCCGGATCGAGCCGGCCCGTTCCAGGGCCGCTGCAGCGAGCGAGAGCGCCTGCGACCTCGAGCCAGGGCAGACGACGAGGTCCTGCACGCCGAGGCGCACCAGTTCCTCCAGGAGAGCGACGGAGTACGTGGTTGCCGGACCGGCGTCAGGCATCCGTTCGGCCCGAGTCGTCGGGCGTGTGGCCAGCCGTACCGTCCGGGGTGTCGTCTGGTGTCGGTGTCGGCTTGCCGGTGGCACCGGGGTCTGGAGCGTCTGAATCGAGTGCGGCGAGTTCTTCCTCGAGGCGGCGGATTCGTTCATCCTGCTCGTGGTCACGGCCGAGGGTGCCGATGAACGCCGGGTCGTCATCGGGAGCGAGGCGCGGCTTGGCCTCGTGCCCGGCGCGAGCCCGACCGATGACGAACCAGAGGATGACGCCGAGGACGGGGAGCAGCAGGATGATGACGATCCACGCGGGCTTCTTCAGCCCACGGACGCGGTTGGCGGGGATCACGGCGCAGTCGATCACCGAATAGATCGTCACGACAACGAGAACGACCGCCAAAATGATGAACCAGCGCATAGCTTCATCGTAGCCCGCCGTTCTGGGAACTTGCCCCCTGTCGCCGGGCAGGCCCGGGCTCCCTCAGCCGCGCCCGTTTACACTGGGAGGGTGAAACGCATTCCCCCCGTCGTGTACTACACGGTGCTGCGCCTGGCCGCATTCGCCATCCCGCTCGTCATCCTGCTGTTCCTCGGGATCGAGCCGTGGATCGCGACCGTGCTCGCCGCACTGATCGGGCTGAGCGTGTCGTACATCTTCCTCCGCACGCCCCGGGAGGCCGTCTCGCGTGACCTCTACGACCTCCGGCACGGGTCGAAGGGCAAAGCCAGCGGTGACGAGGACGCTGAGGATTCGGTGACGGATGCGGCGGCATCCGCGAGGGACACCACCTCACCCACCGACCGCTGAGGCTACTTCCAGAACGCCCAGAGCAGCGCGAGCCCGTACAGCAGCTGCACGAGACCGGTGAGCTTGAGCGCGAGAACGAACTCCTTCGCACTGCGCGCTGTGGCCACGATGATGACCGCGGGCAGCGCCGCGAGGAGCCCGAACAACGCGAACCACGCGATCGGGTAGAAGAACGCCAGCCACACGGCGATTCCGAACGGTGCGAGCACGCAGACGATGTAGAGCGCACGGCTGGCCCGTCCGCCGAGCAGCACGGTGAGGGTTCGTTTGCCGGCCTCCTCGTCCTGGGCGATGTCACGGATGTTGTTGACGATGAGGGTGGCCACGGCGATGAGTCCGACGCCGACCGCGCCGAGCCAGGCCTCCTGGTTGAGCGTGAAGGACTGCACGTACGCCGTGCCGAGGGTTGCCACCAGTCCGAAGAACACGAAGACGAAGAGCTCGCCGAGTGCGTTGTATCCATACGGGCGGCGGCCACCGGTGTAGAACCATCCGGCCAGGATGGCGACGGCGCCGACGGCGATGAGCCACCAGAGTCCGGTGATGACGGTGAGGACGAGGCCGGCTACTGCAGCCACTCCGAAGAAGGCGAGGGCGACGATGAGAACCGTCTTCGGCTTCGCCCGTCCGCTGCCGACGAGGCGGAACGGTCCTACGCGGTGGCGGTCGGTGCCGCGGATGCCGTCTGAATAGTCGTTGGCGTAGTTCACGCCGATCTGGAGGCTGACAGCGATCACGAGGCAGAGCAGGGCGCGCACCCAGTGGAACTCGCCCGGGTCGTTGGCAACGGTGGCAGCGCCGGTTCCGACGAGCACAGGGGAGATCGACATCGACAGTGTGAAGACACGTGCACCGGCGACCCAGTCGCCGAACGTCGCCGGGCGGATCTTCTCGTACGGCCGTGCGGCCGGATTGCCGCTCCTGCCCTTGCCCTTCGGCCTGGCACCGCTGGGTGACTGTGGGGCCGTCGGCCTCTGCTTCTGAGCTGCCACGGGGCAACCTCCCTCTGTTCCGCGAGAAGCTTACCCGGCATCCGCCTGCCCGTTCTCTCAGAGCAAACACGAACCGACTGGACATTTTCGCGGCGATTATTAATATGGCTTCCAAGTTGAGTCCCATCGACTCAACTCTGACAACCCACAGAGACAACGAACAAGGAGGATCTCTCAGATGGCACTGAATTTCGACCCGTTCCGCGACCTCGACCGCGTCACCGAAGCCATGCTCGGCGCACGCCAGGGCCCGCGCCTGATGCCCATGGATCTCTATCGTGAAGGCGACCACTACGTCCTCTCGGCCGACCTCCCCGGTATCGATCCCGGATCGGTCGACATCGACGTGGACGGACAGCTGCTGACGATCCGCGCCGAACGCACTCTCGCCGCCGCTGAGGGCGCCAAGTGGATCGCCCGCGAGCGGATGTCTGGCTCCTTCCTCCGCCAGCTCAACCTCGGCCAGGGAATCGACATCGAGCGCATCGCCGCGAACTACACGAACGGCGTGCTCAGCGTCACGATCCCGGTCAGCGAGCGTGCGAAACCGCGCAAGATCGAGGTCGCGGCAGGCAACGAGCAGGAGAGCCTGACGGTGAAGGAATCGCAGAAGTCCGTCGACGCCTGATCGCGCGGTCGTCACGGCCGGGGCATTCGGCCCCGGCCGTCGCCGTGTGTGAGGGCTAGACCGGGATCGACGGGCCGGACTCGTCGTCCCGCAGAGCCACGGCGACGATCGCGATGATCGCGAGCCGGTCGGGCTTGCCTGAGGGAAGCACGGGAAGCGAATCGAGCCGCAGGATGTGGGCGGGACGCGACGGCTTGCCGAGGGAATCGGCCACGGCATCCGCGATCTCACGGAGCGACGGGTGCGACCCGGTCGTGACGACGACGGGAACCTCGCCCCACTCACGGTGGGGCGCTGCGACGACGACCGATTCGGTCAGGTCGGGCAGCCCGCGGACGATGCGCTCGACGCGGTCGAGCGAAACGTTGACGCCTCCGGAGATGATGACGTTGTCAGCGCGCCCGGTGACGCGGATGCGGCCCTCCTCGACTTCGCCGAGGTCGCCGGTGCGATACCAGCGGAGCCCGTCCGCCACGACGAAGGTGCGATCGGTGAGAGCATCGTCGCCGAGGTATCCCTCGGCGAGCATCGGTCCCGCCAGCTCGATCTGGTCGTCGACGACGCGCACATGCACGCCGGGGAGCGGGACGCCGTTGTAGACGCAGCCGCCCGCGGTCTCGCTCGAACCGTAGGTACGGAAGATCGGGAGCCCGAGCTGTTCGGTGCGTTGCAGCAACTGCGGAGGCGTGGCCTGCCCGCCGACGAGGATGCCGTCGAAACGGCGGAGCGCCATCAGCCCAGCCCTGCTTTCCAGCAGACGGGCCAGTTGCAGGGGAACGAGCGAGGTGTAGTGACGCTCTCCGGTGAGCGAGCGTGCCGCTTCGGCGAAGGCGGCGGGGTCGAACCGGCCGGGCGGAAGGACGACGGGAACCGTCCCAGCGGCGATCGACCGGGTGAGCACCTGGAGGCCTGCGATGTAGTGGGCGGGAAGCGCGAGCAGCCACTGCCCCTGGCCTTCGAGCACCGTCGCGCTGGCCGCAGCGCTGGCGAGCAGGGCGTCGCAGCTGAGCGCCACCCGCTTGGGCACGCCGGTCGAACCGGAGGTTTCGATGACGACGCCGACCGCTTGCGGCACCTGCTCGTCGCTGGAGGTCTCCGGCTCGCTCGTTTCGACGGGCGTGAGCGCCGGGCCCGAGCGGTCCAGGGCGCGGCGTAACTCGACCATGAGGTCGAGTGGTTCCGTGGCCGGCACCCGTACGAGCATCCGCGTCATGGTCTCAGTGTATGACTGCCGTCCACCCACTGATCGAGTGGCGACGGAGGAGCGAATCGAGATCCCTGCGGCGGTCAGGACTGCGGCGCTGCGGCGGAGTCCGAAATCTCGGACTCGGCGGCGGCCCGCCGCGGCCACGCGACGTCGAGGATGCAATACCCGAGCACGGCGAACCTCCACCACACGGACTCGATGTCCGCCCCGTCGGCCAGCTTCACCGCGAGAAGAACCGCAACGCCGACGAATGCGGTGCCCATGAGTGCGAGATAGCCCACTGACCGTCGGCGCCGCCGTTCCTGCCATCGCTTCAGCGGAGCGGCCCACGCAGGAAACTCGACGGGACGTTCCCATTCCTCACGCGCCATTCCCTTCATGGCCTGCCACATCGTGCTCGGATGGATCGTCTCAGCTCCCTCGACGTCCAGCAGACGAGTGCGTCCCGATGCCACGTCGGAAAGGAGTGGCGGCAGGCCGACTGCTCTGACCACCCGATCGAATGTGTTCTCGTCGCTCACGTCGTGTCGGAACAGAATCCGGAGTTCCTCGGCGCGCTG
Source organism: Mycetocola sp. Y171 (assembly GCF_056713165.1). NCBI lineage: Bacteria > Bacillati > Actinomycetota > Actinomycetes > Micrococcales > Microbacteriaceae > Mycetocola > Mycetocola sp. Y171. The sequence goes on from NZ_JBWYGX010000001.1 coordinate 871,260, forward strand.
GGGATCGAGAGCGAAGTTCTCGATCCACGGCTCAGGCTCGGGCACCGGAAGGAGCATCTCGAGGTAGTCACGAACGGCCAGACCCTCCGCGTCCGTCTCCCATGGCTTCGCCGGATCGACGACAGTCCAGACCTCGTCCCACCAGTGAACGACGACGGGCTCGCGCTTCGAGTAGAAACCGACCCCTCGTCGTCCGGCGGATCGTGCCAGGAAGAGACCACCCTTCGCTGCCCACGTTCCTCCGTCGAAGACCGACTCCGGCGACCCGGTGGGTTCTGCTACGTAGCCGGAACCGGCAGGGCACACCACGAAAGCCTCTCCCGCTTGTCGCGCGAGGACGCTCACGATATCGGTGTCGCCCGGCGTGTACCAGGTGAATGCACTCACCGAGAAGGCCTCAGCACAGGCCGCGTTTTCGAGCTCCGCGCCACCGTCGTCCTGCGGATCCCCGGCATCCCCTGCGACTGCGGATGGATCGGTACCGCGCGTTCCGTCGAACCCTTCGAATGGCGACTCCACCAGGCACCCCAGTTCGATGCTCAACTCTTCGACGAGGCCTGCACGGTCGAGGGGTTCCAGACCATGCCGCCCTGGGGCGTGGGTCACCCAACGCAGGGGGGATCCGTCTTCGTCCCCCAGAATTCTCACGATGAATGAGCGGAACCCGTACCGTTCCTGATCCTCCATGAAAATCGCCGGCACCTTGCGGCGCGATAGCGACGCGTGCAGGCGCCCGCTGAACTCGGCATCCGTTCCCAGAATCATGAGAACGACGTCATCGACCGGCTGCACCGCCGTGTCCTGGTTGTCTGTGGGCACCGGCCAATACTGGCATCAGCGGAGTGACCACGAGCCGCTTTCCGCCGGATCGCCGACCCCCCAGTTACGGCGTCAGAGCCCGTCCCGCAGACCGCCAGATCCGACCCGCCGGAGCGGAGTCAACGGAGGTCGCCCTAGAACTGCCACGGGTACGGCGACCAGTCAGGCTCGCGCTTCTCGAGGAACGAGTCACGCCCTTCGACCGCTTCGTCCGTGCCGTAGGCCAGGCGCGTGGCCTCCCCGGCGAAGACCTGCTGGCCCATTAACCCGTCATCGACGGCGTTGAACGCATACTTGAGCATCCGGATCGCCGTCGGCGATTTCGTGAGGATGGTCCGCGCCCAGTCGATCGCGGTGGACTCGAGCTCCTCGTGCGGGACGACGGCGTTGACCGCACCCATCTCATAGGCGCGCTGAGCGGAGTACTCCTCGGCGAGGAAGAAGACCTCCCTGGCGAACTTCTGCCCGATCTGCCTGGCGAAGTACGCACTGCCGTAACCGGCGTCGAAGGACCCGACGTCGGCATCCGTCTGCTTGAACCTGCCGTGCTCACGACTGGCGATGGTGAGATCGCAGACGACGTGCAGTGAGTGCCCGCCTCCTGCGGCCCAGCCAGGGACGACGGCGATGACGACCTTCGGCATGAACCGGATGAGGCGCTGCACCTCGAGGATGTGCAGCCGGCCGCTGCGGGCCGTGTCGACGCCGGATGCCTCGGCGCTCTCGGAGTATTTGTAGCCGTCGCGGCCCCGGATGCGCTGGTCGCCACCCGAGCAGAACGCCCAGCCACCGTCCTTGGCGCTCGGCCCGTTGCCTGTAAGAAGCACGACTCCGATGCGGGGGTTGGTGCGGGCGTCCTCGAGGGCACGATACAACTCGTCGACCGTGTGCGGCCTGAAGGCGTTGCGCACCTCAGGGCGGTTGAACGCGACCCGGGCGATCCGGCCCGATACGTCGTGGTGGTAGGTGATGTCGGTCAGGGCGCCGAATCCGGCAACCTCGACCCACGCGCTCTCGTCGAAAATCTCAGACACGGTCATGATTTCAGCCTAGTGAGCCGCACTCGGTTCACCCGCGCGCAGCTCAACAGGAGATTCTGTGCTCGACGCACACTCAACAGGACACATCCGCAGTTTTTGCCCGACGGCTCCTGTCGGGCGTGTGTTCACCGTCCGGCACGGCAGAATGAGAGCATGCCTGACACATCGTCGTTCGGCCGGCCGCTGCCGGATCTTGGTGACCTCCTCGCTTCGGCGCGGGTGGTGGCGCTTCCCCTGGCGGCCAGGTTCCGGGGCATCGAGGTCCGTGAGGCGCTGCTCCTCGAAGGCGAGAACGGCTGGGCTGAGTTCTCACCGTTCGTCGAGTATGACGACGCCGAGAGTGCGACCTGGCTGCGAGCCGCTGTCGAGTTCGCGTGGGGCGACCTTCCCACCCCGGTGCGGCGGAGCATCCCGGTCAACGCGACGGTCCCGGCTGTCCATGTCGACAGGGTCGCAGGCATCCTTAAGCGCTTCGACGGATGCCGCACCGCGAAGGTCAAGGTTGCTGAGCGCGGGCAGACCCTCGTCGAAGACGTCGCACGGGTGCGCACCGTCCGCGACCTGATGGGCCCTGAGGGCCGCATCCGTGTCGACGCCAACGGCGGATGGAACGTCGACGAAGCCGAGCACGCCATCCATGCCCTGGCCGAGTTCGACCTCGAATACGTCGAGCAGCCGTGCGACACCGTGCCAGAGCTCGTCGAAATCCGCCGCCGCACGAAGTACATGGGTGTGCCGATCGCCGCTGACGAGAGCGTGCGTAAGGCTGCTGACCCGATCGCTGTCGCCCAGGCCGGCGCCGCCGACATTCTCGTGCTGAAGGCACAGCCGCTTGGCGGCATCCGCCGGTCGCTCGAGATCATCGACCAGGCCGGGCTGCCTGTCGTCGTATCGAGCGCGCTGGACACCTCCGTCGGCTTGTCGATGGGCGCGTGGCTCGCCGCCGCCGTGCCCGAGCTCGAATACGACTGCGGACTCGGGACCGCTTCACTGCTGTCCGCTGACGTGACGGATGATCCGCTGCAGGCCGTTCACGGATCGATCGACGTGCGCCGGGTCATCCCGTCGCCACGACTGCTCGACGGCTATGCAGCCTCAGAGGAACGACGCGAATGGTGGCTTGCCCGGCTGCGTCGCTGCCACGCGCTGCTCTGAGCTCGCGAGTTGCCCGGAATGACCGGGTGTGGGGCGCGCGACACCCCTGAAAGCGGGCAACTCGCGGTCGGGCCTACAGGCCCGAGTACGCGTGCAGACCCTTGAAGAACAGGTTGACGACTGAGAAGTTGAACATCACGGCGGCGAAGCCGATGATCGACAGCCAGGCCGACCGTGATCCGCGCCAGCCACGGGTGGCACGGGCGTGGATGTACCCGGCGTAGATCACCCAGATGATGAATGTCCAGACCTCTTTGGTGTCCCAGCCCCAGTACCGGCCCCAGGCGCGTTCCGCCCAGATCGCGCCGGCCATGAGGGTGAACGTCCACAGGATGAACGCAACGATGTTGGTGCGGTAGGCGAGGTTCTCGAGCCGCTCGGCCGACGGCAGTGTCGCCAGGAACTTGAGCTTCAGGTTCTTCAGGTCGGTTCCGGCCACCTGACGACGGTGCTGGACGAGCTGAAGCACCGAAAGCGCGAAGCCGAGCGCGAAGAACGCCGTCGCGGTCGACGCGACGAAGACGTGGATGATGAGCCACGCCGACTGCAGTGCCGGCGGCAGCGGGACGACCTCTACGTAGAAGTTCACGGCGGCGATGCCCAGGAGCACAAGGACGAGCCCGGTGATGAAGGTGCCGAGGAACCGCAGGTCCACCCGCACGAGAACGGCGAGGTAGACGGCGATGATGAGCAGTGTTCCTGTCATCGCGAACTCGTACATGTTGGCCCACGGCACACGTTCGGCCGCAACGCCCCTGGTGACCGTCGCGGTCAGCTGCAGCAGGAAACCGATAACGGTGAGCGCAACGGCGACCCGGAGGACGGGCGAGCGTTTCGCGGTCACATCGGGTGCATCGACATCAGCCCTGGCGAGCGTCGCGACACGCGAGCCGGACCCGGAGGTCGCAGTTGCGGTCGATGCGGATTCGACGGATTCCGTCGCCTGCGTCACCGCAGTGACGTCTGCCGACCGTTTGGCCAGGTCGAGCGCAAACGCGATGAAGGCGAGTGCGTACATCGCCATGGCCGACCAGAGGGACAGCACTGAGAGTTCGTTCAAGTCCACGGTCTAAGAGTACCTTCCGGTTTCGCGGGGAGATTCAGTCGAGGATGCACGGCGCCGCCGGATGAGGGCGGCGATCCCCCGCCAGCCGACGAGCAGCACGGCGAGGGCGATCGTCGCGACGACGATGAAGGGCACGGCGGTGCCCTGGCCCGATATCGCACGCAGGGCCATCCCACCGATGACCGTGACCAGCCAGATTCCGATCCCCGGGTGCACGACTCCGAACGGTCGTTTCCAGGCGACGGTGACCAGCCAGCCGAGAAGCAGAGCCACGACGAACGGCCACCAGGTGGTCAGCAGACCGGCGATGCTCGCGTCCGCGTTGTGACTTCCCCTGCCGGTGAGCACGAAGACCAGTGTCGCGACGAGGTCGATGCCGAGCGCCAGCGCAACCCGGCGGACCCTCGTCGTCATCGCTCGAGGCCGAGCGCGGTGCCGTGCCGGTAAGCGATGACCTCGACGGCATCCGCGAGACCGGGGTCCTCGCCGCGTGCGAGGCCGGCGTATTCGACACGGACGGTGCCGTCGGCGTGATCTGTGGCCTTGATCCAGACCCGTCTGCGGGGAACGAAGAGGGAGGTCAGAAGGCCGCCGAGGATCAGGATCGCGAAGAGCAGCACCCAGCCCTGAGTCGGGTCGTGGTGGACGTCGAACGAGGCGAACCGCGGAACCGACCCGGTGAAGTCAGCGGTGGTGACGTCGTCGTCGGTCGGCTCAGCGGCATCCGGATTCGCGTTCTCGAAGGTGATCGTGCCCTGCCCGTCCGGCAGCTCCTGGCTCTGTCCAGGCATGAGCTCGATCGAGTCGACACCGGTCTCGCCGCCGGTGAGCTGGGTCATGTCGTCGAGGTCGAGCGAATACACGGACTTCGGAACACCGGCGTCGATGCCGAGGTCACCCGAATACACGTTGAGGGTGAGCACAGGAAAGACGAGGTCGGGGTAGGTCGACGTATACGCGCCGGTCTCCATCTCGAAGGCCGTCGGGTAGAGGAACCCGATCATGCCGAGCTGCTTCTCCAGCCCGTCAGGGACCTTGATCACGCCGAGGGACGTGAGGTTCCCGTCCTGGGGAAGGAACGGGACCGAATCCGTGAAGACGACAGCACCTTCGGGGTCTCGCACGGTGATCGTCGGCGCGTAGCCGTTGCCGAGCAGGTAGACGTCCGTGCCCTCGAAACGGAGCGGGTCGTTGACCTTGATCGACCGTTCCTCCTCCTCGCCGCCGGGGAGGCGGGTGGTGACGTTCGCGGTGAAGTCGGTCGGCTGGCCGTATGCGTCGAGGTTCTCCTGCTCGTAGGTCACGTCGAAGGAGTCGAGCGAAAGCGAGTACGGCGCGAGCGAGTCGGGGTTGTAGAAGCGACCAGGGTTGAAGGAGTTGTAATCGAGCAGGGTGTTCACGAAGGTCTGCCCCTCGACGACGACGCGCTGACCGGCGTAACCGAGACCGCCGCCGACGGCCACGGTGACGAGGATGCCGACGAGCGCGGAGTGGAAGACGAGGTTGCCGGTCTCCCGGAGGTATCCACGCTCAGCGGAGACGGACACGTCGCCGTTGCGACCCTGGTAGAGCTCGGTGCGGTAGCCCGACTTCTTGAGCAGCGCGTGCGCCGACTCGATGGCCGTGCCGGCGTCGCCGCCTTCGAGGGTGACGTCCCTGTGCACGGCGAGTCGTTCGAGGCGCGCAGGCGTGCGCGGCGGGCGGGCACGCATGGCCTGGAAGTGATGCTTCGTCCGGGGGATCACACAGCCGATGAGCGACACGAACAGCAGCAGGTAGATGCTCGAGAACCAGACCGAGCCGTACACGTCGAACATCTGGATGCTGTCGAGCACCGGCGCGAGCGTGGGGTTGTCGGTGAAGTACTGGATCACGCCGTTGGGGTCGGAGCTGCGCTGAGGCACGAGCGAACCGGGAACGGCGGCGATCGCGAGCAACAACAGGAGGAGCAGGGCGGTGCGCATGCTCGTGAGCTGTCGCCAGATGAACCGGAGGGTGCCGACGAAGCCCAGTTTCGGCTGGACGATGTCGTCCTGAGGGGTGTCCTGCCGCTGCGGCGCGCCCGCATCGACGTAATCAGATGGTCGTGACATAACCCTGAATCAACACTCCGACTCTAGACATGAAAACTCCCCAGACCCCGGACACCATGGCCAGACCGACGAGGACGAGCAGGACGCCGCCTCCGACGTTGATCGCACGGATATGCCGTTTCAGGAATGCAACGGATCCGGTGACCCAGTTGAGGCCGGCCGCGACGAGGAGGAAGGGGATGCCGAGACCCAGGCAGTAGAACAGGCCGAGGAGCGCGCCACGACCGGTCGATCCGGCGTTGAGGCTGAGCGCCTGGATGGCGATGAGGGTCGGGCCGAGGCATGGAGCCCAGCCGACCGCGAAGACGATGCCGAGAAGCGGGGCGCCTGCGAGTCCCGTCGCCGGCCGGAAGGACGACTTCACGGTGCGTTGCAGGAACGAGAACTGGCCGATGAAGACCAGCCCCATGACGATGACAACGACCCCGAGTACCCGGGTGATGACATCCTGCCACTGGATGACGAACGCGCCGATGGTGCCCGCGAAGGCGCCGATGAGCACGAACACGAGGCTGAAACCGAGCACGAACAGCAGGGCGCCGAGCATCACACGCGAACGTGCAGGCGCCTCTTTCGACCGGGAGCCGTTCGACATTCCGCTGACGTAGCCGAGGTAACCCGGTACGAGCGGGAGGACGCACGGCGACGCGAACGACACCAGCCCTGCCAGCAGCGCGATGGGGATGGCAGCGAACAGCTGGCCGTTGAAGACGATCTCACCCGGGTTCATGGCGGGTCCTACTCCGCGATCGCGTCGCGGACGAGGGTGCCGAGGATAGAGGCATCCTTGAGCTGGCCGAGGATGCGCGCGGCGACCCGGCCTTCCTTGTCGAGCACGAGGGTGGTCGGGACGGCCTTCGGCGGAACGGTTCCGGTGAACGCCAGTTTCACGGCACCGTCCTCGACGTCCATGATCGATGGATAGGTGATGCCGTAGGTGTCATTGAACGCGAGTGCCGTGTCGGCCTGGTCGTAGACGTTGACGCCGATGAACCGTGCGCCTTCCCCGTCGTACTCGGCGCTGAGCTCCTGCAGCTGAGGCGCCTCTGCGCGGCATGGCGCGCACGCGGCGTACCAGAAGTTGACGACGAGGACGTCTCCGTCGAAGTCCGCTGAGGAGATCTCCTCGCCAGACTCCGTCGTACCGGCGAAGCTGATCGGCTCGCCCCGGTCTGCCTCCGCAATCTCGGTCACCGTTCCGTCGCCGGCGATGTAGCCCTTGTTGCTTCCCTCTTTGTACTGGTCGGCGAGCGGGTCGCTCGAGCAGCCAGCGAGGAGAAGCGAGGCGGCGATCACTGTCGCGGCCACGCGCATCCGTCGACTCATACCGCCCCCACGTCGGTGGCGTCTGCAGCGAGGGCCGCGGCCGGGTCGGTGTAGCCGACCTCGACGAAGACGCCGTCGCGGTGCTCGAAGGTCGTGATGCTGGACAGCGCGCAGCGGCGCTGGCGCGGGTCATGCGGCAGACGGCCGTCGCCGAGCGCCGAGTGCACCATCCAGATCGGCAGCTGGTGGCTGATCAGGACGACGTCGCCTGACGGGGTCGATTCCCACGCGTCGCGGACGGCGTCGAGCATCCTGCCGACGATCGAGACGTACGGCTCGCCCCAGCTCGGCTTGTTCGGGTTGCGCAACGCGACCCAGTTGGCCGGGTTGCGCAGCGCGAGGCGCATGATGGTGCCTTCGAAGTGGTTCGTGGGCTCGATGATCCGATCATCGGTGATGACGTCGAGGCCGAAGCGTTCCGCAACAGGAGCGGCCGACTCCTGGGCCCGCTGCAGCGGGGATGCCACCAGGCGCGTGATCTCGCGGTCGCGGCCGGCGAGGTCATCGGCGGCGGCAGCGGCCATCCTCTCGCCGAGCTCTGAAAGTCGGTAGCCGGGGAGGCGTCCGTACAGGACACGCAATGGGTTATGCACCTCTCCATGACGGACGAGATGGATCTGGCTGGCTACCACCTGTCCAGTCTACGGAGGTGGATGCTGGGAATCCGCCAGAGAGAAAGCCTCGCGTAAGCTTGGCTACCGTGAACTCACGAGTATTGATCAAGAACCTGGCCGCGCTTCCCGAGGGTCCCGTGACCGTCTCCGGCTGGGTGGAGACCGTCCGCGACCAGAAGAAGGTCCAGTTCATCGTGCTGCGCGATGAGTCAGGCGCGGTTCAGCTGGTGAACCCGGCGGTTCGTGAGCTGAACCCCGAGGACGAGGCATCCGCGACGAAGCTCGCGATCACGGAGGCCATCTCAGCGCTCGCGCACGGCTCCTTCGTCACCGTGACCGGCACCCTCAAGATCGATGAGCGTGTGAAACTCGGCGGCCTCGAGATCAAGCTCGAATCACTCGACGTCGTCGGCGAAGCGCTCCCCGAGACCCCGATCGCCGCGGATTCCAGCCTCGACAAGCGCCTCGACTGGCGCTTCCTCGACCTGCGCAACCCGAAGCAGAACCTCATCTTCCGCATCCAGACGACGTTCGAGCACGCGCTCAGGACCTACTGGATCGACAACGACTTCATCGAGCTCCACACCCCGAAGCTCATGGCATCCGCGAGCGAATCGCGCGCGGAGCTCTTCGAGATCGAATACTTCGACACGAAGGCGTACCTGGCCCAGAGCCCGCAGTTCTTCAAGCAGATGGCCCAGCCTGCCGGCTTCGGCAAGGTGTTCGAGGTCGGCCCCGCGTTCCGCGCAGACCCGTCGTTCACCTCACGTCACGCCACCGAGTTCACCTCGATCGACTCCGAGATCAGCTGGATCGACTCGCACGACGACGTCATGCAGCTGCACGAAGACCTCATCGTCGCCGGCTTCAGCGCCGTGAAGGAGAAGCACGGCGACGAGATCAAGGCTCTGTTCGACCTCGACGTGACCGTGCCGACGACCCCGTTCCCGCGCATCCCCCTCGCCGAGGCGAAGCGCATCGTCGCCGAGCGCGGCTACGAGGTCCCGCGCGCAGACGACGACATGGACCCCGAGGGCGAACGCCAGATCTCGGCCTACGTCGCCGAGACGTTCGGACACGAGTTCGTGTTCCTCACCGACTACGCGTCGAGCATCCGGCCGTTCTATCACATGCGCAACGACGACGACCCGACCGTCACCAACAGCTACGACCTCATCTTCAACGGTGTCGAGATCTCCACGGGCGCACAGCGCGAGCACCGCGTCGACGTTCTCATCGAGCAGGCGAAGGAGAAGGGGCTCGACCCTGAGGAGCTCGACTTCTACCTCGACTTCTTCCGGTACGGCGTCCCGCCGCACGGCGGATTCGGCATGGGCCTGGCCCGTGTTCTCATGCTCATGCTGCACGAGACGTCGATCCGCGAGGTCACCTACCTCTTCCGCGGCCCGACCCGCCTGCTCCCGTAAACGCAATTTCGCGCCAAGCTCTCATCCCCTCCCGCGCGCGTGCATTAGCTTGACCCCGAAGCCGTAAGAGGGCGTCAGCGTGGCGCCGCATCGGCGGAGGGTGGCTTCGGTCATGGATTTCTTGAGAAACATCTGGGACCTGCTGTGGGTCTTCTTCTGGGCGTTCGCATTCATCGCGTACCTGTTCGCGCTGTTCTCGATCATCGGGGACATCTTCCGCGACAGGAACCTCAACGGCTGGCTCAAGGCCGTGTGGCTCATCTTTCTGGTGTTCCTGCCGTTCCTCACGGCGCTCGTCTACCTGATCGCACGCGGCAACGGCATGGCAGAGCGCTCGGTGTCGAGGCTCCAGGAGTCGCAGGCGGCAACGGAGTCCTACATCCGTGAGACCGCAGGCGGATCGTCGCCGAGCGAGGAGATCGCGACCGCCAAGGCGCTGCTCGACTCCGGCGCGATCACGGCCGACGAGTACACCGCGCTCAAGACGAAGGCACTCGCGCGCTCCTAGCGGGACGTTCGAGCACCGAAGGCATCAGTTGCGGTCGAGGGCTCCCGGTCCGCCGGGTGTTCTCGACCGGAAGTGATGCCCTCGCGGGAACGGAGGCGTCAGACCTCGACGTCGACAGCGACGCGGTCCGAACGGACCTCGCCGATGTACTTGCCGACCCGCTGGTGCTCCGGGTGCACAGAGTAGCGCTCGAGAGCATCAGCGTCGTCGAAGTCGGCGATGAGCACGACGTCCCAGTTGACCTCGGGGAACAACGCGTTCTCACCGACCTGCAACGCGCGGATCTCGGGGATCAGCGCGGGCAGCTCGTTCATCAGGCGCGCGATCTCGGCCGCATGTTCGGATTTCGTCTCGGCATCCGTCGCGGTGAGCTTCCAGCAGACGATGTGACGGATCATGTGAGCTCCAGGAGTGCGGTGGCCAGGCGGACCGGGTCGATCCGCCAGTAGTTGTGGACGCGCCCGTTGATCAGCAGGACGGGAATCTCTTCCGCGTACCTGTCGTTCAGGGCGGCGTCGTCGAGGATCGACACTTCGTCGAGGGTCAGCTGCGGGGCGTCGGCGCGCGAGGCCAGGTCTCCGATCACCCGGGTGACGACGACGCGGGCGTCATCGCAGAGGTGACAGCCTGGTTTGCCGATGAGGGTGAGGGATGCCGTTGCCACGTTCCCAGCCTAATCGCCTAGGCGAAGTGCTCGACGAGGGAGTCGGCGACGCGATGCCAGTGGCCGACCATCATGCGGCGCTCTTCACGATCCGCGAGCTCTGAATGGTGGATGCCGACCGTCGTGCCTGCGCCGGCTTTGGTGAGGGTGATCTCAAGCATGGTTTCGTGGGGCCAGTCTTCGGGCTTCCAGGTCAGCTTGATGAACTTCTGTTCGACATAGCCACGGATGGTGCCGCGCACACCGTCACTCGTGCTGTACCGAACTCCCTTTTTCGTCGGCAGCTCGGTGATCTCGCCGAGCCACATCGGCAGGCCCTTACCGGTGATGTACGCCCAGACGTCTGGGACGGGCGCAGCGACGGTCTTGCGAACTCCGACGTCCCATCCGGCATCCGTGTGACCGGTGGTTTTCTTCGATTCGCTCATGTAACCGAGCTTAATGGTTACAATTCCCGGACAAGACCGATGGCACTGGAGGCGTCATGACCCTGTCACACATCAACCCCGAGACTATGCACCACAACCCGTACTTCTCGCAGGCCACAATCGTCGATGGCGGACGCATCATGTTCATCGGGGAGCAGAACGGGGTGGATGCCGATGGCGCGATCGTCCCAGGTGGCGCCGGTGCGCAAGCGGCCCAGGCTGTCGAGCAGCTGAAGCTCGTGCTCGCAGACGTCGGCGTCGACACCTCGGCGGTCGCCAAACTGACCGTCTACTTCGCCAGGGACGTGACGCTGGACGAGGTGTTCGGTCCCGCGATCCAGAGCTGGGGAACCCAGCCGACGGCGATCACCGTGCTGCAGGTGTACGCGCTCGGTCGCGAGGGCGCGCTGGTGGGCGTCGAAGCCGTCGTGAACCTTCCCGGCCTCGGACAGGACCACGAGTTGCCGAGTTCCGTGGTGCGGTAGCCTCGAACTCACCGACCCCAGAGGACACCGTGCGATCGATCCACACCAGGCTGGTCATGCTCCTGACCGTGTCCTTCGTCGTGCTCGCGGTCGCCCAGGCGGAGCCATCCGCGATGCTCGTTGCCGGCGTCGCCGTCCTGGCGGCATCCGCTCTTCTCGGAGCCCGGTACCTCGCGGTGATCATCACCGCGCTGAGGCTCATGGTCGGGTCGCGGTCGCGCCAGCACCGCGAGGTCCTCACGCGCATCCCCGCTCCGACTCACCCCAACACGGCGGGGCGCCCCCGGCCACGCGCCCCTTCGCTGTCAGAGGCGGTCGCGTAGCCCATCGGTAAGAGCAGGCTCGCGACCAGACGCGACCCTTCCCCTCTGACCGTTAGGACCACATCCGTGGACATCTATTCGTTCGCGCCCGTCGCGATCGTGCTCGACTTCGCCTATTCCCTCGTCACCGCCATCGCCACCCTGTTCACGCCGTTCGCCGGAACCCTGAGCACGGCGCTCGCCATCATCGCCATCACAGTGCTCGTGCGCACCGCACTGATTCCCGTCGGGCGCTCGCAGGTGCGCGCCGAGTTCACCCGCCGGCGTCTGGCACCGAAACTGCAGGAACTGCAGCGCCGATACAAGAAGAAGCCCGAGCTTCTCCAGCAGAAGACGATGGAGCTCTATTCGGCCGAGAAGGCGTCGCCGCTCGCCGGGTGCTTCCCCACCCTGCTGCAGGCCCCCGTGATCTCCACCGTCTATGGCCTGTTCATCCTGCAGGGCATCAACGGGCATCCGAACGGGCTGCTCACCGAAGAGGTCTTCGGCGTCCCTCTCGGCCTCCCCCTGGTGGGATTTCTCGGCGGTGGTGCGTGGCCAGGGATGCTCGTCTACCTGACCCTCCTCGCGGTCATCGCCGCCGTGGCCTGGCTGTCCAGGCTGGCCGCGGTGAGGAACGCACCGGTCTCGCCTGACTCGGTGCCGCCAGGCATGCAGAATCTCACCGGGATCCTCAGTTGGATGCCGTTCCTCACGGTGATCTTCGCGGCGATCGTTCCGCTGGCGGCGACGATCTACCTCGCGGTGACCACCTCGTGGACGCTGGTGGAGCGGGCGATACTGCGGCGGCGCTTCGAGGCGAAGGAGGCGGCACCGCCATCGGCCCCGCAGATCGAATAGCGAGCGCCCGCGAGTGCGACGGGACCGGGGGCACCGTTCTCACCGTCGGAGATTTCGGCTGAATCGCGCGAAAACGGCCCGTATGCAAGGCATCCGCCACGGATCTCCGACGTTGCGAACACCGGTCCCGGTACGCGCAGTCGCCGGTCACTGAGCTCGTCGAAGCGCGACCGACGGGTGGCTCTAGCCGACCAACGCGGCCGCGGCCGTCACCACTCCGAACTCGTCGATCGAGACCGGGACGCCGCCGAAGACCAGGCCGTCCACGGCGACGGAGCTGCTGAGCGCACCGGGCGACGCTGCGAGAGCGCCGTCCGTCGGCTCGACCCCGAGGCTCGCACCGAGAACGGCGACCGCTGCAGCAGCCGACCACGCTTGCGGACGGCAGGCCGCCGGGTACGGAACCGGGCGGGAGAACGTGCCGGCGGCGTCCCCCGAGTGGAGCTCGGGCATCCGGTAATCGAATGCGGATGCCGCCGCCAGGAGACCCCGGATCAGCTCACCCGCCTCGCGGGAGTGCCCCTCACGGACGAGCCCGGCGATGGCGATGGCGGTGTCGTGGGTCCAGACGCTGCCACCGTGATAGCTCAACGGCCAGTAGCCCGCAGAGTCGGTCGACATGGTGCGGAGGCCGAAACCCGAGTTCAGGTCCGGCGCGACCAGCCGCGCGGCCACGTCCGCCGCCTGAGACGCATCCAGCAGGCCGGTACCGAGCAGGTGCCCGATATTGCTCGTCACGGTGTCGACCGCGCGCTTGTGTACGTCGAGCGCGATCGCCGGGTAGCGACCGGTCTCGTCCTCGATCCAGAACTTCTCGTGGAACGTCGACCGGAGCGCCTCCGCCCATTCGCGTCGCGCGGCCGGGTCACCGACGCCGAAGTGCTCGAGCAGGTCGGCGCCGTGCCGAGCGGCTTCATAGGCGTACGCCTGGACTTCGCACAGCGCGATCGGCCCGTCGGCGAGCGAACCATCGCGCCACTGCACCGAGTCGCCTGAATCCTTCCAGCCCTGGTTCGCGAGCCCGTGCCCGGTCTCGTCGACGTACTCGAGGAGCCCGTCGCCGTCGGCGTCACCGAAGTCGCGCATCCAGTCGAGCGCACGCTCGAGGTTCGGCAGCAGGGCGCGCACCTCGTCATCCGGCATCCCCCAGCGCCACGCGTCGTGCAGCAGGCACACCCACAGCGGCGTCGCGTCCACCGTGCCGTAGTACAGCGGAGGGAGTGTCACTCCGTCGCCGAGATTCAGAGCCTCACGCCGCAGTTCGTGCATGATCTTGCCCGGTTGTTCCGCAGTGGCGGGCACCGACTGCCTCCCCTGCAGTCCGGCCAGCACGCGAAGAGTGTCAGCGGCGATCCCGGTACCGAGCGGCAGAAGGAAGCGGGCCGCCCAGATCGAGTCCCGGCCGAACAGAGTGAAGAACCACGGTGCTCCTGCGGCGAGGAACTGCGCGCCTGGCTCTGCGGTTGTCGTCAGGCGAAGCGCGTCGAGGTCGTCGAGCGCCTGCGCCACCCACCGTGTGAGACGGTCGTCCCCCGCGCGTACCTCTGGCACGCTCCACGGTGCATCCTCCGACACACCGGCGACGACGGATGCCGTGTCAGCGGCCTCGAGGGACCAGCCGACGGTCGCGCTGCCCTTCGCCGGGACGGTCACGTCCCAGGTCAGATCGAGGGTGTCGCCGTTGCGGGCGAGCGATGCGCCCGGTGCGAACAGCGACACCGAGACGGAGCCCGAGCCCCAGAACGCCCACGACCCGTCGAAGTCGATCAGGACAGGCTCCGAACTCTCTCCCATCTTGACGGCTTCCATCGTGGCCAGGTCTGCGCGGAGCGACACCGTCACGGTCGTCGTGACATCCGTCGCCAGGGTCGACTCGAGGACGAAGATGTCCCCGGCCCCTGTGACAGACAGCGTCCGGTCCTGCGTGACCCGCACGCGCGGATCCGCTTCGGCATCGTCGAGATGCCGAAGCAGCGACACGAACCCGGCACAGGATGCCCCGCGCGGGACGGTGGCGATGTGCTCGGCTTCCTGGCCGCCGAACCTCACCGACAACCCGGAGACGAGGCGGACATCGGCGAGGTAGATCCCGTGGATCGAGCGCCCTCCGATGCTGCCGTCAGGAGACGACCACGCCTGGAACGGCGCCCGGAGAATGACGGTTTCGTTGTGCAGCAGCGGTTGCAGCGATGGGTGCATGGGGACTCCTCTGAGTGAAGCGGAACGGTCGGCCGAGAGCGCCTGACTATTCCTTCACGGCGCCTTCACTCGTGTTCATGATCCGCTTCTGGAAGACGAAGAAGACGATGGCGACGGGGATGGTCATGATGGCCGCGGCGGCCAGCTTGATCGGGTACTGGGTGCCCTGGCTGAGTTGCCCGGACGCCAGCGAGGCCACGCCCTTGGTGAGCGTGACGAGCTCGGCGGACTGGCTCGCCACGATGAAGTGGTTGAGCTCGTTCCAGGATCCCTGGAACGACAGGATGATGATCGTGATGAGCGCCGGCCTGGCCATGGGGAGGACGACGGACCAGAACACCCGGAACGTGCCAGCACCGTCGATGCGCGCCTGCTCCTCGACGCTCGCCGGGATCGATTCGAAGAAGTTCTTCATGATGAAGACGCCTGCGGCATCGACGAGCAGCGGGATGATCATTCCCGCGTAGCTGTCGTATATGCCGATCTGGTTGATGACGAGGAACCTCGGGATGAGCAGCACGACGCCGGGGACGCTCATCACCGCGACGAGGCCGGCGAACACGAGGGCGCGCCCCCTGAACTGCAGGCGGGCGAGCGCGTAGCCGGCCAGCGAGCAGAAGAAGACCCGGCCGAACGTGACACAGAGCGTCACGATGATCGAGTTCATCGACCAGAGCGGGAAGTCCGAGTTGAGGAACAACCGCTCGTATGCGGCCGTCGTCCAGGTCGCGGGGAGGAGGGACAGGGGGTCGGATGCCGCCTCGGCATCCGTCTTGAACGACGTCGCCACCTGCACGATGAACGGGAAGATGTAGACGATCGCGATCACGACGAGCAGCGCGTAGGCGAAGGACGTGCCGGCGAGGATCTTCGTCGACGGCCTCGCGCGCCGCTTCATCGGTGGCAGCGCGACGGGGGCTGTCGGCTTCGGTGCCGCGACGGTCATCGGTTTCTCCCGGTCTTCGTGAGGACGGATGCCTGTGACGGCGTGCCGTCGGATGCCGCAGGCGGCAGCGCGTACAGACGAGCGCGACGCCTGGACACTCCCCGGTCGGCGAGGACCCAGCGCTGGATCAGGGTGAAGAAGACGATGATGGCGAAGAGGATGAACGCGATCGCCGCACCCTGGCCCCACTGCTGGTTGTTGAACGCCGTCTGGTACGACAGGAAGGCGGGGGTCAGCGTGGTCTTGGATGGTGCACCCTTGGTGCCGGTGTAGATCTGGTCGAAGACCTGCCAGCATCCGATCAGCCCGAGAGTCAGGACGGTGAACAGGGTCGGGCGCAGTTGAGGCAGAGTGACCTGCCAGAAACGCTGCCAGCCGCTGGCCCCGTCCATCATCGCTGCTTCGGTGACGTCGCCGCCGAGGTTCTGCAGGGCGGCGATGAAGAGGAGCATGAACGTTCCACTCGTCGTGAAGATGGCCATGAGGATGAACGCAGACATCGCCACACTCGGACCACCCAGCCAGTCCCACCAGGTCACACCGAGAGTCGAGTTCTCGGTGAGGAACGCCGGTCCGGTCGTCACGCCGAAGTGGAGGATGCCCGATGGGTCGTTGAACCAGGTCGGGCCGTTGATGCCGACGAAGGACAGAAGCTTGTTGACAGCGCCTGTGGCGCTGAAGAGGAAGAGCCAGAGAACCGTGATCGCGACCGAGCTCGTCACGGAGGGAAAGTAGAAGGCCGTCCGGAAGAAGCCACGGCCCTTGAGGATCTGGCGGTTGAGCAGCACGGCGAGAAACAGGGCCAGGCCGGTCTGCAGCGGCACGACGAACACGACGTACCAGGCATTGTTCTTCAGTGCGGTGCCGAAGTCCCGCTGGGCGAGGCCTCCGCCGGTCAGCAGCGCCTCGTAGTTCTCGGCACCGACGAAACTCACGTTGCCCGAGAACGGGCTGCCTCGACCGGTCCAGTCCGAGACGCTGACCCACAGCGCCATCAGGACAGGGACGACGAGGAAGAGGCCGAGGAGGAAGAGCATCGGGGCCGTGAACAGCCACCCCGATGCGGCCTCCCCACGCCGGATGCCGGAACGCCGGCTTCCGGTGCGGGGAGACCGACTCGCGGTCGTCGACATGACTCTCTACTTCAGCAGTGCTTCGATGTTGGCCTGGGCCGAGTCGAGGATCGCCTGCGGGTCACCGTCCTTCAGCCCTTCGAGTTCTGCGTTGAGGTCGGTCATGACGTCGATCGCCCCCTGGATGGTCGGCACGCCCTGCGCGTAGTCGGCCCCGTTGAGGTACGGAACGAGCATCTCGTTGGCGGCCTTCCAGTCCTCGGCAGCCGACTGGATCGACGGCATCGGGCCGAACGCCTCGGAGAACGCCAGCTGGCTCTCGGCGGTCGTCAGTTCCTGGATCAGCTCGAGCGCTGCCTGCTGGTTTGGGCTGTCGGCCGCGATTCCCCAGCAGTTGGAGAACTGCATGGTGCCTTTGCCTGCCGGACCCTCGGGGAGTTCCGCAACGGTGTACTTCACGTCGGGGAAGTCATTCGTCATGGCGCCGGTGATCCAGTTGCCTTCGATGGTCATCGCCGACAGACCCTTGCCGAAGGCTTCTCCGCCCCAACCCGCTCCGAGATCCTTGACGTACTTGAGCGTTCCGTCGTTGAGCATCTTCTGGACGAAGGTGAGCGCTTCGACGTTCTCGGCGCTGTTCGCTGTCGCTTCGGTGCTCTCTTCGTTCATGAGGTTACCGCCGGCCTGCGCCATGAAGGCTCCGAGGCGCTGGTACTCGGCACCGAGGGCAAGCCCGACGTGCTCCGGTGTGGTCAGGGCCTTGCTCACCGTCTCGAGTTCTTCCCATGTCGTGGGGATGTCGTCATCGGTGAGTCCGGCTTCGGCCCACATGTCCGTGTTGATCTGCAGCGCCAGGCTGGAGAAGTCCTTCGGAGCACAGTAGAAGTCGCCTTCGTAGGTGAAGGAGGAGACGAGGCTCGGGTAGAAGTCGTCCTTGTTCTCGAGCATGTCGCCGTAGGCGAGGACGGAGCCGTTCGAGGCGTAGCCGGGGAGCGCTTCGGTTGACAGGTAGAACACGTCTGCCGGCTTGCCTGACGAGAAGCCCTGGGTGAGCTCCTGGGTCAGGTCACTGGCGACCTTGACCTCGGCGTCGGTGCCCGACGACTCGGACCACGCGGAGACCGCGTCTGTGACGGCCGCGGTCTCCGCGTCGCCGCTGGATCCGATCAGCACCGTGAGGGCGTCGTCCGACGAGGTGAGTTCGCCGCCGCCGGAGCCGGGTTCTGGTGTTTCGCTGAATCCCGAACCACAACCGGTGAGGACGAGAGTGCCCGCCGCGGCGAGGGCGCCGACAGTGAGCCAGCGGGAGGTGCGTCTTTGCATGGAATTCTCCTTGATAGCTATTTGATCGTTCAAACTCTGCAACGCTGCTGTGCAATTTGATCGATCAAACTGATGTGTGAAACATAAGCCAGAGGTGCGGACGCTGTCAATGCTCTTGACCCGACGGATCGTCTCCGTCTGCGATACCCTGACGATGTTGATCGATCAAACGGAGGCGCCATGGCTCGACTGCCGACGGTGACCGACGTGGGCCATGCTGCCGGAGTGTCCAGGCAGACCGTGTCGAATGTCCTCAACTCCCCCGAGCTCGTCAAGCCGGCCACGCGGGAGAAGGTGGAGGCGGCCATCGCGTCGCTCAACTACCGCCCGCATGCGTCGGCCAGGAGGCTCCGCACCCGCAAGAGTTCGACGCTGGGCATCCGGCTCGATCCGATGACGAACGGCATCTCGGGATCTGTGCTCGACCGGTTCCTCCACGCGCTGACCGAACAGGCAGACGCCAGGGGGCTGCGCGTGACGCTCTTCACTGCGACGGATCCCGATGACGAGATCCGTCAGATCTCGAGACTGCACGACGGCGCCGACGTCGATGCGTTCGTCCTGACATCCACGTTCTATGAGGACCCGCGCACGGAGTGGCTGATCGCACACGACGTGCCGTTCGTCACCTTCGGGCGCCCGTGGGGCATCGACGACCTCAACGACCCCCTGCACCTCTGGGTCGATGTGGACGGCTGGAGCGGCGTGCACGACGCGACCGACCATCTCCTCGACACCGGTGTGAGCCATGTCGCGTATCTCGGCTGGCCGACCCACTCCGGCACCGGTGACGACCGTCGCCGCGGCTGGCGTGACGCCATGGCGGAGCGCGGCGGGCTGGCGGCGGATGCCATCGACCGGCTGAATCTCGAAGCTCAGGACGGCGTCGCCGAGGGAAGCGCAGCGATCCGCACCCTGCTCGACTCAGGCGTGCGCGTCGACGCCATCGTCTGCGCGAGCGACACCCTCGGTCTCGGCGCGATGCTCGCCACGCGGGCAGGCGTTCCCGTCGTGGGATACGACAACACGCCCGTTGCCGACGCGATCGGACTCTCCAGCGTCGAGCAGCCCCTCACCGACGTGGCCGCTGGCGCACTCGATCTCCTGCTCGGACCGAACGGCCGGGAGATCATCAGCTGGAGCGAGACATCCGGCGACCCGCGCCACCGGCTCTACCGGCCACGCCTGATCGTGCGCGAACCCACGGCGATCGCCGGCGAGACGTCCCGCTGAGATCTCGACCCGATCAACCGGGCGGGCAGCGTCGAGGAACGCCAAAAAGCGCCAGTCCCTCGCGGGTCTGACGCTTAACTGGTGCGTTGCGACTTACTTCTTGTTACGACGCTGGTGACGAGTCTTGCGAAGCAACTTGCGGTGCTTCTTCTTCGCCATACGCTTGCGGCGCTTCTTGATTACAGAACCCACTACTTACCTCACAAAGTTTGGCTGTGGCCGCGGATGCCACGGCCGGCAGAAAAAAATGCCTCGGAACAGTCTAGCTGATCCGCGAGGCGCAAGCTCCCACGCCGGTTTCAGGCGCTGTCGGCTACATGCGTCGAGATCACCTGGGCGACCGCGGACTCCGGAACACGAAACGATCGACCGAACCTGATGGCCGGCAGGTCGCCTGCGTGCACCATGCGGTACACCGTCATTTTCGACACGCGCATCATGTCGGCGACTTCAGCCACGGTCAGGAAACGAACGTCTTCCATTCCGGTGGCCATGGTGTCTCCTGTGCGGTGATGAGGCTGATGTTGCGGTGATCTCCCGCCCACTGTAGCCTCCGCGGCTCGGCCGTGTCGAGGGGACTACTTGCCCAGCTTCTTGCTGACAGCCTGCACAGCGCTCGAGACGCGGTGGGTGGTGTCTGCGACCGCGTGCCCGATGGCATCCGCCATCTGCTTGGCCTGACCGGTGAGCGCATGCTCGCCGAGGCCGACCGCTTCGGCGATGTCGAAGTCGACGCTGAGGAACGGGATGAGCCAGTCCTCGACGGTCTCGAGGGGGCTGTACTCGAGACGGTAGTAGCGGTGCTGCCCCTCCTCACGCACGACGACCAGGCCGGCCTCGCGCAGGACCTTGAGGTGCTTCGACACCGTCGGCTGGCTGAGACCGAGTGCGGTGACGATTTCGGAGACACTTGTGCCACCGTGCGTGACGGCCGAATCGCTCTCGTAACGGTCGAGGAGGATCTGCAGGATGTCACGCCGGGTGGCGTCTGCAATCACGTCAAAAATGTCAGCCATGGGTCAAGGCTAGTGACTCTCAGCACGGAGTACCATGACAACGGTCCCAACCAAGCCAAGAACGGGGGAACCGTGGCAGGCAGCAGCACCGAGGCACGGCCCCACATTCTGGTCCAGACCGGATTCGCGCGTGTGCGCGAGACGATCAACGACTTCACCGGCCGGTCACCTTCCCGCTTCGCGATCCTCATCTTCTCGGCACTGATCCTCCTCTTCACGCTGCTGTTCTCCCTGCCGATCGCGTCGTCATCCGGCACGTCGACTCCTTTGGCCGATTCCTTCTTCACCGCGGTCTCGGTGATCTGCGTCACCGGACTCTCGACCGTCGACATGGCGACCCACTGGTCGATCGTCGGACATGTCCTGGTCTACATCGGCGTTCAGATCGGGGCGGTCGGCGTACTGACCCTCGCGTCGATCCTCGGCATGGTGATCTCGCGAAAGCTCGGCCTGCGGGCCAAGCTCATGGCGGCGAGTGACTCGAACCCGATGCGGGGTCACCGTGGGCCGGTGGCCGAGGGCCAGGCCGTCCGCCTCGGCGAGATCGGGAGCATGCTGGCCACCGTGGCCCTCAGCCTCGTCGTCATCGAAGCCGCCATCGCGATCCTGCTGTTCCCACGGATGCTCATCGACGGCATCCCCCTCTGGGACGCCGTCTGGAACAGCCTCTATTACTCGGCCATGGCGTTCACCAACACCGGCTTCACGCCGAACGCCGATGGCCTCGGCACCTTCGCCAACGACTACTGGTTCCTGTCGATCCTGATGGTCGGCGTCTTCCTCGGTGCTCTGGGATTCCCCGTGATCTACGCCCTCAAGCGTCACCTCTTCCACACGCGGTTCTGGTCGCTGCACGTCAAGCTCACCGTTCTGACCACGCTCATCCTGCTGTTCCTCGGTGCGGGAGTCTTCGCCCTTCTCGAGTTCAACAACCCCAGGACCTTCGGCGAGCTGAACTTCAGCGACACGGTGTTCCAGTCGCTGTTCCTCTCGATGATGACGCGGTCGGGAGGGTTCGCTTCGATCGAGATCGCGGATCTCAACGGCTCCAGCCTGCTCGTCGCCGACATGCTCATGTTCATCGGTGGCGGCTCGGCATCCACCGGCGGTGGCATCAAGGTCACGACACTCGCGGTCATCTTCCTGGCCGCGGCTGCCGAGGCGAAGGGCAGCCCCGACATGGAGGCCTTCGGCCGCCGGGTCCCGCCCGACGTTCTCCGCGTCGCACTGAGCGTCGTGCTCTGGGGCGCGACCATCGTCGCCCTGTCGTGCATCGTGCTGCTGCAGATGACGAAGGCGCCGCTCGACCATGTGCTGTTCGATGTGATCTCTGCGTTCGGCACCGTCGGCCTGTCGACAGGGTTGACGGAGGATCTCGACAACCCGGCGAAGTATGTGCTGGCCATGACGATGTTCCTCGGTCGTGTTGGTACAGTGACACTCGCTGCGGCTGTCGCGGCCGCCACGACCTCCAAGCTGTATCGGAGACCGGAAGAAAGGCCCATCGTTGGTTGATCGGATCAAGCACGACGCACCCGTCCTCGTCATCGGACTTGGGCGGTTCGGTGCAGCGTGTGCCGGGGAACTGGATCGCCTCGACCGCGAGGTGCTCGCCATCGACGAGGGTGCCGAGCTCGTGCAGAAGTGGTCGGAGCGGATCACCCACACCGTTCAGGCGGACGCGCGCAACATCGAAGCGCTGAAACAGGTCGGTGCGCAGGACTTCTCCATCGCCGTCGTTGCCGTCGGCTCGTCGATCGAGGCGAGCGTGCTCATCACGGCGAACCTCGTCGACCTCAAGATCCCACAGATCTGGGCGAAGGCCGTCTCGCAGTCCCACGGCAAGATCCTCGCCCGCGTCGGCGCCAACCACGTGATCTATCCTGAGGCAGAGGCCGGCGAGCGTGTCGCTCACCTGGTCAGCGGCCGGATGCTCGACTTCATCCAGTTCGACGACGACTTCGCGCTCGTGAAGATGTACCCGCCGAAGCCGATCCGCGGGCTCAACCTCACCGAGAGCGGCGTGCGCTCCAAACACAAGATCACCGTGGTCGGCGTGAAGTCGCCGGGTAAGCCGTTCACCTACGCCACAGCAGACACTGTCGTCTCAGACCACGACCTCATCATCGTGTCAGGCACGACAGCCGACATCGAGAAGTTCGCCGCGCTCAGCAGCTAGCCCACCAGCGCGAGTTGCTGGGTTTGCAGGGGTCCGGGAGCCCGGCAACCACCGCAAACCCAGCAACTCGCGGGGTCGTGCCGATCACGCGCCCGCGGCGAGTTCCATCGACCGCGCGAGCGCGGCATCCGTCGCTTCATCGAACGTCTTCGAGAGCTCGGCCCGCTGCAGCACGGCGATGGCTCTCTCGGTCGTTCCATTCGGGCTCGTGACCTGGATGCGCAACTCTTCGGGGGTCTTGTCCGACTGGGCGAGCAGCTCTGCTGCGCCCCTGAACGTGCCGTTCACGAGGACGGCGGCCTGCTCGGGGGTGAAGCCCTTGGCGACGGCCGTCTTTGTGAACTCTTCGATCAGGAGGAAGACGTATGCGGGGCCGGAGCCGGAGATGGTGCCGAGGGCGTCGAGCTGACTCTCGGGCACCTCCACGACCGTTCCGACGGTTTCGAAGACGGCGCGCCCCATGGCGAGATCGTGGTCGGTCGAGCGGGTGCCCGACGAGAGCCCGGTGACGCCGCGGCCGACGACCGACGGCGTGTTGGGCATCGAACGCAGCACGGGGATGCCCGAGGGCAGTAGCGACTCGAACGTGGCAACGGTGACTCCGGCTGCGACGCTGACGACGAGGGTGCCGGGGTCGAGGGCGTCCGCGATCTCGCGCAGCAGGTCGGGGACCATGGCCGGTTTCACGGCGACGAGCACCACTTCGGCTCCGGCGACGGCGTTGCGGTTGGCCTCAGCGTCGTCTTCGACGGCCAGCGAGGTCACACCTGGGAGTTTCGCAAGCGCGTCCGCCTTGGCGCGGGTCCGGTTGGTGACGCGGATGCCTCCTGCCACCGTCACACCCGGCTGGAGCAGCCCTGACAGGATCGCCGACCCCATCGAGCCGCTGCCGAGAATTGCAATGCTGGGGATCGTCACGTCGTCGCTCATGCGGCCCAGTCTACGTTTTCACTCTTCGGAGAGACCGGGCACTGCGAGTCGCAGGATCGGAGGGAGACTCCCGTCGACAACCCGCCGGGAATAGCTGCTAGCGCGTCGGGGCTCCCGCAGACTCTCGCTCGAACATCGTCGAAGAGCGTTCGACGATGTGGGGCGGAGTGGCCTTGGCGCTGGGATGCGCCACGCCGTCGAGCACGTCGAGAAGGACAAGCGCGATCGAGCGACCGTACGCGACGACGTCGTGGGCGATCGCCGACAGGGGCGGCTTCGCGAGCTGGCAGTGCACCGAGTCGTCCCAGGCGAGTATCGCGACATCTTCAGGTACCCGAAGCCCACGCCCGATGATGGTTTCGAGTCCGCTGAGCGCCATCACGTCGTTGTCGTAGATGATGGCGGTCGGATGCTCGGTGCGCTCGAGCAGATCCGCCGTTGCCGCAGCACCGCGCTCCGCCGTGTAGTCGCCCTCGACGATGTTCGTCTCGACGCCGTTCGCGGCACCGGCAGCGGTGAAGGCCTCGCTGCGGAGTCGCGAGTGCAGAAAGCCCAGCGGACCGGAGATACGCCCGATGCTGCGGTGCCCCTTGGAGACGAGGTACTCGACGGCCCCGGTCATCGTCGCTTTGTTGTCGGTCGAAATCGTGGCGAACCCCGGCGCGAACTCGGGCTGAGCCATCACGACGCTCGGCAACCCGCCGTTCCCGAGAGCGTCGAGCCGCGGATCGTCAGGCACGAGGTCAGCGACGATCACTCCGACGACATGCCTGTCGACCTGCCATCTATGGTGCGTGGCGATCTCTTCGGCCGGTGTCGCGACGACCTGCACGAGCAGGGTCATCCCCCGCGTGGCGAGTTCGTCCTCGACGCCCTTGATGACCTGCATCCAGAACGGCTCCATCGGCACACGCCGACGGGGTTGATGCAGGCACAAACCCACCGATGGCATCGATCAGCTACCCGGTGACAAGATCATTGACTGAACATAACACCGGGAACACGCCGACGACAGCGGAGTCGACACCCCCCGATGTGCCGCCGACCACGAAGACGTGCGACTCCCCCGGCAGGAGGGTCACGAGGCCCGAGCTCACGGTGGCACCGCGGTCGAGTCGATCCGCCTGAAGAAAGAGATCCTTGACGAGGCCGGATGCCGTCACCGTGATCCGCAGACCTCCTGCGTCGACCGCGACCGAGGTGGTCAGGGCGTCTCGAGGGGCAGGCAGGTCGAGGGCAGTGTCTTCGACGAAGTACCAGAACGCATTGTCGGTCACGCCGGATTCGGCGACGACGAATTCCCTCGCCGGATCCGTCGGCGTTGCGACCGCGTTGTCGAGTGCGATCTCGACGATGCCCCGAGCCGGCACGGTCAGCGTCACCGTCTGGTCGGCGAGGAGGCTGCCGTCCGTCGCCATGCGGCGGATGCTGATCGACTCGGTCCAGTCGTCACCCGAGTCGTTGTGGGCGAACAGCGCCGGCACCCCGTCTCTCGGCTGGATCGTGAGAAGTCGATCGGTGTATGCGTGCCGCAGCGCGTACCAGAGTGGTTTGCGGGCCCCGCTGTAGTCGACGGCGGCCCATGAGATCACCGGCCAGCTGTCGTTGAGCTGCCACACGAGCGAGCCGGTCGTGCGGGGGTAGAGCGAGCGGAAGTGCTCGATGCCGAAGCGGATGGCGCGGGCCTGGTTCAGCTGGGTCGCCCAGTGCCACTCCTCGATGGACCTCCACGTCGGCAGGTGCTCGCCGAGGCCGCGCTCGAGTTTGAGGTTGCCGTCTGCGGCCTTCTGGTGCACGAGCATCTGGGTACCGTACGGGTCGAGTGGCGCGTCGTGCACGGCGTCGGTCAGGGTCGTCCACGCTGGTGGGCCCTGGAACCCGAACTCGGACGCGAACCGCGGATGCTTGTTCGCATATTCGGTGTAGTCGAGGGTGTTCCAGACATCCCAGATGTGCATGGTGCCGTTGCGCTCATCGTTGGGGTGCGCGTATCGCGTGAAGGAGAAGGGGCTCCCGGGCGAGTAAGGACGTGTCGGATCGAGTTCGGCGACGATCGCGGGAAGCAGGTCGAAGTAGTAGCCCTCTCCCCACGTACGGTCACCGATCTTCCGGCGCCAGTCCCACTCGAGGTAGCCCCAGATGTTCTCGTTGCAGCCGTTCCAGAGCACGAGGCTGGCGTGCGGTGACAGACGGGTGACGTTGTCGCGCGCCTCAGCCTCGACCTCGCTGCGCAGGGGATCTTCTTCTGCATAGGCCGCGCACGCGAACAGGAAGTCCTGCCACACCATGATTCCAGCCTCATCGCAGGCGTCGTAAAAGGCGTCCTGCTCATAGATCCCTCCGCCCCAGATCCGGAGCATGTTCATGTTCGCGTCGACTGCACCGCCGACCGCCGTGCGGTAACGTTCGGGCGTCACACGGGTGATGAACGTGTCGTCAGGGATCCAGTTCGCGCCACGGATGTTGACGAGCTGCCCGTTGACCGAGATGTTGAACGGTGCCCCGTGCTCGTCGGGTGCGGTGTCGAGTGAGACGGACCGGAATCCGACCCGCGACGTCCACTCCGCCGCTCCGACAGAAACGGTCACAGGGTACAGGGGCTGCGCGCCGTAGCCGCGAGGCCACCATAGGCCGATGACTCCCGCGTCGACGGAAACGGTGATGTCGGTCTGCGACGCATCGACGTCGACCGAGCCCTGCCTGCCGTTGACCGCCACGTCCACGTTCGCCGTCGCGGCGGCATCCGCCCATTCGAGTGCGACGTGCGCGTTCAGGATGCCCTGTCCGTATGCGCCGTCGATGGCCGCCACCTCGACGAGCGGGCGGACGGACGCGATGCGCACGCCCGACCACGACTCGATGCCGATCGACTTCCAAATCCCTGACGACGAGATGTCGATGCCCCAGTCCCAGCCGAAGTTGCAGGCCATCTTGCGCACGGCGTTGAACGGGTGGTGCATCACCGTGGGGAGTTCTCCGAGGAGTTTCTCCTGCTCGCGGGCGAATTCGATGGGCGAACGGAAATCCACGACGAGCTCGTTGGCTCCGTCGACGAGGAGCGCCCCGATGTCGAATCGGTAGCCGCGGTGCTGGTTCTGTGTCCGGCCGATGACCGTGCCGTTCAGCGTGAGCGTCGCGGCCGTGTCCAGCCCGTCGGCGACGAGGTCGTGCCTCTGGGCGTCTGTCGGTGCCCAGGAGAACGTGGTGCGGTACTGCCAGTCCGCGTATCCGATCCACTCCTGGACCTTCTCGTTCGCCCCGTCGTACGGGTCGTCGATAAGGCCCGCCGCGAGAAGGTCGAGCTGGACTTCGCCGGGGACGGTGGCGAGGACGTCACGGCCGGCGACAGCCTCGTCGATCGGGCCGGCGGTGGCGCGCAACGTCCAGGTGGAGCCGTCTGCGGTGCTGAGGGAACGGAACGTCACGCGGTGTTTCTCTTCTCTGGATTCTGTGCGGTTGTCGGTCGTGCGTCGTGCCGGGGCGACGTGTTCGGTGCCCTGGGCGGTGCGGCGAACGAGTGGGTCACGCTGTGGCCCGTACTTCTGCCTCTTCCCACGCACCGGTGAAGTGATTGAAGCAGATCGTGTTGTCGAGTGTCGAGCGGTCCGGCGCGTCCTCCGTGCTCACGACCTTGCCGATCCGTTCCGGGTCGGGAGCGGCGAGCGCAAGAAGCCGCGTGTAGTCGTGGTGCGGATCGAGGATGACGTCGTCGGCAGGTCCCCGCTCGACGATGCGGCCCTTGTACAGCACGAGGATCTCGTCGGAGAAGTGCCTGGCGGTTGCCAGGTCGTGGGTGATGTACAGCACGGAGAGGTGATCTTCGCGTTGGAGGCGGCCGAGCAGGTTGAGCACGCCCAGCCGGATCGACACGTCGAGCATCGACACCGGCTCGTCTGCGATCACGACGCTCGCTCCAGGGGCGAGAGCGCGCGCGATGGCAACGCGCTGACGTTGTCCGCCCGACAGCTCGTGCGGCCGGCGCTGGGCGAAGTCCGACGCCGGCTCGAGATTCACGCGTTCGAGCATCTGGACGACGCGTTCGCGAGTCTGCGCTGCTCCCTTCACCCGGTGGTGGATCTGCAGCGGCCGGGCGATGTGGTGCTCGATCGAGTGGAACGGGTTGAGTGACGCGAACGGGTCCTGGAACACCATCTGCACCTGACGCCGGTAGAGCGAGCCCGCGACGGGCGTTCCGTCGTCGAGCGACACGTCGATCGTGCCGCTCGTGGGCTTGTCGAGGCGAGCGAGGATGCGGGCGATGGTCGACTTGCCCGAACCGGACTCACCGACGAGGGCGACCGTCCGGCCGGGAACGAGGTCGAACGACACCCGGTCGACCGCTCGGAACTTCGACCGGGACAACCCTTTCCGCACGGTGAACTCCTTGACGAGATCGACGACTTCAACGCTGGTCATGCCATGTCCTCTTCGTAGAGCTCATCGATCCCCGTGCGGATGAAGGATCCGCGGGAACCGCTGAGGCTCGGGAACGACCCGAGCAGTTTGCGTGTGTACGGATGCTGCGCATTGCGGTAGAGCTCATCCGCCTCGGCGAGCTCGACGATCTCGCCGCGCAGCATGACGGCGATCCGGTCGCTGATCTCCAGGAGCAGCGGCAGGTCGTGGGTGATGAAGATCACCGCGAACCCGAGCTCGTCACGGAGCCGAACGATCTCCCTGAGAATGTCCCGCTGCACGACGACGTCGAGGGCCGTTGTCGGCTCGTCCATGATCATGATCTGCGGTTCGAGGATCATCGCCATGGCGATCATGACGCGCTGTCGCATCCCGCCGGAGAATTCGTGCGGGAACGAGTTGAGGCGAGCGGGATCGACGCCGACCCTGCGCAGGACGTCTGCCGCGATCTCCCGCCGGTCAGTGCGGCTGAGCCCCGGCCGGTGAGTCGTCAGGACGTCCTCGAGTTGCGCCCGGATCGTGATCACCGGGTTGAGAGCGTTCATCGCGCCCTGGAACACCATCGACAGCTTCGACCAGCGAACGGTGCGCATCTCCTCATCGTTCAACCCGAGGATGTCGATGTCGCCGTCCTCGCGGTCGTTGAACACGATGCTGCCGCTCGAAATGCGGGCCGGCGGCTTGTGGAGCCTGTTGATGGCGTACGCCAGCGTCGTCTTGCCACAGCCCGATTCGCCGGCGAGCCCGAGGATCTCCCCCGCCGCGAGTTCGAATGACGCGTGCTTGACCGCGTGGACGGGCTGGTCGGTTTCGTAGACGACCGAGAGGTCGTCCACCGTGAGCACCGTTCGTCTGATCGCCGTCTCGGCGACCAGTGGCTCGGCAGTGGTTCCTGCACTCATCGTGACCTCTCCTCGCGGCGCGCCACGCGGGCCGCCAGCTTTGCGCGCTTCTTGTGCTGCCGCACGTTTTTGAGCTTGGGGTTGATAATCTCGTCGATCGAGAAGTTCACCAGCGAGAGGCCCATTCCGAAGAGGGCGATGACCAGGCCTGGGGGCCCGAACCACCACCAGGCCCCGAGCGGAAGGGCGAACCCGTTCTGCGCGTAGAACAGCATCGTTCCGAGTGTCGATGAGTTCGACGCCCCGAGGCCGAGGAACGAGAGACCGGCTTCGCCGAGGATCGCGGCGATGATCGCGAAGACGAACTGCGACGCGAGCACAGGGAGGAGGTTGGGGAGGATCTCGACGGCGATCACCCGCCAGGCCTTCTCACCGGCGACGCGGGAGGCCGAGACGTAGTCCCGGCTTCTGATCGACAGCGTCTGCGCCCTCAGCACGCGAGCCGATCCTGCCCAGCTGGTGATGGCGAGCACGACGGCGATGGTCCAGAGCCCCCGGGACTCCGGTGGGACGAACCCCGAGATGACGATCACGAGCGGGAGGCCGGGGATGACGAGGAAGACGTTCGAGAAGAGCGAGAACACCTCGTCGGCGAAGCCGCCGATGTAGGTGCCGAGAATCCCGAACACAGCAGAGAGCGCCGTGGCGAGCACTCCGACGATGAGCCCGATCTCGAGCGATCCGCGCGTCGCGTATGCGAGCTGCGCGAAGACATCCTGCCCGGTCTGGGTGGTTCCGAGAATGTGCTCGGGCGATGGAGGAGTGAGGCCGATGTTCCGGATCTCGGTCGGGTCCATGACGAACAACGGGCCGAGGATGCCGAAGAGTGAGATCCCGCCGATCAGCACGAGGCCGGTGATGAGCCAGGGCGTCGGGGTCGGGAGCATGAGACGCAGAGCGGAGCGCGGTTTACCCGAACCGCCTCCCCTTGCTGCGGCGAGTTGTGCCGTCGTGTCGACGGTGTCGGTTTCAGCGAGCCCGAGTGTATTCGTCATCGTGATCAGCTCCGTGCTCTCGTGCGGGGATCGATGACCCCGTAGAACAAATCGACGACGAAGTTCGCGCCGAGGACTGCGAGGGTGATGTAGAGGAAGAGACCCTGCATCAACGCGTAGTCGTTATTGGTGACCGCCGTGAGCAGCTTCGATCCGATTCCCGGATAGGAGAACACCTGCTCGGTCACGATCGACCCTGAGACGACGAACCCGAGGGAGATGGCGAACCCGGCCACGCTCGGCAGCACGGCGTTGCGTGCGGCGTACGTCCGGAGGATCCGCTTGCTGCGCAGCCCCTTCGCGTGGGCGGTGACCATGTAGTCCTCAGAGAGCGTCGAGACCATCATGTTGCGCATGCCGAGGAGCCAGCCGCCGAGCGACGCGATCACGATGGTGAGCGCGGGAAGGAACCCGTAGGTGATGGCCGATGCGATGAACTCGGGAGTCCAACCGGGGTCGAGCACGACGTCGTAGCCGCCCTGGGACGGGAACCATTTCAGGGTGGTCGCGAACACGTAGACGAGGATCAGGGCCAGCCAGAAGTACGGGACGGCCGCGAGGAGCGTCGTCGCCGGAACCAGCGAGTCGAGCCAGGTCCCCGGCTTCCAGCCGACGATCGCGCCGAGCGAGACGCCGATGACCGTCGCGATCACCGTCGAGATTCCGACGAGAACGATCGTCCACGGAAGCGACGAACTGATGACATCCGTCACCGGTGCGGGGAAGTAGCTGACGGAGACCCCGAGGTCACCTTGCGCCACGCTCAGCAGGTACTGGACGTATTGCACGATCACCGGCTGGGAGTCGTCGCCACCAAGGAGAAGCTCATAGGCCTGCCGGGTGGACGCATCCACCGTTCCGCCTCGCTGCTGGAGCTTGGCGAGCAGGATGTCGACCGGATTGCCTGGCATCAACCTCGGAATGATGAAGTTGAGTGTCAGGGCCGCCCACAACGCGACGAGATAGAACCCCAGTTTGCGCAGGTAATAGCTCATGCGGACGTGCTCCCTGTGAGTCCGAGCTTCTCCTTGGCCACGGTCACTTCCCCGTCGGCTTCAGTGCTTTGAAGATCTCCGCGTTGTCGGGCGCCTGCCAGATCGCGGGGAACGCATAGAGGTCGTCCGCGGTCGGCCACCCGGTGAACTTGTCTGCGTGGTATTCGCTCGTCGTGCCTCCGGTCATGATCGGGATGTATGGCATCACCTCGACGATCTTCTGCTGGATGATGTCGAACTGAGCCTGGCGGGTTTCAGCGTCAGCGGGATCGGTGGCCTTGAGGATCTCCAGCGCTGCATCCACGTCTGGGTCGCTGAACCGGCTCATGTTCACCGGTGCAGTCTCGCCGACCTTCGCCGTGTTGCCGGTCGAGAAGTTGTTGTTGTAGAGGTAGTACGGGTCGTTCGCCGGACCCTGGCCGAGTGAGTCGATGGCGAGCTGGTAGGTGCCCTTCGTCTTCTTCTCGGTCCACTCATTCCAGGAGGACTGCGAGGCGGAGACGCCGATTCCCGCCGCCTTGAGCTGCTGGGCCATGGTGTCGATCGCGGTGATGTAGTCGGTCCAGCCGGTCACGACCTCGACCGTGAGGTTGAGCGCGACGCCGTCCTTGGCGTAGATGCCGTCGGATCCCTTGGCGTAGCCGGCCTCTTCGAGAAGGGCGTCGGATGCTGCGGTGTCAGGGGTGCTCGGTGCTATCGGCTCCTCGATGCTCGGTGAGATCAGTTCACCCTGGGTCTCGGTGAGTGCGAACGTGGGAGACATCTCGCTTGCCGTGTTCTGGAACGCGAGCGAGTTCAGCTGGTCGCGGTCGATCGCGTAGTAGATCGCCTTCCGGACGGCCGGGTCGGTCTGCGGCCCCGTGCAGCCGAGGTCAGCGTTGGAGCAGGTGAGCAGCGCCATCTGGTTCATCGGGATGGTGATGGCCTCGTATCCGGGGTAATTCTTGGAAACGTTCTCCAGGTCGGGCACCGGCCCGGTTTGCCAGTCGATCGTTCCCGCCGCGAGAGCATCCGCGCCGGCGGTGTTGCCGGACAACGAGAGGAATCGCACGTTTTTGACTTCGGGCGCGCCGTCCCAGTAGTCCTCGTTCGCCGAGATCGTGAAGGCCTGCGGCTTGAAGTTTGTGAGCGTGTACGGACCCGTTCCGACGGGCTCCTTGACGACGTCTGTGGTCGGGTCGATGTCGCTCCACAGGTGCTCGGGCACTATCGGCGCCTTGCCCAGGATGTTCGGACCGTCGACGAATGCGGGGTGATCGAATGCGAATGTGACGTGCGTGTCGTCGACCTTCGTGACAGCGCCGTCGTAGCCGATGCCGTTGATAGCCGGGGTGTCGAGAAGCATCTGGTAGGTGAAGACCACGTCGTCTGCGGTGAAGGCTTCGCCGTCTGACCAGGTGACGTCGTCGCGGAGCGTGACGTCGAGCTGAGTGCCCTCCTCGTTCCAGGTGTATTCGGTTGCCAGGAGGGGCTTGTATGCGTCCGAGTTGACCTGCGTGATGAAGAACAGCGACTCGAAGATCGTTCCGAGTCCACCGATCTTGGTCGGAGAGTACGGGTTGAAGTTGAGCTGGTAGTCGCCGGACTGGCCGGTGTACGCGACGAGCGTCGAGCCGTCGGAGTCGGACGTCGAGCTGGACTGCGGGACACAGCCGGCCAGTGCGAGAGCGGTGACGGCTGCGGCGGCGGCCGCTGTGCCGATACGCCTCAGGAACGGTGATTTCAGGGACATCGTTGGACCTTTCATCTGTGATCCGCCACGGAACTGTGGCGTGGGATGCGGACGCTTCACCGTGTGCGAGGAGCGGGAAAGAGACCGTAGGTACTTTCTTAGGCCACTTTATTATGTAAGTCAAGAAATAGATTCGGGTCGGTGCCCGGCCCTGGCTGCGGCGTCAGGGCGCACATTGAGCGCAAACCGTTGGATAGAGCCAGTTCCCGGTTCTTTTGCGCGCAACGAACTGCGCGGACGCGCCCTGAACGAGATCCGATGGAGGCGGGCGGCGATCCCTGACAGCGTCAGCCGCGCCAGCCTCGGCTCAGGAGGGCTGCCCGCACACGCCTCACGAGCTCGCCGGGGTTGTCGAGGAGTTCGCTCGTCACCTGGATGACAATCCAGCCATGAGCGCGCAGTCTCTCGACGCGCTCGATGTCTTTCACATAGCGCGCGCTATGGAGCTCGCTCTGGTATTCGACGGCGATCTTGCACGAGGGGTAGCTCAGGTCGATGCAGGCCAGATGGACGCCAAGATCATCGAAAAAGTCCCGGTTCAGGGCGGGCTCGGGAAGACCCGCCGCGACGAGGTGGCATCGCGTCAGAGATTCTGGTCGGGACCAGGAGTCCTCCCGGATCAGCGGCATCGCACGCGCGAGGTTGGCCCCGCCGGCGCGACGGCCAGCTGCGATAGCGGCTTCGAGCTGGGCGATGGTTGCAAGCGGCGGCCGCCCCCTGTTCACACGGAAGTACCCTTCGTCGCGCCAAACGCGTACGAAGTAGTCGCCGAGTGCCACGAGGTCATTGACGGCCAGGTGCCCCAGCAGCGCCCACGTCGATGCCGGGGACGACAGACGGAGTCCGTTCCGCGCGGTGACGGTGACCAGAGATGGGCTGAGCCGGTGGCCGATCACTCCGGCAGCGCGAGGCTGTGCATTCGACACGTGGACCGCCACATGGATGCCGGCGCCACTCACCATCGGCAGCGGCGCACCCCACAAGAACGCCGCGGTTTCATGGCTGAAGAACTCGACCTCGCGCATCCGCGTGGCATAGGCGCTGGCCAACCGGAGCTCTTCCTCTCGCCCTCGCTCGAACGGGTCAGAGACTGCCTGTTCCACGGCTCGCTTCTGCCGCACACCATGGAACGGACGCTCGAGGTCGCGACCTCGAATTCGGCCCACCCCAACGCCCGCCCGCAGGGCGTCAGCAACGGAGAATTCGCGCCCCAGCTCGGCGGGAAGCGCCTGGTGACCACGTGGCATCCGCACACTGTGGCAGAGTCCGGCTCTCCCCGCACGAGTTACCCACAGGCAGTCGTGCGCGCCGGCATCCGTAGCTCTCAGTGTGCGCACATAGCTCCCACGAGCACCGCATCGATCCGTTTGCGCACACCGAAATCGCTCGCCGGACGTCAACGTGCGGAAACGGCTCCCTGGAGCGCCTGAAGACACACTTTGCGCTCACCGATCAGCGGAGCGCGCTCGATCAGCGGAACGCGCTCACACCGCCACCAGGTGCACGAGCGCCGCGTGCTCCGGCTGCAGCGGCGGGGCCTGGATGCCGACAGCGGCCAGTGCGCGGCCGGACAGCACGACTCCCCCGTCGTCCTGCCAGCTCGGCGCAGTGTTGTTCGTCGAGAACGGCGCGCGCGGACCGACCGAACTCACCCGGTATCGCGTGTCCGGATCGAGGCCGGGAATCCGGACCAGGCCGGGAGGCCACGTCGAAGGGCGGGCGAGGAGTGCGAATTCGAACAGGGCCTCCGAGGCATCCTGAGCGACGATTCCGTGTGCGACGAGCTCCTCGATGGGGTGGTCGACCCTCACCGTCCTGCCACTGTGAATCAGCGAGCGGAAGCGCTTGTGCAACGCGACCCATTCCGCGACCTCGGCACGGTCGCCCTCGCTCGCATCCGACAGATTCCATTCGATGCCGTAGTGCCCGAACAATGCCGTCGACGCCCGGAAGGAGAGGTCGTGGGTGCGTCCGGTGGTGTGCGAGCGCGGGCTGCCGATGTGACTGCCCGTCAGTTCCGGCGGCAGGAGCTGGGCGGTCCAGCGCAGAATCTGCTGCCGCTCCAGCGGATCGATGCAGTCACTGGCCCACACCCGGTCGGTGTGCTCGAGCACACCGAAGTCGACGCGGGCACCCCCTGACGAACACGACTCGATCTCGAGACCTGGATGCCGCGCCTTCAGCTCGGCGAACATCCGGTAGATCGCGAGTGTCTGCTCGTGCACGCCTGCCGCGCCTGTCACCGTGGACCCTGCGTCGACGAGGTCGCGGTTGTGGTCCCACTTGAGGTAGTCGATCCGGTACTCGGTCACGAGGCTCGACACCGCGTCGAGGATGTGCTCATATGCCTCGGGGATCGCGAGGTTGAGCACCTGCTGGCGCCGCTGCTCGAGCGGGAGCCTGCCGCCGGTCTGCAGGATCCAGTCCGGGTGCGCGCGGGCGAGGTCCGAGTCAGGGTTCACCATCTCGGGCTCGAACCACAACCCGAACTGCATGCCGAGCCCACGCACCTTCTCCACGAGCGGGGTGAGACCGTCCGGCCAGACATCCGGGTCGACCCACCAGTCGCCGAGGCCGGCGTCGTCTCTCCGCCGGGCATGGAACCAGCCGTCGTCGAGGACGTACCGCTCCACGCCAGCTGCCGCCGCGTGTTCAGCCAGTCGCAGGAGCGGCTCGAGCCGGTGGTCGAAGTACACGGCCTCCCACACGTTGAGCGTGACCGGCCGCACCGACGACGGATGCGACGACCGCGACCGCAGCCACTCGTGGAACCGGGCGGCCTGGTCGTCGAGTCCCCTGCCCCACGAGCCGTAGATCCACGGTGTCGCATAGCTCTCGTCCGCTCCGAGGACCACCTCTCCAGGGAGCAGCAATTCGCCGCCACCGAGCACGGTCCTGCCGCTCGTCATCCGCTCGAGGTAGGAGACGTGGTTGCCGCTCCAGCCGACGTGCATCCCCCAGGTCTCGCCCGAGCCGAAACCGAATCCTGGCTCTCCTGCGGTCAGTACCGTGGCGGCGTCCGCCCCTGTGCGGCCGCGTCTGGACTCCCGCAGATGGGTTCCGACCGTGATGGCGCGGCGCTGCGGCACGCGCTCCTTGGCCCAGCGCCCCGCCTGGTCGAGGGTCTCCGTTGCCACCGGCGGCACCGGGAGGGCCACCACGAGCCGGTGCACCTCGTACTCGGGTCCCGCCAGGTTCGTCACGGTTGCGCGGGCACGAAGCAAGCCGGACGCCGCGAGTTCGATGTCGATGTCCAGTCGGAGGCCGGCCGAATCGTCGTGGGCGATCGCGCGGATGCCGGTGCTGTCGGCGTCGTAGGACACGCGGGAGAATCGCGGAGACCAGTCCCCGCCGCCGGCACGCCGACCTATGAGGCCCGGCGCACCCAGCCAGCCGGCGCTGTGCTCAGGGACGAGCGACACCCTGACGGGCACATCGACGGAATTCTCCAGCAGCGGCGCGACCGTCGCGGCGAGATCGTCGAGGTCGGCCTCCGAGCACTCGCCGAGGTCTGCGCCCCAGTGGAGGATGGCGGGGAGGGCATCGGATGGGCAGTCGACAATCACGCTCACACCGTGGGAGCGTAGATGGATGCGGTCACTGTTCGTCGGGGTCATGCTTTCCCTTTCCTCGGCTGCTCTGGCGTGGTACTACTATCTTAGGCAAGTTAACTAAGTCGCGAAAAACAACCAAGGATGATGGAGTCCATGCCTGTATTTCCCACCCCTTCCCTGCAGCTCTACACCGTGAGGGATGCCCTCGAAGCAGACTTCGCCGGAACGATGCGACGCATCGCCGACATCGGCTACCGCCAGGTCGAGCCGTTCAATTTCATCGAGAAGGCCGACCAGCTCGAGTCCGCGCTTACTGAAACAGGCCTCACGGCACCGTCGACCCACGTCGGCCTGCTCCGGCTTGATGACCAGCGGCCCGCGTTCGAGGCAGCCGTCCGTCTCGGGATCGGACTCGTCATCGACCCTCATGTCGACCGCACATTGTGGACGACCGCCGAGGACGTGGCAGCCACCGCCGACAAGCTCAATGCGGCCGCGCGCCTCGCTGCCGAGTTCGGGCTCACCGTCGGCTACCACAACCACCACTTCGAACTCGAAAACCGCATCGACGGCCGCCCTGCCCTCGAACTCCTGGTCGACGGGCTCGACCCGGCGGTCGTCCTCGAGGTCGACACCTACTGGGCGCAGGCGGGCGGCGTCGACCCTGTCGACCTGCTCGAACGCCTCGGCAGCAGGGTCGTCGCGATCCACATCAAGGACGGCGACGGCAGCCTCGACCCGAAGAAGCAGGTCGCGGTCGGGTCAGGCACACTCCCGATCTGGTCGATCATCGACGCCATCCCCGATCTCAGGATCGGCGTCGTCGAGCTCGACGACTTCGATGGCGATGTCTTCGACGCCGTCGCCGACAGCTACACCTACCTCACCTCCGGGAAGGCCACCTCATGAGCGGCGCAGGCCCCGTCGGCATCGGCATCATCGGTGCCGGCGTCATCAGCGAGACGTACCTCGAGAACCTGACCTCGTTCCCGGATGTCACGGTGCACGCGGTCGGGGACCTCTTCGAGGACTCGGCGGCGAAACGCGCGGCGCAGTTCGGGATCGAGACGAGCGGCGGCGTCGACGCCGTGCTCTCCCACCCGGACGTCGAAATCGTCGTGAACCTCACGATCCCGACCGCCCACGTCCCCATCGCGCTCGACGCGATCGCGGCAGGCAAACACGTCCTCACCGAGAAGCCGTTCTCCCTCGACCGGGAAAGCGGTCACCGCCTTCTCTCCGCGGCGGCCGCTGCCGGCCTCCGCGTCGGCTGCGCACCTGACACCTTCCTCGGGGCCGGCCTGCAGGCCGCGTTCCGGGCCATCAACGAGGGCCAGATCGGCACACCGTTGTCTGCCCTCACGCTGATGCAGTCCCCCGGGCCTGAGGCCTGGCATCCGAACCCCGCCTTCCTGTTCCAGGAGGGCGCCGGCCCGCTGTTCGACATCGGCCCGTACTATCTCACGGCACTCGTCCAGGCATTCGGATCGATCGCGCGCGTGGCGGCGTCGGGGTCGACGGCGCACCCGCGCCGCACGATCGGCTCAGGCCCGAAGGCGGGTGAAGAGTTCGACGTGACCGTGCCGTCCCACGTCGGCGCCTTGCTCCAGTTCGAGGCCGGTGGGTCCGGGCAGAGCATCTGGAGCTTCGACTCCGCGCTCCGGCGCCACGGCTTCGTCGAGATCTCCGGAACAGAAGGCACTCTCGTGCTCCCCGACCCGAACAACTTCGACGGAGACCTCGTCATCCATCGCCGCGGAGCCGAGAGCCCCGAGGTGCTCGCCTCCACCGTCGCCAGCTCCACCCGGGGCACCGGCGTGCTCGAACTCGCGCGGGCGATCCGTGAGGACCGACCCCACCGGGCGTCCGGCGAGCTCGCATTCCACGTCGTCGACACGATGGTCTCGATCGCCGAATCCGTCGAGTCGGGGGAGTTCGTCGAGGTCGGCAGCACTGCGCCAAGCGTGCCGCCGCTCCCGGCGGATTGGGATCCCCGCGCAACGACCCTGTAACCCTCGAACGACGCTCTCGATCACGCCAGGGGGCTGACAGCCTCGGATTCGTGAGAATTCCAGACAATGCACCGCTCGCGACGATAGACTGTGGCCGGTTCCTCAAGGAACCGGCCACTTTCTTCATGCACTTTATAAAGCAAAGTTAGTTAGTATGGTCGTCGTGACCGAAAAACCTCGACGCCGCGCCTCCTCCAAGGGGAAGACGCTCGACCTCATCCGCTCTGCCGGCCCGATCAGCCGGGTGGAACTCGCCGAGCTCACCGGCCTCACGCAGGCGACGATCTCGACGGTCGTCCGCGAACTCCTCGCAGACGGTGTCATCAGTGAGACCGGCCGCGGGGAGTCCACAGGCGGCAAGCCGAGGATGCGGCTCGAAATCAACCCTGCGTCGCGCCTGGCCATCGGCGTCCACGTCGGGCAGGACTACATCACCTACATCGTCGCCGACCTGGGCGGCACCGTCGTCGGCCGGAAGCGCGTCGGTGGGCCCGGTGACGCCTCACCTGTCGCGGTCGTCGCACGCATGGCGGAGGACATCGAGTCCCTCATCGCCGGCCTCGACCTCGACCGTTCGTCGATCGTCGGGATGGGCCTCGCCATCCCCGGCCCCGTCGACCGGGAGGACGGCACGGTCCGCGGAGTTCCGTCGCTCACCGGCTGGAGCGATTTCCCCATCCGCAAGGCCCTCGCCACCACGACCGGCCTGCAGTGCGAGTTCGACAACGACGCGACGGCGGCTGCGATCGGCGAGTACTGGCTCGGTGCGACCGCGGGCTACGAGAGCTACGCGTCCGTGTACATGGGTTCGGGCATCGGGTCCGGAATCGTCATCGACGGCACGATCTACCACGGAGTCTCGTCGAACGTCGGCGAGATCGGACATCTCAGTGTCGACGCCAGGGGGCTGACCTGCCCCTGCGGCAACATCGGCTGTCTCGAGCTGTACGCCGGACCCCGCGCGATCGTGGAGAAGGCGGCGGATGCCGTCGCTAAAGGCACCCTCGACCTGCAACTGACCGGCAACATCTCGGTCGACTTCGCCACCATCAGCAGTGCGGCAGCCAGGGGCGAGGCCGGGCCGCGCGCTCTCATCGAGGAGTCGGCCGACTACCTGGCGAGCGCCGTCGTCTCGATGGTCAACCTCCTCGACCTCCAGCTCATCGTCCTGGCCGGGAGCGCGTTCTCCACGGCCGGATCGATCTATGTGCAGACCATCGCGCGTGCGCTTGATGAACGTGCGCTGGCCCGGGGCATCCACGGTGTCGAAGTGCGGATGTCGGTGAACGGCAACGACGCAGCGGCATTGGGCGCGGCCACTCTCGTCCTGCAGGACCGCCTCTCCCCCCGCTCACTGCGTTCTGTCACGTTCGCCTGATCCACGGAACTCTCATGACTCTCCCCCTTCTCCGCCTGTCCATCGACGGCGGGCAGACCGGCGCGCGGCTGCGTCTCACCGACAACGGCCGTGTTGTGAGCGAGACGGACGGGCACGGCATCCTCACCGACCGCCCGGTC
Organism: Mycetocola sp. Y171; assembly: GCF_056713165.1. Classification (NCBI taxonomy): domain Bacteria; kingdom Bacillati; phylum Actinomycetota; class Actinomycetes; order Micrococcales; family Microbacteriaceae; genus Mycetocola; species Mycetocola sp. Y171. Next base: position 911,071 of record NZ_JBWYGX010000001.1, read on the forward strand.
GTCGACCAGATCGCGGATCTGGCCATCGGCCTGTCCGCGAGCACCGGCCAGCGGATCGACGAACTCGCCGTCGGCACGTCAGGGCTCACGCCAGCAGCGGCCAACCCGGACGCGCTCCTCGCGGCCACCCGGCAGATCGGCGTGCAGCGGGTCGCCCTTGCCCACGACTCGATCACCGGTTACCTCGCGGCGAACGGGACCGCCCCCGGGGTGATGCTCGCCGTCGGCACCGGGGTCGTCGTGCTCGCACTGTCGGAATCGCGAGTGGCCAAGGTCGACGGCTGGGGCTTCCTTCTCGGTGACGCAGGCAGCGGCTACTGGATCGGACGGGCCGGACTCGACGCCGCGCTGCGCGCATTCGACGGCCGCGCGCCGCACACGAGCCTCGAGGCAACGGCGATCGAGCTCTTCGGGCCGCTCGATGAGGTGTACATGGTGGTGCAGGCCGACCCCAAGCGGGTGTCCCGTATCGCATCCTTCTGCCGACCGGTTGTCGACGCCGCAACCGCCGGCGACGCCGCCGCTCACGCCATCGTCACCGCAGCTGCCGGCGAGCTGGCCCACTCGGCGGCCAGCGCGCTGGCTCGAGTCGGCTGGCAGAGGGGGCAGCCCGCCAGGGTCGGTGCCGTCGGGGCGCTTCCCACCCACGCGGCCATCCTCAGGGAGGCCCTCTCGGTCGCTCTCGCCTCGCACGCGCCTGGTGCAACACTCGAGCAACCTCTCGGCAGGCCGCTCGACGGAGTGCAGGCCCTTCTCGACGTCACGCCGGGGCATCCCCTCAGCGAATTCATCCACACCGCCGGGTTGCTGCCCGCTGTCGCGGAGTAACTACACTTCCTACAGACACAAGGAGAACCATGAGCGCATCGGGCGGAACGAAGGCAATTCTCGCAGCGTTCCTCGCCAACACGGGAATCGCGATCACCAAGTTCATCGCGTTCGTGTTCTCGGGATCGTCGTCGATGCTGGCGGAGAGCGTCCACTCGCTCGCCGACGCCGGCAACCAGCTCCTGCTGATCTTCGGCGGCCGCCAGGCCAAGCGTGCGGCTGACAAGGAGCACCCGTTCGGTTACGGCCGTGAACGCTACGTGTATGCCTTCGTGGTCGCCATCATCCTGTTCTCGGTCGGTGGTGTGTTCTCGATCTACGAGGGCATCGAAAAGCTCAGGGAGCCGCATCCCATCGAGGTGCCGTGGCTGCCGCTCCTGGTGCTCGCCATCGCCATCGTTCTCGAGTCCCTCTCGCTGCGCACCGCCGTCCGCGAATCGAACCACGTCCGCGGAACGCAGACCTGGGTGCAGTTCGTCCGCAGGGCTAAGGCGCCCGAACTCCCCGTCGTCCTGCTGGAAGACGTCGCCGCCCTCCTCGGCCTCACCTTCGCCTTCATCGGCGTCTCGGTCAGCGTGCTCACCGGCGACGGGACCTGGGATGCCATCGGCACGCTCTTCATCGGCGCGCTGCTCATCGTCGTTGCCGTGCTACTCGGCATCGAGACGAAGAGTCTCCTGGTCGGAGAGGGCGCCACAGACGCCGACGCGGATGCCATCACGGCCGCGATCGAGAGCGGCGACGAGGTCGAGAAGCTCATCCACATGAAGACGCTCTACCTCGGCCCTGACGAACTGCTCGTGGCCGCCAAGCTCGGGTTTCCCACCGACCTTCCTCTCGCCCAGGTGGCGAAGCAGATCGACGTCGTCGAGGAGCGCATCCGGGCTGCGGTCCCGGCGGCGCGCGTCATCTACCTCGAACCGGATGTCTACCGCCGCCCAGCCGCCGAAACCCCGGCCACCGAGACCATCGTGCTCAAGAGCGAGGATTGAGCGGACGGCGCTCGCGTCGGCGCCCGGTCACGGGATCGCGCCGCGTGCTGCCGAGTGGTAAGCATGAGGCATGACGCCGCACCTGACGATCACCGGAGACCGCACAGCCGACGATCTGCTCGGGGCCGACCCGCTGGCGCTGTTGATCGGGATGCTCCTCGACCAGCAGGTCCCGATGGAGACGGCGTTCGCAGGCCCGGCGAAGATCCGGGACCGACTCGGCTCGTTGGACGCCGCGACGATCGCCGGCGTCGAACCGGAGGCATTCGTCGAACTCTGCCGCACTCCACCCGCCGTCCATCGCTATCCAGGCAACATGGCCGGACGGATCCAGGCACTCTGCCAGAGCCTCGTCGAGAACTGGGACGGGGACGCGTCGGCCCTGTGGACGCGCGGCGACCCGGACGGCGCTGAGGTGTACCGCAGGCTCGCCGCCCTCCCCGGTTTCGGCGACCAGAAAGCCAGGATCTTCGTTGCTCTCCTCGGCAAGCAGTACGGCTTCGACGGGGACGGCTGGCGTGATGCAGCCGGATCATACGGCGACGACGGCAGCCACCGCTCCGTCGCCGACATCGTCGACGCCGAGTCGCTCGCGAAAGTCCGCGAGACCAAGCGAGCAGCCAAAGCCGCCGCGAAGAAGGCCCCCTGAGAACCAAGCGAGAGTGAGGACCCCGTGTCGAATCGGATGCTTGTCGGTGTGAGGACCCTGGACACCAGCGCGGCGGCTGTGCGCTGGGCGGCCAGGCGCGCGGCCTCTCGTGGGCTCGGGCTGCACCTCGTCCATGTCGTCGACGAAGGGATCCGCCGGGCAGGAAACGCCGGTCTCCTCTCGGCAGCACGTTCGGAAGTGGACGCCATGCTTGCGTCCGCTTCCGATCTCGCCCGGGCCGGCTCACCCGGGCTCGACGTGACAACGAGCACGGGCGAAGGTGACCCGCTCGGGGAACTGGTCCGGCTGTCGCAGGACTCGGACATGGTCGTCGTCGGCAGCGATTCGACCGGCGACACGGCGTCGAGCGGGCACGGGAACCGGGGCTTCCGGATCGCGGCCGCCAGCACGACACCGGTCGCCGTCATCCCCACCCTCGACCTGAGCGGGCGTGACGGCGTCGTCGTCGGCGTCGACGGATCGCCGATCTCGGAACATGCGCTGGCCTTCGCCGTCGAGGAGGCCGACCGGCTGGGCGAACCGCTCATCGCTGTGAACGCCTGGCCGAACCCCGTCGTCTACGGCTATGACCTCGCGTTCCCGGTCGAATACGTGGAAGACCTCACGGAGATCGGCAAGGAGACGCTCACGCGCTCGCTCGACCGGGTGATGGGAGCGCATCCGAGCGTCAGCGTTCGCCGCGTCGTCGCCGAAGGGGACCCGACGACGGTGCTCCTCGAGGAGGCGTCGAACGCGTCACTCGTCGTCGTCGGAAGCCACGGCCGTGGGGCCGTCGCCCGGTTCCTTCTCGGGTCCGTCAGCCACGGTGTCCTCGCCAGGCTCGCGGCGCCGACGGTGATCGTGCGCTGAGCCGCCGCGCTCGGATCGGGTGGATGCCGCGTCAGCGGCCAGACCGGAAGAAGTCCGTGAGAAGCTCGCCGCAGGCATCCGCGTCGACGCCGGACACGACCTCCACGCGGTGGTTGAGCCGTCGGTCGCGCAGCACGTCGTAGACGCTGCCGGCTGCGCCGGCCTTCTCATCCCACGCCCCGAAGACGACCCGGGGAATGCGGGCGGCGAGGATGGCCCCTGCGCACATCACGCAGGGTTCGAGCGTGACGTACAGCGTGGCATCCGTGAGGTGCCAGTCGCCTGATGCTTCGGCAGCGGCGCGAATCGCCTCGACCTCGGCGTGCGCCGTCGGATCCTGCCTGGCCTCGCGGGCGTTGCGGCCGGTTCCGAGGAGACGACCTCCGGCCGTGACGACGACGGCACCGACCGGGACGTCATCCGTCGCGAGTGCGGCCCTGGCTTCGTCGAGGGCACGCCGCATCCACTCGTGGTCTGCTGGGTCGACGGGCAGTGGCATGATCCTCCATCATTGCTGCGTCGTCAGCCTATTCGAGCGAGGCCGCTCCTGATCGCTGCCTGTTACCTTCATCGATCTCCCTGCCGTCCGCCAGGGTTGCCCGCCTGATCGCCCGTCGAAGGAAGCCGTCGTTGTCTGCGAGCACCCGCAGCGCGTCAGCTGCATCGACCCCACCGAGGTGAACGAGAATGGCTGCCTTCACGGAGCCGCCCACGTCGGCCAGGGTCGCCACGGCTGTCGCCTCGTCGACGCCTGTCGCCAGCATGACCGTGCGCTCAGATCTGGCGCGAAGCTTCTCGTTGCTGGCTTGCAGGTCCACCATCAGGTTGCCGAAGGTTTTGCCGAGTCGGACCATCGTGATCGTCGAGATCATGTTGAGGACAAGCTTCTGGGCCGTCCCTGCTTTCAACCGCGTCGACCCGGCCAGGATCTCGGGCCCGACGACGACGTCGATCGCAACGTCGACCGCTTTGGCGAGGTCGGATGCCGCGTTGCAAGCGATGCTCGCCGTGAACGCACCTCGCCTCCTCGCCTCTCGCGCGGCAGCCACCACGTACGGGGACCGCCCAGAAGCAGAGATACAGATGACAGCGTCCAGCGCGGTGACGTTCAGCGCTGCGAGGCCGGCACGGCCGGCTGATTCGTCGTCCTCAGCGCCTTCGACCGCAGTGAGGAGGGCATCCCGTCCCCCGGCGATGACTCCCACGATGACGCCGGGATCGATTCCGAACGTCGGAGGAGCCTCACTTGCATCGAGCACGCCCAGTCGGCCGGGCGTTCCAGCGCCGACATAGATGATTCGTCCCCCCTGATGCATCCGGGCAACGACCTGGTCGACGGTTGCTGCGATCGCGTCGCCGGCAGCGGCGACGGCTATCGGAACCGTCGCATCCTCGGCGCCCATCGCACTGACCAGGTCCCTGGTCGACAGCAGGTCGAGCTCGCCGTAACGAACATCGACCTGTTCAGTGGCGAGCGACTCGAGGACCTCGTGTAAGGGGTTTCCCGGCCGTGCAGCAGTCGTGTCATCCACGAGTCATCCTCATTTCGTTGCGAAGCCCGGTCCGGGAAGCCACGGGCAACCGGGATGCTTCTGAGTGCACGTCTGTCACGCCTTGCTCCCTGTGCGAAGCATACGCGCGACGACGGTGGCACTTGCCAAGGAGTTGCCGAGCGTCTCGATGATCGGGCCGAGCACGCGCGCGCCTTCTGCGGTTGGCATGCCGACGTTGATGACGACGGCGTCCGGCCGGAGGCTGCGGATCATGGGGACCGCCTCCGCCTGCGGATCGGAAACGCCGATCCGATCGACGATCACGACGAGCCCATCGGGTGCAGATGAGACGGCGGAGCGGATGGTGTCGGGTGCCGCATCGTTCGACACCGGCCCCAGGCGGAGGCTCTCAGCTGAGGCGCCGTTGGCGGCGAGCGCCGTCGTGAAAACGTCGGTTTCGGTGGCAACGGCGATCGTCGCCCGATGGCGAAGATCGAGAACTCGAACAGCTCCGACGAGCCGGGGAATCCTGCCGCCGGTTCGTATCGCTGCGGCGACGATACTGTCGGTGCTGACCAGGGGAGATCGGGCGTCGCCTGCGGCACGGCGGAGACCACTGCAGTCGTCGGTCCACCGGCCCAGGTCGGCCACGTTCGCGGCGGCACGCTCGAGAACAGCAAGGGGCAGCGTGCCGTCGTCGATGGCGTCGCTGATCGCGCGTCTCACGTCGAAGTAGGCATCGGCGTCGGCGGCCGGTCCGCTGTTCCCGGGGTTCGCAGGGTTGCCGATGCAGAGAAGGTCCGAGCCGGCGATGAGCGCCTGTACAGCCCCCGGGCCAGAACCCACCGTGCCCCGAATCGCTGCCATGTCGAGGGCATCCGTCACGATGGTGCCGGTGAATCCGCGCTCGCGCAGCGAGCCCAGGATCGCCGGGTTCAGGGTCGCAGGGCGCGCGCCCTGTCCTGGCACGAGGATGTGTGCCGTCATGATGGCACGCACACCGGCGGCGATCGCGGCGTCGAACGGGGGCAGGTGCTCACGGAGCATCAGGTCCCAGTCGCTGTTCGAACGCGGCAGGTCCGTGTGCGAATCTGCACTCGTGTCTCCGTGCCCGGGGTAGTGCTTCGCGCAGGCGACGACTCCGCCGGCCTGGATACCCTCGACCATCGCGGCCACGTGTCGTGCGACGAGGATCGGGTCAGTCCCGAACGAGCGCACGCCGATCACCGGGTTGCGCGGTTCCGTGTTCACGTCGGCGTCAGGCGCAAGCGCAACGTTCACACCGGCTGCCCCGACTCGGCGGGCAAGCTCGCCACCGGTCGCCCGGGTCAACTCCTCGTCGTCGACGGCGCCGAGCTGGGCGTGGCCGGGCAGGGTCGACCCTCGAGCGGCTTCGAGCCTGGTGACGTTTCCGCCCTCCTCGTCTATACCGATGAGAGGGTGGTTCGCCACCGAACGCATGGCACTCGTGAGGCCTGGCAGCTGTTCGGGGTCGTGTTCGTCGATGTTCTGCGCGAAAAGTACCGCACCCGCGAGTCCCCCGGCGAGCTCATGACGGAGCCAGTCTGGGATGGCTCGGCCGAGGAAACCGGGCCAGAGGACGCCGCGGATGAGCGCGAGAACGGCGGGGTCGTTTTGCGCACTCATCGCGACGCGACCGCGCCTCGTTCGGCAGTCCACGCATCCCGCACGAGCACGATCGACACGGGCATGGCGATCATCGTCGATGCCGCCTTTCCGGGGACCCGTCGCCGGAACACCGTCGAGAGAGGTCGTCGGAACAGCTGCTGCGGCGTCGGCATGAAAATAGTATTCACTGGGGCGCGCTCGTTTGCAAAGGATTTTCATGCGCCTACGACACCAGGTGATGGTCCGGCCGGGGCGGTGGATCCGCCCTGCACCCGGTAGGTTTGACCCATGCGAGTGCACGTAGCGGACCACCCCCTGATCACCCACAAACTCACGGTGTTGCGTGACCGGACGACTCCGTCTCCGGTGTTCCGCGCGCTGACCGAAGAGCTGGTGACACTCCTGGCCTACGAGGCCACCCGCAACGTGCGCACCGAGAGCGTCGAGATCGAGACCCCGGTGACCACGACGACCGGTCTCGCGATCAGCCAGCCGCGCCCCCTCGTCGTCCCGATCCTGCGTGCAGGACTCGGCATGCTCGAGGGCATGGTCAAGCTGCTGCCGACCGCCGAGGTCGGCTTTCTCGGCATGGTGCGCAACGAGGAGACCCTCGAACCGACGACATACGCCGAACGTCTGCCGGATGATCTGTCCGACCGCCAGTGCTTCGTGCTCGACCCGATGCTCGCGACGGGCGGCTCGCTCGGCGCCGCCATCGAATTCCTCTTCAAGCGCGGTGCGGTCGATGTGACCGCGATCTGTCTCCTCGCCGCCCCCGAGGGGATCGCGGCCCTGGAGAAGGCGACAGAGGGACGCGATGTCACCATCGTCCTCGGCGCACTCGACGAACGTCTCAACGAGCAGGGCTACATCGTGCCGGGCCTCGGGGATGCGGGCGACCGCCTCTACGGCCTGGTCTAGACCCCTCCACTTCCACGCGGGCGGCGGCACCGTGCACCGGCGCCCATGGGCGCCCGACCACACCCTCGGCACACGATGCCGACGCCCGCTGCGCCAAAATTCACGACGCAGGTCCTTGCGACAGGTCGCGAACGGCTGGGTGCGCTTCGAAGGTTCTTTTTGCAAAGTCAAGTCTTTACGCAGAACCTTTCGATTTTCGAGTTTTTTCGTCATGCGGTGCAAAGATTTGACACACCGCGACACCGTGCTGTTAACTCAACGACATGACTGATAACGCGTATCCCCTGAGCTCCCTTGAGCCTCGTGGAACTGCGGGCATGATGATGGCCCGTAGCGCAGTCGTGTGTTGTCGAATGTGTCGCTAACCGCGTAAACCGTCGCCACGCTCTCGCCCGACCGATCTCGTCGCCGCATTGCGTCCCGGATGCCACACCTCGCATCCGTTCCGGCCGCCGCACAGGCCACATTCCGAACCGCCGTCAGCTGACGGCATCCGTCGCACCCGCTTCTTGCGGTGACCGCGGTTCGACGCATCACATCATCCAAAAGGATTCCCCCCTCATGTCTCTCGTTCACGCAACCTCTTTCGCACCGTCCACCACCGTCGCCGCCAACACGCCGGCAGCCGCTCCCCGCCTCCGCGCCGTCCCGGCCGGGACCGAAGCCCGCGGCTTCGTGCTCTACGTCGGGATCGATGACGCCAAGGCAGCGGCCGCCGGGACGAACCTCGGCGCGATCGTCCAGGCCCTCAAAGCCCTGGCGGCCGAGCTCGCTCCGACATCCGAAACGTACGCGGCTGTGGCACTCGCTCCCGAGGGAGCAGGCGGCCGTGACGTCGACGTCGTCCGGCTCGCGCTTCAGGACCCGTCTGCCCTCGCCCACCACCGCCAGGCCGAGGACGAAGAAGAACTCGACCGTGCTCACGCCGGCGTCGTGATCGACATCTCCCGCAAGCGTCTCGTCCTCGACAACGACTCGGTCGGCCTCACCTACAAAGAGTTCGAACTCCTGCAGTACCTGGTGCTCCGGGAGGGTCGTACGATCGACCGCGCGGAACTCATCTCGTCGCTCTGGAAGGCCGGCGACGAGGACGAGGTCCCCAACGAGCGCACCATCGACGTGCACGTGCGTCGCCTGCGCGCCAAACTCGGTCGCTACGAAGACATCGTGCGCACCGTCCGTGGCGTCGGCTACCGCTTCGACCGCCACGCCGACGTGTCGATCCGCCACTCCTCGACCCCGTCACCCGACCTTTTCTGACGGGCCCGTCGCGAGCGGATGCCCGTGACGGGCTGGGTTCGAGGGATGTTCCATCCCCTCGGCGATCTGGTACCGATCCCCGGGGGAACGATCACTCTGCGCGACGCGCGCACAGGGTCGGCCCGTGATGTCTCGCTGGTGCCGTTCGAGATCGCCACGACCCCGGTGACGGACGAGGACGGGACACCGAAGCATCCGGTGACCTGGTGGCAGGCCGTCGAGTGGTGCAACCGTGCGTCCCTCACAGCCGGGCTCGACCCGGCGTACGTCCTCACCGCGGGCTCGGTCGAGTGGAACGTGCACGCGGACGGGTATCGCCTGCCCACTGAAGCGGAATGGGAATGGGCGTGCCGCGCTGGGACGACCGCGCCGACGTACGGACCGATCGACGTCATCGCCTGGACGGCGGAAGATGCGGTGACCGGACCGCAGCCGGTGGCCCGAAAGCGCCCGAACGCCTTCGGCCTCTTCGACACCATCGGGAACGTGTGGGAGTGGTGCTGGGACCATGCGGATCCGGCTCGCTACGGCGATTACCGTACCCTTCGCGGCGGCGGCTGGGCCGACCGCGCGTGGAGCGCCAGGGCATCCATCCGCCGGGGCAGCGCACCGGACGCGGTGCTCGAGGACGTCGGCTTCCGGATGGCGCGTGGCTCGGTCGGGACACCTGGGGCGCGGGAGGCGCAGGGCTGGTCCGCCGACGCCGACGACCGCAGGGGGACCGTCTCCGGGCCGCTGCCGATCGGCTGGACACCTCTCGGGCGACGCAAGCAGGCGAGGCCGTGAATCAGCCCTCGGTCCCGCCTGAGCCGCCTGAGCCGCCTGAGCCGCCTGAGCCGCCTGCCGATCACACCTGAGGCGACGCTGAATACTCCGCGATCCGGTCGGCAAGGTACGGGGCAGTTCGACTCGAGGGATGCTCCGCAACGGTCTCGGGCACCCCGGCAACGACGACGCGGCCGCCTTCGTTGCCTCCCGCAGGGCCCATGTCGATGACCCAGTCCGAGCCCGCGACCACGTCCATGTCGTGTTCGACGAGAACGACGGTGTTGCCGGTGTCGACGAGACGGTTGAGCTGCGTCATCAGCAGCTGGACGTCGGCGGGGTGGAGGCCGGTGGTCGGCTCGTCCAGGAGGTAGAGCGTGTGACCGCGGCGGGCGCGCTGCAGCTCCGTGGCGAGCTTGATGCGCTGCGCTTCACCGCCGGAGAGCTCCGTGGCCGGCTGACCGAGTCGGAGGTAGCCCAGGCCCACCTCGCGCAGCGTCTCGAGACTGCGGGACGCCGGAGCGACGTCGACGAGAAAGCCGGCAGCGTCGTCGACGGTCATCCGGAGCACGTCTGCGACGTTCGTGCCGCGGTACTCGATCTCGAGGGTCTCCGCGTTGTAGCGTGACCCGCCGCAGCTGGGGCACGGTGCGTAACTTCCAGGCAGGAACAGCAGCTCGACTTCGACGAAACCCTCTCCGAGGCAGGTCTCGCAGCGACCGCCGGCCACGTTGAAGGAGAACCGGCCGGCGTCGTACCCGCGAGCGACGGCATCCGGAGTCGCCGCGAACGTCGCCCGGACGGCGTCGAACAGGCCGGTGTACGTGGCCAGGTTCGATCGGGGCGTCCGTCCGATAGGCCGCTGGTCGACGCGGACCATCCGATCGACCGTCTCGAGGCCGGTCACCTCGTCGAGCGCAGTCGCCCCGGTCGTGTCGTCTTCGCCGTCGGGATCGGCGGGCTCACCGGCGGGGTCAGCGGGCACGGCGCCGCGGCCGTGGGACCGGTGGAGCCCCTCCCGAGCGGCGTCAGCCAGGACGCGGCTGACGAGTGTCGACTTGCCCGATCCAGACACACCGGTCACGGCGGTCAGCACACCGAGAGGCACGTCGACGTCGAGGTCCAGCAGGTTGTGGCGGGTGATGCCGCGGAGCCCGAGCCAGCCCGACGGCGTCCGCACCGCAGGTCGGTCGGTCCCAACCTCGCCGTCGCGGTGGAGGAAACGCCTCGTCAGGGAGGCGTCGATCTCGGCGAGCCCGGCAACCGGGCCGCTGTACAGCACCGAACCGCCGCCGGAACCGGCGCCTGGGCCGACATCGACGAGCCAGTCGGCCCGACGGACGACGTCCATGTTGTGCTCGACCACGAACACGGAATTGCCTGCGGCGACGAGTTGCTCGAGGACGACGATCAGCGGCTCGGCGTCGGCGGGATGCAACCCCGCCGACGGCTCGTCGAGGACGTAGATCACGCCGAACAGTCCTGAGCGCAACTGGGTCGCGATGCGGAGGCGCTGCATCTCCCCCGGTGACAGTGTCGGCGTGCGCCGGCCGAGGCTGAGGTACCCGAGCCCGAGGCCGCTGAGCAGTTCGATCCGGCTGAGGAGATCCGACGCGATCGTGACGGCGACCTCGGTGACTTCGCCCGACGATGCGGATGACACGGCAGCGGTCGCCTCATCCAGTTCGGCCGTCGGACGGATGACCTCGGCGAGTTCAGACAGCGGCAGGGCGTTGAGGTCGGCGATCGTGAGACCGGCGAACGTCACCGCGAGCGCTGCCCGGGTGAGTCCGCTTCCGCCGCACAACTCACAGGGTCCCGATTCGACGAAGCGCGATGCCCGCGCACGCGACGTCTCGCTCTTCGAGTCGGCGAGCGTGTGCATGATGTGGCTTCGGGCGCTCCAGAAGCGCCCCTTGTACGGCTTCGCCACGCGGTCGCGCTGCGGCGTGATCTCGACGACCGGCTGCTCGTCGGTGAACAGCAACCAGTCGCGGTCGGCTCGCGGCAGGTCTCGCCACGGGAGCTCGATGTCGTAGCCGAGCTGGACGACGATGTCGCGAAGATTCTTGCCCTGCCACGCGCCCGGCCAGGCGGTGATTGCCCCTTCGCGGATGCTCAGCGAGGGGTCGTGGACCGCGGAAGATTCGGTGACCGAGTGCGCGATGCCCAACCCGTGGCAGCGCGGGCAGGCGCCCGTCGCGGTGTTGGGTGAGAAGGAATCCGACTCCAGCCGAGGGGCACCCGGCGGGTACGTTCCCGCACGCGAGAACAGCATCCGCGTCGAGTTCGACAGTGTCGTGAGTGTGCCGACGGTCGATCGGGAACTCGCGGCTCCGCGACGCTGCTGGAGTGCGACGGCCGGCGGAAGCCCGGTGATCTCGTCGACGTGGGGCGTGTGTCCCTGGGCGATCAGCCGCCTGGCATACGGGGCGACAGACTCGAGAAACCGGCGCTGGGCCTCGGCGAAGATGGTGCCGAATGCCAGTGAGGACTTTCCGGAACCCGACACCCCGGTGAACGCGACGATCGTTCCGCGTGGCACGTCGACGTCGACATCGCGGAGGTTGTTCTCGCGGGCGCCTCGGACGCGGACGAATCCCTCATCGTGGGCATCCTGCGCGGCGGGGTTGGGGTGTTGCTGAAGTATCGACACCGTCTCCACCATATGCGGGCACCGTGGCAGGCACCGGGGCATTGACATCTCACGGCCGACGGCGTGACTCGTCTCTCATCGCCCGGTGCAGCCCGCGTCAGCAGGGTCGGTCTCGAGTGGCTACGGCCAGAGCGTGTCGTAGATCGGCTGAGTCACGGCGTCGATCGAGCTCGCGGTCCCGGCGTACCAGGTCGTGACGACGAGACCGTCACGGAGGTACACGTCTTCGGCACTCGTCCAGATCGTCGTGTTGTTCGGGTCCGCCTCATCCTCCGGGAACGTCTCGCTGTGTCGGCAGAGGGTGATGTCGTCGCCGGCCCCTTCGCACGTGAATCCGCTCTCGGTGGCAGCGGCGATGAGTTCGATCTCCACGTCGGGCGTGATTGCGTTGACGGCACTGTAGATGCCGCCCTCGGTCGGTCCGCCCCACTGGCATTCGATGCCGGGGAGCGTCTCACGGATGGCTTCGATCGGCGCGAAGCGGGAAACCGGTGTCCCGACGACGCCTTCGTGGTTCAGATCCGCGTTCTTGTGCGCGTCAAGGAACTCCTCCGTGTAGATCTTCCGGCAGTCGGTCGGCAGCGCGACTGGCTCGGCCGTCGGCTCGGAGACCGGCGCCGGCTTGTCCGGCACGGCTGGCTGCTCGGTGGATGGCACCGGCGGTGCCTCAGGGTCGGGCTGAATCGCGAGTGCGTACGCCACCCCACCCCCCAGGATGAGCACCGCGATCACGGCGATGGAGACGCCCAGGATGACGCCCCTTTTGTCGGTCCTTTCGGGCGCGCTCGATTCGGTCATGCGGTATCCCCCCGGATAGCTGTTGGCGTGCGTGCGACGGTGTGACAGCAAGCCTGATTCGAACAGCGGCTCGCAGTCTTCGCTCATCCGCGAGGCTACTGGGCACCTGAGACATGCCGCGTCCTCCTGAAGGATGAGATCCACGAAAGTGGCCCGGACGGGGGATTTCATGGCAACCGACTGCGGGCTGCGCACGCGTCGGTTCTTGCCTCGCGGACAACTCCCAGAAAAATAACGTTTCGATAACTAGACGCTGTTACCTTTCCGTTATATATTCAGAGAGCGTTAGTTGTTTTGCTGTGGCAGCTACCGCGGAATGTGATTGCAGGACACTCTTGGTGCAAGGGGAGGGTCGGTCGTAAGCCTCTACGACCGGCCCTCAATCCTGTTAACGGGCACTCGTGATCCGGACGCTACCCTGAGAAGATGAGCCCCGAAAACGCGGATGCCGACACCCCACCGGTGGAGCATCCCCGCCTGCTGACATCCTCCGTCGCCATTGGCATCGTGTGCTTCGGCATCGGTCTGCTCATCCTCGCCGGCGGCGTGCTGCTGTGCCTGCTCTGGTTCCTCACCATGAACCCCATGTCGCTGTTCATCGGCATCCCGCTCGCCCTGATCGGCTTCGGCGTCAACGTTCTCGGACTCGTGCTGCTCTACCGCGGGGTCACCGGCCCCAGGCAAGGGGCTGGGAATGGCGCCCCAAACCCCTAGGCTAGGTCGTCAGGAGGGCGAGAATGACGGATCGAGAGCTGGCGGTATCCGCATGGGAGTCGCTGTTCCGCGCCCAGGTCGGGGTCATCCGGGTGCTCGCGTCTGAGTTTCCGACACGCACCATGTCGCTCAACGAGTACGACGTCCTGTTCAACCTTTCCCTGCAGCCGGAGCGGCGTGCCCGCCTGCGCGACATCAACCAGCTGGTCCTGCTGAGCCAGCCGAGCGTCAGCCGCCTCATCGACCGGCTGGTCTCTCGCGGATTCGTGTCGAAGCATCCGGATCCGACCGACAAGCGAGGAACGATCGTCGCCATCACGGATGCCGGCTTCGATAAGTACCGCGAGGTGGCCAGGCTGCACATGCAGACCATCACCGAACTGATGGGTTCCGCGCTCGACGACGACGAACTCACTCAGCTCGCGCGCCTCACCGGCAAGTTGCGCTGCCCGGAACCCGAGTCCGAGCCGACCCCCGAGTAGTCCGGGCGCTGCGGCCTCGGCGCTCGGCCGGCGTCGGGTTTGCAGGAGATCGCACGGTTATCAGGATGCTTCGGCCGATTCGCTCCTGCAAACCCTCCCATCTCCTGAAAACCGTGCGTGTGTTGCTGCCTGCTCGACTCAGGCGGGCGACGGCGATGTCCGATTTCCGCTAGCGACGTGACATCCGCTGTGACAGGCTGAAGCCATGGACTTCACCGAGCGGTACCGCGTCATCCAGGCGAAGGATTCCCGTTTCGACGGGCAATTCATCACCGCGGTGCGCTCGACCGGCATCTACTGCCGACCGTCCTGCCCGGCCCGCACACCGAAAGCCGAGAACGTCACCTTCTACGCCACCAGCGCCGCCGCGCACGAGGCGGGATTCCGTGCGTGCAAGCGCTGCCTCCCGGAGGCCGTGCCTGGCACCCCGGACTGGAATCTCCGCAACGACCTCGCCTCACGGGCCATGCGCCTGATCGGCGACGGCATCGTCGAGCGCGAGGGAGTCCCCGGGCTGGCCGGACGCCTCGGGTACTCGTCCAGGCACCTCACCCGGGTCCTCCACCAGGAGCTCGGCGCAGGACCGCTCGCCCTCTCTCGCGCCCACCGGGCCCAGACCGCCCGCACCCTGCTGACGTCCACGGACCTCCCCGTCGCCGACATCGCTTTCGCCGCCGGTTTCGCCAGCATCCGCCAGTTCAACGACACCATCACCGAGGTCTTCGAGCTGACGCCAGGGCAGATCCGGGCGAAACGCGGGCCGCACTCGTCGACGCCGGGCACGCTGTCGCTGTCGTTGCCGTTCCGTGCCCCGTTCGACGCGGCAGGGGTGTTCGGCTGGCTCATCCCGCGCGCCGTCACCGGCGTCGAGATCGCCACGGCGACGACGTACACGCGCACAATCCTGCTGCCGGGTGGACCGGCGCGGTTCGAGGTCCGCTTCGACGGCAAGGCACTCCGGCTCGACGCTCGACTCACCCAGCTCGGCGACCTGCCCGTGCTCGTGTCACGGGTGCGGCGACTCTTCGACCTCGACGCTGACCCGATCGCGGTCGACACGGCACTCAGCGCCGACCCGAACCTTGCTCCGCGCGTCGCGGCGATCCCCGGCATCCGCCTGCCGGGTGCCGTGGATGCCGATGAGATGCTGTTCCGCGCGATCATCGGCCAGCAGATCACCGTCGCCGCGGCGCGCACCCAACTGAACCGGCTGACGGCTGCCTGCGGCACCGTGCTCGAACCCGCCGAGAACGCCGACGGCCTCACCCATCTCTTCCCGTCCGCCGCGCAGATCGCCGCCAACGGACGGGATGCCCTCGTCGGGCCACGCGCGAAGATCGATACGGTGATGCGCATCGCGGATGCCCTTGCTTCCGGAGACCTCACGCTCAGCCTGGGCGACGACGCCACCGAACAGCACGCCAGGCTCACCGCGTTCGCCGGCATCGGCGACTGGACGGCCGGCTATGTCGGGATGCGCGTGCTCGGCAATCCGGACGTGTTCCTGTCTGGCGACGTCGCCGTCCGCTCCGGCGCCCGAAATCTCGGCCTGCCTGGCGACCCACGACCCCTCACCGCATACGCCGCCGGGCTCTCGCCCTGGCGATCCTACCTCTGCCTGCACCTCTGGCGCGCTGCCGGGCTGCCTTCCCCGATCCCCCAGGAGATCCCATGACCACCACCGGCACCGGCACCGCCATCTTCGAGACGGTCGCCACCCCTGACGGACCGTTCAGCATCGTCGCCCGCGCCGACGGCGCCGTCCTCGCCTCGGGCTGGACCGCATCGGTCGACGCACTCGTGGCGCGCATCGCCCCTGAGCTCCGGCCGTCAGCGGTCGAGCCCGGGAACACTTCTGCGGCCGACGCGGTTCTCGCGTACTACGCCGGAGACGTGTCCGCGATCGACGACGTCGTGGTCGCCCAGCGCGGCGGGGAGTTCCGGATGCGTGGTTGGGCGCAATTGCGTCGCATCCGGCCAGGACACCCGCAGAGCTACACCGAGTTCGCCGCGGCCATCGGCAACCCGCGCGCGGTCCGGGCTGCGGCGAGCGCCTGCGCGACGAACGCCCCTGCCCTCTTCGTGCCGTGCCATCGCGTCCTGCGCACCGATGGGTCGCTCGGCGGGTTCGCCTGGGGTCTCGACGTGAAGCGATCGCTGCTCGCGCGCGAGGCTGCTACAGCACGCTGACACCGGCCTCAGGAAAGCGGCTACATCAGCGAACGACGCACGATTTGCAGGAGATCGCACGAATTTCAGGACCCAATTCCGAGATCCATCCTGATAATCGGGTGATCTCCTGAAACACCGACGCCGCGAGGCGACGGCGCCGGCGTCAGCCCTCCTGGCGGAGTTTCTTCGCCTCGAGCACGGCTCGCGCCTCGGCCTCGATCGCCGCGTCGATGCGAGCCGTGCCCCTCAGCGGCAGCTGGACGGCGTACTCGGCCTTGATTCCCGCCCGCAGCTCACGCACACGTTCGGCTTCGGAGTCGACCTCGGCGCCGTACAGGATCGCCATGTTGCTGATGTAGAGCCACAACAGGAACACGATGATGCCACCGAGTGCTCCGTACACCTTGCCGTAGTTGCCGAAGTTCGAGACGTAGAAGAAGAAACCGAAGGTCGCAGCCGCCCACGCGAGCAGAGCTGTCACCGAACCGATCGTCAGCCAGCGGAACTTGTGCTGTTTCACGTTCGGGGTCGCGTAGTACAGCATGGCGAGGATCAGCACGGCCAGGAACGCGAGTACCGGCCACTTCGCGATGTCCCAGACCAGCACGACTTCGTCACCGATCCCGATGACGCTCCCGACTGCCTGGGCGATGTCACCGCTCACGACGATGATCAGCGCCATCGCGGCCAGGGTTACCAGCGAGATGATCGTGACCAGCAGGATCACCGGCTGGAACTTGAGGTACGTGCGGCCTTCCTGCACCGCGTAGATGCGGTTCATTCCACGCGAGAACGCGCCGACGAAACCGGATGCCGACCAGATCGCGCCCACGAGTCCGACGACGAAACCGAGACCCGCCGCCGGCGTCGCCGTGAGGTCGGTGATCGGACCTTCGAGGCTGTCGACAGTATCCTGCGGTGCGATCGATCGGAAGATCGCGAGCAGCTGCTCCGTGACGTTCGAGTCCTGGTTGACGAGGGAGAGCAACGAGACGATCGCCAGGATGGCCGGGAAGAGCGCGAGTACGGCGAAGTACGTCAGCCCGGCAGCGATGTCGGTGACCTGGTCCTTGCCGAACTGCTGGAAAGCCCGCTTGTAAACGACCGAGAAATCCCTGGGGCGCAGCTTGGGCGGCCTGACCCGGGCCTCAGACGGTGCTTCCTGGGCGAGCTCGGCGTCCGATGGCGCGCCGGCGATCGCCGTTTCGGGCTCCTCGCGCTCGCGCTCGTCGCGGTCGGCGTCCGCTTTACTCTGAGTCACGGTCACCGCTCACGATGGCGACGACCGCCGCAACGATGATGCCGACGAACGCCGCAGAGACCGCGATCACCATCCCGAGTGAGACCTTGCGCCGGATTTCGGCCATCGTCGAGGCCAGGTCTTCACGGATCTCCTCGAGATTGAGAATCCGTACCTGCTCGCCTACCGAACCGTCGCGCTCGCGACGATCGGTGGGGAGCGTCATCGTGACGCCATTCTGATCAGCCATGGTCTTCACCATAATCCTCGCCCGTAAATTCGGCATAGGGCTTGCCTCAGCTGCACCGAACTGGCAGCGCTGCGCAACCCCATGACGGTATCCATCAGTGGTCCGTATCGTGAGAGCCGTGACCCGCATCTCCGTGATCATCCCCGTCTACAACGACGCCGAGCTCCTCAGCGTCTGCCTCGACGCCCTCGCCAGGCAGACCCGCATCGCCGATGAGCTGATCGTCGTCGACAACGGCAGCACGGATGCCTCCGCGCGCGTCGCGCGCTCGTTCGGCGCGCGCGTCGTGGTCGAACCGCGTCGGGGAATCCCCGCGGCGACGAGCGCCGGGTTCGACGCCGCAGACGGTGAGATCCTGGCGCGCCTCGACGCTGACTGCGTTCCTGCGCCGGACTGGCTCGAACGCCTGGAGAGCTCACTCGAGTCACATCCGGACGTATCCGCCGTCACCGGCTCGGCAGAGTTCTACGGCGGGTCGGCATTCACCCGGTGGTTCGGGCGCTCCTGCTATCTGGCGAGCTATTTCTGGTCGATGGAGCTGCTTCTCGGGCATCCGCCGCTCTTCGGCTCCAATTTCGCCATCCGGGCCGACGCCTGGCGGATGGTGCGTGAGCGAACCCACCGAGGCAGGGCCGACCTGCACGACGACCTCGACCTGAGCTTCCAGTTCCGGCCAGGGATGACCGTGCATTTCGACCCGGACCTCACCATCGCCGTGTCTGCACGCCCGTTCGACAACTGGGCGGGGTTCGCTCGCCGGGTCTCATGGGGCTTCGGTACGGTCACCGTGAACGTTCTCGATGAGTCGCCCCGCAAACGACGGGCGGCCAGACGAAAGGTGGTCACCGCCGTTCGGCGGCGGTCAGCGCGAACAGCCTGAGCATGTCGCGGCTCAGCTGGTGGGGTGCCGTCTCGCACGGGCTGTGGCCTGTGCGATAGACGCAGAGCGTCGCCCCGATCCGTTCCGCGAATTCGCTGTGCAGCCGCAGCGGCCACAGGTCGTGCGAGCCGACGGCGATGAGCTTCGGAACGGATGCTTCGGCGAGCGCCTCAGACACATCCGGGACGTTCTTCAGCAGCCCCATCACCTGCACGCGGGAGGACGTCCGCGTGAGGGCGAACCGAGACCTGACGAACGCGAGCCGGCCAGGACCCACCCTCTGCACGTTCCAGACGATGCCCCACTTCATCAGCGCCGCATCGACCAGCGGGCTCGTCACCGCATCGAGCCAGCCGATCTTCCGGATGCCGCGATTCGGGCGACCCGCGAGCGGAGGAGTGCTGAGGAGGGTGAGGCTGGAGACCAGGTCGGGTCTCCGCTCGACGACGAGCTCGGCCACGACGCCAGCGAAGGAGTAGCCGAGCAGATGCACGGGTGTCTGCCCTCGCTCGATGAACGCGATGAGGTCGTCGACGAACAGGTCGTAGTCGTAGCGGTCCCTGGGCGGTGCGAGCTGCTCAGGTCCCGCGCCGGCGGACTCGTACTGGCCGGCCAGGTCGAAACTCTCCACGTGGTATCCGGATGCCGCGAGCTGGTCGAGGAGGAACCAGAAGTCCTCCTTCGACCCGGTGACGCCCGGCACGAGCACCACCCGCGCCGCGGAACGGTCCCCGATCTCGATCGCGGCGAGTGGCCCGCTCGGCGCAACGAACTGAAACCGGGTGACGCCGTGCGGCAGCGTCACCCAGTCGATGTCAGGGAGACTTTCATCGAGTGCGGTGGGCACATCAGCCGGCGACATGGCGCCCAATGTACTCCGCGCCCCAATGCGCGGATAGCCGCCTAGGCCGGTTGTGGGTAGCTGCCCGACTTGAGCAACCGCGCGAGGTGGACGGCGTTCGCGACGGCGGCGGATGTTGCGGATGCCGTTTCGTCCGGGGTACTGCCGAGTTCCATGTAGTCGGTGGTGTGCATCGCTTCACCGTTCCAGTAGGAAACCCCCTGGGCCGGGATCGTGTAGCCGTAGTCGTTGAGTGCCTGGAACAGGTCGGCGCTGATCTTGTGGGCGCCATCCTCGTTGCCGACGACGGCGACGAGGGCAACCTTGTCGTAGAGGATGGGCCGGCCGTCGGCATCCGTCTCCGAGAGTTCGGCATCCAGGCGCTCGACCACGCGTGATGCGACGCTCGACATGTGACCCGCCCAGGTCGGCGTGCTGACGAGGAGGATGTCTGCGGCGAGGACCTTCTCGCGGATGGCGGGCCAAGCGTCACCATCGCCCATGTCTGTCTTCACCCCGGGTTTGACGTCGTGATCGACGACACGGACCTTGTCCACGGCGACGCCGTGTCCGGCAAGTGCCTCAAGGAATTGGTCGGCGAGCAGGTCGCTGCTCGATGGTTCAGGCGAGGGGGTGAGGGTGCAGACGAGGGCGAAGGCGGAGAGAGTTGTTCGGGTCATCGGACCAGTGAAACGATGCGGGAATTTCCGGTCAAGGCCTTGCGCTCCCGGCGTGGATGCGCGACTTGACCCGGTCGACACCGCCGTGCAGAATGGGCCTCCGACCAGAGGAGATCCAATGAGCAACCCACTCGACGACAACGAGAACGCCCCGGATGACGCCCTGATCGGACCGGGCAGCACTGCGACCGGTGGCGGCACGGCTCAGGATGCCTCGGCTGGTCCGGAGACGGACGGTGACGACCGCATCCCGCCACTCGACCCCTCGAGCGATTCGACTCAACTCGCCGACGACCGGTTCCGTCACCCTGATCTCTAGCGACGGCGAGTGAGCTCGGCCGCGCGGGTTGTCAAGGCCTTGAGCGTGCTGCGACCCGCTCCGTAGCCTGAGTGAGTTCGGCCGCGGATTTCCGCGGGTCGCCACCACAGAAAGCGAGGGACCACATGGGACTCGGAGATAAAATCGGCAACGCCGCTGAAGAAGCTGCTGGGAAGGCGAAAGAAGGCGCCGGCAAAGCGACCGATAACGATCGACTTGAAGCCGAGGGTCAGTCCGACCAGGCCAAAGCCAACCTCAAGCAGGCCGGCGAGCATGTGAAGGATGCGTTCAAGTAACGCCCTCACCCCTGTGGCTCGGCTCCGCTGCCTTTGCGGAGACCGGGCCACTTCTCGTTAAGCGGACGATTTCGGGCTTCGGGCCTTCACGGCGTGTCAAGCCGCCGGGGACTCGTCAGCGTTCGTTCACCGACGTGACCACCATCGGCCCCTTGCGCAGGAACCTGGCGCGGGCGAACAGGTAGAGGCCGTACGCGATGAACCCGCTCGCGACCAGGACGAGCAGCAGAGGGCCACCGATGGGGAGGGTCCCCACCCATTTGAGAGCGCCATCGAGACCGCGGGCGGGTCCCGGGTCGGTGAAGGCTGCGGATGCCAAGAACAGGATGCCGGCGACGGCGAGTGCGAGGCCCTTCGCGACGTGACCGACGACCCCCAGTACGTCGATCCCGACGGAGAGGATGCCGTCGAGCGGTTTCAGCTCCTCCCGGAAGTTCCTCGTCACGCCGCGGAAAACGAGCGTGCCGCCGACCGTTCCCACGAGCACTCCGACCGCGGCAAGGACGAACACGCCCCCCGGGGTGCCGAGCAGGGTCGTGCTGAACCCCTGCCACGTCTCCGAGGCATCCGATCGTCCGCCGAGCGCGTAGAAGCCGACCACGACGCCGATGGCCGCATAGCCCACAGCCTTTGCGACGTTCGTTATCCGGCGCATGACGACGAGACGGCGCTTCTTCGACTCGACCTGCGCCGCCTCCGTCCATTGCAGCACGGCGAGGCCGAACAGGGCGATCGTTGCGGCCCACAGCAGGAAGACACCGCCGGGGGTGTCCGACACAGTGCGCAGTGCGCCTGATTGGTCGACGTCTCCCCTGCTTCCCCAGGCGACGCTGATTCCGATGCAGCCGATGAGCACGTGGATGACACCGTTGGCGATGAGGCCGGCACGGCCGAATCCGCGGACCTTGGGGTGGCGGTTCGCGCGCCGCGCCGCGTCCTTCACCTCATCGCGTTTGCGCCAGGACCGGTGCGCCTCGGTCTCAGTCGACTGCGCCACGGGTCACCGCCTGCGGAATGTCGCGGCGACGCGGTTCGGATGCTGGTGTCACGCCTTCATCCTAGAAAGGTTCCCGTGCCACCGCTTACCGCTCGGCCGCATCCGCCTCTCACTGGTACGTGCGGACGATCACCCATTCGGTCTCGGTGTGCACGGCGTCTACGACGACGGACTCTCCCGACTCGTCTGTGGCCTGGAACCGCCAGCCGATACGCACAAGCGGGGAGTGGGTCATCAGCGGATGCAGGTACTCGGGTTCTCCGAAGAGCCCGGTCGGGGTGTCTGAGACGCGCCAGCGCCGGTCACGCCAGTACATCCGCAACGGGCGGGTCCCGTCCGTCCAGATCGTTGCGGTTCGATCCGTCGATGTGTCCATGATGCCTCATTCGTAGGTATGTTCGAATGTTAAGGAAGCTTAGACGCATTATCACGACACGCCAAGAACGGAATTTCCGGATGCCTGCGGCGTTACTTCTCGTGAGCACGCGCGATTTCCTTGCGCCACCGGCACCGACCGTCAAGACTGTTTCCCGACACCCTGGAGGATCAATGGATCCCATTGCCGGCATCGCGTGGATCGTCTCGTTCGTCATCGTCACCGTGGCCGTCACCGGTCTGTCGCGCAAGATCGGGTGGTCTGCGCCTGTCGCCCTCGTCGGCGTCGGCGCGCTCGTCTCGTTCATCCCTGGCATCCCGGCGATCGAAATCGAACCCGACCTCGTGCTGTACGGGCTGCTGCCACCCCTGCTGTTCGCTGCGGCCATCCGCACGTCGCTGATCGACGTGCGAGCCCGTGGCGACAGCATCCTGCTGCTGTCCGTCGGCCTCGTCGCATTCACCGTCGTCGTGGTCGGACTGACCACCTGGTGGGTCGTGCCCGCAATCACCCTCGCGGCGGCCTTCGCGTTCGGCGCCGTCGTCGCGCCGACGGATGCCGTCGCCGTCACCGCCATCGCCGGACGGGTCGGCCTCCCGCGCCGGGCCGTCACCGTGCTCGAGGGGGAGAGCCTGCTCAACGACGCCACGGCCCTTGTCGCCCTCAACGCCTCGATCGCCGCGGTCGTGAGCGTCGTCACCCCGCTGGAGATCGCCACCGACTTCGTCGTCGCCGTGATCGGAGGCGTGGCCGTCGGGCTCGCCGTCGGCTTCGCCCTCGCGGCCGTCAGAAAGTACGTGCACGCGCCGGTTCTCGACACGAGCCTCTCGCTCATCACACCGTTCGTCGCCTTCCTCCTCGCGGAAAAGATCCACGGCTCCGGCGTCCTCGCCGTCGTCGTCGCCGGCCTCTACCTCGGCTACCGGTCGCCGGCGATCCAGTCGGCCGAAGCCCGGATCGCGGAGTCCGTCAACTGGAAGACGATCCAGTTCCTGCTCGAGAACGCCGTCTTCCTCTTCATCGGGCTGAACCTCGCAGGCATCCTCGACGGTGCGGTGAAGAGTGGCCCTGGCCTGTGGCAGACCGTCTTCATCAGCGTTGCCATCTTCCTCGCCCTCGGTTTCGCCCGGTTCGCCTGGATCGCGGTGGCCACGATCGTCTACCGAAACGGCCCGGCCCGGTTGAGGGAGCGCGGCTGGACCTGGTCGACGAGCATCGTCGTCGCCTTCGCCGGCATCCGCGGCGTCGTCACGCTCGCCGCCGTCTTCCTGCTGCCCGAGGAGATCCCGAACCGCGAGTTCCTCCAGTTCCTCGCCTTCGTGATCGTGGTCGGGTCGCTCGTCGCCGGACTCGCCCTCCCCTGGATCATCCGCAGGCTCGCGCTGCCCTCTCCCGACTTCGACCAGGAAGGGATTGAGACGCAACGGCTGATGGCCGAGGCGCAGACCGCAGGGGTGCTTCGACTGGACGAAGAGTTGGTGGAAACCGATGAGGAACGCGTGGTCGAGCGGCTCCGCACCAACGCCCGCTTCCTCGCGGACGCCCTCGACCGGCCGGCCGCTGACGGGTCGGAGCCGCTCCCTGCGACCTACCGGCGCCTGCGGAGGCTGATGCTCGCGGCCGAGCGGGATGCCGTGCTGACGGCACGCTCCGAGCGCAGGTACCAGGAGCACGCGGTCCGTGCCGCACTCGCCTCGATCGATGCCGAGGAGACCGCGCTCAAGGCCAGCGCCCCGAAGAAACCGGGTTCTGAACTGACCTGATCCGCCGAGACGGATGCCGCGTCACCGGCCGGCGTGCGTAGGCTTGGTGGTCTATGAGAATCCTGTTCATCCGTCACGGCCAGACGCCCGCCAATGTGCTCGGCCAGCTGGACACGGCTCACCCCGGCCCAGGCCTCACCGCCCTGGGCCAACGGCAGGCCGAGGCGGTTCCCGACGCCCTGCGCTCGGAGGCGATCGACGCCATCTTCGTTTCGACGCTGCTGCGCACGCAACTCACCGCTGCGCCCCTGGCGCGAGACCGTGCGCTGGAAAGCCGGGTGATCGACGGCATCCACGAGATCGAGGCCAGCGACCTCGAAGGCCTCAGCAGCCATAAGGCCGCCCTGCGGTACCTCGACACGGTGTTCTCGTGGGCAGCGGGCGACCTCGGTCTGGCGATGCCAGGCGGACCGAACGGACATGACTTCTTCGGTCGGTTCGACGCTGCAGTCGACGCGATCGGCACAGAGCACGACGGCACGGTCGCCGTTGTCAGCCACGGTGCGGCCATCCGCACCTGGGCCGGGGCTCGCGGCCGGAACGTCGATGTCGACTACGCCGCCTCGCGCGCTCTCTCGAACACCGGTGTCGTGATCATGCGTGGCAGTGTCGCCGACGGCTGGGTCGTCGAGGAATGGGACGGCGAACCGATCGGCGGCGTGGAGTTGCGCGACGCCACGGCAGACGACCCGACCGGTGAAGCCCTCGGCTGAGCCGCACCGGCCTCACACAGCCCGGAGAGACCTGCCTCCTGTGTCGATCTGACCATCAGCGATGAGCCACTCGAGGCCATCGGCGATCGCAGCGGCTGAGGTGTAGCGCGGCGCATAGCCGAGGTCGGAGACCGCGGCAGCGATGCTCATCGACGGGCTCCTGCTGATGTGCTCGTACGAGGCCTCTGCGTGCTCGGCCGGAAGACCGGCGAGGAACTGGTCGAGTGGCAGGTAGTCGAGGTCGGCCTCCTGACCGAACCAGGCGGCGGCCGTCTCAGCGATCCCGCGCAGGGTCATCGCACGTTCGGAGACGACGTGATAGCTCTTCCCGGCGGCGACGTCTGGTCGCTCGACCGCCAGCTGGAAACACTGGGCGACGTCGTCGGCGTGCACGTGGTGTACGGTCTCCAGTCCGAGGTTGGGCAGCGTCAGTGGCGAACCCGCGGCCAGCGTCTCCCAGACGCCGAGGTCGAAATTGCCTGCGGCGTTGACCATCGGCCAGCCCGGTCCGCTGATGTGGCCGGGGTGCAGGACGGTGGAACGGATTCCGCCCGGCCGCTCTGACTCGGCGGCGAGGAGCCTCTCGATCGCGGCTTTGCCGACGCCGTACTCCCCGAACGGTCGTCGCTCATCCGCTTCGGTCACCGGCACAGCGACCGCCGGGCCGTGAACCCAGATCGTCCCGGCACTCACGAGCTGGTCCACCCGGCCGCGGAGTGCGTCGACGAGCTGCCGTGCCGAGTCCTCGGTGAAGCACATCATGTCGATGACGACGTCTGCTCCGAGGTCGGCGATCGCGCCGGCGAACGACCCGTCGGCGTCGCCGGCTTCACGGTCGAGTTCCACCCGCGTCACCCGTGCCCACGCGGAATCCTCGCGGTACGGCGCACGCCGACCTCGACTCACAGCGACCACGTCGTGGCCTGCCCGGACGAGCCGGGGAACGAGGTATCCCCCGACGTGACCTGTCGCTCCGATGACGATGATCCGTGACATCCTGGGGTTCCTTCCGTTGGCGGGTGAGTTGGGCACGAGCCTACGTCAGCAGCGTTGTCTCCATCTGCCCGTCACCGCGAATCCGGCACGCTCAGGTGCTGCGCAGATCGCCGCGTACGATCGAGTCACCGGAGTGGGCGGGATCGCCGTCGTCAGGTTCCTCGGAGACGTCGATCACCGAATAACGCACAAGGTCGATGTCGGCCGGGATGAGGAACGTGCCGGTTTCGCCGCTGAGCAAGCCGAGGCTGATCAGTCCAGACGTCTCCGGATCCAGCAACCACACCTCCCGCAAACCGCCGCTCGGGGCGGACATGTCGACGACGATGCGCCGCTCCCCTGACGCGTCTTCTTCGACCCGGGCCGAACCGGAGGCCGGCCAATCGGGGAAGGGTTCGAGCTCGGCCTCGGCAAGGAGACGCGGTTCGTCTGGGCGCAAGAGCAGCAATGTTCCCGCAGTCCCAGCGAGAAGCCCGATCACGAGCGCCGCTGCGGCGATGAGCCCCGTAAGCGCCCGCCGCCTCACCGGGCGGCGCGCGCGTCCGACACGCTTCATCGATCTGCCGGAATGCTCAGGACGAGTCTGCCCGTCCACGGGCGGCCGCTCACGGTCCTGAGGCACGTCGCCGAGTTCAGGTGATAGTCCGAGTTCGGAGTGGATGCCCTCCCACACGGAAGAAGGCGCGGTGTCCAGCTCCACGTCGCGAAGCGTGCGACCGATCCCCGCCACCCTGGTCAAAGCGACCAGCTCAGCCTCGCATCGGGAACAGGTGAGGAGATGCTCGCGCGCAGCGGCATCAGGAGTTGCCTCGCCGAGGGAGAAAAGGACGAGATCCTCGTCATCGAGATGCATCATCGACCTCCTCCAATCGTCGTCGCAGCCTCACGAGGCTTCGCCGGATGTGACTCTTGACCGTTCCCAGCGGGATGCCCGTCGAGTCGGCGATCTCCGCCTGGGTCAGATCGCCGTAGAACTTGAGCGCCATGACCCTCCGGGCCTCGGGGTCCAGACGGTCCAGCTCATCGACCATCATCAACCGTTCGGCCACGACTGCGACGTCGGGCTGGACATCATCGGCGAATGCCTCGGCCCAACTCTCCTCTATCCGACGCACCCGGGTGCGCGCCTCGAGCGTGTCTGCTATCCGGCGTCGTGTGATCCCGACCAGCCAGGCACCGAATGGTCCCTTCGCTGCGTCGAACGTTCCACGCCCTCGCCAGGCAGAGATGAACACCTGCTGCGTGACGTCCTCGGCGTCCGCTTCGACCCCGAGCGTTCGTCGGGCAAGGGAAAACACGACACCTGACCAGCGCGCGTAGGCGTCCGCGATCGCCTTTTCATCACCCGCGCTGAATCGCGCGGCGATGTCCGCATCGTCGTGATCCGTCACGTCACTGTGCGACCTCTCGATCAGGGGCAGCGGGGCAGACCTCCGGGGCGACGGGCGTCGCATCGGCGTCATCTGCGGAGCAGCGCCGTCAAGCATACTCTCGACCATTCATCGGATCGTCGCCTTACTCCGACCCCTGGCGGATCTCGCACTGGCGTCATTCGAGGGCGGGATGCGCCGACGGGGCCCAGGACGGAGGCACCCAACCAGGACCCGGCGGACGCATCCGCGCTCTCACAGTCACTTCCGCCGTCAGGTCCTGTTTGGATGCACTTTCCCGAAAAAAAGTCGGGGATGGTGCCCGTGAGAACTTTCGTCGTAGACTCCCTCGCGGGAGGCACCCATTCGAAGGCATGCATATGCCATGACAAAGGAGTGCCGAACATGAAAAAGAAGAACACGTTCCTCGCCATCACCGCTGCGGCCGCAGCGTTGATCCTCGTGGGGCCGGTCACACCAGCGACCGCCCACGGCTCGACACCGGCGCCCGTCGGTTCGATCGTCGATGTCGCGGTCGCCGCGTCAGGCGGCGGAACACCCGACAGCAACCCGTACGACTACGACCTCCTCGTGCAGGCAGTCGTTGCCACCGGGTTGGCTCCGGTCCTCGCCGACACGTCCCGCCGGTTCACCGTGTTCGCCCCGAACGACCGTGCGTTCATGAGGCTCGTCACGGACCTCACGGGCGCGGCGCCGGCCAGCGAAGCGGCCGCGCTGACGACGATCACCTCGGCGCTCACGCTGGATCAGATCAGCAACGTGCTGCTCTACCACGTGGTGCCCGACCGGTCTCTCGGTGCGGTCAAGGTTCTCTTCTCACGATCGCTGACCATGGCGAACGGAGGAATCGTGAAGGTTCGGCTCACCACGCTTCGCGACGAGAACACACAGCTCCGTGACCCGCGGCTGGTGCTGCGTGGGCTCAACATCAGGGCGAGCAACGGCATCATTCACACAATCGATCGAGTGCTGGTTCCCGCCACCCTCTGACCGCAGACAGCGGGTGCCGGGTCGCCACTGCGGTCGACCGGCACCCGCTTCCGGTCACACCGGCGTCGGGTACTCCGGCGTGTAGCCGGCGAGCGCCGCCCTGAACTGCCGGTTTCCCACCCAGAAGTTCAGGCCGAAGAAGGCGGCGCCGACCGCGAGTCCGACGATGACGGCGATCGGCGTCGACGCGGTGAACACCATGGCGATCGCTGCGGCCAGGAGTCCGAGCAACGCCGCGTTGATGACGAGGATGAACATCATCGTGCTGCCGAAGAACTGGCTGAGGTTCCGCTTCGGGCTGAAGAAGTAGTAGGTCTGCTGCACCCCGGCCATGTCGTCATGCGGCGAGGCCAGGAGGATCCGTTCGACGGCCGGGTCGAGTTCGACGTACGCGCCCCTGAGACGGTTCATGGCGACGACGTACATGAGGTCCTCCATGCCGATGTTGGTCACGCGGATCTGGGTGAGCACGCCGACGATGGCGATGAAGGCCAGCACGCCGATCGCGAACGCGATGAAGGCATCCGAGAAGTCGGTCGCCTGGCCGACGAGGGCCAGACTGACCAGACCGGCGGAGACGAGGGTGAGGAGGATGGCGATCCGCGAAAGCACCTCACTCTGCGCCGTGCCGCGTGCAGCGAGCAGGCCCCAGTGCTCTGTCGCCAGCAGCTGCGCGCGAACAGAGAGGGATGGATCGGGGGGATCGGGTGCGCCCGACGATGCGCCCGCGCTGTGGCTGCCCATGCGGACATTCTCCGCCAGCGAGACGCCGGTGCAACAGGGGGTACTGCTGTGGGCTACTTCGAGAGGGATGCGTCGTGCTCCGCGTGCGCCCGCTGCAGCAGGGCCATGAGCTCCTCCTCGTCCCTGACCCACTGCCGGTACTTGGGCTGAAGCTTGCGGATCGCGTCTTCCTCAGCCTCGAGCCTGGCGAAGATCCGGTTGCGCTCGGCCTGGTCGGCCGTGTACTCGAGATCGACGTATTCCGTCGCGTGGCGGCGGGCACCGGAGATCGCAGAATGCGCCTTCCCCTTCGGGCTCACCATCGAGGCGATCACGGTGACGATGAGCACACCGAGGATGACCGTGAGCGACAGGCCGGTGCTGATCTCGACGACGGGGACGGGCTCGCCGCCGTTGATGAACGGGAGGTTGTTCTCGTGGAGCGCATGGAGTATGAGCTTGACCCCGATGAAGGCGAGGATGGCCGCGAGTCCGTAGGAGAGATAGACGAGGCGGTCGAGCAGTCCGTCGATGAGGAAGAAGAGCTGGCGCAGGCCGAGCAACGAGAAGGCTGTGGCCGTGAACACGATGAAGACATCCTGCGTGAGCCCGAAAATCGCCGGGATGGAGTCGAGGGCGAAGAGGATGTCGGTGCCGCCGATGGCGACCATGACGAGGAGCATCGGGGTGAGAACCCGCTTGCCGTTCTCAATGGTGAACAGCTTGTCGCCGTCATAGTGCTGGGACGTCGGCAGGAACTTCCTGGCCAGCCGGATGATGACGTTGTCCGCCTCATCCGCCTCGTCCTTCTTCGGCCTGAGCATGTTCCCGGCCGTGAGCAACAGGATGAGGCCGAAGAAGTAGAACACCCACGCGAACATGTTGATCAGCGCTGCGCCGAGGAAGATGAAACCGGTGCGGGCGATCAGCGAGAAGACGATGCCGAAGAGCAGCACCTTCTGCTGATCTTCGCGGGGCACGCGGAAGCTCGACATGATGATGAGGAAGACGAAGAGGTTGTCGACCGAGAGTGCCTTCTCGGTGATGTACCCGGCGAAGTACTCCGAGCCGGGACCAGGGCCGCCGATGATCAGGATCCCGAGCCCGAACAGCACGGCGATGCCGATGTAGATCGACGACCAGATGGCCGCCTCCTTGAGCGTCGGAACGTGCGCCTTGCGTACGTGGAAGAAGAAGTCGAAGGCGAGCAGCCCCACGATGAAGACGACGGTCAGGGTCCAGACCAGCGGTGAAACATCCATCGGCGATTCCCTTCGCAGCAACCGTCAGCGGGAGCGTGTGCCTCTGGGTCCCGCTGTCTTCGTCCGCCTAGCGTACCCGTCTGCCGGTTCAGGAGCGCTGTACCCCTGTCCATGGCAATCCCCTTGTCTCGATCGGATGCCATGTCTACGGTGGACGCGCCTGACAGAGGAGAAACGGAGGTCCTGATGAACACTCGAGGCGCACAGCCGTCAGGGCGGGGAGCGACCCTGACCCGTGACGTGGCCCCTGGCATCCACCGGATCGAGCACGCATACGTGAACTGTTACCTGATCGACGACGGTGGGTCTGTCACCATCGTCGATGCGGCTTTTCCGTCGACCTGGCGGCACCTGCTGACTGCGCTCAGCGAGATCGGACGATCCCTGATCGACGTCAAGGCTCTCGTTCTGACCCATGGCCATTTCGACCACCTCGGCTTCGCGGCACGGGCAGTCGCTGAGACCCGCGTGCCGGTGTGGGTGCACCCCGGTGATTCCCGGCTTGCCGCGCACCCCTACCGCTACCAACGGGAGAGGACGCCGTTCCTCTACCCGCTGAAGTATCCGCGTTCAGCTGGCGTGCTCGCTGCGATGACCGCTGCAGGCGCCCTCACCGTGAAAGGCGTCGACGACGTGATGACTCTGCCAGAGAGCGGAATCCTCGACGTTCCGGGCTCGCCGAACGTGATCTTCACGCCCGGGCACACCACAGGACACTGCGCACTGCACTTTCCCGACCGTGACGCTCTGCTCACCGGGGACGCGCTGGTCACCCTCGACCCGTACAAGGGAGCCCGCGGTGCCCAGATCATCGCCGGCGCCGCGACGGCGAACTCGGATCAGGCGCTGGCATCGCTGACATCTCTCGCGGAGACCGGCGCGATGATCGTCCTTCCGGGTCACGGCGAGCCGTGGATGGCCGGCATCCGCGCTGCGGTTCAGGCCGCGAAGGCGGTTGGGGCGTCCTGACCGCCTGGCGTTCAGATGTGTTTGCGGACCTCGGCCAGGAAGCCCTTCGGATCGTCGACCCAGAACCGCACCACGTCGACGGTCTCCGGACCGGACGGCAACCGGACCGGGACGGTGCGCTCCAACGCGACCTCGATGTTCGTCTCGTTCTGCATCCGCATCCACAGTGTGCGCCTGCCGTCGTCCACCGTGATCCTCGGCGCCTTCGCTTCGTCTGTCTGCCTGGCAAGACTGACCGATTCCACGTCGTCCCACGGCAGCGGGATGTCGGTCTCGGCTCCGCTACGGACACGGATGCCCTCCGGCCCGACGGCGTGTGGCCGGGTGATGAAGCCGAGAGCCAGGCCGATCATCCAGGTGAGGCCCCAGATGCCCAGGGCGAGGAAGGCGATCCTGACGGCGGGCCAGCGGTGGACGATGAGGTCGAGGATCGGGATCTCGAAGGCGGAGAGCCCGATGAAGATCATCAGGATCGTCCAGACCTGCTGGTGGTAGCTGAAGCCGACCGCCCCCTTCGGCACTCGCGGGCGCCGGAAGATGAAACGGTAGAGGCTCTGCCAGATCCCGATTTCCATGGTCCAGGCACGGCGGGCGATGTACACGACCCGGCCCAATGGTGATCGTCGGTTAGTCGTGACCGTGTCGGTGCTCATCGCACGCCCGCCTTCGCGGCATCGGCATCGGCCTGGGCCTGGATCAGGGCGCGCAGACGGACTGCGATCGCGTCGAGCCCGCGCACGAAGGCGTCGCGGTCGCCCGGGGAGACCGCCTCCAGTAGCTCGCTGGAGAGGTCAGCGTGTTCACGAGCCATGTCGCTCATCGTTGTCTCACCGGTCTGGGTGAGCGAAACGATGGTGGCCCGCCGGTCGGTGGGATGGGGCGTGCGCGCCACGAATCCGGCATCCTCGAGTGCGTCGACCAGTCCGGTGATGTTCCGGGCGCTGACCTGCATCGCATCGGCGAGTGACTGCTGGGTCGACGGCCCGAGGCCTGCGAGCACCCAGAGCAGGTGCGTCCTGGCCGTTGTCAGGGCGGTCCCATCGAAGGCACGCGCCATGTCGCTGCGGAACAGTTCCCCGATCTCGAGGAGAAGGTCAAGCGGGTTCGGTGCGGTCGATGCCATATCGATACCCTACTACATTGTTACCTTACTTCACTATTTTCGTCACTCCTCGGCTCGCTCGAGCGCGACAGCCTCCCGCACAGCCGGGGCGACCTCACCGGCGAAGCGGCGAAGCACGTCGGGGTCGTCCGTGGCCAGGATGACGGTACCGACCCCGTGCTCGAGAACATAGGGCAGGAGGTCGTCCACCCACTTCTCGCCGGGTCCGACGAGAAAGCCGCCGACGTCAGCCGTGAATCGGCCACCAACATTGGCGAGCCGACGGATGCTGCGCGGGTCGCGCCCCGCTTCGAGAGCCGCGTCATCGATGATCGCGTTCGCCGACGCGAACTCCCCCGGGGTCATGGTGCCGAGGGAGGGGAGCCAGCCGTCGGCCTTCCGCCCGGTGAGGCGCAGCATCCGCGGTTTGTATGCCCCCAGCCAGATCGGGATGTCGTGGGCGGGAACCGGACCCCTCTTGGCGCCGTCGAGCCGGTAGAACTCACCATCGGTACGGAGCACCGTGCGATCCGAGACGTCCCAGATCGCCCGGATGATGTCGATCGCTTCTTCGAGGGCGTCAACCGCCTGACCGGGGACCAGCCGGCGCCCGCCCATCGCCTCGATAGCGTCCCAGAATGCGCCGGCGCCGAGGCCGAGGTCGAACCGGCCGTGCGAAAGGAGATCGAGGCTGGCGGCCGCACGTGCGGCGACCGCCGGCTGACGCATCGGCAGGTTGAGTACGTTCGGTGCGAGGTGGATGCGCTCGGTCCGAGCAGCCACCCAGCTCAGCAGCGTCCAGGTGTCGAGAAAGCGCGGTTGGTACGGATGGTCCTGGTAGGTGACGAGATCGAAGCCGAGTTGCTCACTGAGGATGCCGAGATCCACGGCGACCTCCGGCGGATTGTTGCCCGGCGTGATGAACGTGCCGAAGTGCAGCTCGTGTCCGTAGTACATCGCGCTCCTCCCCAGAGCCGATCGAGACACCGCTGGGACTAACACGGCGATGGCTGCATTCGAGCACAGAACTCGCCCCGCCCGCCACCCGACGAGGACATATTCACCCCTGTTCCGGTTACCGCAACAGATCTAGAATCGTCGAAAAGGAGAAGCCATGGACTGGTTCACTCTCATCGCCCTCGGCGCCATCGCCTGGGTCACGATCGTCATCTCCCGCCGAGTCACCGAGTGGAGAGGCCCGCAGGACCCCGCCCGGCCTGACCCGGAAAGTGCAGAAGCTCGCATTGCGGTGCAGGACGACATCAATAAGGGAGCATCCTGGGAGAACATGGGTTTGTGACCCGACCCGCCCGACGTTCTACCGCTGAGACCCTCCGAGGCGCCTGAGCAGATCCGCGAGCTGCGAACGCTGCTGGGCGGTCAGCACCTCGAGTTCCTCCGCCTCGAGCGTGACCAGGGCGACCATGGCCGCGTCCACGCGCGCGAGCCCGGCAGGCGTCAACCGTGCAAGATTGCTTCGTCCGTCGTTCGGATTCGGCTTGCGGGCGATGAGGTCGCGGGCAGCCAGGTTCTCCAGCCGGTTCGTCATCGCCGCAGTGCCGATCATGGTCGCTCGCGACAGCTCCATCGGGCTCATCTCGTGCGGCGGCTCTGCACGACGGAGCGCGGCGAGGACGTCGAACTCCCAGCTGCTGAGCTCGGCACCACGGAAGGCGGACGCCCGGAGTTCGTTGAGCCGGAGCGCGACACGGCGCAGGCGCGACATGACATCCAGGGGCGTGAAGTCCACGCCGGGGATGCGGTCGGCCCTGGCGTCGACCAGCAGGTCCACTTCATCGTCGTCGCGCATGCTGTTCAGCGTACCGAGGGTGTTGCCGCTCGTGGTGCACGGTACTCGTCATCCACGGAGCAGGTCATCGCCTGGCGGACGCGTTGCTGCGGGGCAGCGGGGTCAACTGCTGACCTGCCGCATCGCCCAGCACTGCCGCGACACGGTCGAGGGCGCCCATCCGCAACGCCCACTGTTGCCAGTAGAGCGCCACGTCGACCGTGTCGCCCGCTGCGAGCTCGACCAGCTCGCCCGTCGAGACGAGGTCGTCGGACTGCTGGTCTGGGAGCATGGCCCAGCCGAAGCCGAGCCGCACGGCCGCGGCGAAGTCGGCCGAGACCGGGACGAAATGCTGCGGAGGCTTCAGCGGGGTTCGCGAGAACGCCCGAAGGTAGCGATGCTGGATGTCGTCCTTGTGATCGAAGACGACGACGGGCGCCTCGGCGAGAGAGCGGGCATCCACACCGTCCGGGAACCACCGGGAGATGAAGGCGGGGGATGCCATCGGCCGGTAATGCATGACGCCGAGAGGTATTGACGTGCAGCCTTGAACGGGCCGCGCCTGGGTCGTGATCGCGGCCATGACCGTGCCGTCCCTGAGCAACTCGGCGGAGTGGTCCTGATCCTCGCGATGGATGTCGAACGTCACCTCGTGGGCGAGCGAGGCGAGCGCGGGCATCACCCAGGTTGCAAGCGAATCCCCGTTGATGGCAAGCGACACGCTCGGCCGGCTGCCGATCGGACCGTGCGCGGTTTCTGCAGCTGCATCGGCCGTCAACGTTTCGATCTGTCGAGCGAGCCTGAGGTAGGTGAGTCCCACGGCGGTGGGCGCGATCGGCTTGCTGCGCTGAAGGAGCACACCCCCCACGGCGTTCTCAAGGGCGCGGATCCGCTGGCTGATCGCCGAGGGTGTCACGTGCAGCGCCCGAGCGGCCGCCTCGAACGTGCCACCATCCACCGCGGCGGCCATGGCCTGCAACTGGGAAAGATCCATGATTAGCGATTCTAATGCTCACAAAGAATCTATAGCTGGATTTATGGTTTTTCTGGCCTTAGCGTGAACTCATGCTCACCCCCCTGCTGGCCGGCCTTGGCCTGGGCCTCTCCCTCATCGTCGCGATCGGCGCCCAGAACGCGTTCGTCCTACGGCAGGGCTTGCGGCGGGAGCACGTCGCCTGGATCGTCGCCATCTGCGCCGTCTCGGACGCCGTCCTGATCGCGCTCGGCATCTGGGGGCTCGGAGCGCTCATCGAGCAGGCCGGCTGGTTGCTCACGGTCGTCCGGATCGCCGGAGCCGGGTTCCTCGTCTGGTACGGCGTCCGCTCCGCGATCCGCGCAGCCCGCCCCGGCAGCCTCGATACGGACCCGGCAGGCGCACCGGTGTCGCTGCGAACCGCGATCCTCACGGCGCTCGCACTCACCTGGCTGAACCCGCACGTGTATCTCGACACGGTCGTGCTCCTCGGGTCGATCGGCGCCACCTATGGGGATGGCCGGTGGTGGTTCGCGCTCGGCGCCGCGCTCGGCAGCGTGGCGTGGTTCACGGCGCTGGGCTTCGGCTCACGGTTGCTTCGGCCTCTCTTCTCCAAACCCCTGTCCTGGCGCATCCTCGACGCCCTGATCGCCGCCGTCATGATCGCGATCGCGGCGAGCCTGCTCCTGGGTCTGTAATCGGGCATCACCCAGAGCCATCTGAAAGAATGACGTGCTCCGGCCATCCGGAATCGCCCGCACTCCAGCCCGGAAGGACACCGGCCATGCCGACCACCCGTTTCACCGTGGCCGCTGCATCGTGGGTCACCCCGTCGCTCCGGCGGCTGCACCTTGTGACCGAGGATCTGTCCGCCTTCGCCGAGAGCCGCTTCACCGACCGCTACGTCAAACTCGTCTTCCCCAAAGCAGGAGTCGACTACCCGGATGACATCGACGTGCGCGCACTCCGCGCAACCCTCCCGCCAGAAGACCTGCCCGATGTCCGCACCTACACGGCGCTCCACCCTGACCTCGAAGCGGGCACGATCGACATCGACTTCGTCGTGCACGGCGACGAGGGCATCGCGGGGCCGTGGGCTGCCGGCGCCCAGGTCGGCGACATCCTGCTGGCGAACGGCCCGGGCGGAGCGTACCGACCGGACCCGACGGCCGACTGGCATCTCCTCATCGGCGACGAGTCGGCCATTCCTGCTGTCACCGCCGCCCTCGAGTCGCTCCATCCCGAGGCGGTCGTCCGGGTCGTCCTCCTGGTCGAGTCGGACGGGCACGAGCCGACCCTGGCGCTCCCCGCGGACGGTGCCGTCACTGTCGTGCACCGGAACGGCGGCACGGCGGATGGTCTTCTCGAGGCCGCCGTGCGCGCGGTGCCCTGGCTCAGCGGCCGCGTGCACGCGTTCGCCCACGGTGAGGCCGAGGAGATCATGCACGGAGTGCGTCCGTACCTGCGTACGGACCGCGGGCTGGCGCGCGACCAGCTCTCCGTCTCCGGGTACTGGCGTCGTGGCCGCACCGAGGAGGGATTCCGGGTGTGGAAGTCCGAACTCGCCCGTGCCGAGGGCTGACCAGGCCTAGGCGGCGACCTCGGTCTTCCGTTCGAGTCGTGGCACCGAGTCGAGGAGCTCGCGCGTGTATGCATCCTGAGGGTTCGAGAAGATCTCGTGGGAGCCTCCGCTCGCCACCACCGAGCCGTGCCTGAGCACCGTGACGGTGTCTGCGATTTGCCGGACGAGTCCGAGGTCGTGCGAGATGAACAGGTAGCTCAGGTTGTGGCGATCCCGAAGCTCGAGAAGGAGTTCGACGATCTGGGCCTGAACGGTGACATCGAGAGCGGATGTCGGCTCATCGAGCACGAGGACGTCTGGGGCCAGCACGAGCGTCCGCGCGAGAGCCACCCGCTGACGCTGTCCGCCCGAGACCTCCCGAGCGGTCCGCCCGAGCACTGTCGACGGCAGCGCGACCTGGTCGAGGACTTCAGCGACCCGTGCCCTGCGGCTGCGTACGTCGCCGATGCCGTGGATGCGGAGCGGCTCTTCGATGATGCGGCGCACGCTGTAGCGCGGATCAACGGCCGAGAGAGGGTTCTGGTACACGAGCTGGAGCGTGCGGGCGAACGGGTTCGCATAGGTTTCGTGGGACGGCAGTTCTCTGCCGTCGACGATGGTGCGACCCTCGTCGAAGCCGGTCAGCCCGGCGATGATCCGTGCCAGCGTCGTCTTGCCCGACCCTGACTCTCCGACGAGGGCGTGGATCGACCCCTGCCTGAGAGTCAGCGACACGTCGTCGAGGGCGACCGTGGCCGCGTCGGCCCTGGTCCGCCCCGCGAACGTCTTCGTGACGTTCGCGACCGAGACGATCTCCGCGGCCGATGCGTCCGGCTCGCGCACGCGGTCCCGGTATCGATCGGGAGAGGCGGCAGGCGCATCGGAGAGGAGGGTGATCGTGTACGGGTCCTGGGGAGACACCAGCACGACATCGGCAGGACCCTGCTCCCGCACGACCCCGTCCTTGAGCACGACGATCTCGTCACTGCGTTCCTGCGCGAGCGCGAGGTCGTGGGTGATGAACAGGACGCCGAGCCCGAGCTCCTCGCGGAGGCCGTCGATGAGGTCGAGGATGCGCTTCTGCACGGTCACGTCGAGCGCCGACGTCGGCTCGTCGGCGATGAGCAGGGCCGGATCCGCTGCGATGGCGATCGCGATCAGCACACGCTGCAGCTGCCCGCCGGACAGTTCGTGGGGGAACGCGCGGGCGCGCGCTTTGGCGTCTCGGATGCCGACGTGTTCGAGCAACCTGATGACGCGGGCCGGGACCTCTGAGCGCGGGATGGAGGCCTGGGCGAGGGCTCCGGCGATCTGCACGCCGATCCTCTGGAGGGGGTCGAGTGAGCTGAGCGGATCCTGCGGCACGAAGCCGACGGCCTTCCCCCGAAGCGGTCGCCACTGGGAAGCGCTGTACCTGGTGACGTCGCGGCCGACGACGGCAACGGATCCCGCGGTGAGGGCGCCGTTGTGCGGAAGCAGTCCGGCGACGGCGCGGGCGATCGTGCTCTTCCCCGATCCCGACTGACCGACGAGAGAGACGGTGGACCCGTGCGGGACGGCGAAGGAGACATCGTGGACGACATTTTCGACCTGCCCACGCCTGCGCCTGCGGTATCCGATGGAGAGGTTGTCGACGACGAGGGGCGCGGAGAACTCGGGCGCGAGCAGGGTCATGGTGTGTGGCCTTCCTTGAGAACGCGGCTGAGGCGGCTGATCGAAAGCACGGTTGCGGCGATGACCAGGCCGGGGATGACGACGAGCCAGGGCGATGAGACGACGTATTCGCGACCTTCGGACACGAGAAGGCCCCACTCGGGCTGCGGGGGCGGAGCACCGTAACCGAGGAAGCTCAGCGACGAGATCCAGATGATGGAGATGCCGAACTGCAGCCCGGTGAGGGCGAGCACGGACGAGTACGAGTTGGGGAAGATGTGCCTGGCGAGCACGTACAGTCGCTTCCCGCCCAGATGGTGGCTCGCTTCGACGAACGGCAGACCTTTGACCGTCAGGACTTCGGAGCGCATGATCCGGGTGAAGGCGGCGATGGAGGCGATTCCGACGGCGACCGCAGCGTTGAGCGCGCCGAAGCCCAGCGCGACGACGACCACCATGGAGAGCAGGAGACCGGGGATCGACAGCAGCACGTCGACGAGACGGCTGATGACGGAGTCGGCGAGGCCGCCGAAGTACGCTGCGATGAGTCCCAGGATCGTCCCGACTCCGAGACCGATCACCACGGCAACGGCTGAGCCGAGGAGGGTGCGCCCTGTGCCGTGGACGATCCGTGACAGCAGGTCTCTGCCGAGGTAGTCGGTGCCGAACCAGTGCGAGAGCGACGGGGCTGAGAGGATGTTCGCATCGTCGCCGACGAGCGGATCGTATGGCGTGAGGATGCCCGGTGCGACAAGGGCGAGAACCACGAGGGCGACGACACCGAGAGCGACGTAGTCGGTCGGGTCGAGCCGGGCGACGATGGCACGCCACGAACCGGCATCCGCATTCTGGAACGACGTGCGTGGCGCGTTGCGAGTGGAGGAACTCATGCTGCGGTCACCTTCTGTCTGGTGATCGTCCGGCTGGTCGGTGCGGTCGATCCGTGACGGAGGATCCGTGGATCCAGGGTCGGGTAGAGCAGGTCGGTGATCAGGTTGATCACGACGTAGACCGTCGACACGAGAATGACGACGATGAGGATCACCGGGGTGTCCTGGTCACGGACGCTCTCATAGGTGACGAATCCCAGGCCCCTTCGCGAGAAGACCGTCTCGACGACGACCGCTCCCGCGAGGAGCTCACCGACCACGAGGGCGAGGACCGTGATGGCCGGAACCGCACCGTTCTTCAGGATGTGACGGATCGCGATGGCGCCCTCACTCGTTCCCTTGGCACGCAGCACAGTGACGAAAGGCTCAGACCGAGCCTTTCGGAGGCCCTGGATGAGCACTTCGGAGAGCACGCCGTTCACGGCGATGGCGAGAGTCGCGGCGGGCAGGATGTACGACACCAGGCCCTGGTCACGGATCGAGGACACCCACCCCAGCTGGAACGAGAAGATCGTCAGCAGGATGAACCCGATCAGGAAGCTGGGCGTCGAAATCGAGATGATCGGGAGTGAAGCGGCGGCGTGCCTCGCGCCTGCCCACGGTGCGAAGACCGCTGTGAGCGCGATGGCGAGCGAGAGCACAATGGTGAAGACGAAAGCCATGGCCGCAAGGACGATGGTGTCCGAGACACCCTGTGCGATGAGTTCACTGACCGGCCGACCGCTCACGAGCGAATAGCCGAGGTCACCGGTGAACAACCGTCCCACGGTAATCGCGAACTGTTCGATCGCCGACCTGTCGAGCTGATAATAGGCGAGCAGCGCATCGGCGGATGCCGGTGGCAGGGGGTTCAGAGGGCTGGTCAGCTTGTTCTCGATCGGGTCGCCCGGGAGCACGAAGAGGGTGAAGAACACGATCGTGTAGACGAGGGCGACGACGAGCGCGGCCTGGGCGATTCGTCTGGCGACATA
The DNA here is from genome assembly GCF_056713165.1 of Mycetocola sp. Y171. Lineage (NCBI taxonomy): Bacteria > Bacillati > Actinomycetota > Actinomycetes > Micrococcales > Microbacteriaceae > Mycetocola > Mycetocola sp. Y171. Next base: position 950,925 of record NZ_JBWYGX010000001.1, read on the forward strand.
GGTTCGGGCTGCCACGGCAGTTCCAATCTGTGTGGTGTTGGTGCGACGCCGACCGGCGTCGCACCAACATCCGCGAGGTCGTTAGTCGGTCACGGAGACGTTGTAGAACTCGGGGAGGGCCCCGTCGGTGAGCTCGAACCCCTTGACCCGTTCCGCTGCCACGAAGACCTGGCTGTCGTTGAGGATCGGGATCACGTACGCCTGGTCGATCAGATAATCCTGGATCTCGGCCAGGAGCGCCTGACGGTCCGTGTCGTCCGTTGCCGCATTCTGGGCGTCCAGCAGGGACTGCAGTGTGGCATCCGAACCGGCAAGACCCAGCAGGTCGGATCCGTCAGCGCTGTAGTACTCGCTCAGCCCCTTCGACGGGTCCGGGTGCGGCCAGCCGACCCTGAGCGCCGCGACCTCGGGGTCGGCGAAGGCGGTCGCCCAGTAGGTCGAGTAGTCCAGTTCGTTGAGGGTGAGTTCGATGCCGGCCTCCAGGAACTGGTTCTGAATGGCCTGGAACAGGCTCTTCGCCGTGTTGTCGTACACGTCGATGTACGTCTTCACCACGAGGCGCTCGCCACCCTTTGTGCGGTATCCGTCCGAGTCGCGTTCGGTGAATCCGGCGGTGTCGAGCAGTGCGTTGGCCTCATCGAGGTCGAAGTCGAACTTCGCCGACTCGTCGACGTAGCCGAAGGTGCCGGGGGCGAGAACGGATGTCGCGGGCGACCAGCTCTCGGTGTACTGGTTCTCGACGATCGCGTCGCGGTCGATGACGTGCTGGAGTGCCTTACGAACGTTGATGTCATCCAGGAACGGTGCGGCCGTGCGGAGGAACCACTGGTTCGAGAGCCCGACACCGGTCCCGGCGACCACCTGGTAGCCGGCGTCGGCCAGGGCCTGCTCCTCGCTTGGCTGCACGTAACGGATGAGGTCGCCCTCGCCCGACTTGAGCGTGCCGAGACGGACGCTGTCCTCGAGAACGGGGATCACGGTCACCTGGGCAAGGTGCGCTTCGCCCTGGTTGGGCGAGCTCGGAGGCGCCCACGCGTATCCGTCGCGGCGCGTGAGCACGATCTCCTTGCCGTAGACCTCGGAGTTGACGACGAACGGGCCGCTGCCGATGAGGTTCACGAACTTCGACTGTTCCTCTTTGCTTGCATCGATGGTCGCGTCGGCGACGAGGCCGGCACCCCATCCGGTGAGCACGTTGAGGAACGGGGCGTACGGGGTGGGGAGGGTGACGACGACGGTGCGCGACTTATCGTCCGCCGTGGCGGTGAGGCCGGCCGGGAACTGGGCGTTGGGAGTCGTCCCCTTGGCGTCGTCTCCGCTCGACTGCCATTCGAGGTTCTTCTTCACGCTCGAGGCGTCCACTGGGGTGCCGTCACTGTACGTGACGCCCTCGCGGATCACGAAGGTGTAGGTGAGACCGTCCTGGCCTGCCTCCCAGCTCTCGGCGATCCACGGCTCGAGTTCCCCGGTTTCCGCGTTGCGGTAGACGAGCCGGTCGGTGATGTTCTGCTGGAGTGCCCTCGTCTGCCAGGTGCCGGATTCCTGAACCTGGGCGCTCGTCGCGATCTCCGCGTCGAGGTAGGTCAGTGTGCCGCCGTCCGCGGAACCGGCTTCGGTCTCCGCAGCGCAGCCGGCGGTCAAGAGGGTGACGGCGGTGAGGGCTGCGGCGAGCCAGATTCTTTTCTTCACGGATGCTCCTGAGTTCGATGATGTGCCGGATCGGCGACGGGGTCGAGTCGCGCTGTGACGGCTCGACGGTTCTCATGCTGTATTTCCACCTGGGTCCGTGTCGAGCTGTATTGCGGTCTGTGTCGACACAATCGGTCACAGAAAAATCCCTGTTGAGGGGGCGATTCAGGCGCGCGAGAAACCACAGGCACGGTGCGTTCCGTGCCTGTGGCTCCCTGTGGATCCCCGATCAGTCCGTGCGCGGCTCCTGCTCGTGCTTTCGTCCCCACGGGTACGGGTCCGCCTGGTTGAGGTACCAGTCGCCGACGAGTCTGGCCTTGTACCCTCGCGGGTTGTGGGAGACCAGCGTGCGCGCGTTGCGCCAGTGCCGGTCGAGGCCGGTGCCGCGTTCGACGGCGGATGAGCCCAGGGCGTCGTAGAGCTCGGTGGACGCACGGAGGGCGGCGTCTGCCGCTACCAGCTGTGCCTCCCAGGTGGCTACGGCGGCGTCACGCAACTGCTCGGCAGTGCCGGCCGACGCCTTCTCCCCTGGCGCAGTGGGGAGGACGGGTGTCGGGTGATCACCGCCGACACGCACCAGTTCTGCGAGACCGTCATCGAGCTCGGAGGCCGCACGCAGGACCACGGACTTCGCCGCCGCCGCAGCTGCTGCCACTCCCCCGATCGCCTCCTGGACGATGGCATCTTCCCGTGGTGCGGCGGCAAGGCCGTGCGGGTAGTTCCGCACGCGGGCCCTGACGGCTGCCGCGCCCTCGTCCCTGGCAGAGACGGCAACCCCTGCGAGCGAGGCGAGCAGGACGATCTGGTAGATGATCTCCTGGTGCGGAGCCCGCTCGTCGGCCCGAAGCAGCGCATCTTCTGCGACGGCGACCCGGTCGAGGACCGTGGTCCCGCTTCCGGTCAGGCGCTGGCCGATGCCGTCCCAGTCATCGAAGACTTCGACACCGTCGCCGCGGGCATCGACGATGACGAACACGTCGGTGTCATCAGCGGTCTTCGCGGCGACCGAGATCCAGTCCCCGTAGATGCTGCCCGTGCTGTAGTACTTGGTCCCGCTGACGGTCGGCGGTTGCGTGGTCTCATCGAAACGGGTGGAGCTCGGCGCTCCGGGCACGGTGGCGCGTTCCGACCAGGCGCCGCCGACGATGTCACCGGAGGCGATGCGTTCGAGCCAGCCGTCCGCCCCAGGAGCCGACCGGTGCCAGACGCGGTCTTCGACGAAGGCGATGTGGTTCCGCCACAGCTGAGGCTGGTTGGAGTCTGCGGTGCCCAGCTCGATAAGCAGGTCGGTGAACTCGGTGATCGTGAGTCCGGCCCCTCCGGCGTCGACGGGCAGCCGTAAGGCACCGAATCCCGCTTCGGCCAGCAGGCGCACCTCCTCTTCCGGAAGCGACCGCTCGTTGTCCCGTTCGGCCGCGCGGGCCGCGATGGTGGCGAATACCGGCCGGAGCCGGTCGCGGGCGGCCGCGATCCCGGCGGGAGCACCGGTGGCTCGGGTGGCGATGGAGGTCATCGGAGCGCTCCTTCCAGAACGGCATCCGACCCAGCGAGGAGACCATGGCCGCCCCGGTACGCTGCGGCAGGATGGGTGGACGGGAGACGATCCCCAGCGCCGGTGAGTCGGTCCCTGAGCGTCTCGCCCGGAACGTACGACTCGCGCAGCCGACCGCGCCTGCGGAGTTCGGGGACGACCAGGTCGACGAAATCCCGGACCGTGTCGAAGCTGTGGTACTGGCGCAGATTGATGCCGTCGATGCCGAGTTCGTCGAGCCAGCGCTCGATCTCGTCCGCGACGGCACCGGGGGTGCCTGCAGCGAAGAAGTCCCGTTCGAGTTCGGTCGCCGCCGATGCGGCGAAATCCTCGATGCTCAGGCCGAGCACGGCAGGGGGTACGGCGGTCTCAGCGACACCCTCCCGGCGCAGCGCCTCGGCGACCGTGATGTCCCCCGGGTGCGCCGTCGGGTCGAACGGCAGACTGGCGTGGACGTATCGACCGATCGTGCTCGCGTGTCGACGGTACTCGTCGAGTTTGCTTGCCACCTCTGCATCCGTGCGGCCGACGATGACCGCGGCCTGCACGATGACCTTGAGCGAGTCGCCCGGTCGCCCGTTGGCGCGGGCCGCGTCACGGAAGCGACCGACCAGCGGGGTGATCCCGGATTCGCCGCGAACGCCGGTGAACACCGCTTCGGCATGCTTGCCTGCCTGCTGGATCCCTGCCGGGGACGCGGTCGCCTGGAAGAGCACAGGAGTGCGCTGCCTGGACGGCTCGGAGAGGTGGGGTCCCGCGACCTGGAAGTGCTCGCCGACGTGGTCGATGTAGCGCACCTTGTCCGGGTCCGAGTAGATGCCGCGACGGGCGTCCCGGATCACCGCGTCGTCGTCCCATGACCCTTCCCACAGCTTGTAGAGCACATCGAGGTACTCCTCGGCGATGGCGAAACGGGTGTCATGCGGGATCTCTCCGGCGAGCCCGAAGTTGCGGGCGGCATTCGGCAGGTAGGAGGTGACGATGTTCCAGCCGATGCGCCCATCGGTGAGGTGATCCAGGGTGCTCATCCTGCGCGCGAAGGCGAACGGGGGCTCGTAGCTGGTGGAGAACGTGACGCCGAATCCCACGTTGTCGGCGACCGCCGCCATGGCGGGGACGACGAGCAGGGGGTCGTTGTTGGGGATCTGCAGCCCCTCACGAAGGGCATCGGCAGGACCCCCGCGGAACACGTCGTATGCGCCGATCACGTCTGCGATGAAGATGGCGTCGAAACCGCCGTCCTCTGTGATCCGCGCGAGCTCCGTCCAGTACCGGATGTCGGTGTATCGGTGCCGGTTGTTCTCGGGCAGCCGCCACAACCCATGGGTGATGTGGCTGACGCAGTTCATTTCGAAGAGGTTCAGGATGAGTCTCTTCTTGGTGGTCGATGACATGACACTGGCCTTTCTGGCTGGGACTGGCAGCCCCATGCTAGAAGCGCGCGGCACACCGCGATCCGGTTTGTAACGGCATATGTCGCGGGATGTCGTCACAAATCGGGCGCCTCGACAAAACGACGACGGCCCCTTCCGCCCGGGGAGGCAGAAAAGGCCGTCGTCAGTCGCGATTCACGTCGACAGGCTCAGATCATCCGGCGACGGTGTCACCTTCGACCGGCAGCCACACTCTCATCGTCGACGGGCCGCGGTTCGCCCACGAGTGGTACGGGAGCAGCTCGACGCTCTCCGCTTCGGGCGAGATGTCCGGGGCATCGACTCCGAAGGGCCAGGCGTGGTCCGGAACGGCCATCCGGCGGATGCCGACGGACACGACGCCATCGATGTCGTAGAGTTCCCCCGTGGCGCGCAGCTCGTCGACGCTGTCCGCGTCAGGGACATCCGTCGATTCGAGGCACATGACCAGGGGACCACGTTCGACAGCCAGCTGACCTCGGAGCGCGTCGATGCGCGGGTCGGGTGTGGTCCACCGCGCTTCGACGGGAAGCGTCAGCACGATCTCGTCGCCGACGCTGAACGTCTGGCGAACCGCGACCGTTCCCGGTGTCACCTCACGGGAGCTCCCGTTGACGTGGAGCAGTGCGCCGTTTCGAGCCCAGGCCGGAACACGGAGGGAGAGTTCCCATTCCGCATCCAGCGTCTCGGTCACGACCACCCGGATGTCTCCGTTCGACGGATAGTCGGTCTCGACACGCAGCGCGACCGGTCCTCCGTCGAGCGCCGCGGACACGTCTCCCTCCGCGTACTGGTGCAGCTGCAGGCCGTCAGCCGTCGACGTCGCGACGTATGAGCCGAGCGAGGCCAGGGTGCGTGCGACGTTCGTTGGGCAGCAGGAGACGTCGAACCACGGGGCCCTGAGGCTGGACGACGCGCGCGGGCTCGGCTCGTCCTCTGGCGGGGTCGACCCTGGCTCCCGCTGGTGGAGTGTGTTCGTGTAGTAGAAGGCGCGTCCGTCGGCTGCCGGTGAGGTGGCGACGACGTTGAACAGGGTGCGTTCGATCAGGTCGGCATACCGGGGCTCGCCCGTTGCGAGCAGCAGGCGGTAGTTGAGCATGATGGAGCCGATGCCTGCACAGGTTTCGGAGTACGCGCGGTCGCTCGGCAGCTCGAAGTCGGCGCCGAAGGACTCGCCCTCGTGGTGTGCTCCCATTCCGCCGGTCACGTAGGTCCGGCGGGCGACTGTCCGCTCGAGCTGTGATGAGATCGCGGCGATGAGGCCCTGCTCGTCATCCTCGATGCCCAGGTCGACGGCACCGGCGGCGAGGTAGACGGCGCGGACCGCGTGCCCACGGAGCACCTCGGCATCCCGCACAGGAACGTCGTCCTGGTAGTAGCTCCGCCCGAGCTCGATGTCGCCGAGCGTTCCCGTTCCGCGCCGGTCGATGAACAGCCGCGCCTGGTCGATGTACCGCTGTTCGCCGGTGTAGCGACCGAACTCCACGAGTGCCATCTCCACCTCCGGGTGGCCGCAGACGGATTTGATGCCGCCTTCGCCGAACACGTCGCAGACGTGGTCGGCAGCGCGGCGTGCGAGCTGCACGAAAGCGTCATCTCCCGTGGTCCGGCCGCGGGCGACGGCCGCCTGAAGCAGGTGGCCGTAGCAGTACAGCTCGTGTCCCCACTGGAGGTCTGAGTATCGCGGCTCCTGGCCGGGGCGCCCGAACTTCGTGTTGAGGTACCCGTCTGACTCCTGCACGGGTTCGATACGGGCGACGAGGGCGCGGAACCGTGCGTCGAGTTTCTCGTCGCCGGTGCGGCCGATCTCCCAGGCCATGGCTTCCATCAGCTTGTAGACGTCGGAGTCCGAGAACTCTCGGCCGGCCCGGTCGGCGGGAAGGCGCCCCTCGATGGCGGCGTCGAAATTGCCGATCCAGCCGACTTTCTCCATCCAGGCTTCGCAATGGGCGATGATCGCCGAGGCGTTCAGCTCCTGCTTGTCTGCCCAGAATCCGCCGCCGATCCGTACCTGTGACAGCGCAAGGGGTCGCAGCGCGCCCCTGGACGGGTCGACGGGAATCGAGGTGGTCGTGGTCGTGATCTCGGTGAGCGAAGTCATGGGGTCTCCAGTTCGGGAGGGTCGGTAAGAAGGGGTCTACTTCACGGCGCCGAGCGTGAGTCCCTCACGCAGCAGCCGGTAGGTGAAGGTGAAGAGGATGAGGATGGGCACGGATGTGATGACGCCGAGTGCCATGAGTCCCGGCCAGTTGATGCCGAAAGCGGACACCTGCTGGGCGAGGAGGGCACTGAGCGGGTAGTTGCCCGGCGAGAGGAAGAAGTTGACTGCGTAGAGGAACTCACCCCACGAGAGGAGGAACACGAGGGTCCCCGTCGTGGCGACGCCGTTGCGTGCGATGGGGAGCATGATCGACCAGAACGTGCGCATCACGCTCGCGCCGTCGATCGACGCGGCCTCCTCGAGCGCCTCAGGCACGGCCCGGAAGAACGGCCGGAGGAGCAGTGTGGCGAACGGGATGAGAAGTGCCGTGTCCGCGATGATCACGCCGATGTTCTGGTCGAGCAGGCCCCACGCCCCGAAGATCTGGTACAGCGGGATCACGTTCGCGGTCTGCGGGACCATTTGAAGCACGATCAGCAGACCGAGCCCGATGGTGGTGATGCGCGAGTCGACCCGTGCCAGTCCGTACCCGGCCGGGATGGCGACGAGGAGAGTCAGCACTGTCGTCCCCGCCGCGATGACGAGAGACTGCTGCATCGCGACGAAGAGTCCCGAGTTCGACAGCACAGAGGTGTACGCCTCGAGCGTCGGGGTGAACAGGAATGACGACTGCGACGAGATGACGTCGCTCGGGTCCTTGAGCGAGGTCAGGACGATGAACAGGATCGGGACGGCGTAGACGAGCAGGAGAACGACGCGCAGCGGACCGGCGACGGGTTCGAAGCGCCGTCTCTTCCGGCGTGGCTGGGGAGTGGCGGGAGCCGCGGACGCGGCATCCGTTGCGGGGATCACGATGCTCATGAGTGAGCCTCCTCTGAGCGGACGCTCCTGGCGTAGATCACGGCGAGCACGAGGACGAGCAGTACGGAGATGACTGCGGTCGCTGCACCCATGCCGAAGTCGAAGCGGACGAACGCCTGCAGGTAACTGAGGAACGGCAGCGTGTTGGTCGCGACGCCCGGCCCTCCGTAGGTCATGACGAAGATGAAGTCGAATGATCGGAAGGCGTAGACGATGGTCAGGACGGCGAGCACGAGGGTCGTCGGCCGGACGGCCGGGATGATCATGTGCCAGATCTCCTGCCAGCGGTTGGCCCCGTCGATGCGAGCCGCTTCGAAGGTCTCGCCCGGGATGCCGAGGATCGCGGCCCTGAACACCAGGGCGTTGAACGGGATGACGGCCCACGAGTTGACGATCGCGACCGAGAGCAGGGCGAATCGTTCGTCGTAGAGGAACGGAACGGCATCCGCTGAGAGGCCGGCCCCGACGATCAGTGAATTGATCAGTCCAGCGTCCCCGAGCAGGAACTTCCAGACACTCCCGTTGACCACGGGGGGCAGCGCCCAGATGAACACCATGAGACCGAGGACGGAGGCCGACAGCCAGGTGCTCGTGCTCAGGAGGATGGCGGCGCCGAGCCCACCGATCAGGCCGATCCCTGTGACGATCAGCACGAAGACGACGGTGTTGCCGAATGCGGGGAACAGGGATCCCTGGGTGGCGCTTCCCACGAAGTTGTCGAAGCCGACGAACTCCCACGGCTGGTTGAGCGTGCGTGCGGACACATCGCTGACGCTCATCCTCGCCAGTTGGGCGAGCGGGAAGAAGGAGAAGATGAGGAGGAAGACCCCTGCCGGCAGAGCGAAGGCGAGCTTCCTGCGTCGGTTGCCGTTCCTGCGGCGTGATGACCGGGGTGGCCGCCCGACGGACGCGAGCGTCCGCCGGGTCGGCCGTTGGGCCGTCAGATCTGCTGACATGAGGTCTTCCTCGTCTCGGGTGTTGCCGGCTACTTCGCGAGCAGGGGCTCGAGGTCGGCGATCAGTTTCGCCGCCGCCTCCGACGGAGTCATCTGGCCGCCGATGACGGCGCTCCAGACCTGTCCGACGACGAGCTGCTGGTCGGCGACGGCCTCAGCGGGCACCGCGGGGGCCGGGTAGTTCGCGCCGTTGTCCGCGAGGGACTGGGCGAATGCGGCGAGGATGGGGTCTTCGGTGATCTCGGGAGCGGATGCCGCGTCGCCGCGACTCGGGATGCTTCCGACATCCTTCAGCGCGATGGCCTGGCCCTCTTCGCTGAAGTACGTCTGCTCGAGGTACTTCCAGGCGAGCTCGGGGTTCTTGCTGAACGCACCGATGCCCTCGCCTTCACCACCGAGGTAGACCTGGCCGTCCTCGCCGACGGGAAGCGGTACGACACCGTAGTTGAACTTCGCATCGCTGCGCGCGGTGCCGATCTGCCAGTTGCCGTTCTCGGCGAAGGCGACGTCGCCTGCGGCCCAGGTCTGGAACGGAACCGTCTGGTCCCAGGTCACGGCCTCACGGGTGAGGGCGCCGGACTCGGTCCACGACTGGATGGCCGTGAAGGCCTCCTCGAGCGGGGCGGCCTGCGGGTCGTCGTAGTTGAAGCCGAAGCTCGACAGCCACGGGTAGGCCTGCCATTCCCCCTGCGACTGCGGGAGACCGGAGAGTGTGATGCCACCCTTTCCAGCGGCGGCGACGGTGTCGAGTGCCGAGGTCAGTTCGTCCATCGTGGTGGGCGGCTCGACGCCGACCTCGTCGAGGATGTCCTGGTTGTACCAGAGCCCGAGCAGGTTCACGTAGCCCTGCGCGGCGTAGACCTCGTCCTCGAGTGAGTGCACGACGGACTCGGGGAACTCGCTCTTCTCGTCGAAACCGTCCCACTGCTCGGTGATCGGGGCGAGGGCGCCGCCGAGTGCGAGGGTCGAGGTGTCAGCGCCGTTGAACACGACGACATCCGGTCCCGTCTTCGAACCGACGGCCGAGATGAGCTTCGAGTTCATCTGGTCGTACGGCACGAAGACGTTGTCGACGGTCACGCCGTCGTTGTTCTTCTCGAAGAGTTCCTTGTAATCGGTCATGACCTTGACCTGGTTCTCGTCGCTGAAGTAGTGCCACACCGTGATGGTGTCGCTGTCGCCGGATGAGCCGCCCGATGAGGTCGGGGTGCAACCGGTGAGCGCAAGCGCTGCCGTCGCCGCAAGTGCCATCCCGACGAACGGGATCGAGCGGTTGCGGCTGGAGCGCGGGAATTTCACTGCCATGTGACTTCCTTGTCTGGAATCGTCGTTGATTGGGGTACATCCGGTGGAGAGCAAACCTCGACGAAACATTCCGAAAAGGTTTTCGGTGAATCTAGCATTGCCTTCTCACTTACGTCAACCGGTGTATTGTCGAGTCAGCCGAAAGACCTCATCAACCGCTTCACTTCGCGGGGATCACCGAGGCCACCGGCGCAGTCAGAGCAGACCACCGAGGCACGAGCCGCGAGCGAAACACAGGGGCGCACCATGACGATCGCAAACACGCCGTCGCCGCGGTCGACCTTGCGCGATGTCGCGAAGCTGGCCGGGGTGTCGGTGGCGACCGCATCGAAGGCCCTGAACGGCCGGGATCAGGTGCACCCAGAGACCCGGGCGCGCGTTCTCGTCGCCGCCGAGAAGATCTCGTTCACCCCGAACGCCCTCGCCCGTGGGCTACTCGCCGGGCAGACCGGAACGGTCGGGCTCATCACCGGCGACCTGGACGGCCGCTTCTCCCTCCCGATCCTGATGGGGGCAGAGGATGCCTTCGGCAAGGGCAAGATGTCGGTGTTCCTCTGCGATGCCCGGGGTGACTCGATTCGCGAGCAGTACCATCTGGACGCACTGTTGAGCCGACGCGTCGACGGCCTCATCGTCGTGGGTTCCCGCACCGATCCACGGCCGTCGATCGGGCGGAGCCTGCCCGTTCCCGTCGTGTACGCCTACGGCCCGTCGACCGACGAGAACGACCTGTCGCTCGTCGTCGACAACGTCGGCGGCGGTGCGGACTCGGCAGAGTTCCTGATTTCACGCGGTCGTCGGAGAATCGCGCATATCACCGGCGAATCGGATTACGCCGCGGCGCAGGACCGCGTGGTCGGGATCGAACGCGCCCTCAGCGGGCATGGGCTGTCGCTCGTGGGCGGCGCCCAGTTCGGCTCATGGACCGAGCAGTGGGGACGCAACGCCACGGCGCGACTGATCGAACAGCATCCCGATGTCGACGGGATTCTCTGCGGGAACGACCAGATCGCGCGCGGCGCTCTCGACACCCTGCACGAAGCGGGCTGGGATGTTCCGTCGCGCGTCTCCGTGATGGGCTACGACAACTGGGAAGTGTTCACCACAGGCGCCAGCCCGCATCTCACGAGCGTCGACATGAACCTTGAGGCACTCGGCGCCCAGGCTGCACGCCGGCTGTTCGACGCGATCAACGGCGAGGCCAGCTCGGGAATCGAGTCTCTGCCGTGCCGGGTCGTACCTCGCGAGAGCACCTGACATCTACAGGGTGGCCAGGACCTGCGCGAGGCCGTCTTCGTCCACGGCGCCGGTGATCTCACTGGCGACAACCCGGAGTTCCGCGGGCGAGTTGCCCATGGCGACCCCTCGGCCGTGTTCGCCCGCCCAGGTGAGAAGGTCGATGTCATTGTGACCGTCACCGACGGCCATCACGTGAGAGCGATCGATCCCGAGAACGGCTCGCACCCGCTCGATCGCCACGGCTTTGGTGACCCCTTTGGCCGCGATGTCGAGCCAGGCCGTCCAACCGACGGCGTAACTGACCTCATGCAGAGGCAGCTGTGCGACCGCGGTCCGGAAGTCGATCACGTCGTGACCGGGCGAGATCGCGACCACGCGGGTCGCTGGCCGATCGAGGAGTTCGTCGAAGGCGACGCGGATCTGCCGGCTGCCCAGTCCGGTCGTCGCTGCGGGAAACGGAGCGGTGTATCGATACGTCCCCTCACCGTCCTCGACGGCGAATCGGACGTCAGGCAGGCGGGTGCGGATCGCTGGCAGGATCTCGCCAGGTTCGAAGGTCATGACCTGTTCCCTGCTGTAACCGTCCGGTGCATCCGGGTCGCGGTGGAGGGTGACGGCGCCGTTGGAGCAGACCAGGTAGTACGGGGCGATACCGAGAGTCTCGAGGACCGGAAGAGTGGTGGCCGCTGAGCGGCCGGTGGTGAGCACGACGTGGTGCCCGGCCGCGTCCAGCCTGCGGATCTGATCGATCACTCTGTCGCTGATCGACCCGTCCTCACGGAGGGTCGTCCCGTCGAGGTCGAGCGCCACCAGCCAGACCGCATCCTGTCTGTGACGAATGGGGGGCTCGTCGGTAGCGAGGAGAACCACGCTCGATTCGGTGTATGGCGGTGGGATGGACACGAGAGCTCCTTGGACCGGCACGCGAGGTGCGAGAACGGACGAGATGACGGGGATCCTGGACGGGTCGCTCCCTGCGCCGGCCGGGCTGGTGGCGCAGGGAGCGGCAGGGCTGTGTCAGTCGGTGATGACGACGACACCGGTCGGGGCGTCGAGGAGTTCGACCGTGCGCTCGGCGGCGCGGTCGATCTGGACGCGAGGTTCGGCGGGAACGGCTCCTTCGTTGTAGGTGCCCGGCCCGTAGAACTGCCCGTAACTGAGCACGACACCGCCCTCCGCGAGCACTGCGGCCTCCAGCTGAGCGACGGCGCGGGCATCCGGACCGTCTGGCAGCTGCCACGCCACCGTCTGGGCGAGGATCTTCGGGGAGCCGACGGCGCGCGCCGCGTCGATGATGTTCTGGTTGCCCTCGGTGCGGATGCGCGCGTTCAGCTCGGCGTGGTCGCCGATCTTCGTCACGTCGTCAGGAAGGTCGGTGAGTTCGTTCAGGATGACCTCCGGCTTGAAATCGCTGACCGCCTTGATCAGCCTTTCGCGGTCGAAGACGTCGACGACGATCGGTTCGGCTCCGAGCCGATCGAGGAGATCGGCCTTGCCTGCAGACCGGGTCATACCGCCGACCACGTGGCCGGCCTGGACGAGCAGCGGGATGAGACGCTGACCGAGGACTCCGGACGCACCGGCGAGGAAGATTCTGGACATGGGTTACCTGCTTTCTGTTGGGGTATCTGGATTCCTACGCGAGACGCTTGATGCGTGCCTGGGCGATGAGGCTGATGACGGCGAGAAGGATGGCGACGGCCGTGTAACCGAGGACCGCCGGGATCTCACCGAGCGGTTCGACGAGCTGGCCTTCGATGACGATCGGGAGCCCGAAGGCCAGGTAGGAGACGACGTATATCGCGGCGACGACACCTGCGCGCTGGGAGACCGGGGCGACCGGGAAGACCAGGCGGAGCGCCGCAGTGAACGAGGCACCGAAGGCGACTCCGGCGATGGCCTGCCCGACGATCATGATCGCGAGGCTCCCGGCGAACACTCCGCCGATGATGGCGACAGCACCGATGATCGACGCGTGGATGCCGATGGTCATGGCGAGGCGGGATGCGACGCGGGCGAACGACAATCCGACGACCGCGGACACCGCGGGGGCGACGAAGCCGGTGACGCCGTTGAGAAGACCGCTGTCGAGGTGGAAGACACTCCGTACCATGTTCGGCGCCAGGCCCCCTGACAGCCCCGCGAGCATCCACACCGCTGCGACGACAGGGGCCGCGGCGAAAAATTCCGCACGGGCGGCATGCGGGATCGAGACGCGGGGGATCATCGAGCGGAGCGCCCCTGGCGTGCGAACTCCCGTCTCTGCGGAGAAGATCACGACGGCGACGCCGATGACGGTGAGGACGATCAGGGTGATGAAGATGATCGAGGTCGCGTCAGGGCTGAGCTGGACCGCGAGTCCGGCAAGGAGAGATCCCACTGCGAGTCCGCCGGTGAGACTGACACTGCCGAGGATGGTGCCGAGCCGTTTTCTGTTCGCCGGTGCGAGTTCGACGAGGGCAGCAGTGAAGGCGGCCGTCGCCGCGCCGCTCGCGATTCCCTGAATGATTCGTCCGGAGATCACCCAGGCGATGTCCGGTGCGATGAGGAACACGATGTTCGAGCCCAGTTGCACGATCAGGGCGCCGATCAGAACAGGGCGGCGGCCGATGTGATCCGACAGCGAGCCAAGCGTGAGCACGGCGCCGAGGAATCCGATCGCGTAGGCGGCGAATGCGACGTTGAGCAGCGAGGGAGCGAACTGCCACTCGTCCTTGTAGGTGACCAGCAGCGGCGTCAGCGCACCTGCCGCCAGGTACAGGCTCGCAAACGCGACGGAGCCACCTGTCAGCGCCAGCCCAGGAGGAAGGGTCCATCTCCTGAAGGAAGCGTCCGAAGTTGCCGAAAGCTGGGTCGAAAGCACTGGCGCTCCTTGATTGCGGTGAGTTGTCGTGAGCAACAGACCTCGTCGGTCGTCGCACTATCGACACTAGGCAGCAATCGGATTGGAAGCTGAGTCCATTTCTCCCGCTATTTCTCAGACCAATTTCGTTAGGGCATCACACTGCACAAGGCGTCCAGTGCCCCGGGCCAGGCGCTGTCCGATACCGCCGAGTAGTTGACGACGAGCGCGTCCCTCGAGGGCGGCCGTGCGTCATCCGTTTCGTGGCGGAACTCAGTCAAACCGCTCACCATCAGTCCCCGACTTGCCGCATCGCGCAGGATTCTGTCTTCCGTTCCCTGCGGGAGTTCGAGAACGGCCTGCAAGCCTGCGGCCATCCCGGTCACCCTGACGCCTGGTGCGCTCAGCGCCAGGGCTTCGATCAGCTGGTCACGTCGGCGGCGGTAGTTCTGGCGGCGTGAGCGTACGTGACGGTCGAAGGCGCCGGAGGTGATGAAATCCGCAAGGGTCAGTTGTTCGAGAACGCTCACCGTCTCGACGCGCCCCTTGGCTGCCGCGACCTCCGGGAGGATGCTCTCAGGCACGACCATCCAGGCGACGCGCAGAGCCGGCGCCAACGATTTGCTCGCGGTACCGAAATAAAGGACCCGGTCAGGATCGAGCCCTTGCAGCGCTCCGACCGGTTTGCGGTCGTATCTGAACTCGCCGTCGTAGTCGTCCTCCAGGATCAGTCCCCCTGTTGTTCGGGCCCAGTCGAGCGCAGCCGCCCTCCGCGCGGGCGACAAGGCGACTCCTGTGGGGAACTGGTGGGCAGGGGTCAGCAGCACGGCACCAACACCGTTCAGGTCCGCGAGGTTCTCGGTGCGCGCCCCCTGGTCGTCGACGGCCAGCGCCGGGATGCCGAGGCCGGCGTCGGTGAGCAGCTCGCGATACAGCCCGAGGCCGTAGGACTCGACGGCAATCGCCCGAGCGCCCCGCGCCTTCAGCGCCTGCGCGACCAGCGTCAGGCCCTGGTAGAAGCCGGGAATGATGACGATCCGCTCGGGGTCGGCGTCCACACCGCGCACCCGGGAGAGATAGTCGGCGAGAGCACGGCGGAGTTCAGGCCTCCCCAGCGGATCCCCATATCCGAAGGCGTTGTGCGGTGCCACAGCGAGGGCACGGCGGGCTGCGGCGAGCCATTGCGCACGGGGAAATTCCGCGAAATCGGCCGCCCCTGGCAGGAGCCCCAGCGCCTGACGGGTTCGCTTCGTACCCGCAGTCGCGAGGCCCGCGACCGCGAGGCGCGGTGTGGCCCGCGCCGCGACGCGCGTGCCTGATCCCTGCTGGGCGGTGAGCCAGCCCTCGGCGACCAATTCGGCGTAGCACTCCGTCACCGTGCTTCTGGCGATGCCGAGGTCGGCAGCGAGAGTGCGGGATGCCGGGAGTGGGCTGCCCGGCGCCAACCGACCCGAGCGGACCGCCTCCCTCAGGGCGTCCGTCAGGCCAGCCCGCAGCCGCGGGCCTCTCACCTCCAGGTGAAGATCGACGCCCGCTCCCGCGAGCAGTTCGTCCGCCACATTGGTCTGAGTTTCCGCCATGGGATTGGACTATACGCCCAGTCCTTTCGGTCCGTAGGTTTCAGGCATGACGACGCTGGATGCAGGAAAGAAAGTGAATCTGGGCGCGACCGGGATCTGGAGCATGGAGCTGAGGTCCATCGACCCTTCAGCGGCTCGTGACGTCGCCGCGGAACTCCACACCCAGGGGTGGGGCGCGATCTGGCTCGTCGGCAGCGGCGGCCCTGGAATATGGGCGGACGCCGAGAATGTGCTGTCAGCGGGCACCGGATCCGCGGTCGCGTTGGGGGTGATGAGCATCTGGGGGTCCGACGCCCAGGTGGCGGCTGACGAACACGCGCGGCTCGTCCGGTCGTACGGTCCACGGCTGATGACAGGGCTCGGGGTCAGCAATGCGCAATCTGCTGCGGCACACGGTCGGCCGTTCAGCACCCCGATAGCCGAGATGTCGAGATACCTCGACGACCTCGACTCGTCCTCAACACCTATCCCGATGAGCCAGCGCCTGCTGGGCGCCCTCGGCCCGCGAATGGTGGACCTCGCAGGCCACCGCACCGCCGGCATCCACCCGTTCCTGGTCACCACGGAATCCAACATCATCAACCGGGAACGGCTCGGCCCCCTGGGCGTCATCGCCCCTCATCAGGCCGTCGTCATCGAGAGCGACCCGGCGAAGGCTCGGACAATCGCGCGAAACGGCATCGGCATGTTCTTCGGCTTCCCGAGTTACCAGGCAAACCTCAGACGGCTGGGTTTCGGGGACGACGACCTCGTGCCGGGCGGAAGCGACCGTCTCATCGACTCCGTCGTGGCGTGGGGTTCCGTCGACGACATCGCGCGACGCGTCAGAGCACACCGCGATGCCGGCGCCGACCACGTCGCGCTCCACGTCCTCACCGGTGAGCGTCGAGTGCCGATGGACGAGTGGCGCCGACTCGCCCCACTACTGGAGGCCTATGAACCCGTCGCTGACGAGATTGGCGCGGAGGTGCCGGTGAACCGATTCGACCGGTGACTCAAAGGGCGCTCTTCCGACGGTCGACCTCTGGCTGCCCGGGGCTCTTGCGGCATCGGCGACCGTGACCGAAAATATCGTTATGCCTCGGCTTCCGGGGCAGAAGGATGGTCATGATGGGGTTGCGACGCGCAGCTCTCGCTCGAATCGTGGCTGCCGGGCTCGCGGCCGCAGCGCTCGTCGCGCCGACCGTGTCATCGGTGACCCAGCCAGAGCAGTCGGCCCAGGTGGCCGCCAACATCCCTGCCCCCGGCAGCTACACCGGGGCCGGATTCGATGCGTGCACGGCACCGACTCAGAACCTGATGACCACCTGGCTCTCCGACTCTCCGTATCGCGCTGTCGGCATCTACACGAGCGGCGTCAACCGCTTCTGCACCCAACCGGAGTTGACCGCATCCTGGGTCAGCGCTCAGCAGGCGGCGGGCTGGCACCTGCTGCCGATCCACATGGGGCTGCAGCCATACTGCACGACCTCGACCAAGGAGTTCCGGTTCACCGCAGCGAACGCAGCCACCTCAGGGCTCGCGGCCGCCGACGAAGCCGTCGCCGCGGCACGAGCCATCGGGCTCGCGGCCGAGACTGCAATCTTCCTCGACGTCGAGGCGTACAGCACGACGGATCCGACGTGCCGCACCGCCGTGCTCACGTACCAGAGCGCCTGGACCGCGCGCCTGCACGACCTCGGATTCCTTTCCGGCTTCTACTCGAGCCTCGCTTCTGGCGTCGCCGACCAGGTCGCCGCGTACCCGTCGCCGACATGGGTGCGCCCTGACTACCTCTGGTTCGCGCGATACGACGGCGTGGCGACCGTCTCGAACGCGGCGATTCCCGAGAGCTACTGGCTGCACCGCCGCATCAAGCAGTACCAGTCGCCCACCCAGACGGGCGGCCAGGAGACGTGGGGCGGCCTGTCCCTCTCGGTCGACCGCAACCAACTCGACGTGACACCGGTGCCGAAGACGCCGTTCGGCGATTTCACCCGCAACGGCTGGTCGGACCTCATCGCCCGACAGGCCTCGACGGGCTTCCTCTATCTCTACACCGGGAACGGTGCACAGTTCGGCACTGCTACCCGCATCGGAAACGGATGGAACGGCATGAGCACCATCACGCGGTTCGGCGATTTCGATGGCGACAGCTTCGAGGACATCATTGCGAGCGATACCGCGACGGCGGCGCTCTGGCTCTACCGCGGAACCGGCACCGGCTTCAGTGGGCGGGTCAAAATCGGTGCCGGGTGGAACGGCATGCGCGAGATCACCCCGATCGGGGATATCGATCTGGACGGCCGTCCAGACGTTCTTGCCGTACAGGCCTCGTCCGGATGCCTGTACCTCTACCGCGGGCGCGGCATCAGCCTGGCCAGCGGGTCCAGGCTCGGCTGCGGGTGGAACGCGATGAGCGAGTTGATGGGGGCAGGCGACTTCAACCGTGACGGACGAGTCGACCTGATGGCGCGAACGACAGCGACCGGGGAACTGTGGCTCTACCCAGGAACGACCGGCGGCCTCGGGGCGCGCGCCAAAGTGGGGACCGGATGGCAGAGCATGCGCAACCTCACCGGGATCGGCGACGTCGACCGGGACGGCTTCACCGACCTCATCGCGGTGCAAGCCACGACAGGCGACCTTTACCGCTATCCCGGCCGCGGGAACTCGTTCGGCGCACGACTCAAGGTCGATAGCGGATGGAGCGGGCTGCAGCCCCTGCTCTGAGCAGCGGCTCAACGCATCATCTGCGGGTCAAGCGGAAGTTCCCGTCCGCATCGGTCAGTCCTTCCGCCAGTTCCTTCCGCTGTACGGGTCGGCGCCCTTCCCGATGTTCAGCACCCGCGTTCCCGTCAGCAGTTCGATCCATCCCCGCTTGTTCGGCCCCCAGGTGATCGACAGGTAAATCAGACCCGGGACGACGAGCAACGCCGCCACCAATAACACCCAGGTCAGGCCGACGAGGGACGAGAGCGACTCGGTGCTCGGCTGGAACGTCAGCAGGAACGTCGTCCCGCCGAGCACGAGGAGTATCAGTGCAGGAACGAGGAGCGGAATGATCTTCCGGGAGACGGCACGGCCGAGACCCGGGCGTCGCATCCTGGCGTTGGTGACGACCCGGAGCCCCAGCAGACGCTTCCCCGGAGTCTGCCCGAACACTGCCGTCGACAGGATGAGCCCCATCGGCATGAGCAACGAGATGAGGGCACCGATGATGATGGCCGGCGTTCCGGCGAGGAGCTCCGCTGGAACTCCGAGACGCGCAGCGAGTTTTGCGACGACGAAGGCGTTCTGATTGTCGAACCGAGCGCTGAGAGGTCGGACGATGCCGAACGTCACGACGCTGAATGTCGTGCTCACGAGCAGGCCGTCGATCAGCCCTGACAGCACGCGGATGCGCAGACCGGCCGCGATCACACCGCTCATCCGTGTTCCACGGTATCCGGCAGCACCGGACACGTTCGTTCGCCAGTCATCGGGCTCTGTCTCCTCCGGGGCCGCCTTCGCAGCATCCCGCTGATCAGTATTGCGGGTCAGACGCCAGAGACGTTACAGCGCGCCTCCGAGCTTGAAACCGTGATCGACGTCGTCCTTGCGGGTGTACGAGAATCCGTCCGCCCCGACCGTGACGGCCAGCTCACTCGCGTCTGTGCGTTTCTCGACCGGCTGCGGCTCGCCGTCGAGGTCGAGCACCAGAGAGGCGTCGGTGTACCAGCTCGGGACGACCGGGTTGCCCCACCAGTCGCGACGCTGGTTGTCGTGCACATCCCAGGTGACGACGGGGTTGTCCGGATCACCGGTGTAGTAGTCCTGGGTGTAGATCTCGACGCGGTGACCGTCGGGGTCGAGGATGTACAGGTAGAACGCGTTCGAGACGCCGTGCCTGCCAGGTCCGCGCTCGATCACATCCGACTTCCGGAGCGCGCCGAGCTTGTCGCAGATGTAGAGGATGTTGTGCTTTTCGTGCGTCGCGAACGCGATGTGATGCATCCTCGGCCCGTCCCCGCCGGTGAGGGCGGTGTCGTGAACGGTGTCCTTCCGACGGAGCCAGGCGGCGTAGGTGACCCCGTTCTCGTCCTGGATGTCCTCGGTCACCCTGAAGCCCAGGTCCTCAAGGTAGGTGCGACCCCTGGGCACGTCCGGCGTCACCTGGTTGAAGTGGTCGAGCCGCACCAGCGCGCCAGGGCCGTAGAGCTCGTACCGCCAGGCGAGGCGTTCGACGTGCTCGACCTCGTAGAAGAACTCGTACGGGAACCCGAGTGGATCGGTGACGCGGACGGCGTCTCCGATGCCCTTCACGAATCCGTCGCGGCGGCGCTCGGTGCGGCAGCCGAGTTCCCGGTAATAGGCCTCGGCAAGGTCGACGTCCTCTGGGGAACGCACCCGGAAGCCGAAGGCGGCCGCAGCGGCGACAGGTCCCCTCCGCAGGACGAGATTGTGGTGGATGAACTCCTCGAAGGTGCGCAGGTAGATCGCGTTCTCGTCTTCCTCGGTGACCACGAGCCCGAGGATGTCGACGTAGAACTCGCGGGATGCCGCCAGGTCGGTGACCACGATCTCCATGTAGGCGCATCGCAGGATGTCTGGCGGGGTGGCGGTCGGGGTGGCAATCGCGTCGTTCGTCATTGAACTGTCTTTCTGTGCAGAGAGTCGGTGGGGCCGGATCAGTCGTCGGTGGCAGGTGTCGCGCCGAACCGGGGAGTGTGCACCTCTCCGAGGGTGATGTGCACCGCCTGCTGGTCGGAGTAGAAGTCGAGCGAGCGGTATCCGCCCTCGTGGCCGAGCCCCGAGGCCTTCACCCCGCCGAACGGCGTGCGAAGGTCGCGCACATTGTGCGAGTTCAGCCAGACCATGCCCGAGTCGACGGCCTGGGCGAACGTGTGCGCGCGTTCGAGGTTCGAGGTCCAGATGTACGCCGCGAGGCCGTATTTGACGCCGTTCGCGAGTTCGAGGGCTTCGTCGTCCGTGTCGAACGGTGTGATCGCGACCACGGGACCGAAAATCTCTTCCTGGAAGATCCGGGCATCCGGTTTCACGTCGACGAAGACCGTCGGGGCAACATAGTTGCCGGTGGGAAGGCTCTCGGGGCGGCCTCCCCCTGCGACGAGCCGGCCTTCGCTCTTGCCAATCTCGACGTAGCTCATCACCTTTGCGAAGTGCTCAGGATGCACGAGCGCGCCGACCTCGGTTCTGGGATCGTGCGGGTCGCCCACCACGATGTTCTTCGCGCGGGCGGCGAACCGCTCGACGACCTCGTCGTAGATCGGGCGCTCGACGAGGATGCGGGATCCGGCAGTGCAACGTTCGCCGTTCAGCGAGAAGACACCGAACAGGGTGGAGTCGATGGCGGCGTCGAGGTCCGCGTCGGCGAAGATGACGGCGGGCGACTTGCCGCCGAGTTCCATCGACATGCCCTTCAGCGTCTGTGCGCAGTTCGCGAAGATGGTCTGCCCGGTCGAGCTTTCACCGGTGAACGAGATCAACTGCACATCGGGGTGCTTGACGAGCGCGTCGCCCGCCTCCTCGCCGAGGCCGTTGACAAGGTTGAAGACGCCGTCAGGCACACCCGCCTCACGGAAGATATCGGCCCAGAGGCTCGCCGAGAGCGGTGTGAACTCGGCCGGCTTGAGCACGACCGTGCAGCCGGATGCCAGCGCAGGGGCGAGCTTCCAGCTCTCCAGCATGAATGGAGTGTTCCACGGCGTGATGAGCCCGGCGACACCCTTCGGCTTGCGGTTGACGTAGTTCAACTGGCGTCCTGGCACCTTGTAGGTGTCGTCGGCCTGGGCCACGATCAGGTCGGCGAAGAACCGAAAGTTCTCGGCGGCCCGCTGGGCCTGGCCAAGCGCCTGCGTGATCGGGAGCCCTGAATCGAACGACTCCAGTTCGGCCAGCCGGGCGTCGCGCGATTCCACGATGTCGGCGATCCTGTTGAGGATGCGAGACCGGGCGCGAGGGAGCATCCGGGGCCACGGCCCCTCATCGAACGCCCTGCGGGCCGCGGCGACCGCGCGATCGATGTCAGCCTGCTGTCCGGCGGCAGCGTGCACGTAGGTCTCGTTCGAAACGGGAGCGAGCACGCCGAACGTCGCACCCGAGAGGCTGTCGACGAACGCTCCGTCGATGTAGTGCTGGATCTTCTCCGGCAGGTTTTCCGGAACGTGCTGGGTGTGCCTCATGGTCGCTGTCCCCCGATGCTGAAATCGCCGACGGGTGTGAGGTAGTCGGCGCCCTGTTCGAGATAGGCCCGGATCTTCGTCAGACCTGCATCTGTGGGCGTGATGAGCGGGGGCCGGACGAAGCCCGAGCGGATGAGCCCGCGCTGTTCGAGCACCCATTTGCCCGGCGCCGGGTTCGTCTCGACGAAGAGCAGGTCGACGAGGGGATGCAGCCCGTAGTGGATCTCCCTGGCCGCCTCGATGTCGCCGGACTCCCACAGTTCGAACATCCGCGCGTGGGCAGCGGGGGCGATGTTCGCGGTTGCGCTGAGGAAGCCGATTCCCCCGAGTGCGAGGAGTGGCAGGCAGAGCAGTTCGATTCCCGACCAGACGATGAGCTCCCTGCCGCAGAGCTGGAGGACGCGGGAGAAGTGCTCGAAGTCCTTCGTGGTCTCCTTGACGCCGACGAAGTTGTCGACGTCGCGGTAGAGCCTCGCGATGGTCTCCGGTGCGATGTCGACGGCGGTGCGAACCGGGACGTTGTATGCGAGGATCGGCAGGTCGGGGAACTCGGCCGCGATCGTCTTGTACCAGACGTACAGCGCCTCCTGGGTGGGCCTGGCGTAGTACGGAGTGATGATGAGCGAGGCGTCGATGCCCGCGTCGACCGCCTGGCCGGTGAGTTCGATGGTCTCGTCGAGCCTGGCACTCCCTGTCCCGGCCACGACGGGCACCCGGCCGGCACCCGCGTCGATCACTGTCGTGATGGCGGCGAGGCGTTCGGCAGTGCTCTGCGCGCCGGGCTCACCGGTGGATCCGCCGATCGACAGTCCGTGGGTGCCGTTGGCGAGTTGCCAGTTGACGAGGTTGGCGAGACTCTCATGGTCGACGGCGCCGTCGGTCGTGAACGGCGTCATGAGCGGAGCGATGGATCCGCGGATGGTGTGGGGATCTGTGCGGAAGGTCATCGTCGACTGCTTTCAGTGTGGTGTTCTGCCTGGTAGGTGAGGAGCGCATCGAGGGTGCCCGTGCGGTGGGCGCGCGCGGCGAGTTCGATCTCCAACGAAGGGGCGCCCGACTCGATCAGTTGCAGGAGTCGTTCGTGTTCCTCGACCGACTCACGGGCGCGACCGGGCACGAAACTGAAGGTCGAGTCGCGGAGCACCGTCAACCGCTTCCAGCCCCGGTGGACGAGGTCGAGGATGTGCGGGTTGGGGCAGTGCTCGAAGAGAACGGCATGGAATGCGAGGTTCAGTTCGGTGAACCGGTGAGGCTCGAAGTGGTCGAGGCAGGTCACCATCTCGGCGTTGATCTCCCGTGCCCTGAGCAGGTCAAGCGGTGTGACGAACGGGGCGGAGAGCGCAGTGGCTGCGCCTTCCACCAGGCTGAGCGTCTCCATCGTGTAGAAGTACTCACGCTCGTCGACCATGGCCACCTGCGCGCCGACGTTGCGTTCGAAGGTCACGAGTCCTTCGGCTTCGAGCCTCCGGATGGCCTCGCGGACGGGCACGACGCTGACGTCGAGCTGCTTGCCGAGCTGCCCGAGGACGAGCCGGAAGCCCGGCGTATAGCTGCCGTTCTCGATGCGTTCCTTGATGAAGGCGTACGCGCGCTCCGATTTGCTGCCTCCGTCGGCATGCGTCACGGAACCGTTCGTCTTCTGAACGTTCCCCGCGGTCATCGGCTCTCCTCCTCGAAGCGTTTCTTCCACGCGGCGTTCATCGGATACAGCCCGTTCACGCTCTCGCCTTCAGCCACCCGGTCGGCGATGAACCGTTCCTGGCGCTCCTGCTCGATCGCCGCGTCGACGACCTCGTGGACATAGCGGGGTGGGATCACGAGTACCCCGTCGCCGTCCCCCACGATGACGTCGCCTGGCTGCACAGCCGCACCTCCGCAGGCGATCGTGAGGTCGACGTCCCAGGGGACGTGCCTGCGGCCGAGAACCGCGGGGTGTCCTCCCTGCGAGTAGGCGGGTATCCCGAGCGCGGTGACCGCATCGAGGTCACGGATGCCGCCGTCTGTGACGATCCCTGCTGCACCGAGCACCTGGGCGCGCAGGGCGAGGATGTCGCCCACCGTGCCGGTGCCCGCCTCTCCTCGAGCCTCGATCACCAGCACGTCGCCAGGGCGGAGGGAGTCGAAGGCGCGTTTCTGGGCGTTGAAGCCTCCGCCGTGGCTCTCGAAGAGATCTTCCCGGGAGGGGATGAACCGAAGGGTTCGCGCCCGGCCGATCATCCGCACTCCCGGATGTGTGGGGTGCACTCCGTCGATCGTCACGTTGTTGAGGCCGCGTTTGCGCAGCTGCGCGCTCAGTGTCGCCGTCCCGACGGAGGCGATCCTGGCTCTGAGGCCGTCGGTGAGTTCGAAGGTCTCAGGCAGCCCCGCCTCAGCACGGCTTCCCCATGCCTCTGCGCGCTGCGTGTCGTCGACCTTCGGGCCGGCTCCGTGCGCACCGAGCGGTGTCTCACCCTCTACGACGGTGGTGACGAGGCGACCACTCGAGGGCGAGCCCTCAGCGTTCGGGGCGTCGACCTCCACCTCGACGACCTGGCCGGGAGTGACAACGCTCGACCCGGCCGGTGTGCCGGTGAGGATGACGTCGCCTTCCTCGAGCCTGACGAGTTGCGACAGGTCGGCGACGAGCTGGTCGAAGGGGAAGACCAGTTCCGCTGTCGTGTCGTCCTGCACGAGGGCGCCGTCGACCCAGGTGCGGACCCGCAGGCCGCGTGGATCGACCGTGCGCGCATCGATGAGGCGGGGGCCGAGCGGGGTGAACCCGTCGCCACCTTTCGACCGGAGGTTCGAGCCTTTGTCGGCCCAGCGCAGGTCGTAGACGCCGAAGTCGTTCGCGGCGGTCACGGCCGCGATGTGCGACCAGGCATCCTCGCGCGTCACATTCTTCGCCGCTGCACCCATGACGAGGGCGATCTCGCCCTCGAATGCGAGCAACTCGGTACCGAGGGGCCGTTCAATCACTCCGCCGCTCGACGCGACCGACGTGGAGGGCTTGAGGAAGTACGAGGGCTGCGAGGGGACGCGGCCCCGCTGCGCGATGCGACTGGGGTAGTTGAGATGAACGGCGATGATCTTGCCGGGGCGACGGATGCCGCTGCCCTCTCCATCGAGGCGCGTCGTCGGGGACTCGGAATCAGTCATGCTGCGAACGTATATCATTTGATACATTTCGCCAAGCACCGTCCTCGAATCCGATGTTCTCGTCCTGGCGGCGCACCCGAACCGAGCAGTCAGGCACGCAGGGAGTCGACGGGCACCGGTCGCGGTGCAAGCATGTTGCCGGCAAAGAAGCCGGCCAGCTCGGCGGTCGCCGCGAGCGGGAGCACATGCGCGACGTACTGGTCCGGCCGGACCACCACGACGCATCCGCTGGAACGGTTCAGCTCCCTCCGGTCGAAGATGTCGTCGACCGGATCTGCGGCATAGACCTTCTCGTAGTCGATCAGCGCGAACGGACCGACCCGGGGAAGGAAGATCGCAGGCACCGCCATGATGTCGACGTCCACGTGCGGTCGCTGGTACACCACCTTGACGTCGAAGACACTGTCGATGTCTGCCCCGGCGGGGGTGTACAGGACGATCGGCGAATCGGGCGAGGTCGCGAGCCAGTCTGCCCACTCGGCGAGCGCCGCATCGCCTCCGGATGCCTCCCCGGGGAACGCGTACAGCCGCCAGCGCCCGTCGGCGCGGTGGTGGTGGCCGAGGTGCTTCGGGTTGCCGTCGGCGACCCGGACGACGGGCGAGGACTTGAAGCGTTTGCCGATCGAGAATCCGGTCGCGAGGTCCTGGTGCTCGTCTCCTCCGATGAGCATGGACGGCGGGTATTGCGTCATGAAGCCGGCCGGGAACTCGGCCGTCCGCACGTAGAACTCTCCGAGCTCCTTCGGATCGTCGAACTCCTCCGGCTTCTTCGCCATGAGCGTCGACCACACCCTGTCGAATTCGATGAGGTCCCTGGCGATCACCTGCCGCTCGTCGGAGTACGTCTCGAGCAGCCGCTCTGGACTGAGGCCGGTGAGCACGTGGGCGAGTTTCCAGCCCAGGTTGAAACCGTCCTGCATCGACACGTTCATCCCCTGCCCGGCCTTCGCGCTGTGCGTGTGGCAGGCGTCCCCGGTGATGAACACCCGCGGCGACCTGTCGCTCTCGTGGGCGACATCGTCGAACTTGTCTGTGAGCCGGTGTCCGACCTCGTAGACGCTGTACCAGGCGACGTTCTTCACGTCGAGCGTGTACGGGTGCAGGATTTCGTTGGCCTTGACGATCGCCGACTCGACCGTGGTGGCCCGGATCGCACCCTTGTCTTCCAGGGTGACGGCGCCGAGGTCGACGTACATCCGGAAGAGGTGTCCGCCCTCGCGAGGGATGAGCAGGATGCTGCCTGCGCGCGACTGGATGGCGCACTTGGTGCGGATGTCGGGGAAGTCGGTGACCGCGAGGGTATCCATCACCGCCCACGCATGACGGGCCTGGTCGCCGACGAGCGAGCGGCCGATCGACTCACGAACGGCGCTCCTGGCGCCGT
Organism: Mycetocola sp. Y171; assembly: GCF_056713165.1. NCBI lineage: Bacteria > Bacillati > Actinomycetota > Actinomycetes > Micrococcales > Microbacteriaceae > Mycetocola > Mycetocola sp. Y171. The sequence continues at coordinate 977,186 of NZ_JBWYGX010000001.1, forward strand.
CGCAGCCGACAACGTACTTCGCCCGCACCCGACGCTCATGCCCGATCCGCTCCCCCGCCGTCTCTCGCAGCGTGACGTCGACCGGGTGATCACCGGCATCCGAGATCTCGAGCCCCACGAACTCGAGTCCGTAGTCCGGTGTCATTCGCGACGGGCTGTTCCGCATGACCTCGGCGAAGTAGTCGAGGACCCTGGCCTGGTTGACGATGAGGTGCGGGAACTCACTGATCCCGGTGACGTCGTCGACGGCCCGGTCGGTGCGGACGATCCTCGTCGGATCATCCGCGTCCGGTCCCCAGAAGCACATCTCGGTGATCCGATAGGCCTCGGTGGTGATGCGCTCAGCGAACCCGAATGCCTGGAACGTTTCCACGCTTCGCGCCTGGATGCCATCGGCCTGGCCGATCGCGAGACGGCCGGCTCTCCGTTCGACGAGCCGGACCGTGAGGCTCGGGAACTGGGAGAGCTGGGCGGCGAGGATCATGCCGGCGGGCCCGGCGCCGACGATGAGGACGTCGACCTCGTCGGGCAGTTCGTCCGGGCGGTTCAGCCCCGTGCCTGCGGCAGGGCTCACCCGCGGGTCACCGGAGACGTAGCCGTGGTGGTGGAACTGCATGGGGTCCTCACGAGTCTTCATTGACTGATGCGATGCAGGACAGTCGTTCTATTATCGAACGAAGCGTTCTACTATTGATCAGATCGTATCCCGAGCCGTTTCCCGACGCAATGGAGTGCCCATGCCCCTGACCGACGCCACAGCGAATGCAGCGTCACAGACGCTGAGCCGGGGCATCCGCGTGCTGGAAGTACTCGCGGGCGCGGGGCATCCGCTGACCATCGAGGAGATCACCGCCGAGCTCGGCGCCCACCGGTCGGTCGCCTACCGGCTCATCCGGACGCTGGAACTGCACGGGCTGGTCGGTCGGGATGCCGCCGGGCGGGTCCAGCTGGGTGCCGGGCTCGCCGCGCTGGCCGCCGGTGTCGCTCGCGATCTGCAGGCCGAGGCCCTGCCAGAGTTGACCGCAGCAGCGAACGACCTGGGCATGACCTGCTTCCTCGTCGTCCTCGACCGCGACGAGTGCGTGACCCTCGCCAGCGTGGAGCCGCGCCACGCTGTCGCGGCCGTCGCGCAACGGCCGGGGACGCGGCATCCGGTCACGGCGGGAGCGCCGGGCAAGGCGATCCTGTCGCAGCTTCCCCCGGATGCCTGGCCGAAGAACACAAGTGCTGCTCTCGCTGAGCAGGTGCGTACTGCCTCCGTGCGCGGGTGGGCCGAGAGCCAGAACGAAGTGATTCCGAGCCTGCACGCGGTCGCCGTGCCGCTCGTCGTGCGCGGCCGGCCACCCGCGGCCATCGCGGCGGTCCATCTGCCTGGCGGAGGGGAGGCGCCCACGGTCGCCGAGCGCCTCAGCCGGTCGGCCGCGGTCATCCGGGATGCCCTCGGCGGCTGACCGCGCTCTCAGGTGCCGACGAGATGGCAGTTGCGCACCCAATCCCGCTCGAACGAGCCTCTGTGGGTGCGCGACTGCGATCTCGCCGCGGTGCGGGTCCACCAAAGGGTGGACTATCCGGGCATCGCCCACGCGGATAGGGTCAGAACGCGGGAACTCTCCGAGGGAGTCGGGTTCCGAAGTCGCGAAATTCCCCAGCTGTGCCCCCAGCTGAAAGACCCCCTCTGAACCGACGTAGGGACGGTTCACAGGGGGTCTTCTCCTGCATACCCTCGCGGGAACGCACCGGTGCATCCTGCTCGGGCTTCCGGCCAATGCCCCTTGGCCAGAGACTCCGAGCCTAATTCGGCCCGGGTTCGCAGCCCATGGGTATCTCTACCCATCCCAAAGTGGTATTGCGGTGCGCCCGCCGCGTCGAACCCGCGCCATGCGGGTGCGGCCCGGGAGGATAGGCTCGGAATTCGACCGGTTAAGTGACCGATCACATCCAGACCCGAAGGAGTCCCACCATGGGTGACCGCATCGACACCGCCGTCGGTCAGGACGGCGCAGCAACGAACGCCGCCGAAGGCCACGCCAGCATCAGGGACGCGATCCTGGGCCGACGGACGTCACTGGGAATCGAACTGGGTTCGACCCGGATCAAGATCTGCCTCATCGGCGACGATCCGTCGACTGTGCTCGCCGTCGGCTCGTTCGAGTGGGAAAACGCCTTCGTCGACCGGGTCTGGACCTACTCGCTCGATGACGTCTGGTCGGGCATCCAGGCCGCCCACGCCGACCTCGTCGCCGACGTCGAGAAGAACTTCGGCGTACGCCCGGAGAGCTATGGCGCCATCGGCGTCTCGGCGATGATGCACGGCTACCTCGCGTTCGACAAAGCCGGCGACCTTCTCGTACCGTTCCGGACCTGGCGCAACACGACGACCGGTGTGGCAGCGACCGAGCTGACCGAGCTGTTCGGCGTCAACATCCCGCTCCGCTGGTCGATCGCTCACCTGCACCAGGCTGTTGTCGATAACGAACCCCACGTTCCGCAGATCGATTTCGTCACCACCCTCGCCGGGTACGTCCACTGGCGGCTCACCGGACGCAAAGTTCTCGGTGTCGGCGACGCATCCGGAATGTTCCCCATCGATTCGGCGACCAGGGACTACGACGCGAGACTCCTGGCGAAGTACGACGACCTGGTCTCCACACAGCGGCCGGAGCTGAAGCTCGCCTCGATCCTTCCCGAGGTTCTGGTAGCCGGACAGCCGGCCGGGGAACTCTCGCCGGAGGGAGCGCAACTCCTCGATCCCACCGGCGCGCTTCAACCGGGCGCCGTGCTCTGCCCGCCGGAGGGCGACGCTGGCACCGGGATGGTAGCGACGCGCTCGGTCGCCCCGCGCACCGGCAACGTGAGTGCAGGGACGAGCATCTTCGCGATGGTCGTTCTCGAGCGCCCGCTTCAGAGCGTGCACCACGAGCTCGACCTGGTCACCACACCCGCAGGCGACCCGGTCGCCATGGTGCACTGCAACAACGGGGCGAGCGAGCTCGCCGCCTGGGCGGGCCTGTTCGGCCGTTTCGCCACGGTCGCCGGCACCCCTGTCGACAACGACGGCGTCTTCGATGCACTCTTCCGTGAGGCACTCGATGGCGACGCGGATGCCGGCGGGCTGTTGGCATACAACCACCTGGCCGGTGAGCCCATCGCCGGGCTCAGCGAGGGCAGGCCGCTGGTCGTCCGCGCCCCTGACAGCCGATTCACCCTCGCCAACTTCATGCGGGCACAGCTCTACGGTGTGTTCGGTACGCTCAGCCTCGGCATGCGTGTACTGGCCGACGAGGGCGTCGAACTCGATCAGATGTTCGCGCACGGGGGCATGTTCCGCACCGCCGGGGTGGCCCAGCGGTTCCTCGCCGGTGCTCTGGATGCTCCGGTTTCGATCGCAGCGACGGCGTCCGAGGGCGGCGCGTGGGGCATCGCGGTTCTGGCGTCCTACGTCTCGGCCACGTCATCCGGTTCGAAGCTCGACCTCGACGGTTACCTCAGCGAGCGGGTGTTCGGCGATGCGCTGTTCGAGACGACCGACCCTGACCCCGACGACGTAGGCGGCTTCGCCTCCTACCTCGACCGGTATCGCGCCGGCCTCGCCATCGAGCGCACAGCCGTCGAGGCCCTGCCTCTGACCGGGCCCACCGACTGACACCCCGTCCGGCTCGGGCTCAGATCCCCAGCGCGGCCTGGATCTCGCGGGCGGCCCGCGCCGCCCTCTCCCGGACGACGTCAAGTCCCGACCCGCTGTAGCTGGTCGCGATGTACGGAATGGTGAGCGCGGCAACCGCCTCTCGACCATTCGAGCGGAGGATCGGCACGACGACATCAGTGATTCCCGGCTGTGCCTGGTCGGGGAGCACGAGTCCACCGTCTGTCCTGATGGCATCCAGCCGGTCGTCATCCACGGTGGAAGCCGGCCCGATGAATGCCGCGAGGACCATGCCGGTCGCCGTCTGTCTGAGGTCGAAGAGGGCACCGACGCGGACGCGGAATCCGAAATCTGCCGGGCTTTCGGCCTGGGCGACGATCCGCACGCGGTCGGCGTCGAGGATGCCGAGATTGCAGGACTGGCCGATCTCGGCGGCCAGCTCCTGCATGACGGGAACGGCGACGGTCAGCAGGGACCGCAACGGCTCCTGACGGTGCGCGAGATCGAAGAGGCGCATCGAGAGTTGATAGAGGCCTGACTGCTTGTCGCGGAAGATGTAGCCGCGTTTCTCGAGTCGCATCAGTGGCCTGAAGATCTGACCGGGGGAAAGGCCGACGGCTTTCGCGATGTCGAGCTGGCTCATCGTCCCCGGGCTGCCGGCAAGAAGCTCGAGGATGTCGAGCGCTTTGTCGATCGCCGGTGCCGAGTACTCGGGAGTGTCAGTCATCGGGCACGCGCTCCAGTCACGACGAGGCCTGGAGCGACGCCATGAGCCGGCGAGCGATCTGCCGGTCGATGTCGTCCGGCACCGGCTGGGCACCGGGACGCAACGTCGCTGCTCCAGTCGCTATGCGTTCGAGTGCCAGCGACTGGAGGAGGAAGCCGATGTCCATCGATTCGATCGAGTTGCCCTTCGGCTCGCGGCCGGCGAGGTTGTACATGCGACCGTTGGCGATGAGCACCACATGCTTGCCGGTTGGCAGATCGATCCGCTCCAGCGAGTCCACGATCTCGGTACTGGCCGTCTGGTGGGCACGGAGCACTGGAACGTCGATCTCCCACGGGAAGTGCCCGATGTTGCCGAGAATCACCCCGTCGTGCATCCGCTCGATCACGTCGTAGGTGAGAACGTCGGGTCGGCCCGTCGCGGTGAGAAAGACGTCACCCCACTCGGCGAAGTCGTGCGCGGCTCCCACCCGGAAACCGTCGAGAGTGGCCTCGAATGCCTTCAGCTCATCGGTGTCGACCACGGCCACCTTGGCACCCATTGCGCGCAGGTACTGCGCGACACCGCGGCCGCACCAGCCATAGCCGAAGACGACGAAACGGCGGCCGGGGATCATCAGGTTGGTGATCCGCATGAAGCTCTCGACCGCAGACTGGCCCACCGCGTGCTTGTTCTCTCCGATGGCCTTGAGCAGGCTGTCGTTGATGACGATCACCGGGCACGGCACCTGTCCGGCGAGCTCGGCGCGCAGCCGGTCGCCGCCGCTGGTCGTCTCCTCGGTTCCGCCGATGACGCTGCCGAATGTGCCGCGCTCCGCGAGGCCGGCAGCGAGGTCCGCGCCGTTGTCGAGCAGCATGTCCGGCTGCGCGTCGAGGACCCGGGTGATGTTCGAGTGGTGCTGATCGAGGGAATCCTCACGGGTTCCGTAGATGGTGATGTTCGGCAGGGAGTTCAGGTAGGCGACGACGTCGTTCTGCGTCGAACCGAAGTTGCCGGTCCCGACGATCTCGGCGCCGCCGGCGGCGAGGGTCTCGACGAGAGCCGCCGTCTTGGGCTCGACGTGGAGCGACATCCCGATCCGGTGGCCCGCGAAGGGCTGAGATGCCTGGAAGTCCTCCCGCGTCGCGGCCAGCATCGTCATCCGGGATCGGATCCAGGCGACCCGCGCGCCACCCTGCTCGACAAGGGATTCAGTGTTCATGTCTGAACTTTACACATGCAAATCTGAAATTCATATACGCAGCACGCTCGGAGAAGCATCGCCCTGTTGGAACCCTCAGACCGCCGATCCGCCCAGAATGAATCCATGGGCGCGGCCGGCCGCAATCGCGTCCTCGCGGTTCGAAACGCCGAGCTTGCGATACAACGCCTTCAACTGCGACTTCACGGTATTCGGCGACACGAAAAGTTCGGCCGCGATTTCAGCGACGGAACCATCGCGGGACAGGGCCTGGAGCACAATCATTTCGCGGTCGGTGAGCGTAGCCGTACTGTCCGCCTCGGGGATGCGACCAACGGCGTCCCCGAGCACATCGAGCATCTGCGGCCGGTCGATGACGATGGCGCGCATGGAACGAACGTCCCGATCGGGCAGGAGCGACAAGGCAAGGCGCAACCCGCTCGCCTTCAGCAGCCCGACGAGGTTATCCATCGAACGCACCGCCTCAGCTCGCCGGTCCAGTCGCAGCAATGCAGCGGCCTCGATGGTTCCGGCCTCAGCCCGGAGCCGAGTGGTCAATCCGGACCGGGTCGTGTATGCCGGTTCAAGTCGGCGCAGCGCGGCACTGGGTTCTCCTCGGACGAGCGCGATGCGCGCATACATCACAGCGGCGGCCGGGTACCTGACGGCGAGCGGGGCAACGCGCTTCTCTGCTGCAGTGACCGAGCCGCTCGCGAGCTCGAGCATTGCGCGGGTCATGGCGATACGACGGGCAATGGGCGCGGCTGAGGCTGCACGGTTCGAGTGTCGCCGCACGTTCGCCTCGAGCACCGCCAGGCCATCGGCCGGCGTACCGCGAAGGATTGCGACCGTCGCTTCGGCGTCGACGAGAAGCGCCCAGTGCTCGATCGTGTCCCGATGCCTCTCGAGCAGACCGATGCGCTGGGACGCCTCGTCGACATCGCCCACCTCGAGGGCGATCAACGCCTCGGCGAGCTGGTAGAAACTCGCAAGGTAACTGGTGAGCCAACCGTCCGGCCAAACCCGGCTGCGAGCGTCAGCGCATATCCGCCGCGCATCGTCGATCTCACCGACCAGGGCAAGCGCGCCAGCCGTGTTGCTCAATCCGCTCAGACCCGAGACGGTGCTCAGCGAGTCGCCGATCGACACGGATGCCCGGAAGGCAGCGAGCGCTTCGTCACTAAAGCCAGCGTAGAAGAGCGAGATTCCCGCGTGTGAGTAGAGCGCGGGCACGAGGGTACCGAGCGCTTCACGGCCATCGACATCCAACGCATTCAGTGACACGACAGCATCCCGCGCCGCGCTGAGTGCCTGATCGAACTGACCGATCACCCGGAACGCGGCGCTCTCGATTCCACTGAGCAGTGCCCGATCGGTCGGGGATGCCTTACGGCGCTGCACGCGTGACGCCATGATGGAGAGCGCGAAAAGCTCGACCGCCTTCACACGGTGGATGCTGGCTGCGTTGTAACTGAGTGCAAGCATCATCGTGATGATCGGGTACCGACGCAGGGCGGAAAGTGGAACCCCCGCGAAGAGTGGCCGCATCTTCCCGCCATGGGCCAGAAGCAGAGACGCCCACGACCCGCGAATCACGTCACTGGCGAGCGCGAAATCGCCGATCTCGACGGCGATCGCGACGGCACTCAGCGGTCGGTGATTGCGCGCCGACCACAGGGCGATTTCTCGTTGCAGCCCCGGGCGATCCTGGGGAGTCGTACGGTCGAGAGTTCGCCGCAACAGTTCGCGGACGATCGTCGTGTACGTGAACGCCCGAGTCGGCCCGGCGCCGCTCCACATGCCGAGTCCATCCAGTTCGGCCTGGTGGAACAAGTCTGCGACAGCCGCTTCGCCGGTCAGCTCGACGGCAAGGTCCTCCGTCAGCGTTTCGGCGAGCGACGTGCGAGCGAGGAAACGAGCGTATCTGGGGTTCATTGTGTCCGCGTCCTGACGAGCCGAGAGGTAACGCTCGATCGCGTCAACCGCACGGTCCACACCGAAGCCGGAGGGCCCCACGGTGAGGGCATCCGCGTGAAGGCTCAGGGCTCGCACAGCGAGAGCTGATCCGCCGGCCGCACGAACGAACGGTGCGGGGTCGGCATCGACACCGGCGACGCGGAGTGCCGCCGCCACTTCGCCATCCGTCATTCGAAGGTCGGATGCCCCGATCACCGCGGTATCGAGCATCATGACCGCCGAAGACAGAGGTGTCGTCCGTCTGGTGGCTATCCTGGCTCGCACGCGGGGTGACGCCTGCAGCAGCTCGAGCACACGATGGAGCACGTCATCGGCGAGCCTGTCGCCGTTGTCGATGACGACGACGACATCCCTCTCGAGCTGAGCGAGTCCGCGGCGCACGATCGCCCAGGGGTCCTGGTCGCTCTCGAACGCCAACTCTGCCGTCTCGAGGACGGTGCCCGGGCGTACGAACCCTGCGTCGTTCAGGGTTCTCACGAGGAGGGAAGCGAAGGCCACGTCGTCGGCTTCCCCGGTCTCGATGGTAAGCCAGACGCCGGTCATCCGAGTCTTCTGCGACCACTGGGCCAGGAGCGCCGTCTTGCCGTAACCGGCGGGCCCCTGGACGACGACGAGCGCTTCGTCGCCGTCGAGGAGATCCAGCAGGCGGTGGCGCTCCAGCAACGCCGACGGCGTGCGGGGCGCGCCGAAGATGCGGTCTGGTGACCGGGGCATGTCGTCCATTGCAACCAAGACTAGTGATGCCCTCAGGCTCGGGCGCCTGTGGGCCCCATCGGTCCGGAGCGGGGTGCCTTGCACCCCGCTCCGGGATGACATGGAGTGGCTAGGCGCGCTCGGTCCGCCCGGCGATCCTTCTCACTCCGAACCCGACGGCGAGCAACGCGAGAGCTGTGAGCAGCAGGAACGTCGTCACACCGGCGAACCCTGTCTCGGCCAGAGGACCGGGCACCTCGACCACGACCGCGTCGGAGTCGGAAACCGGGTCACCGGTCGGGGGCGTTCCGGTCGCCGCAGCACTGTTCGTCACACTGCCTGCGTCGATGTCAGCACTGGTGAGTGCATAACTCGCGGTCGCAGTGACGCCTTCACCTGGGAGCAACACGCCGGGAGCCGCCGGCCACGAGGCGAAACTCAGTGCGCTGAGCCCTGCCATCGAGTCGAGGATCGTGACACCGGTGAGCGTCGTGTTACCGGTGTTCGACACGACGAAAGTGAATTCCACGTCGTCGCCGACTGCGGCTCCACCGCCGAGGGTTCCGGTCTTCACCAGGCTGAGCGCCGGCGAGGCCGGAACGAGGACCGTGGCGATGTCGCTGTCGCTCACCTCTGCGCCGCTTGGAGGAGTACCTCGTGTCGACGCCGTGTTGTCCACGAATCCGCGGTCGACGTCTGCCTGGGACAGCGCGTAGGTCGCGCTCGCTGTCACCGATTCACCGGGAGCGAGCACACCGGGCACACTCGGCCACGCGTCGAACTCGAGTTCGGTGAGCCCGGGGAGCGGGTCGGTCACGTCGACGCCTGAGAGCGTCACGTTTCCGATGTTCGAGACCTCGAATGAGTACTCGACGTTGTCTCCTGCTGCCCCTGCGGCGTTCTCGGCGAGGTCACCCGTCTTGACGATCTGGATCGCCGGACCCTCCGGAATATCGAGCGTGGAGGAATCCGGGTCATCCACCGTCTCTCCACCCGGTGTCGCGCCGGTGGCGATCGCCGCATTCGCGATCTCGCCCGCATCGACATCGGCCTGGGTCAGCGAATAGGTCGCGGTGGCGAGAGCACGCTCCCCCGGAGCAAGCACTCCGGCTGTTCCCGGCCACGTGTAGGTCAGAGCGCTGAGCCCGGGCATCGGGTCGGCGATCGTGACACCGGTGAGAGTGACGTTCCCGGTGTTGACGACCTGAAAATCGTAGCTGACGCCGTCGCCGGCTGCCGCGCTGAATCCGGTGTCGAATGCACCGAGCTTGATCAGATCGATTCCGGGCGCAGACGGGACCTCCACGCGGACGTCGTCCTCATCGGTCACCGGCTCGCCGGTCGGCGGGGTGCCGGACACCGAGGCGGTGTTGTCGACGAAGCCAGCGTCGACGTTCGCCTGGCTGAGGGCGTATGTCGCGGTTGCGATGACCTGCTCCCCCGGTGCGAGGGTGCTGGCAGCGCCGGGCCAGGCGCCGTAGGTCAGCGCGCTGAGTCCGGGGAGGGCGTCGGTGACGTCGACTCCGGTGAGCGTGACCGTTCCCGAGTTGATGGCCGTGAAGGTGTAGTTAACGATGTCGCCGGCAATGCCCGTCGCGGTGTCGGCGAGCGACCCGGTTTTCTCCAGGGTGATGTCAGGCGACGAGATCGTGATGATGCGCTCGTCGTCGTCATCACTCACGGGTGCGCCGGTCGGCGGGGTGCCGGTGACGGTCGCAGAGTTGTCGACGAATCCAGTGTTGATGTTGGCCTGGGTCAGCGTGTACGTTGCCGTTGCGGTGACGACCTCGCCGGGAAGCAGGGTTCCTGCCGCCGCCGGCCAGTCATAGCTCAGCGCGCCGAGCCCGGCGAGTTCATCGGTGACGCCGACGCCGGTGAGGGTGACGTTTCCGGTGTTGGTCGCCGTGAACTCGTAGGTGACGGTGTCGCCGAGCACGCCGGTACCCGAGGTGACGCTGCCGGTCTTCACGAGGTCGATGCGCGGCGTCTGCGGCACGACGACGGTGGTGCCGTCCTCGTCCGATACCGGTGTGCCCGTGGAAGGAGTGCCCGCGGCGGTTGCGGTGTTCTCCACCATTCCTGCGTCGACATCCGCCTGCGTGAGGGCGTAGGTCGCTGTTGCTGTGACCGACTGGCCCGGAGCAAGCGTGCCGGCAGCGGCAGGCCATGAACCGTACGTGATCTCACTGAGCCCCTGAAGAGCATCCGTCAGTGTCACGTCCGACAGGGTGAGCGATCCGGTGTTGGTGAGCACGAAGCTGTAGTCGATGAGGTCGCCAACCGCTCCCGTGCTGCCGTTCGGCAGTGCGCCCGTCTTGACCAGGGAGATCCCCGGCTGTCCTGCGGTCGGCACCGTGGCGTCATCGGTGTCGGTGATCGGTGAACCGGCGGGCGTGATGCCCGTCGTGGTCGCCATGTTGTCGACCCGCCCGGCATCAACATCGGCTTGCGTGAGTGTGTACGTCGCCGTGGCCGAGACCGTCTGGCCGGGGAGGAGCACACCGGTCGCTGCCGGCCACGTGCCGAAGGTCAGCGCGCTGAGGCCGTCGAGCGGGTCGGTGATACCGACGCCGGTGAGCGTCGTGTTACCGGTGTTCGTCACGTCGAAGGTGTAATCGACGGTGTCGCCGGCGAGTCCGGTCGCCCCGTTGGCGAGAGCGGCCGACTTGATCAGTTCGATCGATGACGCGGATGCCACGGGCACCGTTTCGCTGTCGGCATCGGTCGGTGTCTGACCAGCAGGGTCGGTACCTGTCGCGGTGACGGTGTTGTCGACCTTGCCCGAGTTCACGTCGGCCTGGGTCAGCACGTAGCTGGCCGTCGCGGTGACGGACTGGCCGACCGCGAGCGTTCCTGCGGCGGCGGGCCAGGTGTAGGTCAGCGCGCTGAGGCCGGGAAGACGGTCATCGAGGCTGACGTTTGTGAGAGGAACCGAACCGGTGTTCGTGGCCACAAAGGTGTAGTCGACGGTCTCGCCGACGGCGCTGGCACCGGCGAGGGCACCGGTCTTCACGACGTCGATGCTGGAGACCTCGACCCGTGAGGTGTCGGTGTCGCTGATGTCGCCGTCGTAGCCGGGGACGGCTGCGGTGACGGTTGCGGTATTCGTGTATGCGGCGACGGTGGCCGTGGTCTCGCAGGTGTACTCGTAGAAGTCACCGGATGCGATGGGGCCGGGGATCGTGACGGCACAGTCGGGTGCGAGCGGGTCGCTGACGTCGAGGTCACTCAGCGGAACCTGGCCGACGTTGGTCACGCGGATGGTGAACGCTGCCGGGGTTCCGGCGACGCGGGTCTGGATGTCATCGGTGCCGTTGGCGCTCTTGTCGATCACGACACGAGCGACCGGTACCGACAGGATGGCGTTCTGGATCAGGAAGGAGTCTCCCGCGGTCTCGAGCTGCAGCGTCAGCGACTCTGCGCCGGTACCGCCGAGGTTGACCGAGTCCTGTGTGAACACGTCGACGTTCGCGTTGGTGAACGCGGCTGAGCCGTTTCCGGCGTACCGTGCGGAGCCGTTCGCGTGGGACACGCCGATGTTGTTGGCGGCCTGGGTGACGGTGTTCTTCAATGCGGTGGCCTGGCCGGTCAGCGAGGTGGTGTACTTCGCGGTGTCGCCCGAGATGTTGAGGTCGCCCTCGTACATGGTCATACCGATCGATGCGGTGTCGGCGAGCGCGGTGAAGCCGTCGAAGCGCATCGTGTCCGCAGCGGCATCTGAAGCGAACTTGCGTACGTGTCCGTCGTACAGGGTGACCTCACGGGCGCCGGTGAGTGCGTTGTCGGGGTCAAAGGTTCCGAAGTCGTAGACGACGGCGAGCGACCAACCGGCGTAGCAGTTGGGACCCTGGGCTGCCCAGAGGTCACCGACGGAGATTGTCTGTGCTGACCCGGTTTCGATGCCCGCGAATGCTGCAGTGACGTCGGCGCCGGTGCTGTAGTACCCGACGTCGGTCGCCGAGAGTTGGGCGAGAGGCTCGGTGTACACGGTGCCGGGAGCGACCCGGGTGACCTGTCCGGTTGCGCCGACCTGCAGCATCGGCTGCTGGGTGAGGTATCCACCGCGTGTGTTGTCTGGGAGGGTTGCCTGCCTGGCGTTGGATCCGCAGCGGTTCTCGTTGGCCCCGTCGGTGCGGCGGACGCCCGTACTTCCGCTCCAGTACAGCTGGGCCTTGACGACCTTGGCGCCGCTCGGGACCGTCACGGTCGCTCGGCTCGAGTTCGCGGCGCCAGCGGTGGCCAGAGCCGGTGCGTCGTTGACGTTACTCATGAGGAACGAGTCGTTGACGATCTGAGGGTTCGAGGACGAAACGCCGTTGTGCAGTTGATCGCAGGTGCCGCTGTTGCTGGCGACTGACGTCTCACACTCGAGCACGCCGTTGCCGACGAGGACGAAATCGCCGTTGACGACCTCGTTGTAGCGGATCTCCATGTCCTTGACAGTGAGCGCGTGCGCCGGAAACGGACTGAGCGTGAATCCTGCGGTCGCCAGAAGGGATGCGACGATGATCGCGATGATTCGGGAGAGTGAATGTCGGCCAGGAGCGGATGGCGCGCGAACGCCTTCGGCGGAATGCATGCGGAATAACCTCGAGAGTGGTGCGGGTGTTGGGGGCAGGCACCGCGAGATGTTGACAGGTCGCGGGCCTTATTACCCTCTTGCCTGGAGGCCTCCCAGATCAGGACTGTCACCCGAATTCACCCGGGGCTTCACCCGCGGTTGCCCCGGAAGGGGGGCATCAGCGACGAGGGCTCGGCCTGTGATGAGTCAGAACCCGACGCGTTCCCGCACGAACGAGCGCGGCCTCGAACCAGAGCGAGAGCCAGCCTGCGCCACTGTACGACAACAGCCGTCCCACGAGTGTTCCCCAGACCACAAACGGTGTGAGGGCCGCCTCGTCGATGATCGGCAACGAGAGACCGAAGATCGTCGCGCCCGCCGTCGCAGCCCCGAGGTACCACAGGCTCGTGCTCTCGAAGCGATGCCGGCCGAGCATGAGCACGAGTTCGAGAGCGGCAGCCGGCGCGACGAGCGCAACGGTCAGAAGCAGACCGAGTCCGTTGAACGGCGCGGCAAGCAGTCCGGCGAATGCAGCGGTGAGGATCGCCGCTCCCGGAGCACGAGTCCACCGGAGTGCCAGCATGGGTCCGACAGCATGCACCCCTGCGACGAGTGCATAGAGAACCGGGGATGCCAGCGCGAGCGTTCCCGAGAGTGGCGCAAGCCCGGCGATGAATATGCCTGCTACGGCGCCGAAAGCCGCACACTGCAACAGGGCGGCGCTGGTCCAACGGCGTCGTGGGGGCGGCGTTAACGTCACGCCGTGATCCTATCTATTGCAGGGGGCTAAGAGATCCGGTGCGCAGGCTGCGGGGACTGTTTGCGGAGCGGAACTAACACCATCGCGAGCCGCATTCATTCGAAAATTGGGGCTACGCCGACACGGTCGACGGGCAGTCGCAGGAGCGCACCTTCGGCGCGACAGGTCGCCGCGGCGATGCCCATCGCGTCGACGAGGGCCTCCTGCCACCGTCGGTCGGTGGTCGGGATGCCGTCGAGCGCGATCGTCGCCGCAAAAGCCGAGAGGGTCGCGTCACCGGCCCCCATGGTGTCGATGACGGGGCCAGGCAGCGGCACGATCGATGAGCGCACGCGGGTGCCCGATCCGGTCGCGACTTCTGCGCCCTCCGCGCCGGCAGTCGCGAGGATGGATGACGCGCCGGATCGCAGAAGCCTGTCCCGTAGGGCCGACAGCGTCACGCCGTACAGCAGCTCCGCGTCCTCTTCTCCGACCTTGGTGAGAAGCGCCCGTGCCGCGGCCCTCTCGAAGTTGCGGGCGAAACGTTCCCGGTCATGGAGCATGCCCGCCCGCGGGTTGGGATCGAGCAGAAGGCGCCTCTCCGGCGTGCTGACCGAATCTGCCAGCGCAGCAGCCTGCTCGTCGTCGTCGAAGGGGAAGCAACTCACCACGACGAGGGCGGCGGAATCTATCGCGGCCTTCTCTCGCGCGCCGAACACGATCCGTCGTGCTTGCGCTGCCTCGTTGAAGCGGTAGGTCGGTTCACCGTCTGTTCGGTCGGATATCGCGCGAGATGAGCCACGGGGGCCCGTCGTCGCGAGGAGACCCACGTCGTGTCCGGCGAGGTGGTCGCGAATGTCCTGGCCGTCACTGTCGTCGCCGACCATGGCAATGAGAGTTGTCGGAACGCCCAGGACAGAGAGCCCGACGGCGACGTTGAGAGCTGCCCCGCCCACGAAGCTCGCGGTCTCTCGTCCGAATCGGAGCTCATCGATGAGGGCGTCGCCGATGACGACGACACGGGAGTTCTCAGCCATGCGGTCGAATCTCCCCCGAGCCGCGCACGATCAGTTCGGTCGGAACGACCCAGGTGCGGGCCGGGTCGGCGTTCCCATCCAGCTTGGCGAACAAGCGCTCGGCGGCCAGGGCACCGATGCGTTGGGGGTTCTGGGCGACCACCGTGATTGCGGGTTCGAGAAGATCGGCGAGCTCGATGTCGTCGAAGCCGACAAGCGCGATCTGCCGGCTGAGTCCGTGCTCGCGAAGCGCGCGCACAGCGCCGATCGTCACGAGGTTCTGGCTGCTGAAGATTGCTGTCGGCGGGGTGTCGCTCTCCAGCAACCCGGCAACGGCGACCCGAGCGGTCTCTTCGTCGTGGAGGTCATCGAGGAGGCGCACGTCGCTGGTGGGAATGCCGGCCTTCCCGACCTCGCTCAGAAACCCGCGTTTGCGCAGGGCCGCCGTCTGGATGTCTGTCCGGTCACCGAGGTATGCGATCCGGCGATGACCATGATCGATGAGATGGCTGGTCGCTGCCGCGGCACCGTCGACATTGTCTGCGACGACTGCGTCAGCATCCACGCCGACGGGCTCCCGGTCGACAAAGACGATCGGGGTTCCCTGGTCGAGTTCATGCTGCAGGTACCCCTGGCTTCTGTTCACCGTGGTCAGGATGAGACCGTCGACCCGCCGCCGCAGGAAGGCATCGACGATCCCTCGCTCGCGATCGGGATCGTCGTCGAGACTCGAGGCGAACACGGCGACCCCGCGTTCAGCTGCAGCATCTTCGACGGCACGATGAATCGCGCCGGAGAACGGGTTGGCAACACTACCCACCAGAAGTCCGACGGTCTGCGTTCTCCGATCCGTCCGCCTGAGATTCCCGGCATGAAGGTCAGGCTGGTAATTCAGCTGTTCGGCCGCCGACCGCACGCGGGCGATCGTGGCGTCAGACACGTTCGGCTCACCGTTGATCACGCGCGAAACTGTCTTGATCCCGACGCCGGCCAGTGCCGCCACATGCCGCATGGTCGCGCGCTGCCTCGGCGGGTTGCTGTCAGAAGCGGATGTTGACAACGGTGTCACCATTTAGTCTCCAAAATACGATTTGACTTGACTATATCGGCGTTAATGGCATAGACCTACTCATGACATCGTTGTCGGGATTCCGAAATCCCCCAAACCAAGAGGAAGTTCAATGTTGAATCGATCGATGCTCGGAAAGCGGCTCTTCGTGGCCGGCTCCGTCACGGCACTCGCCCTGCTCGGTACAAGCGCCTGTTCTGCCGCCGGCGGATCCGGCACGACGGGAGGGGACAGCGAAGAGGTCGGGGTCACCCTGATCGTCAAGACCACCTCGAACCCTTTCTTCGTCGCGATGCAGGAGGGCGCAAAGGCCGCTGCGGAGGACGCCGGCGTCACGCTCACCCTCGCGGCGGGCAAGGAGGACGGCGACGAGGACACACAGATCCAGGCGATCGAAAATGCCATTTCCAAAGGCGACAAAGGCATCCTGATCACGCCGAACGGTCCCGCCGTTGTCGATGCCATCCAGAAGGCGCGGGATGCCGGTCTTTACGTGATCGCGCTCGACACACCGCCGGATCCCGCCGACGCCGTCGACATCACGTTCGCGACCGATAACCGTGCCGCGGGCACTGCTATCGGAGAGTGGACGGCTGCGCAGCTCGACGGCGACAAGGCCACCATCGCGATGCTTGACCTCTTCGACGACAAGGTGGTGTCCGTCGACTACAACCGTGACCAGGGGTTCCTCGAGGGCATGGGCATCGACGTGGCAGACGGAAACGCCAACGGCGATGAATCGCCGACCGGCACATATTCGGGCGGTGACTACGAGATCGTGGGCAACGAGGCCACCCAGGGCGCCGAGGACGGTGGCCGCACAGCCATGGAAACCCTGCTGTCGAAGAACCCCGACATCAACGTCGTCTACACGATCAACGAACCGGCGGCGTACGGCGCCTACCAGGCCCTTGAAGCGGCGGGTCGCGAGAAGGATGTCCTTCTCGTCTCCGTCGACGGTGGCTGCGCCGGGGTGAAGAACGTCACGGATGGCGTCATCGGCGCAACGTCGCAGCAGTACCCGGTGAAGATGGCTGAACTGGGCGTCGAGGCGATCGCGAAGCTCGCCGAAGACGGAACCAAGCCCAGCACCACCGAGGGACTGGACTTCTTCGACACCGGTGTCGCACTGGTGACCGACACGCCTGCGGACGGCGTCGAGAGCATCGACTCCGGCGAGGCAGCGGATATCTGCTGGGGATGATCCCCGCTCCCGGGTGCGGCCGGCCAGCGGCCGCACCCCTTCCCCCCGCCGGGCGACCGGCAGATCACCAGACATAGGAGTCCCAGTGAGTTCCCAGACCACCGAGCCCGCGTCGACAACCGGTCAGCACGATCTCGCGACCGAGTTCCTCGACCGGCGAACACCCATCGACCGCATCCGCAACACACTGCACCGATACCCGGCACTGAGCCCGGCCGTGGTGCTCGTCATCGCCATCATCGTTTTCGGACTACTCAACGACCGGTTCCTCAATCCCGCGAACCTCTCCCTCATCACCCAGCAGGTCGCCGTCGTCGGCACGCTCGCCATAGCTCAGACGCTGGTGATCCTCACCGCAGGCATCGACCTCTCCGTCGGCGCTGTCATGGTGCTCTCCTCAATGGTGATCGCCCAGACCGCGACCCAGAACGGCCTACCGGCCATCGTCGCTCTCCTTCTGGGGCTCGTCGTAGGGCTCGCCGCAGGAGCGTTCAACGGGCTCCTCGTCACGCGCTTGAAACTGCCACCGTTCATCGTGACGTTGGGCACCCTGAACATCTTTGTGGCACTCACGCTCCTGTATTCAGCAGGCGCCACCGTCCGGGGTAGCGACATGCCCGACCTCCTGACCTGGACCGGCTCGACCTTCGACGTCATCGGCGTGCGAATCAGCGTCGGAGTCCTGATGATGCTCCTCCTCTACGTCGCAGTTGCCTTCATCCTGCACAAGACCGCGTGGGGTCGTCACGTCTACGCAGTCGGAGACGACAAGGAGTCCGCCCGGCTCGCCGGCATCCGTGTCGACCGTGTGCTGATGAGCGTCTACCTGGCCGCAGGAGCCATCCTCGCGATCGGCGCCTGGATCCAGATCGGCCGGTCGAACGCGGCCAGCCCGAACGCCGGGGCAGACCTGAACCTCGATTCGATCACCGCCGTGGTGATCGGCGGGACGAGCCTCTTCGGCGGGCGCGGGACGGTGTGGGGCACACTGCTCGGCGCGCTCATCGTCGGCGTGTTCCGCAACGGCCTCTCCCTCGCCGGCCTGGACGTGCTCTACCAGACCCTCGCCGTCGGCGTCCTGATCATCGTCGCCGTCTCGCTCGACCAGTGGATCCGAAAGGTACGCAAATGACCCTCACCAACGCACTGCCTGATTCCGCGCCGGCCGTTCCGCGCGCGCCGATCCTCCAGGCGAAGAACCTGGTCAAGACGTTCGGCCGTGTCGTCGGACTGGACGGGGTGAGCCTGGAGCTGTATCCGGGCGAAGTTCTCGCCATCATCGGTGACAACGGCGCCGGGAAATCCACGCTGATCAAGTGCCTCACCGGGGCCGAGGTTCCCGACCAGGGCGAGATCCTGCTCGACGGGAAGCCGGTGGCCTTCAAACGCCCGCAGGACGCTCGCCTTGCCGGAATCGAAACCGTCTACCAGAACCTCGCGGTCTCACCAGCGCTCGACGTGGCATCCAACCTGTTCCTCGGTCGGGAAGAACGCAAAAAGGGAATCCTCGGATCCGTCTTCCGAATCATCGACACAGCGGGGATGCGCAAAAAGGCCCGCGCCGAACTCACCGAGCTGGGCATCTCAACGCTGCAGGATGTCACGGTTCCCGTCGAGAACCTCTCCGGCGGTCAGCGTCAGGCAGTCGCTGTTGCTCGCGCAGCGGCATTCGGGTCGAAGGTCGTCGTCCTCGATGAACCGACTGCCGCACTCGGGGTCCGCGAGTCGAACCAGGTGTTGCAGCTCGTCAGGAACCTGCGCGACCGGGGAATCCCGGTGATCCTGATCAGTCACAACATGCCGCACGTATTCGAGGTGGCGGACAGGATCCACATTCAGCGCCTCGGCAAACGGGCGGCGACCATCACGCCGACCTCGCACACGATGACCGAAGCCGTGGCGATCATGACGGGCGCAGCAACGGCCTGAGAGTGCGGCGAGGACACCTGGCTTCCTCCCTGGCATTCGGCTCGTGGGAAAACACGGGAATCGATGCACACGGAGGGAGCGGGTGGCCGACGGAAGCGGCCCCGGAGAGACGGCCAGAACCGGCGTCTGTCCGGGGCACCCAGTTCGCCCGACGATGGTCAGGTCAGTCCGTAAATGAACAGCTACTCCGCGAGAGCCTCAATGACGGCTTCGGCCACCGCTTCGCTCGACTGGGGATTCTGACCCGTGATGAGGTTGCGGTCGCGGACGACGTGGCTCGACCACGGCGCTCCGTTGTCAACGATCGCGCCGCGCGCAGCAAGAGTTTCGGCGACGAACCAGGGCGCGTTGGCGCCCAGCCCACCGGACCGTTCCTCCTCGTCGCTGAAGACCGCCAGGCGCCGGCCAGCGAAGACGAACGACCCATCCGAGCTGACGGCAGCAAGCAGGCCCGCCGGACCGTGGCAGAACGGGGCGATGATGATCCCTGCTTCGTCCGCCGCTGTGAGGATCTGACCAAGCTGCTCGTCGGTTGCCAAGTCCACCATGGGGCCGTGTCCTCCAGGCATGACTACTGCGTCAAAGTCTCGCGGTTCTACGGTCCGAAGGTCTTGCGGCGTCGAGAGGAGTGCGCCGATCTTTTTGAGATACGCACGGAACTGCTCGACTCGGTCGGCGTCGCCGACGACCTCTGCCGAAAGCGAACCAGGATCGATCTGTGGCGCGACACCCCTTGGCGATGCGATGACGACCTCGTGTCCGGCAGCAAGGAGCGACTGATGTGCCACGACTATCTCTTCGGCCCAGACACCCGTCGCGTGGGTGGAGCCGTCGGCCAGGGTGATGGAGGTGGCCGCTGAGACCACCATCAGAATCTTCGACATGGAGTTCCTTTCGTCGAGTCGAGTGTCGCCTTAGTTGGGCCGACAATCGATCGGGAAATTTCACGACGTCATAGATTGATGCCCATTGGAGTCGCTTTGGCGGCTCGAAGACGATGATTCGTCCGCAAAGAATCCCCGAAGCGCTTCGAGGAGCGAACGTACTGGACCACCCCGCGTCGCCTCGCCCATCCGTGTTGCGAGGTGCACGGTGTTGAGCGGCAACACGTCCGGCCGATGCAACTCGACCAGCCGACCGGCGAGGATGTCATCGGCCACGAGGTATCGAGGAAGAACTGACATCCCCTGGCCTCCCCGGAGCGCGGCGGCGATCATGCGCAGGTCGGGGATCACGGCAGCAATGTGCAGCGCATCAGGTCGACGGTCGAACACCGTTCGCCAATAGCGGCGCACGATCGGCAGGTTCGCCGCGTACGCGATCACCGGGATCGCGGCGAGCTCTGGCTCGCCGAGCCGGCCCGCGTCGTCACCCGCCCATTCGGGCGCGGCCACGAGCAGGAATTCCTCGTCATAAAGGGGGACGCTGTCGACTCCTCTGAGCCGAGGCTGGGTGGCGCTGACCACAACATCGAGTCCGCCGGCGCGGAGGTCGTCGAGGAGCGGTTCGGCGAGTCCGAATGACACGTGCACAGGGACGCGCACGGCCTCGCGGAGTCGTCCCAGCCGGGGCAGAATAAATTCCCCGAAGAGCTCAGCCGGGCCCCCGAGGTGCAGTGCTCTGGGTGACATCGCCGCCGCCGCTGAGAGCGAAGTTATGTCATCCAGGGCGTCTACGTGCGCGGCAACATCGCGGGCAAGGTCCGCTCCTTTCCGAGTGAGGGTGGCGCCAGACCGGTTGCGGACGAGCACAGCGAAGCCCAGAGCCGCCTCGAGTGAACGAAGGTGGGCGGTGACCGTGGGCTGCGAGATGCCGAGCAGCGCAGCCGCTTCGGTAAGTGATCCCGTCCGCGAGACAACGAGGAAGGTGCGCAGGTGGTCCAGGTCATGGCGTGACATCAGACTCGATTCTCGCACCCTCCGCACACCCTCACGCTGCAGGAACAGGAAGGCCCGGAGAGACAGCCAGAATCGGCGTCTGCACACCCTGCAACGAGAGGAACACGATGTGCCGGATGCCCACCCGGCGGGCGGCATCAATGAAGGGGAATAGATGGGTCTGCACATCAGCGATCGCCGGAGGCCGCATCAGAAACAGGCGATCGCATCCGACAATCCCGCTGGCGCCGGTCACGAACACGGCTGGGTCACGTTTCTTCCGCGATCCGGGCGAGCGCGAGCGAGAGCGCGATGAGCTCATCGTCTCCGAACGAGTCGAATCGTGGCAGCAAACGCTCGACGATCGCGCCCTCGAATCGTTGGACTTCCTCGGCAGCGTCCGCGGTAAGCCGGATGACCCTGGAACGGGCGTCGTCGAGATTGGGCGTGGTCTCGACGAGCCGCTGGTCCCGTAGCCCGTCAATGAGCTGGGTGACGGCTCCGGCCGTGACGCCCAACCCGGTCGCTAGCTGTCCAGGTGTCACCGGCGTGGGCGTATGCGCCAACGTGAACAGTGCTTGCATTTGTGTTCGGGTCAGGTCCCGCCCGTGGAACAGGACCCGAGGACCGGCCGCGATCGAACTGCCGAGACGCGTCACGGACTCCAGCACCGCGGCGACGTGTGCCGCTCGGTGGGGGCTGTCCGCCATCAGTTGCTCACGAATGGCATCTGATGGAGGAACGTGCCATCGTCTATTTGAGTCAGGATGAAGTCGGCAAGGTCATCGCGGCTGATCTGCGTACTGGAGTCCTCTCCCACCCACCCCACGCGGTACGACCCAACTCCGGGCGTCTCCGTGAGCCGGGGGCCGCGAACGACCGTCCAGTCGAGGCCGCTCGCTTTCAAGACCACGAGGTGCTGCTCGGCATCGGCGAGCACGTGACCCGATAACGTCTTGAGCAGGAACCGGATGATCCTGTCGGGAGCTTTCGGCTGATCCTTGCCCTCTGCACGAAGGCCCCCGCCCGACAGCGTCACGATGCGGCGCACGCCAGACCGAGACATCGCCGACACGATGTTGGCGGTGCCGTCGGCCTGCAAGGTCTTCGAGGAACCCTTGACCTGGCCGAACAATGCGAGGACCACGTCCGAGCCGCCGACAACGCGATCGACAACGGCGCCGTCCAGGACGTCCCCCTGGACGATGGTCAACGACGGGTGAACGCGGGTGGCTTGCGGCAGCTTGTCTGGATCACGGACGAGGACGCGGACGTCATGACCGGCTGCAAGGGCGCGGTCGAGAACACGTCGGCCGGTCTTGCCCGTCGCACCGAGAATAGCGATTGTGCTCATCTAATTACTTTAGCGGCTAAAGTAGATTTCTTGTCACAGGGTCCGCCTGAGTTCAGCGTGCTCATTCGAGCGCGCGGTGCTTTGATCCGAGACGGGAGGCCGCGCGGGAGTATATGTTTATGCATGGTCGTCGTACCACCCCCGGACGGCCGGCCAGCCCCAGTCAGCCTGTGCCCCCAGATGATTGGGTTGCCCTCTCGGCCAGTGATCGGCCGAGAGGGCATTCCTCCTCGCCCTTCCAGCTGACCGGGAAGCTCGCACCTCGACGGAACTTCACGCCGATCACAATCCGAAGAACCACACGTTGGGCGACGCTTGGCCCACCGTCCCTCGAGCCGGCCACATTCCCAGCGTGGCAACGTCGAGTCCGCGACCCCGGATTGGGGTTGCACACGGGGACGGGTGACGCCTTACGGTGGACAGACCCGGGAGTGCCCCCGATCGGGCCTGGTCCTCTCGCACTGCATTCGGAGTAGCGCGAGAGGACCATTGCTTGCTCCTGAGCAATGCCCCTTGCTCAGGCCGTCAGCCTATGCCGCCCCTCGCGCGATGATCAGTCCCCTATGTGGGGGACCCACTTTCAGTTCGGCTCGATTTCCTCAGGGGCCAAGCAGGCCGCCGCTGGCAGCGGAGACACAAGCTTTGACCGAGACCACCCTGGCGGGCCAGCAACCCCGGCGAGGTAGCCGCGAAGCACTTCGCCGAGGAGCTGGCACGGTTCAGCAGCCCTCCCGAATGGTGGAGGATCGCCACTCTCGCTGACGGGCAACCGGTCGGCTTCGTGATTCCCGCCCGGAACTCCTACCACCCGATCATCGCGAACCTCGCCGTGCTCCCCCAGCATCGCGGCAACAGGTACATCGACGGCATCCTCAGCGAGGGAACACGAGTACTCGCCGACGCCGGCGTCGACCACATCCGAGCGTCGACGGATCTCGGCAACACGTCCGGCTCTTCGACGGATACGCGGGCGTCGTCGGAGGGAGAGGGTGAGGTGTCGGCTGTGCTCCCTGACATAGTGATGAGATGACGTCACGTGTTGCCTGCATCACCGGAGTAGGGCGAAAGAACGGAATCGGTCGCGCTCTTGCCCTCCGTCTCGCTGAGGACGGCTGGGACATCGCGTTCAGCTACTGGTCACCATACGAGGAACGGATGTCGCTCGGAGGTACCCCCAGCGATCCGAGCGATATCGCGAAAGAGGTCGCCGCAACCGGCCGACGGGTGCTCGCGGTCGAGGCGGACCTCGAAGACCCCGCTGGGGCGACACTCCTAGTCGAACGCGCCAGCGCCGAACTCGGCGCCGTGTCAGCGTTGGTGCTTTCCCATTCGGAATCGGTGGATTCGAGCATCCTCACCACCTCGATCGAGAGCTTTGACCGACACTTCGCGGTGAATACTCGAGCGGCCTGGCTTCTCATCGCCGCCTTCGCCCGACAGGTTCCGAGCGACGGAGGATCGATCGTTGCCCTGACGAGTGATCACGTCGTCGACAACGTGCCATACGGCGCGAGCAAGGGTGCGCTCGATCGGATCGTGATCGCCGCCGCCCGCGAACTCGGGCACCTGGGCGTTTCGTCGAACGCCCTCAATCCAGGCCCCGTCGACACCGGGTGGATGACGGACGAGATCCGGGCGGCGGGAAGCGCCAGACAACCGACTGGGCGGCTGGGCACTCCGGCGGACGTCGCGCGGATCGTGAGTTTCCTGGTATCGCCGGAAGGCCGCTGGGTCTCGGGACAACTCATCACGAGTGACGGCGGCTTCTCCGTATGACGAGTGTCACACATCAGGAGTCGCGCCCGCGAAGCGCGAAAAGCTGTCGACCGCCGCTTCAGACCCCGATCTACTTCCACTGTCGGGGTCCACTCGCCCGGAGTGCCGCGGTGAGGCCCGAAGCGGTGAAGACGAGAGTGGAAATGAGGAGGACGCCGATGGGGAGGGTCCACGTCCCTGTGGCGTCATGGACTGCTCCGACGAGGAACGCGGCAGTGGCCCCGAGGGCGTAGCCCACTCCCTGAACCATCGCCGAGAGCCGTCTGGCGTGCGCGCCACTCAGGGCGAGCTGCACGACGAGCATGAAAACGATCGTGATCCCGCCGCCCTGGGCGACACCACCCAAGAAACCCCAGATGAGCCATCCGGCCGGAGCGAGCATCATGCCGAGCGGCAGACTGATCCAGAGTACGGATACGAGCGAGAACGTCTTCGGGATGCCGATGCGCCGGGAAAGCAGGGGCACTCCGAGCGCCCCCACCACAGCGGCGATCTGGAAGATCGACGAACTCGCGCCGGCCTCGCCCGGCGAGTAGTCCAGCTCCTGTTCGAGAATGGTCGGGAACCACGCGGTGAGGCCGTAGTAGGAGAAGGCCTGCGCGCCGAACGCGAGCGAGAGGAAGATCGCGGACAGGCTGCGCCACGTTCGGGGTTCCTGCGCGGCGAGCGGGATGCCGCGGGTGTCGACGGCGACGGTGTCGACGGCATCCGTCTCGACCAGTGGCTTGAGAGGGCCCCAATGGAAAGCCTGCCGGGGTCCCACGGCGACCAACCAGGCCACCGCGGCCAGCACGACGAAACCGAGCCACGCGAGCAGCGCGCCGCGCCAGCCCAGGGCATTGGCTAGCGGCACCGTCGCGAGCGTGGTGATCATCGAGCCCACGTTCAACGCCGAGGTGTATGCACCGGTGACGATTCCGACGCGGCCGGCCGAGATGTCGCGACGGATGATAACGGGGATCACCACGTTGCCGATCGTGATGAACGCCCCCATGAGAACCGTCCCGACGAGAAGGGCTCCGACGTCCCCTGCCGAGCGCACGATCGAGCCGACCCCGACACCGATGATGGCGATCGTGGTCGCGACGTTCGCGCCTGCCTTGCCGATGAGGAGCGACGCAAGAGGCGTCATCAGCGCGAAGCACAGCACTGGCACGCTGGTGAGCAGGCCGACCTGAGCCGCGTTCAGCGACAGGTCAGCACTGATCTCGCCGGCGATGGGCGCCACAGCGACGATGGGCCCGCGGAGAATGAGGCCAATGGCAATGATGCCCACAACGAGAAGGAGGGGGCGCACTGGGCCTGCGGCTCGATTCATGGGCTTCGTCCTTCGTTTCGTAGGGGATGGAGCGATGCACCAACGAAAAAGCCCCGGAGAGACAGCCAGAACTGGCGTCTTTCCGAGGCATACCGTGCGCCCGAAGGGATTCGAACCCCCAACCTTCTGATCCGTAGTCAGATGCTCTATCCGTTGAGCTACGGGCGCATGGGCTTGGCCTGACAAAACAAAGCTGCTCGCAGGCCGTATTAGAGACTACATGACCATTCGTCCGGGCGCCAATTGACGGCGGTCCCTGCCGACGAACGAAGCGTGTGACCTAGCCTGTACGTACAGGCGCACTCATGTCCGCCTGTTCCACCATTGAGGAGATCACCGTGCCCGACGACGTGCGCTTCGACGCATCCGTTCCCGACATCCACGCGCCGTATCAAGCGGCATCCGACCGCTACACCCATCTCGGCTATCGCCGTGTGGGTGAGAGCGGGCTGCTGCTGCCCCCGATCTCGCTGGGGCTCTGGTACAACTTCGGCGACAACCGGCCGTTCGACACGCAGCGCGAAATCCTGCGCCACGCATTCGATCGCGGCATCACGCACTTCGACCTGGCGAACAATTATGGCCCACCGAACGGCAGCGCCGAGGAGAACTTCGGTCGGATGCTGGCGAAGGACTTTAAGCCGTACCGCAGCGAGCTGATCGTGTCGACAAAGGCGGGCTGGCCCCACTGGCCGGGCCCGCACGGCCGGCTCGGCTCGCGCAAGTACCTGCTCAACAGCCTCGAGGAGTCGCTCGAACGACTGCGCAGCGACTACGTCGACATCTTCTACTCGCACCGTTTCGACCCCGACACCCCGCTCGAGGAGACGATCGGCGCCCTAGACACCGCCGTCCGTCAAGGCAAAGCCCTCTACGCCGGAATCTCGTCGTACTCGGCCGAACGCGCGGCGCGTGCCATCGAGATCGCCAGGGGCCTCGGCACTCCCCTCGTCATCCACCAGCCGTCGTACTCCCTCGTGAACCGCTGGGTCGAGGATGGCCTGCTCGACACCCTCCGCGATGGCGGTATGGGGTCGATCGCGTTCACACCCCTGGCGCAGGGATTGCTCACCAGCAAATTCCTCGATGACCCGGACGCCACGCACGCCACCGAGCGCGGATCGTTCAACGACAGCTTCCTGTCTGAGGACAACCTCGCTCGCCTGCGCGGTCTCAACGACATTGCGGCATCCCGCGGCCAGACGCTTGCCCAGCTCGCCATCGCATGGGTGCTCCGCGAGGGTGGCGCAACGAGCGCGCTCATCGGCGTCTCCCGGATCGAGCAACTCGACGAGAACCTCGCCGCACTCGACAACCTGGACTTCACCGACGACGAACTCGCGCGGATCGACGAGTTCGCCGGCGATGCCGGAGTCAACCTCTGGGCGCAGTCGAGCGACCTCTAACCGGTGGCGCGGGTGGATCGGCTCCGCGCGGGTGTTTTTTCACCCGCGCGGAGCCGAAAGACCTGCGCGAGCCGATCCGCGAGCCGGTCAACGCAGGTGGCGCTCCTCGAGCGCGACGAGTTGCCGCTTCAGCGCGACCTGGCGGTACGAGGTGTCGATGAGTTCGGCGACGAAGGTCCAGTCGCTCGTACTCTCATCGAGGTCCATGCCGAGCCAGCCGGCAGGGCCGAAGTACGGCGGCACGAAGAACCGGTCGTCCTCGAGCAGGGCTGGGCGCTCGTCCGGGTCTGGCTTGAACACCATCGTGTGCGGGCGGTCCATCGACGAGCCCATCACGACGAAGAGTTTCTTGCCTGCGCGAAAGGTGGGGCGACCCCACGCTTCCGCCTCGGCGAACTCGGGATAGTCCGCGCAGATCACTCGAACGCGCTGGACGACCCGATCACCGGATTCGAAGACCTGCGGATGCTCCATGGCCGCGATTGTACGCCCGGCGGCGAGCAGGGGGCAGCGTCAGCTCGTCGGCGTCGGGCAGTGCAGCTGGGTCTTCACTCCGGTGCGGTCGACCTCGTGCGCCGACATCGCCTGGCCGCACAGCGGACACCCGGACTCGGACGACGGCGGCAACGGCTCCTCGTTGTACGGTCCGAGCGGCGGAGGCCCGATGTACGGACGCAGCCGGTTGTTCAGCCAGTTGGTGAAGCCACCGGCATCCGAAACGCTCTCGCGTGGCTTTTTACTTCGTGCCATAATCATTAGTGTATAGGATAATTCGAGAACAAGGAGCGTGATGACCGAGACCAACACCGACGACCTGCTCGCCCTCGAGAACCAGGTCTGCTTCGCCCTGGCCGTCGCGTCGAGGAGCGTCCTCGCCCTGTACCGACCGATCCTCGAACCCCTCGGACTCACCCACCCGCAATACCTCGTGATGCTCGCCCTGTGGGAACACAGCCCCCGATCGGTCAAGGAGATCGGGGCGGCGCTCCAGCTCGAGCCAGCCACGCTGTCTCCCCTGCTCAAACGACTCGAGGCGACGGACTACGTCACGCGCCAGCGCAGCACGGTCGATGAGCGTGTGCTCGACATCACGCTGACGGATGCCGGCCGTCGCCTCCGCGACCAGGCCGAAGGCATCCCTCCGAAGATCGTCTCGGAACTCGGCATGTCGATCGAAGACCTCACCAGGATGCGCGAGACCCTCCACGCGGTCATCGCGGCCGCAAACTCCCGCTGACCCCTCGATTTCCCGACCGGGCGGCGAGTAGCGTTCCGGGCATGGATGCGGAAACCCAGAAGAGAGTCGACGGGCTGCCGGCGAGCACAGGCAAGTCGCTGCCGGAGTGGTTCACGATCCTCGAGGCGTCCGGCCTCGAGAAGCACGGTGAGATGATGGCCCTGCTCAAGACCGAGCACGGGGTCTCCCATGGCTTCGCCAACTTCATCGCCCTGATGTACCGAAACCAGGGCGGCCCTGAGGGTGAGGACCTCATCGACAAGCAGTACGCGACCAGACCGAACCTCCGCCCGATCTACGACGCCATCGTCGGCGCGGTCGCCGACTTCGGGCCCGACGTGGAAATCGCACCCAAGCAGGCGACCGTGTCTCTCCGCCGGAAGAAGCAGTTCGCGCTCGTGAATCCGGCGACGAAGACCCGCGTCGACGTGGGCATCAACCTCAAGGGCGAGCCGGGTGGGGAACGACTCAGGGCGACGGGAGGCATGTGCACCCACTCGGTCGGCGTGACGAGCATCGAAGACGTGGACGGCGAGCTGCTCGGCTGGCTCCGAGAAGCCTACGACCGCGCCTGACCGGTCCGCCGGCGCCTGGGGTAGAATCGATCCCAGCGAAGGGGAGTAGTTCCCACCGCCGCTTTCACTCCAGAAACGGCGACGCGGTCTGTCGACATACTGGTTTCCCAACCCGGCAGCCCACCCGCAACTGCTGCGGGCGAGCGAGACCTTCGGCCATACGTTCGACGATGGCCGAAGAGGAGTCTCCGGCCACCTGCATCAGGAGAATGCCGTGACCGAATCCCCCGTCCGCCACGCACCGACCGCCGCTGAGATCAAGCGATGGCGCAGGTACCTCGCCGATGAACGCGCAGAAGCATCCGTGTACGGAGAACTCGCCAGCCGCAGAACCGGTGAGGAACGCGCCATCCTGCGCGGGCTCGTCGAGGCGGAACGCCGCCACGAAGCGCACTGGATCAAGCTCCTCGGCGAGCACGCCGACGTCCCGACCCGCACGGCACTCCGCACCCGGCTGCTCGCCTTCTTCGCTCGGCGCTTCGGCTCAGTCTTCGTCCTGGCGCTGATGCAGCGCACCGAATCGCGATCGCCGTACGAGTCGGATGCCGACGCCACAGACGCGATGGCCGCGGACGAACGACTGCACGAGGAGATCGTGCGCGGGCTGGCGGCCCGTGGCCGCAACAGCATCTCCGGCACGTTCCGGGCCGCGGTCTTCGGCGCCAACGACGGACTCGTCTCCAACCTCGCGCTCGTCCTCGGCATGAGCGCAACGGGTGTCGGCACCGGGATCGTTCTCGCGGCAGGCGTCGCGGGGCTTCTCGCGGGAGCCCTGTCGATGGCTGCAGGCGAGTACGTCTCGGTCCGGTCCCAGCGCGAGCTGCTCGAGTCGACGACGCCGGACCCGTCCGCGCGCCGGGTCCTGCCCCAGCTCGATGTCAATGCCAACGAGCTCGAACTCGTCTACCGTGTGCGCGGGATGGCCCCGAAGCAGGCGGCCGAGCACGCGCACGAAGTCCTCAACGACCTCGACTGCGTGCACGTGGGGCTCGACACCGGAAGCGTCTCGGCCCAGAACACCGGCCATGAGGAGATCGGCTCCGCCAGGGGCGCGGCACTCTCGAGCTTCTTCTTCTTCGCGTCCGGCGCCATCGTGCCCGTGCTCCCCTACCTGTTCGGCCTGACCGGTCTCGCTGCCGTCGCCGTGGCATCCGTCCTCGTGGGCATCGCCCTGCTCATCACCGGCGCGATCGTCGGCGTGCTGTCCGGTGCTTCGCCGCTCAAGCGGGCACTCCGGCAGCTGCTCATCGGCTACGGGGCCGCGGCCGTCACCTACCTGCTCGGCTTGCTGTTCGGCACCACGATCGCGTAGTCAGGTCAGCGGTCCCGACCGCGGTTGCGGCCCTTGCCGAGCTTCTTCGGGGCACGGCCCTGCCGCGGGGTGAACGGTTTCGCCTTCGGCTTCTGCTGCGGCTTGCGAGCCTTCGGCGGCGCCTTCTCCGGCTCTTCCTGCGGTGCACGTGAACTGCGCGCGGTGCGACCACGGACCACGCCGATGAACTCTTCGACGTCTGGCGTGGTGTTCTCCTCGAGCCAGGCGAGGGCGATCTGCGACTCGGCCACGTCCGTCACCGGGCGGGCGACGACATCCTTGCGACTGTGCAGTCGCGCCACCGACTGCGGAACGATCACGACACCGACACCGGCGGCGACGAGCTCGGCGGCGTCATCACCGTCACGGATGCTCGGCAGCGGCCTGCGAGTCCCGTCGCGGATCTCGTCGGCGACGTCGCGCCACTCCGGCACGACGTCAGGGTCCTGCAGAAGGTGCTCAGCCGCGAGGTCGGCGACGGTGACCGATTCCGCGTCGGCGAGCGCATGTTCCTTGGGAAGCACGACGACCGGAACCTCACGGTAGAGCGGAATCACGCTGAGGTCGGAGCCGTCCACAGGGAGTCGTACGAAGCTGACGTCGGCCACTCGATCGTGCAGCACCTGCACCTGATCCTGCTCGGCGGTGGGGAGGAATCCCAGCGGCAGGTCCGGCCGGCGTTCACTCCAGACCTTCGACCACTTCGCGAGAGTCACCCCGGGTACGAAGGCGACAGAGAAGAGAGGGTCGGGCGTCGATTCGGCAGCCATGGTGTCCCCGTCATCCTCCGCTCGGGTGAACGGTCGTGTCACAGGCTAATACGGATGCCGCCGGCGTGGCGGCCAGCCGGCGCCAGTGGGCCGCCGCTCCGGTCAGGCGATCAGCCCGGCGAGACCGAATAGGGTGAGCGCCAGACCGAGGACGATGAACGTGACCCCGGTGATCAGGGCGACGTGGGTGAGGAGCCATTCCCTCAGGAGGACGAGGCTGCGCCGCACCACGGTGGTCCCGAACGCATAGGCGAGGACCGGGGCGATCATCGTGCTCGACGCCACGACGGTGAAGATGACGAGGGAGATGACGACACTGACCGGCTCGGGGTTGTTCCGCCAGATGATCACGCTGGCGGCGGCGGCAAGGATGAGATTCTTCGGCCGCAGCGCCGCGTATCCGAAACCGATCCCGGCCGCCCGCCACGGGCCGAGCCGGTCGAGCACCCCCATCCACGTCGGCAACGTCACAGTGGCTTCTCCCGCTGGACGGGATCGGATCTGCACGATCCCGATGCCGGCGAGCGCCACCCCGACGACAAGCGAACCGACGGCCACGAATGGCCTGGCTGCCTCGGGGTCGTGCTCGGGGAGCAGCGTCGACAGGACGGACAGCCCGCTGACAGCGGCCCCCACCCCGAGGAACCAGCCGGAGGCGAGGCCGATCGTGGCGCGGAAGCCGTCGGGGGACATCAGTTTCAGCAGCAGCCCGGCGAGCGGGATCGGGCTGATCGCGATCGCCAGCGCCAGCGGAATCAGCTCGGGGATGTTCGTCAGCATTCTCCGACGCCTCCCGGTGTCACTGGAATGCCGATGTCAGTCGGGCCAGGTTGTCGCTGACCTTCTGACCGACGGGGCGCGAGATCCAGTCGGCGAGTTCCAGCCGGTCGCTGTTCGCGCGGTATCCGTCCTCGACCCGTCGCATCCGCTGGACGACATCCGCCCCATGGACGAGGACGGAGACTTCCATGTTGAGGCTGAACGAACGGATGTCCATGTTGCTCGAGCCCACGACAGCGACGTCGTCGTCGATGGTGAAGTGTTTGGAATGCAGCACGATCGGCGCGCGGTACAGGTAGATGGCCACCCCGGCGCGGAGAAGGGCTTCGTAGTACGACCGCTGGGCGTGGTAGACCAGCGCCTGGTCGCCGATGGCGGAGACGAAGAGTTCGACGACGACGCCGCGGGACGCAGCCGTGAGTATGGCCAGCATCGTCGACTCCTCCGGCACGAAGTACGGACTCGTGATGCTCACCCTCTCCTTCGCGTTGTGGATGAGCATGGCGTAGAGCTTGAGGTTGTTGTCGTTCTCGAAGCTGGGGCCGCTCGGCAGCACCTGCGCATCGAGAAGCGCAGCCTCGTCCGCGAGCACCACAGGGGAGGTGTCGAGCGGTAACTGTTCGTCGGTCTCGCTGTACCAGTCGGTGACGAACACCGCGTTGAGCTCGCGGACCACAGGACCCTGGAGCCTCACCATCAGTTCATGCCAGAGCAGTCCCCTCGCGACGTTCTTCGGCTTGAGGTAGCTCGCGTCGATCAGGTTCTGCGAACCGGTGAAGCCGACGCGGCCGTCGATGACGAGGAGTTTGCGGTGGTTGCGCAGGTCCGGGCGCTGCCATTGTCCGCGGAACGGGCGGAGTGGGAGCATCGCGTGCCACTCAGCGCCCATCCCGGCGAGCGCGGAGAGCGTCTCCCGCCGCCGCGGGTTCATCAGCCCGGACAGGTGATCGGAGAGGACCCGGACGGTGACGCCGCGGGCGGTCGCCCGCCTGAGCGCGTCGAAGAACGGTTGGGTGGTGTCGTCGAGCACGAGGATGTAGAACTCCACGTGCACGTAATCCGTCGCGGTGTCGATGTCGTCGGCCATGGCTGTGATGGAGCCGGAGTAGTCGTCGAGCAGGTCAGCCCGGTTGCCGCCCACCATCGGCAGGGCACCGAGGGTGCGATTCAACTGCACCGCTGAGGCCAGCCAGGCCGGCCACTCGTCGCGATGCGACACCTGGGAGAGCCCCTCCGTCCTTTCGAGGACGCGCGCGTTGATCTCCCGTTGTTTCTCCCGTCGCGCTGAGGGCAGGCGCCCCACCCCGACGAGGAAGAAGGCCAGAGCCCCGAGGAAGGGAATGAAGATGATCGTCAGGATCCAGGCGATGGCGGCCGACGGCCGCCGGTTGGCGGCGATGAGCACAGCGGCGATGAAACCGACTACCGCGTGGATCGCGACCAGCAGGAGGGTGACTGTCTCGGCGTCCATCACGCTCCCGTCATCGGAGGTTCTGGGTCGGCACGACGACTTTCTTCAGGATCAGGAGAACGGATGCCGTGACCGGGCACGCGATGAGCGCACCGAGCAAACCGAGCAGGGTTCCTCCGATCAGCGCGCCGATCAGCACGAGAGATCCAGGGATGTTGATGGCCTTGCCCACGATCCTCGGCGTGAGCACATACGACTCGACCTGGACGTAGGCGAGCATGACGAGGAGAACGATCAGTCCGGTCATCGGCGATGTGAACAGCGCGACCGTCGTGATGATGATCATGTTGATGACGCTGCCCACGAGCGGGATCAGGGTGATCGGGAAGGCGAGGGCTGCGAGGACGGGGGCGAACTGCACCCCGCATGCGGTGAGCAGGAGAAAGGTGAACACGGAGTTCATGGCGGCGAGGATCACCATGCCACCGAGATACTTGCCGACGGATGCCGTGATGGTCTCAGACAAGTCGATGAACGACTCTCGCTTCGACGCGGGGACGAGAGCATAGCCCGCGTGTTTGATGCTCTCCAGCCCGGCGACGAAGTACAGCGTCAGCACGATCACGAAGACGGTCCCGGCCACACCGTTGAGGAAGCCCGCGCCGACCCTGAGGGCTCCCCCGCCGACGGCGAGCCAGACGTTCGGGTCGGACGCCGCCTGCCCGAGCCACTCGACGCCCGGCGTCAACGCGCCGCCGAGCGCCTCGTTGATGGAGGTGAACCAGTCCTGGTCTTCGATCTGGTCGATGCCTGACGGCAGGTATTTCGCCAGTTCCGCTGACTGAGTGACGATGATCGGAACGATCAGCCAGGCCAGGAGCGCGACGACGAGGAGAAACGCCGCGAGGACACTCAGCACGGCGCCGCTGCGGGAGAATCCGCGGGATTCGAGTCGCTGCACGGTGGGATAGAGCCCAAGGCAGACGAAGAATGCGACAAAGATCAGTGTCAGCGCCGTGCTCAGTGACACGATCGCCGAACCGAGCAGAAGCGCGAGGAGGACGCCGAGTGTGGTGACGAAACCGAAGCGGAACGGCCCGCCCGACAGGATGTGGGTCCTGCGTGCGGCCGGGGTCGGCGGTGTGCTCTCGCTGCCCGCTGCGTGGGCTTCTGCTGGCATGACCGCGCTCCCGGATTCGACGCACCGTGTGTGCAGTCACCCTATGGCTGGCCCTGTGGCCGAAGTCCTCCGCTGGCGCGTCATTCCACTCCCCGATGCGCAGAATCGCGCCTCGTCGACATCAGGCGAATTCGTGCTGCGCCACGACCCGCGCGACACATAGTCTGAACCCGACGCCCCCCAGAGGAAAGAGCACCGATGACCGACCTCCTGATCGATGTGCCGGCGACGAGCGCCGCGCTCGCAGACGTGTACCGCGATCTTCACCGGCATCCTGAGCTCTCGTTCTCCGAGCACCGCACCAGCGGGATCATCGCCGAGCACCTCACCCGGCTGGGGATCGAGGTCCTCACCGGCATTGGCGGGACGGGAGTGGTCGGCATCGTGCGGAACGGTCAGGGCCCGACCGTGATGCTTCGCGCCGACATGGATGCCCTCCCTGTGCGCGAAGACACCGGACTGGACTACGCGAGCACAGACCGTGGCATCGACCCCGACGGCCGCGACGTGCCGGTCATGCACGCGTGCGGACATGACGTCCACGTCACCTGCCTGCTCGGAGCCACAAGCATCCTCGTCGGTCATCCGGATGCCTGGACGGGCACGCTCGTCGTCGTGTTCCAGCCGGGCGAGGAACTCGGCCGCGGTGCGACGGCCATGATCGAGGACGGCCTCTTCGACCGCGTACCGACGCCGGATGTGGTGCTCGGCCAGCACGTCGCTCCTGCGCCTGCAGGGGCGGTCGGCGCCCACCCGGGAGCGGCTTTCGCCGGGACGGACGCAATGAGCGTTCGCCTGTTCGGGCGTGGGGGTCACGGCTCCCGCCCCGAAACGACGGTCGATCCCGTCGTCATGGCGGCTTCGACCGTGATGCGTCTCCAGACCATCGTCTCGAGGGAGGTCGCCGCAAGCGACACGGCCGTGGTCACCGTCGGCCAGATCCAGGCCGGCTCGAAGAGCAACATCATCCCCGAAGAGGCGACGCTCGGGATCAGCGTCCGGACGACGGATGCCACGATTCGCGAGCGGGTCCTCGGCTCGATCACGCGCATCATCCGGGCGGAGTCGGCGGCTGCCGGTGCTCCACGTGACCCCGAGATCGTTCCCCAGGAATCCTTCCCTCCTCTGATCAACGACGCGGATGCCACGCGGCGGGTGATCGACGCGTTCCGTGCGGCATTCGGCCCCGGGTCGATTTTCGAACCGGGGCCGGTCACCGGTAGCGAGGACGTCAGCTTTCTCGCCACCGCAAGCGGCGCACCGCTGGTCTTCTGGCTGCTCGGCGGAACCGACCCGGGCGAGATCGCCGCCGCTGTGGCGAAGGGAACGATGGACAGCGACATCCCGTCGAATCACTCGTCGCGTTTCGCGCCGGTCATCCACCCCACCCTCGACAGGGGAATCGCCGCTCTTCTCGTCGCCGCAGGCCAGTGGCTCGTCACCGACGCGGACCACAGCACGCTCTCCGACTGACGGAGTCTGTGTTCCGGCGTGCTGCCAGCGGTTACTCTGGGGACATGGCTTCCAACAAGACCCCCCAAACGATGAAGCCGGAGACGGCCGCGAAAAAGCTGAACGTCTACCTCCCGGCGACTCCAGACGATTTCAAGGGCGGACCGGTCACCCGCGAACAGCTCAACGAGCTTCTCGCCAACCCGCCCCAGTGGCTCGTCGACCTCCGCAAGAACGGACCCCACCCGCGTCTCGAAGTCGCCCGCAAACTCGGCGTCTCCGTGTCAGGCCTCGCCCGCGCCGAGATCACCGAGGCGCTCACGACCGCCGAGATCACGGCACTGCTCGAAGCGCCGCCGGCCTGGCTCGTCACCGAGAGGGCCACACAAGCGGAGGTGCGTGCCGAGAACACCCGCATCAACGAGCGGGATGCGCAACGCGAAGCGTTGCGCAAGGCGGCAGCCTCGAATCAGGAATCCTCGGGAACCTGACGGCGGCCCCCAGCGATCTCCCTCGGTTGCAGAGAGAACGGCCCGCAGAGCGCAAGCTCTGCGGGCCGTTCTCGTTGTCAATTCCTAGGCGCGACGCGTCCGGCGAACCAGCACCAGTGCGGCACCCGCTGCCAGGAGCGCTCCGGCGACGCCGAGCAGCCAGCCGCTGTCAGCTCCGGTAGACGGAAGCTCCGTCGCAGCCGACTTCACACCGACGGGCGTCGGGCAGTCCTGCTGGGCAGCGTCCCGATCCGCGGTGGTGACGGTGGTGACAGGCTTGGTCGCCAGCCACGAGTTCGAGTCGGAGTCGTAGGCCCATCCGGTCGAGATCGTCGTGGTGGTCGTCGTGATGGTGTCCGTGTCGCAGTTCGCGTCGTCGACGGAGGTCGACGTCACGACGGGCTCAGGCTTCGACGGAACGGTGCCCGGTGACGTGGCGCAACCGGCCTCGACGGAATCGAGCTGACCGTCGAGACGTCCGGTGAAGGTCGCCGTCG
Source organism: Mycetocola sp. Y171 (assembly GCF_056713165.1). Lineage (NCBI taxonomy): Bacteria > Bacillati > Actinomycetota > Actinomycetes > Micrococcales > Microbacteriaceae > Mycetocola > Mycetocola sp. Y171. The sequence continues at coordinate 1,013,360 of NZ_JBWYGX010000001.1, forward strand.
TCTCCCCGTCCGCGAACACATGGCCGGCGTCGGCGGTGGCGACCACCGAGTAGTCGGCCGGTCCGGTGACCGCGGTCGGCGTGGACCAGGTGGCGTTCACTGCTTCGCCCAGCTCGAGGCGGGCGGGCACGTCACACGTGGGAGTGGTGACGTGCACAGCCGCCGTGGCATCAGCGAGGACCGGCGGTGCGGTGCAGGCGTCGGTCGTTCCTTCGAAGAACCTGTCGTATCCATTGTCGAGCGCATCGACGGTCACGGTGTACTCGTGACCGATCGTGGTGTCGGCGAAGTCATACCGGCCGGCGAAGGCAGCGCCGAACTCGTCGTTCGCAACCTCCACGCCGTCGATGGTCACGACCACGGCGTTCGGTGTCGAGTCGCCGGCGGTTTCCGAGTAGTTCTCCAGTGTCACTGTCACGCCTGTGCACGTCGGGTCGACTTCGGGCGTGTGGGCGCTGGCGGGTGCAGTTCCGGCCAGGAGCACGAGTGCGGCTCCGAGGAGGATGCTTGCATTGAATCCGGCCAGCAGTTTTGTACGAGTCTTCAAGATGTCCATTTCCGGACGCGAACCGAGGTCTAGGGGCCGCGAAAAGCGTCGTTTCGGCCCGGCACGAGAAGCGGGACCAGAACGCGTCGGGGACACGGAAGTTGCCCGCAATCGGGCAGGGCGTACGCCGGTCGCGAAGACCGGCGTCAACACGGAAGGAAGATTCCCCCCGCCGTTTCATCCTGTCGAGTTCCCGTCAGGTTCACCCACCGAAATCACACAATTCCGCTGGCCAACCGCAGTTTTGGTGCAGTATTGCCGCAGGATGGCCACCCCACGACGGGGGCCAGGTCCATTCTGCCGGTGGACCCTCAGACGGGGGGCCAGCGTTTCGGTCTGGTCCGCCCACCTCGAACGGGCGGACCAGACCGCCGATCAGGCCGCCGACCAGCCGCCGTCACTGGCGAGGATGACGCCATTCACGTTGACACCGTCATCGCTGAGCAGGAAGGTGATCGACGCCGCGAGCGCATCGCCTTCGACGGCCTCGGGCATCACGGCCATGCCGGCGCGCACGCGCTCCGCGCCCAGCGCGGAGGCGAAGGTCGCTTCGATGTTGGTGATCGTGGGGCCGGGGGCGACGGCATTGACGCGGATGCCACTCGGCCCGTACATGAAGGCGCTGCTCTTCGTGAGACCGGCGACCGCGTGTTTCGACGCGGTGTACGCGGCTCCGGCCGCCGACCCACGCAGCGCTGCCTCTGAGGCCACGTTGACGATCGAACCGTACTGGCGGGCGAGCATCGACGGGACGACGGCGCGCATGAGCTTCATCGTGCCCTCGACGTTGATGGCGAAGACGCGCTTCCAGACGGCATCCGACACCTCGTGCACCGGGGTCATGTCGTCCATGATGCCTGCGACGTTCGCCAGGGCATCGATGCGGTCACCGGCAGCGGCGACGATGGAGGCGATCGCGGCGTCATCGGTGATGTCTGCGGCGACGGTCACGACATCGGCCTCGGGCAGCTCGGCGGCGAAGTCGTCGAGGCGTTCGCGTGAGATGTCGACGGCGATGACGCGGCCGCCTTCACGGGCGACCCGCGAGGCCGTCGCCCGGCCGATGCCCGATCCAGCACCGGTCACGATGACGGTCTTGCCGGTGAAGCGCCCGGCGCTCACCTTTTCGACCCACTCAGGACGTTCGACAGCAGCGACGCCCGTGTCCACGCTCGCCGTTGCGACCGGAGCATCTGCCGATGCGGATGCCGGGACCTCGCCTGCTTCGGCCTTGCGGACGAGTTCGTCGATCAGTTCGGGCGGGAATGAGCCCTTGCTGAGCTTCACGAGCCGCCTGATGGCGAGGCGGCGGACCGGACGGAGTGTGTCGGCGCTCTGGCCGGCCTGTGTGAGGAGGTCGCGGAGGATCGGACCGCCGACCGGGTGGTCGAGCCAGGTGCCGACCGAGGAGTCGCCGGAGAGTGTGGTGGTGGGGGCCATAGGGGTTCCTACTTTCGTTTCGGGTTGTGCGTGGGCGCGGTTTCGGCCGGTCAGGGTTTTCCGGCCGGCCACTGCGCTGTCGTACCGGACAACACTGTCCGGTTGTAGGCTACACGGGTGGAAGCGCAGCCGAAAGCAAATCGAGGACCGAGCGCTGGGCCCGAGAATCGCCGGGCTCTGATCTCGGCAGCACGCGACGTCTTCGCCGCCGACGGCCTCGCTGCCCCACTCAGCGCCGTCGCTCGTCGGGCCGGTGTCGGCCAGGGCAGCCTGTATCGGCATTTCCCCGACCGCATCGCCCTCGCGGTCGCGGTGTTCGAGGAGAACATCGGCGATCTGGAGGAATTCGTAGCTGATGAGGGAAGCACCCTCGACGGCTTGCTCGATCGGGTCATCGAGCAGGCGCTCGTGTCCACGGCCTTCATCGACATGATCACGACCCATCCGCACGACCCGAGGGTGACCCACCTCGGCGACCGGCTGCGGAGCGTGGTGGAACGGATCGTCTCCCGGGAGAAGGATGCCGGCCGCCTGGGCGACCGCGTCGCCGTCGAGGACGTCGTGCTCGCCATTTCGATGCTGGCCAGCGTGCTCGCGCGAAGCGAGCCGGACGAGCGACGCGACATCGGGCGTCGGGCGTGGGCGCTGTTCCACGTGGCCTTCGCGGCCGGCTGAACCGAAGCCCACTGGGCACCAGAAATCTTCTCAGGGTGGGAATAACCCGCCCGGGGATGTGCTTGATGACAAGTACGCAGCAACTAGACGACCGGTCTATTGTACCGGGACATCACCATCGAGGAGATTGACATGGGTTCAGACACCAGAAACGTGATCGTCGACACGGCGGTCAGGCTGTTCCACACGAAGGGCTATACGGCGACGGGCGTTCTCGACATCACCAAGGCGGCTGGGGTCCCGAAGGGCTCGTTCTACCACTTCTTCGACAGCAAGGAATCACTCGCCCTCGAGGCGGTATCGCAGTACGCGGCGAACACGCGATGGGACCTCCTGGAGGGCCCGAGTGAGTCGCCGATCCAGCGAATCCGGGACCACGTCAACCACGTCGTCGAGATGGCTGCCACAGACGACTTCTCCAGAGGATGCCTTCTCGGCAACTTCTCGACGGAGATGCCGTCCCAGAGCGAAGCGGTCACGGAGGCCGTCGGGCAATCGCTCGCGGTCTGGAAACAGCGACTCGCGGCCACGATCGCCCAGGCGCAGTCGGCAGGGGAGATCTCCAGCCAGACGGATTCCGAGCGCCTTGCTCAGGTCATCATCGCCGGGCTCGAAGGTTCGATCGCCCACGCCAAGGTCCTCCGCTCCCAGGCACCCCTCGACGACTTCGTCGACGCGGTCTTCTCGAACATCCTGACCTGATCCCACGTCCCGCGACCGGCCTTTCGCCACCGCAACGGGAGCAGCACCACGAGGCGAAACCCATCGAACAACCATCAACAGGAGAAACACCCATCATGGATATGAAACTCGAAGTACTGGTCCTCCCGGTGTCTGACGTCAACCGCGCCAAGGCGTTCTACGAGAAAGCCGGCTTCCGCCTCGACGCCGACTTCGACATCAGCGAGGAGCTCCGCATCGTTCAGCTCACCCCTCCGGGGTCCGAGATGTCGATCATCTTCGGAACCGGGCTGACTGAATCGGCCCCCGGGTCCGTGCAGAACCTGCACCTCACCGTCACAGATATCATCGCCGCCCACGACGAACTCGCCGGCCGTGGCATCCCGGTCAGCGAGGTCTGGCACGACGCCGATGGTCTCTTCCACCGCCCGGGCGGACGGAACCGCATCAGTGGACCCGACCCGAAGCGCGCCGACTACAACTCGTTCGTCTCCTTCGAAGACCCGGACGGCAACGGCTGGTTCCTCCAGGAAATCGTCAACCGTGCTCCCGGTCGCTAGACCTGGCTCGCCGACAACAAAAAGGATTGACACGATGAACACGCACGAGATCGACGACACGACAACCGAGCTGGTTCTGGAAGCGCTGAAGAGCGCGGCAGAAGCCCACGGAAAGTTCGAAGCAGAAGTGCTTCACGGTGAGTACGACGTCGAATGGCCGGAGTGGTACGCCTCACACATAACCGGGTGGCTGCGCGAGCACGACCTGGTGCTCACGCAACGCACCGCCTGATCGCATCGGGGGCGCGGGAGCGCCCCCGATCGGCACCCCACCCACCTCGAAAACAGCCCCCGGAAAGGAACACACCATGGCTCTCCTGGATCGAATCCTCGGCCGCAACATCACCATCACCACCCCCGAACCGCCCACGGACGACGAGCAGGCCGTCGAGCGCTACGAGTACCTGCTTCGCACCGCGAAGCCTGACACCATCGAACAGGCCCACGTCGAGGCGTTCGAAAAGCTCACACCGGAGCAGCGCGACCTCGTGTTCGACCGGTTCGCCGCAGACCTCCCGGGTGGCGAGAGCCCCGCAGATGCAGCGCTGGCGAAGACCGCCACGCGTGCCGAGGCACGCGAACCCGGCATCCTCACCCGCACCTTCAGCGAAGACCGCACCCGCAACGGGAACAACGATGCCTTCGGCAGCTCGTTCCTGGGGAGCTTCGCCACCTACGCGATCGCTTCGACCGCGATCGACGCGATTTTCTGGGCCGGCCTCATCGGCACCACCGTCGTCGCGAACACGGCCGCCTCCCCTGACACTTCCGACTCGACCGACGCCGGTGGAGACAGCGGTGGCGGGATGGACTTCTTCGGCGCGTTCGACTTCTGATTGTCCCGCCGCCGCGAGCGGCTCCCCCAGCACACAACACCCCACGAAACGGATCACTCATGCACAGCACCGAATTCGACCTCATCGTCCTGGGTGGAGGTGCGGTCGGCGAGAATGTCGCAGACCGCGCAGTCCAGGGTGGCCTCTCCGTCGTCCTCGTCGAGAACGAGCTGGTCGGAGGCGAATGCTCGTACTGGGCATGCATGCCATCCAAGGCCCTGCTCCGCTCCGGACAGGTCCTCCGCACCGCGCAGCGCGTGCCTGGTGCTGCACAGGCGGTGACCGGAGAACTCGACGTCGATGCCGTGCTCGCCAGGCGGAACTCCTTCACCAGCAACTGGTCAGACGCAGGGCAGGCCAAGTGGCTCACGAAAGCCGGCATCGACCTCGTCCGCGGTCACGGCCGGATCACCGCACCCAGGGAAGTCACCGTCACCGCCGCGGACGGGACGATCACCGTCCTCACGGCGAGGCACGCCGTCTCGGTGACCACGGGCTCCAGTGCACTCATCCCCGACATCGACGGCCTTCGCGAGTCAACACCGTGGACGAGCAGAGAAGCCACCAGCACACAAACGGTGCCGCGCAGCCTGGCGATCATCGGTGGAGGCGTGGTCGCGGCCGAGATGGCAACGGCCTTCGCGAGTTTCGGCACCGCCGTCACCCTCATCGCCCGCAGCGGCATGCTCACCGAGTTGGAGCCATTCGCCGGTGAACTCGTCGTGAAGGCCCTCCGCAAGCAGGGTGCGACCGTCCTCCTCAACACCTCGACAATCCGGGTGAAACGAACCGGCACCGGCGTCGAGGTCAGGACCGGGGACGGCCAGACCATCCGCGCTGAGGAGGTCCTCGTCGCCGCCGGTCGCACTCCTCAGACTGGTGACATCGGTCTCGATGCCATCGGACTCACACCGGGCCAGTGGCTCGACACGGACGACACCATGCTGGTGCGCGGATACGACTGGCTTTACGCCGCCGGTGACGTCACCCGTCGAGCGCTCCTCACCCACCAGGGCAAGTACCAGGCGAGGGCATCCGGAGATGTGATCGCAGCGCGCGCTACCGGCAAGCCGGTTTCGGATGCAGCGTGGGGCACCCACGTGGCGACCGCAGACCATGAAGCCGTTCCTCAGGTGACGTTCACTGACCCTGAGGTCGCGTCAGTCGGGCTCACGGCGGAGGGCGCGCAGGCTGCCGGGTACAACGTCCGAGCCGTCGACTACAAGATCGGCCACGTCGCCGGGGCCAGCCTTCGAGAGGATGGCTACGCAGGAATGGCGAGGATGGTCGTCGACGAGGACCGGAAGGTCGTTCTCGGCGTCACATTCGTCGGCCCGGATGTGAGCGAGCTGCTCCAGGCCGCGACAGTGGCGATCGTCGGCGAGGTTCCGCTTGACCGTCTCTGGCACGCCGTCCCCGCCTACCCGACCGTGAACGAGATCTGGCTGCGGCTGCTCGAAACCTACGGTCGCCCCGCCGCGTGAGTGCGCGATCCACACTCGAAGCACGGATCGGTTCGCTTGCCGATCCGAGTGCCGTGCGCACTGCGGGCGGCTCGTTCGATTTCCGGCTCCGCGTTGATTTCGTGCTGACGGATGGCCACTCGGAGCGAGGCTCCGAGAAAGGCGGCAGCCAACCCCAAGGAAATCTCGACAACGGGACGGCGACCCCCAGCCATAGGAACACGCAAAAACCCCCACTTTTCAGTGAGGGTTTCGGTGGCGGAGACGGCGGGATTTGAACCCGCGGTCCCCTTACGAGGACTCCACCTTAGCAGGGTGGTGCACTAGGCCGAACTATGCGACGTCTCCATGCGCGACCGTCTGGCGGACGCACGGGGTTAATCATAACGGGCAAACCGCCGCCCGCCGAATTGACGTCACGCGACCGGCACCCGATTACCGGTTCGCGACTGAGCAGGTCTGCTGAAGCGCAGTCTGGCCCTGCAATCCGTCGATCACGTCGGACACCGCCGTGGGCGGAGGCGTGGTCCCTGGGGTGGCAGGCGGCGTCGTGGGCACCGGAGCATTCGGGTCGGCCTCGACTCCCGTGCGGTTGGCGTCCGGGTCGGGAGAGAACGGCTGGTCGGCGGCGATCCGCGAGAAGAGCTCGTCAGCGAGACTGCTGAGGGGAATCACCCGGTTGCGGTCGTAAGGGTCGTCCATCACCGGGTACTGGATGAGGTTGAGCTTGTCGAGGTCGATGGTCTGCAGGGTGCGGGCCATGGCGACCATTCTGGTCAGGTTGGTGAGCGAGGTCGACAGTTTGACGTTCTTCGCCGCCACCTGAGCGAGAGCGTACAGCTTCCCCACATCCGTCAGGGTGTCATTGCTCTTGATCGTGCGCACCAGGGAGGAGATGTACTGCTGCTGACTGGCGATGCGTGACAGGTCGCTTCCGTCGCCGACGCCGTGGCGCGTGCGCAGGAACTCGAGGGCGGTCTCGCCAGAGACCACCGTCGTGCCTGCGGGGAGGTCGAGCCCGGAGCGGCGGTCCTTGACCGCTGCGGTGAGGCAGACGGGAACCCCGCCGACGGCATCCGTCATCTTCACGACGGAGGCGAACGACATGAGGGCCGCGTACTCGATGTTGAGGCCGGTCAGCTCCGAGATCGTGGCGACGACACACGACAGCCCTCCGCGTTCGAACGCGGAGTTGAGGGGCTGCGCCCGCATGGCCCCGTGGTTCTCCCCGGTCTCCGGATCGGTGCACGTGGGGTGCGGAATGACGAGGTCGCGCGGGAAACTCACCACGACGGCGGTCGAGTGGTCTTCTGACACGTGCAGCAGCATGTTCACGTCGTTCAGCGTGACGTCGCGCCGTCCGTACGCGTTCCCCTGCTCAGGGTCGTTGTCCGCTCCGACGACGAGTAGGTTGAATCCGCCCTCGAACGCGTTGATGTTCGGGACCTCGGGGAGCGGCGTGTTCTCATCATCGGGCTGGCCGATGTCGATCGCGTTGGAGGTGACGTTCGAGGTGAGGTCCCAGACGACCCAGGCGGCAACCGATACACCGCTGACGAGCACGACGGCCAGGACGATTCCGATGCCACGGAAGAGAGTCGCGACCGCGCCTCGACGCGGCTGACGGCCGTGTTTGACACCCGCCTGGTTTCTCTTCGACCTGCTCACAGAGCAACTCTAGGGGGCAGACAGCCGAGGGGAATCCCCTACTGACCGGGATGTCTAATCGTTACCCTTCGAGCAGGTGTAGTCGCCGGCCGTCTGGCCCTGGACGGATTCGTCGAGCACGACGCCAGGGGGTGTTGCTTCGCCCGTGGGCGGAGCCGTGGTTTCCGGGTCCGGTGTTTCAGCGACGGGCGCGTTCGGATCAATGACGGAACCCGGGCCGGTCTCACCGGTGAGGGTCAGTGGCTCGTCCGCGGCGAGGGCGTCGAACAGCTCGGTCGCGGGCCCCTCGAGCGGGAGGACTCCCTCGTAGCCGTTGATATCGCCGTACTCGGTGGGGTACTGGGCGAACACCACCTGGTCGAGCGGGATGTTCTTGAGCGCCATGGCGATCGACACCATCGTGTTGAGGTTCGACAGGCTCGTCGACAGGGTCATGTTGCTCGCTGCCGCCTTGGCGATACCGAACAGCTTCGACGGGTCGGTCAGGGTCTCGCTGCTCTTCAGCGTGCGAACCAGAGACGACAGGAACACCTGCTGGTTGCTGATGCGGCCGAGGTCGGAGCCGTCACCGACACCGTGGCGGGTACGCAGGAACTGCAGGGCAGCCATCCCCTGGAGAGTGTGCGTGCCCGCGTCGAGGTAGGTCTCTGTCCGCCAGTCGTCGATCGGCTCGGCGACACAGACGTCGACACCACCGACGGCGTTGGAGAGTTCGATCACTCCGCCGAACTTGACCTCAGCCGCAAACGGGATGCTCAGACCGGTGAGCTTCTCGACCGTGAGTACCGTGCACGCCAGTCCGCCGTACGACAGTGTCGTATTGATCTTCTGCGCAGCCATGGCGTCGTACGTTCCGCCGTCCTCCTTCGGGCAGGAGGGGATCGGAACGAACATGTCTCGGGGGAAGCTCACCACAGTTGCCGAGGTGTGATCCTCGGAGATGTGCATGAGCATCGTCACGTCGTTCAGGGTCGCCGAGTCCTTGTCGACATCGCCGAAGACGGCATCCTGACCTGAGCGGCTGTCGCTGCCGACGAGAAGGAGGTTCACCCCTCCTTCGATGGCATCGATGTTCGGCGCGGCAGCGCCGGGTGTCTCGTTGGCGAGCGCGACGGGAGGAGCGACGCTGGAGGTGATGTCCCAGACCGCGTACGCCGCGATGGCGGATCCGCTGACGAGAACGACGGCAAGAGCTGCTGAGATGAACTTGGCGATCGTGCCCGCAGGTGTCGACTTCTTGAGCCGGCCATGGCGGGCGGTCAGCGGAGAACGCCGGGAACGGCGGACGGGTTCGCTCACGCAACGTTCCTTTCGCGACATGCTGGTGTCAGGTGGGGCTTCGGCGGAGGGCGTGGGATTCGAACCCACGAGACATTTCTGCCCACCAGTTTTCAAGACTGGCTCCATCGGCCGCTCGGACAGCCCTCCATGCACGCCGTTCGGGAACAGCGGGCAACGCTCGATTGTAGCCGATGAGGACTGTTCCAGAGTGACAGGACCTCCTGACAGGAGCCTGAATGACCGGGTCAGAGCGAGGCGAGCACCGCGACGAGGCCGTCCTCGTCGATGGTCCCAGTGACCTCGGTGGCCGCGGACTTCACTTCGTCAGGAGCCTGTCCCATCGCGACGGCGCGACCGGAACGGCCGGCCCACTCGAGCATTTCGATGTCGTTGCGACCGTCTCCGACGGCGACGATCTGCTCCGCGGGGATGTCGAGCCATTGCCGCACCCTTTCGAGCGCCGTCGACTTGTTGACGCCGAGCGGGGCGATGTCGAGCCATGCCGTCCAGCCGATGGCGTACGTGACCTGGTGCAGGCCCATCTTCTCGACGATCGAGAGGAAATCGAGCTCGTCGTGCTCTGGCGAGACGACGACGACGCGCGTGACCGGCTCAGAGAGGAGCCGCTCGAAGTCGACTTCTTCGGCGTTCTCGAGATTCCAGTCGGTCATGCCCTCGGTGTAGCGGCGGTATCCGCTCGGGTATTCGACCATGTAGCGGCCGTCGGCGAGATGGGAGCGGATGGTCCTCAGCACTTCACCCGGATCGAAGGTCTCGATCAGGTGGCGGTTGTATCCGGTCGGCTCGGTCGGGTCCCTGCGCATGACGAGGGCGCCGTTCGCGCAGACGACGTACTCGGGAGTGATCCCGAGCTGATCGAGGACCTGGTGGGTGGTCTCCCAGCTGCGACCCGTCGCGAGCATGAGGTGGTGCCCACGATCGGATGCCGCCTGCGCGGCCTCGATGACGGCATCCGCCATCGTGCCGTCCTCGTGGAGCAGGGTTCCGTCGACGTCGAGTGCGACGAGAAGACCGGTGCCGGTCACAGGGGCCTGACGACGTCGAGTCCGCCGAGGTACGGACGCAGCGCCTCGGGAATGACGACCGACCCGTCCGCCTGCTGGTGAGTCTCGAGCAGGGCGACGAGCCAGCGGGTCGTGGCGAGCGTGCCGTTGAGCGTGGCCACCGGTGTGGTCTTGCCGTCTTCGCCTGCCCGATAACGGATGTTCAGTCGCCGCGCCTGGTAGGTGGTGCAGTTCGACGTGGACGTGAGCTCGCGGTAGGCATCCTGCGTCGGAACCCACGCTTCGACGTCGTACTTGCGAGCCGCGCTCGAGCCCAGGTCGCCTGCGGCGGTGTCGATCACGCGATAGCTCAGGCCGAGGGCCTTGAGCATGCCTTCCTGCCAGCCGAGCAGGCGCAAGTGCTCGGCTTCGGCTTCGGCGGGTGTCGTGTAGACGAACATCTCGAGCTTGTTGAACTGGTGCACGCGGATGATGCCGCGGGTGTCTCGCCCGTAGGAGCCGGCTTCGCGTCGGTAGCAGGTGGACCAGCCCGCGTACCGGATCGGGGCATCCGCGACGTCGATGATCTCGTCGGCGTGGTAGCCGGCGAGCGCGACCTCGCTCGTGCCGGTGAGGTAGAGGTCGTCTGCAGGCAGGTAGTAGACCTCGTCGGCGTGGGCGCCGAGAAATCCGGTCCCTGCCATGATCTCCGGCTTCACCAGCGTCGGGGTGATCAGCGGGATGAAACCTTCAGCGAGCGCCCGGTCGAGCGCCATGTTCATGATGGCGAGTTCGAGGCGAGCCCCGATGCCACGGAGGTAGTAGAAGCGGGCACCAGAGACCTTGGTTCCCCGCTGCATGTCGATGGCGCCGAGGAGTTCGCCGAGTTCGAGGTGGTCCTTCGGTTCGAAGTCGAAGCCCGGCTTGTCGCCGACCTCGCGGAGGGTGACGAAGTCGTCCTCGCCGCCGGCGGGCACGCCGTCGAGAATCGGATTCTGGATGGCGCCGACGACCTCGGTGAAACGGGCCTCGGCATCCGTCGCCCGCTGCTGGGCGAGCTTGACCTGCTCAGAGAGGCCTTTGACCTCGGCGAGGAGGGCGGGCTTCTCCTCTTTGGACGCCTTGGCGACCCGCTTGCCGAACGCGTTCTGCTCGGCGCGGAGTTCTTCGAAGGCGGTGATCGCCGTACGGCGTTCACGGTCTGCGTCGAGGGCCTGGTCGACAAGGTCGACCGGCGATCGCCGCGCCTCCTGCGAACGCCTGATGAGGTCTGGGTTTTCGCGGAGGAGCACTGGATCAATCACGGGTGCAAGTCTAACGGCGCGGGGTACGGTTGCAGGTATGAGTGAGCCAGGCCGGAAGCACGCGGCCGTTATCTACAACCCGACCAGGGTCACCGTCGGGTCCCTTCGACCACTCATCGACCGCGCAGCCGCCGACGCCGGCTGGGACGAAACACTCTGGTACGAGACGACAATCGAGGACCCGGGGGCCGAGGTGACGCGCGAGGCCGTGCGCGCAGGGGCGGGCTTGGTCTTCGTCGCCGGCGGAGACGGAACGGTCAGGTCGGTGTCCCAGGGCATGCGTGACTCCGGGGCCGCTCTGGCACTCCTGCCGTCTGGCACCGGAAACCTGCTGGCCAGGAACCTCCGCATCCCCGTGGCGAACCTGGCCGAGGCGATCGCGATCGGCTTCACCGGCAGGACCCGCAACATCGACCTCGGCATCGCAACACTGAGCCGCGTGGACGGCACGATCGAGGAGCACGGTTTCGTCGTCATGGCCGGTATGGGGATCGACGCCGACATCATGGCGAACACCAACGAGACCCTCAAGAAGACCGTCGGCTGGCTCGCCTACGTTGACGCCGGCATCCGGGTCATCCCCGACGCTCGCCCGTTCCGGATCCGGTACCAACTCGACGACAAACCACAACACAGTGCCCACGTGAGCACCATCCTGTTCGGCAACTGCGGCACCCTGACCGGCGGTCTCGAGATGATGCCGGATGCCATCGTCGACGACGGCCTGCTCGACGTCGCCGTGCTCCAGCCGAAGGGCACGCTGGGCTGGATCGAGGTGTGGCGCAAGCTGCGCTGGGAGAACGGATTCCTCCGCCGGTCGAGCATCGGGCGCAAGATCATCAAGGCGACCTCGGGGAGCGCGTCGACGATCACCTACCTGCGCAGCGCGGGCATCACGGTCTCGCTCGACAAACCGCGTGACGTCGAGCTCGACGGCGACGAGTTCGGTGTCGTCTCCGGGGTGCGTTTCGCAGCGGATGCCGGCGCGCTGGCCGTGCGGGTGCGGTAGCAGTACACGCCAGACAGGAGAATGTGCTGCCCGCGCATACCCAACAGGAGTCAGAGCCCCGTTTGAACGCACTCTTCCTGTTGAGTGGCCACGGACGAGGACGTGCCGGCTAGATCACGCCCTGGGCGAGCATTGCATCCGCAACCTTGACGAAGGCTGCCGTGTTTGCGCCGATGACGTAGTCGCCCGGGTGACGATAGCGCTCGGATGCCTCGTACGCGGCAGCGTGCACGCCACGCATGATGTTGTGGAGACGGTCCTCGCTGTCGCTGAAGCTCCAGCGCTGGCGCGAAGCGTTCTGGCTCATCTCGAGCGCACTGGTCGCGACACCGCCGGCGTTCGCCGCCTTCCCCGGGCCGAAGAGCACACCTGACTGCTGGAACGCGTGGACGGCGTCGGGGTAGCAGGGCATGTTCGCGCCCTCTGAGACGGCTTCGACACCGTTGGCGATGAGGGACTTCGCGTCGGCGAGCGTGAGCTCGTTCTGGGTGGCGCTCGGCAGCGCGATCTGTCCAGGCACGTCCCAGACGCTGCCGCCGGAGATGAATCGCGCAGATGGGCGACGCTCGGCGTACTCCGAGATCCGCAGGCGCTCGACCTCCTTGATCTGCTTGAGCAGGTCAAGGTCGACACCCTTCTCGTCGACGATGTACCCGGACGAGTCGGATGCCGTGATCGCGCGCCCGCCGAGCTGGTGAACCTTCTCGATGGCGTAGGTAGCGACGTTCCCCGAGCCTGAGACGATGGCGGTCTTGCCGTCGATCGACTGGCCCTTCATCGCGAACATCTCCTCGGTGAAGAAGACGGCTCCGTAGCCTGTCGCCTCCGTGCGGACCTCCGCGCCACCCCACCCGGTGCCCTTGCCTGTGAACATCCCCGACTCGTGGCGGTTGGTGATCTTGCGGTACTGGCCGAAGAGGAAGCCGATCTCGCGCGCGCCGACTCCGATGTCACCGGCAGGCACATCGGTGTGCTCGCCGAGGTGACGGTACAGCTCGTTCATGAAGCTCTGGCAGAACCGCATGATCTCGGCGTCGCTCTTGCCGTGCGGGTCGAAGTCGCTTCCTCCCTTGGCGCCACCGATGCCCTGCGCCGTCAGCGCGTTCTTGAAGATCTGCTCGAACCCGAGGAACTTGATGATCGACAGGTTCACCGTGGGGTGGAACCGGAGTCCGCCCTTGTACGGGCCGAGCGCCGAGTTGAACTGCACCCGGAATCCGCGGTTGACCTGCACGCGGTTCCTGTCATCGGTCCACGGCACGCGGAAGATGACCTGGCGCTCGGGCTCGACCAGGCGCTCGAGGATGCCAGACTCACCGAATTCCGGATGCTCGGCGAGCGCAGGCTCAATCGACTCGAGGACTTCGTGGAGCGCCTGATGGAACTCCGGCTCCCCCTGGTTCCGTGCGACCGCGGTTTCATAGACGGCGCGGGTGAGTTCGGCTGGCGTGGGAGAAGAGGGCACGGAGGGACTTTCTGGAGCGTGGAGAAACGCGGACGACGCTGTACGCGGGAACGGGCGGAAACGCCCGGACGGTGGATCTACCGGGTGCGCGTCGCGCAGAAAGGCCGTTGTGCGGCCTCAGACAGTCTGACCCGGCCGGGAGGCATCCGTCAATTTCAGGCGAGCGGATGCCGTGGGCGCCACCGGGCCGCTGCGACGAAGAGCGAGCCGATGACCATGGTGAGTCCGGCGAACACGACAAGCGCGAGAGGCTTCGGTTGCCAGCCGCCGAGCGACCCGACGATCGGGGTGTCCTCGGGTGCCCAGGACCACGTGATTCCTTCGTCGCCGTCGGAGATGTCCAGCACGAGTTTCGGCATCGGCCCACCGGTCGTCAGTCCCCGGGTGATCAGCCAGTCGCGGTACGACTCCTGGCCGATGTCATCGATTCCCGCTTCGCTGAGCTGTTCGAGTTCGTCAGGGGTGAGGTACACGGCGGCGGTCGCAGCGTCCATCCTCAACTGCGACTCCACGGCAACGAGGGTGACACCGATGATCAGGAGAAGGATGCCGGCGAGCGCGGCGAATCCCACCACGCCGACGCGGCGAACCAGGCCTGGCTCAGCGGACGACGTCGATGTCATCGAAGTCGCCGTACTCGTCGTCGGTGCGCGCCCGATGAGGCCGCCAGGTGACGGCCACGAAGAAGATCACGCCGAGCAGAGTGAGCACGCCGGCGAGCGCGACCAGCGGCGAGAGTCCCCACGCGATCTGCGCCGACAGCCAGGCCTCCCGTGCCTCCGAATCTTCACTCGCGAAGCCGTACTGGCCCATGTAGACCTGCTCGACCGACCACCGGAACGCGCCGACCCCTGCAGCCAGGAGAATCAGCCCGACGATCGTGAGGACGATGACCCACGGGTTCCTCCACGGCGAAACCCTGACATCCTCCACCGGTTCGGCGAACTCCCCGGCTTCGCCGTCAGGCAGGGGCGGCGGCGGAACGACGTCACCCTGTGCCGGCGCCGGGGGCACGCGCTGCGCGACGGGCTCAGGGATCACCGGGATGCGCTCGTGCGTCTGCGGACTCGTCGCCGGTCCGTTGTGGACGGCGGGATCGAAGCCGCGCTGGAACTCCGGGTTGTAGCGGGGGTCGAATCCTGCGCGGTCCATCAGGAGCTCCTTCGTCGGCATCCATGTCGATGTCTGGAGCCTAGTCAACCGGCGCCACGGCGGCGAGAGGTCACTCCTCGGGTTCGCCCGAGATCAGCCCGCGGAGCCAGTCGCGCGCCTCGACGAAGACCTCGTCTGAATACCGGGAGTCGAACTCGATCGACGCTTTGTCCGCTCGCGGGTACGACCCGAGGAACCGCACGCTCGGGCTGAACCGTCGCACGCCGAGCATGGCATCTGCGACCCGTTCATCGCGGATGTGTCCGTCCGCGTCGATGATGAAGCGGTACCGGCCGAGTTCGTCTCCGATCGGGCGGGACTCGAGAAGGCTCATGTTCACGCCGCGTGTGGAGAACTGCTCGAGCAGTTCGAGCAGCGCGCCGGCCCGGTCGACGGGAAGCTCGGCGATGAGGCTCGTCTTGTCCGCTCCCGTCGGCTCTGGCAGCACGGCGGTCCGGCTGACGAGGAGGAAGCGCGTCACGGCGTTGGGGTTGTCGCCGATGTTCTCGGCGAGCACGTCGACGTCGTAATGAGCGACGATGCCGGGTGGAGCGATGGCGGCGTCGGCCAGGTCGTTGTCGAAGAGGGCGGATGCCGCAGCCACGTTGCTCGTCGCCGGGATGTGCCCGTGTCCGGGGAGCGCTGCGTCGATCCAGAGGTGGCACTGCGCGTACGCGACCGGGTGGGCGTTGATGACCTTGACGTCGGCGAGGGTGGTCCCCTTCCTGGCGACGAGGACGAAGTTGACCGGCACGAGGTACTCGCCGATGATCCGAAGTCCTGGGATCGTCGCGAGCGCATCCTGGGCGACCGAGACCCCGCCTTCGATCGAGTTCTCGATGGCGATCACCGCGGCGTCACTGCGTCCGGCGAGAACGTCGTCGAGCGCCTCGCCGACATTGTTGACCGACCGCCAGTTCTGACCGACAGCCTCAGGCACCTGGGCGAGTGCCGCCTCGGTGAACGTCCCGCGCGGACCCAGATAGCTGTAGGTGCGGATCGGGGGGCCGTCTGGGGTCTCTGCCATGGTTCAGAGCCTACTGGTCACTGCCCGGACTGGGGCCGCTGCAGGCCCGAACTGGGACTGCGCAAACGCCCCATGCACCGATACAGTTGGGGAGTCTGCCCAACTGCGTCTTCGCCGATGGGAGCGACATTCGGGAGTCGTGGGACAGAGGTTGGAGTCAAGTGGGCGTATGGGGGGCTGCCAGGGGAACGATGTCACGTCGTCTCTCCCCGGTCTTGCATGCCTTCGGTGGCGCTGCCACTGCGCTCGCGGTCGGAGCCGCCGGTGTGGGTTTCATCGCAGACCTCCGTCTCCCTGATGGCCCGATCCACGACATCGTCTCGGTGGAGCCGATCCCGGTGCACGGGGACGAGTTCGTCGCCCAGTTCACCGGCCGGGAGTCCGAGGCGGCTGACGCCCTCCTGACCCTCTCACCGCTCGAGGTCGCTACGCTCTGGGTTGATTTTCCCAGCGCGTTCGTGAGCGACCTCATCCAGCAACGACCGGATGCCGTCGGCAACCTCGAAGGCGCCAGTTACCTCGCTCGCGACCGCGCGAACATCCGCAGGCTCGCCACTGTCAAGAAGGAAGCCGTCGCTGCCGAACAGCGGGCGCTGTCGCGGATGCATGCGACGGGACCGCAGAGCGCTTCCGGACGGGAACTGGCCGAAGCGGAAGACCGGGTCGAATCGGTCGAGGTCCTGCTCGGACTGTTCGATACCCAGCCGGCGACGGCGACGGACCCGCGCCGCTACCTGATCAGCCTGGACGACTCGGTCGACGGCCCACCGCTCGCGGCCATCTCGGTCGGCGACCTCGACTCGGCGCTCTACGCGACCTATTTCGTTCCCGGCATGAACAGCTCGGTGCTCGAGGCGGAGGACTATCTCCGCGGAGTCACGCGCATCCAGCAGGCGTCAGACGACAGCGCTGCGGTGCTCTGGCTCGGTTACGAAAGCCCCGGTCCTGTGGAGACCGTTTCGACGGCACGCGCTGAGGCCGGCGCCCTCCAGCTCGGCAAAGCCCTCGATGGGTACGACTCCCGGCGGGACACCGTCGGCCTCCCCTCCGAACTCACCGTCCTGGCTCACTCATACGGTTCGACGACAGCGGCCATCGCCCTGACCGGCGGCAACTACGGGGTGAGCTCGTTCGTGATGATCGGCTCGGCAGGCGTTCCGGCAGACATCAGCCTCGATGACCTGCACGTACTGCCCGAGCGCGTGTACGCATCGGAGGCGATGGCGGACGTGATTGCCGGCAAGGGTCAGTTCTGGTCCGGCAGGGTCAACCCGGCATCGGTCGACTGGGGCGCCCAGCTGTTCGGTAGCAACGGAACGACGCTCGAGGACGGAACGATCCTCAGCGCCGTCACCGCCCACGACGTTGTCGGCCCTGACACCGACGCAGACCACGACAAGTACCTCGGCGACGGCACCGAGAGCCTGTACGACATCCGTAACATCGTCACAGGGCGATTGCACGAGATCACGCCAGGCGCTCGCACGCCGTCCGCCGACTCTCCTATCCTCGCCGAAGGGGCGAAGTAATTCGCTGACGCATGCCGGTGGCTTGGTGCCACAATGGGGGCATGACCGACCGCGCAGGAACTCCAGCAGCTGAGTCCGACCTCATCGACGTCCCCGCCCTCCTCGATGCGTACTTCGTCCTGAAACCCGACGTCTCGATACCTGAACAACGGGTCATTTTCGGAACGTCAGGTCATCGCGGCTCGTCCCTCAACACGGCGTTCAACGAGCACCACATCGCCGCAACGACGCAGGCGATCGTCGAGTACCGCGCAGACCAGGGCGTCACAGGACCGCTGTTCATCGGATCGGACACCCACGCTCTCAGCCACCCGGCCCAGACCACAGCGCTCAAGGTCCTCGTCGGAAACGACGTGCGCGTGCTCGTCGACGAGTTCGACGACTACGTTCCCACCCCGGCACTCAGCCACGCCATCCTCGCCTGGAACCGTTCGGGCGCCGAGGAGCAGGCTGATGGAATCGTCGTCACCCCCAGTCACAACCCGCCGGCCGACGGCGGCTTCAAGTACAACCCACCGCACGGCGGACCTGCGGACAGCGACGCCACGAGCTGGATCGCCAACCGCGCCAACGAGATCATCGAAGCGGGGCTCATCGACGTGAAGATGGCGGAGCCGAGCGCCGTCGAGACGTACGACTTCCGTGGGAAGTACGTCGAGGACCTCGGCAACATCATCGACATGGATGCCATCAAACGCTCGGGAATCCGGATCGGCGCCGACCCGCTCGGCGGCGCGAGCGTTCACTACTGGCAGGCGATCGCCGACCGTTACGACATCGACCTGACCGTGGTGAACCCGCACGTCGACCCGACCTGGCGGTTCATGACGCTCGACTGGGACGGCAAGATCCGAATGGATCCCTCGTCGCCGTCGGCGATGGCATCCGTACTCGCCCGCAAGGATGACTACGACATCCTCACGGGCAACGACGCGGATGCCGACAGGCACGGCATCGTCACCCCTGACGGCGGGCTGATGAACCCGAACCACTTCCTCGCCGTCGCGATCGACTACCTCTACCGCAACCGTTCGGGCTGGGGGGCGGATGCCGCGATCGGCAAGACGCTCGTCTCCAGCTCGATCATCGACAAGGTCGCCGAGTCGCTCGACCGCACCCTGTGGGAGGTCCCTGTCGGCTTCAAGTGGTTCGTTCCAGGGCTCATCGACGGGTCGGTGGCGTTCGGCGGCGAGGAGAGCGCCGGCGCGAGTTTCCTGCGCATGGACGGCACGGTCTGGACGACGGACAAGGACGGCATCCTGCTCTGCCTGCTCGCGTCCGAGATCCTTGCCGTCACCGGTAAGACACCATCGGCGCTCTACCGCGAGCTGACCGAGAAGTACGGCGACCCGGTGTACGAGCGTGTGGATGCCGCTGCGTCTCCTGCTCAGAAGGCGGCTCTCGGCAAGCTCGATGGCGAGGCGATCACGGCCACCGAGCTGGCAGGCGACGCCATCGTCGCGAAGCTCAGTGCGGCCCCAGGTAACGGCGCGGCCGTCGGCGGAGTGAAGGTGGTGACCGCGAACGCATGGTTCGCGGCTCGTCCGAGCGGCACGGAGGACGTCTACAAGATCTACGCCGAGTCCTTCGTGGGACCGGACCACCTCAAGCAGGTGCAGGCTGAGGCGAAGCTGATCGTGGATGCGGCCCTCGGAGCGTAGAGCGCCCTAGAGCCCGAGCTTCTTCAACTCGGTGTCCATGCGCTCGGCCATGGCCGCGTAGCCGTCGTCGTTGGGGTGGATGCCGTCGGCGGCCATCCACTCCGGGTGACCCTCGATCCAGTACGACGCACCGGCGATGTAGTCGGCGCCGACACCCTCGGCGGCGTCCCGGACCCACGAGATGATCGAGTCGACGGATGCCGGCCGCTCGTCGGTGTACCAGAACGGCTCGACGACGATGAGCCGCGCTTCCGGAAGCTCGGCCGCCAGCGTCTCGATGTCGTCGCTGATCGCGGCTTCGATCTCCGCGGCGCTGCCAGGCATCGAAAAGTTGTCGTTGAGCCCCATGGTCACGAAGACGATGTCAGGGTCGGCATCGATGATCCGGCCGATGAGGTCGCCAGGAAGCGCTGAGCGGTTGTTCACGAATCCGAGACCGTTCACGCTCGGATTGAATTCCGCCCAGCCGCGGTCGGCGCAGATGAGCGTCGACCAGCGCTGGGACGGTTCGCTCGCGCCGGTGCCCAGCGTGTAGGAGTCACCGTAGAAGGCGACGACCGGTTGCCCCGGTGTCGCCATCGGCACACCGCCAGGCTGGGCCGACGTGCACGCCGTCAGCGCTCCGACGCCGACGAGCAGCCCGATGGCTGCGAGAAGCCGTGTTGCCGCAGTTGCTGTCACACGAGTCATTCGTGGCCCGCCCCTTCGCGGATTGGCGTTGCAGACGATTATGCCGGGATGCTCCAGAACCAGGCGTTCCCACCCGGGTGCTCGTCGGTGATCGCGACATCGAGGTCTCGGTATGGGCCGTCGAGGTTGTGGCTTGCGAACCCGATCCTGGTCACGCCGTCAACGACCTTCACGCTCGACACGAGCATGACGTGGTCAGGAATGTCGTTGTTGTTCCAGTCGAACATACCGATGTCGCCGATCTTGACCTGGTCACGCTGGTCGAGGTTCAGCCGGGTGACATCAGGACCGTTGTCGCTCGCGAACCAGTCGTGCATAGCGGGCACGTAGCCCCAGGCCGGGCTCCAGTCAGCGGTCGTGGCCGCAGCGTTCTTGTTGAACCAGGTGGAGTTCTGCACCCAGCCGCGCTGAATCAGCGTCTGGCTCACGAAGTTCGCGCAGTCGCCGCCGACCGGGTTCAGGTTGCCCCACTCGGCCTCGTTGTAGTCGTCCCAGTGCGCGAGGGCGTACTGCATCTGGGCGTCGACTCCGGTGACGACGGCGTACGAGTGCGTCAGGGCCTTCGGCTGTGAAAGTGCCTTCTCGGCGGCCGAGACGACGATGGCGGCGTCCGCCGGCTGGTAGTCGACAGCAGCGGGCGCGACCGCCGTGACCGTGCCGTCAGCGGTGACGGTGACGTCGGTGGCCGGGATCCCGCCGACGGTTACGTCGGTGACATCCGCCAGCCCTGTGCCTGTGATCGTGAGAGTCGTTCCGCCCGTGACCGATCCGGATGCCGGCGACACGGCGGTCACCGCGCTCACCGCCGAAGGGGTCGGGGTGCTGGTCGGTTGCGGGCGCGTCGCTGTCGGTGTCGAGGGGCTGGCACATCCGGCCCACAGCAGTGCAGAGCAGGCGATGACGGCGGCGGCCACGATCCTGCGGCTGCCGACACGGATGCGTGAGGGCCTGCGGACACTGCTCGACACGAAAACTTCCTTCGGATGGGCTGACCCTCCATCGTAATCGACCTCTTTGGGCAATCTCTGATGGCGCGCTTGACAACAGGCTCTTCCACAACGTAGCTTGTCCGTAATCCGTGAGAGCGCTCTCATGCTTCGAAATGAGAGCGCTCTCACGAAGCCACTGCACCCGTCCACGCACACACAAAGGAGTGACCGTGAACCTCTCACGACGCACCAAGCTCGCCACCGGCATCGCCGGCGCCGCAGCTTTCGCCATTATCGCCACCGGCTGCGCCCCCCAAGGCGGCGGCTCATCCGAAGACGAGCAAATCGAACTCTCCATCACGACGTTCGGAACGTTCGGCTACGACGAGCTCTACAAGGAGTACGAAAAGGCCAACCCGAACATCACGATCAAGGCAGAGAACATCGACACCGGTGGAAACGCCCGCACCGATGCATTCACCAAGATCTCAGCCGGCTCTGGCCTCACCGACATCGTCGCCATCGAGGAAGGCTGGCTCGGACAGATCATGGATGTCTCCGACCAGTTCGTCGACCTCAACGAGTACGGCGCAGAAGACATCAAAGACAACTGGGTTCCCTGGAAGTACGAGCAGGGCACAGACTCCGAGGGCCGCGTCATCGGCTACGGTACGGACATCGGCCCGCAGGGCCTCTGCTACAACGGCAAGCTCTTCGAAGCCGCTGGCCTCCCGAGCGACCGCGAGTCGGTCGCCGAACTCTTCGGCGGAGACGACGCCACCTGGGACACCTACTTCGAACTCGGTGAACAGTACAAGGAAGCCACGGGCAAGGCCTGGTACGACCACTCCGGTTTCGTCTGGAACTCCATGGTCAACCAGCTCGATGAGGGCTACTACACCAAGGACGGCGAGCTGAACGTCGAGGGCAACACCGAAATGCGCGAGCGCTTCGACCAGCTCGCAGCAGGAACCGCCGCCGGCCTCTCCGCCAACCAGAAGGCATGGGACTGGGGCAAGGGCAAGGCCTTCGTAGACGGCTCCTTCGCCACCTTCGTCTGCCCGGGCTGGATGCTCGGAACCATCAAAGGCTCCCTCGAGTCCGGCGGCGGCGACGCCTCCACCGGCTGGGACTTCGCCGACGTCTTCCCCGGCGGCGCGTCCAACTGGGGCGGCGCATTCCTCTCAGTGCCGACCACGTCTGAGCACCCTGAAGAAGCAGCTGCACTTGCCGAGTGGCTGACCGACCCCGAGCAGCAGGTCAAGCAGTCGGCTGCAGCTGGCAACTTCCCCAGCACGATCGAAGCTCAGAAGAAGCTCGCCGAGGAGGCAACGCCGAACGAGCTGTTCAACAACGCCCCGACGGGAGCGATCCTGGCATCGCGCGCCGAAGGCGTCGTCGCTCAGTACAAGGGCCCGGATGACTCGCTCATTCAGGAGAACGTCTTCGGCCCCGCGCTGAAGAACCTTGACACCGGCAAGATGAACGCTGACGAGGCGTGGGACCAGGCGCTCCAGCTCCTCAACGACCTGGTCGTCAACAACTAGGAACACCAACCGCGAGGCTCCCGGGAGAAATCCCGGGAGCCTCCGATCTGGACGCGAGAACATGACAAGCACACTGAACAGGCCGCCGGTCGAGAGCTCTTCTCCTGGCAAGCCGCGAACGCCAGCCAAGGCGCCGAAATCACTCAAGCATCGCCTGAGCGCCTTCGACGTCAAAGCCTCCCCCTACTTCTACGTCGCTCCCTTCTTCATCCTCTTCGCCATCGTCGGTCTCTTCCCGCTGATCTACACCTTCGTGGTGTCGCTCTACGACTGGCACACGCTCAAGGGCCAGGGCGACTTCGTCGGTCTCGACAACTTCACCGCCGTCCTCGGCGACCGGTACTTCTGGAACTCCCTGTTCAACACCGTCAGCATCTTCTTCCTTTCGACGATCCCGCAGCTCATTGCGGCCGTCGTCATCGCTGCCGTCCTCGACCAGAACCTGCGCGGCAAGACGTTCTGGCGCATGAGTATTTTGTTGCCGTACGTCGTCACGCCCGTCGCGGTCGCCATGATCTTCTCTAACGTGTTCGGCGAAAGCTACGGTCTCATCAATAACATCCTCGTCAGCTTCGGCGTCGACCCCGTGATGTGGCAGAACGAAACGCTGCCGAGCCACATCGCCATCGCCACCATGGTCAACTGGCGCTGGACCGGCTACAACGCCCTGATCCTTCTGGCCGCGATGCAGTCTGTTCCCCGAGACATCCACGAATCTGCCGCTCTTGACGGCGCCGGGGCCATCCGCCGCTTCTTCAGCATCACCCTTCCCTCGATCCGCCCGACGATGATCTTCGTCATCATCACGGCGACCATCGGCGGACTGCAGATCTTCACCGAGCCGCGCCTGTTCGACCCGGTGACAGCGGGTGGATCGCAGCGCCAGTTCCAGACCACGGTGCTGTACCTCTGGGAGATGGCCTTCTTCAGGCAGAACTTCGGCAAGGCGTCGGCAATCGCCTGGCTGCTCTTCCTTCTCATCGTCATCTTCGGGCTGATCAACTTCCTGCTCTCGCGGAGCATAGCCACCGCGGAAGGGCGAGGAGCGAAGGCTCGGTCACAACGCCGCCTCCTGAAGGTGCGCCAGCGTCAGGCGCGGGCCGCTGTGCGAACGGGCAGCGCGGCATCCGTTGTCGATGAAGTGATTCCCGTACCCGGTCCAGCAGAGAACATCGAACAGTCCGGATCGACAGAAGAAAGGAGCATCCGATGAGCGCGAGCACCCTCACCCGCCCGGCTGAGACTTCCGGAAGCCTCCCCACGCGGCGCAAGGCCAGGTTCTTCGGCATCGACAAACGGCCCGGTTGGCTGACCTACTCGCTCCTCGGCGTGTTCTTCCTCTGCTCGGCTTACCCCCTGTGGTGGTCGTTCGTGATGGGAACCCGCGACAACGCGGCATTCGGCTCGACGTGGCCTCCCCTCCTTCCCGGCGGCAACTTCTGGAAGAACGTCGGCGAGGTCTTCGACACCGTCCCGTTCTGGCTGGCTCTCGGCAACAGCATCCTGATCTCGAGCATCATCACCGTCTCGGTGATCACTTTCTCGACCCTCGCCGGCTACGCGTTCGCGAAGCTCAGGTTCAAGGGTCGCAACGGGCTGATGGTCTTCGTCATCGCGACCATGGCGATCCCGACCCAGCTCGGCATCATCCCGCTGTTCATGGTGATGAGGACCCTCGGCTGGACCGGCGAGATCGGCGCGGTCATCATCCCGACCCTCGTCACGGCATTCGGTGTGTTCTTCATGCGCCAGTACCTCGTCGACGTCATCCCGGACGAACTGATTGAAGCTGCACGCATGGACGGGGCGAGCATGATCTCGACGTTCTGGCACGTCGCTGTTCCGGCAGCCCGCCCGGCCATGGCGATCCTCGGTCTGTTCACGTTCATGACCGCATGGACCGACTTCCTCTGGCCGCTCATCGTTCTCAACGCGAGCAACCCCACCCTGCAGACGGCTCTCAGCCAATTGCAGTCAGCGCGGTACGTCGACTACTCGATCGTGCTCGCCGGGGCCATCATGGCAACACTCCCCCTGCTCGTACTCTTTATCGTGGCAGGCAAGCAACTCATTTCAGGCATCATGCAAGGAGCAGTGAAGGGCTAATGACGTTCAACTTTCCCCCCACCTTTATCTGGGGGTCCGCCACCGCTGCGGCCCAGGTCGAAGGCGCAGCCCACGAAGACGGCAAGGAAGACTCGGTCTGGGATGCGTTCGCTCGCGTCCCAGGGGCCATCGCCAACGGCGAGAACCTCGATGTCGCTGTCGATCATTACCACCGCTACGCCTCCGACGTCGCGATGATGAAGGAGCTGGGCCTCGACTCCTACCGGTTCTCGACGAGCTGGTCGCGCATCGTTCCCGGCGACCGCGAGCCGAACGCCGCGGGACTCGACTTCTACTCCCGCCTCGTCGACGAACTCCTGGGTGCCGGCATCCTGCCATGGCTGACGCTGTACCACTGGGACCTGCCGCAGGCCCTCGAGGAAAAGGGCGGCTGGGCAAACCGGGACACCGCTCTGCGCTTCGCCGACTACGCCGAGACCGTGTACGGAACGCTCGGTGACCGCGTGAAGAACTGGACGACGTTCAACGAGCCGTTCTGCTCCTCGCTGCTCGGCTACGCCGCAGGCGTCCACGCCCCTGGGCGGCAGGAACCGGCCGCCGCCGTCGCCGCCATCCACCACCAGCACCTCGGTCACGGCCTCGCCGTCAACCGGCTGCGCGACCTCGGCGCCGAGCAGATCGGCATCACGCTGAACCTGTCGAACGCCATCCCGCTCGACGCGAACGACCCCGTCGATGTCGAGGCAGCCCGCCGGTTCGACGTGCTGCAGAACCGCGTCTTCCTCGACCCGATCGTGACCGGGGCGTACCCGGAAGACGCGCTGTCCGACCTCGAGCAGTTCGGCATCCGCGACGTGATCCAGCCGGGTGACATGGAGATCATCGGAACGCCGATCGACTTCCTCGGCGTCAACCACTACCACGACGACCAGGTCTCCGGACATCCGGACGACTCGGGCACGGACGGCCATTCCGGAGCGACCGAGAGGGAACTCTCCTCGTGCTGGATCGGGTCGGAGTACATCACGTTCCCGAGCCGTGGCCTGCCCCGCACCGCCATGAACTGGGAGGTCAACCCGTCTGGCCTGCACAAGCTGCTCGTGCGCCTCGGCCGTGAATACCCGAACATGCCTCCCCTCTTCGTCACCGAAAACGGGTCGGCATACGAAGACGTCGTCTCCGCAGACGGCCACATCCACGACGTCGAACGTACCCAGTACGTCACCGATCACGTGCAGGCGGTGTCGGATGCCATCGCAGACGGCGCGGATGTGCGCGGCTACTTCGTCTGGTCACTTCTCGACAACTTCGAGTGGTCGTGGGGCTACGGCAAGAGATTCGGCATCGTCCGCGTCGACTACGACAGCCAGGAGCGAACCATCAAGGACTCCGGCCTGGCGTACTCGCGGATCATCGCGGACGCCAAGGTCGGGATTCCCGCGCATTAGAGTGGTGCCATCGAGGGGAGGCTGGGGACCATGACGACACAGACGCAATCTCCGACACTGGAGATGGTCGCGGCACGCGCAGGCGTGTCACGCGCGACCGTGTCGCGCGTGGTCAACTCCTCCCCCAAGGTCACCGCCGAGGTCGTCGAACTCGTCAATTCCGCGATCGCCGAACTCAACTACGTACCCAACCGTGCCGCGCGTTCCCTGGCCAGCCGGAAGACGCAGGTGATCGCGCTCGTGGTGCCCGAGTCGACGGCGAAAGTGTTCGCCGACCCGTTCTTCGCATCCGTCGTGCAGGGCGTCGCGCTGTACCTCGCCGACACGGATTACACGCTCAACCTGCTCATCGCATCCGAGACGAAGTCTGACAAGACCAGGCGCTACCTCCTCGGCGGCAACGTCGACGGCGCTCTCGTCGTCTCGCACCACTCCGGCGACCACTCGTACACGCACCTCGGACAGAAGCTGCCGATCGTCTTCGGTGGCCGGCCGATCAGCCCGGACACCTCACAGGGCCACTTCGTCGACGTCGACAACGTCAGCGGCGCCCGCGTTGCGACGCAGAGGCTGATCGACCGCGGCTGCCGCTCGATCGCGACCATCGCCGGGCCACAGGACATGCCGCCAGGGGTCGACCGGCTCACCGGCTGGCGGGATGCCGTCACCGGCGCCGGACTCGACGATGCCCTCGTCGAATATGGCGACTACTCACCCGATGACGGTGCTGCAGCGATGCGCCGCCTGCTCGCTCGCGGCGTGCCCATCGACGGGCTGTTCGCCTTCAGCGACCAGCTCGCCGCCGGCGCGTACACGGTCCTCAAGGAGGCCGGGCTCCGGATCCCCGAGGACGTCGCGGTTGTCGGCTACGACGACGACCGTTACGCGGCGACGGTGAGTCCGACCCTGACGACCGTCAACCAGGCCCCTGTCGAGATGGGCGCGAAGATGGCCGAGATCGTGGTGCGACTCATCGACGGCGAGCAGGTCGAGACGGCGACGATCATGCCGACGAAGCTCGTCGTGCGGGAGTCCGCTTAAGCTCGCGAATTGCTGGGTTTGCGGTGGTTCAGACACCAGGGAACCACCCCAAAGTCAGCATCTGGCGGGGTGTTGGGGAGACAATAGAAGGAATACCGCGCTGCTACCGGTGCTTGACACAGGTGGACGCCCGGTCACCGGTGCGAGCGACGGCGCTGCCCCCGGACGCCCAGCCGTGCCCCGAAAACAGATCGTGAGTTGCCCATGCCCCACCCCACCGGATCGACGACGGAGCTGGCGACCACCCCGCTGACCGACGCCGAGGTGCTGCTCCTGCGCCGCGACTTCCCCGCGCTGAACCAGCGGGTGAACGGGCACGAGCTCGTCTACCTCGACTCCGGCGCCACCTCGCAGAAACCGGTCAGCGTGCTCGACGCCGAGCGTGCGTTCTACGAACACGACAACTCCGCCGTCCACCGTGGCGCACACACGCTCGCCGCCAACGCGACCGAACTCTTCGAAAACGCGCGCGCGACGGTCGCCCGCTTCGTGGGCGTGGGCGAGAACGAGATCATCTGGACCTCGAACGCCACAGAGGGCCTCAACCTCATCGCATACGGCATGTCCAATGCCAGCCTCGGTCGCGGTGGGGCGGATGCCGCTCGGTTCGTTCTCGGCGAGGGAGACGAGGTCCTGACCACGGAGGGTGAGCACCATGCGAACCTCGTGCCGTGGCAGGAGCTCGCGGCACGCACAGGGGCGACCCTGCGGCACATCCCGGTCGCGGACGACGGAACGCTGCGGATGGATGAGGCCGAACGGCTGATCAACCCGCGCACGAAACTCGTCGCATTCACGCACGTCTCCAACGTCACCGGTGTGATCAACCCGGTCGATGAACTGGTCCGGCTCGCTCACGGCGTCGGAGCGCTCGTCGTGCTCGACGCCTGCCAGTCCGCTCCGCACCGTGCGCTCGACCTCGCCGCGCTCGACGTCGACTTCGCCGTCTTCTCCGGCCACAAGATGCTCGCCCCCACCGGGATCGGCGTGCTCTACGGCAGGGGCGAACTTCTCGACGCCCTCCCTCCCTTCCTCACCGGTGGTTCGATGATCACCACGGTGACGCTCGAGGCATCCGGCTACCTGCCTTCGCCGCAGCGGTTCGAAGCGGGTACCCAGAAGGTGTCGCAGGCCATCGCCCTCGCCGCGGCGATCGACTACCTCGGTGCCGTGGGAATGGACCGGATCGAAGCCTGGGAGACCGAGCTGGGCGCCCGGCTGGTCGAGGGATTCAGCTCCATCCCAGGGGTCCGCGTGCTCGGTCCGGATGCAGGTGTTGAACGGGCGGGGCTCGCGAGCGTCGACGTCGACGGGGTGCACGCCCACGACGTCGGCCAGTTCCTCGACGACAGGGGGATCGCCGTGCGGGTCGGGCACCACTGCGCGCAACCGCTTCACCGTCGTTTCGGGGTGACCGCTTCGACGCGGGCGAGCGCCTACCTCTACAACACCACGGCAGACGTCGACGCGGTCATCGACGGCATGCGCGACGTGCGCTCGTTCTTCGGGGTGAACTGATGGCTTCAGGAGATCTCGCAGGCCTGTACCAGCAGGTCATCCTCGACCATTCGAAAGAGAAGCACGGCTTCGGGCTCAAGTCTTCGGCGGATGCGTCCAGCCACCAGGTCAACCCCACCTGTGGTGATGAACTCACCCTTCAGCTGCATGTCGCGGACGGCGTCGTGAGCTCCGTCACGTGGGAAGGGGCAGGATGCTCCATCTCGATGGCATCCGCATCGCTCCTGCACGACCTCGCACCGGGGCTCACGCTCGCTGAAGCACGGGAACGGATCGCGCTGTTCCGTGAGCTCATGCACTCCCGCGGTGCCGGCGTCGAGGACGAGGACGAACTGCTCGGCGACGCCATCGTGCTCGAAGGCGTCTCGAAGTACGTGGCGAGGGTCAAGTGCGCGATGCTCGCGTGGGTGGCACTCGAGGCGGACCTGGCTCAGCTCGAATCGTCTCACTGACGCCTCCGCCGCACCCGCGCAGGCTCGACAGGAGAAACCCGCACTTCTCAGTCGGGGTCTCCTGTTGAGGGTTCGGCGGGCGGCCTCACCAGGCACGCTGCTCGACCCCCACCGGGGGTCTACGCGAAGTGCGGAACCACCTCGGCGGCCAGGAACTCCAGGTGCTCGAGGTCGCTCAGGTCGAGGATCTGCAGGTATGTGGTCTGCACACCGTCGTCCTGCAGCGCACCCAGCCGATCGATGATCTCTGACGGCGTTCCTGCCAGACCGTTCTGACGCAGTTCGCCCGGCGCCCGGCCGATCGCGGTCGCACGACTGACGTATTCGGCCTCGCTCGCGCCGGCGGCCGCCACGAATGCCGCCGAGTACACGAGCTCACCCGGGTCTCGGTCGATCGCCTCACACGCCGCCCTGACCCCGGCGAACTTGCCGGCGATCTGATCGAACGGCACAAACGGCAGATTGAACTCCGTCGCGAATCTGGCGGCAAGCGCCGGCGTGCGTTTGGCGCCGCCTCCGCCGACGATGATCGGCAGCTGCGACTGGACGGGCTTCGGCAGCGCAGGCGATTCGGTGAGCGAGTAGTGCTTCCCGGCGAACGAGTAGGTGTCGCCGACGGGGGTCTCGAACAGGCCTGTCACGATCTCGAGCTGCTCCTCGAGCATCCCGAATCGCTTCGGAGGGAACGGTATACCGTAGGCGGCATGTTCTTCTTCGAACCAGCCGGTGCCGAGTCCGAGCTCGACGCGACCGCCGGACATCTGGTCGACCTGCGCCACCTGGATGGCGAGGATCCCCGGCGAGCGGTACGTCACACTCGATACGAGGGTGCCGAGTCGGATGCTATTGGTCTCGCGCGCGAGGCCTGCGAGGGTCGTCCAGGCGTCGGTCGGACCAGGCAGCCCGGAGAAGTGGTCACCCATCACCATGTAGTGATCGCTGCGGAAGAACGCATCGAAGCCGAGTCTCTCGGCTGTCTGTGCGACCGCGAGGAGATCGTCGTAGCTCGCGCCCTGCTGCGGTTCGGTGAAAATGCGGAACTTCATCTGCGGGGTTTCTCCTCGGGGTCCTGGATGGTGTGCCATTCGACGGGTATGCCGTCGAATCGCTTCTGCATGACGGTGAGCGCTTCGGGGTTCTGGTCGATGAGAACGAACGAGCGGCCGAGGGACGCGGCGACGGCGCCGGTCGTGCCGCTTCCGGCGAAGAAGTCGAGCACGCGGTCGCCTTCGCGGCTGGATGCCTGGATGATCCGCCGCAGCACGCCGATGGGCTTCTGCGTCGGGTAGCCCGTCTTCTCCTTGCCGGTCGGCGAGACGATGGTGTGCCACCAGACGTCCGTCGGCAGTTTGCCCCGTTCGACCTTCTCGGGGGTGACGAGGCCTGGTGCCATGTACGGTTCGCGATCGACGGCATCCGAGTTGAAATAGTACGTCTTCGGATTCTTCACGTAGACGAGGATCGTGTCGTGCTTGGTCGGCCACTTGCTCTTCGACTTGGCGCCGTAGTCGTAGGCCCAGATAAGTTCGTTGAGGAACGAGTCGCGCCCGAAGATCGCGTCGAGCAGCACCTTCGCGTAGTGGGCCTCACGGTAGTCGAGGTGCAGGTAGAGCGTGCCGTCGTCGGCGAGGAGCCGCCAGGCCTCGACGAGCCTCGGCTCGAGAAAGGCCCAGTAGTCGTCGAACGCGTCGTCGTACCGTTTGAGCGCTCCGCGGATCCGCTCGTAGCTCTGGCCCTTGAACCCGAGTTGCCCGCCTCCTCCTGGCTCGGCGCGCACACTACTGGTCTCGTGTCTCTTCTGCTCCCGCCCGGTGTTGAACGGCGGGTCGATGTAGACGAGGGTGAAGGACCCGTCCGGCAGCGTCGGCAGGATGTCGAGGTTGTCGCCGGAGTAGACCACGTTGCCGGTCGGCGCCGTCGGCGTGACGGCGCTCAGATCGACGGTGATTGAGACCGTCCCGTCGAGGATGTCGCCGAATCCGTCTCCCGGGATCGGTGCAGGGGCAGGGATCCGGGTTGCGCGGTCGCGCTCCAGCTGGGCCTCATGTCGGGTTGGGGCGAAGATCTCGTCGACGATGCCGAGGGCGCCGCCCGTCGTGGTTCCACTCGGCCGCTTGCGCTTACGGCTGCGCGGGGCGTAGCCCTCCGGCAGCACCTCGTCGGGGGTCAGGTCGTCGCTCACGGCACCCGGTTCAGCCACGCGTCCGTCACGAACTTCGACTCGACGAGAGCCTCTGCCGCTTCATATTCCTCCGGGGTTATGTTCCCGGGCTTCGCGCCGGTGAGGCTGACGAAGGTGTCCTTCATCCGCTCGATGATCTCGGCTCTGCTGAGTCCGGTCTGCGTTCGCAGCGGGTCGACGCGCTTGGCTGCGGACTTGGTTCCCTTGTCGCTGAGCTTCTCCCGGCCGATGCGCAGGACGCGTGCCATCAGCTCGCCGTCCATGTCGTAGCTCATCGTGACGTGGTGCAGCACTGCGCCGTTGCCGAGGCGCTTCTGCGCGGCTCCGCCGATCTTGCCGCTCGGGCTCGTGATGTCGTTGAGGGGCTGGTAGCTCGCATCGATGCCGAGCGACT
The DNA here is from genome assembly GCF_056713165.1 of Mycetocola sp. Y171. Taxonomy (NCBI): domain Bacteria; kingdom Bacillati; phylum Actinomycetota; class Actinomycetes; order Micrococcales; family Microbacteriaceae; genus Mycetocola; species Mycetocola sp. Y171. The sequence continues at coordinate 1,044,930 of NZ_JBWYGX010000001.1, forward strand.
GCAGCGCGGTGAGCACCCAGTCGTCGAGGTAGGCGTAGCTGTCTGCGAAGGTCATGCCCTGCACGAGTTCGGCCGGGACGTAGAGAGAGTAGGTGATGACCTCGCCCTGCTTCATCAGCATCGCTCCGCCGCCTGAGACCCGTCGAACGACCTCGAAGCCGTTCGCTTTCGCCTGGTCGAGGTCGACTTCGTTCTTCACCGACTGGAAGCTCCCGAGCACGACGGCGGACTCGTCCCATTCCCAGATCCTCAGCGTGGGCCCGCGGCGGCCTGCGCCGACTTCGGCGGTGAGAACCTCGTCCAGGGCGAGGTGCATCCGCGGTGACACCGAGCCGGTGTGGATGAGCTCCCAGTCGAAGTCCTTCCAGTCGGCGGCGCCGGCCAGGGACCGGCGGATCGCGGTGCCGACGGCTTCAGGGCTGAAGCCGAGCAGGGTCGCCCCGTCGGGAAGACCGCGGCGGATCGCGGATGCCAGCGAAGCGGCATCCGTTTCGACAGGCAGTCCGTTGACAGACCTGTTGATGTCGTCGAGGGCCGAATCGGGCTCGAGGAAGAAGTCGCCGGCGAGCCGGAAGTTCGCGATCGCGCCGTCGATGACGTCGAGGTCGACGACGACGAGCTTTCCGCCTGGGACCTTGTACTCACCATGCATGCGTTCAGCCTAGTCTCGGGCATCGGGCGGCAATCCGCTCGGGCGGGAGCAGAATGGGAGTATGACGACTCTCTTCCTGGCCAGGCACGGTGAAACCGTGTGGCACGCCGAACACCGCTACGCCGGACGGGCGGACGTCGAGCTCACCGACAAGGGCCTGCGCGAGGCCGAGTCGCTCGCCCTCTGGGCCGCTGACGCGCGCCTCGATGCCGTCTACTCGTCGACACTGAGCCGGGCGATCCTCACGGCGGAGCCGAGCGCGCGGGCAACAGGTGAGATCGTCGAAACGGATCCCGACCTGGACGAGGTGGGCTTCGGCGTCGGCGAGGGACGAACCCTCGACGAACTCCGTCCGGAGTACTCGGCCGAGGTCGACGCGTTCATCGCCCGCCCGGCCGAGGCCGTCCTGCCCGGCGGCGAGCAGGGACTCAACGGCATCACGCGCTACCTGCGTGCATTCGACCGGATCGAAGCGGCGTTCCCGGACGGCCGCGTGCTCGTCGCCTGCCACGGCACCGCGCTCAGGCTCACGCTCTGTTCCCTGCTCGGAATCGACCCGAACCGATACCGCGACCTCATGCCGGAGATCCAGAACTGCGCGGTGACGGCCCTGTCATACATCGACGGCAAAGCCCGGCTGTACGCGTTCAATGTGCCTGCAGATGCGGCGGCGCACCGGTACTGACGCGCGGCCCGCGCGGCACGCGCAACATCCGCTCGAATCGCCACGACATGCCGTCCATCGCGTCCACGGATGACGGTTTGTGGCGAATCGGTGGCCTGAACGACACTTCGTGGCAACTCGACGATGCGCTCCAGCGCCAACCACATCTCAGGATGCCGTGTGCAGGTCCAGCCACTCCACGAGGTCGGCGATGATCTCGTCGCGGTTCGTCTCGTTGTAGATCTCGTGCCGACAGTCCTGGTAGATCTTCAGCGTCACGTCGCTGAGCTTCGCCCGCTTCACGTACGCGTTGCGCAGCATCGTCAGGCCGCGCGTGCCGCCGAGCGGATCCTCCGACCCACCCTGGATGAGCATCGGGATGTCGCGGGGCATCGTCCTCGGCGGACGCCCGAGATACGTCAACGCCTGCCCCGTCGTCCACGCCGGGGTCACCGCGACGTCGAAGTTGTACTTGTCCGCAGTGAACGCCGCCCAGACAGCTTCGTCACGGCTGAGCCACTCGAGCCCGGTGGCCGTCGGCGACTTCCATTTCTTGTTGTAGTTGCCGCTGCCGACTACCCCAAGGACGGAGAGCGATGACCCACTGAGCACAACGGCGTCGTAGATGCTCGTACGGTTGATGACCTTCTGCGCCATAAACGAACCCCAGCTGTGGGCGAGCAGCACGAGCGGAAGATCGCGGTAGTCCTCGCGCAGATGTTCGCCCACGAGCTGCACCGACGCGAGCGCCGTCTTCGTGGGCTTCTCGCCGAGCTTGCCGACACCGAGGTGGTTGGTTCCGGTCTGCCCGTGGCCCCGGTGATCGTCGGCGACGACGGTGTACCCGGCGGCATTGAGGTCCGCGGCGAGCGCCCTGTAACGACGTGCGTGCTCGCCGACACCGTGGCTGAGGTGAACGACGGCTTTCGGCTGCGGCACCGCCCAGACGTAGTAGTAGATCGTGACGCCGTGTGCATCGGTGAGGGTCCGGGTTTCGGGGGAGGCGGCATCCGCCCCGGTCTGATCGTCGTCGGTCATTTCCCCAGAGTAGCGGCAGGACCGCCGACCGCCCGGCGAGCACGGTTAATTAGCATCGCTAAGCAGACCTTTACCTTTGCTAACTATTTTGATAGACTGTCTCTCTGTGGCAAAGACAATCGCAGAGCAGGCGTCCGACCTGCGCATGGGCACCTTCAAACTCGCACGGCGCCTCCGCGCCGAACGGGCTGACGACGAACTCAGCGATGGCCAGTTCTCCGTGCTCGGAGGGCTGTACACCCACGGACCACACACCCTGAGCGGCCTGGCCGAACGTGACCATGTCTCTGCCCCGTCGATGAACCGCACGGTGAACTGCCTGGAGGAATCCGGCTACCTCACCCGCGTCGCCGACGCCGCAGACAAACGCCGCGTGACGATCGAGCTGACGGATGCCGGAACGGCGATCGTCAAGGAAACCGTCAAGAAGAGAGACGCCTGGCTTCACCACCAGTTGCGCGCCCTCGACCCTGCAGACAGAGAAACCCTGGCGAAAGCCACAGAACTGATGAGGAGAATCGCCACCCAGTGAGTGCAATGTTCCGATCGCTTTCGAGCTACAACTACCGCCTGTGGTTCATCGGCGCCCTCGTGTCGAACATCGGCGCGTGGATGCAGTCGACCACCCAGAGCTGGGTCGTGCTCACCGTCCTGACCGACAACGACGCCGTTGCCGTCGGAATCACGATGGCCCTGCAGTTCGGACCTCAGCTCCTGCTCGTGCCGATCACCGGCCTCATCGCCGACCGTTTCGACCGCCGCAAGATCCTCATGATCACGCAGAGCGCTCTGATGCTGCTCGGCGTCGCCCTCGGCCTGCTCCTCATCCTCGGCCATGCCGAGCTCTGGCACCTCTACGTCTTCGCCCTACTCCTCGGAATCGTCAACGCCGTCGACGGCCCTGCTCGGCAGACCTTCGTCTCCGACCTCGTCGACGAGCACAACATGTCGAACGCTGTCGCTCTCAACTCGGCATCTTTCAACGCGGCACGCATGATCGGCCCAGCACTCGCAGGCCTGCTCATCGTCGTCATCGGCTCCGGCTGGGTGTTCATGGTCAACGCGTTCACGTTCCTCGCGGTGCTCTTCGCGCTCTACAAGCTTCGCGCGAGCCAGCTGCGCAGTCGCCCGCGCGCACCACGCCAGCGCGGTCAGCTCGTCCAGGGCTTCCGCTACGTGATGTCACGACCCGACCTCGGTGTCATCTTCGTGATCGTGTTCATCATGGGGGCGTTCGGCATGAACTTCCCGATCTTCGCGTCGACCATGGCCGTCGAGCTCGGCGGTGGCGCAGGCGACTACGGCCTGCTCTCGTCGATCCTCGCGATCGGGTCACTCACCGGCGCCCTACTCGCCGCGAGGCGCGACCGGGCACGAATGCGCGTCGTCATCGCGGCCGTCGGCCTGTTCGCGATAGCCGCGTTCACGGCATCCGTCATGCCGACGTTCTGGACGTTCGCCTTCGCCCTCATCTTCATCGGGTTCGCCACGGTCACCATGCTGACGACGGCCAACGCCTTCGTGCAGACGACGACGGATGCCGCGGTGCGTGGCCGCGTGATGGCCCTCTACATGGCCGTGCTGATGGGAGGCACCCCGCTCGGTGCGCCGATCGTGGGCGGAATCGCGAACGCCTGGGGTCCGCGCTGGGCACTTGCCGCTGCCGGTGTCGCCGCGCTGCTCGCCTGCACATTCGCGCTGACCTGGGCCGTGATGGCGCGGAGCCTGCGCGTGCAGCTGCACCCTGACTACCGCTGGCGCCCCGTCGTCACCCACGCGGGCAAGCCGCTGCCGGTGTCGTCGATCGTGCCTGAGGACTTCTCCGAGGAGGTGGCGCTCACGTCGCCGATCTCGCTCCCGGCACTCGCGGGTCAGAAGCCGCGCCCGCGCGTGACAACCTCCGAGATTCCCGCCGGCGCGGGTGTTTCGGCTTCGCGCCGGTGATTTTTCACCCGCGCGAAGCCGGAACGCCAGCGCGAGCCAACGGGTGTGCCGCTACGACTCGCGCGTGATCTCGACCTTGACGAACAGGCGTGAGCTGAACGGGCCGGCGTAGACCCCGCGCAACGGCGCGACATCCGAATAGTCCCGTCCGCGGCCGACGAGCACGTGGCGGTCGCCGATCTCGATGAGGTTGGTGGGGTCGTATCCACGCCACGATCCGCAGTTCCATTCAACCCAGGCGTGGGATTCGCCGGTGATGGTCTCGCCGATCTCAGCGTTCGGCTTCGGCAGCAGGTAGCCGGAGACGTATCGGGCGGGGATGCCGACCGAGCGGAGGGCGCCGAGCGCGATGTGCGTGATGTCCTGGCAGACGCCCTGCTTGCGGGACCAGGCATCCGCCGCCGTGGTCTGCACCCCTGTGACACCCTGCATGTATGTGACCAGGCGCCCGACAGTCTCGACGATCTCGAGCGCCGCTTCGCACGGGCTCTCGTGGGCGTCGGCGATCTCCCTCGCGAGCGCAGAGAGATCGTCGGGCGGGTCCGAGCGGCGCGTCTGCGACAGCTGCTCCATCGTCTCGATGCTGCGGGCGGTCTGCTGCTCGAGCTGCTCCCAGGTCATCGGATGCTCCGTATGCGGCCTCGGCCGCACCTCGACGAGGCTCGTAGCGGTGAGCGACAGCTCGGTGTGTGGCGTGAGCACTTCGAAAGTGGTCACCTTGGTGCCGAAGTAGTCGACGTAGCTGTGCTGGGATGCCGGCGGGTGGATGTCGATCTGGGACGACAGCACGAACTGGCCGTCTGTCGTCGACGGGAGCATCCGTGCCTCGTTGTATGACGCGTTGACCTGGCCTTCGTAGCTGAAGCCGGTCCGGTGACGGATCCGCAGTCGTTTCACGAGTGTTCTCCGATCCAGCTCGGTTCGGCGTGCGTGGGGAAGAACCGGTGCCTGATCGCCTCCGACGTGTCGAGGGTCACCTGCTGCACGGCGTCCATGTGCGCGGGCAGGTCCTCGAGGACCTCGCCGATGGGCGTGTACTCGAGTTCGCTTCGAGCCTGGCCGAGCAGGCGCTGCGCCTGTCCGCCGACACCGACGCGATTGGTGCGCGGCTCGAGTTCGCGCACGCAGTCCTCGGCCTGGCTCAACGCGAAGAGGATCGATCGGGGGAACAGGCGATCGAGGATGAGGAACTCGGCCGCATTCTTCGAACTCGGCACGCCCCGGTAGGACCGGAGGTAGGCCTCGTAGGCCCCGCAGGAGCGGAGGATGGTGGTCCAGCTCGGACCAGACGCCTCGGTGAGCGACCGTGTGGCGAGGAGCCTGGCGGTCATGTCCGCGCGTTCGATGCTGCGTCCGAGGGTGAAGAACTGCCACGCCTCATCCCTGCTGGTGGCCGAGTCGATGATCCCGACGGCGAGAGCTGCCCGTTCGCGGACCCAGCCGAAGAATTCGTGGACCTTCTCGGTCTGCAGCCGCCGCGGCATCCGTGCGCTCGTGGTGTTGAGGCACTCCCAGAGTTCCGTCGAGACGATCTCGCGGGCACGGCGGGCGTTCTCGCGTGCGGCGGTCAGCGAGTAGGCGATGGATGCCGGCTCGGTGCGGTCGATCGCGAGGTGCTGCAGGACGTCCTGCCTGGCGAGGCTGGTGTCGACGGGCGCGACGCTCCCCATCACGCTGAGCAGGGACCGGCACGCGGAGTCCTCGTCGATCCACGGATCCTCGAGGAGGAGCTGCAGGTGGACGTCGAGGATGCGAGCGGTTCCGTCGCTGCGTTCGATGTAGCGGCCGATCCAGAACAGGCTCTCGGCGATCCGGCTCAGCATGTCGCGTCTCCCGCCTGCTGCTGCTGCTGTTGTTCGTGCTGGTCGCGTCGACCGCGCGGCTCGTCCTGCGGCGAGTGTTCCGGTTCGTGCTGCTCGTCGTAGACGATCGGGAGAGCCTGGGTGACGGTGGCCTGGTCGGCGACGAGACCCTGGATGTCGTGGGGGCCGACTGGGGATCCGCGGCGCCCGACCACCCAGGTGTCCTTCGAGCCGCCACCCTGGCTGGAGTTGACGACGAGCTGCCCTTCGGGCAATGCGACGCGGGTGAGCCCTCCCGGCAGGACCCAGATGTCGTCGCCGTCGTTGACGGCGAACGGGCGGAGGTCCGCGTGCCTCGGCCGCATCCCGTCCTCGACGAGGGTGGGGATGGTCGACAGCATGACGACGGGCTGGGCGATCCAGCCGCGCGGGTCTTTGCGGAGCCGGGCGGCGAGGTCGTTGAGTTCCTTCTTCGACGCGTCCGGGCCGACGACGAGGCCCTTGCCTCCCGAGCCGTCCACGGGCTTCACCACGAGTTCGTCGAGGCGGTCGAGCACCTCTTCGAGCGCACCGGGATCTTCGAGGCGCCAGGTGTCGACGTTCGGCAGGATCGGCTCTTCGCTGAGGTAGTACCTGATGAGGTCGGGTACGTAGGTGTAGACGAGCTTGTCGTCGGCGACACCGTTTCCGACCGCGTTGGCGATCGTGACGTTGCCGAGGCGCGCGGCGAGCATGAGCCCGGGAGACCCGAGCATCGAGTCGGCCCGGAAGGTCAGTGGGTCGAGGAACTCGTCGTCGACCCTGCGGTAGATGACGTCGACGCGCTGGGGCCCCGAGGTGGTGCGCATGAACACCTTGCCGCCCGAGCAGAAGAGATCGCGACCCTCGACAAGCTCGACGCCCATCAGCCGGGCGAGCAGCGTGTGCTCGTAATACGCGGAGTTGTAGACGCCAGGGGTCAGCACGACGACGTTGGGCTCTTCGATACCGTTCGGCGCGCTGGCCCGAAGGGCATGAAGCAGCTTGTTCGGGTAATCCCCGACCGGGCGCACGCGCATCGAGACGAAGAGTTCTGGCAGGGTCTGTGCCATCACCCGGCGGTTGGAGATGACGTAGCTCACTCCGCTCGGCACTCGCACGTTGTCCTCGAGCACCCGCATCTTGCCTGCGCCGTCACGGATGAGGTCGATCCCGGAGACCTGGATACGCACGTTGTTGGCGCTCACGATGCCTGCCGCCTGGCGGTGGAAGTGACTCGACGAACTGATCAGGCCGGCGGGGATGACGCCGTCACGGACCGCGTTCTGCCGGCCGTCGCCTCCGCGAGGAACATTTCGAGGGCGCGCACCCTCTGCTTGATGCCGCCCTCGATCTCGGTCCACTCGTCCTGCTGGATCACACGCGGAACGGCGTCGAGCGGGAACGGCCGTTCTTCACCGGCGAAGTCGAAGGTGACGCCCTGAGCGAGGTACGAGCTGGCAAGCGCATCCGTGCGGCCCCGCAGCTCAGTCTGGGTCATCTGGGCGAGGCCCGCGTAGATCTCGCGGTAGGCGTCTCGAGACTCCGCAGCATGCCCTGGAGCGGGGGGATCCTGGAACATTTCGTCGAACGGCGTCTCGCCTGTGGCGCTGACGCGTGGTGCAAGGGTGCCGCCGTAGCCGTCAAAGAGATCCGCCATGGACCGAGCCTAACGGTGTGCATGTTGCCGGGGTGTTTCGCGATCAGGCGCGGGGATCCGTGGAATCGCGGACGATGAGCTCGGGCTGGAACACGACGTGCTCGTGTTCGAAGTCCTCGGGCGCGGCGGCCTCCCTGATGAGGAGATCGACGGCCGTGTGGCCGATCAGCGCACTCGGCTGGCGGATAGACGAAAGCGGAACCACAGCAGCGGACGCGAAGTCGATGTCGTCGTATCCGATCAGGGCGACGTCGTGAGGTACGCGGACCTTCCCCAGCATGTTGAGGGCCTGCAGAACGCCCATCGCGAGCAGGTCGTTCGCGGCGAAGACGCCGTCCGGCCGGGACTCGGGGCTGCGGTCGCGGATGCCTTCTCCTGCATGGCGTCCCTGCAACACCGTGAGGGCATCCGTTTCGAGCACCTCGAGTTCGGCACCGGGCGTCTCGTCCACGGCGCGGCGTGCCCCGGCAAGCCGGTCAGCGACCTGGCGCAGGCTGTCCGGTCCGCCGACGAAGGCGATCCGGCGCCTGCCGGTGTCGAGGAGATGCCGCACGGCCAGGTATCCGCCGGCGACGTCGTCGACAGAGACCGAGGAGAACCGCTCGTCGTCGGTCTGCCGGTCGACGAGGACGGCTGGGATACCCCGGCGGAGGAGCCGTTCGAGCCTGGCGCTCTCATCACCCACCGGGGTGATGAGCACGCCGTGGACGCGCTGTTCCTCGAACAGATCGAGGTAAGACTTCTCGCGATCACTGTTCTCGTCGCTGTTGCCGAGGAGGACGGTGAGGCGCTCTTCGGCGGCCCGGTCCTCCGCACCCCTGGCGACGTCGGTGAAGAAAGGGTTGGAGACGTCGAGGACGATCATGCCGATGCTGTGGCTCCGCCCGGCGCGAAGCTGCCTGGCGGCATCGTTTCGCACGAAGCCGAGTTCGTCGATCGCCGCGTGCACACGCTCGATGGTGGCAGGCGACACCTTGTCAGGACGATTGAGGACGTTCGAGACCGTGCCGACGGACACTCCGGCGCGTCTGGCGACGTCACGCACGCTCATCGACGCCATCTCAACCTCCCCGCCCCTGTCGAGCCATAGCCTATGGCACCGGATCTGAAACGTGTCACGGTGCCCGATCTTGACGGCGGAGCGATGGGACACGTATATTCGGATCATGCTTTTGAAACGATTCATGGCAGCGAGGATGCTTCCGTGCCGTCTTGTTCTCCGCGACACCTGCGAGGTGGGCTGAGATGGAACGAGTCTGTTTCCAGTTGCAGGTGAAGCCCGACCGGATTCCTGAGTACACCGAACGCCACCGGGCGATCTGGCCGGACATGGCGGAGGCGCTCAGGGCGACGGGCTGGAACAACTATTCGCTGTTCCTCCGGCCCGACGGCCAGCTCATCGGGTACTTCGAGACGGAATCGCTCGAGGCGGCCCAGGCCGGAATGGCCGCGACCGAAGTCAACGGCCGCTGGCAACGCGAGATGGCCGGTTTCTTCGAGGGTCTCGACACAGCTCCTGACGAAGGCTTCACACGCATCCCCGAGATCTTCCACCTCGAAGACCAGCTCGACGACACAGGCATCCGTTCATCCGCAGACCCCATCACCACCGGCACCACAAGCACAGAGAAGTGACACCATGACGACATTCGACTCCATCGCCGACCAGCTCGCCCAGCAGGCCATCGAGCTCCCCTCGTGGGCATTCGGTAACTCGGGCACGCGCTTCAAGGTCTTCGGCACGCCGGGAACGCCCCGCACCATCCAGGAGAAGCTCACCGATGCGGCACAGGTCAACACGCTGACCGGCCTCGCCCCGAAGGTGGCCCTCCACATCCCGTGGGACAAGGTCGACGACTACGCGGCCCTCCGCGAGTTCGCCGGAGAGCTGGGTGTCGAGCTCGGCACCGTCAACTCGAACACGTTCCAGGACGACGAGTACAAGTTCGGCAGCCTGACGCACACCGACGCGGCTGTCCGCCGCAAGGCGATCGACCACCACTTCGACTGCATCGACGTGATGCACGCCACCGGTTCGAGCGACCTGAAGATTTGGCTCGCCGACGGCACCAACTACCCGGGCCAGGGCGACATCCGTGGACGGCAGGAGCGACTCGCAGACTCGCTGCAGCAGATCTACGCCCGCCTCGGCGACGACCAGCGCCTCGTGCTCGAGTACAAGTTCTTCGAGCCGGCGTTCTATCACACGGATGTTCCCGACTGGGGAACCTCGTACGCTCATGTGACAGCGCTCGGCGAGAAGGCGATGGTGTGCCTGGACACCGGTCACCACGCCCCAGGCACCAACATCGAGTTCATCGTCGCCCAGCTTCTTCGCCTCGGCAAGCTCGGGTCGTTCGACTTCAACTCCCGGTTCTATGCGGACGACGACCTCATCGTCGGCGCCGCGGACCCGTTCCAGTTGTTCCGCATCCTGTTCGAGGTCGTGCGTGGCGGCGGCTACGGCCCCGACAGTCCCGTCGCGTTCATGCTCGACCAGTGCCACAACGTCGAGGACAAGATCCCCGGCCAGATCCGCAGCGTGCTCAACGTGCAGGAGATGACCGCACGGGCACTTCTCGTCGACCGCCTCGCACTGACCGCAGCGCAGGACGCAGGTGACGTTCTCGGAGCGAACGCGATCCTGATGGATGCCTTCTACACGGATGTCCGATCCGACCTCGCTGCCTGGCTTGAGTCCCGCGGTCTTCCGGCCGACCCGATGGCCGCGTACGCGGCATCCGGCTATCAGCAGAAGATTGCCGCCGAGCGTGTGGGTGGACAGCAGGCCGGTTGGGGCGCGTAGGCAGCACCTGATTCATGTGTCGAACAGGGCCTCACGACAGGTTATCCATACCCTCGTCAGGAGGCCCTGTTTTGCCGTGCTGATGTCAGTGGTCTCTGATTCACTGGAGGTATGAAAGCACTGGTCAACCGCTCGATACCGGCCCGCTGCGAGGTTCGCCCGGCCGCGGGGCAATGTCAGTGGTCGGTGGTGGAATAGAACCCAAAAGCTCCAGTTGCCACCTCCGATCCGGCGCCGCCGGTGTTGTCAGGGTTGATGCTCTCGCTGTGTGTTTTCACGCCCACCCTCGGTGGTGACCTGGAACCATGACTTCCCCGGTCAGCGTCCTCGCGCCTGCACCCGATGTGCCGGCCGAAGAGTTCGCGCTTGACCGGTTGGGAGAACAGCTCGCCGAGGTGATCGAAACGCTCGATCTGGAGCGTCTCGACCGACTGACCGGCGACGGCGTGCTCAGCGTGTTGTCGAAGACCGCAGCACTGGGGCGTGGGATAGAGGCGATCCTGGTTGCTGCGGCAAACGAGGTTGCGGTGCGGTCGGATCCTGTCCGCGGCAGCGCAGGGCTCGCCGCCCGGTTGAACTTCTCCCGGCCCTCACACCTGGTCGAACTGGTCGCCGGCGTGTCAGCATCGACAGCGTTGCGGTTGCTCCGGGTCGGCTCCCGCACCTCACCACGGGCGACGGATGCCGGACTCCCACTGCCACCCCTGTTCCCGGCGGTGGGAGACGCGTTCCGGGCCGGGCTGATCGGCGTCGAGACCGCTGACGTGATCAGCAAGGAACTCACCACCGCGGCCCCACGGGCCGACGTCGAACAGCTCGCCGTCGCCGAGCAGGTCCTGATCGGGCAGGCGACCGGCAGCAGCACCGACATCGGCCTGCCGCTGCCACCGGACCTCGTCGCCGTTCAGGCGAGACAATGGCGCGACCGACTCGACCAGGACGGCATCGAGCCACGAGCCGAGAAAGCGTTCCAGAACCGCGACTTCTGGGTCTCGAACACCACGACCAACGGGCTGGTCCGGTTCGGCGGGCAGGTCACCGTCGACGTCGGCGCGAAACTCCGCACCCTGTTCAACACCGTCCTCAGCCCCCGAACCGCGCCCAGGTACCTGACCGGCGACCCCTCGAACTCCGGCGACGCTGACAAACCCACCGGCACCACCGAGCGCAGCGAACCGCGAGAGACCCGCACCCCAGGCCAGATCCGCGCCGACGTGTTCGCGGCGATGATCGACTCCCTGGCCCGCTCCACCGACGCCCCCACCGTCTCAGGCGCAGCACCCACCGTCATCGTCACAGTCACCGCCGAAGTCCTCAAGAACGAAAAAGGCACCGGCAAGATCGTCGGAGAGCCAGACCCGGTCCCCTACTCCACGATCAGGCAAATCCTCTGCGACAGCAGCATCCTCCCGGCGATCATCGACCCCGACGGAGCCCTCATCGCCCTCGGCACCGAGAACCGGCTGTTCGACCGCACCCAACGCCTCGGAATGATCGCCCGTGACGGACCCACCTGCGGCATCCCCGGCTGCACCATCCCCGCGTCCGCGTGCGAGGCCCACCACATCATCGAATACTCCGACGGTGGGCCGACCCACACCGACAACGGCGCCCTCTACTGCTGGTTCCACCACCGGATGATCGACACCGGCGTCTTCTCCGTCACCATGGTCGACGGGAGGCCGGTCGTCACCTTTCCCGACTGGCTGAAGCGGAAACCCTACTTCCACTGACCAGGGCGCTGATCGCCTCAACGCGAAGCATCCCCGACGACGAGGTGTTGTCCGGTCGATGTGCCCGCCTCGCCGGAGTCGTCTCCAGCGATTCTGCCCCGTCAGCCGACGCGGTCGAGGAAGACCAGAACGCGTTCAGTGAGCATCGCCGCGTCCGCCTCGTCGTACGACGCGAGGCTGCTGTCAGCGAACAGGTGCTCGCCGCCAGGATAGAGGAACAGTTTGGCGTCTTCCGCCTCCTCGACGAGTGCCCGCGCGGCATCGATATCTCCCGAGTCCACGAATTCCGGGTCGGCGTCCTTGCTGTGGATCTGAACCGGCACGCCTGCCGGCCACGAACCAAACTCAGCAGTCGGCAGGCAGCCGTGGAAGAAGAGGGCTCCTTGCGCGCCAGGCCGGGTCTGGGCGAGGTACTGCGCGGGCATCACTCCGAGCGAGAAGCCCGCATAGACCAGCCGGTCAGGGAGGCCCTCGACTGCCGCCCGACCACGCTCGAGAACGGTGTCGAAGCCCATCTTCTGCACGTACGCCATGCCGTCGTCCAGCTCTTCGAACGTGTGCCCGTCGTAGAGGTCGGGCAGGTGGACGACGTGCCCGGCCTGCTTCAGCGTCTCGGCGAACGCCTTCACCCCTTCGGTCAGGCCCTGGGCGTGGTGGAACAGCAGAATTTCAGTCACGGTCAACCCTTCGCTCGGCGCCCCTCCGGGCACATCTGACGATTATGGTCCGCCAGCCGCCACCCGGTACAGGGGTTGAGGCTGGGCGTCAGGTTCGCTCCGTGCCTCAGATGCCGCCGTACTTCCGTTTCGTCAGGCCGTTCAGCAGTGAGGCGAACACGAGCACGAGACCCAGCGCGAGCAGCTGCACCTGGACTCCGTCGTTCCCAGGGAACGCCAGCAGGATGCCCGCGTTGAGCCACACGATGAGTACGGTGGCCAACACGACGCCAGCCACCCGGCCGATCCCGCCGGTGATGGCAACGCCACCGAGCACGGCGATGGTGATCGCGGGGAGGGCCATGCCGTTTCCGCTCGTCCCGGCATCCGGTCTCGCCGACGCGAACTGCGCCACGGTGACGATCCCGACGAGCCCGGAGATGACGCCGGAGAGGATGTACACGACGAGACGGTTCGGCCGGACGTTGATGCCCGCCCACGCCGCCGCTGTGTCGTTCGTGCCTGCGGCGTACACCCGGCGCCCGAACGTCGTCTTGTTGAGCAGCACCCAGACGACGATGATGACCGGGATGAGGAAGGTGAAGATCCCGAGCGGCACCAGCGGCAGCGATCCGCCGATCAGGGGAAGCTCGATCGCCTTCGCGGCCGAATAGAAGGCCTGGATCTCGGTCGAGTTCACCGGCTTCTGATCACTCCAGACCAGTGCGATCGAACGGTACGCGTAGAACGTCGCGAGGGTGGCGATCAGGGGCGGGAAACCGACGTAGGCGACGAGGAAACCGTTGATCCCCCCGAGGATGCCACCGAGCACGACAGCGAAGATCATCGCGGCCACGAGATTCCAGCCCCACAACCCGTAAGACATCCCGAATGCGACTCCGGTGACCGACACCATCGACCCGACGGACAGGTCGATGCCTCCCCGGCCGGAGAGGATCACGAACAGCTGTGCCAGCCCCAGCATGGCGAGCGGGACAGCGTTGATGAGCGACGCGGCCAGGTAGTCGGAGTTGTACGACCCGCTCAGCGCACCGGTCGAGTCGAGGATCGTCATGACGACCAGGAGCACGACGATGAGCACGGCGAGCAGGACGATGCGCTGGGTCAGGAGCGCCTCGAGCGCCCGCGAGCCGAGGCTCCGCTTCTCCGCCGTCGTTCCGGGCTTCTCGACGGTCGATGTGGCGCTCATGCTTTCCTCCTCCGTGCCCGCTCGCGGAGCAGGTCGGTGCCGACGGCGATGATGATGAACAGGCCCACGAAGAGGTTCGCGAGCTGGGAGGGCCAGCCGAGCTGGGTGACACCTGACGTCACTGTCTGGACGAGGATCGCACCGAGCAGCGTTCCGATGACCGATCCCCGCCCGCCGAGAATCGACGTGCCACCGATGACGACGGCCGCGATGACCGCGAGCTCCCGTCCGGCACCGACACCCTGGTCGAGTGTCGACGTTCCTGCCGCGATGAGGAAGCATGCCCCGATTCCGACGAGCGCACCGGTGATGGCATAGGCGAGGAGTACGCGAGGCTGCACCTTCACACCCGCGAGACGTGCCGCGTTGGCATTGCCTCCGATGGCGAAGAGATGACGACCGCCAGCGGTGTGCCTGAGATACCACCAGCCAAGGATCACGACGATGACCGTGATGGCGAAGCTGTGCGGGATGCCGAGGGTGCGTCCTGCCTCGCCGCGACCGAAGACGTCGAGTGTGGCAGGGATGTTGTTGACCGTCGAGGAGCCGAACACGCGGAGGGCGAAGAACTGGAAGATGTTCGCCGTACCGAAAGTGATGATGATGGCGTGGACACGGCCGTAGGCGATGAGCGTTCCGTTGATCAGGCCGAGGATGAGCCCGAGGACCATGCTGGCTCCGACGGCGACCAGCAGGGGGACGTCGTAGTTGACGAGCATCTTCGCGGTCACCACGGCGCAGAGGGCGATGGCGCCTCCGACCGAGACGTCGATGCCCGCCGTGATGATGATGAACGTCATCCCGACGCCGATCAGGGCGAGCGGAGCCACGGAGACGAGAAGAGGCTGGATCGACGACGGGCTGAGGAACGACGGCGTGAAGATGCCCAGGAGCACCCAGAGCACCGCGATCACGGCGACGAGAACGAGTTCCTGCCCGGTCACCGGAGGCGGGAGGATCCTCCGCGCAACGGGCTTCACGGCCTCGGGCGGCTTCTGGTCGAGAACGGTCATCGGGAGTCCTCCTGGTGTTGCTCGCCCGCTGCCGCCGCGAGGATCTGGACCTGCGTGGCATCCGGTGCGAATTCGCTGACGATCTCTCCCCCACGGACGACGAGGATGCGGTCGGAGATCCTCTGCACCTCGCCGAGGTCGCTGGTGACGACGAGCACGGCCGTGCCCTCGGAGGCAAGGCCGTCGATGATCCGGTGGATCTCTTCCTTCGCCCCGACGTCGACACCCTGTGTCGGTTCGACGAGGACGAGGAGCTCGGGCCGGTTGACGAGCTGCCTGGCGAGAACGACCTTCTGGGCGTTTCCACCGGACATGGCGCTGATCGGCTGCTTCTCACTCGGCGTCTTCACCGACAGCCTGCTGATGAACTCGCGGGCGATCTCACGCTCGCGGCGTCGTTCGACCCACCCGCGGAGACGGGAGAGCATCCTGAGCTCACCGACGGTGATGTTGAAGGCGATGCTCTGGAACGAGAACGAGCCCTGCGCGCTGCGGTTGGCCGGGAGCAGGTGGATGCCGAGCTTCTTCGCCTGGGACGGCCGCTTCATCCGGACGGTCTGATTCTTCACCCGGATGCTTCCGCCTGTTGGCCGTTCCATTCCATAGACCGAGCTGGCGATCTCGCCGGCACCCGAACCAATGAGGCCGTAGAGCCCGACGATCTCACCGGCGCGGACCGTGAGGCTGATGTCATCGAAGTGCTTGTCGAGGTGAAGCTTGTCGAGCTCGAGCACGACGTCACCGAACGTCGCGGATTCGGCGGATCTCGACTCGGCGAGCACGCCACCGACCATGAGTTCAGCGATCTCGCGGACACTCAGCTCACCGATCGGCCGCGTGGTGATGGTCTCGCCGTCGCGCATCACGGTGACCACGTCTGCGATGCGGAAGAGTTCGTCGAGCCGGTGGGAGATGTAGATGACAGCGACACCCGTCGCCGTCAGCTTGCGGATCACCGAGAAGAGCACGTCGATCTCGGAGTCGGTGAGGATGGCGGACGGTTCGTCGAGGATGAGCACAGAGGCGTCACCCGCGAGGGCCTTGGCGATGGACACCTGCTGCTGTTGCGCGATCGAGAGGGCGCCGACGACCTCGGTGGAGATGGTGTCGGGGAGCCCGACGGTGTCGAGCAGGCTGTGCATCGCGTCGGCCTGGGCCGACCAGTCCACGCGAATGCCCTTCTTCAGCTCACGTCCGACGAAGACGTTCTCGGCGACGCTGAGCTCGGGGAAGAGCTGCGGCTCCTGGTAGACGGTCTGCACACCGAGAGCGATGGCATCCGTCGTCGACGCGATCGAGACCGCTTCACCGTCGAATTGCAGTGAACCGGCGTCTGCGCGCTCGGCCCCTGCCACGATCTTGATCAGCGTGGACTTGCCCGCGCCGTTCTCGCCGACGAGCGCGTGCACCGTACCCGGTGCGACACTCATGTCGGCATTCCGGATGGCGCGGACACCTCCGTAGCTCTTGACCACTCCTGAGAGCGCCACGCGTGGCACCGTCGCCACGGTTTCGCTTGCGTTCGGCATGGATTCCTCACTGCTTCTGGGACGGGAGGGAGCCGGAGGGGTACGGTCGGGCCGAACCCCTCCGGCGGTCATTCACCTCTAGTAGTCGAAGTCGTCGACGTTCTCGGTGGTGATGCGAAGCGGCGGGCCGAGGAGAAGAACCTTGGTCTCCTCGTCGTACTCGACCTCGGGCAGGGCGTCGCTGACGTCGTTCGTCGCTTCGAACTCGTTGCCTTCAGCGAGCTGGAGTCCTGCCCACGCCGTCAGGTAGCCGAGTGCCTCGACGTCCCAGAGGATGGACGCGCTCGAGGAACCGTCCTCGAGGTACGGCTTCATGGACTGCGGCGTTCCGAGTCCGACAGTGAAGACCGTTCCGGTCTTTCCGGCGTCCGAAACCGCCTGGGCGACACCGGGCGCGGACGAGGTGCACTCGCCGACGAGACCGGTGAGGTCAGGGTGCGCGTTCATGAGGTCGGTGGCCATCGACGTCGCGACGGCCTGGTCCTCTCCTGCGTACACGATGTCGACGATTTCGGCGTCCGGGTACTTCTCCGCGGTGTAGGCCTCCTGGACCTCGATCCACGCATTGAGGTTCGCGGCGGTCTCACCACACGACACGATCGCGTACTTGCCCGCCCCACCCATGGCCTCGAGCAGCGCGTCGGTCAGTCCCTGGCCGATGCCCTCGACCGATGCCTGGTTGACGAACACCTCGCGCACCGAGTTCGGCGCATCCGTGTCACTGGTCGCGACCGCGATTCCGGCATCGGCCGCTTCCTGCAGGAGTGGAGCCATCGAGTCGGGGTCGTTCGGCGCGACGATGAGCGCATCGACACCCTGCTGGATGTACGAGCGGACGATGTCGGCCTGGGCGGCGGCATCCGCCGTCGTCGGGCCCTGATAGAGCCACTCGATCCCGAGTTCCTCTGCTGCGGCCTTTCCTCCGGCGTTCATCGCCTCGAAGTACGGGATGCCCTGGAGCTTGGGAACGAACGCGACCGAGACCTTCTCGTCGCCGCCTCCTCCACCGGCATTGTCGTCTCCTCCTCCGTCACCACGGCTGGTACATGCTGTCGTGACGAGGGCTGCAGTCAGCGCAAGGGCGCCGAACGCGAGTGCTTTCCTTTTCAACATTGGGTTGCCTCTTTCTGGTGGTGACCCTGGCATCCCTGCCGGGCCGGATTGAGCGCGACGGTTCCGCCGCTGGGGGTCGTTTGCCGGGGGTCCGGCTCGCCGTGTCATGCCGTCATGCTTTCGCCGTGCTGCCCGCCGGGGTGCGACACCGGGACGGTGACGATCTCGACGTTCGAGTCGTTCCACGCTGCAACGAAGCCCGGGTCGACAGCGTCGTCCGTGTAGAGGGCGGTGATGCCGTCAGGTCCGACGAACGGGTGGAGCCCGAAACCCTGGGTCTTCGACGAGGTGAACAGGCCGATGACCGAATCGCACGCTCGCACGAGGCCCTTCTTGAATTCGCTCTCCTCAGTGGAGAGCTCGAGCAGGCCGAGCGTCCTGGACACGCTCGCGACGCCGAAGAACCCGGCCTTGATCCGCCCGCGGCCCTCGAGAACGTCGGAGAACGCTCCGACCACCGAGTGGGATGCCCGGCGAAGCACACCGCCGGGAATGACCACAGTGGCGTCCGAGCGTTCCATCAGGAGGGTCGCCGTCCGCATGCTGTTGGTGACGACCATCAGACCGGAGCGGGAGAGAAGCTCGGCTGCGAGGTAGTGGCTCGTGGTCGACGAATCGATCGCGATGACGTCGCCGTCGCTCACGAGCTTCGCGGCGGCAACAGCGATGGCGTGTTTCGCATGGGAATCCGACCGGAGACGGGTCTCGAAAGCTCCCTCATCCCGCGGAGCAGCGACGGCGCCCCCGCGCACCCGGCGAAGGAGGGACCGGCGCTCCAGGAGATCGAGGTCCTTGCGGACGGTGACGGGAGAGACGCCGAAACGGCGGGCGAGGTCGTTCACCGTCACACGGCCGGCCGCATGGAGTTCGTCGAGAATGATCTCTTCTCGTACGAAGTCGTAACGACTCATGGGGCCCTCCAGCCGGCGACAGTGACGAACTTTTGAGGATTGCTCTCGAAATTCAAGCCCAAAAGACAATTCGCGTCAATAAACGAAACCAAAAAGATA
The DNA here is from genome assembly GCF_056713165.1 of Mycetocola sp. Y171. NCBI lineage: Bacteria > Bacillati > Actinomycetota > Actinomycetes > Micrococcales > Microbacteriaceae > Mycetocola > Mycetocola sp. Y171. The sequence goes on from NZ_JBWYGX010000001.1 coordinate 1,063,778, forward strand.
CAAACGACTTGCGTTGTCCTGACGTCAGCTCGCCAGCCCCGCAGGTGCGACCGCCGCCTGGCGTTGTAGCATTTCAGGCGAAGCGAGGAGCAGCAGATGGCAACGACATCGACCGTCGACGCGGAGTCACGTCGTGAGCGCCTCCTCGAAATCCTCAGCGCAGACGGCATCATCCGCCTGGATGCCGCAGCCGAGCGCCTCGGCGTCTCGGCGATGACCGTGCGCCGCGACCTCGCCGACCTCGAAACCGAAGGGCAGCTCCGCCGGGTCCGTGGAGGGGCAGTCCCGTCGCTGAAGCCCCGGTCCTTCCTCGAACGGATGTCGACGGGAGCGGATGCGAAACTCGTCATCGCAGACAAGGCGCGCACCCTGATCCCCGCGTCCGGTGCTGCGGCGTTCGACGCGTCGTCGACCGTCGGGACCCTCCTGTCCCGCTTCGACGGGGCATCCGATCTCTCGATCGCGACGAACTCGTACGAGAACTTCCAGGTGGCGCGTCGACTCCCAGGGGTCACCGCGTTGCTCGTGGGCGGCGAAGCCGAGGAACGGACGGACAGTTTCGTCGGCCTTCTGGCCTGCCAGGCCGCCGCATCGCTGCACTACTCGCGGTTCTTCACATCGTCAGCTGCGGCAGACCCTGAGCGCGGAACGAGCGAGGTCACTCTCGCTGAGACGCAGGTGAAACTGGCCTTCGTGGATGCGTCTGACGAAACCGTGCTGCTGATCGACTCGACGAAACTCGGTCAGCGTGCGCTGGCCCGGGCGCTCGACTGGGACCGGATCTCGATCATGGTGACCGAACTCGATCCGGCCGATGAGCGACTCGAGCCCTACCGGGAGCTCACGGACCTCCTCTGAATTCTTGACTCCGGGGATCACGGCTGTTACTTTTTGTAACAGTTAACACAAACAAACACCGGGAGACGGCCAATGACGAACGACACCGCAGCGGAATTGATCGCGCGCAGCAACAGGCTCGGAGCCGATCCTCGGAACACGAACTACGCCGGCGGCAACACGTCGGCCAAGGGCACCGCCATCGACCCGGCGACCGGCGAGGACGTCGAGCTCCTCTGGGTCAAAGGCTCCGGCGGCGACCTGGGCACCCTCACCGAGCAGGGCCTTGCGGTCCTGCGCCTCGACCGGATGCGTGCGCTGACCAACGTCTACCCCGGTGTCGACCGCGAAGACGAGATGGTCGCAGCTTTCGACTACACCCTCCATGGCAAGGGCGGTGCAGCTCCGTCGATCGACACCGCGATGCACGGCCTCGTCGACGCGGGGCACGTCGACCACCTGCACCCGGACTCCGGCATCGCCATCGCGACCGCCGCAGACGGCGAAGAGCTCACGAAGTCGATCTTCGGCGACAGAGTCGTCTGGGCGCCCTGGCGCAGGCCGGGCTTTCAGCTCGGACTCGACATCGCGGCAATCAAGGCCGAGAACCCGGATGCCGTCGGCTGCATCCTCGGCGGACACGGGATCACCGCGTGGGGCGACACGAGCGACGAAAGCGAGAGGAACTCCCTCTGGATCATCGACACGGCCGCAGAGTACATCGCAGCGAACTCGCGTCCGGAACCGTTCGGCCCTGAGCTCGACGGCTACGGCGCCCTCCCCCTCGCCGAACGTCGCGCCAAGGCCGCCGCCCTCGCGCCGACCCTCCGCGGCCTCGCATCAACGGACAAGCCCCAGGTCGGCCACTTCACCGACCACGCCGTCGTCCTCGACTTCCTGGCCAGCGCAGAGCACCCTCGACTCGCCGCGCTGGGCACGAGCTGCCCCGACCACTTCCTCCGCACCAAGGTGAAGCCGCTTCTCGTCGACCTGCCGGCATCCGCATCGGTGGAGGAGACGATCGAACGCCTCACAACTCTCCACGAGGAGTACCGCAACGACTACCAGGCCTATTACGACCGCAACGCGACGGCTGATTCCCCCGCGATCCGCGGCGCGGACCCCCTGATCGTTCTCGTTCCCGGCGTCGGCATGTTCAGCTACGGCGCCAACAAGCAGACCGCCCGCGTCGCAGGCGAGTTCTACATCAACGCGATCAACGTCATGCGCGGCGCCGAGGGGCTCTCGACCTACGCACCGATCGATGAGGCCGAGAAGTTCCGCATCGAGTACTGGGCTCTCGAGGAAGCCAAGCTGCAGCGCATGCCGAAACCGAAGCCGCTCGCGACGCGCGTCGCGCTGGTGACCGGGGCGGCGTCTGGAATCGGGAAGGCCATCGCTACCCGACTCGCCGCCGAAGGCGCCTGCGTCGTCATCGCCGACCTGTCGCTCGAGAAGGCGCAGGAAGCCGCGGCGGAGATCGGAAACACGGATGTCGCCATCGGCGTCGCCGCAGACGTCTCCAGCGAGAAGGCGGTGCAGTCGGCGATCGACGCCGCCGTGCTCGCGTTCGGCGGGCTCGACCTCGTCGTGAACAACGCCGGGTTGTCGCTGTCGAAGTCGCTGCTCGACACGACCGAGGCGGACTGGGATCTGCAGCACAACGTCATGGCCAAGGGCTCGTTCCTCGTCTCGAAGGCGGCCGCCCGCGTGCTCATCGACCAGAAACTCGGCGGTGACATCATCTACATCTCGTCGAAGAACTCGGTCTTCGCCGGCCCGAACAACATCGCCTATTCGGCCACGAAGGCGGACCAGGCTCACCAGGTCCGGCTGCTCGCCGCCGAGCTCGGCGAGTACGGCGTCAAGGTGAACGGCATCAACCCCGACGGCGTCGTCCGCGGTTCCGGAATCTTCGCCTCCGGCTGGGGTGCGAACCGGGCCAAGACCTACGGCATCGAGGAAGAGGACCTCGGTAAGTTCTACGCCCAGCGCACCATCCTCAAGCGTGAGGTCGTTCCTGAGAACGTCGCCAACGCTGTGTTCGTCCTCTGCACGAGCGACCTCTCGCACACGACCGGGCTCCACATCCCGGTGGATGCCGGCGTCGCTGCCGCGTTCCTCCGATGAGCGTGCACCCACTCACTCCTTCCGGACGCACTCACCCGTTACGCCGCGTGAGTACGTCCGGAACAGGTGACTACGTGGCGACGGACAGGTCCGCTTCGTGAGCGCCGCCAGCGGGACCGTCGCGGCCGTCGACCTCGGCGCGACGAGCGGCAGGGTCATGCTCGGCCGCGTCGGCCCTGACGTGTTGCGGCTTGAGCCTGTGCACCGGTTCCCGAACGGACCGACGACCACTGACGACGGGCTGCACTGGGACGCGACGGGACTGCTCAGTGCTGTCGTCACCGGTCTCACCGAGGCCGCACGGCGCGACCCGGGCATCCGGAGCGTCGGCATCGACTCGTGGGCGGTGGACTACGCCCTCCTGTCGGATGGACGGATGCTGTCCGAGCCGTTCCACTACCGCGACGATCGCAACGACCGAGGCGTCGCCGACGTTCACTCCCGTGTCCCGTTCGCCGAGCTGTACGGCCAGAACGGGCTGCAGTTCCTGCCGTTCAACACTCTGTACCAGCTGGCAGCAGACAGGCCCAGGCTCCACGATGCCGACTCCGTGCTGCTCATCCCCGACTTCCTCGCCAACCGGCTGACCGGCTCCCGCAGCGCGGAGGTGACCAACGCGTCGACGACGGGACTGCTCTCGCGCGACGGCAGCTGGAACGACGATCTCATCGCCCGCCTCGGCTTCCCCAGGAACATCTTCCCGCCGCTCGTGAAGCCGGGCACAGTGCTCGGCACCCTGCTGCCCGCCGTGGCCGCCGAAACCGGACTCTCCGCCCAGACACCGGTCACAGCCGTCGGATCGCACGACACGGCATCCGCCGTCGTGGCCGTGCCCATGACGACAAGCCAGGCGGCCTGGATCTCCTGCGGAACCTGGGGGCTCGTCGGCCTCGAACTCGAGCGCCCCGTTCTCACCGAGGCCAGCAGAGAAGCCAACTTCACCAACGAGGGCGGCGTCGACGGTCGCGTCCGGTTCCTCCACAACGTCATGGGACTCTGGCTCCTGAGCGAATCCGTGCGCACCTGGGAGCGCGAATCAGGCGAGACGATCGACCTCCCTGCGCTCCTCGCCCAGGCCGCGGCGGTCACAGCGCCCATGCCGGTGTTCGATGCGGACGACCCGCGCTTCCTGCAGCCGGGCGACATGCCCGGGCGCATCGCCGAGGCACTCACCGAACACGGCCAGCCCGTGCCGCGGTCGAAAGCAGAGTTCGTACGCACCATTCTCGAGAGCCTCGCGGATGCCTTCGCGCGCGCCGTGCACACGGCATCCGCTCTCGCGAACGCCCCGGTCGACGTCATCCACGTCGTCGGGGGTGGGTCGCTGAACACGCTCCTCTGCCAGATCACCGCCGACCGGGCGGGACTCCCTGTGCTGGCCGGACCGGTCGAGGCCACCGCGCTGGGGAACGTCCTCGTGCAGGCGCGAGCCGTCGGATTGCTCACGGGCGATCTCGAGTCGATGCGGGCGCTCGTGGCGCGCTCGTTCGAGCCCGTGCGCTTCGAGCCGCTGGGCCGCTGACCCGGGCTGTTCCGAACGTCGGAGATGTGACGCCTCAGGCCGCGGATCGAGCAGAACGACGGCATTCTGCGGAGAATCTCCGACGTTACGCACGCCTGCCGGAGTGCCCTCTGCTCGGCGGCTAACGGACGAGCAGGACGATCCCGGTGATCGCACTCGCCACAGCCAGGAGCACGGCGATCGTGACGAGGACGAGGTGGACGGTGAGGAACGTCGTCCGCTTTCCGGCTGAATCGCGTGCCCGGGGATCGCGCATCACCCGCCGGAGGAACTGCGGCCACGCGATGAGGTTGAAGACGGCATTGGCCAGCAGGAGCACGGCCACGAACGGGGATTCCATCCCTCGAACCTACAGCGGTGCGGGCGGACGATCGTCAAGCACCTCGCCTGGCTGTGGGGCCTTCGGTAGGCTCGGGAGATGACCGCTCCGCTCCTTGTCAGTGTCCCCGGTAACGCCCTCCGCAAAGAGATCGGCGAGCTCGACGGCGTCGAATTCGTCCGCTGGGACATGGACGGGCCGCCTCCCGCCGCATCGATCGACATCGTCATTCAGCCATACATGGACGGCACGGCGAAGCTCGCGAACCTGGCCGGCGTCAGCGCACGTCTCGTTCAGAGCCAGTCGATCGGATACGACAACGTCGATGACGCGCTGCCGCCCGGCAATGTGTTCGCCAATGCCTCGTCGGTGCACGAGACCTCGACGGCCGAGCTCACGCTTGCGCTCATCCTCGCGTCACAGCGCGGCATCCCGCAGTTCGTCCGTGCGGCCGACCAGGGCCGTTGGGCGCCCGCCCGGTTCGAGAGTCTCGCCGACCGCACCGTCCTCCTTCTGGGTTACGGCGGGGTCGGGAAGGCGATCGAGGACCGCCTGCTCCCGTTCGAAACGACCGTCGTCCGCGTCGCGAGTCGTGCCAGGACGGATGAGCGTGGCACGATCCACGGCCTCGACGAACTGCCCGAGCTGTTACCGGAGGCCGACATCGTCGTGGTCGGAGTCCCGCTGACCGATGGGACGACCCACCTGGTCGACGACCAGTTCCTCGCCGTGATGCGCGACGGCGCCCTCCTCGTGAACATCGCGCGCGGGCGGGTCGCCGACACGGAGGCGATCCTGCGGCACGCCGAATCCGGTCGCCTGCGGTTCGCGCTCGACGTGACCGATCCAGAGCCGCTGCCAGACGAGCATCCGCTGTTCGCCCTTCCCAATGTGCTGATCAGCCCGCACGTCGGAGGTGCGTCGACCGCGATGCTGCCGAGGATGGCGCGCCTCGTCAGGGAGCAGGCCGAACGGATGCTCAAGGGTGAGGAGCCCGTGAACGTGGTGCTGCGCAGCTAGCAGCGTGCGCTCGCACCTGACCGTCGACGTGTGTAAACTGTGTGGTCAGACCACACCATCGACGGAGGGGCAGCGTGACAGACGACCGACGCGCGTGGCAGGTGGTGCTCGAGACGATCGAGCGCGACCTGCTCGACGGTCGACTGCGCCCCGGTGACCACCTGCCTGGGGAGCGCGCCTTGTCTGCCGATCTCGGCGTCGGGCGGTCGAGTGTTCGTGAGGCCATCCGTGTTCTCGAGGTACTCGGTCTCGTCCGCACCGCGACCGGTTCAGGACCGAACGCCGGCGCGATCATCGTCGCCCTCCCCGGCGGCGGGATGTCTGCGCTCATGCGCCTCCAGGTCGCAGCGACCGGGTTCGCCGTCGCCGACATCGTGAAGACCCGCCTCGTGCTCGAGACCGCGGTCGCCGGTGACCTCGCGGACGCCTCCCCCCGGCCCGATCTGTCGGCATCCGCAGTGCTTCTCGACGTCATGGAATCGCGCGACCTCCCCGAGGCCGAGTTCCTGGCGCTCGACGCGCAGTTCCACCTGTCGCTGGCCGAAGCGTCGGGCAACCAGGTCATCGCGGCGACGATGGCCGGGCTTCGGAGCTCGATCGAGAGCTACGTCATGGCAGGGGCTTCGAACCTCCCGTCGTGGGCGGGCACCTCGGCCCGCCTCATGCGCGAGCACCGAGACATCCTCACCGCCATCGCGTCCGGCGACGCGGCGAGCGCCCGCGCGGTCGTGCACGCCCACATCGCCGACTACTACTCCGAAACCAACCTCCCCTCCCACCGCTCAGACGAGTTACAGACAATGGTTCCGGATGTCGCCCCTCGCGGCGCGTAGACGACCCATTCCGGTAACTCGACACGACAGAAGGACACTCCCATGGTCGAGAGACGAATCCCCAAAGTGCGTGACCTCGCACCGCTCATGCAGTTCAAGAAGCCCGAGTTCAACGCCAGGACCCGCCGCCTGGCCTCGGCGACGAGCATCGCCGACCTGCGGACGATCGCCAAGCGCGTGACCCCGAAAGCTCCGTTCGACTACACCGACGGTGCCGCCGAGGGCGAGATCTCGCTGAGCCGTGCGCGGCAGGCATTCCAGGACATCGAGTTCCACCCGTCGGTTCTCCGCGACGTGTCGAAGGTCGACACCACCCGCGAAGTCCTCGGCAAGACGAGCGCCATGCCGTTCGGCATCGCGCCCACCGGATTCACGCGGATGATGCAGACCGAAGGTGAGCGCGCAGGCGCGACAGCAGCAGAGGCCGCAGGCATCCCCTTCACCCTCTCCACCATGGGAACCACGTCGATCGAGGATGTCGCCGCTGCGGCGCCAGGTGGACGCAACTGGTTCCAGCTCTACATGTGGACGGACAGGGACCGCTCACTCGCCCTCGTCGACCGAGCGGCAGCTGCCGGGTACGACACTCTCATGGTCACCGTCGACACCCCCGTCGGCGGCGCACGTCTCCGCGACGTGAAGAACGGCTTCTCGATACCGCCCGCCCTCACCCCGAAGACCGTTCTCAACGCCCTGCCGCGTCCGGCCTGGTGGATCAACTTCCTCACCACGGAGCCCCTCGCCTTCGCGAGCCTCGACCGCTGGTCTGGCACCGTCGCCGCGCTCATCGACACCATGTTCGACCCGACGGTCGGCCCGGACGAGGTGAGGTTCATCCGCGAACAGTGGAAGGGCAAGCTCGTCGTCAAGGGCATCCAGTCCGTCGCGGATGCCCGTCTCGCCGTCGAGCTCGGCGCAGACGCCATCGTCCTGTCGAACCACGGCGGTCGCCAGCTCGACCGCGCGCCGATCCCGTTCCACCTGCTGCCGAGCGTCGTCCGCGAGGTCGGTTCAGAGGTCGAGGTCCACCTCGACACTGGCATCATGAACGGCGCCGACATCGTGGCATCCGTCGCCCTCGGCGCCCGGTTCACGCTCATCGGCCGCGCCTATCTCTATGGCCTCATGGCCGGTGGACGTGAGGGAGTGGACCGCACGATCCAGATCCTGTCCGAGGAGATCCGCCGCACCATGAAGCTGCTCGGGGTCGCGAGCCTCGATGAGCTCGAACCGCGCCACGTCACCCAGCTGGCCAGGCTGGTGCCCTACGCGCAGCCCGCAGCGGATGCCGTGGCCGCCTCTCAGAAGTAAGCGACCGCGGTTTCGGGAGGACAATCGCGAGGTCCATCGTCCATAGCCGGACAGACCCCCTGATTGTCCTCCCGAAGCGATCGCGCTCGGCCTATCGCCGCCGGAACAGCCGGCGAACCCGGCCGGGCAGCGCCCCGATCCCCCACAGGGTGACCCGCAGCATCGCCTCGGCGACGATCCCGCCCGTCATCTTCGACTCCCCGAACTCGCGTTCGATGAAGGTGATCGGAACCTCGACGATCCTCAGCCCGGCGCGATGGGCGTGGAACAGCAGGTCGACCTGGAATCCGTAGCCCTGGCTGTGGACGTCCTCGAGCCGGATGCTCCGCAGCGCGTTCGCGGTCAGCACGCGGTATCCGCCGGTCACGTCCCGTTGCGGCAGCCCGAGGACGATCCGGGCGTAGACGCTGCCGCCGCGCGACAGGAGTTCGCGGTAGGCGGGCCAGTTCCGCACGCCCCCGCCGGGTACCCACCGTGATCCGAGAACGACGTCAGCGCCGGCATCCGCCGCGGCGAGGAGCACGGGGAGCTGTTCGGGCTGGTGCGAGCCGTCTGCATCCATCTCGACGAGCCGGTCGTAGCCGCGGTCGAGCCCCCAGCGGAACGCGGCGCCGTACGCGCCGCCCAGTCCGGCCTTGCCGGTGCGGTGAAGCACATGGATGGCCTGATCGGATGCCGCCAGGCCGTCGGCGATCGCTCCGGTGCCGTCCGGGGAGTTGTCGTCGACGACGAGGACGTCGACCTCAGGCGTTGCCGTGCGCACCCTGCCGACGATGCCTGCGACGTTCTCACGCTCATTGTAGGTGGGAACGATGACGAGCGTCGTGGCCACGGGGTCCTCCCTCGCGCGGCTCCGGCCGCACGTCGAGCCCAGCGGCACGGGCGCCGGGGCAGTCGGGATCCCAGACTACCGAACGCCGCTCATCAACCTGAGCACGGGGCGGGCCATGAGCGCCAGTGCGACACCGAGGACGATCGCGATTCCACCGAGCACCCCGAAGTAGAGCGTCTCAGGGACCGTGAGGTACCACTCGGCGAGGCGACCTGAGACCGCTGTGCCCAAAGCGACGGAGAGGAAGAACAGCGCCACCATCTGCGTCGTGAACGCCTGGGGCGCGAGCTTGGTCGACACGGACAGACCTACAGGAGACAGGAGCAACTCCGCAACGGTGAAGACGAGAAGGATGCCGATCATCGCCAGGAGCGGCGTCGAGTTGGCCGCGCCCCCGGCGAACGGAAGGAAGAGGAGGAATCCGACACCCATGATGATCGTCCCAGCGGCGAACTTCAGAGGGGTCGATGGTTGTCTGGCGCCCCACTTCGTCCACAGGGCGGCGAACACCCCCGAGAGCAGGATGATGAAGATCGGGTTGATCGATTGCACCCAGGAGACCGGCATCTCCCAGCCGAACAGGGAGCGGTCGAGTCTCTCGTCCGAGTAGATCGTCACAACAGTGAACTGCTGCTGGTAGAGCGACCAGAACGCGGCGCTCGCGATAAACAGGGGAATGAACGCGAACACGCGCCTGCGCTCCGTGGTCGTGATGAGCTTGCTCGACAGGATGACGACGAAATACGCGATCGTCGCGACGATCGTCACGCCGATGACGACAGTGACGAGGTTGTCCGCCGTGATGAGACCGACGGCGACCAGAACGACGATGAGGATCAGTCCGAGGGCTGCCACGATTCCGAACAACAACCAGCGCGAACGTGGGAGCGGGTCGGGAACTCGCCTGGCGATGTCAGGGAGGTGCTTGCGGCCGAACGAATACTGAGTGAGCCCGATCGCCATACCGACGGCCGCGAGGCCGAAGCCGAAGTGGAAGCCGAGCGATTGCTGCAGGAGGCCGGTGAGGATCGGTCCGAGGAAGGCCCCGAGGTTGATGCCGAGGTAGAAGATCGAGAAACCGGCGTCGCGGCGGGGATCCTCAGGGGCGTAGAGCGCGCCGACGACGGAGGTGGCGTTGGCCTTGAGCCCGCCGCTGCCGACGGCGACGAGGATGAGTCCGACCGTCACGCCCGCCACTCCGGGGATCAGCGCCAGGGCGATGTGCCCGCACATGATGACGATGGCGCTGTAGAAGAGCACCCGCTCCGAGCCGAGAAGCCGGTCTGCGACCCATGCCCCGAGGATCGTGGAGAGGTAGACCGAGCCTCCGTACGCGCCGACGATCCCCGCAGCCGTCGACTGAGGGATGCCGAGGCCCCCCTCCTCCACCGAGTAGTACAGGTAGAGCAGGAGGATGCCCTGCATGCCGTAGAAGGAGAACCGCTCCCACATCTCCACACCGAAGATGCTCGCGAGAGGGCGGGGCTGCCCGAAGAAGCTGTGATCCTCACGCGCAGTCGACGGGTCGGTGACCTGACTCATGCGCTCGAAGGTACTCTCCGCGGCTTTCGGCCGCTAGTCTTCGCTACCTCTGAAGCTCCTCCAGAACTTCTGCCAGCTGGTCGACCATCCAGTCGAGGTCGGACTCCTCGATGACGATCGGCGGGGCGAACCTGATGGTGGAACCGTGGGTGTCCTTCGCGAGGACTCCCCTGTCCATCAGCAGTTCACAGACCTCGCGGCCGGTGGCGAGCGACGGTTCGATGTCGACGCCGGCCCAGAGGCCTGCACCATGGACGTCGACGACTCCCCGTCCGACGAGGTCGCCGAGACGGCGGTGCATTCGCGCACCGAGGACTCGGGCGCGCTTCTGGTACTCGCCGCTCGCGAGCATCCTGACAACGGCGTGGCCGACGGCGGATGCCAGCGGGTTGCCACCGAAGGTCGATCCGTGTTCGCCCGGCCGGAGCACTCCGAGGATGTCGCTGTTGCCGACGACGGCAGAGACGGGAACGATACCGCCGCCGAGCGCCTTGCCCAGCAGGTAGAGGTCGGGGACGACGCCGACGAGCTCGCAGGCGAAGGTCGCTCCCGTGCGCCCGAGGCCGGACTGGATCTCGTCGGCGATGAACAGGACGTTCTGAGCCGTGCAGATCTCTCGGACCGCAGGCAGGTAGCCGGCCGGCGGCACGACGACACCTGACTCGCCCTGGATCGGCTCGATGAGCACGGCGACCGTGTTCTCGTCGACGGCAGCCGCGAGCGCGTCTGCGTCTCCATACGGCACCGTCCGGAAACCGGGCGTGTACGGGCCGAAATCGGCGCGCGCCTCGGGGTCGTCGGAGAAGCTGATGATCGTTGTGGTGCGGCCATGGAAGTTGCCCGCCATGACGATGATGTTCGCGCGGTCGGCCGCGACGCCCTTCACGCGGTAACCCCACGCCCTGGCGACCTTGATCCCCGACTCGACGGCTTCGGCGCCCGTGTTCATCGGCAGCACCATGTCTTTGCCGCAGAGGTCGGCGAGCGCCTGGGCGAACGGGCCGAGCTGGTCGTTGTGGAACGCGCGGCTGGTGAGCGTCACCCGGTCGAGCTGGGCGCGCGCGGCGTCGAGCAGGATCGGGTTCGAGTGCCCGAAGTTCACGGCCGAGTATGCGGCGAGGCAGTCGAGGTAGCGCTTGCCGCTCACATCGGTGACCCACGCCCCCTCGGCGGATGCCACGACGACGGGAAGCGGGTGGTAGTTGTGCGCGACAACGGCTTCCTCGCTGGCAATCGCTGCTGCAGCCTCCTCAGGGACACTGGCGGCGTCCGCGAGACCCACGGCGGCGACGCCGAGTGGTCCGGGTGCGGTCGGGCCTCCATGGGCGGGACCGCTCGGCGTCGTCGCCGTCCCCGCGAGACCCGTCTCCCGCACACTCATCGTCGCAATTCCAGCGTGCAGCACTTCACTCCGCCGCCGCCGAGCAGCAGCTCGGAGAGGTCGACGCCGATCGGGTTGTAGCCCCGCTCGCGCAACTGGCGTTCGAAGCCCGTCGCGCGTACGGCGATGACCACGTTGTAGCCGTCGGAGATCGAGTTGAGCCCAAGGATCGACGCGTCCTCTTCGCTCACGATGATGGCGTCCGGGTAGCGGTCCTCGAGGATGGCGAGCGACTTCGCGTCGAATGCGGAGGGAAGGTAGGCGATGTTCGCATTCTCGTCGCCTGTGAGCGGATCGAGCACGGCGATGGCGGTGTCGAGGTGGTAGAAGGCCGGGTTGGTGAGGTTGAGGGTCACGACTTCGCGCCCGAACAGTGAACCGACCTCGGAGTGGCTGCGGGACTCGCTGCGGAATCCGGTACCGGCGAGAATCGTGTTGCCGACGAGCAGGAAGTCTCCCTCCCCCTCGTTGATGTTCTCTGGAACACGCACGTCATATCCGTTCGCCCGGAACCAGTCCATGTATGCGGGGCCTTCCGCCTGGCGCTGGGGGAAGGTGAAGCTCGCCCCGTACGCGATGTTGTCGATGACGAAACCGCCGTTGGCCGAGTAGACCATGTCTGGCAGTCCGTCGACGCCGTCGATGAGTTCGACGGTGTGGCCGAGGCCCACATAGGTGTCGTAGAGCGTCTGCCACTGGGCGACGGCCTTGGCCGTGTCAGTGGGGGTGGTCGGTTCCATCCACGGGTTGATCTTGTACGAGACCGTGAAGAAGTCAGGCCGGCACATGAGGTAGGTGCGAGGGGTGGGGGTCCTGGTGACCGATGCCACCTGCGCCGCCGTTTCGATGTTTGTCATGCTCGTCTCCATCAGAGGGAAGCGGCGGACGCTGTCCTCGAGTCCCTGCAGCTCAATTCGATCGCGAGGGCACGCCGTGTCTCCAGTGTGACACGCACCGATGCGAAGTTGTTCGCAGTGACGCGCAGGAATCATGCGTCACAGTGGGGCCAAACGCAACGAAGGCCCATAGAATGGCCGCATGGACAATCTCGATCGCGGCATCATCGACCTTCTCCGCCAGAACGCGCGGGCGGGTTACGGCGACATCGGCCAGGAGGTCGGGCTGAGCGCGTCAGCGATCAAGCGTCGGGTCGACAGGCTCGTCGCCGACGGCGTCATCCGTGGATTCACGATCCAGGTCGACCCCGCCGTCGACGGTCTGCACACCGAGGCCTACGTCGAGTTGTTCTGCCGCGGCACTGTCGCGCCGGATGAACTGCTGAGGATCCTGTCGGCGGTTCCCGAGGTCGTGGACGCCGGGACGGTGACCGGCGGGGCCGACGCGATCGTCCACATGCGCTCACGTGACATCCCGAGCCTCGAGGCCGCCCTCGAGCGGGTGAGGAACGCTCCGAACGTCGACCACACCCGCAGCGCCATCGTGCTCTCCCGCCTGATCCACCGCACCGCAGACTGAGCGGCGGCCGGCGGCCGATCCCCGGACATGACAAAACCACGCCCCCGAAACCCCGTTCGGTTTCGGCTCGCACTGGTGTGCGGCGGCGTGGTCTGTCTATTCAGTTGTGCTTTGGTTTCCCCCCAAAGGGCGGCCGATCAGATCAGATGCTCTTGCGGCCCGTGACTGCACGAAGCAACCAGGCGATGATCGCGAGGACCAGGAGGACGACGCCAACCCACAGCAGGAAGTTGAGGGACTGCACGAACCCACCGGTCACAAGGAGGACAACGGCAATGACTGCAATGACGATAAGAAGAATGTTCATATCTGGACGCTATCAGCCGCAGACTTGCGGGGCTTTCAAAGCAGGGGGCCTTGACTCTGCACGATTTATGATGTTATGAGAGCGATGTGACGACGGATGCCGCGGCGCTCCTGATGGGGCGCCGCGGCATCCGTCGGTCAGCTGATCAGCGCCCGTGCAGCGTCGACTCCACGGCCGTCAGCAACGCACGGCGGCGGAGCAGACCGGCGCCTGCGAGCGTCAGAAGCACGCCGAGGAGAGCGAGTACTCCGACGTTCGCGCCTGTCGCCGCCAAGTCGGCGGGAGAGCCGCCACCGGGAGGGGTTGCCGCTGCCGCGAGCACGGTCAGCGCCGTCGGAATCGGCTCGAGTCCGACGGACGACACCTCGAGCGTGTGGGCGCCTGGGACGAAGTCCAGCGGCACCGTGACGGTGAACCGGGCGGTCCCCGTCGCATCCGCCGCAGGGATATCGTCGATGACGAGCGGCTCGGAGAACAGCGTGGCACTGATCTCCTGACCCTCTGTGAGACCGGTCACCACGACGTCGACGGACTGACCCTGGACGACGGTGGTCGACTCGACCGAGACAGTGGCCCAGTCCGTGCCCGCGACGACGGCGCGGCCCAGCGGGGCCGGGTCGACGACGTCGTGGGCGTCGAAGTATGCGACCGTCGCGGCGAGGTCGGCCTGTCCGGTGTCTGCCGCGTTCGCGCCCTGCGTGAAGGTCCCGAAGTTGTCGCCGCCACCTGCCAGGAACGAGTTCGTGGCGACCCGGTACACGTCGTCGTCAGCGATCTCGTCGCCGTTGAAGGTCATCGAGAGGATGTGGCTGCCGCGCGGGGCATCCGGGTCGTAGACGTAACCGAAGCCGTCAGAGATTCCGAGGTGCAGCTTGGGCCTGGGAGCACCGTCCGGCTGCCACTGTTCCTCGAGGATCGTCCTGAGTTGCGCACCAGTGAGGTCGAGCGTCCACAGCGTGTTCGCGAACGGCTGCACCGCTGCGGCTTCCTTGTATGTCACCACTCCGTCCGTGCCGTAGAGCAAATCGTCGCGCAGCCCGCCGGAGTTCATGATCGCGATCTGCGCCGGCTTTCCTCCGAAGTCCTCGTTGGACGTCGCCCAGAGCTGGATGTCGGCGACGAGGTTCCCGAGCGTCGATTCGACACCCCGGTCCGATCCAGCGGTTCCCCCTCGGAGGATGTCCCCGCTGATGCGGCCGACCGTCGTCGCACCGACGACGGCTGCGTCAGCTGCTGCCGCAGCGACGATAGCTGCCACGTCGGCGTCCGCCGAGTATGCCGCCTTGCCATCGACCACAAGTGGGAGCACTTCGGCCGAGAGGGACGCGACGGACATGTCTGCCTCATCCACCTCGATCGTGAGGCGGTCGAGGGCCGCGCCGTACTGACCGGCCTGGACGACGGGTCGTTCGAGGCCGTCTGCCCAGCCAGCGACGGGGTATGAGCAGGCGTACTCCTGGTGCGTGTGGCCGGAGAAGATGGCGTCGATGTTCGTGGATGCTCCACGCACGATCTGCGCGTAGTCGCTCGTCCCCGTCGCGATCGAGTCGCAGTCGGCGACGGCGGCACCGTCGTGGGTGAGCAGGACGATCACGTCTGCTTCACCGTTTGCCGGGTCGCCGTCCTGCAGTGTGGAGGCGACACGGTTCGCAGCCTCGAGTTGGTCACCGAATTCGATCGCGGCGATGCCTGCAGGCGACACCATGGTGGCCGTCTGTTCCGTCACTGTCCCGATGAAACCGATGGTGACTCCTCCGACGGTCTTGAGTGCATACTCGTCGAGCGCAGGCGTGGTCGTTCCCTTGAGGTAGACGTTCGCACCGAGAGCGAACTCCGGGCCACCGAAGGCCGGGATGACACGGTCCGTGAGGTCGTTCCAGCCGGCGTCGAACTCATGGTTGCCGACGGCCGACACCGAGAGTCCCGAGGCGACGAGCGCCTCGATGGTCGGCGCGTCCTGCTGTGAGAACGACGTGAAGGTCGAGGCGCCGATGTTGTCTCCCGCCGAGACGAACACCGTGTTCGGGTTCTCCGCCGTGAGAGCGTCCACCGCACCGGCGAGGACGGCGGCACCCGCTTCGCGCGAGCCGAGGTTCTGTTCGATCCGGCCGTGGAAGTCGTTGATCCCGAGGACCTGGACGGTCGTGGTGCCTGAACCGAGTGTGTCGATACTGAACAGGGTCGTCGTTCCCGATACCTCGTTGCCGACTGCGAGCATCGGTTCGCCGGTGGGTGAGGCGGTGGCAGGGATGAAGGCGAGGCCCTCGGGGCCGAGGTCGCCCGCTTCGGCGAGGTTCCCGCCGTCCTCGACGGACTCGTCGAAGTTCCGGTTGTTCTCGTAGGTCACGAACGTGGCGTCAGCTGGGTCCGTGATGTCGTACACAGCGACGCCACCGACGCGCTCCAGTCCGATGAATGCGTATGTGCGACCGTCGACGGTTCCGATGGTGAGATTCTCCGGCTCCGGTCCCTTGTCGTCGCTCCGGCCTTCGGCGTTCGACTCGGAGTGGTTCGAGTTGAAGAACGCCGGGTTCGCTTCTGCGGTGAGCCGTTCGAGGCTGTCGCCCGAGTCGTAGACGAGGTTCCCGTCCGTGGTCCAGACCGAGAAGGAGCGCCCGCCGAACGCGACGAGTTCCTCGTAGCACTCCCCGGATTCGCTGAGGCCGAGATCGGTGATGATGTTCAGGCGGCCGAGGTCGGCGTCCCCCGTGAGCCCGGCCAGCGAGCTGTCCTCACACACCGGTGGAAGGTCGTCGCCGAGGTCCTTGACCCTGGCTGCGTCGATGAAGTCGCCCCACTCACGCGAGTCGCCTTCGTTCGCGGTGACGAGGTACGTGGTTCCGTTCGAGTCGAATGCGTTGATCCCGTCCGGCATGTATGCGCCACGGAGTCCCTGGTACGACTCGATGTTGATCGTCGGAGCATCGCGCGGGTCCCGGTCGGACGCGTCGAGGCCGTTGCCTGCAACGCCATGGTCCTTGTAGCCGAGCGGCCAGATGTCGGTCACCGTCGCGCTGGCCAGGTCGATCACGGCGACAGCGTTCGCCTCCTGGATGGCCGCATACGCGGTTCCGCCGTCGATGGCGATGTACTCGGGCTCGAGGTTGCGTGAGATCGGGTTCCCAGCCTCAGGCGTGGGGCCGAAGACGCGCACGAGGGGGTCGAGGGTCCTGGACCCGCCGGCCTCGAAGTCGTGGAAGTCGGCGATCGCCACGGCATCCTGTGCGGGTGCTGCGACGGCGCCGGGAAGAGCCACAACGCCGACCGAGCCCTCGGGGTCGACCGTGAAGTCGTCGCTGGGCTCACCCTCGTTCGCGACGACCGCGTAGGTGCCGTCTGCCGAGATCGTGACCATGTCGGGCAGTGCGCCGACCTCGACGTCGCCGAGGACTGCATCCGACGTCGCGCTGTTGGCATCGAAGAAGACCAGCGATCCGGCGTCCGTCTTGACCGTCGACTCAAGGGCGATGACACCGAGCCCGTCCGACCGGATGGCGATCGAGTTGGCGATGCCGTCGCCCTCGATCGAATAGAGCTTCACGGGCTCTTCCGGACGGCTGACGTCGAGGACGTCGACGGCACCGGCCTGCGCGTTCACTGTGAAGACGCGCTTCCCGTAGTAGGCGACGATCTCCGCTGCCGACTCGTCGAAGAGCCCCGTCTCGTAGCTGCCGACGGCGGAGAGTCCCAGCGCGGCGTCGGGAGCCGAGAAGCTGATCGGCTCTGCGACGACACCGGCGACGGCCGGAGGGGCGAGGACGAGCGAGCCCCCGACGGCGAGGACGATCGCCGAGGCCAGGACGGGAGCGGGTGGGCGACGGCGGTGACGCCGGGATGCAGGCATGGGGACTCCGTGAAAGGGATGGAAGTGACGGGTGCCTGTCATGTCTATTGAGCCCAGGTGGCGGCAGGGTGAACGCACGGTGTCCGCATGGGGCACAGTCCCTTGAACCTGACCCCACAGCCGGGAACAATAGGCCGGACGCACACCGATGTGGAGGAGTTCAGATGGTCACCGTTGTCAGATCCGCCGACCTCGTGGTCGGCTCAGGTCGCACCGCGCGATTCGAGGGAGAGGGCTACGGTTCCGGGGTCTCCTTCTTCCTCGTCGACAACGAGCCCGGTCAGGGTCCCGGCCTTCACCGGCATCCGTACACCGAGACGTGGATCGTCCGTTCAGGCTCGGCCACCATCGTTGCGGATGGGGAGAGTGTGGATGCCGTCGCCGGCGACATCGTCACCGTGCCTGCGGGCGCGGCCCACAAGTTCACGAACACCGGCACCGGGCGACTCGAGTTGGTGTGCATCCACGCGTCACCGCGGATGATCCAGGAAAATCTGGAATAGGGCGTCGACATACGGATGCCGCCGGTCGCGGAAGGCGATCGGCGGCATCTCTCCTGTGCGTACCCGCCCCAGTCACCGTGTTCCCGCCTGATCCATCGACGCAACGAGGCACACCTCGATGTCGTGCTCGAGGCGGTCGGCGGGCCGGAATCCGCCCTGCCGTGCATCCCGGACGCATCCGGCGAGCGCGAGCGCGCGCGCCGAGAACTCCGCATCGGCGAGTTCTCGCACGTCCGATGCATCCTCCCGGCACCGTTCGAGAGCGCGTTCGACGCGATCGGCGACGATCGGCCCTGACGAACGCACCTCCTCCAGGCAGGTTCCGGGCCCTTCAGCCGCCGACGCCGTCGTCGGAATGAGCACGATGGCGCAGGCGACCGACATCCATCCGGCGGTCAGTGCACTTCGACTGGTCATGACATCTCCTGTTCGTTGATCTGGTCACTTTCCACCTCCATACCAATCCCGAATTGGTATTCAAACAAGAGACCAATTGCGATAAACTGGTCAGATGTCGGCAACATCGGTTTCGCTGCATCACCTCACCGAACTGCTTGGCGAGTGGCGCAGCACCGCGGGCAGCGACTACTCGGCCCTGGCGGAGCGGATCCGCCTGCTCGCCATCGACGGCCGCATCAAGGCGGGGATGCGGCTCCCGTCTGAGCGTCAACTCGCGGACCACCTCGGGGTCAGCCGCACGACAGTGAATTCCGCGCTCGAGCAACTCCGGCGCGCTGGATACGCGCAGAGCCGGCAGGGCTCAGGCACCGAGATCGCCATACCGGGAAGAACCGGCGATCTCCCGATACCGGGGGCTGGCGACCTCCTCGACCTCAGCCGCGCGACATCGCCCGCCGCGCCCGGCGTGCACGCAGCGGCTGAACGCGCGTTGGCGCATCTGCCGGCACGTTTGGCGACAGACGGTTATGAGCTGGCGGGTTTGCCTGCCCTGCGGGAACTGCTTGCCGACAAGTACAGCGCCGACGGCGTGCCGACGTCACCGGATCAGATTCTCGTCACCAATGGCGGCGCCGGAGCGATCTCTCTGATCGCGCGGACCCTGATCTCGATCGGTGACCGGGTAGTCGTCGAGACGCCAGGCTATCCGCACTCCAATGAAGCATTCCGCTCCGCAGGGGCCCGGCTCGTCCCCACGATCGTCGATGGCGACGACGGCTGGGACACAGCGAATTTCACGCAGACGCTCGCCCGGTCGCTTCCGACGATCGCCTACCTCATGCCCGACTTCCACAATCCGACGAGCCGCAGCATGACGACCGATGTCCGCGAATCGGTGGTGAACGCGGCCAGAGCGCACGGCACGATCATCGTCTCCGACGAGACCACCGCCGACCTCGACATCGACCGGGGGGCCGGTGGCGCGCCACTCGCCGCTTTCGACACCCTGGGCGGCACCGTGATCAGTGTCGGGTCCGCCAGCAAGACCATCTGGGGCGGACTCCGCGTCGGGTGGATTCGCGCGTCGCACGACCTCATCAATCGCCTGCACGCGGCCCGCTTCTCCTACGATCTCGGGGTCGGGGTTCTCGACCAGCTCACCGTCGCCGAGGTGCTCGAGGACTTCACCGCCATCGTCGACTACCGCCGCCGTGTGCACCGGGAGTCCAGGGGCGCCCTCGCCGGTGCGCTGCGAGAGCACCTCCCTGATGCCCGGCTCCATCACGTCGCCGGGGGTGTCGCCGCGTGGATCGACCTCGACGCACCGATCAGCTCGGCTCTCACGATCGCAGCCCGCACCCACGGGCTCCTCATCGGCGCCGGCCCCTGGTTCGGCCTCCACGGCGAGTTCGAACGCAACATCCGCATCCCGATCACAGCCTCACCCGACGATATCGAGCGGGCCGTCGCCATTCTCGCGAGGGCCCGCTTCGACCTTCCGCAGGCCTCAGGGCAGCCCACCCGGCACGTTCTCTGACCCCCGGACGCACGGATGCCGCCGTTCGCGTTGGCGAGTGGCGGCATCCGGCGGTGTGGCTGGTTGCGCTGACGGCTACTTCTGGACGAAGGCGAGCAGCGCGGCGGTGACCTCGTCGGCGTGCGTCCAGAGCAGACCGTGGGGAGCACCCTCGATCTCGACGTAGTCGGCGTCCGGGAGCAGCTTCGAGAACGGGCGGGCGGTCGAGTCGATCGGGAGGATCTGGTCGGCCGTACCGTGCAGGATCAGCGTCGGCACGTCGATCTTCGGGATGTCGCCCCTGAAGTCGGTGAGCCAGGACGGAACGACGGCTGATGCCGCGAACCACGACGACGTCACGGCGACGTTCCAGCTGCCACGCACTGCGGCTTCGCTGATCCGGGAACCGAGGGTGTCGTCGAGGTTGTAGAAGTTCTTGTAGAAGTCGTCGAACCAGGCGAACCGGTCGGCCTTCGCCGCTGCGGAGATTCCGTCGAAGACCTCCTGCGGAACGCCGGTCGGGTTGTCGTCGGTGTGGAGCAGGAACGGCTCGAGCGACGCGAGGAATGCGGCCTTCGCGACGCGACCGGTTCCGTAGGTGCCGATGTACCTTCCGACCTCACCCGTGCCCATGGAGAAGCCGACGAGGATGGCGTCGTTGAGGTCGAGCGTCTCGAGGAGCGTGTTCAGGTCTGCGGCGAACGTGTCGTAGTCGTACCCGATCGTGGGATGGCTCGACTGGCCGAAGCCGCGTCGGTCGTACGTGATGACCCGGTAGCCCGCGTCGAGGAGGGCGGCCGACTGCTTCTCCCAGGAGTGGCCGTCGAGGGGGTAGCCGTGGATGAGAACGACCGGCTGGCCTGAGCCGTGGTCTTCGTAATAGAGGTCGATGTTCGTCGAGTTCTCCTGGCCGACGGTGATGTACGCCATGAACTGTCTTCTTTCTCTCTAACCGCCTTGCGGCGTTTGGGTGGTTGTGAGGACATCCAAACACGAAAAGACCCAACCTGTCAAGACGTTTGATATGGTTAGGTCATGAACATCCCGGAAACGTTCGCCGCGACACCTCTCCTTCTCGACCTGGTGAACTCCCGGCTCGTGCTGGGGGACGGCGTCTACGACGAACTGGCCGACGAGACAGAGGCAGGGGCATGGCTCCGTGCCCGAGGCGGCACCGGCTCTTCTGCGGAGATCGCCGGCGCTCGGCAGGCGCGCGACGTCCTCGTGCCGTTCCTGCGTTCCGAGGCCCCCGCAAGCGCCCTCGATCCCTGGCTGACCCGGATGCACAAGTCAGCCACCCTCGCCGACGGCCGGCTGGCCTGGGGGCTCGACGTGCCGGAAGACATCGCCGTCGGAGCGCGCGCGATCGAGGAATGGTCAGCCCTGCAGACCCCGACCGGGTCGAGAATCAGGCCGTGTGCGAACCCCGAATGCCAGCACTTCCTCGTCGACAACAGCAAAGCCAATACGCGCAAGTGGCACTCGATGGAGTCCTGCGGTAACCGGATGAAGTCGCGCAGGCACTACGCCAGGACCCGCGACCTCTCGGCATAGGACCTTCTCGGCTGACGGCCAGCGACCGGGTGGCAGACTGGGGAACGGCGGACCCAGCCGCCACCGGAAGGAACCGCTGCAATGGCCGATGTCCATCGGGAGCTGAACGACTTTCGCACGATCACCGACGAGTTCACCCGTTTCATGCTGTCGTACAAGTTCGGCATCGACGAGGTGATGACGAAGATCAACATCCTCAAGGAGGAGTTCGCGCACCGGCACGATTACAGCCCGATCGAGCACGTGAGCTCCCGGTTGAAGTCGCCGGAGAGCATCCTCTCGAAGGCAGCGCGAAAGGGATGCGAGCTCACCCTCGACGGCATCCGGTCGGAACTCCACGACATCGCCGGCATCCGAGTGACCTGCAGCTTCATCTCTGACAGCTACAAGATCTTCGACATGATCGCCGCGCAGCGTGACGTGACCGTGCTCCAGGTGCGCGACTACATCGCCGAGCCGAAGGCGAACGGCTACAAGAGCCTGCACATGATCATCGAGGTCCCTGTGTTCATGTCCGACCACGTCGAGCAGGTGAAAGTCGAGATCCAGATCCGCACGATCGCGATGGATTTCTGGGCCAGCCTCGAGCACAAGATCTACTACAAGTACAACCGCGACGTTCCCGAGCGACTGCTCGGGGAGCTCCGCGAAGCGGCGCTGGCCGCGAACCGCCTGGACGTGAAGATGGAACGGCTGCACGACGAAGTCGTCGCACTCAGCGACGTCACCGGCACGGACGACGGAGTGATCGAGACGAAGGACATCGGCCGGATGGAACTACCGGACGCCCTGCTCAGGATGCTCGGAGCAGCGCGATCCGAGAGGCAGCAGTGAGCACGACGCGGATCAGGTAGGGGCTCCTACCCGCTCAGTTCGGCAAGGAATCCGGTCTCCAGCGCCACCCAGACCGTGCCGTCGGCCGCGACCGCGAGCCCATGGGGTTCACTCGACGGTGTCGGCAGGTCCGTCAGGTCGACTCCCCCGTGTGCGTCGATGAAACCGACCTGATTCGAGGCCCACAGCGTGAACCAGCATCCACCCGCCGGTGCCGCCGCAATGGCATGGGGCTTGCTCGTTCGGTCGGGCAGCGGGAACTCCGTGACCCGCCCGTCGCTGTCGATGCGTCCGATCTGGCCGGCGCCGATCTCGGTGAACCAGGCCGCACCGTCGTCAGCCACGGTGATCCCCACCGGTGCTGCTGCGGCTGTCGGCAGTGCGGTGACGACCACGGCGGAGTTCCCGCCACGGATGTAGCCGATGGCATCGGCCTGGTTGAGGGTGAACCAGACGTTCTCACCCTCGCACGCCACCATCGAGACCATGCCGCCGGCGGCACCGGTGGTGAATTCGTCCACGCGGCCGAGGATGCCGATCCGGCCGAGTGCGTCGCCGCCCATCTCGGTGAACCACACCTCGCCTCCTGCCGAGGCGGCGATGCCGAACGGGCGGGCGCCGGCGGTCGGCAGATCGGTCGCTCCACGGATGCCATCAGGGCCGACCCGCAGAATCCGGTCGCCCGCGGCATCCGTCACCCAGACCGAGTCCTCTGTGGCCGCGGCGAGAAGCGAGGGCTCGGTCCCCGCGCCGAGGGGCAGGGTTGTGAATGTTCCGTCCGAGTCGCGACGAACGAGTGCCTGTCCGTGGATGAGCGTGACCCAGATCGCGCCGTCCCTGGTCGTCGCGACACCGTACGGGCGGGCCTCAGGTCCCGAGATCCGATGCTCGGTGATGCGAGAAGTCATGGCTCCAGCGTATGCCGATCGTGCAACTCTCCGCCTTGCAGCGGCGTCTTTGTATTGCGACAATTGATGTCCATCGAAGGAGCGAACATGGGTTCACGATTCGTCATCGACGCGACCTCCTCGACGCCTCCTTTCGAGCAGTTGCGGATGCAGGTGATCGAGCGTGCGCGCTCAGGAGACCTCGTGCCTGGAGACAAACTACCGACGGTGCGCCGGCTGGCCGAGGAACTCGGTCTCGCCGCCAACACTGTCGCCCGCGCGTACCGCGAACTGGAACACGACGAAGTGATCGAGACGAGAGGACGCAACGGATCGTTCATCGCCGCGAGCGGTGACGCGGGGCATCAGCAGGCGCAGCTGGCCGCCGTCGCCTACGCTGACCGGGTGAAGTCCCTCGGGCTGGACCCGGATGAAGCGCTGGCCATCGTGACCGCCGCCCTCGGCATCCGCTCCTGACCCCTCACGCAGGCGTCGCTCAGGACGGCGGCGACTGCGCCTCGGTGAGCACCGGGTTCCTGATGCCTACGAACGAGACGGCACCGCCGAGAATGAGCATGATCGCTGTGGCGATCATGGCGCGGTGGAATCCGGCCAGGTCGAGGACGCCACCGAGGATGAGCCCGGCGCACGCGACGGCCACGAGGCCGGCGACGCGAGCGACGGCGTTGTTGACCGCCGAGCCGATGCCGGCCTGGCTGGGGTCGATCGCCCCGAGGATCGCGCTGGTGAGCGGAGCGACGGTGATGGAGAGCCCCAGGCCGAAGATCACAAGCCCGGGGAGCAGCTGCAGCCAGTAGTTGACATCCTCGGTGACGGAGAGCATCAGCAGGAAGGCGATCCCGGCGACCAGCGGTCCGACGGTCATGAAGAACCGCGGGCCGTACGTGCCGGCGAGGGAACCGATGCGGCTCGAGAGCAGGAGCATCACCAGGGTGGGCGGCAGCGTCGCCAGCCCGGCGAGGGTCGCCGGCCAGCCCGCGACCTGCTGGAGGTAGATCGCGATGACGAAGAAGCCGAAGCCGAGCGCGCCGTAGATGAACACCGTGGCGATGTTGCCTGCGGAGAAGTTGCGTGAGCGGAACAACGACAGCGGCATCATCGGGTCACGCGTGCGACCCTCCCACCAGATGAAGAGGACGAACGCGACCACGCCCACGACGAACGGGACCCACACCACCGGGCTCGACCAGCCGAACCTGGCCTGCTCGATCAGCGCGAACACCGGTCCACCGAGACCGATGGCCCCGAGGAACGCGCCGACCACGTCGACCCGGGGGCGGGTGAGTTGCGCCGGCTCCTTGTCCATCTTCATGAGCAGCCAGAGGGTGACCGCGATCGGCAGCACATTGATGCCGAAGACCAGCCGCCACGAGATCGTGTCGACGAGCAGCCCTCCGAGCAACGGGCCGACGATCATGGCGGTACCGGTCCACGCCGTCCATGTGCCGATGGCCTTCGCCTGGGCCTGGCCGTGGAACGTCGAAATGATGATGGCAAGCGAGCTCGGCACCAGAAGCGCAGCCGCCGCACCCTGCAGCGCCCGAACGACGATGAGGAACTCAGCGCTCGGTGCGAAGGCGCACAACAGCGACGTGACGCCGAATCCGATCAGGCCGATGGTGAGGATGCGTACGCGACCGAAGGCATCCGACAACGACCCGGCCAGCAGGATGAAGGCGCCGAGCGTGAGCAGGTAGGCGTCGACCACCCACTGCTGGACCGGAAGCCCGCCGCCGAACTCGCGGGTGATCGCCGGCAGGGCGACGTTGATGATCGTTCCATCGAGGAAGGCGACGAACGACGCAAGAATAGCGACGAGCAAGACGATGCGCTGCGTGGCCTGGTCGGTGCGGGGGACGGATGCCATGGCACAAGTATGCTCCGAAGAGCGCTCCGTCTGTCAGCCCCCGTGGCCTCTGCCATCGTTCCCCGAGTCTGACGAAAGGCTCTCCAGACGAGATTCGGGATCGTCAGCGCGGGAAGCCCCGATGAGAGCGAATTTCTGTGATCATAGGCATCGAGAACCCGGCCTTCGACGGGAAACACCGACCGAAAGGCCGTCATGGACGACACCTCATCGAAATTCACCCGCGCCCGGACGGCGCTCGGGCTCGATGATTCCCGCCTCATCGGCATGCTCGTTCTGCTCTGGACGACGACCGCCGCCTACATCGCGCTGCACCTGTCGCACCGGCTCGTCGGCGCACCGTGGAGCCCGTTGTTCGACCTCTCCTCCGAGCGGGGCTACGGCGAGGTGTTCTTCCAGACACTCACGGCGTGGACGATTCTCCTGCTGCTGATCGCGGCTGTCCGGCTGCGCGCAGGCGTCCTCCTGATCTGGGCGGGCGCTGCCGCGTATCTGCTCGCCGACGACTACTTCCTCATCCACGAACGCATTGGAACCTGGTTCGCCAGCACGGTGCTCTACGTCGGCAAGCTGTCCACTCACATCGGTGAGACGCTCTGGCTGGGCGTGGTGGGCGTCGTTCTGATCATCGCGCTCGCTGTGGGCTACAAGCTCGCGCGCCGCGAGGTGCGGCGGATCACCGTAACGGTCGGAATCCTCTTCGCCGCACTCGCCGGCTTCGGAGTGATCGTCGACGCCGTTCACAGCCCGTTCATCGACGTGCCGTTCTTCGACCCGCTCTTCATCGCACTTGAGGACGGCGGCGAGATCGCGGTCATGAGCGTCCTTGTCGTCTACCTCACCTCACTGGCGTTCCCCGCCGCCCAGGTGTCGGAAGCTGCTGGCGTCCTCGACTCTGCCGAACAGGACGCTTAGGCGACCGTCCTTCAGGCGAGGTGCCTTCCGGTTCGCACCAGGCGACCGTCGTCGATGCGGAGCACCCGGTCTGCGGATCCCTGCACGGAAACATCGTGAGTGGCGATGATCGCTGTAGCCCCCTCTGCATGGACCGCCGTGCGAATGAGGTCCATGATCGCCGCCCCGGTTGCGGCGTCGAGCTGACCCGTCGGCTCGTCGGCGATCAGCAGTCTGGGCCGGCCCGCGAGCGCGCGGGCGATCGCCACGCGCTGCTGCTGTCCGCCGGACAACTGATCGGGCTTCACCCGGCCGCGACCGGCCAGGCCGACGAGGTCGAGGAGCTCGGCGACCCTCTCCTCGCGCCGCAGGGGTTCCTCGCGTCTCAGCCGCAGCGGCATCCCGACGTTCTCAGCGATGGAGAGGTGGGGCAGCAGGCCGAAGGTCTGGAAGATGAAGGCCATCGATTCCCGGCGAAGCCGGGTGCGGGCGTCTTCGCTCAGGCCGGTGATCGGCTTGTCGTCGAGCGTCACCGTTCCTGAACTGGGCACATCCAGCCCGCTCACACAGTTCAGGAGGGTGGTCTTCCCTGAGCCGGACCGGCCGGAGAGTGCGACGATGGCACCCTTCGGAATGCTGAAAGAGACCTCGCGGAGCGCGGTGACGTCACCGGCCGGCGTGGGAAAGGTGCGCGTGAGGTTCTCGACCCTGAGCACATCACTCATGACGGTGTCTCCGTCGACTCCTGGTCATGCTCTGGCCACACCCCGACGTGATCATCCTCGAGGGTGAGCCTGACGCGTTCGCTCAGGTTGAGCGCCTCGCGGTAGTCAGCGGGAAGCTGCAATCGCCCCACCCTGTCGAGCACCGCGAACTCCTGCTCGGACAGTGTGGTTTCGCCCTCGGCATCGAGACCCTCCCGGCGCAGGGTCTCCGACGAGATGCGGCCGTCGCGGATCGCCACGGTGCGTCGAACCTGACCAGCGACGGCGACATCATGCGTGACGATGACGACCGTGCAGCCGAATGCGGCGTTTGCCGCTCGCAGGGCGGCGAAGACCTGGTCCCCCGTCGCAGCATCGAGCTGACCCGTCGGCTCATCGGCAAGAAGCACCCGGGGCGCCCCCGCGAGCGCTACAGCGATCGACACACGCTGCTGCTCACCACCCGAGAGGTGCTCCGGCCGGCGATCACCCTTGTCGACGAGGTCCATCACCGCCAGCAGTTCCTTCACCCGCTCATCGCGCGCGCGGCGACCGGATCCGGCCAGTGCGAGCGGGAGAGCGATGTTCTCGGCCGCGGTCAGGGTAGGAAGGAGGTTGCGGGACGATTGCTGCCGAATGAAGCCGACGGTGGAACGACGGTAACGCACGAGTTCGGCTCCCCGCATGGTGAGGAGGTCGTGACCGGCGACGCGGGCTCGACCGGCCGTCGGCGTGTCGAGACCGGAAAGGATGCCGAGAAGCGTCGATTTGCCCGAGCCGGACGCCCCGACGATCGCCAGCACGTCGCCCTCCTCCACGAGCAGATCCAGACCCTGCAGAGCCTGCACCTCCACACCGCCGGCGCGAAAGACGCGCACGACGCTGTCGCAGGCGATCAGCGCGCCGGCTCCGAATTCTCCATGGCCGCCTGTCGACAGCGCACTGACCAGAGTCATGAGTCCTCCCCGGATCGCAGAATAGCGGTTGCTCGAGTACGTCGCGAGAGCGGCGTGTCGATCAGCACGGCCAGGGCGAGAGCGGTTGTCGATGCGGCGACGATACCCACGAGGGACCATCCGGGCACGACGATCCCGACGGGTACCCCTTCGCCTGGTCCGGCGGGTTCCCCCACCCCGAAGGCCTGCCCTGCCGCCACGAGGATCGCCGCGGATGCCACGGCGCCACCGAGCACCGCGCCTGCGACGACCGGGGTCAGTTCCCCGAACGCGGCGGCGATACCGGCTCGTCTCGGTACCCCGAGCGTGCCGAGCAGCGCCAATGTGCGCCCCCGGCGCCTGGCGCCGAGCACGGAGATGAGGAGCATACCGAACGCAGCGAGAACTCCCGTTCCAACAAGTGAGAGCAGCGTTGCGTCTGTCACACCAGCCGTCAGGGCGCCGGCGCGCGCGTCGTCGAGCACCTCCCGCCGGTCGACGATCTGAGACCCGGCGTCGGCCGCGGCGGCAGTCGAGCCGACGGCAAGCACTGACGTCTCTTGCGATGTCGCAGGCAACGCTGTTCCCTGGGCGGTGACGAACGCTGCAAGGGCCTCAGAATCGACCACCATGAGCAGCCCTGTCGGAAAACCAGGAGGGGCGAAAGGAGCATCGATGACCCGGATCGGCACGCGCAGGCCGTCGAGCTCGAGCCTGACCGTTTCGCCCTCGAACGACGAGCTGAGTCGGGGATCGAGGAGCACGGGAACGGGTTCCTCGCTTCCGGCAGCGGCAGAATCCGCGCTCTCGTCGACCAGCCTGGAGACCGACGCGGCATTCGCCCGGTCCGGCCGATCGTCGGGCAGCGCCTCGAGCAGTTCGGCGTAGCGGTCGTCGACGGCGAGCATGCGTACGGTCGACGAGTGTCCATCCCCACGCAGGTCGGCCCTGCCGATCACGGTCACGGCGGCCGCAGTGCCTCCCTCGCTCTCGAACGCGGCCACGGCGGCATCCGGATCGCTGACGCCGTCGAGTCGTACGTCTGCGCCGACGTACTTCCAGGCTGCGGCGTCCTGTGCCGCCGACACGCTCTCGGTGAGAACCAGGGAGGTGATGGCGACGCTGACCGCGAGGGTCAGTGTCGTCAGTGTGAGCACAGAACTGCTTCGCCCGGTGCCGGTGACAGCGACCAGTGGACCTGCCCCCCTGGTTCGCTCGACGAACCACCGGAGTGGTGGCAGCAGCAACGCCGGAACGGGCGAGAGAACGATGGCGACCACAGCGGCCAGGAGCACGGGGGCCACGAGGGCGAGCGGGTCGACGGTCGCCGCACTGTCCGGCTCCCTCGACCGGAGGGCGATCACGGCCGTGCCTGCGAGCGTGACGACGACGGCCACGGCGATGGCGGGAAAGAGCCGTCGTTTCGCCGAAACCGTGCCTGCCCTGGTGTCGGCCATGATGGCTTGCCTGACCGCAACGATCACAGGGGTCACCACGGCGATACCGACGACGACGAAAACTAGCCCAAGCGTGTCTGGGGGGCCGAGAGCCGCGATGGCGACACCGGCACCGACGCCGACGCCGACGAGCACGGCGACGACAGCTTCCACACCGGCGTGCGCGGCGGTGAGCCCGAGCGGCGCACCCCGGGAACGGAGGAGTTCGATTTCACGCTCACGACGACCTCCGACCGCGACGAACGCAAGGATGAGCAGCAACATCGCGACTCCGAACAATCCGGCGCCGAGCGCTGAGAGTTGCGCCGAAGCGGCGGCGGCGGCGGACGCGAACGGCGCGAGCTCCTCTTCGAAGCCGGATGCCACCGTCACGGTCAGCGGCGCACTCTCGGTGAGGCCGCCGCTCAACGTTTCAAGCGCGTCGATGCTCTCACTCACCCGTGACAGGGTCGCCGTGTCGAACCGTGCGGCGTCGAACGACACCCGGATCACACCCGAGACGGAACCAGTGAAACGGGTGGAGAGGTCGTCGTACGAGCCGGCATCCGTCAGCACGGTGAAACCGAGGGCATCGCGGTCGCTCCCCGACTCGCTGGGAATCCAGACGTTCGGCAGGTCGAGCCACGACGCCGGAGATTCGGTGACCTGGTCGATGACTCCCACGACGATCAGCCGGACCGGAGGGTTGGCTGATGCACCGGCCAGCTCGAGGGTGTCTCCGACGCCGAGTCCGGCTGAATCGGCCACAGCGGGCGAGAGCACGACGGGGGTGGGCGCTGCCGAGCCGTCCTGCGCGCCCTGGCTGCTCTCCTCCGGCAGCACTCCGGTCACCGGTTCGATCACGTCACGGGCGGCAGCATCGAGCACTCCGACCTGCACCTCGACGCGTCCGATCGTCGTCGAACCGGCCAGAGTCGGACCGAGGATGCTTGTGGTCACCTCGCCGAGCACCTCTGAGAGCGATCGCGGGAGGCGCGACGGCAACTCCCCGCCGAACGTCGTCAGCCGCTCTGCTGTCGTGATGCCCGGCTCCTGTGTGCTTCCGACGGGTGCAGCGAGGAGAAGATCGGCCTCATGGCCGGCGACGGAGACGGCCTCGCTCGCCGCCTCATCGAGGGTCGTTTCGATCGTGCGCGGCACACCCACGGCGATCGACGAGGTCAGGGCGATGAGGGCGATCACACCGACGAGCGGAAGCGCATCCTGCCGCATACGGCGTATCACGAGCCGCCTGGTGCCGGTGAATGCGTTGAGGGCACCGCGGAGACCGCCGCCCTGACCGGCATGCCGCGTGCCACGACTGAACATCATTCCGAGGCTCCTGACCGCAGGAGGTCGGCGAGGGGGAGACCACGCTGTGCTCGCTGAATCACGAAGAGCGTGACCACCAGGACCGCAGCACCGAGCACAGGGAGCACGGCGATCATCTGCCACGGCAGCACGAGATCGACGGCCGTCCACCCCGGAGCGGTGACCAGGCGGGTTCCGACGAACGCCAGCGTGACCAGCCCGGCCACGAGTCCGATGACGGCGCCGGCGACGGCTGCCAGAGCTGCGTCTGCCAACGCGACGGCAGTCATCGCTCGCTGCGACATCCCGAGCGCCCGCAACTGCGCCGACTCGAGCCTGCGCGCCCGGATGGAGGCCGCGGTCTGCGCCGCGAATCCGACGAGAGCGAGAAGGAACCCCGCAGCGACGACGAGGACGAACGAGACCGGAAGCACCGCGCGAAGGGGGGCGTCGAGCATCCGCTCACCGAACGACTCGGCGTCGACCGCCCCCGTCCCGTCGAGGGATTGCGACGATGCGGCGGTGCCGTCCGTCCACACCTCATCGACGAGACTTCCGGGCGCCGAGGTCTGCACCAGTTGGTGCACGAGTGCTGTGCCGTCCACGACGATCGTCGACTCGGCGCGGGAGGGTGCGGGGAGGCCGGCTTCCAGTGCGGCGAGGTCCCCTGTCGATGCCGCTCCTGGGACGCCGGCCGTCGTCCCAGCCATGCGGAACGTGACCCGGCTCCCGGCGACGAACGACGTGATGTCTGCGCCGGCCGTCACATCCAGGTGGTCGGCCATGCTTTCGGGCACGACGGCTGCGATCTGTGCCACCGGCTCCCAGCCCACGGCGCCGAGCGTTGTCGGGAAACCGCCGAGGACGACCGGCGCGGCAATCGTGACGCCCGTCGCCGTGGCCTCCACGCCGGTGAAGTCGTCACCGTTGCTGCTCGACCCTGCCCATCCCCCCGCCTCACTGAGGTCGAGTGGGGTCGACGAACTCCCCCCTGCTTCCTTCGCCGTCGCGATCGAGCTGAGGATGATGCTCACTCGCCCGGATCCTTCCACATCCGATGCGACACGGGCCACCACTCCGACCAGTCTCGTCCCGGCGACATCCGGATCCAGTGTGGCCGCCATTTCGTGGGGCGGGAGGTCAGGCGCCGTCTCCCCGAGGCTGCTGACGGTGAGCACTCCTTGGTCGCTCGCGGTGACGACCGAGACCTCCACGTACACCCCGGCGGGCGCTGTGACATCCACGATTGCCCGCACCTCGCCCGTTCCAGTCGGCAATGTCGGCCCACTGTCCGGCGCACCAGCGGGCGGAAGCGCACCGATGATGTCTGCACGTCCGCTCGCATCGGTCGGGAGCAGCGACTGTGCGGCAGGGGACAGTCCGAGGACCTGGGCGGAGGCGAACGGGACGTCGATCTCGAGGCCGGGAATGATCACCCGCGAAATGAGCGATTCGCCGCGGGTGACGGGGGCACCGACTCCGGACGCGACGGCCTCTGCGGCAGCGTCGCCATGCAGCCGCACCGGTGGGCCGACCGCCACAGTGGCGAGCTCGCGGAGTGACTGCTGCCAGGTGGCCGCTGATCCGGCGACGACCACGGCCGCCCCGATCCCTGCCGCGACCACGAGAAGACCGACGCCGCGACCCGGCCTCCGTGCTGCGTACCAGCCTGCTACCGGTGCGACGGCCCCTCGCGTCCGCCCGAGGGCAGCCGCAACGGGCCGTAGAGCGGCCGAGACGATCCGTACTCCCATCATGCCGGACGCGAGGACGAGAGCGGCCGGAGTGGCGGCGAGAAGCGGGTCGCCCACCGTCGACGCCTGGGCGGCCGCTCGCCACAACAGGACGATCGACGAGACCACGGCGATCGTCTCCAGCGCGACCCGGGTGCTCGCACCGCGATTGGCGGATCTCCCGTCCCCCCGCCGAGCTGACGGCACACAGACAAGCACAGCCACGACGGCAGCCAGGGCGGCAACCGCCATCCACTCGTCTCGGCCCGGCTGCACCCACCGATCAAAGCCGGCTGTCGACAGAGACGGAACCGCGCTGACCATCGCGTGGACGACCGCCCCACCCCACGGACTCACTGCGGCAACGATCGTCCCCACAACCAGGGCGTCGACGGCGACCGCCCCGGCTCGCTGACCGACGGATGCACCCCTCTCGCCCAGCAGTTCGAACTCCGGCGCCCGCGCATCGGCGAGGAGCCGCGTGGCCGTCGAGAGGACCATCACCACAACGACCAGCAGCAGGAGGAGGACGGTGAGAGCGGCGGCTCGTGTGGCCTCCAACCCGGCGGACACATCGCTGAGTGCAGTCCCCAGGCTCGTGTCGATGATGACAGCGCCACGGGGCTCCGATACGGCAGCGCCGATCGTCGACTCCGCGTCGGCCAGCCGCACAGCCAGGGAATCGAGTCCCTCGACACCGACGCCGACGAAGGACGGATGTTCGGTGACTCCGAGCTGGGTCGCCCCCACCCCTGAGGCGTCGGCGCCGCCCGCCGGCAGAAGGAGTGGTCCCATGGCGTGGACGATGTCGCCGAAGGATTTCCCGGGCTCGCCGAATTGTGGCTTGTCGCCCGCCGCGAGGAGCGGGTCGTTCTCCCAGAAGATCCCGGACGCCGTGTCTGCGCGATAGATGCCGTCGACGCGCACGGCGAGCGACCGGTCGTCGTCATCGAACGAGAGGGAATCTCCGACCGATAACCCCAGTGACAGCGCCGCAGACTCCGGCACTGCAACCCCGGGCCAGGTGTCCGGCCAGACGCCGTCGACGAGAGAAGCTGCCGCCTGCGGATCGTCGATCTCGGCCAGATAGGAGAACACGTTCGACTCCGTGGTCACCCACGCCGTGGTGACCCACGCGGTGGATGACCACTCCGTCCCGGAACCGAAGGCGTCGGCCGTTGCGTCATCGACAGCGGTTCGGGTCCCCGAGACCGGTGTCGGCGGGTTCAGGACACGCACAGTGACGTCGACGTTTTCAGCTGGGATGGACGACAGCGCAGCGCGCACCCCGGCTTGCTCGCCGGAGCGGACGAGCAGAAGTGTTCCGGCCAGCACGGATCCAGCAACGATGGCGACGACCAGGACGAGGGCGAAGAGTTTCCATTGCGACGCCCACCGCCGAGCCGCAAGCGACAGCACCCACGTCTGAGAACCCGGGAAATGAGAGGAGATGACCGCGCACCTCCATTGGCGATGGTTCGAACCGTTCCGGGAAAGTATAGGTCCGGTCCGACGGTCGCGACCTAGATGACTCTCTCACTCCACGGGTCGAGGTTGCCGAACCGATGCGCGGTGATCGAGATCGCCTGCTCGTGGAGGAACGGCAGCAGCTCGATCCGTCCGGCCTGGGTGACCGCACCGGAGTAGATCGCGAGGTCGGGGTTGCCGTCCGCAGCGACCGCGAGCTGCCGGTGCAGGGAGGAACGGGATGCGTCGGCGCCGATCAGGCGGACCCGGGGAACATCGCTGGACGCTGTCCTGGTCACCCACTCGTCGTCGCTCTCGACGGACACCGACACACCGAGATCGCCGAGCACTCCGCGGATGGCGGTCGGAAGCCCGGATGCCACGCTCAGGGTGAACGCCGAACGGGAACGAACGGCGGAGAGCACGACCCGCAGCACCTCACCGAGGTCGGCATCGACTGTGGCGCGGACGGCGACGGGAACCGGGCGGTACCGGAAGAGATTCCGCTCGACGGCGATACCCGATGCGTCCTTCGTCTCGCCGTATTCGTTGCCCCAGGCGATGGCATCCGACAGCGCGGAGCGACGCAGGAGGTCGAACTCCTCGTAGCCGAGCGACGGCTGGGCGGCTTCGATCAGCTGGGTGACCCGGGCGTCGAGCCCACGGAGATGCAACGTCTTGCTGCTCGAACCGGTGTCCGGCAGCCACGAGCCGAGCGTGAGCAGGTAGTTCGGGCCACCCGCCTTGGCACCCGCGCCGACCGCTGACCGCTTCCAGCCGCCGAACGGCTGACGCTGGACGATCGCCCCTGTGATGCCGCGGTTGACGTAGAGGTTGCCTGCTTCGACGGTGTCGAGCCACTCGGCCAGGTCATCCTGGTCCTGGGTGTGCAGGCCGGACGTCAGTCCGTAGTCGATGGCGTTCGTCAGCCGGATCGCCTCGGTCAGGGTCGCCGCGTGCATGACGCCGAGGACCGGACCGAAGAATTCGGTGAGGTGGAAGTAGGAGCCGGGGGCGACATCCGCCCGGATCCCAGGGGACCACAGCCGGCCGGTGTCGTCGAGCTTGCGTGGCTCGACGAGCCACTTCTCGCCGACGCCGAGTTCGGTGAGGGCGTGCAGCAGTTTGCCGTCGGCCGGTTCGATGATCGGACCCATCTGGCTCGTCGCGTCGTCGGGGTAGCCGACGCGAAGCGACGTGGCTGCGTCGACGAGCTGGCGGAGGAACCGCTCGCTCCTGGCGACGGACCCGACGAGGATGACGAGGCTGGCAGCAGAGCACTTCTGGCCGGCGTGGCCGAAGGCGCTCTTCACGACGTCGGCTGCGGCCAGGTCGAGGTCGGCGCTCGGGGTGACGATGATGGCGTTCTTGCCGCTGGTCTCCGCGAGCAGGGGCAGCTCAGGGCGCCAGGAGCGGAACAGTTTCGCGGTCTCCCAGGCCCCGGTGAGGATGACCCGGTCGACGGCGGGGTGCGAGACGAGCTTCTGCCCGAGTTCGCGCTCGTCGAGGGAGACAAGGGTGAGCAGCTCCTGCGGGATGCCTGCCTCCCAGAGCGCCTCCACCATAACGGCGGCGGAGCGGCGGGCCTGGTGGGCCGGTTTGATGATGACGCCAGACCCTGCGGCGAGCGCTGCGAGCACCCCGCCTGCCGGGATCGCGACAGGGAAGTTCCACGGCGGCGTGACGACGGTCAGCTGCGATGGCACGAACCGCGCACCGCGGACGGCGTCGAGTTCACGGGCCTTGGCGGCGTAGTAGTGGGCGAAGTCGATCGCCTCGCTGACCTCGGGGTCGGCCTCGGCGATGGTCTTGCCGGTTTCGGATGCCATCACTTCGATCAGGCGGTCCCTGTTGGCAGCGAGGGCGAGCCCCGCCCGGTCGAGCACTGCAGCGCGGTCGGCTGCGGGCAGCGCGCCCCACGCTGCGCCGCGGGCGCGGACGCCCTCGACGATGAACTCGAGCGTCTCAGCATCCTCGACCGTGCAGGCGGTGATCGTCCTGTTGCCGAGTTCGCTTCCTGGCACGCGAGCGAGGATCCGGCCCGCCCACGCACGGTTGGCCGGAAGGGCCGGGTCGGTGTCCCTCGTGTTCACGAACCCGGGTGCCCCGAGGTCGGTCGCTGGGACGGTGTTGAGCGTGGTCGTGTCGAATACTCGGACGGTGTCGAACGGCGACTCCGTCTTCGAGCCGCGCGA
Source organism: Mycetocola sp. Y171 (assembly GCF_056713165.1). Classification (NCBI taxonomy): domain Bacteria; kingdom Bacillati; phylum Actinomycetota; class Actinomycetes; order Micrococcales; family Microbacteriaceae; genus Mycetocola; species Mycetocola sp. Y171. Next base: position 1,099,388 of record NZ_JBWYGX010000001.1, read on the forward strand.
CAACCCGAGCACCTGCTGGGTCATGCCGAGTTCCTCGGTCTCCGGCCTGGTGAAGGAATCCGCCTGCTTCGGCGTGACGAGCTCGTCGGCCGTGCCGAGGGTCCACTCCGTCTCACGGTTCTGGGTCCGGCGGGGCGACGGAATCTCGTGCGGCGTGGCATCGAGCTGGGCGGCAGAGGCGAGGAAGCGCTGCTTCTCACGCTCGAACAACGCGGTGTTCTCGTGCAGCTCGAACACAGCGGACATGAAGTTCTCCTGTGACGCGTTCTCTTCGAGACGGCGGATCAGGTAGGAGATGGCGACGTCGAATTCGCGCGGATTCACGACGGGTGTGTAGAGCAGGAGGTTGCCGACGTCACGCTTGACAGCCGCGGCCTGGCCTGTGGCCATGCCGAGGAGCATCTCGAACTCCACCCCGTCGGTGACGCCGCGGGACTGAGCGAGGAGCCACGCGAACGCGAGGTCGAAGAGGTTGTGACCGGCGACACCGACCCGCACGTTCTTCGCGCGCTCAGGGGTAAGTGCCCACATCAGCACGCGTTTGTAGTTCGCGTCGGTGTCCTGTTTGGAGTCGTACGGCGCCGTGGCCCAGTCATGGATGGCGGCGTCGACGCCTTCCATCGCGAGGTTGGCTCCCTTGACGAGCCGCACCTTGATCGGGGCCCCACCGGATGCCACGCGCGCAGCGGTCCAGTCCTGCAACGTCTGCATCGCGGCGAGCGCGTCAGGCAGGTAGGCCTGCAGAACGATGCCCGCCTCGAGGTTCTTCAGCTGCGGCTGGTCGAGGATCCGTGTGAAGACGGCGACGGTGAGGTCGAGGTCGCGGTACTCCTCCATGTCGAGGTTGATGAACTTCTCGGAGCCGGAGCTCGCGGCCAGCTCGTAGAGGGGGGTGAGGCGTTCGACGACCCGCTCGACGGCATCGTCGAACGACCACATCGAGAGCTGCGATGCGATGGCGGAGACCTTGATGGAGACGTAGTCCACGTCGTCGCGGGCGAGCAGTTCGCGGGTTCCCGCGAGGCGCTTCGCCGCTTCCTGCTCGCCGAGGACGGCCTCACCGAGCAAGTTGAGGTTGAGGCGGGAGCCCTCTTCCTTGAGGTGGGCGATGGCCGGGCCGAGCTTCTCGGAGGTGGCGTCGACGACGAGGTGACCGACCATGTTCCGCAGGACGCGACGGGCGACCGGAATGACCACCCATGGGATGACAGGCCCGAGGATCCCACCGGCGGTGATCGCCGCACGCAGGTACCAGGGCAGGAACGCCGGGGTGAGCTTCGCGACACGCTGCAGGTTGTATCCGGCGACGAAGAGGTCCTCAGGTCGCATGACACCGTCGACGAAGCCGACGGTGAAGTCCAGGCCGTTCGGGTCCTTGAGGACTTCGGCGAGGCGCTGGGCTGCCGGGGCGACGGGGGCACCTGCGCTCTCGTCCACCCATTTGCGGGCGAGGGTGACGGCATCCGTTGCGAGCTGGTTGGCGCTCAAATCGGCGCCGGCCGAGGTGTGAGGCATGATCACGAGACTATTCCCTCTGAAGGTCGTGGACGGTGAGTCGCTTCGGTCTGGCGGCAACTCTCAGTCTCAGTGTGCGCCCCCGCCTCGATTCAGAAAAGCGAATCTTTCTAATGGATATTCATCACTTCCTCTGACGGGTAGGCTGGCGCCATGCTCGACATGAGACGGCTCCGTCTGCTCCGTGAGGTCCAGTTGCGCGGCACGCTCGCCGAGGTCGCCACCGCCCTGGCCTTCAGCCCGTCGTCGGTCTCCCAGCAACTGGCACAACTGGAGCGCGAGGCCGGAGTGAAACTGCTGCAGAAGAGCGGCAGGCGGGTGCAACTGACCCCGCAGGGTGAGCTGCTCGCTAACCGGGCGGCTGAGCTGCTGGACGGGCTGGAACGGGCGGAGGCCGAACTGTCCACCTCCCTCGACGCGGTGGTGGGAACGGTGCGACTGGCCGTGTTCCAGTCGGCGGCGCACGCGGTGATCCCCGAGGCCCTGTCGCTGCTGCGGGTCGAGCACCCGCAGCTGCGGGTCGAGATCGTCGAGCGCGAGCCGGAGGCGGGTCTCTTCGACCTCGCCGCCCGCGACTTCGACCTCGTGCTCGCGGAGCAGTACCCGGGGCACACCCGGCCTCACCTCCCCGACCTCGATCGGGAATTCCTCGCGACGGATGCGCTCAGGCTCGCCCTGCCACCGGCATCCGCCGCAGGTTCGCTCGCGGATGCCGCGACGCTCCCGTTCGTGATGGAGCCGGAGGGCACTGTTGCCCGGTTGTGGGCGACACAACTGTGCCGCGCCGCCGGGTTCGAGCCCGACGTGCGGTTCGAGACGGCCGACCTGATCGCGCACATCCGGCTGATCGAGTCAGGCAACGCCGTCGGCATGCTGCCCGACCTGGTCTGGGCCGGCCGCGAACCCGGCCTGCGGCTCGCCGACCTGCCAGGGACCCCGTCGCGGACCGTCTTCACGTCGGCCCGGCTGGTGAGTGCGGCGCGGCCTGCGGTCACCGCCGTGCGGGGGGCGCTCGCGCGGGCGACGGGCTTCCTGGTCTGATCCGACCCCGCGAGTTGCTGGGTTTGTGGGGGTCCTCCCGTGGCCGCACCCCTGCAAAGTCAGCAACTCGCGGTCGGTGCCCGGCGTGGAAGAATCGCAGCATGACGACAACGAAGACGTACGACGCGATCATCGTCGGTGGGGGCCACAACGGGCTCGTCGCCGCCGCATACCTCGGCAAGGCCGGCAAGCGGGTGCTGCTGCTCGAACGGCTGGATGCCGTCGGTGGCGCCGCCGTCTCCGCGCAGGCCTTCGAGGGCGTCGAAGCATGGCTGTCGCGCTACTCGTACCTCGTCAGCCTCCTCCCGAAGCGGATCATCGACGACCTCGGACTCGACATCACCCTCGTGCGCAGGCGTTACTCCTCGTACACGCCTGACCCGGCCGACCCGACGCGCGGACTACTCATCGACAACGACGATGCCGCTGCCACCAAGGCATCCTTCGACCGGATCGGCGCGCCGGCTGACGAGTTCGAGCTCTTCGAGTTGTTCTACGAGCACTGCAGGCGGCTCACCGAAGTGCTCTGGCCGACGATGACCGAGCCGCTGCCGACCCGGTCGGAGGCGAAACGCCTCGTGACGGATGCCGGAGGGGCGCGCGAGTGGAAGGCCATGATCGAGACGCCCATCGGCGACGTGATCAGGCACCTGCACACCGACCTCGTGCGCGGCGTGCTCCTCACCGACGCGCTCATCGGCACCTTCGCCCGCGCGGACGACACGGATCTGCAGCAGAACATCTGTTTCCTCTACCACCTCATCGGCGGCGGGACGGGGGACTGGGATGTCCCTGTCGGCGGCATGGGCGCCGTATCGGCGGAACTCGCCAGGGCCGCCCGCGACGCCGGCGCCGACCTGGTCACGGGCGCGGAGGTCACCGCCGTCGACCCGGCCGGCACTGTGCGGTTCTCCGCGGATGGCGTCGACCGCGAGGTGACGGCCGACTGGATCCTCGCCAACGTGGCCCCTGCCACCCTCGACCGCCTCCTCGTCGCGGGCACAGAGGTGTCGTACGGCCGCGAGCAGCTCGCCGCAGGAGAACCATCCGCCGGCGTCTTCGAGGCCCGCCCGTTCGGCATCGGCTCAGACCCGAACCCGAACCACGCCCGCGAGGGAGCCCAGGTGAAGGTGAACCTGCTGCTGAAGCGGCTGCCGCGCCTCCGCGATGAGACGGTGAGCCCTGAGGCCGCGTTCGGCGGGACGTTCCACATCAACGAGACCTGGACGCAGCTCGACGACGCGTACGTCACGGCCGCTGCCGGCGGCATCCCGAACCCGCTGCCGTGCGAGATCTACTGCCACTCGCTCGCCGACCCGACCATCCTCTCCCCCGCACTGCGCGACGCAGGCGCGCACACACTCACCGTGTTCGGGCTGCACGTCCCTTCACGCCTCGTCACCCCCGAGAACAACGAAGAGATGCGTGACACCCTGCAGGCCGCCGCACTCGCCTCACTGAACTCGGTTCTCGCGGAGCCGATCGAAGGAGTTCTCATGACGGATGCCACAGGGCAGGCCTGCATCGAGACCAAGACGACACTCGACATCGAACGGGCCGTCGGCATGCCGAACGGCAACATCTTCCACGGCGGCCTCGACTGGCCGTTCCTCGAGGACGATGCCCCCGCATCCACCCCGGCCGAACGGTGGGGCGTGGCGACGCCGCACCCGCGCGTGGTGCTCTGCGGCTCTGGGGCACGACGCGGCGGTGCCGTTAGCGGCATCGGCGGGCACAACGCGGCGATGGCCGTGCTCGAAAGCGAGTAGCCCGGCACGTCGGGGCCTGGGCGGCTCAGTGCCTGCGGTGGTCCTGGATCGTGATCTTCGGACCCCGCCTGGGTTTGTGGATACCGCTGGCGAGGATGAGCCGGAGCACGCGCTGACGCTGGCCGACCCACGGCGACAGCAGCTCGAGCATCCCGTCGTCGTCGACCGGTGAGCCGGTGAGCGCCATCCCGACGGTCGACGCGAGGTGGTAGTCGCCGACGCTCACGGCGTCCGGGTCTCCGTGCGCCCTGCTCGTCACTTCGGCGGCCGTCCACACACCGATGCCAGGCAGGCTGCGCAGCTTGACGGATGCGTCGGCCGCCTCGGCGACGACACCACCCGCTCCTGTGACGGTGCGCTCGAGCGCAGCGGCCACCCGTGACGCACGGACGGCGGTCTCCGAGCGTTGCGGCCCGACGCCTGCGGTGTGCCATTCCCAGCTCGGGATCCGGCGCCAGCTCTCGGCGGAGGGCGCGACGACCATTCCGTCTGGGGCGGGCCCTGGGGCCGCTTCGCCGTGGCGACGGACGAGCAACCGCCAGGCCGCCCACGCCTCGACGGCCGTGACCTTCTGCTCGAGGATCGACGGGACGAGCATCTCGAAGACGAGGCGGTTGCGGCTGAGTCTCAGCCCTGGGTTGCGGCGACGCACCTCGGTGAGCAGCGGGCTCCGCGACAGGTCGATGTCGTCCCAGTCGTCGCGTGAGCCGAGAAGCTCGGGGACACCGTCGGCGGCCCACGCGGCACCAGGACCCCAGGCGAACACGTCGACGCCCGAGGCGTCCTGGTCGAGCCGCAGTGTCGCGGGGCCGTGAGGGGTACGCATCGTGATCCATGCGCCGGTGGCCGTGCGCCTGAAGCAGGGACCGTCACCTCCGCGAGCCAGCGGGGTGAGCGTGCGATGCAGCTGAAGCGGATGCCTCGGTGTGTACCGCATGCGGATCGCCTGCACCCCTGGGTCGACCGCATCGTCGGGCGCGATGCGGGATGCGACGAGTCCATCCATCCCGTTCACCCTACGTCAGCTCCCCCGACATTCCCGTGGCATGAGGATTCCTCAGATACCACTGGCACAGACCCGACGGCGTGCGTAAAGTGTGGCGCATGACATTCTCCGACCACGACCTCAGCGAATTCCGAGCCGCCATCAGCGGCGACGTCATCGAGCGGAACGACCCCGCTCTCGCGGCCGAGGTGGCCGCCCAGAACACCCGGATCCTGCACTCGCCAGACCTCGCGGTGATCCCCCATTCCGAAGCAGATGTGCGGGCGGCCGTGCGGTTCGCGTCCACGCACGCGCTCGTGGTGCGCATCCAGGCCACCGGGCACGGAGCCGAGGTCCCGGTGACCGACGGCCTGCTGCTGCTCACCAAACGGATGCTCGACGTCACCGTCGATCCGACCACGCGCATCGCGACCGTCGGCGCAGGCGTGCGCTGGGAGGCGGTCATCCGCGCGGCCGCCGAACACGGTCTCGCTCCGATCACCGGGTCATCCACCCACGTCGGCGCCATCGGCTACACCCTCGGAGGAGGTCTCGGGCCGCTTGCCCGCAGCCACGGTTTCACCTCCGACTGGGTACGCGGGTTCCGCGTGGTGCTCGCCGACGGATCTGTCGTCACCGCGGACGCCGACGAGCACCCCGACCTGTTCTGGGCTCTCCGCGGCGGCAAGGGCGGACTCGGGGTGGTCACCGAGATGCGGGTCGAACTCGTCCCGATCCGCACCCTGTACGCGGGGAGCCTCTTCTTCGACGGCCCGCACGCCGAGACCGCGCTGCGGGCGTGGACGGACTGGCTGCCGAGCGCACCGGCCGCAGCCACGACATCCGTGGCCCTGATGAACATGCCACCGATCGAGGAGATCCCCGAACCCTTCCGCGGCCGGTTCCTGCTCAGCCTCCGTTTCGCGTGGGTCGGCGACCCGGCAGAGGGCGCGCGGATCCTCGCGCCCCTCCGTGCGGCCGCACCCGTCTACATCGACACGGTCTCCGAGATCCCGGCATCCGCCGTCGGCGCGATCCACGGGGATCCAGACGAACCCGGGCCGGTGTGGACGCGTGGTTTCCTTCTCAAGCCGATCGACCAGGACTTCATCGACGAGCTCCTCGCCCACTTCGGGCAGCAGGCAGGGGCGCCGTTCGCCGGCGTCGAGGTGCGGCACCTCGGTGGCGCGACAGCGACGGACGTCTCGGGCGGTTCAGCGGCAGGAGGCAGGAAGAGCGCGCACACCCTGACGATGATCGGCGTCGCCCCGCCCCTGTTCGAACGGATGCCTGTGGCAGCGGATGCGTTCCTGGCTGCTGCGGCGCGCTGGGTGTCGCCGGAGACGAACATCAACTTCGCCGGCACCGTCGCCGATTCCGAACACTTCGCCAGCGCGTGGCCAGGGGACACCTTCGAACGCCTCGCGAAGACACGGGCGCAATACGACCCTGACCGGCTCTTCGCCTACGGACCGGCCGCGGTCTGACCCGTCGTCGACGACCGGTCAGGAATCCGAACCGGCCGGAACCGCATCCGGCCATTCGCTCGGCGCCGCTGCCGACGTCGACGGCAGGGCGACGTCCTTGCCCCACCGCACCTGCCAGTCCGGAATCCGGAGCTCGGGAGGCACCGTGCCGATGGCGTCGATGAGTTCCGCGACGGCGACGGTCCCACCGGTCTTCCTGAGGAACCGGGCGCGGATCACCGCCTGCGCGAAGATCTCGCCGTCGACCACGATGCGCTGGTCGACGAACACGGCCCTGTCGTCGTAGCCGGACACCCGGGTCTCGATCACGAACTTCTGCCAGAGCGTGAGCGACTTGCGGAAGGTGATCGTCTCCGAGACGACGACGGGGTACCACCCCTGCTCCCGGACGATGTCCCAGATGCCGTTGCGGATGAGCAGGTCGAACCGGCCGAGGTCGAGAACGGAGAGGAACACACCGTTGTTCATGTGGCGGTTGAGGTCGAGGTCGGTGGGGAGGACACGCATCTGCAGACGGCCGACGTCGTAGTGGCCGAGCGCCGATCCGCCGCGCCTGGCCCTCCTGGCACGGGCGAACAGCAGGAGGGTGCGGAAGATCATGTGCATTCCCGGATGCTACGCGCTCACCCGCCGACAGGCATCCGACCTGTAGGTGACGGACAAGCCGTCACGACCCGGCCGGGCGCGGTGCTGCACCCAGCCGACAAACACCCGCTCTCCTGCGGTCAGGAGGGCAGGTGGCGTTCGTCAGGCCCGTTGTACTCGGACAACGGGCGGATGAGCGCGTTCGAGGCCGCCTGCTCCATGATGTGCGCCGTCCAGCCGACGACGCGCGACGCTACGAAGAGCGGGGTGAACGTCAGCGTGTCGAACCCCATGAGGTTGTAGGCCGGACCGGACGGATAGTCGAGGTTGGGCTTGATGTTCTTGCGCGACACCATGGCCTCTTCGAGCGTCGAGTAGAGGTCGAGGATGTCCTGGCGGTCGTAGTGATCGACGAGCGTCTCGAGCGCGGCCCTCATGGTGGGCACCCGCGAGTCGCCGTTCTTGTAGACGCGGTGTCCGAAGCCCATGATCTTGCGCTTGGTGGCGAGCGCGTCCTCGAGCCACGCCTCGGCCTTGTCGGCTGAGCCGATCTCGTCGAAGGTGTGCATGACGGCCTCGTTGGCGCCGCCGTGCAGGGCGCCCTTGAGCGCACCGATCCCGCCGACGACGGCGGAGTACAGGTCGCTGAGCGTGGAGGTGATCACGCGGGCGGTGAACGTCGACGCGTTGAAGGAGTGCTCGGCGTACAGGATCATCGACACGTTGAAGGCGTCGACGACGACCTGGTCGGGGACCTCGCCGAAGGTCATCCAGAGGAAGTTCTCGGAGTAGCCAAGGTCGTCACGCGGCGGGACGAGGTCGTCTCCGTGGCGGCGCCGCTGGTCGTAGGCGACGATGGCCGGGAGCTGGGCGTACAGGCGCGCGGCCTTGTTCAGGCTGGACTCCTCCGTGGCGAGCTCGGCGTCCGGGTCGGATGCTCCGATAGCGCTGACCGCGGTGCGGATGACGTCCATCGGGTGCGCCGTCGTGGGAATCAGGTCGATGACGGCCTTGACGTTGTCGCCGAGGGCGCGCTGCCCGCGCTCGACATCTTCGAAGGCCGCGAGTTCGTCATCCGTGGGGAGCTCACCATGCCAGAGCAGATACGCGACCTGTTCGAAGCTGCACTGGGCTGCAAGCTCCTGAACCGGGTACCCGCGGTAGAGCAGGGAGTTCGTCTCCGGGTTGACCTTGGAGACCGCCGTGTAGTCGACGACGACTCCAGCGAGACCCTTCTTGATGTCGGACTCTGTCATTCCGTGCTCCTTTGCTCAGGGCGGACGCTGAGTCTCTACCCTATTGACTGGCGGGGCGACCGCCTATGTCGTTGTGCGGTCGCGCTACCTGGCCACCGTGAAGTTGAACACCGAGGTGTCGAAGTGGTTGTAGCCCTCGTAGTCGATGAGCTCGTACAGGTCTGCACGGTGCTGCATCTCACCGAGCCTCGAGGTCAGCGACCCCTCGTCGGTGATCGTGTCGAGCGCGCGGCCGGCTGCGCCCATCGCGATGCGGAGCAGTGACACCGGCCAGATCACGATGTTGATGCCGACGTCCGCGAGCTGTGCACTCGTGAACAGCTCGCTCTTGCCGAACTCGGTCATGTTCGCGAGGATCGGCACGTCGACGGCGTTGCGCACCGCTTCGAACTCGCTGAGGTCGCGCATCGCCTCGGGGAAGATGGCATCCGCACCGGCATCCACGAGTTTCTTCGCACGATCGACGGCAGCATCGAGCCCGTCGACGGCACGGATGTCCGTGCGCGCCATGATGAGGAAGTTGTCGTCGCGACGCGCGTCGGCTGCAGCGCGGATGCGCTTGAGCGCCGTCGCTTCGTCGACGACCTGCTTGCCGTCGAGGTGACCGCACCGCTTCGGGTTGACCTGGTCTTCGATGTGCATGCCGGCCAGACCGGCATCCTCGAGCTCCTGGATCGTGCGGGCGACATTCATCGGTTCACCGAATCCGGTGTCGGCGTCGACCAGGGCGGGGAGTTCGGTCATTCTGGCGATCTGTTTCGCCCGGCCTGCCACCTCGGTGAGTGTGGTGAGGCCGATGTCGGGCAGGCCGAGGTCCGCGCTGAGCACGGCGCCGGAGATGTAGATCCCGTCGAAGCCCTTCTGCTCGATCAGCCGCGCCGACAGGGGATTGAATGCACCGGGGAAGCGGAGGAGCTCACCGCTGGCGAGCCGCTCACGGAAGATCCGCCGCTTGTCCTCTGGCGTTGTCGTCGAATACAGCATCAGAAGAGTCCCTTCGGCGACTCGACGGAGGAGAGTACCCCGGCGGCCGCATGGATGGTGAGTCCACCGAGCTCGTCGGCGGTGAGTTCGGGGAGACGCTGGACGAGGTCGAGGAACCGCTCGATCTCCTCCGGCTCGAGGACGTCCGCCGCGAGAGTGCGGAACTTGGCGATGTAGTCGTCGCGGGCGAACGGGCGGGCGCCGAGCGGATGCGCGTCGGCGACGGCGATCTCGTCGACGATCGTCGAACCGTCGGTCAGCACGATCTCGACGCGGCCGCCGAATGCCTTCTCGGCGGGGTCGATCGAGTGATACCTGCGGGTCCACTCCTCGTCCTCCTGCGTGGTGACGCTGTTCCACAGCGCGACGGTGTCTTCACGGCCAGCGCGGGCGGGAGCATACGAGTCGACGTGGTGCCAGCTGCCGTCCTGCAGGGCGACGGTGAAGATGTACGGGATCGAGTGGTCGAGCGTCTCGCGCGACGCCGTCGGGTCGTACTTCTGCGGGTCGTTGGCGCCTGACCCGATGACGTAGTGCGTGTGGTGCGAGGTGTGGATGACGATGTGGTCGATCGAGCCGGGCTCGAGGATCTCCGGATTTTCGTGATGAAGCTTCCTGGCGAGATCGATCCAGGCCTGGGCCTGGTACTCGGCCGAGTGCTCCTTCGTGTAACTGTCGAGGATCGCGACCTTCGCCTCGCCCTCCTCGGGCAGAGGAACCTCGTATGACGCGTCAGGGCCGTCGAGCAGCCACGCGAGCACGCCGTCCTCGCCCTCATAGATCGGCTCGGGTGACGTCTGGCCGCGCATGGCACGGTCGACGGCTTCTACGGCCATCTTGCCGGCGAAGGCGGGGGCGTGCGCCTTCCAGGTGGAGATCTGGCCCTTGCGGGACTGCCGGGTGGCTGTCGTGGTGTGCAGTGCCTGGCCGACCGCCTGGAAGATGGTCTCGACGTCGAGTCCGAGCAGCGTGCCGATACCGGCAGCGGCCGACGGGCCGAGGTGGGCGACGTGATCGATCTTGTGCTTGTGCAGGCTGATCGCCTTGACGAGGTCGACCTGGATCTCGTAGCCGGTAGCGACGCCGCGCACGAGGTCGCGGCCTGTCGCACCGACGTGCTGGGCCACAGCGATGATCGGCGGGATGTTGTCGCCAGGGTGGGAGTACTCGGCAGCGAGGAACGTGTCGTGGTAGTCCAGTTCACGCACGGCGACGCCGTTCGCCCACGCCGCCCACTCTGGGCTGACGCGACGGGCGGCATCCACACCGAACACGGTGGCGCCGTCACCTCCCGTGGTGCACGGATGCGCGAGCGCCTGCGACCGCGCTGCGACGACGGGCGCGCGGGTGAGGGATGCCGCTGCAACGGCCGCGTTGTCGATCACGCGGTTGATGATCATTTCGGTGACCTCGTCGGTGACCTCGACCGGGTCGGCGGCGACCTCGGCGATGGCCCAGGCGAGCTGGCCGGGGCGCTCGAGGTTCTCTTCGCTCTTGTGTACCCGCAGGTGGTGGGTCTTCATGGTGTTCCCTTCGTGGAGGACGAGTCTGAGGCGCCGAACGAGTCGGCGGAGTCGAGAAGATTGGCGAGGCTCCTGCGCAGGTGGACCGCTGTGGCCTGCGCAGCGAGCATTTCGTCGCGGTCGAGGATCGCCTGGACGATCAGGAGGTGCTCGGAGACGGACTCGGCGAGGCGTGCGGGGTTGTCCTGCGCCAGTCGGCGGGCCCTGGCGAGGTGGCTGCGCAACCCGGAGAGGGACGCGAGCAGGAACGGGTTGGCCATGGCGGCGTCGACGGCCGCGTCGAGGCGGGCCACGAGTTCGTAGTAGCCGGCAGTGCCGCGTTCGAGCACGGCTGGCGCGGCGAGGAAGTCGTCGCGGAGCGCCTGGAAGACCCGGGTGCTCCTGCGGCGCGCAGCCAGTCGCGCCGCCTGCGTCTCGAGTGCTTCGCGCAGCTCGAACAGTTCGGTGAGGTTCGCCGGAGACACGTCGGTGACGACGCCTGCCCGTCCGCGCTGGGTGTCGACGAGACCCTCTGCGGCCAGGCGGGTGATCGCTTCACGCAGGGGCGTTCGGGAGATGCCGAGTCGCTCGGACTGTTCGGTCTCTCCGAGCACAGTGCCGGGCGCGAGTCGCCACGACAGGATGTCATCCTTGAGGACGTCATAGGCCCGATCGCTTGCACGCACGGCCCCATCATACGCGGCTTCGTGAGCGCCGGTATACAGAGAGTAGACAATTCCTCAGAGAACAGGCTCGACGATGGCCTTGTGTATACCGGAGTCAGTGTCGGGGTGGGTGGTGATGCAAGGCTGCCTCGACCACTGTGGACGGGACCGCTGCGAGCGTCGACGGCATCCAGCGCGGTTTCCTGTCCTTGTCGATGACCTGGGCACGGATGCCTTCGGCGAGGTCGGGCTGTTCGGCCAGCCAGGCAGACACCCGGTACTCCTGCTCGAGTGCATCGCGGAGGGACCCGAGCGACCGTGCGTGCCGCACGACGGCGAGCGCGATCGTCAGCGCGAGGGGAGACAGCCTGGTGAGCTCGTTGGCGGCTGGACCGGCGGCCAGCTCGGACTCGGCACCGAGAAGTTCGATGATCCCCGCGACGGTGTCCGGTGCGTAGCAGCGGTCGATCCAGACCCGCTGTGCCTCGAGCTCGGACGGCGGAGGGGTCTCGTCGAAGAGCAGGACCACTTCGGCGGGCGAGCCGGGGTCCGCCCGTTCGCCGAGTGCCTGGTAGAGGTGCGGAAGCCGTTCGGACGGGACGTAGTAATCGGCGAAACCGCACGCGATGGCATCCGACCCGGTCATCGTCGCACCGTTGAGCGCGAGATACGTGCCGAGCTCACCGGGGGCGCGGGAGAGGAGGAAGGTGCCGCCGACATCCGGCGAGAAACCGATCCGGGTCTCGGGCATCGCCACCCGGCTGCGCTCGGTGACGATGCGGATTCCGGCGTGCGCCGAGACGCCGACACCACCGCCCATCGTGATGCCGTCCATGATCGAGACGATCGGCTTGGGGTACTCGGCGATGGTGGCGCAGAGCGCGTACTCGTCGTGCCAGAAGTGTCGGGACAGGTCGTTGCGGCCCGAGACCGCGTTGGCGTGCAGGGCCCGGATGTCTCCGCCGGCGCTGAGCCCGCGGTCGCCCGCTCCGTCGACGACGACGAGCGACACTTCCGCGTCGTCCAGCCAGAGGGCGAGGGCGTCTCGGATGCCGAGGATCATGCCGTGATTGAGCGCGTTGAGCGCCTCAGGGCGGTTCAGTGTGATGCGGCCGACGCCGTCGGACACGCTCGTCAGCAGCTCGCCCACACCTGCTCCCCTCACGTCGCTTCGAGCCTATCGCCCGGCGCACTCACCCGTTCCGGACCTACTCACCAGGTGCGCGGGGTGAGGAGGTCCGGAACGGGTGAGTGGATGGCTGATCAGTCCCCGCCACCACCGCCGCCACCGTCACCACCGCCATCACCGCCGCCGTCGCTGTCGCGGGAGTACCCGGCGCCCGATCCGTCGCCACCCGAACCGTCGCCGCCGTCCCGCCGGTGCTTCCCGAGCCGGTACTTCTTGCGAGGAACGTAGCGCCCGTGCAGCAGGATGCCCCAGCCGGCCCACGCGACCATGGCGCATACGACCGCGATGCCGAGGATCGCGCCACCGGCCGAATTGTCGGTATGACCGACCTGCTCGAAGTTCGCCGACCCGTTGGAGATGAACACGCCGATCACGAGGAGCGTCGTCAGGGCGCCCGCGACGAGAAGGACGGCACCCAGCGCCATGAGGCCGAGGCGGAGGATCAGCGGACGCGTATCGATCGCCGGTGCCGCCGTGCGTCTGCCCATCCCCGCAGCGTATCTGAGTTCAGCCGCTGATCAGCGACTCTGCAGCCGCCGCGCCGACAGCATCCGTTCCGGTCCAGGGTTCCCCGCAAGCCGGATACCGTCGTCCGGAACTGATGCGTGTCGGATGCCGTTACAGGAAGATGTCCGGGAACAGGTCCTTCTCGTCCACACCGGGCGAGTACTGCGCGAAGTCGGTCACCCCTGCGGCGATCAGAACGTCCTCGACGATGAGGGACTGGCCGGTGTACTCACGCGACGGCTTGATCAGGACCTCGTATGCGGCATCCGCGTAGATCTCCGGCGTCCTGCTCTTCGCGAGCAGCGCTTCGCCGCCGAGGATGTTGCCGACAGCAGCGGTCTTGATCGTCGTGCGCGGCCAGAGCGTGTTCGCGGCGATTCCGTCGCGGGCGAATTCGGCCGCGAAACCGAGGGTGGCCATCGACATGCCGTACTTGGCGAGGGTGTATCCGGTGTGCGCGCCGAGCCATTTCGGGTCGAGGTTGATCGGCGGACTGAGCGAGAGGATATGCGCGTTGTCGGCCTCCTTGAGGTGCGGGATCGCCGCCCTCGAGAGCATGAACGTCCCGCGTATGTTGACGTCCTGCATGAGGTCGAAGCGCTTGGGCTCGAGTTCGAGCGTGCGCGCCAGGCTGATCACGCTGGCGTTGTTGACGACGATGTCGATGCCGCCGAACGCCGAGACGGCCTGCGAGACCGCGTTCGCGATCGACTCGTCGTCGCGAACGTCGCCGACGACGGCGAGCGCCTGCCCACCCGCCCGGTGGATGGCATCCGCTGCCGTGTGGATCGTTCCCTCGAGCCGCGGGTCAGGGGTGTCCGTCTTGGCGAGGAGCACGATGTTCGCGCCGTCGCGGGCGGCCCTGAGGGCGATGGCGAGGCCGATGCCGCGGCTTCCGCCAGACATGAGCAGGGTCTTTCCTGCGAGGGGTGCATTCATGGGAGTTCCTTACGGGGTGGGGAGCGGGGGCGGATGCCGCGGTCGATGGCAGCGGTTCCGGCCGGAGCACCACGTGCGTGAGGTGCTCCCGGCCGGAAGTCGGGGCTGTCAGCGGCGGGCGGAGCGGGCGAGGAACGCGCCGATGCGCGCCTGGGCATCCGGCGTTTCGAACGCGGCGCCGATGGTGCGTGCCTCGTCGTCGAGGGCGGAGGCGTAGTCGCGACCGACCCCGCCTCGGAGCAGGCGCTTCGCCTGACCGAAGGCTGCGGTCGCACCCGAGAGCCAGCCCGCGGCGATCTCGCGGGCGCGGGCATCCGTCTCACCGTCGGCGACGACCTCGGTGACGAGCCCCCAGTCCAGCGCTTCGGCGGCCGTGAGCGACCGGCTGGTCAGGGTCAGCTGGAGGGCCCTGCGCATGCCGACCGCCTCGGGCAGGAGCGTCGAGACGCCGCAGTCGGGAGTGAGCCCGATGTCGGCGTACTTGGAGACGAACTTCGCCGATTCGGCGGCGACGATGTAGTCGGCGACGAGCATGAAGCCGAGCCCGCCGCCGGCGACGGCGCCGTTCACGGCTGCCACGATCGGCTTGGGCATGGCGGCGAGCGTGCGGTGACCTTCGTGGATGATGTCGGCGAATCCGCCGATCGAGCCTTCCCCGCCGTTCATGGCCGACATCTCGGCGACGTCGCCTCCGGCGCAGAACGCCGGTCCGACCGCATCGAACAGGACGGCACCGACATCGGACCTGTCGGCCACCTCCGCGGCGATGTCCCGCCAGGCCTGCGCGGCTTCAGCGTTGATGGCGTTGAGCCGCTGCGGCCGGTTGAGGGTGATGTGGGCGAGTCCGTCGTCGACGGACAGGAGGATGCTGTCGCTCATGAGCGGCCTTTCGGTTCGGGTCTGTCGTGGGGGTCGCGGGCGTGTCGGGCCGGCGCAGGTTCGCGTGCTACTTCGGCGCCATCCGGATGGCCCCGTCGAGCCGGATGGTCTCACCGTTGAGGTACGGGTTCTCGACGATGTGCTGCACGAGTGACGCGTATTCGTCCGGCCGGCCGAGGCGGGACGGGAACGGCACCTGCTGGCCGAGCGAGTCCTGGGCCGCCTGTGGCAGGCCCTTGAGCATCGGAGTCTCCATGATCCCAGGGGCGATGGTGTTGACCCGGATGCCGTACCGCGCGAATTCGCGGGCGAGCGGCAGCGTCATGGCGTGCACACCGCCCTTCGATGCGGCGTAGGCGGGCTGTCCGATCTGCCCGTCGAATGCGGCGACGGATGCCGTGTTGACGATGACACCACGTTCTCCTTCGGCGTCAGGCTCCAACTCGGACATGGCGGCCGCAGCGAGCCGGACGACGTTGAACGTGCCGATCAGGTTGACCTGGAGAACGCGGCTGAAGTCGGCCAGGGCGAGGATGCCGTCTCGCCCGAGGACCTTGCCCGGGGTGGCGACACCGGCGCAGTTCACCACGATCCTGAGCGGCGCCAGCGAGACGGCGGCGTCGACGGCAGCCTGCACATCGCTCTCGTTCGCGACGTCTGCAGCCACGAATCGGGCGTTCGCGCCCAGCTTCGCCGCGGCATCCTCCCCGGCCGATGACGGCAGGTCGACGATCACCACGGAGACGCCTGCTGCGGCCAGCCGGGTGGCGGTGGCGTTGCCGAGACCCGATGCTCCCCCGGTGATGAGGGCGGATGCTCCGTCAAGCTTCATTGCTGGATCCTCTCGATTCTGAGCGGTGTGCTGCGAGCCTAGGGGGCGGCGCGGTGGCGCTCCACCCCGGTTGTCGTCGGCGACGGTCGAGACCCTGCCTCCCCGCGGCGCCCTTGTGCCGTGTCTACAACGCCGTGTGGGACGCTCGACAGGAACCAGGGCCAGAAATCAGCGGTTTCGTCCTGTTGAGTGTGCGTCTGAACGGATTTCTCCTGTCGGGCGCCGGCAAGCCGGGTCAGATCCGCTCGATGAGGGTCGCGTTGGCCATGCCGCCGCCCTCGCACATCGTCTGGAGACCGAACCGGCCGCCGCCGGTCTGGAGCGAGTTCACGAGCGTCGCCAGGATGCGGGTACCGGACGCACCGAGCGGATGGCCGAGCGCGATCGCCCCTCCCCACGGGTTGAGCCGGGCAGCATCGACGTCGAACTCGCGCTGCCACGCGAGCGGTACGGAGGCGAAGGCCTCATTCACCTCGAAGACGTCGATCTCGTCGGTCGGGATGCCGGTGCGCTCGAGGATCCGCCGGGTGGCCGGGATGACGCCGGTGAGCATCTCGATCGGGTCGCTGCCGACCTGGGCGAATCCGACGAAGCGTGCCAGCGGGGTCAGGCCGAGCTCTTCGGCCTTCTCCTCGCTCATGATCAGGGCGGCCGAGGCGCCGTCGGTGAGCGGCGACGAGTTGCCCGCCGTGATGTCCCACCGGATCTCGGGGAACCTCTCCGCGTACTCATCGGTGCGGAACGCCGGAGGCAGGGTGGCGAGCGCGTCTGCGGTCGTGCCCCTCCTCACCGTCTCGTCGACGGTGACGAGGGACAGCCTGCCGTCGGCATCCGTCACGGTGACCGGCACGATCTCCTGCCCGAACAGGCCGCGGTCGATCGCCGACGTCGCGCGCGCATGGGACTGGGCGGCGAATGCGTCGAGCTCGGCCCGGTCGATGCTCCACCTGGCGGCGATGAGTTCCGCCGAGATGCCCTGGTGGACGAGGCCATCCGGGTACCTGTCCCTCACCATCGGGCCTGCCGCATCCTCGCCGAGCCTCGCGTAGCCGATCGGCTGCCTCGACATCTGCTCGACGCCGCAGGCGATGACGATGTCGCTCGTCCCCGCGAGGATCGCTTGCGCGGCGAACTGCGCGGCCTGCTGGCTCGATCCGCACTGCCTGTCGATGGTCGTGCCTGGCACGCTCTCAGGGAACCCTGCGGCCAGGACCGCGTTGCGGGCGATGTTGGAGGACTGCCGGCCCGCCTGGGTGACGCAGCCGGCGATGACGTCGTCGATGAGGGCCGGGTCGATCCCCGTCCGGGCGACGAGGTGCTGCAGGGTCTGCGCGAGCAGGTCGACGGGGTGGATGCCGCTCAGCGACCCGCCCGGTTTGCCGCGCCCCGAAGGGGTCCGGATGGCGTCGACGATGACGGCGGGTGACATGGTGCTCCGATCGGTCGGTTCCCTCCGAGCGTACGACGGATGCCGCGTGGCGGGCCAGCGCCCGATCCCCCCTTTGACCGAAGACGCATCCGGTGAGACGGTGGTCCGGACGACAGAATGCGAAGGAGCATCCGGATGGGCAGGATCATCGTTCAGCAGCTCGTGACCCTCGACGGTTTCGCGGCGGACAAGGACGGCGACGTCAGCTTCTTCGAAGCCGTCCCTGACTGGACCGACTCTGACAGGGACCAGCTCGATCGGCTCGACTCCGTCTCGCTCATGGTCCTCGGCAGCGTGACCTACCGGATGTTCGCGGGGTTCTGGCCCACGGACCAGTCCAGGGGCGAAATCATCGCCGACAAGCTCAACTCTCTCGACAAGGTCGTGTTCTCCCGCTCGCTCGATCGGGCACCGTGGGGTGAGCATCCGGATGCCACGATCGTGGCGGGCGATGCGGCGGCGACCCTGCGCCGGCTCGCGGACGAGACACCAGGAGACGTCGTCGTCTGGGGCAGCCTGTCGATCACCGGTCAGCTGTTCGAGGCCGGGGGTGTCGATGAACTCCAGTGGCGGATCTGCCCGATCGCGATCGGTGAGGGGCGCCGGGCGTTCCCTGACGGCTTCTCGACCGGTGCCATGCGGCTCGTACGAAGCAAAACGTACGACTCGGGCCTGCTCACCGCCGACTACGCCCTGACAGGATGAGCCCATGGCACTCCAGCTGAAACGCGTCTACGACGACCCTGACGACTCAGACGGATTCCGGGTGCTCGTCGACAGGTTGTGGCCGCGCGGTGTCACGAAGGATCGCGCCGCGGTCGACCTGTGGCTCAAGGACGTCGCGCCGAGTCCCGAACTGCGCACAGAGTGGCACCACCACCAGGACCGGTTCGTCGAGTTCGCAGACCACTACCGTGCCGAGCTCGCGCAGAACCCCGCCACCGCCGAGGTTCGTGAGCTGATCGCAACGCATCCCACCGTGACCCTGCTGTACGGATCGAAGGACCGGGAGGCCAACCACGCGCTGGTGCTGAAGGACTTCCTCGAATCGGCCTGATCCGCGCCCGGCCTGCATCCAGCGAGCAACGGCTAAAATCGAACCGTGGCCATCTCGAAGATCCTTCTCTACTACGTCTTCACGCCACTCGCCGACCCGGATGCCGTGAGGCTCTGGCAGCGAGACCTCGCCGAGTCCCTCAACCTGCGTGGCCGGATCCTGCTGTCAAAGGACGGTCTCAACGGCACCATCGGTGGCGAACTCGGCGCGGTGAAGAAGTACCTCCGCAAGACCCGCGAGTACCCGGCGTTCAAGAACCTCGACGTCAAGTGGTCGGAGGGAACCGGGCTCGACGCGAACGGGGCGAGCCTCGACTTCCCCCGGCTCGTGGTCAAGGTGCGCGACGAGATCGTGTCGTTCGGGGCGCCGGGGGAACTTCAGGTGGATGCCGACGGCGTCGTCGGTGGGGGAACCAAACTGCAGCCGGCCGAACTCCACGAGCTCGTGGCAGACCGCGGCGACGATGTCGTCTTCTTCGACGGCAGGAACGCGTTCGAAGCCGAGATCGGGCACTTCCGCAATGCGGTCGTCCCCGACGTGTCGAACACGCGGGAATTCGTCGCCGAGCTGGACAGCGGCAAGTACGACCACCTCAAGGACAAGCCCGTCGTCACCTACTGCACCGGCGGCATCCGCTGCGAGGTGCTCTCAGGGCTGATGAAGAGCCGCGGTTTCGGCGAGGTCTACCAGCTCGACGGCGGAGTCGTCCGCTACGGCGAGACCTTCGGCGATGACGGCCTCTGGGAGGGCTCGCTCTACGTCTTCGACAACCGCATGTCGATGGACTTCTCCGACCACGCGGCCGTCGTCGGCACCTGCGCGGTCTGCGGGACGCCAAGCAAGCACATGCAGAATTGTGCGGATGCCTCCTGCCGCACCCAGCTCGTCCTGTGCACGGAGCACGCGGCCGCGGCGCCCCTCTGCGAGACGCACGCGGCCGTCACGGGCTAACCGTCGGTACGGCCGTCGATCTGGTCGTTGAGGATCTCGTCCGCAGCCTCGGGGTCGGCATCGTCGGCGTTGTAGTGCTCCTTGAGCAGTTCGTTGTCTCCGCCGTACTCCTGGCCGCGCATCTCGGGCGATGAGACGATGTCTTCGCTGTAGCCCTGTTCGACGAACTGGGCGTCGACGACCTCGGGCGTGGCCGAGAGGCCGTCTGGCAGGGCGTTCTTGGGCGAACCGTTCTCGATGTCACTCATCTGGTGTCTCCTTCGTTTTCCCCGACGCTAGGCGCGTGGGCTCCGTGCGGGCAAGGCCTTGCGCTGTCGGCGGAACGTGACGGGACGGCGGGGCGGGCGGCGCACCGCGCGATTGTCAGGAGATCGCACGATTATCAGGATGCTTTCCCGACTTTTCGCCTGACAACCGTGCGATCTCCTGCAAAACGTGCGGCGGAATGCAGGCCGGGCGGCTACGCCGCAGCGAAGGCGGTCAACCGCGTGATCGCGGCCGGTTCGTCGACGATCTCTTCAACCCCGTCGAAGGCGGCATCCGCCGGGTAGACGAGAAGCGGAACGCCGGCCACGAACTGGGCGGTGACCTCGATGACCACGGTCGGGTCGGCCGTGTAGCAGCGCATGGTGAAGAACTGTCCCTGTGGCTGGCCCGTTTCGACGAGGTGGTTCAGGTAGCCGACCAACGCCTCTGCATAACGATCCGAGACGGTGAATGAGCGGCCGTAGTAGTCGATGCGTTTCATGTGGCAACCCTATCCGCGCCCGGTATCGCACTCTGGCCGTAGCCGAACTAGCGCCGCGCAGCGACCTCTGCACCCGCGTGCGACGGCATCCGCGCTGCCTCGATCGCCGGGAACAGCAACAGCACCGCGACGACCGCGAACGCCCAGCTGTAGCCGAGGTCCGGCTGCGCCGGGTCGACAGCAGACGCGGCCAGAGTGGTGACCCTCACGATGAGGGCGGCTGCCGCGATGCCGAGCCCGATCGCGACCTGCTGCATGGTCGACGCGAGCGTGTTCGCCCGTGAGGTGAGCTCGGGGGGCACATCCGCGAACTGGATCGAGTTGTACCCGCTGAACCCGATCGACCGGAACACGCCGCTGGCGAAGAGCACGAGCGCCGTGACCAGGAGCGGGGTGTCCGCCGTGAGAAACACACAACCGACGTAGACGAGTGCGCCGCAGAGGTTTGCGCCCACGATCACCCGGCGGAATCCGAACCGTCGGATCAGCGGACTCGTCACCGGTTTGATCAGGATGTTGCCGAGGAAGACCGCCATGACCAGGAGCCCGGCCTGCGACGCGCTCCAGCCGAATCCCGACTGGAAGAGCAGGACGAACAGGAACGGAGCGGCACCGATGAGGAGACGGTACGCGCCGCCTCCGACGTTTCCGACGCGGAACGTGTGCAGTCGCAACGCAGAGAGGTCGAGAAGAGGATGCCGCGCGCGCAGCATCCGCCGGACGGCCAGCACCCCGACACCGGCGGCGACGACGAGCAGGATGCCGACCAGCAGCCAGTCGGTCGGGCCGCCTCCCACCTGCTCCATGCCGAGGACGAGCGCAGCGAGAGCCACCCCCACGAGCACAAACCCCCACCAGTCGAGCCGGTCCGTCGAGCGTTCGTCGATGGCGGGCACGAACTTCAGCGCCGCCAGGAAGGCGATGACGCCGATAGGGATGTTGATGAGGAAGATCCACTGCCAACCGACGGTGTCGGTGAGGACGCCGCCGATCACCGGCGCGAGCACCGGTGCGAGAAGCGCCGGCCAGGTCAGGTAGGCCATGGCATCCAGCAGGTCGCGCTTGTCGATCGCCCGCAGCACCGCAAGTCGGCCGACGGGCACCATCATCGCACCGCCGATGCCCTGCAGCACGCGCATCGCGCACAGCATCGGCAGGGTGGTGCTGACCGCGCAGAGGGCAGACGCCACGGTGAAGATCACGATGGCGATGCAGAAGATCCGTTTCGTGCCGAACCGGTCGGCGAGCCAGCCGCTGACAGGCACACCGATCGCCAGGGTCAGCAGATAGGCCGTCATCGCCACGTTGATGTCTACCGCGCGCACGCCGAAGTCGGCGGCGATCGCCGGAGCGGCCGTCTGGATGATCGTGCCGTCGAGCGTCTCCATGAAGAACGTGCCTGCGACGAGCAGCGCCAGCGGCCGGTTGAGGGTTCCCGAGCGCGGCATCCACCCATTCTCCCCCGGCCTAGGCTGGCCGTATGACGACGACGTTCAAAGCCTGGTGGGTGGAGAAAGAGGATGCCTCCCTCCGCGACCTCACCGACAACGACCTCATGGCCGGAGACACAACCATCACGGTCGCGTACTCGAGCATCAACTTCAAGGACGGCCTTGCCCTCAACGGCCGGCCGGGCGTGGTGCGCACGTGGCCGCTCATCCCCGGCATCGACCTGGTCGGCACGGTGGAATCGTCGGATTCCGGCGACTGGTCCCCCGGCGACCGGGTCCTGCTCAACGGCGACGGCCTGGGTGAGAGCCACCACGGAGGCCTGGCGCAACGGGCACGTGTCGACGGCGCGAATCTCGTCCGTGTTCCGGATGCCGTCGGTCCCCTGCGCGCGGCCGCCATCGGGACTGCGGGGTTTACCGCCATGCTCTCGGTGCTCGCCGTCGAGCGCCACGGAGTCGAACCGGGTGACGGCCCGGTTCTCGTCACGGGTGCCGCCGGCGGTGTCGGGTCGGTCGCCGTTGCGCTTCTCTCCGCACTCGGCCACGAGGTCGTCGCGTCTACCGGCCGGGTCGAGAGCCAGGGCGACTACTTGCGCTCGCTCGGCGCCACCGAACTTCTCGACCGATCCACGTTGTCCGATCCGGGCAAGCCGATGCAGTCCCAGCGCTACGCAGCCGTCGTCGACGCGGTCGGCAGCACGACGCTCGTCAACGCCATCGCGCAACTCAGGTACGGCGGTGTGGCCACGGCATGCGGACTCGCCCAGGGAGCCGACCTGCCCGCTACGGTGCTGCCGTTCATCCTCCGCGGCGTCAGCCTCGTCGGGATCAACTCCGTCGACGCCCCGCTCGCCCTCCGGCAGGAGGCGTGGTCCAGGCTCGAGAGCGATCTCGACCTGAGCCTCCTCGACCGGATGACCGAGGTCGTTCCCCTCGACGCAGCGAAGGATGCCGCCACGCGCATTCTGGAGGGCGACGTTCGCGGCCGTACCGTCGTCGACGTCAACGCCTGACGGCCGGACCCGCCTCGTGGCGCGGGCGGATCGGCCTCACGCGGGTGGAAAAACACCCGCGCGACGCCGAAAGACCCGCGCGTGCAGCCCGGCCGTGCGACCAACCGGGTCGAGCCGGCGTCGTCAGATCGTGTCTGGCTGGGTGTCGACTGGTGCGGGAGGCTGCTCGGAAGATGCAGATGGCTTGCTTTTCCGTGGTGCGCGGGCCTTCGCGGCCGCCGTCGCCGTGTCTGTGGTCACGACGGCGTCGCCGTCTGCGGTGACCGGCGCTGCGGCATCCGTCAGGGCCTCGGCATCCGTCCTGGGCTTCACCACGCGCTTGGGCTTGGGCGTCACCTGCGGTGTGGTCTTGCGCACGCGCGGCGACTTCTTCACCGGCTTCACATCGTCCTGCAGTTTGGAGACGAGCTCCATCCCATGCTTCGTCGTGATGATGACCCTGGCGAATTCCTCGTCGGCTATATCGATGACCACTGAGGGCTTCGTGCCCTTGAGAACGAGAAAGTCCTTGCCTCCGTGGAACTTCCACTGTCCGACGGCGAGGGTCAGTGGGATGGCTGTTCCCGGCGCGCGGATGCCACGGACCCAGATCCAGGGATCGTCGGTGAGCGTGGCCGAACGGATCGACGAGCGAGGCACGATGATGTTCTCCCGGCGAAGTGCGAGCGTCTTCTCGGCCGTCGACAAAACAACTTCGAGACGATCGGAATGCAGCAGGAGGCGAGCCATCACCCTAGTCTGCCGGTGCCCGAAGGAAAACGCCGTCGTGAAACCTCACAAAGAGGTAACACCCAGCTTGTCGCCGTCCTCACGGCCGTAACCGGTCAGGCCGGTTTCACGGCCGACGCAGCAGCACGGGCCGCAGCGGGCAGGGCATCGACGATCCGGCCGATGACCCGCTCGTCGTGGGCGGCGGAGACGAACCACGCCTCGAACACGCTCGGCGGAAGCGACACGCCGCCGTCGAGCATGGCGTGGAAGAACGGTGCGTACCGCCAGCTCTCCTGCGCCTGTGCCTCGGCGTAGTTCCGCGGGCGTTCCTCGGCGAAGACGAAGCTGAAGAGGTTGCCCGCCCGCTGCACGACGTGGGCGACACCCTCATGGCTGAGAGCGTCGGAGACCGCGGCGGACAGTGCAGCGGATGCCTCATCGAGGCGGGCATAGACGGCCGGGGTAGCCCGCTCGAGCGTCGCGATGCCTGCGGCCACAGCCACCGGATTGCCTGAGAGCGTTCCGGCCTGGTACACAGGGCCGACAGGGGCGAGATAGTCCATGATGTCGGATCGGCCACCCAATGCCGCCAGCGGCATACCTCCGCCGATGACCTTCCCGAAGGTGAACAGGTCGGGCTGGTAGACCGGGCCGTCTGCGAGCGAGAGACCCCAGTAGCCGGAGGAGCTGACGCGGAAACCGGTGAGCACCTCGTCGAGAATGACGAGTGCGCCGTTGTCGTGGGCGAGCTCGACGAGCGCGGCGTTGAATCCGCGGTCGGGGGCGAGCACGCCCATGTTCGCGGCGGCCGCCTCGGTGATCACGGCGGCGATCTGGTCGCCGCGTTCGGCGAACACGGCGCGCAGGGCGTCGTGGTCGTTGTACGGCAGAACGAGTGTCTGGGCGGCTGTTGCCGCCGTCACTCCGGCAGAGCCCGGCATGGCGAGAGTGGCCAGGCCCGAACCTGCCTCCGCCAGGAGACCATCGGAGTGGCCGTGGTAGTGGCCGGCGAACTTCACAAGCAGGTCGCGGCCGGTGAAGCCGCGGGCGAGCCTGATCGCCGTCATGGTCGCCTCTGTGCCTGTGGAGACGAGACGCAGCTTCTCGATCGGCGAGACGCCGGCAGCGGAGACGCGTTGCTTCACCAGTTCGGCGAGTTCCGTTTCTGCGGGGGTCGATGCACCGAAGGAGAGCCCGCGGGCTGCTGCGTCCTGAACCGCGCGCACCACGTCGGGGTGGGCGTGGCCGAGGATCGCAGGTCCCCACGAACCGACCAGGTCGATATAGTCCCTGCCGTCGGCATCCGTCACCGTCGCACCTGCCGCCCTCACCAGGAAGCGGGGCGTTCCTCCGACCGAGCCGAAGGCACGGACGGGTGAGTTGACCCCACCGGGGATGGACTGCTTGGCGCGGCTGAAGAGCTCTTCGTTGTTCATCGGAGCCACCCGGCGAGCTCGGTCGCCCAGTAGGTCAGGACGGCATCGGCCCCCGCGCGCCGGATGCCGACGATCGACTCTTCGATCGCCCTCCTGCGGTCGATCCACCCGTTCGCCGCTGCGGCCTCGATCATGGCGTACTCACCGGAGACCTGGTATGCCCACACTGGAATATCACTCATGGCCGCGACATCTGCGAGCACGTCGAGGTAGCTCCCCGCCGGCTTCACCATGACGATGTCAGCACCCTCGGACATGTCGAGGGTGGACTCGCGCATGCCCTCACGCCGGTTGCCCGGGTCGAGCTGGTAGGTGCGCCTGTCACCGTTCAGCTGGGAGTCGACGGCCTCGCGGAACGGACCGTAGAACGCCGACGCGTACTTCGCCGAGTAGGCGAGGATCGCGGTGTCGAGAAAACCGGCCTCGTCGAGGGCGGTGCGGACGGCATCGACTTGGCCGTCCATCATTCCGCTGAGACCCAGGATGCTGGACCCAGCGTCGGCCTGGACCAGGGCCATCTCGACGTAACGCTCCAGGGTGGCGTCGTTGTCGACCCGGCCGGAATCGTCGAGCACACCGCAGTGCCCATGGTCGGTGAACTCGTCGAGGCAGAGATCCGTCTGCACGACGAGAGCGTCGCCGACCTCAGCGACGAGTGCGGCCGTCGCGACGTTGAGGATGCCGTTCGGGTCTGTCGCCTGCGAACCGATCGCGTCACGCGTGCTCGGAACCCCGAACAGCATGACTCCACCGACGCCGGCTTCCGCGGCTTCGGCCGCAGCGCGCTTGAGCGAGTCGAGGCTGTGCTGCGCGACGCCGGGCATCGATGTGATCGGAACGGGTTCGCTGACGCCCTCCCTGACGAACATCGGAAGGATGAGTTCGGCCGGGTGCACCCGCGTCTCGGAAACGAGGCGGCGCATGGCAGGGGTCTGACGGAGTCTGCGGGGGCGAATCACGGGTACGTTCACCCGCCAAGCCTACGCGCCCGCGGCTGGAACCCTGCCGAGTGGCCTGGGGCCCGACCGGGGTCAGGCGTCCCTGGCTGCCTCAACCGCCCTGGGTGCCTCGCCGGACTCGACGAGGGCCACCATCGTGTCGAGCAGCGCAGCCACCGTCTGGTGCCGCGAGACGACGTGGACGGTGAGCCCGTAGCTGGCAGCATCCTTCGCCGTTCGGGGTCCGATGGCGGCGACGAGCGTGGATTCGGGCAGGGCACCGAACTGGTCGACGACCTGCCGCGCCACGCTGCCACTCGTGACGAGGATGCCGTTGATCCTGCCGGAGCGGACGTCAGTGATGACCTTCTCAGACACCGGTTCACCGATGGTCCGATAGGCGACGACGGATTCGACGTCGTGTCCTGCAGCGACGAGCCCTTCGGTCAGGAGCGGCTTGGCGATCTCGGACCGCAGCGTGAGGAATCGTCTCGGTTTCGGTTCGAGACGGGTGAGTTCGCTGAGCATTCCCTTGGCCGAGTTGTCTTTGGCCGGGACGAGGTCGACCCGGTAACCGACGGCCTGCAGCGCGGCGGCGGTCGTCTCTCCGACGGCGGCGACCCGCGTCCGCTCGGGGATCCGGACCCCCTGCGAGTACATGACGTCGACAGTGGTGGCGCTGGTCACGGTGAGCCAGTCGAACTTGCCGTCTGCGAGGGCAGCGAGTGAGGACGTGAGCCGCTCGGGGTCCTCGGTCGGGGCGAAATTGATCATCGGGGCGACGACGGGAGTCGCTCCACGGGCGCGCAGGTCGGCGGCGACGCTGTCACCCCACGGACCGCCGCGGGGCACGAGGATGCGCCAGCCCTTCAGCGGTTTGGGGTGTGCGGGTGTGGACATCATGATTGCCTTCAGCTTTGCCTGAGTGGTGCGAGGTGTGCCGCTCCGTGGGCCAGGAGGTCGTCAGCCAGGGCACTGCCGACGGTCTCCGCCGTCCCCATGATCTCGTGTCCGGCTGAGGTCGCGAAATCGGCCTCCCCGGTGAGGGTCAGGGAATCAGAGCCATCGGGCGCATAGACGGCTGCGGTCAGCCGGATCCCGCCTGCCGTGATCACGGCGTGGGCGCCGATCGGCGCGGCGCAACCGGCCTCGAGTCGGTTGAGGACGGCACGCTCCGCTGTCGCCGTCGCACGGGTCTCGAGGTGCTCGATCGCATCGATGGCGTCGAGCACGGCGACATTTCCTTCACGGTCGTCGAATGCCGCCGTCCGCACTTCGATGGCGAGGGCGCCCTGGGCGGGGGCTGTCGGCCAGGTTCCGAGGTCGAAGTACTCTGTCACGGCGTCGAGCCGGCCGAGTCGGCCCAGTCCGGCGGCGGCGAGGACGACGGCGTCGAGTTCGCCGTCCGTCACGAATCCGAGGCGGGTTCCGACGTTGCCGCGGATGTCGACGATCCGAAGGTCAGGGCGCTGCGACGCGAGCTGAGCCGCCCGTCGCGGTGAACCCGTGCCGACGCGCGCTCCGTCAGGGAGCGTGGCGAGGGTGAGTCCGTCGCGCGCGCACAGCACGTCACGTGCGTCAGCGCGCTCGGGCACTGCTCCGATCCGCAGCCCGGCGTACGCGACGGTCGGCAGGTCCTTCATCGAGTGCACGACGAGGTCGCACTCGCCGCGCAGGAGGAACTCGCGCAGCGCGGACGCGAACACCCCGGTGCCGCCGAGACTGGCCAGCGATTCACGCGACACGTCTCCGTGGGTCGTCACCGGCACGAGTTCGGTGGGAACACCGGTGGCACCCGTGATCGCATCGGCGATCTCGCCGGTCTGGGCCATCGCGAGAGCGCTGCCCCGCGTTCCGATGAGGAGGGTCATGGCTTCAGTCCGGCAAGAGCCGGCTTGAATCCGAGACGAACGTTCTCGCAGCATCCCGGACGGCACACGTCGTACCAGGGTCCGAGGTCGGTCATCGCCGGACGGTCGGCGACAGGGGTCCCGTCGCGCCGCTCGAGCACGAGGTCGATGAGCCCGGTCACGTATGCGGTGTGGGTGCCAGGGGTCGGGACGCGCACTGAGTAGAGGCCCTGCTCACCGGCGGTCTCCGTCGCCTCGTTGTCGAGGTCCCAGAGCACCTCCATGTGGTCGCTCACGAAACCGAGGGGCACGATGACGACGGCGCGGATGCCGCGGGCGGGCAGTTCGGCGATGGCGTCGTTGATGTCGGGCTCGAGCCACGGCATGCTCGGCGGGCCTGAGCGGGACTGGTAGACGAGCTGCCAGGCCAGCTCGCCGTCGAGGGAAAGTTCACGCTTCACCGACTCGATGACGACCTCTGCGACGGCGTTGTGCTGGGCGGCGTACGCCCCGCCTTCGCCGAAACCGCGCTCGGCGGGGCCGGACTTCGCGGCATCCGTGGACGGGATCGAGTGGGTGGAGAAGAGGACCTCGACCTCGCTGAACAGATCGATACCCGGGTTGTCGCGCTGGATCTGCGTGAGCCCGTCGCGGACACCGTCGATGAACGGTGTCACGAATCCTGGGTGGTCGAAGAACTGGCGCACTTTGTCGATCGAGATGTGGTCGAACAGATTCGTCTCGTCGAGGGCGATCGCGAAGTCCTCGCGGTACTGCCGGCAGCTGGAGTACGACGAGTACGCGCTGGTGGCGATGGCGATGAGCTTCGTGAAGCCGCGGTCGTTCGCCTCGGCGAGGGCGTCACGCAGGTATGGGTCCCAGTTGCGGTTGCCCCAGAGCACGGGCAGGTCGATGCCACGCGAGGCGAGCTCAGCCTCGAGTGCTGCCTTGAGCTGGCGGTTCTGGTCGTTGATCGGGCTCACGCCGCCGAAGTGGCGGTAGTGGTGCGCGACCTCCTCGAGGCGTTCCTCGGGGATGCCGCGGCCGCGGGTGACGTTGCGCAGGAACGGGATGACGTCGTCCTGACCCTCTGGCCCGCCGAAGCCGGCGAGCAGGATGGCGTCGTACGCGACAGGTTCGGTGACGTGCGCCTCACCGGACGCGGCGGCGTCGGACGCGCCGAGGACGAGTTCACTCACTGCAGGACCTCCGGGATTTCGTTGGTCGCGATGCGGCGACCGGTGTAGAACGGGACTTCCTCGCGGACGTGCCTGCGGGCATCCGTCGCGCGGAGTTCACGCATGAGGTCGACGAGCTCGACGAGTTCGTTGGATTCGATGGGGAGGATCCACTCGTAGTCGCCGAGAGCGAATGCCGAGACGGTGTTGGCGATCGCGCCGCGGAACGCCGCGCCCTTGCGCCCGTGGTCGGCCAGCATCGCGCTGCGTTCCTCGTCCGGGAGCAGGTACCACTCGTAGCTTCGGACGAACGGGTACACCGTGAGCCAGTCCTTCGGCTCGATATCGCGGAGGAAGCCGGGGACGTGGCGCTTGTTGAATTCGGCCTCGCGGTGGACGCCCATGGCGTTCCAGGTGGGGAGCAGAGGACGAAGGATGTTCGTCCGGCGCAACACGCGGAGCGCACGCTGCAGTCCGTCGGCAGTGTCGCCGTGGATCCAGATCATGAGGTCGGCGTCGGCCTTGAGCCCTGACACGTCGTAGAAGCCGCGGACGGTCACGCCGTCGGCCTGGACGCGGGCGACGGCACCGTCGAGTTCGAAGACGGCGTGGTCGCTCAGGTGCGCTCGATGATCGGGGTCACGGCGCAGAACGGCCCAGAGGGTGAAGCCGGTCGGGTTCTCTTCGGGTTCGGGATTATCCAGGGACGAGGGTGCCTCGGCAGAGGCCGGGTGAGTCATACCTAACATCATCACTCTTTATCTCGCCCTACCCAAATCTGTACGCACGCGGCAGGTCCGCGCGAAAAGGAGATCACACGCTTATCAGGAGAAAAACGCGGAAAGCATCCTAAATGCCGTGCGATCTCCTGAGAACCCTGCGCGACGGCGCCCAGCCGGATGCCACGAAAGAGGCGGCCGCTCCTAGCGGTTGACGATGGCCCGGGTGATCGCCCAGGCTGCTGTGCCTGCCGCGAGGGCGACGGCGGTGATCCCGGCGACGAGCGCTGTCGGGTTCTCCCGCTTCAGCCGCGCAACAGTGACCTTTCCGCGCGCGACGGCGCGGGACACCTTGCGGGGAACGTTGAGTTTGTCCTCGATGGCGTTGAGCGTGGAGGCGAGTTCGGCCCTGGCCTGCTCGGTCGACGGGATCGCCGGATTAGTAGCGGTCATATTCGCCCATTCCCTTCACGGCTCGGATGTCCTTCTTCACGCTTTCGATCGGGCCCGGGTCTTCGCCCATCTTCTTGAAGTAGCTGACGCCGATGAGCGCGAGCACGACCGCGATGAGCAGGAACACCACGAAGACGATCAGCGCCGCGAGCCAGGCCGGCATCACGAGCGCGAGGGCGAGGATACCGACGGCGACGAGCGTGCCGATGGCGAAGAACAGGAAGACCAGCGCGATGACGACGAAGATCGCGCCCTTGCCCGCATAGCTGCCGAGGTGCTTGGCCTTCGTCTTGAGCTGCTCGATCTCGGCCTGGATCAGGTTCGTCACCAGAGATGGCAGGGTGCCGATCAGAGTGATGAGCGATTCACGGCTCTTGTCGTTCACGGTGCGGTCCGTCATGTCGAACTCTCCCGACGTTTACTTGGTGGTGCGTGGCGTTGACGTGCTCGAGGATTTCGACGGCGTCGAGCTCTCCGGCTTGACCTTGTCGACCACGTCGTCGACGGCATCCTTCGTCTTGGCGATGGTGGCGTCGAGCTTCTGGCCCGGTGTCCCCTCGCCGCCGATGGCGGTCGAGACCTTCTTCACTCCGTCGAACAGCGCCTTCGGAAGCTCGCTCGCGCGTGCCTTGGCGAATCCTTCGACGAGTTCGACTTTGTCCTGGACGGCGTCCGTGTTCCAGACCTTCAGCCAGTTCTTCTTGATCTGTTCGTAGCGTGCACGACCCGCGCGGGATCCGAGCACATATCCGGTGGCCAGTCCGGCCACAAAAATCAGCTTGCCCCTCATGTTCACTCCGTTTCGTCGCGCTACCAGCGTGTCAAGCGTAGACCCTACTCGGCTCTTTCGTCCGGGGTGGTTTTGTCCATGCCTGTTCTGGTATGCCCGTCGCCCAGAAGTCCCGAGTCGAGGTAGGACGAGGCCACGAGGTGCCTGATCCGGCCAGAGGCGGCGAGCGCGTCCGGCACGACGGAGGCCAGTCCTGTGCCCGAGAGCCACGCTCCTGTGACGTCGATGTCGCCGATGGCGGCGGTCGCGGCGCGCAGGGTCTCCGCCCGCTCCCGCTGGCCCGTGGCCGCGCCGGGGAGCGTGCCCTTCCACACGGTTCTGGCGAAGCCGACGACGGCCGCGTCCTCGAGAGGGACGCCGAGGATCTCCGATGCGTCATGGAGGGCAAGCGACCGCACGTCCGCATCCGGCCGACCGACGGTGGGGTTCTCAGTCCCCTGTCGCCCATAGGACAGGCGGATGACGTGGCGGTGAGGATGCTCAGCGCGTGCCGCGTCTCTCAGCCACGCCCACTTGGCGGTGGAGTGGGTGAGCGCCTTCGCGGTGACGGACTGTCGGGCGGACTCGGCGACCAGGACGCCCGTTCCGCGGGGCGCTGCGTCGAGTGCCGGAGCGTCGAGGACGAACGTGACGAGTTCGACGGTCGGGGTGTCTGAGGGTTCCGCTGTCGCGATCTCCGCCGAGAACGGAGAAAGAAGCTCGAGCGCTCCCGCCTCCGGGGTAGCGACGATCACGAAGTCTGCGTCGATGACGCGCTCGTCATCGAGGGTCAGCTGCCAGTTCGGCGTGAATGACGCGGAGTCGTCGCCGTCGGGCGCGTCGTCGACGCGGGCGAGCGAGGTCACCGCCGTGCTGAGGAGCAGCTCACCCTCGCGCTCCCGCAGTTCGGCGGCGAGCGCGTCGACGAGCGTCGACATCCCGCCGCGGAGGCCCTCGACGGCCGAACCGGCCGGAGCATCCGCCCGCAGCAGGCCGACGGCGCCTGACAGCGAACCGGTGACGGTCAGTGCCCGGTTGAGGCCAGGGGCGGCACGGGTGACGTCGAGGTCGGCCGGGTCGGCCGAGTAGACGCCGCGGGTGACGGGGGCGACCAGGGATTCGAGGACCGCCTTGCCCATCCGGCGTCCGACGAGGTCGCCGAGGTTGTGCTCTTTGCCGATGGTGAGGACGGGAAGGAGACGATCCATGTAGGCGCGGATCGCTCCACGCCAGCCGATCACGCGGCGCACGTCCTCCGCGAGCGGGTTCGACGGGATGCCGAGCAGCCCGGCCTTCGGCAGCGGAGCCGAGCGGCCGCCCGCGAGTCTCACCCACGCTCCGGCGGCCGCAGGAGCGACGACGGCGTCCGAGAGACCGAGGCTGTCGACGAGGGACCGCACGGTCCCCCCACGGGTCGCGTAGCTCTCGGCACCTGTGTCCACCCGGATCCCGGCGACGGTCTCGGTGGCCACAGAGCCTCCGGGGGCTTCTGCGCTTTCGATCACGGTGACGCGGATGCCCACCCTGGCGCAGTCAAGGGCGGCGACGAGTCCGGCGACCCCTCCGCCGATCACGACGACGTGCCTGGGTTCGATCATTGCGCGTGAACGAACTCGACGAGGCGGGTGAGCACGGCGGGATCGGTCTCGGGCGGAACACCGTGGCCCAGGTTCAGCACGTGCGACGGCGCGTTCGTGCCACGCTCGAGCACGTCGCGGACGTGCGCTTCGAGCACGGGCCACGGGGCGGAGAGGAGGGCGGGGTCGATGTTGCCCTGGATGGGCACGACGCCACCGAGGCGACGCGACGCCTCGTCGAGCGGCACGCGGTAGTCGACTCCGACCACATCGGCCCCGATGTCATGCATGGCCTTGAGCAGTTCGCCCGTCCCGACTCCGAAGTGCACGATCGGCACGTTGTGCGTCTCGCGATCGCCAGGCTCGGCTCGAGCCGTCGTGTAGCTGAGGTCGCGGACGTGCTCGAGAGCACGGGCGGATGCCGGTGCCACGTGGCGCACGTAGTCGTCGAGTGAGAGGGCACCCGCCCAGGAGTCGAACAGCTGAGCCGCCGACGCCCCTGCGAGCACCTGCGCGCGGAGGAACCGGCCGGTGACCTCGGCGACCCATTCCATCAGGCGTGCCCAGGCATCCGGATCGGCGTGCATCAGGGTGCGTGCGTGGATGTGGTCCTTAGACGGCCCACCCTCGACGAGATAGGCGGCAAGCGTGAACGGAGCCCCGGCGAAGCCGATCAGTGGAGTCGAGCCGAGCTGGGCGACCGTGAGCCCGACAGCATCGACGACAGGGGCGAGCGTCTCGTCGAGCTGGGCGGGGTCGAGCGAGACGAGCCTGTCGACGTCGGCAGCGGTGCGGACGGCCGTGCCGAGCACTGGGCCTTTTCCCGGGACGATCTCGACATCGACGCCCACCTGCTTGAGCGGCACGACGATGTCGCTGAAGAAGATCCCGGCGTCGACACCGTGCCGGCGCACCGGCTGCAGTGTGATCTCACTGGCGAGTTCGGGGGTGAGGCAGGCATCGAGCATGGCGTTCCCGACGCGCAGTTCGCGGTACTCGGGGAGCGAGCGGCCGGCCTGGCGCATGAACCACACCGGGGTGACGTCGGGACGACTGCCGCCATACGCGGTGATCAGCCGGGAATCGTGGGTGAGTCCTGCTTCAAGCGGGTGGTTCTGAGAAAGCTGCACGCACTCATTGTGTCAAATTCCTCACCTCCCGCCAGATCCGGGGGTGGGTGGCGTATGGTCCTCGGCATGACAGCGAAGCATGTACTCGTCACCGGCTCGACCGGATACGTCGGCGGGCGCCTGGTCCCCCGGCTCCTCGACGCAGGACACCGGGTTCGCGTGCTCGTGCGTTCACCGCAGAAGCTCGTCGATGTGCCGTGGGCCGGGCAGGTCGAGATCGTCGAGGGCACGCTCGAGGACACGGATGCCGTGGCGAACGCCTGCGACGACATCGACGTCGTCTACTACCTCGTCCACTCGATGACCGGCAGGGGAGATTTCGAATCGGAGGAGCGCGCCGCTGCCGCGAGCGTGGCATCCGCCGCCGCAGGGGCCGGGGTCTCCCGGATCGTCTACCTCGGCGGACTGCATCCGGACACTCCCAAGCTGTCCCGCCATCTGCGTTCCCGGGTGCTCGTCGGCGAGACGCTGCTCGCCTCAGGCGTGCCGACCGTCGCGTTCCAGGCCGGGGTCATCATCGGCTCGGGTTCCACCTCGTTCGAGATGATCAGGCACCTCACCGAGGTGCTGCCGTACATGCCTGCGCCGAAGTGGGTGCGCAACCGGATCCAGCCGATCGCCATCCGCGACGTGCTGCACTACCTGCTGGCCGCCGTCGACCTGCCCCCCGAAATTCACAGGACGTTCGACATCGGCGGCCCCGACATCCTCCGCTACGGCCAGATGATGAACGGCTACGCCCTCGAAGCAGGACTCCCGCAGCGTGGAATCGCCGCCCTGCCGGTTCTCACGCCCTGGCTGGCGTCGCAGTGGGTGAACCTCGTGACACCGATCCCGCGGTCGATCGCCGTGCCGATCGTCGAGTCGCTCCAGTACGACTGCATCATGCGCGAGCACGACATCGACGATGTGATCGCTCCCCCTGATGGCGGCCTCACCGGCTATCGCCGTGCCGTGCGCCTTGCCCTCGCGAAGATGCGCGACGGCGCCGTCGAGACCAGCTGGCAGAACGCGTCAGTGGTCGGGGCGCCGAGCGACCCGCTGCCGAGCGACCCTGAGTGGGCGGGGCACACGGTGTTCACCGATCTCAAGGTCAGGGACACGGATGCCACGCCCGCCCAGCTCTGGACGGTCATCGAGGGCATCGGCGGCGACAACGGCTGGTATTCGTTCCCCCTGGCCTGGGCACTGCGTGGCTGGCTCGACAAGCTCGTCGGAGGCGTCGGCCTGCGCCGTGGACGCAGGCACGCGCAGGAGCTGCAGACCGGTGACGCTCTGGACTTCTGGCGGGTCGAGTCCCTCGAGCACGAGCGCCGCCTCCGGCTCCGCGCCGAGATGCGCGTTCCGGGGAAGGCCTGGCTGGAGATGGAGATCGAGCCGGGTGAGAACGGCGGGTCCCGTTATCGCCAGCGAGCCGTGTTCTTCCCGATGGGGCTCTCCGGGCGGCTCTACTGGTTCGCCATCCTTCCGTTCCACGGCATCATCTTCAACGGCATGGCCAATCGGATCACGCTCGAGGCCGAGAGCCGCCCGTCCTGACGGAGGTCACGGGCACGAGCCCCACAGACCGCGCCCAGCGGCCATGGCGTCTGCGCCCAGCGCGTCGAAGCCGGCCTTTCGCGAGTGGGTGTCCCGGTACGGCTCGGCGAATCCACCGGTGAGCAGCATCACCTCGACCGAGTTCCAGCCGCCCGCATCCGTCGCCACCCAGACGTAACGGAGCAGACGGCCGTAGCGATCGGCGTCTGCCTGGCTCGGATCGGGGTCGAGGCTCACCGTTGCCCCGGCGAGGAGGCCGGTGACGTATGCGGAAGCCTCAGGCCCGAAACACTCGACCGGTGAGTTCGGGGCGACGGTCTCCGGCGTGTCCACCCCGACGAGCCGTACCCGTTCATCGCCGTTGCCGCGGTCGACCACGAGGGTGTCCCCGTCGACGACGCGGACGACGACGGCAGCCTCGGCTGCTGCGGATGGTGCTGCGGGAAGCCCGGAGGGCTGGGTGACCGGATCGACGGGGACAGGGGGCGCTGCAGGAGCCGTGGCAGGCGCTGCCCCTGGAAAGGAAACGTCCAGCCCGGAGGAGTACGCGAGAAGCGCACCGACGGCAAGGACACCGGCGATCAGGATGACGATCAGTCTGCGGAGCATCGTTCCTCCTTCGACCGCTGCCTGCCGATCCTACTGGTCGGGACCGTCGCCGAGATCGTTGAGGAACCGGATGACGACGTCGCGCTCCTCCCGGCTGAGCCGTGCCGCCGCGGCGAAGCGCCTGGCGTGCATCCGGCCGACGGTCTCCCTCGCCTCTGAGCGCGTCGCATCCGTCACCGTGATCATCAGCGCCCGGCGATCCGTCGGGTGGGGCGAGCGCATGACGTGCCCGGCGCGCTCCAGCCGGTCGAGCATCTTGGTGGTCGACGCGCTCGAGATGTGCAGCGTCTCGGCCAGCAACCCGGGTGTGACGATCGAATCCGTGTTGCGCGATGCCATGAGGAAGCGAAGCGCCTTCATGTCGGTCGCATTGAGCTTCATGTGCTTCTGCGACGCCTGGCTCATCTTCTGCTCTGCGTCCGACCAGGCGCGAAGTGCGGCGAGCACCCGGACGACAGAATCGACCTCGGCGTCGTCCATCGACGCACGGTCCACGAGCTCCTGCGAGGGGTCGATCACTCTCGGATCGAGCATCCACGCCGCAGGTCGCGCGGGAAAGTGGTCGGTAGCCATCTCGCTATCATACGAGAAATACTCATGCTAATCTATTTACTCACTTGGCTAGCAAAAATGAGGAATGACGACATGCACCTTCAGGAGACCGTCGAGCGGGTTGTGTTGCTCGGCGCCGATGGTGAAGTGGTCGGCACCGACCTCAAGGCGACGGTGCACAGCGCCAACACTCCTCTGCACCTGGCCTTCTCCTGCCACGTGCAGAACGCCGCAGGCGAGATCCTCGTCACCCGTCGCGCCCTCGGGAAGTCGACCTGGCCGGGGGTCTGGACGAACTCCTTCTGCGGCCACCCGCAGCCGGACGAATCATCGGCGGATTCGGTGCATCGAAGGGCCGCTTACGAACTGGGGCTCGACATCACCGGCCTCGAACTCGCGCTCCCCGACTTCAGGTACCGCGCCGTCGATGCCTCCGGCATCGTCGAGAACGAGGTGTGCCCGGTCTACCTGGCGCGCGCGGACAGTGACCCGGTGCCCAACCCGCTCGAGGTGATGGACACGGCCTGGGTCGACCCGGCGGCCCTCGGCCGGTCGATCGCCGCGACCCCGTGGGCGTTCAGCCCCTGGCTCGTGCTGCAGGCGGCCGAACTCCCGCTTCTCGGCGGTTCTGGGTTCAAACGGGAGGCACGGTGACGAACGTGCTGACCGATTTCGCGGGGACCGATGTCCACGACGCGGTCCAGGACCGCCTCGACACCTTCTTCGCCGACCGGATCAGCCTGGCGACCGCGTACGGCGACAATTACCGGTTGCTCTGGGAAGCCGCCCGCGAGGCAAGCATGGGTGGCAAGCGATTCCGGCCGGCCCTCGTCGTCGGCGTCTACCGTGACCTCGGCGGACGAGACGACGACTCGGCCCTGCGAATCGCCACGGCCTTCGAGCTCCTCCACACGGCGTTCCTCCTGCATGACGACGTCATCGACCACGACATCGTCCGCCGCGGCGTCCCCAACCTCGTCGGAGCGTTCGCCGCGGATGCCTCGGCTCGCGGCGCGACAGACGCCGCCGCACGGACCTGGGGAGAGGCATCAGCGATCCTCGCAGGCGACCTCCTCATCCAGGCGGCCCAGGGATTCATCGCGCGGCTCGCTGTCGGCGAAGACATCCGCGGTCCGCTCCTCGACCTGTTCGATCGGAGCGTGTTCGTCACGGCCGCAGGCGAACTCTCCGACGTCGCCTTCAGCGCCCGTGTCCTGGTGCCATCGCTCACCGACGTGATGGACATGACCGAGCAGAAGACGGCGAGCTACTCGTTCGAAGCCCCGCTCAAGGCCGGCGCGCTGCTCGCAGGAGCCGACGCGGACACCCTGGGCACGCTCGGCGAGTTCGGCCGGCTCGTCGGCATCGCCTTCCAGCTCCGCGACGATCTGCTCGGCGTCTTCGGAGATGCGGATGTCACAGGGAAGAGCGTGCTGAACGACCTCCGCAACGGCAAGGAGACCCCGCTGATCTCCCACGCCAGGTCGACCGCCCACTGGCCTCGCATCGAGGAAGCTCTCGGAGAACCCGGTCTCTCCGACGCCGACGGGATCATCCTGCGCACCGCCCTCGAGGAGTGCGGGGCACGCAGCTTCGTCGACGCGCTCATCGCCGACCACGTCTCGCGTGCCGTCGATCTCATCGAGAGCTCGTCGCTGCCTCCCGCCCTGACCGCCCACCTGCGCGAGGTCGCACGCCATGCAGTGGTGCGGACGGCATGATGGCCAGGAAGCCGGCCGCGTCCAGCGACCTCTCCCTCTACTCGCGTGTCGCCCATCGGAGTTCGTCCCGGATCATCCGTGACTACTCCACCTCGTTCGGCATGGCGTCCCGGTTGCTCGCCGGCGGCATCCGGAATCGCGTCGAAGACATCTACGCCCTCGTCAGGGTCGCAGACGAAGTCGTCGACGGTGCAGCGGAGCAGGCGGGCCTCGGACTCGACCGACAGCGGGCCCTGCTCGACGCGCTCGAAGCCGAGACGGTGGCCGCCATCCAGGACGGGTACAGCACCAACCTCGTCGTCCACGCCTTTGCAACCACGGCACGCGACAGCGGCATCGGCGTCGACCTCACCGCTCCGTTCTTCGCGTCGATGCGCAGGGACCTCAGCCCCGTCGACTTCACGAGGCAGGAACTCGACGAGTACATCTACGGCTCCGCCGAGGTCGTCGGGCTGATGTGCCTCAAGGTGTTTCTCAGGGACCACGAGATGACAGACGCCCAGCGCATGCGGCTCGAAGAGGGCGCCAGGCGACTAGGTTCGGCGTTCCAGAAGATCAACTTCCTCCGCGACCTCGCTGTGGATTGGACCGTGCTCGGGCGCAACTACTTCCCCGACATCGACCCCGGGCGCCTCACCGAGGCTCAGAAGTCGGGGCTCGTCGCCGACATCCAGGCCGACCTCGATGCCGCAGGGGCCGTCATCCCGGAACTTCCGAAGGACTGCCGCAGGGCCGTGGCAGCGGCGCACGGCCTGTTCAGCGTGCTGACCGACCGGGTCCGGTCGACGCCGGCCTCCGAACTGCTCGCCACAAGGGTCAGGGTCTCGACCCGCACGAAGCTTGCCATCCTCGCCCGCTCGACGATGCCGTCCAGGCCACTGTGAGCGCCGCGAACGCAGGCCGGTCGGCGATCGTTGTCGGCGGCGGTATCGCCGGACTCGCGACCGCCGGCCTCCTGGCGAGGGACGGATTCACGGTCACCCTGCTCGAGGCCAGAAGCGAGGTCGGCGGTCGTGCGGGGAGCTGGGAGAAGGACGGGTACCGATTCGACACCGGCCCGTCCTGGTACCTCATGCCTGAGGTCTTCGACCACTTCTTCCGGCTGATGGGCAGTTCGGCCGACGCCGAACTCACCCTGGACCGACTCGACCCCGGTTACCGGGTGTTCTTCGAGAAGCACCCGGATCCGATCGACATCGCGGCAGACCGCGAGACCAACCTCGACACGTTCGAACGGATCGAACCAGGCGGGCGCGCTGCACTCACCCGCTACCTGGCTTCGGCACGGGACACGTACGAGATCGCGGTCAGACGATTCCTCTACAGCACCTTCCAGTCCTACCGGACGGCGATCACCCGCGACGTGGTGCGCCGAACCGGGCGGCTGGCGCGCCTGCTCCTGCAGCCCCTCGACACCCTGATCTCCCGGTCGTTCACCGACCCCAGGCTCCGACAGATCCTCGGCTACCCCGCCGTCTTCCTCGGTTCGTCGCCGTTCATCGCCCCGAGCCTGTACCACCTGATGAGTCACCTCGACCTCGAGGACGGCGTCTACTACCCCCGCGGCGGATTCTCCGAGGTGATCTCACGGATCGCCTCGCTGGCGGAGTCGGCCGGAGTGACGGTGACGACGGATGCCACGGTGACCGCGATCACGACGGCGGGCGGCAAGCGGGCGCGGGCGACCGGCGTGCGGTACACCGACGCCGACGGCAGAGGGCACCGGCTCACCGCCGATGTCGTCGTCTCCGCAGCCGACCTCCACCACACGGAGACGACGCTGCTGCCGCGTGCGTTGCAGACCTACCCCGAGTCCTGGTGGACGAAAAGAGTGCCAGGCCCTGGCGCCGTCCTGCTGATGCTCGGCGTGCAAGGCGCACTCCCCGAGCTCGCCCACCACAGCCTGTTTTTCACCGAGGACTGGCACGACAACTTCGACCGCATCTTCGGAGAGACCACGTCGATCCCGCATCCTGCATCGATCTACGTCTGCCGCCCGAGCGCGACCGACGCCGGCGCGGCGCCAGACGGAGGCGAGAACCTCTTCGTGCTCGTCCCGGTCCCGGCTGACCCAGGCATCGGCTCGGGGGGAGACGACGGCGACGGGTCGCCACTCGTCGAGGAGCTCGCCGATGAGGTGATCGCCCAGATCTCGACGTGGGCGGGGATTCCCGACCTCGCCGAGCGCATCGTTGTGCGGAGGACCGTCGGCCCGCGAGACTTCAGAGATGACCTCAACTCGTGGCGCGGCACCTCGCTCGGCCCTGCGCACACCCTCAGGCAGAGCGCGTTCCTTCGCGGAAAGAACGTCTCGTCCCACGTCGACGGCCTGTACTACGCCGGAGCGACCACTGTTCCTGGCATCGGGCTCCCGATGTGCCTGATCAGCGCAGAGCTCGTCCTCAAGCGGATCAGGGGCGATCTCAGCACAGGCCCGCTCCCCGAGCCGCTATGAGCGTCGTGTACCTGCTCACCCTGCTGGCCGCCATCGGCTGCATGGTGCTCCTTGACCGGCGCTTCACGCTCTTCTTCTGGCGGGATGCCCGCCGCGCCACGATCGTCCTCATCACCGGGGTCGTGTTCTTCGTGCTCTGGGACCTCTTCGGCATCGGGCTCGGCATCTTCTACCGGGGAGAGACCGCGTTCATGACCGGAATCGTGGTCGCCCCTGAGCTCCCGCTCGAGGAGCTCTTCTTCCTGGCCTTCCTCTGTTACCTGACCATGGTGCTGATCACCGGTGCAGACACCCTCTTCCGGACACGGGCGGTCCGCCGATGACGTACCTCACGCTCAGCCTCGTCTTCCTGCTCGTCGCCGCGGCCATCCTGGCGATCGCACTCGCCGCTGCGAAAGACCGGAAGGTCCTGATCCGCCGGTGGTGGCTCCCCGTCGTCGCCGCGGGAACCGCGCTCATGGTGCTCACCGCGATCTTCGACAACGTCATGATCGCCACCGGTCTCATGGTCTACGAGCCGGAGCATCTCGCGGGCATCCTTCTCGGATCCGCGCCCCTGGAGGACTTCGCCTACCCGCTTGCCGGTCTCCTGCTTCTCCCATCGCTCTGGCTGCTCCTCGGCCGGACCTCACGGCGGGATGCCGATGAGCACGAC
This sequence comes from Mycetocola sp. Y171, assembly GCF_056713165.1. Lineage (NCBI taxonomy): Bacteria > Bacillati > Actinomycetota > Actinomycetes > Micrococcales > Microbacteriaceae > Mycetocola > Mycetocola sp. Y171. The sequence goes on from NZ_JBWYGX010000001.1 coordinate 1,140,464, forward strand.
TAGCCCAGCCCACGTCGCCGGTCAGCTCCTGCTCTCCTCCCGCCCGCTGAGCTGGATCAACACGGCGTTCCCCTTCGCCGCCGCCTACCTCCTGACCACCGGGACGGTGGATCTCGCCTTCGTCGTCGGCACGATCTTCTTCCTCGTGCCGTACAACCTCGCCATGTACGGCATCAACGACGTCTTCGACTACGAGTCCGACCTCGCCAACCCGCGCAAGGGCGGTGTGGAGGGAGCCCTTCTCGACCGCAGCCTGCACCGCTGGACGCTGATCGCCGCGGCCGTGACCTGCGTCCCGTTTCTCGTCGTCCTCGTCCTGCTCGGAGGGCCGGCATCCTGGCTCGTCCTCGCGGTCAGCCTGTTCGCCGTCGTCGCGTACTCAGCCCCCGGTCTCCGGTTCAAGGAGCGGCCCTTCCTCGACTCGGTGACGTCGAGCATCCACTTCGTCAGCCCTGCGGTCTACGGGCTGGTCCTCGCCGGGGCCGTACCGACCCCCGCGCTGTTCGCCGTGCTCGGAGCGTTCTTCCTCTGGGGCATGGCCAGCCACGCGTTCGGCGCCGTGCAGGACATCCTGCCCGACCGCGCAGGAGGCATCGCCTCCATCGCCACAGTGATGGGGGCAAAGACGACGGTCAGGCTGGCCATCGCCGCCTGGACCCTGGCCGGCCTGCTCATGCTCGTGACCGAGTGGCCGGGGCCGCTCGCGGCGCTCCTCGCCGTTCCGTACATCGCCGCGGCGTGGCCATACCGCGCGCTCAGCGACGCCGATTCCGAGCGTGCAAACCGCGGCTGGAAGCACTTTCTCTGGCTGAACTACGCCGTCGGGTTCTTCGTCACGATGCTGCTGATCGCCTGGGTGTTCCTCCGCGGCTGATCCGCTCGGGGCGGACACGGCAGGACCACTCTCCGGGAGCGGCTATCCTTGGAGGGTGCTCATGTGTCTGACGGCGAGTCACAAAAACGCCTCCTTCGACCTGCTCGAGCGACTCTCCGGGGGCGCCGAGTCGGTCGGTCGACGAATCACCGGGCACTCGGAATGTGTCGCGGGAGCAGTCGTCATCTCGACCTGCAACCGCTTCGAGGCCTACATCGACCTCGACGAACCGGTCACGGCCGGCCAGCAGGTCGGAATCGAAGCGGCCACGGCCGCGATCAGCGCGGCAACGGGAATCCCGGCGGGTCAGCTGCACGAGACCTGGAGCGTCCACACGGATGAAGAGGCCGCACGGCATCTCTTCGCCGTGTCCGCCGGGCTCGAATCCGTCATCGTCGGCGAGGGTGAGATCGCCGGCCAGGTGCGGCGCTCGCTCGAGACCGCTCGGGAAGCAGGAACCACCACGAGCGACCTCGAGCGGCTGTTCCAGCGGGCGTCCCAGACATCACGCGGGGTGAAGAACAACACCCCACTCGGCCGCGCCGGCCGCTCGATCGTCCGGCTGGCCCTCGACCTCGCGGAGAGCCGTATCGTCGACTGGTCGACTGTCCGCGTGCTCCTCATCGGTACAGGCGCATACGCCGGCGCCAGCCTCGCCGCGCTCCGCGACCGCGGGGTGACCGACGTCGCCGTCTACTCCCCCTCCGGCCGCGCCGCCCGATTCGCCGCGAGCCACTCGATCCGTGCCGTCGAAGCGGATGCCTTCGCCCGCGAGGCCGCTGACGCCACCATCATCGTCACCTGCACGACGGCATCCGGCTTCGTCCTCGACGCGGCGGCGCTCACCGCAGGGCGCGCAGCGCTCAGCGAGAACCTGCCCGCCTTCGAACACGACGCCACACCCGGCTGCCCTGTCGACCACTCGGCCGGCCAGCTCGTGATCGACCTCGGTCTGCCGCGCAACGTCGACCCCGATGTCGCTGGCGTGCACGGCGTCGACCTGCTCGACCTGGAGACGATCCGCATCCACGCCCCGCTCGAGGAACTGCAGGCAACGGACCACGCCCACCAGATCGTGGACAGGGCAGCGCGCAAGTTCGCGACGGTGACCGACGAGCAGAGCCTCGCTCCCGCCGTTGTCGCCTTGAGGAAGCGGGCGCACGACGTGCTCGAGGCCGAGATCGCCCGGGTCGCTCCCAGGGACCCCAACGGAGTCGCCGAGCAGGCACTGCGGCACATGATGGGTCGGCTGCTGCACGCGCCGACCGTCCGCGCCCGCGAGCTCGCCCGGTCGGGAGACGCCCAGCGCTACCTCGACGCGCTCGACGCGCTCCTCGGACTGACGGTCGAGATCGAGCAGGAGAACGTCATCGAGCTCGTGGGAGACGAAGCGGCGTCCTGACCGTCGCCCCCGCGCACGAAAAACGCCCCGCCACGAATTCGTGGCGGGGCGTTCTTGCGGGTTCTCAGTACGAGTAGTCGATCGAGCCGGCAGTGCCCAGGAGGGCGATGAACGCGAAGATCGCGATGATGTAGCCGATCGTGTAGAGCGCGCCGATGATGATACCGATGATCGCGAGGACCTTGCCCTGCTCGCCGGTCTTCTTGATCTGGTTCAGCGAGATGATGCCGAGGACGATCGAGATCAGCGAGAAGCCGATGACCGCGCTCACCAGGGTGATGATCGAGAGGACGTTCCACTTCGGGTTCGGCTGGCCGGGCTGGCCGTATGCCGGAGCACCGTACGGTGCCTGCTGCTGTGGGGCACCGTACTGCGGAGCCTGGGGCGGGTTCTGGCCGTAGGGCTGGTTCGAACCGGCCGGGGGTACTGGCGGGGTGTTGTTGTCAGTCATTGTGCTCCTTCGTAAGCCGGGTTCCATGCTGGCAGTACCGCCATGGGGTGTCAACGACCGTGACGGTGTGTGGCATGGGCAGTTGTCCCCGTCTTCACGGGACAAAAGGCGCTGGTCAGAGCGGATTGCCCCCGCCTCGGACCATGTGCGCTCCCCCGGACGCCGCTTCGGCGTCGACTCTTTCGGGCGGATACCGGTCCGTTCCCGGCAGCGCCTCGAATCGACGAGCCCGGGCATCACGGCGTGCGAGCAGGAAGGCGACCGTCACGGTGCCGACGGCGACGAGGCCGAGAACGATCATCAGAACGGTGTCCATGGGTGCTCCTTCGTGGTCCCTCAACCTATCCATGCCGGCCACAACCGGGCAAGAAGACAGGCCGCCCCGTTCGGGGCGGCCTGTCTTCTGATGCGGAAGGAAGCTATGCGCCCTTGAGCCGCTCCGCGAGGTAGAGGTAGAGGTTGTCGATCGGCACCCGCTCCTGCGCCATGGTGTCTCGGTCACGCACGGTGACGGCGTGGTCTTCGAGCGAGTCGAAGTCGACGGTGACGCAGTACGGTGTGCCGACCTCGTCCTGGCGGCGGTACCGGCGGCCGATGGCCCCGGCGTCGTCGAAGTCGATGTTCCACGATTCGCGCAGTTCGGCGGCGATCTTCTTGGCCACAGGAGACAGTGCCTCGTTGCGGCTGAGTGGGAGCACCGCTGCCTTGACCGGCGCGAGGCGCGGGTCGAGCTTCAGCACGGTGCGCTTGTCCGTTCCACCCTTCGCGTTCGGCACTTCCTCCTCGTGGTACGCGTCGACGAGGAACGCCATGAGTGAGCGGGTCAGGCCGGCCGCCGGTTCGATGACGTACGGCACCCAGCGCTCGTTCTTGCCCTGGTCGAAGAACGAGAGGTCCTTGCCGGAGTGCTCGGCGTGGGTCGTCAGGTCGAAGTCGGTGCGGTTCGCGACGCCCTCGAGCTCGCCCCAGTCGCCACCGACGAAGCCGAACTTGTACTCGATGTCGACGGTGCGCTTCGAGTAGTGCGACAACTTCTCCTGCGGGTGCTCGAAGAGGCGCAGGTTCTCCGGGTCGATGCCGAGGTCGGTGTACCAGGCGAACCGGTAGTCGATCCAGTACTGGTGCCATTCTTCGTCCGAACCGGGTTCGACGAAGAACTCGAGCTCCATCTGCTCGAACTCGCGGGTCCGGAAGATGAAGTTCCCCGGCGTGATCTCGTTGCGGAACGACTTGCCGATCTGGCCGACGCCGAACGGCGGCTTCATCCGCGCGGCCTGCAGCACGTTGGCGAAGTTCACGAAGATTCCCTGCGCGGTCTCGGGGCGCAGATAGTTCATACCCGACTCGTCCTCGACCGGGCCGAGGTACGTCTTGAGCATCATGTTGAAGTCGCGAGGAGGCGTCCACTCGCCACGGGTGCCGCAGTTCGGGCAGGCGATGTCGAGCATGCCGTTCTCCGGGGCGCGGCCCTTCTTCTCCTCGAATGCCTCGAGGAGGTGGTCCTCGCGGAACCGCTTGTGGCAGTGCAGGCACTCGACGAGCGGGTCGGTGAAGACCCCGACGTGGCCGGATGCCTCCCAGACCTTCTTCGGGAGGATGACGCTGGAGTCGAGCCCGACGACGTCGTCACGCCGGGTGACCATGTACTTCCACCACTGCCGCTTGATGTTCTCCTTGAGCTCGACACCGAGCGGGCCGTAGTCCCAGGCGGATCGCGAGCCTCCGTAGATCTCACCGGCCTGGAAGACGAATCCGCGATGGCGGGCGAGGGCGATGACTGAGTCGAGACGGCTGGATGCGGCCACTGTGGCTCCTGATGCGAACGGGGCCCGTGCCGGCTGCACGGACGCTTCTCAAGCTTAGCCGCGCGGCTCACGCCCGGTCGCCGGACAGGTGTCGTCCGTAGACTGGCGCCATGCCTGCTCCGCACACCACCGAGTTCCGGTCTCGCGAGCGGGTGACCGTGATCGCCGAGAGCGGTGTGCACACAGGACCGAGCTACATCCTGCTCCACGGGATCGGGATGGGACGCCGATACTGGGGTGACCTCACCGACGCCCTCGGCACCACCGGTCGCGTCTACGCGCTCGACCTTCCCGGCTTCGGCGATGCTCCTGAGCCCGAGGCTCCTCTCGACATGCAGCAGTCGGGCGATCTGATCGCGGAGCTCGTCAACCATCTCCGGATCGCGGACCCGGTGCTCGTCGGGCATTCCATGGGCTCCCAGGTCGCCGTCGAAGCCGCTGCACGGCATCCTGACGTCTTCGACTGCGTCGTGCTGATCAGTCCCACCGTCAACCCCGACGAGCGCGGCGCCAGGATCCAGGCCGTCCGGCTGGTGCAGGACCTCTGGGGCGCGCAGGCCCGGGTGCTCGGGTACGGGCTCGTCTATTACGTCAAGGCCGGGCCGCGCTGGTACTTCAAGACCCTGCGGACGATGATGGATCACCGGGTGGAGAAAACCATGCCGCACGTGAAGGCACGCACACTCGTCGTGCGAGGGAGTGAGGACAAGCTCTGTCCGAGGAGCTGGGTCGACCGGATCGTCGCGGTGATCCCGCAGTCGAGGCTCGTCGAGGTGCACGGAACAGGACACGAGGTGATGATGACGAACGGCAGGACGGTAGCCGCGCACATCGCCCGCCACGCGGAGGGACGGCAATGAACGAACTGCTGAACAAGGCCCGGATCTGGGCGCGCGACTACGTCGACGCCGCCGTCGTGCACACCGGGTCGGTGCTGCGATGGCAGGTGCCTGCTTCGTTCGGCACCGGTCAGCCGGGCAAGCCGACCATCGTCCTCATTCCCGGCGTCTACGAACGCTGGAGCTTTCTCCGCCCCATCGCCGAGAACCTCAACGCGGCCGGCTACCCGATCAGTGTCGTGCACGGGCTGGGCTACAATCGGCGGCCGATCGTCGAGACGTCTGAGCGTCTCGCGCGCGCCCTGTCGCAGGTCACCGCCAATCCGGCCGGACGGATGATCGTGGCTCACAGCAAGGGCGGGCTGGTCGGCAAGCATCTGCTGCTGTCACGACGCGACGACCTGCACCTGCGAGGGCTGGTCGCCATCGCCACCCCCTTCGGCGGTTCCCGCTACGCCAAGTACGTGATCGGCAGGACGCTGAGGGCGTTCCTCCCGACGGACGAGACGATCGTGAGCCTCGGCAGCCAGGCGAGCGCGAACGGGCACATCGTGTCGATCTTCGGCGGCTTCGACCCACACGTGCCGGACGGAAGCGTCCTCGAAGGCGCAACGAATGTCCTGCTCCCCGTCGACGGGCACTTCCGCATCCTGCACCGCGAGGAGACGCTCGTCGCCGTCCGCGATGCCGTCGCGTTGCTCGAACGGGCAAGCGACGAGGCATCCGTGGGTGCAGACTCCGGTGAGATCAGGTGACCGGCCTCCCCGACATCGAGGTCGCCGCTGTCGCACTCCTCCGGGATCGCCGGATGCTCATGGTCACCGCCCGCGGCCGCGACGTGATCTACCTCCCCGGCGGCAAGATCGACGACGGAGAGTCCGCAGCGGATGCCGCCGCCCGCGAGACCCGCGAAGAGGTGGCGGTGGAGCTCGTACCCGGATCCGTCCGCGAGCTGTTCACTGTCGTGACGCAGGCGCATGGCGAGCCGGACGGCAGGCAGGTGCGCATGGTCGTGTTCTCGGCCGCGACCGAGGGAGAACCGCAGCCGAGTGCCGAGGTGAGCGAGCTGCACTGGGTGACCACCGGGGACCTGCACCGGTGCCCGCCCGCCGGCGCCGAGGTGCTGAGGCGGCTGGCGGCGCTGGGTCTGATCGACTGAACTGCACCGTCCCCAACTTCGGAGAATTTCGTCGACCCACGCCATCAGTGGGCGAAACTCGCTCGGACTCGCGAAAACTCCGCCGTTGCGAACGCGACGCCCCCTGTTACTGAGCCTGTCGACGTGCGATCAGCGGGCTGCGGGCTGGTCCAGCTCCTGGAACAGCGTGATGTGCAGGTCCGGCGCATCGAGCCGCGCGTTCAGCGAGTTCCACGGCGTCAGGGTGGCGGGCGCCACGAGCGTCGCCCCGGCCGCAGTGAGTTCGTCGGCCTCGCCAGCGGCATCCGCGACCTCGAAAGCCACGCGCATCTTCGGCGCGACCTGCCTGCCGACTTCGACGTCGTCGATCATCCGCTTCTGCGCGCTGTTGGCGATCTCGAGGGTCGCCCGTCCGGCGTCGAGGATCATGACGCGCGCGTCCCCATCGCCCTCGAAGGCGGCCTCCTCGTCCAGCCCGAGCGCGTCGCGGTAGAACGCGACAGCCGCGTCGTAATCGTCGGCCTCGACGACGAGTCGCATCTGCAGAACCTTGCCCATCGTGTGTCCTCTCACTGCATCGGTGACGAGTGCAACCACGCGATGCCCTCTCTGCTTCCCGACCTGGCGTTCGTGCCCGCTACGTCGGCTCGACGACCAGACCCGGACACTCACCTCGGGCCCGTTCGCGGTCGACGTGCCTATGCTGGGACGATGGCGCTCAACCACAGTCGCAAGGTCAGAGCCGCTCGAAGACGGAAGCGCAGGATGGATCGTGTCGAGCACGATCTCAGCGACGCGCAGTGGACGGCTCTCAAGTCGGCCTGGGGCGGCTGTGCGTATTGCGGCGCGATCGACAAGCCGCTTCAGCGCGACTGCGTCCTGGCGCTTTCCCGCGGCGGACGTTACACGCTCGACAACATTGCGCCGGCGTGCGGCTCCTGCAATGCCAGCAAGTGCAACGAGGAGGTCACCCGGTGGCTGCGGCGTAAGCGGCTCGACGAGCGGGCGTTCCTGCTGCGCCACGTGGAGATCACCGCGATGCTCGCACTTCAGTTCGGTGCCGAACCCCAGAAGACTCCTGTCACAGATAGTGCCGTGCCCGGCCACCAGTGAACTAGTGGATGTACTCGACCAGGTCCAGTCCGACCGTGTGCATCGCGTCGTAGACGGCAAGCCTCGTCGACAGGTCCGTGTCGGCGAACGATACGGCGATCGCGTATGCGACCCCGGCCCGCGGTCCACGCACCACACCGGCGTCGGCTCGAACTCCAGCGTCCACACCGGTCTTGTTGAACATCTGGATGCCGTGATCACCCGAGCGGTGCGACAACGGGTCCATGCCGAATGCAGAGGCGACCATCGAGAGGTCCGCGTTGAGCGACAGCCAGCCGGCCACCCTCTGGCTCGTGGACTGGTCGACGATCTCACCCCTGGCGAGCGCGGAGAACAGCCACGCGATCTCCTTCATCGAGCCGACGGAGAGGTGCGGTGCGTCGTCCGGTCCGCGGTGGTCGCGAACCCGGTCGAGGAGGGCCGTGCGCTTGAGGCCGATGGACTCGGCGCGCCTGCGCACGGAGTCGAGGCCGATGAGACGCAGCAGCACGTTCGTGGCGAGGTTGTCGCTCGTGGCACCGACGAGTGCGGCGAGGTCGGCGACGGGCAGCGACGGTGCCTGGAGGTGCTGCCAGATGCCTGAGTCGCCGACCGAGTCGTTCGACTCGCGGTCGAGGATGGTCAGAGCCGCGAACTCGGTGTCGTCCAGTCGCGCGGCCACGTCCACGAGGAGCAGCACTTTGCCGATGGACGCGGTCGGCATGACCACGTAGTCGTCGACGCTGAGCAGTTCGGCGCCGGTCGACAGATCGGTGACGCGCGCGGAAACCTGCACGCCGTTGCGGGCCAGGTAACCGAGGGCCTTGAGGCTTCTCGAGAACGTCTCTGCCGGCTCAGCGGAGCGGTGCCGTGCGCGGCGTCGCTCACGCTGCCGTGATCTGCCTCGTGACTGCGGTGCAGCCGGGTGTTGCGTCGACGGTGCCACTGGCATGAATCTCCGTTGAGTGGATCGGCGCGTCCCCACACCCGCTCTCGCGGTCGTCCCGATCAGAGTTTTTCTGGATCCCGGCCGGGAGTGCTGATGCCGTCCCGTCCGCCACACGGACGGGAGAGCGATGCGTCGTGGCCGTTTCCCCAGTATCGCAGACTTGCCGCGATCGCGAGGGGGCGATCTACCAGATCGTGACCCGCTGCGCAGGGTCGAGCCAGAGCGCATCGGAGGATGTCACTCCGAAGGTCTCGTAGTACTCGTCGATGTTCCGGACGATCTGGTTGCACCTGAACTCGTTCGGGGAGTGCGGGTCGATGGCGAGCAGACGGATCACCTCGGCGTCGCGCGCCTTCTGCTGCCAGGCCTGGGCCCAGGAGAGGAAGAAACGCTCGGCCCCGCTGAGTCCGTCGACGACCGGCGGCGCCTCCCCAGCGAGGGAGATCAGGTACGCCTTCCACGCGATCGAGAGGCCTCCGAGGTCGCCGATGTTCTCACCGATGGTGAGGGCGCCGTTGACGTGGTGGTCGGGCACCTGCGCTGGGGCGAGGGCGTTGTACTGGGCGATCAGCGAGGCCGTGCGCTTCTCGAACGCTTTCCGGTCCTTCGACGTCCACCAGTCGGTGAGTTTGCCGTCACCGTCGTACTTCGATCCCTGGTCGTCGAAACCGTGCCCGATCTCGTGACCGATGACGGCGCCGATCGCACCGTAGTTCGCCGCGGCATCCCGGTTCTCGTCGAAGAACGGGAACTGGAGGATGGCCGCGGGGAAGACGATTTCGTTGAACCCGGGGTTGTAATAGGCGTTGATGGTCTGCGGCGTCATGAACCACTCGTCCCGGTCCAGCGGCTTGCCGATCTTGCCGAGCTCGCGGTTGAACTCGAACAGACTGGCCCTGCGGACGTTGCCGATCAGGTCGGTGCGCTGCACGTCGAGAGCGGAGTAGTCGCGCCATTTCGACGGGAAGCCGATCTTCGGGGTGAACTTCTCGAGCTTCTCGAGCGCGCGCTTGCGGGTGTCGTTGCCCATCCACTCGAGCGTCGTGATGGACTGCCTGTAGGCCTCGACGAGGTTCTGGACGAGCACGTCCATCGACGCCTTGGCCTGCGGCGGGAAGTGCCTGTCGACGTAGATCTTGCCGACGGCCTCGCCCAGGACGCCCTCGACGAGGGAGACGCCGCGCTTCCAGCGGTCCCGGATCTCGGGGGTGCCGGAGAGAGTGCGGCCGTAGAAGGCGAAGTTGGATTCCACGAACTCGGTCGAGAGGTACGGTGCGGCCCCGTGGATGACCTTCCACGCCAGCCAGTCCTTCCAGGCCTCGAGCTTCGACGTCACGAGCAGGGGCGCCAGGCCGGCGAAGAAGCTGGGCTGGCGGACGACGAGCTCGTCGAACGCCCCATCTGGGGCGCCGAGCGCCTCGAGCCATCCGTCGATGAGGGCACGGCCGGCTGGCCCACCGTCGAACAGTGCGCCGGCTTCATCCCAGGTGTGCAGGTTGTATGTGGCTTCACTGTCGCGGGAGCGCACATTGTCCCAGTGCACGGCGGCGATGGCCGTCTCGATGTCGAACACGTGCTGCGCGCGGGCGGCGGCGTTGCGGAACTGCGCACCGCCGGGGATGCCGTCTGCGACGAGTTCGAAGAGATGCTGCACGTGCGACACGTATGCGGAACGGATCGACGCGAATTTCTCTTCGCGGTAGTAGCTCTCGTCGGGCAGCGAAATGCCGCCCTGCTCGACGAGGACGAGGTAGCGCTCGGGGTTACCCGGGTCGTTGTCGACGTAGAGCTGGAAGAATCCGCTCACTCCGGCGCGATCGAACTGGGCCGTGGTGCGAACGAGCTGCTCGATCGAGTTGACGTTCTCGATCGCGGCGAGCTGCCCGGCGATCGGGGTGGCGCCGAGGGCCTCGATCAGGTCCTCGTCCATGAAGCTCGCGTAAAGGTCGCCGACCTTGCGCTGCTCAGGGTCAGTGTTCTCGTCCTCAGGAGCATCCTGTGCCTCGAGGATGATCGTCTGGACGGCCTTCTCGGCCTCCTCGGCCAGCATGTGGAACGATCCCCAGCGCGCCTTGTCCGACGGGATGTCCGTGCGGTCGAGCCACTTCCCGTTGACGTGCCGGTACAGGTCGTCCTGCGGCCGCACCGCCGGGTCGAGCTCGTCGAGGGTGATGCCGGAGGGAAGAGCAGCGTCAGTCATGATTCCACCCTAGGAGACTGCGGATGTTTCCGGGCGGGCAATTCTCGCCCGGCGTCACAGCGAACTCGAGATGTCCGGCTCAGGCCGCCGGGACCGGATCGCTGAGTTCCGCGTACGAGGGCCCAGCGACTTCGGACCACTCAGGGGCGACGGGACGCGCTTCGAGATGGATGCCCGCGATCATGCAGCGGATCGATCCTCCGGCGAGTTCGATCGTCGGTATCGACAGGGGAAGCACGGTGCAACTCTTCTCGATGACCGCCCTCTGGTTCTCGTCGAGGCTGTCGAGGGCACGCGTCGACATCGCCAGGATCCGCCCGTCCTCCCCCTCCAGTTCGATGGCGTTGCCGGCGAACTCGCGAATCTGGTGGTGCGACAGCGCGAGAACGGACCTGCGGCGGCCACGAAGCCGGTCCGCGACCTCCCTGCGCCGGGCCTCGACGCTGATGAGATCGAGACCGACGAGCACGAAGTCGGTGGCAATGCACATCATGACGTTGGTGTGATAGACCGGGACGCCGTGCTCGTCCGTGGCGTCGAACGCGATGGGCTCGTAGCCGAAATCCGTGCAGAACCGCTCCAGGGCGACGGGGTCGGCCCGGTTGGAGCGGGCGACGTAGGCGATCCGTGCTTCGTGGTCGAGCACCATGGCCCCCGTGCCTTCCAGGAAGACACCGTCAGGTTCCAGTCCGGAGTAGTCGGTGACCGTCTGCACGCGATAGCCGGCTTTCAGCATCTCGACGACATCCGTCCTGCGTTCCCCTCGCCTCGACGCCGCGAACATCGGGAACAGCGCGACGTGACCACCGGCGTGGGTGGAGAGCCAGTTGTTCGGGAACACGCTGTCCGGGCGTGTGTGCTCCTCGTCGTCGAAGAGGTGGACCGTCACCCCGGCCCGGTCCAGGGCCTCGGCGACTGCGGTGACCTCGTCGTACGCCCGGAGGGCGAGTTCACCCGGGTCCTCACCCGTGGCCGGGGACTGGAACGCGTTGTCCTGCGCGGTCTCGGGATTGGGACGGAATCGACTCGGCCGGATCAGGATGACGGACGACGGCGCCTGGGCGGACATGCCTGCCGCCTCAGGTGCCGACGGGGGACAGCACGCCGACGAGACCGAAGAGGTCCTTCGGATCCTCAGGCTCCGCAACGAGGTCGAGCACGTCGAAGAAGTCGGTACCGACCACCGCGTCGCTGACGTACCGCAGCGCGGAGAAGTCTTCGATCGCGAAGCCGACCGAGTCGAAGAGGGTGACCTGCTCGCGGGACGACCGTCCGGCCGCGCGTCCGAGGAGGACCTGCCACAGCTCGGTGACCGGGAAGTCCGCCTGTGCCTGCTGGATCTCACCTTCGATCCGGGTCTGTGGGGTGTACTCGACGAACACATCGGCGGTATCGAGGATGGCGGCGTCCAGCTCGGTCTTGCCGGGGCAGTCACCGCCGATCGCATTGAGGTGCATTCCCGGCTCGATCCAGTCCGCGTGGAGCACGGTGGCCTGGGTCTTGTCGGCCGTGCACGTGGTCACGATGTCCGCGCCACGAACGGCGTCCCTCGCCGACGAGGCGAGAGTCACGTCGAACCCGAGCGGCTCCATGTTGCGGGCGAACTTCTGCATCGCCTTCTCGTCGGTGTCCCACACCGTGAGAGTGTCGATGCCGAGGACGGCGCGGAAGCCGAGTGCCTGGAACTCGGACTGGCTGCCCGTTCCGATGAGCGTCAGTCGGCGGGAGTCTGGCCTGGCGAGGTGTTTCGCCACCATCGCCGACGTCGCCGCCGTCCTCAGCGCGGTGAGCAGCGTCATCTCCGCCATGAACACCGGATAGCCGTTGTGCACGTCGGCGAGCGCACCGAACGCGGTGACGGTCTGGAAACCCCTGCCGGGGTTGGACGGGTGCCCGTTGACGTACTTGAAGGCGTAGGTCTCGTTGTCGCTCGTCGGCATCAACTCGATCACGCCGAACGGCGTGTGACTCGCGATTCTGGGCGTCTTGTCGAACGCTTCCCAGCGACGGAAGTCGTCTTCGACGTACCGCGCCATCCCGGCGATGATGCTCTCGACCCCGGCGGCCGAGGCCCAGCGCACCATGTTGCGCACGTCGACGAATCTGGTCATTCGGGCGACCTCCTTCTTCGCTGTCAACGCTACGGATCGACGATCTGCAACGACAATGAGCAATTCGTTCAGTCTTGACGGGGTGGTCCGCCACAACGACAGGCCCGGTTGTACACTCTGCTCATGGCATCCTTCACCGACCTGGACCGACGACTTCTGGCGGCCCTGCGCGAGAACGGTCGAGCGCCCGTCGCCGAGCTGGCGAGGACGCTCGAGGTCTCCCGGGCGACGGTGACCAGCCGCCTCGACAAACTCGTGTCGGCAGGCGTCATCGTCGGTTTCTCGGTACGCATCCGTGACGACAGCGAGCTCGACACCGTTCGCGCCGTGTCGCTCATCGAGGTCGAGGGACGGTCGACAGACGCCGTGATCCGCAAGCTGCGCGGATTTCCGGAGATCGAGGCCCTTCACTCGACGAACGGGGGCTGGGACCTCGTCGCCGAACTCCGCACCTCGAGTCTCGCGGACTTCGACCGGGTCCTCGGGAGGATCAGGTCGGTCGACGGCGTGCTCAACAGCGAGACGAGTCTGCTGCTCACGTCGGTGATGCGCTGACCCGTCAGCCCACGGCGACGTCCCGTCGACGGAAGAGGAGCATCGCCGCGGCGCCCGCGACCAGCGCCAGGCCAAGCATCACGATGCCTCCACTCCAGTCGGGGTCTTCGCCGGACGGCACAGGGGTGTGGCTGAACGGCGAGAGCTCCGCCGTCCACTCCGGCAGCCCGACCAGGCTGCCGAAGACGCCGAGGAACACGGCGAGCGCGAGCAGACCCCAGCCGATCCCTGAGGTGAGCCGAGGGATGAGCGACCACACGAGCGACACGGCGCAGAGGAACAGCAGCGCCGCAGGAAGCTGAGCGAGCGCGGCGAGAACCGAGTCCTCGATGCTCTCCTCCGGCGCCCCGACCGCGAGGGCTGCGAGAACGGATGCCACGGCGCCCGCGGTAAGGACGAGCAGGATGGCGATCGCCCCAACCGCCACGTACCCGCCCGCCCAGCGGAACCGGGAGATCGGAGTGACCAGGACGAGCTGTCCGCCGACGAGCGACTCCTCCTGGCGCAGCCGGACGACGGCCTGGATGGCGCTTCCTGCAGCAACGATTCCGACGATCGTGAAGATGACCGAGATGAACGCCTCGGTCAGGGTGTCACCGCCCCGCGAGAGCCGGGCGAGCTGATCGGCGATCGGACTGTCCCCGAGGTCGGAGCTGGCGATCGCCGTTCCGAGTGATCCTCCGAAGATGCCGAAGGCCGCTCCGCCGGCGCACCAGGCGATGATCGAGGGCCACTGCAGCCGCCAGGCCAGGCCGAAGGGGCCGGAGAGCGCTCGGCTCGCTGTCGCGCGACCTCCGCTGCTTGCCAGGACGCTGTCTCCCGTGTCCCTGCGCGCCATGATGAGGAGAGCGGACCCCACGAGCACGGCGGCGACGGCGACGTGCAGAAGCAGGGGCGCAAGGTTGTTCTCGGTGAATGGGTGCGTCTGCTGGGCCCAGCCGATCGGCGAGAGCCAGCTGAGCCAGCCGCTCTCGACATACAGGCCGTTCGCCGACACCGTGCCGAAGGCATCCGCGATCCCGCGCAGCAGGTAGGCAAGCAGCACCGCGCCGACGGCCACTCCGTTCGCGGCCCGTGCGCTCGGCATGAGTTCGGATGCCACACCGCCGACCGTGAGGAACACGACGCCGACGCCGCAGAGGGACAAGCCGGTCACGATCGAGCCGGCGAGTTCCTGGCCGGCGATCAGGAGGCATCCGGCGACCGCCACCGCGAGCGTCAGGTTGACGAGGAGTCCGTAGACGAGCGTTGCCAGAGGAGGGAATGAGCGGGCTGCTGGCGTCGCGGCCACGAGTTCGGCGCGTCTGCTCTCCTCCTCAGCACGGAGGTGCCTGACCGCCAGGAAGGTATTCATCAGACCGACCAGAACGCCGATGAACGCGAGGATGGTGAAGATGAGCACGGCGTCAGCGTCTGTACCCTGCGGGACACCGCGGATGAACATGATGCTCGGGTTGGCGGCGGCCAGCCGGACGAGAAGGGTGCGCTCCTCGAGGCTGCCGAAGGTGTCTTGCAGGGCGAGCGCCGAGAAGAGGACGAGAGCCGAGACCGACGCCAGCCAGACCGGAATCTGGATTCGGTCACGCCGCATCCGGTGCCGGACCAGCGTTCCCAGGGTGCTCATCGGCCGGCCCGGGTGTGGCGGGCCGCTCTCCTGGTCTTGCGCGCGACGTCCGCCGTCAGGTCGCCGTAGTGGCGCAGGAACAGTTCCTCGAGCGATGGCGGCGTCACGGTCAGTCCGCGGACCCGGAGAGCGGCGAGGGTCGGAAGAACGTCCACGAGTTCGTCGCTGTCTGCCGTGAATTTCGCGCGGGCGCCGTCGATCACGAGGTCGTGACTGCCGGGGATCCCCTGCAGGTCGGTCTCGCTGAGGCCGTCGACCGCGAAGGCGACTTCGGTGCGCGTGAGGTGCCGGAGTTCGGCGAGGGTCCCGGTTTCGACGATGCGGCCTGAGCGGATGATGCTCACCCGGTCACAGAGCTGCTCCACCTCGCTGAGGATGTGGCTCGACAGGAGCACCGTGGCGCCTTCGGCGACCAGGGCGCCGAGCTCACGGCGGAACACCGCCTCCATCAGCGGGTCGAGGCCGGCGGTGGGCTCATCGAGCAGGTACAGACTGGCCGGGGTGGCGAATGCGGCGATGAGCGCGACCTTCTGGCGGTTCCCCGTCGAGTAGGTGTGGCCCTTTCGGCTCGGGTCGAACTGGAACACCTCGATGAGGTGGGCACGACGGGCGGCGTACTGCACAGGATCGTCGATGCCCCTCAGCCTGCTGAGCAGGTCGATGGCTTCGCCGCCTGTGAGCGTCGGCCAGAGGGCGACACCGCCGGGGACGTATGCCATCCGGCGGTGGAGCGCAACGGCATCCGTCCAGGGGTTCCTGTCGAAGACGGACACACTGCCGGACGTCGCCCTGGCCAGGCCGAGGAGGATCCGGATCGTGGTCGACTTGCCTGCGCCGTTCGGACCAAGGAAGCCATGGATCTCGCCCGAGGCCACGGAGAGGTCGAGGCCGTCGAGAGCCCGCGTGTGACCGTAGTGCTTTCGCAGGTCATGCGCCGAAATGACAGTGCTCATGCTGCGGACATTACGCCTCGCACCGGACGTTGTTAAGGGGTTCCCTCGCGTGTCGCGGCAGCGTCGGTCAGTCGTCGACACACAAACAGAACGGATGCCCGGCTGGGTCGAGGTAAACCCGGAAGTCGTCTTCGCGGTATCCGGCATCCGTTGCACCGAGGGAGAGCACCTGGGCCTCTCCCTCGTCGAGGTCGTCGACGGTGACGTCGATGTGCAGTTGCTGTGGCACCAGCTGGCCTGGCCACTGCGGCGGGGTGTACGGATCGACTCGCTGGAACGAGACCCGAGGACCTCGATCCGGCTTCCTGAGCGCGACCCAGTCGTCCCTGTCGATGATCCGCTCCATTCCGAGGAGTTCGCCGTAGAACGTTGCAAGGCGGTCAGGGTCAGGGCAGTCGAGGACGACGCTGCGGAGTTCACCGATCATGGGGAGACGTTAGCCGTGGCTCCGGTTCGGCGGCAACCCTCGCGACGGCGGAACCGGTGACAGGGGCCGGGGCTAGGCTCGAAGGCGTGCGAAAAGTCGACCGCGACATCCTGCGCCTCGCGGTCCCCGCCCTCGGCGCGCTTCTCGCCGAACCGCTGTTCCTGCTGGCCGACTCGGCCATGATCGGGCACCTCGGCGTGACACCGCTCGCCGGCCTCGGGCTCGCAGGAGCGGTGCTCCAGACGATCATCGGCCTCATGGTCTTCCTCGCATACGCCACGACTCCCGCCGTCGCCCGCCGGCTCGGAGCAGGGGACGAACCGGGCGCCGTCTCCGTCGGGATCGACGGCCTCTGGCTCGCGCTCGGCCTCGGAATCGTCCTCGCTGCAGTCGGAGCGCTCGCCACTCCGCTGTTGCTCGCGCCATTCGGCGCCGCCCCGGATGTCGCGGTCGAGGCATCCATCTATCTCTCGATCTCGATGGCCGGACTCCCCGCCATGCTCCTCGTCTTCGCGGCGACTGGGCTGCTGCGCGGGCTGCAGGACACCCGCACACCGCTGATCGTGGCCATCGCGGGTTTCGGCATCAACGTCGCCCTCAACTTCGTGTTCATCTACGTGCTCGGCTTCGGTATCGGCGGATCGGCCCTGGGGACGGTGATCGCCCAGTGGGGGATGGCCGCGGTCTACCTCGTCGTCGTGCTCGCCCACGCGCGGAGGACGGGCGCATCGATCCGGCCGCATCGCGCGGGTATCTCCGGTTCAGCGATCTCCGGCGGCTGGCTGTTTGTGCGCACGCTCAGCCTGCGCGCGGCCATCCTGCTGGCCGTGTTCGTGGCGACCGATCTCGGAACGGTGGAGCTCGCCGGGTTCCAGATCGTGATGACGGTGTTCACTCTCATCGCCTTCGCCCTCGATTCGCTCGCCATCGCCGCCCAGGCGCTCATCGGCAAGGGCCTGGGCGCTGGTGACACGGTCGGCGTCCGCGCCGTGCTCGCCCGTTGCCTGCAGTGGGGCGTCGGCTCAGGGGTGGTCCTCGGGCTCGTCGTCATCGCGACGTCCGGTGTCGCCGGGCTGCTCTTCACGAGTGACCCCGAGCTCGCCGCGCTCCTGGCGCCGAGCCTCGTCGTGCTCGGGGTGAGCGTGCCGCTGGCTGGGTTCGTCTTCGTGCTCGACGGTGTGCTCATCGGGGCGGGCGACGCGCGTTATCTCGCGCTCACCGGCATCCTCAACGTGGCGCTCTTCGTGCCGCTTGCGGTCTGGGTACTGCTCGCCGCACCCTCGGGGACGACGGGGCTCGCCCTGCTGACGGCGGCGTTCACGATCGGGTACATCGCCGCGAGGGCTGCCACCCTCGGCTGGCGGGCGCGCTCGACCGCCTGGATGCGCGTCGGCGTCTGAGCCGTCGCCTCGACCGCAGTACTGGCACACTCGACTCATGCCCTCACGGATCGTCGTCGCACACGGGTACCTCGCTGCGCCGCACAGGCACTGGTTCCCGTGGCTCGTCGAGCGGTACGGAGCGGATGTCGTCGAGGTCCCTGCGCTTCCGCATCCGAAGCATCCGCAGCTCGACGCCTGGCTCGACACCCTGGGGTCTGCGGTCGGGCAGGTCGACGATGACACCATCCTCGTCGGTCACAGCCTCGGTTCGATCACCACCCTGCGCGTGCTCGACGCCCTTCCGCGGCCGTGGACCCTGCGCGGGTTGGTCCTTGTCGCCGGCTTCGCGCAGCCGTTGCGAAACCTCCCTCAGCTGAACCCGTTCACCGCACAGCCGGTCGACTTCGCGGCGATCGCGGCCGGAGCACGCTTTCGGCACGTCTTCGGCTCGGACAACGACACGACGGTGGACCCGCCGCTGACCGCGGCGCTCGCCAGAAGGCTGGACGCGCCGCTGACGATCATCCCCGGCGGAGGTCACTTCGTCGAACGGCAGGGCTGTCGCTCGATCCCCGAACTGCTGCCGGTACTCGACGCGATGCTCGCCGCGCCGTCGGCGTAGCCCTCACGGAACGCTCGCGCGGGCGAATCGGCTTCGCGCTGGTGATTTTCCACCCGCGCGAAGCCGGAAGACCCGCGCGTGCCGGTGCAACGGCATCCACCGATCGGTTGACCCCGGAATCAGCCAGACCACCGCTGTCGCAACCGCCGGATGCGCGCCATCCTGTAACCATGACCCCATCAAGCCCAGGACCCCACGAGCCCACTGAGCCCGTCGTCAGGGTCCGCAACCTCGCCAAGCGCTACGGCGCCCTCTCCGCCGTCGACGGCGTGAGCTTCGACATCCACCGCGGTGAGACCTTCGCGCTGCTCGGCCCCAACGGTGCCGGCAAGTCCACCACCATCGAGATCCTCGAGGGTTACCGCGACCGCACGAGCGGCGACGTGAGCGTGCTCGGCGTCGACCCGCAGAAGGCCAGCCTCGCCTGGAAGGCGCAGCTGGGTATCGTGCTCCAGTCGAGCGCCGAGGCCGCACACGTCTCGGTCCGCGAGCAGGTCGAGCAATTCGCCGCCTACTACGAGAACCCACGCGACGTCGATGATGTCATCGCCGCCGTCGGCCTGACCGAGAAGGCGAAGACCCGCATCGGCAAGCTCTCCGGCGGGCAGCGTCGCCGTGTCGACGTCGCCCTCGGTGTCATCGGTCGCCCGCAGTTGCTCTTCCTCGACGAGCCGACCACAGGCTTCGACCCCGAGGCCCGCCGCCACTTCTGGGAACTCATCCGTTCGCTGAAGGCCGACGGCACCACCATCCTCCTCACCACCCACTACCTCGACGAGGCCGCCCAGCTGGCCGACCGCGTCGCCGTGATCGCGGCCGGACGGCTGGTCGAGATCGGTCCTGTCGACACCATCGGCGGGGCGGATGCCCGTGTGCCGGTCGTCCGCTGGCGTGACGGTGACGGCATCCATGAGGAACGTACACACGCCCCCGCTGCGTTCGTCTCCCGGCTCGTTGCAGCCGGCGACAGCGAGCCACGCGACCTTGAGGTCATCCGACCCAGCCTCGAAGACGTCTACCTCGGTCTCGTCGGGGCCTCGAGCGCAACCGGCACCGTCGCAGACCCTGCCGAATCGACAGGAGCAGCCCATGTCTGACCAGACCCTCACCAGGCCGACCCCGGCGTCGCCGGTTCCCGCCCTCCCGCGCGGCCGCGGCATCCGTCTCGGATTGAAGCGGATCGGCTACGAGATCCGGGTGTACTTCCGGGTCGGCGACCAAGTGTTCTTCACCTTTCTCTTCCCCGTCGTGATGCTGTCGATCTTCGCCACCGCATTCAGCACGGCAGGCAACGTCGGCACGAACCCGGACGGCAGCGGCGGCATCAGCCAGGGCGCCTACTTCCTCCCGGGAATGGTCGCAGCAGGCATCCTCCTCTCCGGGGTTCAGAACCTCGCCACCGACATCGCCATGGAGAAGAGCGACGGCACCCTCAAACGGCTGGGTGGATCCCCGCTCCCGATGATCAGCTACTTCATCGGGAAGATGGGCCAGGTCTTCGTCACCTCGCTCGCCCAGGTCGTGCTGCTCCTGTTCGTGGCACGCGTCGTGTTCTCGATCGAGCTGCCGACGGAGCCCGAGAAGTGGGCGACATTCGCGTGGCTCTACCTGCTGGGCATCGTCACCTGCGCCGTCCTCGGCATCGCGCTGTCATCGGTCCCTCGGTCCGGGAAGAGCGCGACGGCCGTCGTGATCCCGATCGTCCTCGTCCTGCAGTTCATCTCCGGCGTCTATCTCATGTTCACGATGCTGCCTGAGTGGCTTCAGAACATCGCAAGCATCTTCCCGCTCAAGTGGCTCGCCCAGGGCATGCGCTCCGTCTTCCTGCCCGAGAGCTTCGCCGCACTCGAGCAGAACGGCACATGGGATCTCGGCTGGGTCGCCGTCAACCTCCTGATCTGGTGCGTGGTCGGCCTGGTGCTCTGCCGGCTCACCTTCCGCTGGATCCGCAAGGACAGCTGACGTTGCTGCCTCGGGAGGAAAATCGGGGGGTCCGTCGTCCATACGGGGACCGACCCCCTGATTTTCCTCCCGAGATTCGCATCGCCACCCGGCCTGCCGGCCGACCCAAGTACGAGAGAGTAGTGCCGTGAACAATCCGAAATGGTGGGATGTCGCTGTGACGGCGACGGCTCTCGTCGTCGGCGTCGTTGTCGCGTTCGCGTCTGATGGGCTCGACCAGTGGGGAGCATGGATCTCGCTGGCCCTGTTGTGCATCGTCTACTTCGTGCTCGGCCGCCGACTGGTCGGGGCTGCCGACAGAGACCCGGCACCGACGTCGGTGTGGCCGAGCATCACCTTCCAGGCGCTCCTCGCCGTCGTGGTGGGGGTGGGTGCCGCGTTCGAACCCAACATGCTGACCACCCAGTTCATCGTGTTCCCGCTCATCTGGGTGGTTTCGCTGAGCCGGAAGCAGGCTGTTCTCGCCAACATCGGCGCGGCCGCCGTGATGACCTCAGGTTTTCTCATCGGGTTGGGCGACGGCATCGAAGGGCTGATCCAGGCCCTGTTCGTCGGCGGTCTCTCGCTCGGCTTCAGCCTGGCTCTCGGCCTCTGGATCACGAGCATCGCCGAGTACGGCGAAGAACGGCAGCGTCTGCTGGACGACCTGCAGTCGGCACAGGGCGAGCTGGAGCTGATGAGCAGGGATGCCGGGGCGACCGCAGAACGCGAACGCATCGCCCGCGAGATCCACGACACGATCGCGCAGAGCCTCACAAGCGTCGTCATGCTCGCGCAGCGCGCCCGCCTCGAGCAACCCGCTCCCGATTCGACGCTCGAACTCATCGAGTCCACGGCCCGTGACGCGCTCAGCGAAGCGCGCGCCCTCGTGACAGCCAACGCGGGGCTGCCCGCGAGCGACGCGTCACTCGCCGACACCCTCGACCGGCTCGGCGAGCGCTTCTCCCGCGAGACCGGCGTCACCGTGACCACTGAGACGACTCTGGCCGATCTGCCTCGAGACATCGAGGTCGTCCTGCTGCGCTGCGCGCAGGAGGGTCTCGCCAACGTAAGGAAACACGCGCAGGCTCGGACGGCATCCGTCACCGTCGTCCAGGACGAGGGCACTGTGACCCTTCGCGTCGCCGACGATGGTCGCGGTCTCGACGGATTCCAGCCCGGTGACGAGCGCGGTTTCGGCCTCAGCGGCATGCGCGACAGGGTGGGGCTCGTCGGCGGCACGCTGACCGTCGCGGATGCCGTCCGCGCGTCTGGAACGGAACTCACCGTCGACATCCCCCTCGGAAAGGACGCGTCAGAATGACCGAACAGCCGATCCGCGTCGTTGTGGCCGACGATCACCCCATCGTCCGGTCGGGCATCGCCTCCCTGCTCTCGCTCGCCGACGGCATCGAGGTGGTCGCCGAGGCGGCGAACGGCGTGGAGGCGGTGGCCCTGGCCCAGGAACACCGGCCGGATCTCGTTCTGATGGATCTCCGCATGCCCGTCCCGGGCGGCGAGGAGCTCGACGGCGCTGCGGCGACGGCCCGGATCATCGCTACGGTGCCTGGGACCCGTGTGCTCATCCTGACCACGTACGAGACCGACGACCACATCCTCGGCGCCATCGAAGCGGGTGCCAGCGGATACCTGCTCAAGGCGGCGCCTCAGGACGAGATCGTCGCCGGCGTGCGCTCCGTCGTGGGCGGCCAGACGGTTCTTGCGCCGGCCATCGCGGCGAAACTCGTCGACCGGATGCGCCAGGGTGCCGCCGTGACACCGCCGAAGCTCAGCGCCCGTGAACTCGACGTCCTGCGCCTGGTGGCGACCGGCGACAGCAACCCGGTCATCGCCACGCGGCTGTTCATCAGCGAAGCGACTGTGAAGACGCACCTCCTCCACGCGTTCGAGAAGCTCGGCGTCAGCGACCGTACCCGCGCGGTCACGCTCGCGCTCGAACTCGGCCTGCTCTGAACTCGCCTGCCCTCCGTCCCGCGACATGGCAGTTGCGCACCCAACGGACCCGGAGTTCGCGATTTTGAGTGCGTAACTGCCATCTCGTGCGCTGAGGACCGCTCGCTAGCATGAGGCATGCGCGCTTTCCAGTTCCGTGAGCCCATCGAGACCGAGCGGCTGATCCTCCGCCTCGAAACGGATGCCGACGTCGACGCCATCCATTCCTGGCAGTCGCGGGCGGATGTCTGCGAATACCTCCTCTACGAGCCGCGGGACCGCGACACCGTGGCCGCGAAGGTCGCCCAGGATGCCGGGAGGACGCGGCTGGAGAAGGACGGCGACTACCTCCAGCTCGCCGTGCAGCGCACGGACGACGACCGGGTCATCGGCCAGATGTACTTCACCATCGAGAAGGCGGAGAACGCCACGCTCGAGATCGGCTGGGTCTTCCACCCGGACGTCGCAGGCAATGGCTACGCGAGCGAGTCCGCCCTGGCGCTGATGGCCGTCGGCTTCGAGACGATGGGGGCGCACCGCATCTTCGCGTCGCTCACTCCCGAGAACACGGCATCCGTTCGCCTGTGTCTGCGGCTCGGGATGCGCGAAGAAGCCCACTTCGTCGAGGACCTGTTCGTGAAGGGCCGCTGGGAGGACACCGGGGTCTACGCGATGCTCGACCGGGAGTGGCCGGCCGCGAAGGTACGAACACGGGAACGACGACAACAGAGAAGAGACGCAGAATGACGATCGACACCACGAAGGGCTTCACGCTCGCTCGCAACATCGACGCGACGCCCATCGAGATCTGGGAGGCATGGACGAACCCGGACGAGACCGCCCACTGGTGGCATCCGGCCGGATTCAGCACACCTCGGGAGGACGTCCGGATCGATGCCCGCGTCGGCGGCCGCTACTCGTGCACGATCGTCAACGACGCAACCGGCGAACGATATCCGACGGGTGGAGAGTACCGCGAGGTCGTTCCACCCGAGAAGCTCGTCTTCACCTGGGGCAGCCCCGACGACGACCCGGACGACTGCCCACTCGTCACAGTGACGATCAAGGACCTGGGTGAGCTCACGCGCTTGACCTTCGACCTGCGCGGATATGACGGCCTGTCAGGCGACGACGTGCACGACGGTTGGGACAGCGTGCTCGACGCGCTGATCTCGCACCTGGGGCAGACGGATGTGTTCGGCTGAGGCCGCTCACAGATAGCTCTCCCAGCGCGCCCCTGTGATGATGAAGGCATGCCCCCAGCTGCCCCCGACGTTCACCGCACAGGAACACGCCTGAAGTCCTGGCTCCTCCACCCGCGGCTGCTCCTCGCCATCAAGACCGCCATCGCCGTCGGGATCGCCTGGCTCGTCGCGCCTCTCATGCCCGGTGTCGCCGACGATTACCCGTACTACGCGCCGCTCGGCGCGCTCATCAGCATGTCGCCGACCCTGATGGGATCGGTCAGGCAGGGCGTCCAGACGATCGTCGCCCTCGCCATCGGCATCGCGCTGGCGGCGGCCGTCATCCTGCTCTGGGAGCCGAATGTCTTCTCCATCTCCATCGTCGTGGGGATCGGTGTGCTCATCGCCGGGAGCCGCTGGCTGACCGCCGGCGGTGACTACGTGGCCGTCGCCGCGCTGTTCGTGCTGATCATCGGAGGCCCGAACGCCGACGACTACTCGACCGGATACCTCGTACAGACAGCGGTGGGCGTCGCCGTCGGGCTCGCCGTGAACCTGCTCGTGTTCCCGCCACTCAACCTCACTGCCGCCGTCGTGCAGCTCGCGGATTTCCGCTCACAGCTCGCGTCCCATCTGCGCGACATCGCGGCCGCCCTCGTCGAGACCTGGCCGCCGGAGCATGACGAGTGGGCCGGGCGCAGCGACGCACTCGCCACCACAGCCGAGAACGTTCGCACCGCGGTCAGCCACGCCGACGAGAGCCGCAAGCTCAACCCGAGGGCGAAACTGCACCACCGCGACCTCCAGAAGGACTACGAGGATCTCACCGACCTCGAGACCATCACCTTCCACGTCCGCGATCTCACCGGCGTCCTGGCCACAGCGATCTGGGACAGTCCGTTCCCCGCCGAGCTCCCTGAGGCACTCCGGGAGCCGCTGAGCAACACCGTCGAAGCGGTCGCCGCTGTGCTGACCGCCCGCAACGCCGGAGACGACATCACCGAGAACGTCGCAGCGGCCGACGAGACGCTCGACGTTCTGCTCGCGCAGTTCGACGAGCAACGCGAATTCGCTCCGTCGTCACTCAGCCCCGCGGCGACCGTGGCCATGGATTTGCGCCGGATCCTCGCGATCATGCGCGCGAGCACACCTGCAGCGTCTGACGCCTGACGTCAGGCAGGCACTGGGCCGGTCGTGTCACCAGGCTGGAAC
The DNA here is from genome assembly GCF_056713165.1 of Mycetocola sp. Y171. Lineage (NCBI taxonomy): Bacteria > Bacillati > Actinomycetota > Actinomycetes > Micrococcales > Microbacteriaceae > Mycetocola > Mycetocola sp. Y171. Next base: position 1,165,178 of record NZ_JBWYGX010000001.1, read on the forward strand.
CTCACGTCGAACGCGACCGGGTCAGGCGTACGACCGGCGAGCATCTCGACGACGGCACGCCCCGCGGCCGCACCCTTGCCCTGTGAGGGTTGCCAGACGGTCGTGAGCGATCGCTCGAGACCGTCGACGCGGATGCCGTCGAATCCGACGACGCTGAGATCCTCAGGAACGCTCAGGCCGAGTTCGTCCGCCGCGGCGAGAACCCCGGCGGCGAGGAGGTCACTCTGCGCGATGATCGCGGTCGGCCGGTCTGCGGCGGGGACGTCGAGAAGCGCGAGCGCTGCTTCCCGGCCGGCGTCGCTGCGGCTGCCGCCGGCGATCATGCCGCTGATCTCCTGGTAGACGTCGCGGGCACCGGCGATCCGCTCGATCGTGGTTGTGACGGTCGCTGCGGCCTCGCTCGCGGCGGTCAGTGGCCCGACACTGCGGTCCCGGTCGAGACCGAGTGCGACGATCGCGACCCGGCGATGACCGAGGTCCCAGAGGTGCTGCGCGAGCATGCGGCTGCCTCCCCGGTTGTCCACGCTGATCGTGTAGACGCCGGTGTCGTCCGCCCCCTCGATCTGGACCATCGGGATGTTCCGTCGCTTAAGCACGTCGAGCGTGCCGAGCGCGTCTGCATTGCAGCCGACCAGCACGACGGCATCCACGGGGGCGGTGGTCACGGTGACCTGCCCGTCGCCGAGGTCCGGCATCAGGAGGAGCCCGGCACCGATGGCGCTGATCTCCTCGGCCAGGCCGTCGAGAGTCTGGATGAGGACGGGATCACGGAAGGACACTCCGATCCGCGCGGGGATGAGGGCACCGATGATGCCGCTGTGCCCGCGCCGAAGCGACTGGGCGAGCGGGTCCGGACCGCCGTACTGCAACTCGGCTGCCGCGGCGAGGACCCTGGCCCGAGTGTCGTCGGAGACCGGACCGCGTCCGCTGAACGCGAGCGACGCGGTCGAGGGTGAGACTCCGGCCCGCGCGGCCACGGCGGCCAGCGTCGGGCGCGCGCCTGGGCGGCCCTCGCCGGATGCCTCTGCCTGGCCGTTCATGCGCTCCTTCTTCGATCGAGCCGTCGCGGCGTCAAATTCGACGGGCCCGCTTGAGAGTTGTTGCGCTCTCGGCTAGCTTAGGCGAAGTCGACTCGAATCGATTCGACCCCAGTACTCTTCTCAGAACCTCTCCGAAATCGATATGGCTTCCACTTCTTTGTCTCCTTCTCCCGCCCTCCGCCCCCGGAACGAACTCGTCGCCTGGCGAAACGCCATCTTCGTGATCTTCACGCTCTCCGGGTTGAGCATCGCGACCTGGGCGGCGCGGCTCCCTGAGATCAAGTCGAACCTCGACGTGTCCACCGGGTCGATCGGCATCCTGATCCTCGGAATGAGTGTCGGCTCGATCCTCGGTCTGATGGCATCCGCTGCGTTGCTCGTCCGCCTGGGCGCCCGGTCGGGGATGGTTCTGGCCCTGAGCCTCGTCTCGGTCGGTCTCGTGCTCATCGGCATCGGCGCCGGGGTCGTCTTCTCACCGGTCCTCGTCTTCGTCGGGCTCGCTCTGTTCGGGTTCGGCAACGGAACGGTCGACGTGATGATGAACGTCGAGGGCGCTGCGGCCGAGACCGAACTCGGCAAGACGGTCCTGCCGCTGATGCATGCATGCTTCAGCCTCGGAACCGTGATCGGCGCCGCCATCGGCGCAGCGGCATCCGTTCTCGACATCGACGTGACGTGGCACGCCATCGCCATGGCCGTGCTCATCGCGGTGACGGCCATCATTTCTGTTCGGTTTGTACCGCTGCGCGACGAACTCGGTGACGAGACCCCCACCCACTCCCACACGAGCGACTGGAAGTCACGGCTGCGTGCCAACCTCTCGGTCTGGACAGACGTGCGGCTCATCCTCATCGGCGTGATCATGCTCGGCATGGCCTTCGCCGAGGGCAGCGCCAACGACTGGCTCGCGCTCGCGACGGTCGAGGGCCACGGCCAGTCCGAAGCCACAGGGGCGCTCGTGTTCGGAGTGTTCGTCTCTGCCATGACCATCGGCCGTGTGGCAGGCGGGCCCCTCATCGACCGCTTCGGTCGCGTGCTCGTGCTGCAGGTCTCCGCGGTCTCGGCGATCGTCGGCCTCCTCGTCTTCATCCTCGGCCCGAACCTCGGCGTGATCGTCGTCGGCGCCGTGCTCTGGGGACTGGGAAGCGCACTCGGATTCCCGCTCGGGATGTCGGCTGCCGCAGAAGGCGCGAACGCCGCTGCCCGCGTGAGTGCCGTCGCCATGATCGGCTACCTGGCCTTCCTCGTCGGACCGCCCCTGATCGGCATCCTCGGCGACTACGTCGGCCTGCTCAACGCCCTGTACGTGGTGCTGATCCTCGTGGTGCTCTCCGGGCTCGCCAGCCCCGCGGCCAGGGAACACCGCCGTTCATCCGTCGAACATGCAGACAATCCGGATGCATGACCGACAGATGCGACGGACGAACCGCCACGCTGCATCCCGCCCGGCCAACGCCAGCTAAACTCGTCGAGTGCGTTTGGTGATTGCGAAGTGTTCGGTGGACTACGCCGGGCGACTTTCGGCGCACCTTCCGCTGGCGACGCGCCTGCTCATGCTCAAGAGCGACGGCAGCCTGCTCGTCCACTCGGACGGCGGCAGCTACAAGCCACTCAACTGGATGAGCCCACCGTGCACACTCAGTGTCTCCGAACCCGACGATGACCAGGCGGATGCCGGCATCCTCGAGCTCTGGAAGGTCACCCACGCGAAGACCGGTGACCAGCTCATCGTGTCGCTGTACGAGGTCTACTCGGACTCGTCCCATGAGTTCGGCGTCGACCCCGGTCTCCAGAAGGACGGCGTCGAGGCGCACCTCCAGAAGCTCCTCGCCGAGCAGATCGACCTCCTCGGTGACGGCCACACCCTCGTCAGGCGCGAGTACATGACCGCCATCGGTCCTGTGGACATCCTCGCCCGCGATTCGGCAGGAGCCTCCGTCGCCGTCGAGCTGAAACGCCGCGGAGACATCGACGGCGTCGAGCAGCTCACCCGCTATCTCGAGCTGATGAATCGCGACCCGCACCTTGCCCCAGTTCGGGGCGTGTTCGCCGCCCAGGAGATCAAGCCGCAGGCGCGAACGCTGGCCGAAGATCGAGGCATCCGGTGCCTCGTTCTCGACTATGACGCGATGCGAGGCCTCGACAACGCCGACGGTCGCCTGTTCTGACTCCCGCCCGCTGGCGAGGCAGGGGCGGAAGCATTCCCGACAAATTGTCGCGTTGCCCGCGAAACTGCCTACTATAGGAGTCCCTATGTCTATTTCCTCTCCTGAACTGACGAGCACGGGCTCCATCATCGTCAACCGCACCTGGTCGTGCATCCTCTTCGACCTCGACGGAACGATCACTGACTCAGCCCCCGGCATCGTCGCGCGACTGGCCAAGATGTTCGCTGCGCTGAACCTTCCTGTGCCCTCCGACGACGAGCTGCTGCACTGGGTCGGCCCTCCGATGCTCGAATCGCTCGAACTGCGTGCGGGCATGTCCCCGACCGAGGCCTTCGACGCGCTCACGGTCTACCGCGGCATCTCCGACGTCGACGGCCCGTGGACCGGATCCGCGGTCTACCCGGGCATCGCCGGCCTGATCAAGAAGATCGCCGCGAGTGGAATCCCTCTGGCGATCGCGAGCAGCAAGCCAGAATCGCAGATCAACGCCGTGCTCGGCCACTTCGGACTGCTCGACTACTTCACCGTGATCTGCGGCGCCTCTGAAGACGAGACCAGGAGCGCCAAAGCGGATGTCGTCGCTGAGGCCATCGTGCGGCTCACCGAGAAGGGCGTCGATCTCACGCACACCGTGCTCGTCGGCGACCGCCACCACGACGTCGAAGGCGCAGCCGTCCACGGCATCCCGACCATCATGGTCGAGTGGGGCTACGGGTCCCCGGCGGAAGCGACCCACGCGATGGCTGTCGTGCACTCGGCGGACCAGCTCTCGAAGCTCCTCCTGGGCTGACTGCCCGCCCCGTTCTCGGCGTCCTCCCACCGCTGCGCCATAGGGTCGAGTCATGACTGACGGACTCTGGTGGCTCCCGTCCCTGATCGTGTTCGGAACGGTCGGTCTCGGTGTCTTCGCCGGAATCCGCGCCTCCGCCGCGCGACGCAAGAGGCTCGGCAGAGGGACCTCTGACACCCTCGCCACCCTCGAGCAGCAGGCCGGAGTCGCGCTCGTGCGCGCAGACGACCTCGTGCACAGGGCCGAGGAGGAGGTCGACTTCGCCGCTGCCCAGTTCGGAGATGCAGCAGCGAAGGATTTTGCCACCGCTGTCACGTCCGCCCGCGACCGCTTGCGTGAGGCGTTCCGCCTGCACCAGCAGCTCGCAGACGAAGTGCCCGACAGCGACTCCCAGCGTCGACGCTGGAACGAGCGGATCCTCGAGCTGTGCACAGCCGTGAACCAGGTGATCGATACCCAGACCAGCGGCCTCGACGAAAGACGCGCGATCGAGCGAGATGCTCCGAACCGGCTCGGCGAACTCGATCAGGGCGTCACCGCAACCGAAGCGCGCCTGACCGAGACGGAGGCCACCCTGGAACGGCTCGCCGGCCAGTTCGCGCCGGGCACGATCGCCTCGGTGACGGATGCCCCCTCCCGCGCCCGTGATGCCCTCACGAACGCCCGTACAGCGATCGAGCGCGCGCAGGCCAGGGTTGCGGAGCGGGAGACCGCCGCCGAGGCCCTGGACGACGCCGCCGAGCAGCTGCTCACTGCGCGGCACGCGCTCGACAGCGTGTCGAGAACTGCGGCCGGCCTGGACGCAGCACACGCCGAGCTCGCCACCACCGTGGAACGCGCGCGCGCAGCAGTCGATGAGGCACGCCGGCTGAGGGATGCCGCCGAGGTGCCTGAGGCGGCAACCGAGATCTCGTCGGCCATGTCCGTTGTGACCGCAGCACTCGCCGGCGCGGCAGTGCGCACCGACCTGCCAGACCCACTGGCCAGACTGGACGCCCTCCGCGAGGCGGAGTCCCGGCTTGATGCGGCGCTGTCGAGCGCCCGCAGCCGGCAGCAGCGACTCGACTCTGCGCGGGAGGCGCTTCGCGGCGCTCTCTTCTCCGCACGCAGTCACCTGGATGTGGCGTCGTCGTTCATCGCCGGCAACCGCGGGCGGGTCGGCCCCGATGCCAGGACCCGGCTCGCCGAGGCCGAGCGCCAGCTCGCCCTCGCCGAAGCAGCGGACGACCCGGTCGATGCCCTCGACACCGCGAGGCGCGTCTCCCGGCTCGCCCAGGATGCCGACGCACTCGCCCGGTACGACGTCGGCCCAGGGACGGCGCCGTACAGGCACTGAAGCACGCTCCGCTGCCACGCAAGAATTCGTCGTCGACCCGTTAGAGGTCACCCGTCCGAGGGTCACGGACTCGCTCCACAACGCTGTCAACACGCGGTTCTTCACCCCCAATTCGGGGATTTCGAAACGCGCGATTGTTGCGCGGACCGACGAATCGACGACTCTGGCCGACCGATCACCAGCGTGGAATCCGACGTCGGCCAGGGGCGCGAAAAGCGCGGGAACATCCGGATCTCGCGAGGCAGACCTGCCCGGATCGTCCGTCGTGGACACGCCCGGAAAATCGGCTCGTGTCCCCCGTCTGATGGACCGACATCGGCGGAATTGCGCGGAACCTGACCGTTCAAACGCTTCGCTATAGTTCCAAACGTACGTTGAGCGACGACCCGAAAGACGTTGAACGGACATCGTGAACATAGCCATATTCCAATGGGAACAGTGACCGGGGTCCAAACCTTGAATCGTAGTGAACGCAACAAACTTGTCGTCGAGAACCTCCCCCTCGTGGGGTATCTCGTCTCCGAGATCTGCGCCAGAGCCAGCCATCTCTCCCGAGATGATCTCGCCTCGGCAGGCGCCATCGCCCTGATCACATCGGCGGACTCCTTCAACCCCGATCTCGGGGTCCCGTTCGGTGCTTTCGCCCGGAAGCGGATCCTCGGGGCGTTCGCCGACGACATGCGCGCGAACGACTGGGCCACCCGCGGCGCTCGCAGGCGCATCACCGAGACCCTGTCAGTCCAGGAGTCCCTCACCGCAGCGCTCGGCCGTACGCCCGACCTCGACGAGATGGCGTCGGCGCTCGGCGTCGACCGCGAGACGGTGGCTGCAGGACTCGCGGACGCCTCCCGCACCCTGACCACGCTCGACGGGGCGACCGCTGAGTACCTGGCCGCAGACATCCCGCTCCCCGAGGAGACACTCCTCGTCGCTGAACGCCTGACCCACCTGCGCTCGGCCGTCGCCGCCCTGCCTACAACCATGCGTTTCATCATCGAGCAGATCTACTTCGAGGACCGATCGGTGAAAGAGCTCGCTGCAGAACTCGGCATCACTCACTCAGCCGTGTCCCAGCAGCGGGCCGAAGCTGTGCGCCTCCTGCGCGACGGCATGGCGACCCACTACGCCGACGACCCGGAATCGGACGTCATCCCGCAGTCCAGGATCGCCCCCGCCCGCCGGGCCGCGTACCTGTCAGGCGTCGCAGAACAGATCATGCGGGCGACCAGGCAGCCGTCGATCGCCCTGTCGAGTTGACGCACGAGAACTTCTTCCGCTGAACAGCTAACCGTCCCCGTCGCCCGGACGATAGCTGAGAGGGAACACACCGGACCATGGATGGGCCGGCCACAACCCCGATCAAGGAAGACATCATCATGGGTATGCAGATCAACACCAACGTTTCGGCACTCAACTCGTACCGGAACCTCTCCAACACGCAGAACGACCTGTCGAAGTCACTGGAGAAGCTCTCCAGCGGTCTCCGCATCAACCGTGCGGCAGACGACGCGGCCGGCCTCGCAATCTCCGAGGGCCTGCGTGCGCAGGTCGGCGGACTCAAGGTCGCGGCCCGCAACGCCCAGGACGGCATCTCGGTCATCCAGACCGCTGAAGGCGCCCTGACCGAGGTCCACTCGATCCTCCAGCGCATGCGTGACCTCGCCGTCCAGTCCGGTAGCGACTCGAACAACGCCGACTCGCGTGACGCGATCAAGGCAGAGTCGGACGCCCTGTCCGAGGAACTCGGCCGCATCGGCGCGTCGACGAACTTCAACGGCATCCAGCTGCTGGGCAAGGCCGATGGCACCGCGGGTGCAGCCACCAACCTGACCTTCCAGGTCGGCGCGGGCAGCGACGCGGCCTCCAACCAGATCACCATCGACCTCTCCGGCATCGACCTCGGTGCGTTGAAGACCACCACCGGCGCCCTGACATTCGACTCCGCTGCGAACGCAGCGACGTCGATCGCGGCACTCGACACGGCGATCACGAGCATCTCCACCGAGCGCGCAAACCTGGGTGCGGTGCAGAACCGTTTCGAGTCGACTATCAACAGCCTCAACGTGTCTAGCGAGAACCTGGCAGCAGCCGAGTCCCGCATCCGCGACACCGACATGGCATCCGAGATGGTCAACTACACCCGTGCGAACATCCTGTCGCAGGCCGGTACCGCCATGCTCGCGCAGGCGAACCAGTCCAACCAGGGCGTTCTGCAGCTCCTCGGCTAGACCGGGTCCTGACAAGCGCCCGGCGGTCGCCGAGCGGGAACTGGACCTCCTGCCTCGGTCGCCGCCGGGCGTTTTCGGCACTCACACACAACGACGGGATCACCAATGGGACTCGCACTCGACGGGCTCGCGAGCAGCCTCGACACCACCGCCCTCATCAATTCCCTGATGCAACTCGAGGCGATCCCGCAGTCTCTCCTGAAGACCAAGGTCACAGGCACCCAGTCCGTCATCACAGCACTTCAGTCGCTCAACACGAAGATCGCCACGCTCGGCGAACTCGCCACGACGACCTCGAAGCCCGGGGCTCTCGCCCTCTTTTCGGCGACCAGCAGCTCAGACAAGATCTCGGTGAGCGTGGCGAAGGGCGCAACAGGCGGCCAGTTCGACATCACCGTCGACAAGCTCGCGCAGGCGCAGACGACGGTGTCCGCCGCGGGCACGGCCTGGCCCGAAAACTCCATGACCATCACCGGCACAGACGGTGTCGCCGTGTCCGTCACCGCCGCGTCCACCTCCCTCGACGACATGGTGAAGGCTGTGAACGGCGCGGATGCCGGCGTCACGGCGACCAAGGTCGCCGCTGGAAAGGATGCCGTCACGGGCGAGCCGCAATTCCGGCTGCAGTTCACGGCATCCGAGACCGGCGCAGCCGGTGCATTCACGATAACCGGCACGACGTCCGGAATGACCACCATCAGGAACGCACAGGACGCCGAAGCAACCCTCTGGAAGGGCACGGCGGCCGAGCAGATCGTCACCTCGTCGACCAGCACCTTCGACGGAATCCTCTCCGGCGTCTCGATCACCGCCACCGCCGTCTCGACTGATTCGGTCAGCGTCACGGTCGCGCGCGACCCCGCAGCGGCCACGAAGGTCGCCTCGGACTTCGTCGGGTCGCTCAACGAGATCTTCGCGCTCATCTCGACGAAGTCAGCGGTGTCCACGACGACGACCAACGGCGTCACATCGGTGAAGGGCGGAGTGTTCACCGGCGACAGCACCGTGCGCGGCACGAAGCAGTCACTCCTGAGCGCAGCCTCCCTGCCCGCTGACGGGCTCTCGCCGTCGGAGATCGGCATCAGCATCACGAAGGCTGGTGTCCTCGAGTTCGACGCCGAAGTGTTCGCCACCGCCCTCGCAGACGATCCGGCCAGGGTCGAATCGATGATGCAGGAGATCGCCTCCCGCGTGGCCAGATCCGCATCGGTGGCATCGGACAAGTACGAGGGAAGCCTCACGTCGAAGATCACCGGGCAGGAATCGCTCGCCAAGAACCTCAGCGGGCAGATCGAAGAGTGGGACACCCGGCTCGAGAACCGGCGCGCGACCCTCTCCCGTACTTACGTCGCCATGGAAGTCCGACTCAGCGCCCTCAACGCACAGTCGTCCTACCTGACTTCACAACTCGCATCCCTGAACACTGGAAACTCGAAATGACCCTGACGAACTTTCCCGCCCAGCGTGCCAGGTACAACCGCGAGGCCATTCTGTCCGCCACTCCTGCGACACTCCTCACAATGCTTTACGACCGGCTGCTCCTCGACCTGGGCAGGGCCGAGGCCGCGCAGGAACGCGAGGACTGGGCAGTCGCCAGGGACAACCTCGTGCACGCCCAGGACATCATCGCCGAGTTGTCGTCGTCGTTGAAGCTCGACGCCTGGGACGGTGCCGCCGGCATCTTCGGTCTGTACACCTATGTGTCCGGCCTGCTGATCACCGCGAACGTTCACCGCAACATCGCTCACACCCGCGAGAGCATCGCCGTTCTCGAGCCTCTCCGCCAGGTCTGGTACGAGGCAGCGGCCGATCTGCCTGTCGCCCGACCGGTCTCGGCCACAGGCGGGACCCTCGGCATTGGCTGAGAACCCCGACTCGGCCTGGTTCGCCATCCTCGACGGGATGGAGTCCGACCTCGCCCGGGAGATCGACCTCTCGCAGACCGGCTCCTGGGCGCCTCCGGCCAACGCCGGCCCGCTCCCCGCACACCTCGCCGACCGCGCCAGACGGCTCGTGGATGCCCAGCAGCGCGCGATCGCCTCCCTGGTCGACGACCACAAGTCCGTTGGCCGGCACCTGGCCGCGCTCCGCACGGTCCCGTCGACGCTGCCTGCAGGGCAGTCCGTCTACCTCGACGTCGTCGGGTAGACAGCTCTCATGGCATCCGTTCCTAACCAACGGCGATCGATCGCCGATAGCTAAGGGGGAGCACGGATCGCTCACCCTCCAGGCCACGGATCGGCCGCGCAGTACTTCTCACGAGATGGGTAATCGTGCTTGAATCCGTGACCTCAGCCGCGCTGTCGAGCGCGCTTGATGGGCTCTCCCTTCGCCAGAAGGCGATCGCCAACAACATCGCCAACGTGAACACGGTCGGCTACCGATCCCAGCGCGTCTCGTTCGAGGATGCCCTTGCGGATTCCGTCCGCTCAGGGAGCGGCGTGACGGCGGCGACTCTCCAGCGCTCACTCGAACCCACCGGTCTCAACGGCAACAACGTGAACCTCGACACCGAGACCCTGTCGAACATCGACACGGTACTCCGCTACCAGTTCGCCGCACGGGCGGTCGAGGGCACCTTCACAAGCGTGCGCTCCGCCATGAGGACCAGCTGATGACCTTCGACGCGATCGGCATCGCCGGAACAGCACTCACTGTGCACCGCAAGTGGCTCGACGCCGTGTCGGACAACATCGCCAACGTGAACACGGTGACGGCCACGGACGGTGACGCGTTCCGCGCCCGCTACGTGCTGGCGCAGGCAGGCGAAGGCACGTCGGGTGTCTACGTCGCCGGTGCAGCCTTCGGCGCCGCAGAAGGCAGGGTCGTCCACCAGCCCGACCACCCCCTCGCGGACGAGGACGGCTACGTGCGCTACCCGGACATCGACATGGCGTCGCAGATGGGGCAGCTCATCATGGCGCAGCGCGGATACCAGGCCAACGCCGCTGTCGTCGACCGCGCCAAAGAGACCTACCAGGCCGCACTTCAGATCGGACGTTCCTGATGCCCATGCCCATCGACGCACTGTCGTCGCTCCAGAACGTCGCCGGCATCGGCGCCCAGACGCGGGCACAGCCGACCACGGACGGGTCGGCTTTCGCCTCGGTCCTCGGAGGCGCTATCGACAACGTGCAGCAGCTCCAGTCCACGTCGAACGAGCTCGCCGTCAAGGCGGTGACAGGAGACCTCGACGACATTCACACGGCGACCATCGCGTCGACTCGCGCCCAGGTCACCCTCGAGCTGGTGGCCGCCGTTCGGAACAAGGGCGTTGACGCGTTCAACGAGATCATGAGGATGCAGGCTTAATGCCCCAGCAGATTTCGTCAGCCTTCGGCCGGCTCACGGCGGCGATTCGTGGTTTCAGCACCGCCCAGCGCACGATAGCGATCATCGGGGTGGCCGTGCTCGCCCTCGGGATCTTCGCGCTGTCGACCTGGCTGACGAAGCCCGCGTACACGCCGCTCTTCTCCGGCCTCAGCGCCTCGGATGCCAGCACGATCGTCGAGCAGCTCCAGACGAACGGCGTCAGCTACGAGCTGTCCAACGGCGGTGCGACGATCATGGTCCCCGAGCAGAACGTCTACGAGGAACGCCTCACCGCTGCGGCAGCTGGACTGCCGTCGTCGAGCACGGGCGGCTACTCGCTGCTCGACGAAATGGGTGTCACCTCATCAGAGTTCCAGCAATCGGTGACGTACAAGCGGGCGCTCGAGGGTGAACTGGCCGCCACGATCTCCGCGCTCGAGGGAGTGACCACCGCCTCCGTGCGCCTGGCCGTGCCGGAGGAGACGGTGTTCGTCTCGGAGAAGGCCAGCCCGACGGCATCCGTCTTCGTCGAGACGAAGAACGGTGTCACCCTGTCGGCCGAGCAGGTGCAGGCCATCACTCACCTGACATCCGCGTCCGTCGACGGGATGACAGCGACTGACGTTGCCGTCATCGACTCCAAGGGCACAGTGCTCTCGGCGGTCGGGGTCGGCGCGACGGGCTCGGTCGCCCAGCAGACCACCGACTACGAGCAACGCGTGCGGACCTCCGTCCAGACGATGCTCGACCAGATCGTCGGCCCGGGCAATTCGACGGTCATCGTGGCGGCAGGCGTCAACCTCGAGTCCGCCGAACGCGTCGAGGAGTCGTACACGACCCCGGAGGACGCCCCGATTCTCGACGAGTCGTCGTCAGAGGAGTCGTACACAGGCGGAGGCGGCACCGGTTCCGGCGGTGTGCTCGGACCGGACAACATCGCCGTGCCGAGCGGTTCGGGCGACGGCACGTACACGTCGGAGTCGGCAACGAAGAACCACGCGGTCGACAAGGTGACCGAATCGCGGACGATCCCGGCCGGATCGATCGAACGCCAGACGGTGTCCGTCGCCCTGAGTGCCGACGTCGCGGAGAACCTCGACGTCGGCGACATCAGGGAACTCGTCGCGTCGGCCGCAGGCATCGACACCGATCGGGGCGACGCGGTCACCGTCGAAGTGGTCAGTTTCACCACGTCGGCTGCAGACGAGGCCGCAGCCGCCATCGCGGCAACGGAGAAGGCAGCGGCAGACGAGCGAACCGGCGATCTGATCAGGACAGCCATCATCGCTGCGGCCATCCTCGCCGCAGCAGGAATCGCCCTCGTCGTCAACACCGTCCGCACCCGCCGCCGCCGCGAGGAGGCCGAGTCGGCGCAGTCAGCGCTGGAGCCGGGTGCGTTCAGGGATCTCGTGATGGCGGATGCCACCCAGGTCCTGTCCGCGGTCCCCGACCCGCTCCCGCTGGCGACGGCGACCGGTGCGACCTCGATCGACCGCGCCCGCACCGAGATCGGCAGTCTCGCGGAACGGAACCCGGAGAAGACCGCCGCGTTCCTCCGCGGCCTCATGGACGAGAAGCAGCCCTTATGACCGACACAGCCACCGACCTCACCGGAACCCAGAAGGTCGCCGTCGTCCTGATGAACATGGAGCGGCAGCAGGCCGCACTCGTGATGAAACAGTTCACCGATGCCGAGGCCGAAGAGATCGCCGCGGAGATCGTCCGGATGCGGCGCGTCGAGTCTCACATCGCCGAGCAGGCCCTGACCGAGTTCCACGAGCTCACGCTCGAAGACAGGCTCAACTCGCGCGGAGGCAGCGACGTCGCCGCCGGCCTGCTCGAGGCCTCATTCGGCTCGGAACGTGCGACCGGTGTGATGAATCGCGTCACCGCATCGATGGCTGGCCGGTCGTTCGAGTTCCTCAACACCGCCGAGCCCTCCCAGATCATCAGCCTGGTCGAGGGCGAGCTGCCCCAGACGATCGCGCTCGTGCTCGCCCACCTGCGGCCCGCGCTCGCTTCGGCGACGATGGCCGGCCTCGCCGATCCGCTTCGCACAGACGTCGCAGAATGCATCGCGGCGATGGGCCCAGCGTCACCGGAGGCCGTCCGTACAGTCGCCGGCGCCCTGCGGTTGCGTTCGGGCGGCGTCGTCACCGTCGGCGGTCCTTCGGATGTCGTCGGCGGTGTTCGCCCGCTGCTCGACATCATCAATCAGAGCGATGTCGCCACCGAGCGAGCCCTGCTCGCCGGGCTCGAGGAACGCGACCCTGAGCTCGCCGAAGAGATCCGCGCGCTCATGCTGACTTTCGCAGACATCGTGAAGCTGGAGCAGCGCGACGTTCAGCAGGTGCTCCGAGGCATCGACCCGTCAGCCCTCGCCCTCGCGTTGAAGGGAGCGACGGTCCCCGTCGTCGAGACGATCCGTGCGAACCTGTCCGAGCGCAACCGCGAGCTGCTCGACGACGAGATCTCGACCATGGGACCCGTGCGTGTCTCCCAGGTCGACGACGCCCGCGCCGAGATCGTCCGAGCCATCCGGGACATGGAGGCCGACGGAAGGATCGTGCTCTCACGTGCCGAGGAAGACAAGTATGTCGACTGAGACGTTCTCGACGCTGGCGGTGCCGCAGCTCAGCCACCCGGGCTCGGAGCTGATCGCCGCCCAGTCGAGGACGCGCGGACACTCCGCCGGATACGTCGCAGGGCTCCGCGCAGCGCAGAAGGATTCCCTCGAACAGCAGGCCGCCCTGCGGGCGGAACACGACGAGGCTCTGCGACTCGGCCGCGCCGCCGTCGAGCGCGCCGTCGAGGTGCTCGCAGCGGCCGCCCGCGCCGCCGACGCGAGAATTCTGCCGGTCGTGCAGGAGTCGCAGGATGCCATCGCTGCTGCCGCCATCGACCTGGCGGAGGCCATTCTCGGCCACGAGCTGTCGCACGGAGACCGATCGGCCCGCTCGGCGCTCGACCGGGCGCTCGGGACCGTTCCGGCGTCTGCGCTCACCGGCATCAGGATGAACCCGGACGATCTCGCGCTTCTGGAGCCAGGGGTGTACACACAGACCGCCGTGGAACTCATCGCCGACTCGTCGCTCAAGCGTGGAGACGCCATCGCGGACCTGCCTGACGGCTATCTCGACGCCCGAATCGGTTCGGCGCTCGCACGGGCGAAGGCGGCGCTTCTCGGTGACCTGTCGTGAGCGGGTCGTGGAGGCCGCGGTCCCGGCAGTTCGGGACCGCGCTCCTCGCTGCCCGTCCTGAACGGGTCGGCACCGTCACCTCCGTGGTCGGACTCACCGTCGAACTCGCCGGCCTCGACAGCGCTGTAGGCGATCTCGTCACCATCGGTGATGTGGATGCTGAGGTGGTGGCCACCGGCCGCGACGGCATCCGGTGCATGCCACTCGGGCGGATGACCGGGATCAAGGTCGGCGCCCCGGCCAGGTCACACGGCCGCCCTCTTCTCGTGCCGGTCGGTGACGCACTGCTGGGCCGTGTTCTCGACGGCCTCGGCCGCCCCATCGACGGGAAGGGACCGCTGCAGGTCGACCGAATGGTTCCGCTCGACCAGGACGCGCCGTCGTCGATGGAACGCGCGCGAATCGATACCCCCCTCCAGCTCGGCGTTCGTGTCCTCGATGCGCTCACCACCGTCGGCAAGGGCCAGCGCATGGGACTCTTCGCCGGTTCAGGCGTTGGGAAGTCCTCCCTATTGTCCATGATCGCCCGCGGCACCGATGCCGCCGTCTCGGTCATCGCCCTCGTCGGCGAGCGCGGACGCGAGGTGCGTGAGTTCCTCGAGGACGACCTCGGTGAGGCGGGTCTCGCGCGCTCCGTCGTGGTCGTGTCGACCTCGGACGATCCGGCCCTCCTCCGGCTCCGCGCCGCGTTCCTGGCCACGCGCATCGCCGAGTCGTTCCGCGAGCGCGGGGCGGATGTGATGCTGATGATGGACTCCCTCACCCGCGTGGCCATGGCTCAGAGGGAGATCGGGCTCTCGGCCGGGGAACCGCCGGCGACGCGAGGGTATCCGCCGTCGACTTTCTCCGTGCTGGCGAGACTGCTCGAACGCGCCGGGACGGATGCCGTCGGCTCGGTCACCGGCATCTACACCGTCCTCGTCGACGGTGACGACCACAATGAGCCGATCGCCGACGCCGCGCGCTCGATCCTCGACGGGCACGTGGTGCTCGACAGGAAGCTGGCGGTCACTGGACATTTCCCCTCCGTCAACGCGCTCGAGTCGATCTCCCGCGTTGCGTCACGCGCGAACCCGCCCGAACGCACGCGACAGGCCGCGTTCCTGCGCAAAGTGCTCGCTGCAAGGAAGGGGGCGCAGGATCTCATCGACGTCGGCGCCTATCACCGGGGCACGAATCCCCTCGTCGACTCCGCGATGGACCACGATGCGGCGATCCAGGCTTTCCTGCAGCAGCGGATGAACGACCAGACCCCCTCGGATGACACCTGGGACCGACTGACCAGGCTCAACCGACTTCTTGGAGCGCCAACATGACCCGATCCTTTTCCCTCGCCGGACTGCTTCGACTTCGCCGGATCCGCGAGGACCAGGCGGCAGGCAACCTCGCCGCCGCCAACGCCAGGGTGCGCGAGAACGCCGCCCACGCGGCGCAGGTGCGCGGCCAGCTCGGGAAGTCGAGCACGGAGGTCTTCGACAGCGCCGCGCTGAATGCGATGAGCATCGCCCGCGCATCCTCAAGAAGCATGCTCGCTGACCTGAATGCCCTCGCCGAGCTCAGGCGCACCGCTGCTGAGGAGGTCGCGGCGGAGTTCGCGGCCGCGCGCTCCCAGTCGGTCCGCATCGAGAAACTCGAGACCCGCCACAACGCCCTCGCCGTGCAGAAGGACCTCCGCGACGAGCAGATCGTACTCGACGAGATCGCGTCGGGCTCCTGGCTCTCAGCGAAGGGCGAAGCGACGGCATGAGCGTCATCGACGCCGTCGGGCGCATCACCGAGATCCAGTCGACACTGGGCACGCTTCGTGCCCCTTCGCAGCCGGACGCCTCGGCATCCAGCGAGTTCGCCCGCGCGATGACGACCCTCATGGACACCACCGCGACCGAGTCGGCAGCGGGAACCTCATCCTCCGGCGACACCTCCGGATCTGATGTCGTGGCCACCGCGAAGAAGTACCTCGGTGTGCCATACGTTTTCGGCGGCGAGGACTCAAGCGGCATGGACTGCTCAGGTCTGGTCCAGCGGGTCTACGCCGACCTCGGCATCGAGCTGCCTCGCGTCGTTCCCGACCAGGCCAGGATGGGCACAGAAGTGGGCTCGCTTGCCAACGCCCAGCCGGGTGACCTCATCGTCGCCAGGGGCAGCGGCCACATCCTCATTTACGCCGGCGACAACAAGGTGATCCACGCGCCCCGGCCGGGAACAACTGTGAGCCTCGTCGAGAACTGGCGAACGGATGCCGACATCGAGACGATTCGACGCATCGTCCCCGCCGCTTCGGCCGCGGTGCCGTCGTCGCGGGACGCGCTGAGCGCGAGCAGCATCGATGCGCTGATCCTCGCCGCCCAGCGATCGCTCCTGGGAGGCTCGTTGTGACGCTCATTCAGACGACACAAGTGGGCCAGCCGGTCGCGACCGGGGTGCGTGCGGCCGCGAACGACTGCGCGGCGTCCGCAGCCTTCGCCGCGATTCTGCAGGGGGCCGCCGAAGAAGGAAGCCCAACCGGGCGGGCATCGACCGGTGGGGCCCACCTCCCTCCTGGGGACGGCTCGGGAGACGACGGAACCGAAGCACCGTCGAACACACCTGTTCTCGCGGGTTCCCCTGGTCCGGTGCCGCTCACCTGGTTCACCGACACCGCTCTCCCTGTCGGGTCGGCGACGACCCCTCAAGCGAATCCTGCGGCACTCGCGGGGGCGAACCCGGGAACGCCGACGGCGGATGCCCCTGCGCCGGTCGCCACTCCCCCCATGCCCGGCACGGGATCCGGCCCTGGCTCGGAGCCGACGCCCGCTCCCCAGCAGGCAGCTCCGGTCACAACGACCGTGGAGAGTTTCGTCGGTGCTGCCCCCACCGCTCCCGCGACCGCCGACCTGCCGCCTTCCCCTGCCACCCCACCCCTGGCGATCACCGACACGGGCTCGTCGCCAACACCACCGCTCTCCGGCTCACTCCCGGTTGCCACCGCAGACGACCGTGCCGCTCCGGTGCCTGTCGCTCCGGCGGCTCTCGCTCCGGCGCCACCCGCCCCCGCGCAGGCCATCGAGGCGGCATCCACCACCAGCGTCCACCCATCGCAGCCTGCGCCGGCCCTCGGTGCCACAGTGCCCGACAGCTCCGTCGCCGCGCCACCGGCAGTCACGGGTCTGCCGATATCGGCAGACACGATCCAGGTGTTCGCCGGCCCCGCTCCTGCTCCGACCGTCGCATCGGTGCAGGCATCCGCGCTTACACCCGCGCCTGTGGCTGCGGCCGTTTCCCCGTCCGTACCGGCCCTGCCGCTCAGCGCTCAACTGGGGCAGCCGCTCTTCAGCCTGGCTGCCGCACGACCCGGCGAACACGTGATGACCGTCCAGGTGACGCCGGAGAACCTAGGCCCGGTCACCGTGCGTGCCGTCATCACCGGTAACGATGTCCGGATCGAAATGTTCTCGCCCTCCGAGACCGGACGCGACGCCCTCAGGCAGATTCTCACCGATTTGCGCAGGGACCTCGCTGGCGGCGGGCTGGCGGCGACGCTCGACCTGTCGTCGAAAAGCCACCCGGAGAGCGGCCAAGAATCCCCGGTCGACGATGACGAGTCCACTGCGGCGAGGCCGGCATCCGCGTCGACAGCACCGGAAGTTCCCAACACTTCGCATCCCACCCATCGCTCCCCGCTCCCCACGACCGTCCTCGACATCACCGTCTAAGAAGAAGGAGAAACTCCGTGCCCATCGACGCGATAGCGCCAACGGATGCCGCCAGCACCTACGCGGCGAAAGCCACGCCGGCTCCGCGGCAGGAGATGAACGGGGAAATGTTCCTCTCCCTGTTGGTGACCCAGCTGCAGAACCAGGACCCGAGTTCACCCATGGACACGAGCCAGATGATCTCCCAGACCACCCAGCTGGCCATGATGGAGCAGATCACGGCCCAGACGGCCACCGGGGTGGAAAACTTTTCGCTTCAGATGCGGATCGCCGCCGCTGCCCTGATCGGTCAGGACGTCAGCTACACGGGAGCGGACGGAAAAACCGTGACAGGCATCGCCACGGCCGTCTCATACGCGGGGCCGGTTCCCCAGGTGACCATCGACGGCGTCACCGTCGCCCTCGACGCCATCTCCGGCGTCACCACTCGCCCATCCACCTAACCACCTCGATCAAAGGACTCACTCATGCTTCGCTCGCTGTACTCAGGTATCTCCGGTCTTCGTTCACACCAGACAATGCTCGACGTGACCGGCAACAACATCGCCAACGTCAACACCGCCGGGTTCAAGTCATCCACCGTCCAGTTCCAGGACACGCTCTCGCAGCTCTCCCAGGGGGCGAGTGGTCCGCAGGCCGAAGTCGGCGGCACCAACCCCGCCCAGGTCGGATTGGGTGTGCAGGTCGCCGGCATCTCGACGAACTTCGCCCAGGGTTCAGCTCAGCGCACCGGCCGCGCCGCTGACCTGATGATCTCCGGTGACGGCTTCTTCGTCACGAGGCTCGGCGGCGAGACCCTCTACACCCGCGCCGGCGCATTCGATTTCGACCCGGAGGGCAGGCTCGTCGACCCGAGCGGCGCCCTGGTTCAGGGCTGGGGAGCCGTCGATGGGACGATCAACGAGGGCGGCGCCGTAGGCACGATCACCCTTCCGCTCGGTGCTGTGTCCCCGGCCATCGCGACAACCGAGGCGACGATGGGCGGCAACCTGCCCGCCGACGCCGCCGTCGGCACCGAGCTCGTGCGCGACCTCAAGGTCTTTGACGCCAACGGCGACGAGCAGAACCTGGCCCTCACCTTCACTCGAACCGCCGGCGGCTGGGCGGTCGGAGACGGCACGACCGACACCGGAACGCTGACCTTCGTCGACGGAGTACTCACCGGGCCGACCACGGCCGTCGTCGGAGGCGTAACCGTCGACATGGCGAAGTTGACGGGATTCGCCGGTCTGACGACCGTGGCGATCTCGAATCAGGACGGTCGCAAGGCCGGGACCCTGGACTCGTTCGCGATGTCGAAGGATGGAACACTCATCGGTTCCTTCAGCAACGGTGCGTCACAGGCGGTCGGCCGCGTCGCACTCGCCACGTTCGTCAACCCTGGCGGCCTGGAGAAGGCCGGGGGGTCGGCGTACCGCGCGACCTTCAACTCGGGGACGGCCGATCTCGGTACTCCAGGCGAGGCAGGATTCGGTTCCATCGTTTCCGGGGCCCTCGAGATGTCGAACGTCGATCTCTCGCAGGAGTTCACCAACCTCATCGTCGCCCAGCGCGGGTTCCAGGCGAACGCCCGGATCATCACCACGTCAGACGAAGTCCTTCAGGAGCTCACCAACCTGAAGCGGTAGTTCCCAGCGAGACTTAGACGCCGGAGGCGAGGTACGCGAGGATTTCCTGGGTGTCACCGGTCGGAATCGTCGCGTGCCCGGTTCCGGCCCAGAGGTGAAGCCCCTGCGGGTCACCGGCGGCAGCTGCGGCCCGCCGGAGCGGACTCGTCAGATGGTGAAGTGCCGGGTACCCGGAGGGCGCCGCGGCCGTGTGCCGTTCGGTGAAGTCGTTGCGCAGGGCCCTCGCTGGCCGACCGGTGAAGGCGCGCGTGACCACGGTGTGGGTGAATCGAGGGTCGACGAGCGCGTCCTTGTGGGTCTGGGAAGCGCCGCTCTCGGGCGTCAGCAACAGCGCTGTGCCGACAGCGACGGCATCCGCCCCTGCCGTCAGTGCGTCCACGACACTGCCGGGAGTGGAGACACCACCTGCTGCGATGAGCGGTCGCCGGGTGACGGACCGCACACGGCGCAGCAGAACGCCGATCGGCAGTTCGGGCGGGGTCTCCCTCGGGGTGAAGGTACCCGAGTGGCCTCCGGCTGCCGAAGCCTGGACGACGAGTGCGTCCGCACCTGCCGCGATCGCTGCTTCCGCTTCGCCGGCAGAAGTCACGGTCAGAAGGATCACGCTCCCCGCCGCCTTCAGAACTCGAATCGTCCGCGGGTCGGGGATGCCGAAGGTGAAGCTCACGACCGGCACCGGGTCCTGCGTGAGCAGATCGACCTTCTCCTGCCAGGCGTCGTCGTCTTCACGCGGCTCACCGTCATCGATCGCCATCCCGCGTCGCCCGGCCTCGACCTGCATCCGGCGAATATAGGAACGGTACTCGGAGGGGTCGACAGCGATCGGGTTCGGGGCGAAGAGGTTCACCCCGAACCGTGAGGTGGCGCTCCGGACGAGACGAATCTGGCCGGCGACATCCGCGGGAGTCCTGTAGCCGGCGGCGAGCAGGCCGATGCTTCCCGCTGATGCCGCAGCGTCGACCATCGCGGGGGTCGTCGGCCCCCCAGCCATGGGCGCAGCGAGCACGGGGAGGGTAGCGCCGATGTCGGTGAGGAGCGACGACATGAGGTTCGTGTTCCGCGGATCAGGCTGTCGCCCGGGAGTCCGCGACACCGAGCAGTCGCATGCTGTTCTGCCAGAGTGCGTCCAGTTGCGCGGGATCGTTGAACAGCTTGGCGAAGAGGACCATGCCCTCGATCTGGGCCACGATCGACTTCGCGGCCTCGCGCGGCGTCGCCACCGTCAGTTCGCCGGCCTCATCCCCTGAGCGGAGCGCAGCCTCCACGATGTCGATCTGCTCCTCGAAGATCTCCTGGAGCCGGGACCTCACCGGGTCGTCCTGGCCGCTGACCTCGAGCGCGAGGTTCCCGAAGAGGCAGCCGACGACGGCCCCAGTGCCATTCACAGCCCGCTGCTGCACTTCGGTCGTCAGGACGAACAGTTCACGAAGACGTTCCGTGACGGGGCCGGGCGCAGTGAGGACGCGCAGCCATTCGGCGCGCTGATTCTCCCAGTGCTTGTCAATGACCGCCAGAGCGAGAGCCTGCTTGGAGGGGAAGAAGTAGTAGAAGCTCCCCTTCGGTACCTGGGCTTCCGCCGCGATCTCGGCCACGCCGATCGTGCCGTACGAGCGCTGGCCGAAAAGCTTGGTGCCAGCTGTGAGTATCCGGTCTCCTGCATCTGATTTTCTTCCCATGTTGCAATTATACGACCGGTCGGCTATAAATGTCTATGTCGGTAGACGACCGACCATCTAGTAAGGAAGTAAACAATGGAATCACGCAAGGTAGCCCTCATCACCGGAGGCTCACAAGGCATCGGTGCAGGGCTCGTCGAGGGGTACCGACGACTCGGCTACGCCGTCGTCGCCAACTCTCGCACCATCGCACCATCGGACGACCAGGATCTGGTCACCGTTGCCGGCGACATCTCGGACCCGTCGGTCGCCGAAGCAGTTGTCGCCGCGGCGGTTGACTCGTTCGGTCGGGTGGATACGCTGGTGAACAACGCTGGCATTTTCATCGCCAAGCCGTTCCTCGACTACACGATCGAGGACTTCGACACCGCCCTCAGCGTCAACCTGGGCGGATTCTTCCACATCACCCAGAAAGCCGTCGCGCAGATGTCCGCGCAGGGTTCCGGTCACGTCGTGAACGTGACAACCACCCTGGTCGAGCACGCCCTCGCGAACGTGCCCTCTGCTCTCGCGTCCCTCACCAAGGGTGGCACAGCAGCGGTGACCAAGTCCCTCGCGATCGAGTACGCAGCGCGCGGCATCCGCTTCAACGCGGTCTCCCCCGGCATCATCAAGACGCCGCTCCACTCGCCCGAGACCTTCGACACCTACGCAGGACTGCACCCCGTCGGCCGCATGGGAACCATCGAAGACATCGTGCACGGCGTCCTGTACCTCGAGCAGGCTCCGTTCGTCACCGGCGAGTTCCTGCACGTCGACGGCGGCCAGAGCGCGGGCAACTAATGAATGTCGCCCAGACGGATGCCGTCGGCCGGGCCACGATCGTGACCGGTGTGCTCCAGAGATGGGCCACCGCGATCGGCGAGCACCGTCCGGGCGACGTCGCATCCACCTTCACAGAGGACGCAATTTTCCAGGGCTTCGACGAGACACATTCCGTGGGTCGCGCTGGGGTCACCGCTTATTACGCGAAGCAGCCGGTCGGGCTCACAGCCTCCTTCCGGGTCCTCGAACTGCGAGAGGTCACGATCGACGACCTGCTTGCCTACGTCGACGTCGACTTTCACCGACCCGATGGAACCGTGATCCCGGTTCACCTCACCGCCATGCTCCGGAACGTCTCCGGGAACTGGCAGATCAGTCACTACCACGTCTCGAAAATCGAACGTCCAATCGGGCTCGACACTTCCGCCGAACCCACACACTAAAAGGAAAAGAAGAAAATGAACACCTCTGTAACCCAGTTCGCATCCGCCGAGGGCCTCGGGTCCGTTTCCGGAGCCCCCAACCTGCCAGACGGCTTTACGGACACCTTCTCCAGCCGGTACATCCAGGCCGGCGACGTGAAGCTGCACGCCGTGATCGGCGGCGAGGGTCCTGCCCTCCTGCTCGTGCACGGCTGGCCCGAATCCTGGTACGCCTGGCGCCTGATCATGCCTGAGCTGGCGAAGAACTACCGGGTCATCGCTGTGGACCAGCGCGGAATGGGCCTGTCAGACAAGCCGCAGGGCGGATACGACACGGCGACGCTCGCGAATGACCTCGTCGCACTCATGGACACACTCGGTGAGGACCGTTTCGCCATCGCCGGCCACGACACCGGGCTCGCGATCAGCTACGCCCTTCTCGCGGATCACCCCGAGCGGGTCGAGCGCGCAGCACTCCTCGAGATCCCCGGAGCTCCCGGAACGACCCCCGCCCCGCCGTTCTTCGTGCCTGCCCCTGTCAACAACAAGCTCTGGCACCTCTCGTTCAACCGGGTCGAGGACCTTGCGGAAAAGCTGATCGAGGGACGCGAAGACGTCTTCTATGGCTACGAGTTCGAGGTCCAGGGCGGAAACCTGCCCAGCGAGGTCACCGACTACTACATCGCCATGCTCTCCAACCCCGACTCCCTCCGCGGCGGCCTCGGGTTCTACCGGGCCTTCGACGCCACACTGGCGCAGAACGGCGAGCGCGCCACTCGCAAGCTCTCCACTCCGCTTCTGGGAATCGGCGGCGAGCGGAGCTACGGCGACCACGTCGGCGAAGCCCTCCAGGCCGTCGCCGAGAACGTGGAGACCGTGGTCATCACCGGTGCCGGACACTGGGTCGCCGAGGAGGCACCCGACCAGGTGCTCGCAGCCGTGACCGCGTTCCTCGCCCCGATCCGTGACGGTCGGGCGATGAGCAACGCGAGCTAGCTCGTAGCCCTCACCACCGGATCCCTTCCATCGGCGCCGGGTCGAGTCCAATCGACCCGGCGCCGAGGTGTCTGTACACACTGCCCGGAGGGTTGCGGCCGGATCACGTCAGGCGCACCCTCCGAGAAAACCGAGGATTCTTCGCTTTCATCCTGCATACCGCGGCTGAACGGGTTCGGATAAGGAATCAGAGTTCACCCGCCCTATCGTCGGGCATTTTCGCGCAGACCATCAATTGTCGATCGGCGGCTCACGGCCCCGGCATTCCACAAGAGTGCGTGGAAACCGTGTCACCCGACGTCGGGGCTGACCTGCTCTGCATCGGTGAACCAGCCGTCCATTCCTCCGAGCCTCGGTCACCGTATCCGGTCATTCCGACCTGTGTCTTATGAAAGGGGACTCCTGTGTCCACCACTCCCGAAGAATCCGCCGAACCGAGCGCCGACGCGTCATCGGTACCCCATGGGGACGGGGTTTCACGCCGCGGCCTTGTGGTCGGCGGCGCGGCCGCGGCCGGCATCGCGCTCGCTGCCACATCCGGTTCATCCGCAGCGTTCGCAACGAACCGGGGCCATCACGGGTCCGTCGCAGACGCGCCACGGCTCCCGGCAGGATTCGCGAAGACGTTCAAGGACAAGTTCGTCACAGCCAACGGCATCCGCCAGCATGTGGTCATCGGCGGGAGCGGTCCGCCACTGCTCCTCGTGCACGGATGGCCGGAGAACTGGTACGCCTGGCGGTTCATGATGCCTGCACTCGCGAAGAAGTACACAGTGGTCGCCGTCGACCAGCGTGGCATCGGCCTCACCGACAAGCCGGCGAGCGGCTACGACGCCGGCACACTCGCCAACGATCTGGCGGCTCTGATGACCAGGCTGGGCTACGCACGGTTCTCCGTCGTCGGCCACGACACGGGGTACGTGATCAGCTACGCGCTCGCAGCCGACCACCGCGACCGGGTCGACCGGCTCGTCGTCGCAGAGATCCCCGGCCCTCCCGGGGTCGGCGAGAACCCGTACGGCCCGCCATACTTCGTGCCGGAGCATGACAACAACAGGCTCTGGCACATCGCATTCAACCGGGTGAACGACGAATTGATCGTCAACATGGTCAAGAGCAACGCGAACGAGTACTACCGGTACGAGTTCGCCGTCCAGGGCGGAGGCCAGACCCTCCCGGACTACGCGATCAGGTACTACATCGGCCTGTACACCCGGACAGGGACATCCTGCGTGCGAGCTTCGGGCTGTACCGCGCCTGGTCGGAGACGCTGGAGCAGAACATCGTGCGCTCCGGCGTTCCGCTCACCATCCCGGTCCTCGGCATCGGGGGCGAGAACAGCTGGGGTCTCGCGGCCGGTGGCGGCATAGCCCCTGCCGCGCCAGGCGTGGAGTCCGTCTCCATCCCCGGCGTCGGTCACTGGGTCGCCGAACAGGCCCCTGACAAGATGGTCGAACTCATCACCACCTTCCTCGCCTGAACAATGCCTCAGGGCAGATCAGACTCGCGGGACGTCTGCGTCACGAGGTGACCACTAACTGGGCGGCCACGTCGGCCGACAGTACCCTGTGGAGGCCCATCCGGGCCCGACAAGCAGGGACAAGCCGATGATCGTAGTGACACGCCTGAACGAGACGCAGTTCGCGATCAACCCTGACCTCATCGAGCGTGTCCACGAGAACCCGGACACGACTCTCGTCACCGTCGATGGTGCCAGGTACATCGTCACGGAGTCGATGGCGGACGTGATCGAGAAGATCGCCCACTTCCGCGCCCGCGTGCTCGTTCTGGCGAGCGACCCTCCACGCGGCGACCAGGCAAGACCCGTCCGCATCCACCCGAGGGACAACTAATGGATCCAGCAACCCTGATCGGGCTCGTCGTCGCGTTCGGGGCACTCTACGCGATGCTTACACTCGAGGGTGTCCATCTGGAGGCGATCCTGCTGCCGGCGCCGATGATCCTCGTCTTCGGTGCGACCATCGCCGTCGGGATCGCGGGCGGCACCCTCAAGGATTTCCTTCAGGCCATCAAGGCGCTCCCTCGTGCGTTCAAGGGCAAGACCACTCCCCCCCAGAACGTGATCGAGCAGGTCGTCGGATTCGCAGAACGAGCGCGCAAGGACGGACTGCTCGCCCTGGACCAGGAAGCCGAGAACGTCGACGATGACTTCCTTCGGCGAGCGCTGCGGAACATCGCAGACGGCACAGACGGGGAAGATCTCCGGATCCTCCTCGAGGACGAGATCCACGCCAGGGCGAAGGCGGACCGCTCCGCGGCGAAATTCTTCACCAGCCTCGGCGGATACGCGCCGACCATCGGCATCATCGGCACTGTCGTCTCGCTCGTGCACGTTCTCGAGAACCTGTCCAGTCCGGACAAGCTGGGGCCGATGATCGCGGCGGCGTTCGTCGCAACACTCTGGGGATTGCTCTCGGCCAACTTCATCTGGCTGCCGATCGGCACCAGGCTGGCCCGACTGTGCGACCTCGAGGTCGAGCGGATGACGCTGCTCATGGAAGGGGTGCTCGCCGTTCAGGCCGGCAGCCAGCCCCGGCTGCTCGGAGAGCGGCTGCGAGCGATGACCCCTGCGCACGCCCTGCCGGAAGCGGCATGAGGCCGAGGGGTCGCCGCCGCAGTTTCGAGGCAGAGGAAGCCCCGCACGCCGACGAACGCTGGATGGCCTCCTACATGGACATGGTGACCGTGCTCATGTGCATGTTCATCGTGCTGTTCGCGATGTCGACGGTCGACCAGGAGAAATTCGAAAAACTCAGGAACTCGCTTGCTGCCGGGTTCGGAGTCACCGAGACGGAATTCGCCGACACGGCCACAGGCGTCGTCGTGCCGCCGGACAAAGTGGACGAAGAGGGTGAAGGATTCACCGATCTCGACCTCGCCCGGATCGAACTCGACAAGCTCGTTGCCCTGAGAGAACGGATACGGGCGAACCTCACGGCCCAGGGGCTCGCCAGCACCGTCGAGTTCGACATCGGCGAGCGCGGGCTGACCATCCGCCTGGTGAGCACCGAGACCTTCTTCGAATCCAACAGCGACAGGCTGAGTCCCACCGTCATCAGGGTGCTGGATGCCGTTGCGCCGCCGCTCGCAGAAACCGACTATCGGATCTCAATCGAAGGTCACGCTGACTACCGGGCGCCTGACGCCGCATTCCCCACGAACTGGGAGCTCTCGTCCGGCCGGTCGGTCCAGGTCCTCCGTCACCTCGTCGAGGTGTGCAACCTTCAGGCCGCGAGGGTCTCTTCGGTGGGCTTCGGGTCGGCCCAGCCGCTCGCGGCAGGGAACTCCCCTGACGAACTCGCTCTCAACCGCCGGGTCGATGTCGTCGCGCTGTCCGAGCAGCCCGAGGACGTCAGGAAGCTGATCCCCGGGCTGGTCGGCGAACGCTAACCCCGGCCGCAAACCAGCCGATAGTGCAGGGTGTGACGGTCCAGAAACAAGCATCAATCAGCGTGCCCGTGAAGCCGGTCAGTGTCTACGACTTCCGCCGCCCCACGACGCTTGCCCGCGAGCACTCCCGGGTTCTCGAATTCGCGTGCGAGACTTTCGCACGGCAATGGGGAACCCAGCTGACCGCTCGGGTCAGGGCCTGGTCGCAGGTCACATTCGACCGCGTGCTCATGCAGACCTACGACGACTACGCGGCATCCCTGCCGGCGACGACGGCTATGGTCCTCTGCACGCTCGACGGGCCGAGTGCGAAGGCTGTGATCCAGTTCCCGACGACGGCAGGGCTTGGCTGGATCGACAGGATGCTCGGTGGAACGCGAGGCGCGACCGCACCCGATCGGCGGTTCACGGCGGTCGAGCAGGCCCTGATCCGTCAGCTGATGGACGATGCCCTCGATGACCTCAGGTACTCGTTCGGCTCGCTGCTCGACACCCGGATCGCGGTCGATTCCATCCACTACAACTCCCAGTTCGCCCAGGCAGCGGCGACGGCGGAACTCATGATCGTCGCCGCTTTCACGATCCAGGTCGGCGAGCACATCGAACCAGCGACAGTGGCCATCCCCGCCGAGGCGATCCTTGGCCAGCTCGGCGACACCACCCCCGTCGACAGCCCATCCGAGTTCGACTCGCTGATCCGGAACCAGCTCAGCCAGGTGCCGGTCGACGTCTCGGTCCAGTTGGCAGCCGCGGATGTCCGCCCCGGCGTCATCCTCGGTCTCGCCGTCGGCGACATCCTTCCCCTTCCCCACCCCGAACACCGCCCGCTCGACGTCACCGTCGGCGGTCACCCGCTCGCACGGGCAGCCATGGGAGCTCACGGCTCCCGGCTCGCCTGTGTAGTCGTCGAAACCCAGGAGATCAGCCGATGACCGTCACCCAGACCCACCTCCGCGCCGCAGCAGATGCGGCGGCGGGCCTGCTCCCGACCGTGTCGGCGCTCCGGGCAATTCAGGGCTACGACCGGGATTCGATCGGCGGCCATGCCGCTTCGGCCACCGTTGCCACGCTCGTCGGCTCCCCTTCGGCCGACCTGGCCCTCATCCTGATCGACACGGGTGCCATCGCGGTGGCCGCAGGGGAGGACTCCCCGCTGGTGTCGGCGCTGGACATCGTTCGGCCCGCCCTCGAAGCGGCATCCGTCGCCCTCGGCGCAGGCGTGCTCGGAAACTCACGCACCGAAGACGCATCTGCGTTGTTCGCCGACGAGGACACGGTCGTGTTCGCCCTCGCCGGCGACACCGGGACGGCCGGCTGGTTCGGAGTGCGGGTGCGCGAGCACGGAACGATCGGAGGCCCGGCGACGTCCGGCGCCACCGTGATGGGCAAGCTCAGCAGGATCAACAACGTCGAGATGGCGCTCACCGTCGAGATCGGGCGCACCCGCATGTCGGTCCGCGACGTGCTCGCGCTCGAGCCGGGTGGGGTCATCGAACTCGACAGGTCGGCAGGCGCCCCTGCTGACGTCCTCCTCAACGGCAGGCTCATCGCCCACGGCGAGGTCGTCGTCGTCGACCAGGACTACGCCGTACGCATCACTCAGATCCTGGACGTCCCCGACGGACTCAACTAGATGGACACCGTCTTCGTCGCCCTGCGCGTGATCCTCTCCCTCGCAGCGGTCCTCGCCATGCTCTGGTACGCGCAGCGCCGGATCGGTCGCGGGAAGAAGTCCGGGAAAGCGGCAGACCTCGTGACCGTCGTCGGACGACAGGGGATCGGAATGAAGGCATCCGTCGTCGTCGTCGATGTCGACGGCACGCGCTTCCTTCTCGGGGTAACCGAGCACGCCGTCAACGTGCTGCACAGCAGCGGCGCCCCCGCATCGTCGTCGACAGCGGATGCCGAAACGCCGGCACAGGACTTCGCGACCGCTCTCGCCGGGGTCACCAGTATCGATGAGGCGGCCGAACACCGGCTCAGGCCGCGCCGGAACCAGCAGACAGCACAGGCGGGCGGTTCGATCCTCTCGCCGGCGACCTGGAAGCAGACCGCTGCTGCCCTCAGGCAGATCCGCTGATGACCACGCGCCCGACGCCGACCGTGCCTCGGCACGTTCTGCGCCGCGCCCTGCCCGCCGCCGTGACTCTCGTCCTCGTCGCCCTCGTCATTTTTCTGACACCGACCATCGCGCACGCCGTGCCGGTCGATCCGACGCCGCCGACCGATCCGCTGAACCCCGCAGACCCCGGAGGCGGTGTCTCAGTCGACATCAACGGGATCAACGGCACCCCGTCCGCGGCGGTCCTGACACTCCTCAGCATCACGCTGCTCTCCGTCGCCCCTGCTTTACTGCTCATGATGACGTCATTCACCAAGATCTTCGTCGTCCTGGCCATGACGAGGAACGCTCTCTCCCTGCCGTCGATCCCTCCGAACCAGGTTCTCGCCGGCCTCGCCCTCTTCCTGTCGCTGTTCATCATGGCGCCGGTGATCGCCGACATGAACACCATCGGAGTGCAGCCGTATCTCAACGGCACACTGACCTTCACCGATGCCCTGAACGTCGGCTCAGAGCCGCTCCGCGAGTTCATGCTCGCCAACACCCGCGAGGAGGACCTCGCCCTGATGACCCGGGCGGCTGACCAGCCGAACCCGGAGTCCCCAGACGCCGTTCCGCTGCTGACCCTCATCCCCGCGTTCATGATCTCCGAACTGCGCGCCGCGTTCATCATCGGTTTCGTCATCTTCGTCCCGTTCCTCGTCATCGACCTCGTCGTCGCGGCCGCGCTCATGTCGATGGGCATGATGATGCTGCCGCCGGTGATGATCTCGCTGCCGTTCAAAATCCTGCTCTTCGTCCTCGTCGACGGCTGGGGGCTGATCATCACCTCGCTGATCGCCAGCTACGGGGGTAGCTGATGGACTCGAACGCCGTCCTCGACATCGCCATGCAGGGGCTCATCATCGCGGCAAAGCTGTCAGCACCCGTGCTGGTGACCGCGCTCGTTGTCGGATTCGCGATCTCGCTCGTGCAGTCGATCACCCAGATCCAGGAGGTCACGCTCTCCTTCGTTCCCAAGGCGATCGCCGTGGCCATCGCCCTGCTGATCGCCGGGCACTGGATGATCTCCGAGATCGTCTCATTCACCCACCGGATGTTCGAGATGATCCCGTCGCTCCTGAACGGCGGATGAGATGTCGCTCTCCCTCGACTTCGCCTGGATCGAAGCAGTGATGCTCGCCAGCGTGCGGATGGTGGCCTTCCTCGTGATCGCTCCTCCGTTCTCCTACGGCGCCATCCCGGTTCGGATCAAGGGGATGCTCGGCGTCGCCCTCGCCTTTGCCGTCTCCCCCCGCATCGGCCCGGGCCACGAGTCCCTCGAGACCGCCGCGTTTCTCGGAGCTCTGGTTGCCGAGATCCTCATCGGCGCCATTCTCGGCTTTCTCGTGATGCTGGTCTTCGCGGCAGTACAGTCAGCGGGCAACCTCATCGACATGTTCGGCGGATTCCAGATGGCCCAGGGATTCGATCCGCAGTCGATGATCAACGGCGCACAGTTCTCCCGGCTCTTCCACATGAGCGCGCTCGCTCTGTTGTTCGCGTCTGGCGGGTATCAGCTGATCATCGGTGGACTCGTCCGCACCTTCAGCGCCCTCCCGCTCGGCGGTGCGATCGACTTCTCGGCTCCGGCTGAGGCGATGACGGTCGGCACCACGCAGATGTTCCTGGCCTCCGTGCAGATCGCGGGCCCTCTGATCGTCGTGCTGTTTTTGGCGGACGCCGGCCTCGGCCTCCTCACCCGTGTCGCCCCCGCACTGAACGCCTTCGCCCTCGGCTTCCCGCTGAAGATCTTCCTGACGCTCACCCTGGTAACCGTGACGTTCGTCGCGCTCCCCCAGGTCGTCGCCTCACTGACCGGGGACGCGCTCGACCTGATGGAGGTGGTGCGCTGATGGCCGACTCAGCTGAACGCACGGAACAGGCAACGGATAAGCGGATGAAGGAGGTCCGTTCGAAGGGGCAGCTCTCCAAATCGCAGGACCTGACCGCCTGGCTCGGCATCGGGGCTGCTGCCCTGATGATGCCGGCGACCATCTCGCTCGTGGCAGACGCCGGAACACTGCAACTGTTCCAGATCGGAGCGATCGCCTCTGACCCGAATCCGGAGGAGGCGCTCGGCGTGCTCGGTCTCGGGCTGTCGTCGCTCACCTCCAGCCTCGGTCCGATCCTCGCCGTCGTCGGTGCCGTCGTCCTGCTCGGGTCCGTCGTCCAGGGCGTGCACCTGAAGAAGCCGTCGGGCAAGTACGAGCAGTTCAACCTCGTCACTGGGATGACACGGGTCTTCGGGACGCAGGCGATCTGGCAGGGCGCGAAGGCGCTGCTGAAGACGATCGTGGTCGGCCTCGTCCTGTACGTCGTGATCCAGGGCCTGATGCCGCTGCTGATGGGGGCGGGCGGGCTCTCGGTGTCCTCGGTTCTCGAGGCCGCGGCTGCGGGCACGGGATCGCTCCTGCAGTCAGCGGTCCTGGCCGGCCTCGTGCTGGCAGCGGCCGACGTCTTCGTCGTTCTGCGCCGCAACCAGAAGAAGACCCGGATGACCAAGAAGGAAGTCCGGGACGAGAACAAGAGCTCGGAGGGCGACCCGCTGATCAAATCGCAGCGCCGCTCGCGGCAACTCGCCATGAGCCGCAACCGGATGATCGCAGCGGTCGCCGACGCTGACGTGGTCCTCGTCAATCCGACGCACGTCGCCGTCGCTCTCTCCTACGAGCCGGGGAAGTCCGCCCCCCGAGTGGTCGCGAAGGGCTCAGGCACCCTGGCCGCCCGCATCCGCCTCGAGGCCGAGACCAGGGATGTGCCCATGGTGCGCGACATCCCCCTCACCCGGGCGATCCATGCGGCCTGCGACCTCGGCCATGAGATCCCTGTCGAGCTCTACACCGCTGTCGCGCGCGTGCTCATGTTCGTGATGGCTCTGCGTCGTCGCGGCGCAGCGAGGGGCATGCACACGATGACGACACCAGTACCCAGTCCAGGAGGCGCTTCACGTGAACGGTAACCTGTCCAAAATCGCCGTGCCCCTCGGGGTCGTCGGCATCCTGCTGCTGCTCATCGTCCCGGTCCCCGCCGGCCTGCTCGACGTGCTCATCATCGTGAACATCCTGTTCGCGCTCGTGATCCTGCTCACGACGATGTTCGTGAGGAAGCCACTGGACTTTTCGGTGTTCCCGTCGCTTCTCCTCGTGGCGACGCTGTTCCGCCTCGGCCTGAACGTGGCATCCACAAGGCTCGTCCTCGGTGACGGATACGCAGGCCAGGTCATCGAGGCTTTCGGCCACGTGGCCGTCGGCGGTTCGATCGTGATCGGGGCGGTCGTGTTCCTCATCCTCGTCGTGATCCAGTTCGTCGTCGTCACCAAGGGCGCTGAACGCGTCGCAGAGGTCGGCGCCCGCTTCACGCTCGACGCGATGCCCGGCAAGCAGATGGCGATCGATGCCGACCTCAACGCCGGGCTCATCACCGACGTGCAGGCCAGGGAACGGCGCGCGGAGGTGTCGGCGGAAGCGGACTTCTACGGCGCCATGGACGGCGCGTCCAAGTTCGTCAAGGGCGACGCGATCGCCGGGATCATCATCATCATCATCAACATCGTCGGTGGCATTGCCATCGGGATGCTCCAGAACGGCATGGAGATCGGGGAGGCGGTCAGCACCTACACGCTCCTCACCATCGGCGACGGCCTGGTCACGCAGATCCCCGCGCTGCTCATGGCGGTGTCGACCGGCATGATCGTGACCCGCTCGAACGCCGAATCAGACATGGGATCGACGGCATCCGCACAGCTGTCCCAGTCTCGGAATGCGCTGATGATCGCCGGAGGGGCGGCGATCGCCATGGCGCTGATTCCCGGGATGCCGATCCTCCCGTTTCTCGGCGTCGGCCTGCTCCTCCTGTTCGCGGCCCAGCGAATGAAGGCATCCGAGGCGGCGAAGAGGGCCTTGGCCGACGAGGCTGAGGCTGAGGACAACGCGCCGAGCTCGGAGTCGACCGAGCAGCTGATGGAGCGGATGCGCGTGCACGCCCTCGAGATCCTGCTCTCCCCGGACCTCGTCAGCATGGTGTCAGGATCGTCCGACGATTTGCTCGCCCGGGTGAGGGCCCTCCGCCGGACCATTGCGATGGACCTTGGCGTCGTCGTCCCCCCGGTCCGGACGAGGGACAGCGTCGACCTTCCTGCGTCGACCTACGTCATCCGCATCGCCGGCGTCGAAGCGGGTCGGGGGCTCGCACCGGCCGGCAAGGTTCTCGCCCTGGGGGATGCCCTCGACAACCTGCCAGGGCAGGCTACGGTCGAGCCGGTCTTCGGTCTCGCGGGCAAGTGGGTCCCGCAGGAGATGCGTCACAGCGCCGAGATGACGGGGGCGACGGTGATCGACCGGGTCTCGGTGGTCGTCACACACCTGTCGTCGATCATCACCGGCAACGCCGCACGACTGCTCAGCAGGGAGGATGTGCGTCTCCTCACCGACGGGGTCAGGCAGGTGAACCCGTCGGCGGTCGACGAGCTCACTCCGTCGCCGCTGAGCCTCGCCGAGGTCCAGCGCATCCTGCAGGGTCTCCTGGTCGAGCAGATACCGATCAACGACCTGCCCCGGATCTTCGAGGCGCTGTCGCTGCGCGCCAAGGTGTCGACCGATGCCGAAGGACTCATCGAAGCCGCAAGGGCGTCGCTCGGTCCTGCACTCACCAGCCAGTACCTCGACGGCCGCGTGCTCCGGGTGATCATGATCGACCCCACTCTCGAGCAGTCCATGCTCGAGGCCATGCGTCCGTCCGAGTTCGGTACGCAGATCCTGCTCGACCAGACCCGGATCGAGTCGCTCTTCGCCTCGCTCCGGGCGAGCATCGCGCGTGCCGAGGAGAGCGGCCACTCCGCCGTGCTCGTCTGTGCTCCTGCCCTGCGCCCCGCCATCCGCCGTCTCGTCTCCAGCCAGCCCAACGGCATCCCAGTGTTGTCGTACCAGGAAGCGGGCGCAGCGAACGTCGAGATCGAGACCGTGGGGGTGATCGGAAATGCCGAATCGATTCAGGCGTCCTGAGCCCGGTCGGACGCCGGTCCCGCCGACACCCGTCGTGCTCCCGGCCATCGCCGCGTTGCTCGACTCGGTCGACGGGGAGGAGCGCGCGCTGCACACCGATACCCACGCAGGCACGGGGTCGGACACCTTCGCCAGGGTGCTCGACGACCTTGCCGCCAACCTGGCACCCGATGTGCCCGTCCTGCCTCGCCGCCTGAGGCGCAGCCCGTACTCTCCGGCTCCGCTCGGCTCCCCCGGCGACCTCGTTCTCGTGATCGGCGCCGCAACCGACGCCCTCGCCGTGGTGCGTTCCATGGCGCTGGCCGCCGGCGCTGCGGACGTCGCGGTGGCCGGGTCAGCCAGCGAGGACGACACGACCAGGGTCGACGACCGCCGCAGTGCCGTCCGCGCGCGGGCGATCGGGGTCCAGAACGGTCGCCCTGTGTTCGTGGCCTTCTGCCTCGATCGCGGCGCGACCGTCGAGCCGGGCTGGGAGGACGTCGTACGCGGGATCTCGCCCGACCAGGTCTGGGCCGCGGTGGACGCGGGCCGGAAGCCGGACGACACGGCGCGCTGGGTCAACGCGATCGACGCGTTCGTGGCTGTCGATGCGATCGCCGTCGAAGGCAGCGCAAGCACGTCCACTCCGGACACTGTCGCAGAGCTCAACCTGCCGATCGGGTGGGTCGACGGATCGGCGCCAGCCCCGGCTCGGTCGACCCGGGCAGCGTGGGATAGGTTGAGCGAGTGCTAGTTCTCACACGCAAACCAGGCGAGCGGATCCTGATCGGCGACGACATCGTCGTGACATTCCTCGAGGCGCGTGGTGACAGCATCCGAATCGGAATCGACGCGCCCTCCGGCGTGAGAATCCAGCGCGATGAGATCGTTCAGGCCGTCACCGAGGCGAATCGTTCCGCCGCCGAGGCCGACGCTGCGGCCGAGGATCGCATCAAGGCCCTGCTCGGCTACCCGCCGTCGACCCCGGAGGGATGAGCGGGCGACGCTACCGCGCCGCTGTCGCCAGTTCGGCCCTCATCGGCCAGTCCTGACCCTCGAGGATCAGCTGGGCGCATCCGCCCGTCGTGAGGTTCACAACGATGGGCGCCATCAGGTTGACCGTCGTCGGCCCATCGCTGCCCGGGTTCACGACCACGAGAACGGATGCGTCACCCGCGCCCTCGAGCCCGAGCAACGAGCATTGCTCGTCCGTGATCGTCGGCTGGTACCCGGGCAGGTGGATGCCTGCGTCGAGCACGAACAGGCGCGGGCCGTGCTCAGCGTTCGCGGTGAGCGTGTACAGGCCGGGGGCGCCATTCGTCTCCACGAGGGAGAACTCCACGAGCGGTTCGAGTCCGGGAGGTGAGACGAGGAAGCTGAGGGCGGCGCTCATCGCAGGAAATCCATCAGGGTGGGCTGGAGGACCCTCGCGGTGACAGCGAGGGCGGTCTGGTACGACACCTGCTGCACCTGGAGATCGAGGATGACCTTGGCCAGGTCGACGTCCTCCACCTCGGATCGTTGCGCCTCGAGCGACACGGACTTTTCCACGTTGACCTCCTTGGCCCGCAGGATCTCTGCGTGGCGGGCTCCGACGGTGGCGTGCTGCCCGAGGATGGCGTCCTTGTGCGCGTCGATCGAATTGAGGTGGACACCGATGTTGGTGCCGCTGCGCAGGTCGCTGACGATGGTCCCGACCAGGGCGAAGACCGAGTCAGCACCTTCACCGAAGACCGCTGCACCGTCCGCGTCGACGCGGACGGTGGTGTCGGCGCCGATGCGCCGTTGGACCGTGGACCCGGGTGCACCGGTGAATGTGAATCCGGCGGTGAAGGCTTCGCCCGTATCCGAGTTGCCTGCGAAGACCGAGCGCCCGAGATACTCGGTGTTGGCCTCGGCCAGCAGCTCGGACTGCAGGCTCTCGAGTTCCACAGCGATGGCTTCCTTCGCGGTCGGCGAGAGCGCACCGTCGTTCGCGCCCTTCACCGTGAGGTCCCGGATCTTGTTCATTAGCACCGACACGTTTGACAGGGCCGAATCGACGGTGAGCAGCCAGGCGTTGCCGTCGCTGATGTTGCGTCCGTACTGCTCGGACGCCTGAAGCTCCGCCCTGAGCGACAGCGCTGTCGCTGTCGCGGTCGGGTCGTCCGAAGGACGGCCGATGAGCTTCTGGCTGGACGCCTGCTCCTGCAGCTTCGCCATCTGGCTCATGTTCGACTGCAGGTTGTGCAGCGCCGATCGCATCATCGTCTGGTTGGTCACTCGCTGGATCACGGACTACCTCCCTACGATTCCGGTGCGGTTGATCAGTGTGTCCAGCATCTCGTCGACCGCGGTCATCACGCGAGCTGCTCCCTGGTAAGCGGACTGGTACATGACCAGGCTGACGTTCTCTTCGTCCAGGTCGACCGACGCACTGGCCATTTGCGCACCGGATGCCGACGCCGCCGCCAGTTCCGCGAGCGCTGCCTGCTGCAGTTCCGTCCGTGCCTCGACGCCGGTGCGGGTGACGAAGCCGGCCCAGATCCGGTCAGGGGACGTGGCGGATGTTCCGATCTGCGAGATCGCGTCGGCAATGGAGCCGTCGAGTCCTCCAGCCCCTGGTGCGCCTGCGGCGATGTCGCCGACCTCCGTCGGCACGACGGACAGCCCGCGGGCCGCAGGTCCGGTCCCGCTGACCGTGAAGAAGTCGAGTCCGGTCTCACCTGATGTCGTGACGCCGGTGCGGTGGACGGCGTTGACCTGGCTGGCGATCGCCGTTGCGAGATCGTTGTACGCCTCGGCCGACTCGGCGAGGGAGCCGCCCGTTCTCAGGGCATCGGCAGGGGCGAGCATCGACACGGCGCCAGCGATCTCGCCGCCGGTCAACGCGACCGCGCTGCCAGGACGATGCGCCCATTCCAGGCGCACCGGCGCATCTGCAGCACCGCCCATGCGGAACGCCCCGGTCATGGTCACCGGCCTGACCGTGTCACCGGAGACGATGGCGTTGCCGGCGATCAGGACATCGATGGTGCCGTCAGGACGTTCGGCGACGGTCGCGCCGGTGAGGGCGGAGATCGTCGTCGCAAGCGAGTTGCGCTGGTCGAGGAGCTCGTTGACTGAACCGCCGGTCGCGAGGGCCGACCGGATGGTGACGTTGAGATTCGCGACCTGTGTCGCCGCTGAGTTGAGCTCGTCGGCCATTCCGCCGAGTTCGCCGCGCAACTGGGACCACTGTGCGTCCATCTCGTCGTAGCCCCTGGCGATCTGGGAGACGAGGACACCGGCCTGCTCGAGCACGATGCCGGCGGCCGCTGGGACGCCTGCACTGTTCGACAGGCCCTGCCAGGACGCCCAGAAGGTCTGCAGCTGCGCTGAGAGCCCGTTCTTTCCCGGCTCGCGCAGGGAGTCCTCGATGCCGCCCATGACGTTGGCCCTGACGGCAGAGAACCCGGCGATACCCGCCGAGGAGCGGACGCGGGCGTCGAGGTAGACATTTCCGAGGCGCGCAATCGAATCGACGGTGACGCCTCCCCCGACCTGCTGCGTCGAGGCGAGCGGGCCCACCTGGCCGAGCGCCCCGATGGCACTCGTCGTGACACGCTGCCTGGTGTAGCCGACCGTGTTCGCATTGGCCACGTTCTGGCCGACGACGTCGAGGCCCTGCCGCGCCGCGAGAAGGCCGGTGTAAGCGGTGTTCAGCCCGCTGAAGGTGCTCATCCGTCGGTCACAGGTCCTTGTCGAAGATGCGGGCAGAAGAGCTCGGTCCGCCGGCGGAGCCTGCGGCGTTATAGACGCCGGCGTCGGCTGATGCCTGCGCGAGTGTCTCCTGCGTCGACCTGGCAGCGGCCCTGAGCATACGCTCATTTGTGTCCCTGAGCACGGCGATCTCACCGGTGAGCTGGGTCAGCGCGCCGAGGTGGCTGTCGAAGATTTCAGCCCAGGGCCCGGGCGGGGCGTGATCGATGAGGCGGCGCAGCGTGGCATCCTCGCTCGCGTCCCATTCCCTGGCGACAGCGGCGACCTCGACGCTTCGAGCCAGGCCGACATCGCGAAGGCTTCCGACGACGTGTTCGATCTCACCGGTGGCGATGTGGAGCCACTTGGTCTTGCCCGTCGTCAGCAGGAGCTGCTCGACCTCGAGCTTGTAAACGACAAGTTCAAGGAGTTCTCGTTCACGCCAGATCAGCGCTGAGAGTTCGTTCGCGCCCATTTCTTCCAACTTCCAGGGTCCGTCGGTGATTGCACTTCCTGTGCGCGGCAGGAGTGCGGTGTTTGGATCACTCATGCGTAAAGGACTCCTCGTCTTGGATCTTTCCCAACTATCGGCGAGGGTGAGCACCATGTTAGGCGGAGCGGCGGGTCACGTGCGCGAAGGTGTCGCCAATCGACAAGGGGCGGCCGGCCCGGTCAGCCGGCCGGTCAGCCGGCCGGTGTGAACGATTCGAAGACGCCGTAGGCGATCACCCGTTCAGCGGTCGACCCCATGGGGCTGCAGGCCACGAAGGTGATGATGCGATCGCGTACCGCTGAGCCGCTCTGGTGCGGCACCGGATAGGTGACCTCGATGGCAGACGGGTCGACGTACTCCGACGAGCGGAAACGGTACTCGAATCGCCCCTCGGCGGTGTCCACATAGATCGGGTCGCCGATGACGAGAGTGTGGATGTTGTAGAGCGGCTTGCCATAGGTGACCCGGTGCCCGGCCAGCGCGAAGTTGCCGAGGCCGCCTGCAGCAGCGCTGCGGGGAAAGTGACCGACCATGTGGTTGAGGACGTCCCGCTCCCCGATTCCCTCGCCGATCTGCACGGCGAACTCCGCCCCGAAGCGCGGTATCCGCAGGGTGCCGAGAATAGTGGGGGTCGCTGTGCGGACCGTGGTCTCACCCGACGCGACCGGCGACACCGGCACGGCCCCTGCCGCCAGCGGACCGCTCACCCCGAGCGCAACGGCGAGCAGAAGGGCGGATGCTGCACGCATCAGGGCAGAGAAGAAGCGATTCGTGGTCATGTCGCTCCCGTCCGCCGCATCTGCCGCTCGCCTCAACGCTAGGCGACAGGACGGTGCACCGCCACCGCCAACACCGTGGAGACCGCCGGCATCCGCTCACGGGCAGTGACGCGGGAACGACGAAGGGCCCCGACACGGATGCCGGGGCCCTTCGCTGTGATGATCAGGCCGAAGCCTGGTCAGGGCTGATTAGCCCTGGTACTTCCAGATCTTGACGTAGTCGACCTGGTAGTCCAGCGGCTGCGTCCAGCTCTTGTTCTTCGGGTCGGGGAGACCCCAGTACTCAGCCGAAGGGCCGACGTGCAGGTTGAGGCGCACGTGCAGCGGCGAGCCGAAGTACTCCTTGTTCCAGAGCATCGGGTGCGTCTTCGGCGTTGCCGTAGCGATCTTCACGTCATCGACGTACATCGCCGCGTAGGTCGGGGTCAGCTCGAACGCGTAGGTGTGGAAACCATCCCACGGCTTGGAGGTCGCGCCCTGCTGCGAGTGAGTCCAGAAGAACTTCTCTCCGCCACCCATGGTCTTGCTGTGGATGGTGGTGGTCGCGGTGTCGATCTTCTGGCCGCCGGGGGCAGCCTTCTCGTTGTAGCCCCAGGCCTCCATGATGTCGATCTCGCCGGAGTTGGAGTTGCGCAACCAGAAGGCAGCGAGCGAGCCGTAGGTCTTCGGGCCGGTCGGCGTCTTGGCGCGGATCTCCCAGCGGCCGTACTGCTGGGCGTACGACATGTCGCCGCTCTTCAGCACACGCTGGTCGATGTAGCCCGTCTTGTGCGTGAGCACCGGGGCACCTGCTGCGCCTGCCGGGCGCTGGATCGGGGTGTCGAGCCAGTCAGCCTTGAGGTGGGCGATGCCGTTGTTGTCGACGGTCACCTGGTCCTTGGTCGGAACAGCGACGTCTGCGAGGAGGCCGAGGTTGCTGCGGTCACGGACGTTCCACTTGGACGGGTCGATGGCCGGCTGGCCAGACGCGTTCTTGTAGGTGAAGTTGTCCTGCCAGGCCGGGGTGCCCCACGCAGCGCCGGCGCCGGTGTCAGGCGCCGTCGGGGTGGTGGGAGGCGTCGGAGCGACCGGGGTGGTCGGCTTCGGAGGGGTGGTCGGCGCGGTGGTCGGAGGAGTGACCGGCGGCTTGGCCGGCGTCGTCGGCGGGGTCACCGCTGCAGACTTCTCCAGGGTGACCTGGGCGTCGAAGCTGATGTTATGGGTGGCGCGCCAGTTGGACTGGACCTGTGCCGAGATCAGGTTCGCGCCCGTCTTGAGCGCGGATGCCGGAACGGTCACCGTGATCTTGCTGGCCTTCGCCTTCGCGGTCTGCGGGGCTGCGGTCGCGTAGCTGGTGTCCTTGACCTCGCCGGCCTTGAGGTTCTTGCGAACCGCTTCGGTGCCGTTGACGTAGACGATGACGCCGTCATCGGCCCACGTGGTGAGGGTGATGCCCTTGGCAGGAACAGCATCAAGCGAGAACGACTTCTGGAAATACGACGCCAGCGGCTTCTTCGTGAAGCTGTTCGGGAGCGTCGTTCCGAGGGTGCCGGTGTTGAGACCGAAACCGAAGGGGGCCTTGCCCGTCGCCCAGGAGGCGGCCTTCGTCTTCCAGGTCGAGGTGGGGGCAGCAGTACCGCGGTAGTAGTTCCAGCCGGTGCTGCTGAACGAGACGACTGTCTCGGTGGATGCCACTGCGGCGGTGGCCGGGGCGGCGGATGTTGCGTTGGGGATGAGGAAGCCGGCGGTCAGAGCCGCGGCGACCATGGTCGATGTGAGTATCTTTTTTCGCACGAGTTATGTATGCCTATTCGTCGGGATGAGCCGAAAGGGCCCTTGGGTTTGTCCCCCATAGTGGGGGGCAAAGACCGAGCTAACGTAACTGGCATTAGCTGGCAATTACCTGTGTGAAACGGGGATTTTTCGTCGTTTGATAGCGGAGTGTGCGAACGGATTGCCCGGTCAACCTGCACTTTAATGAGAAAAGTTCACGGATGCAACAAAGTTCGACACGCCGACCGGGACTCTCAACTAGAACCTGAGCCATTCGGGGGGGACGAGCT
The DNA here is from genome assembly GCF_056713165.1 of Mycetocola sp. Y171. Lineage (NCBI taxonomy): Bacteria > Bacillati > Actinomycetota > Actinomycetes > Micrococcales > Microbacteriaceae > Mycetocola > Mycetocola sp. Y171. The sequence goes on from NZ_JBWYGX010000001.1 coordinate 1,205,959, forward strand.
CGGTGGCATCGCTGTGTTCATCGGCGAACCAGACGGCCGGCGCGATCACCGGATTCTCGGCCGTCGCTGGCGGCCCGAGCCAGCCGGCCCACCAGCTGAAGGTGCTGTTGGCGATGACTTTGGATGAGCACGCCGACATCAACGCGATCTCCCCTCCGTCCTGCAGCGTGGCATCCGTCGGGCAGACACGGTCACCCTCCCGCACGAGGTTCGCCGTCATCCACTCAGGGTCGTCGCCGAACCACACCCGGTTTCGATGCCCGAGAGCGTCGAGGTGGGCAAGGGCGCGATCGTAGTAGTCCCTGCCGAGGACGCCGTGCCTGGCGGTGTTGTGCGGCACGGCCAGGTAGTCGCCGCGGCGAACGTGGACGGCAACGCTGTGGGGGTCGCTGGAGAGCTCCAGGGCAAGACGCCGCCCGGAGGGGGTCAGCATGGAGTCGAGCAGGCCGCTGACGGCCTCGCGCACGCCATCGGCCGACGCGGTGAAGTAGTGGGGCGACTGGAAGTAACCCATCAGGTACGAGCGGCCGCCGAGCCGTTCGAGCACGGAGCGGTCGTGCCCCGACTTCTTCTGTTTGACCAGGCGGAGGCCTGACCCGTCATTGATCCACCCCCGTTTCTGTGCGAACGCGAGAATGAGCCCGGAGAACCGGGAGAACCGCTGGTCGGACCTGATCAGCGGCGCGATCACGAGGGGACGATCACCCCGGCAGCGCACGCTGTCGATCAGAACGGTCCGTCCGGAGTCCTCGAGCGCACGGGTGAAGGCCCACTCGAACAATTGATTGCCGAGCCCGCCCTGCAGGGTGAGCAGGATCTCTTTGTCTTTCACACGCCAGCGCACGTCCCACCATTCCTGTGGCCATGCCACGTCGCGCCGCCGGCGACGGGACCACCAGCGGGAGAGTGGAGCCAACGATAGGGTGAGCAACCCTCACGGGGACAGTCCCCCGAACATGTGACGCCTCAAGGCGGGGTACGTGGTCGTGCGGGAGGCTAGAGCGTGACGCCCCTGGATGCCATGTACGGCACGGGGTTCGTGAAGTTCCCGGCGATGCGGATCTTGAGGTCGAGGTGGCATCCGCTCACCACTCCGGTCGCACCGATGCCGGCGACGACGGTGCCTGCTTCGATCAGCTGCCCGACGGACACTGTGAAGGAGCCGGTCTGGACGTGCCCGTAGATCGACTCGATTCCACCACCGTGATCGACGATGACGCGCTGTCCGTACGCTCCGGCAGAACCGGTGAAGGTGACCCGTCCGGCGGAGACAGCTTTGATCGGCGTTCCGCAGCTGGCGCCGAAGTCGACCCCGTCGTGGAATGAGTTCGAGCACCCGGCCCCGTTGCAGACGAGACCTCGAGGACCGTACGGGGAGGAAATCCCTGCGGCGACCGGACGGATCCAGGTGTCGCTCTTTCCGGCGAGGAAGGCGGTCAGTTCGGGGTCGTTGGCGTTGTAGACGTGGTCGCCGTACCCGTTCGACTGGCTTGACCGGCTCGCGGCGAGCTTGGCAGCCTCTGCTGCGGCCTTTGCCGCCTTCGCGGCCTGCAGTTCCTCGGCCGACGTCGCCGAGTAGGAGTCCCGGGCGAGCTCCGGCCTGGTCCAGTCGGGGACCGTGAGCGACTGGGCCCCGGTGTCATGGGTCTGCGCGAGAACCGTGCTCTCCTCGGAGGTGAACGCGTAGGCAGGCAGGGCGACCGTGCCGAAGATACCGGGGACGGCGACGGCCACGATCAGGAGGGAACGGATCGACTTCCACCGCGACGGCTTCGCCACAGGGCGGGCGGATGCCTTCGGCTGCGAGCCGGCTACACGGGCTGCGACGGGCACAGTCGCGGTCGATGGGGAGGAAGTGGGGGCGACGGGCACGGCTGCAGCCACCGCTGGTGCGACAGTAACCGGCGCGGCGACCGTCACCGCCGACGCATCAACAGTGCTGGACGCATCAACAGTGCTGGACGCGTCGGCAGTGCTTGAGGAGCCGGGGACAGGCGCCGATGATCGTGCGGCTGCTTCCCGCAGGCTCCTGCGGGTGGGGAGGGCCGAATCGGGGTCGATTGCGGAGTCGCTTGCCGCCCGTTCGGGCTCTCGGCTGGTCTCGTCAATCATCACAAAAATTCTCCGCGCGCCAGAATTCAGGCCCCGGCACGACCGTTTTTCACGGCGCGTGTCGCGGTCAGGCTGACGCTGATGTTCAGTGGTGGACGGGAACATAATAGCCCTCGCCCGATTTCGGGTACCTCTGAGGATAGCCGAAGCCACCTGAGAGGACACTCCCAGTTTGGGTGGTCGCCGCCGTCGCAAGCGGGTACGGTCGTCCTCCATGACCGTCGTTCTGCGCAATCCGACCCTCGAGGATGCCGCCGATATCGGCCGTATCCACCAGCAATGCTGGGTCGAAACCTACGATTCACTGGTCGATCCGGAGTTCTGGGAGCACTCCACCGAGGCCCGCCGGATCGGCATGTGGGAGCGGATGCTGCGCCGCGAGGATGACGGAAGACGTCTCGTGGTCGCAGAGGTCGACGACGAGATCATCGGCTTCGCGCTGGTCGGCCCGTACGTTGCTCGCGAGCATCCAGGCCACGCTCCGGCGGAGGAGCTCGAAGTGCGGATGCTCTACGTTCTCCGCGCCCATCACGGCAGCGGCATCGGCCAGCAGCTCCTCGATGCCGTCCTCGCCCCGGATGAGTCGGCACAACTATGGGTGGCAGAGCGGAACCCGCGGGCGCAGGCGTTCTACCGTCGCAACGGCTTCGAGCCGGATGGCAGCCGGGACCCCACTCGGCACCATGGCGGCGACCTCACGGCCATCCGGATGCTCCGCAATATGCAGGAGGTCTGACCGGAATATGCAGGAGGTCTGACCGGCCCTCCGCCGAATGACGAAAGAAGTGTAGCCACCCCTTGTGGCATTCGGCGAGCCGACCGGCGGCATCCGCTCAGTGCGGCACGATGGAGTCGAGGACATCGGCCGCCGCCGGGCTCGAACGAGGTGTGGGGACCATGCGTAAGAAGAACAAGAACATCACGGCCGACGTCGACCAGGCCGACCTGAAGCCGGACTTCGCGCTGCAGCGCGGCGCCGGTGCTGCGGGTTTCAGCATCGCCGCGTACCGCATCGGGCTCGTCGGGGGCCTCGGTGTTCTCACCGCGCTGCTGATCGCAGGCATCCTGGGGCAGCTCAGCACCGTGCTCGTCTACATCGGCCTCGCCATCTTCCTGTCGCTGGGACTCGATCCCCTCGTCACCTGGCTGGAGAAGCGCATCCCGCGCGGTCTCGCGATCCTGCTCGTCGTCATTGCCGTCCTCGGGACGTTCGCCGGGTTGCTCTTCGCCGTCATCCCCGTCCTCGTCGAGCAGGCCGCGAACCTCGTCGAGGACTTCCCGCGCCTGCAGAAGGAGGTCCAGACCAGCGACTTCATCAAGCAACTGGAGAGCGCGTTCGGCGGATCGCTGAGCATTGCGGATGCCCTGACCGGCGCCATCGACTTCATCAGCGACCCGAAGAACCTCGTCGCGATCGGCGGCGGGCTCGCCGCAGTCGGAGCGGGAGTCGCAAGCGGTGTGACCGGTGCCACGATCGTCCTCATCCTCACCCTGTACTTCCTCGCCTCCCTCCGTTCCATGAAGGGCGTGGCCTTCCGGTTCGTTCCGGCCTACCGCCGCGTCGGCTTCGCGAAGATCACCGAGGAGATCACGAGCGCCGTCGGCCGCTACGTCGTCGGTCAGCTCAGCCTCGCCCTGTGCAACGGCATCCTCAGCCTCATCTTCCTGTCGATCATCGGGGCTCCGCTGCCGTTCCTCCTCGCGATGATCGCGTTCCTCGGATCGCTCGTCCCGCTGGTCGGAACACTCACCGCCTCGATCATCAACACCTTGATCTGCCTCTTCGTCTCCCCCACGACGGCACTGTTCGCCGGCATCTACTACCTGATCTACATGCAGATCGAGGCATACGTGCTGAGCCCACGCATCATGAGCCGCGCGGTGGCCGTTCCGGGCGCGATCGTGGTCATCGCCGCGGTCGCCGGTGGGGCGATCGGTGGAATCCTCGGCGCACTTGTCGCCATCCCCGTTGCGGCATCGGCGATCATCATCATCCAGAAGGTCGTCTTCCCGATCCAGGACGCGAAGGTCTCGCCGAGCGGCGCCTGACCTGCGCAGGGGGTCTTGACCCTCCTTGACGTCAGGAGAAGACTGTCGCGGACACACGAGATATTTCGGAGTGATCGTGACATCCTCACATCTTCTCGACCGGCGGGCGCTCGGCGACCTTTCTGACGCGCTGACCGGCACAGTTCTCCTCCCAGGAGACGACGGCTACGACGACGCACGTACCGTCTACAGCGGTGTCGGCGAGCCGGCCGTCGTCGTGCGGCCCTCCGACGCTTCGGACGTCTCTGCCGCCATCAGGTTCGCCCGCGCGCACGGGCTCGTCCTCTCGGTGCGGTCAGGTGGCCACAGCGGCAGCGGGTTCAGCACGAACACCGGCGGGCTCGTCGTCGATCTGCGCGGCCTTGACGAGATCGAGCTTCTCGACGAGGCCGCAGGGCTGGTCCGGATCGGGTCCGGCGCGCTCTGGGGTACCGTCGCGACCACCCTCGGCGACCTGGGACTGGCGCTCACGTCAGGCGACACGGTCAGCGTGGGCGTCGGCGGGCTGACCCTCGGCGGCGGGATCGGCTGGATGGTGCGCTCCCACGGACTGACCGTCGACAACCTCGTCGAGGCCACCGTCGTGACCGCAGACGGTGCCATCGTCACGGCAAGCGCCGACGAGCATCCAGATCTCTTCTGGGCTCTCCGTGGCGGCGGCGGCAACTTCGGGATCGCGACGAGCTTCGTCTTCCGGGCGCATCGACTCACCGGCGTCTACGCGGGAGTCATCCGGTACCGCCCTGACCACCTCGACACCGTGCTCTCCGGATGGCGCAGCGTGATGCGCGACGCCCCCGAGGAACTCAACATCACCTTCGCCTCGATGCCGGACTTCCCGGGCATGCCGGGTGGCATCCAGCTGTTCGTGTGCTTCGCCGGCGACGACGAGGCGGGAGCAAGCGCCGCGATCGGTCCGCTCCTCGCACTGCCGGGGCTGATCTCAGCCGATATCCAGCCGAAGCGGTATGCGGACGTCCTCGAGGAGGCTCATCCGCCCGAGGGGATGACCATCCTGATCCACAATGCCTTCGCGCGCGAACTCGACGATGAGCTCATCGCCGGGCTGACGGGGTTTTACGGGCGGCTCGAGGGTTCCGTTCTCATGATCCGCAGTCTCTCGGGGGCGTTCAACCGGGTCCAGGAGGATGCGACATCCTTCCCCTGGCGGGACAGCGAGGCGCTCGTCATCTCAGCGGCGTTCCTGCCTGCCGACGCTCCGGCCGCAGCCCAGCAGCGCGTGCACGACGAGTGGGGCAGGCTCGCTCCCCACCTGCAGGGTTCGTACGGTGGCTTCTCGAATGCCGCAGCCGGGGAGGCCACTGGGCTGATCTATCCGCCGCAGGTGCTCGAGCGCCTGTCAGCGATCAAACACAGGTACGACCCAGACAACCTCTTCAACCAGAACCACAACATCCGCCCGGTGCCCGCCTCCCGGTGAGCCGGCTCCGGACTCAGTTGTCTTCGTCATCCCAGCCCGCTGGACCCCATGACGTGCGATCGGATGCCTGTTCCCGGCGCAGTTCCCGCCTCGTGATCGGAACATCCGCCACCGGGAAGTCCTCCGACGCGAGAGCACGGGAACCCGTGGGCTCGTCGGTCACGTCGACGGGCTCCTGGCTCTCCGCTGGGGCTCCTTCGCCCTTCGTGCCGACCGCCTTCACGACGAGTACGGCGATCGCGGTGGTGACCGGGATGGCGAGGACGAGGCCGATCGAGCCGACGAGGGTGCGCACGATCTCCACCGCCAGTTCGCCGCTGGTGATCGTCTCGACCAACGGGCGATCCTGCAGGGACAGCAGGATGATGAGCGGGAGCGCCGCCCCGGCGTATGCGAACACGATCGTGTACACCGTGGAGGCGATGTGGTCCCGTCCGACCCGCATGGCGCCGGCGAACAGCCGCTTCGCACTCGAACCGGGCGCGAGCTCGTGCATCTCCCACACCGCGGACGATTGGGTGATGGTCACGTCGTTGAGTACGCCGAGCCCGGAGATGATCAGCCCGCACAAGAGGATCCCTGACAGCGAGATCGACCCGGAGGCGTACGACAGCGAGTAGTCCAGCTCGTCGTTCAGTCCGGTGAGATGGGCGGAGCCTGTCGCCCACGCGGCGATGAGTGCTGTCGTGATCAGGCCGAAGATCGTCCCCAGCAGGGCGGTCGACGTCCTCGCCGAGAAACCGTGGGCGAAATACAGCACCCCCACCATGATCACCGTCGATCCGACGAGTCCCAGGAGCAGCGGCGGTTTGCCCTCGATCAGCCCGGGAATGATGAACTGGGCGATCACGACGTACGCGCCGGCCAGGCCGAGGAGGGCCCGGAAACCGCGCCAGCGTGCGACGAGGACCACGACGAGCGCGTAGATGGCGGCGAGCAGTGCCATCGGCGCGGTGCGGACGAAGTCGACGAAGGAGTACTGGGCGACAGCGCCTTCGCCCGCGGCGCCCAGGTCGAGGAAGCGGATGCGGTCGCCGACGTTCACGTCGGCTTCCCGGATGACCTCAGGTGGAACCTCGACCTCGACGATCGCTCCTCCGTGATCCGGGTTGAGGTGGGCGACGAGGCATTTCTGCCCCTCGGACTCCTCGCTGGACGGATAGAGGCAGGTCGCCACGCTGGTGCCCTCGACGGTTCCGACCTGGAAGCTCGCTCCCTCCGTTGCCGAGTACGGGTTGCCGACCTCGACGTCGCTCGCGGTTCCGCTGGGCCAGAGGAGGAACATGGCGACGATGGCCGCGAGCGTGAGGGGGATCAGTATCGCGGCGAGGAGCCGGTTCGCGCGGCGACGCGTGGCGACCGCCTGTGGGGACATGTCGAGATGCGAGTGGCTGTGACCCATGGGAGTTCCTTCCGGTGTCAGTGCTGGAGTCGTCTGGCACGTGCGGACCGTAACGCGTCCGTGCCGATCATGAGGGCGAGACCGATCCCGAGGAACGCGATCTGGGCTGCGGGCAGGGAGTGGATTCCCGTGCGGTCGAGGAGGATGCCACCGAGCAGCGCACCACCGCCGATGCCGACATTGAACGCGGTCGTCTGCAGGGCCGCGGCGACGTCCCTCGTCCTGAACGAGGCGGTGTGCAGCATCCGTGTCTGCAGCATCGCTGGCACACCGCCGAACGCGACGCCCCAGAGGACGAAGGCGATGACCACGACGACCGAGTTCGCCGACCACACGGCGAGAACGGCGATCGCCAGCATCATGCCGGCGATGGCCAGGGCGAAGCCGCGCTTCGGGAACCGGTCGGACGCGTACCCGGCCAGAACGAGGCCGATGACTCCCGCTCCGCCGAACAGGAAGAGGAGGAAGGCCACCGAGGTGTCTGGGAACCCGGCGACGTCGACGAGCCACGGCGCGATGTACGTGTAGAAGGTGTTCTGGCCGGTGATGAGGATCACGATGACGATGCAGAGGAGGACGACGCCGCGGATGCTGCGGTCCTTGTAGAGCGGAATCGCGATCTCACCGGTCTTCAGCACGACGTGGTGGTTCACCGGTGGAAGGAATTTCACGACCGCGAAGGCGAGCAGGACGACGATCACGGCGATGATCGCGAACGCCGCCCGCCACCCCAGCGCGTGGCCGAGCGCCGTGCCGACCGGGACGCCGAGGACGAAGGCGGCCGATGCCCCTCCTGAGGTGATGGCAACGGCCTTCCCCAGCTGGTGCTTCGGGACGAGGTGGGCGGAGTACGCGGCGACCACCGCCCAGAACAGGCCGTGCGCCAGGCCACCCAGGACGCGGGCACCGACGAGGATCTCGTAGGTGGGGGCGATCGCGGCGAGGATGTTCGCGAGCGCGATCACGCCGAGGACGACGACCACGAGGCCTTTGCGCGAGTACTTGCGGGTCAGCGCCGCCAGCGGAGTGGTCGCGATGACGACGGTGCCGGCGAAGACCGTCACGAGGAGGCCTGCTGTCGACAGGCTCACGCCAAGTTCTTCGGCCATGTCCGGCAGGAGGCCGGTGGGCAGGAACTCGCTCGTCACCGAGACGAAGATCGCTCCGGCGAGGGTGAGCAGGCCGATCCACGGGAAGGCAGGAGCCGTGGTCTTCTCGGTCGTGGTCGTGGACACAGGCATCGCCGTTCAGGGTCTGGTGGGGGAAAGGTGCGGAGCCGACTCCGGCGTGCGGCGCGCTGTCGGTTCAGCCTATTCGACGCCTCAGGCGAACGTGAGCCTCAGCATCACCCGGTCCTGGCGTCCGGACCGGCTCAGGCGCTCGATGAAGAGGAACACGCGGTACTCGAGGCCGTACTTTCGCGAGAAGACTCTGGTGAGGGTACCGCGGCTCGCGTCGTCGTCGAGAATGGTCGCCGTCGCCGCCGTGGGCTGCGCGTCGTCGCCGACCCGACCCATCCTGTTGCAGGGGCGGAGCTCGATCCGGTCGTCGTGGCGAAGGCGGCGGACCTTGCCACTCTTCTTCGGCGTCGTCGCCAAGGGTCCGTCTGAGTCGCTGGCGATCCACACCGGCGAGGTCAGGGCGTGGCGATGAAGTCGAGCAGGTGCTCGAGTGGTCGAGGCGCCCGCTCGTTGCCGAGCGCCTCCACCAGGGCACGCGCATACCGGCTCTTCCTGCCGCCGATCGAGCCGAGGAAGCGTCGCTGCTGGGCGTCGACGGCACGGCCGCGCTGCGCTGGCTGGTTCTGGAAGATTCGGAACGCCCTGAGGTCGCCCTGGGCATCCATCGTGTTCTCGACGTTCGTCGTTCCCAGGGTCCGGATGAGCTCGTCCTCGAGGTCCGCGCTGCAGACGTAGAACCCGAGAGCCTCCATGTCGTCCCTGGTGAGGTTCGCGCCGAGACCTGCATGCTCGAGGCCGCGGCGGAAGAACCCTTCCTCGCCGATGTCGCAGAGCCCGGCGAGGTCGAGGCCGAGTCCTGGCGGACCGAGGAGGGAGACGTAGTTACGGATGTTCATGGCGCCGCCGAGCGGGATGACGGCGACGTGTTCGTCCTCGAGGTCGATGCCGCGGATCTCGGCGAGTGCCTCGAGTGCGACCCGGTCGCTGTCGCCTTCGACGAGAACGGCCGTTGCGACGGAGCCGGCGAGCGCCGTGACCTCGGTAGGCGCGGGCACCCCCGCTTCGCCGGTCGCCCAGGTGGCGACAGCGTGGCGGAACCGCACCATCTCGTCCATGGCCTCATTGTGTCGCGTCAGCGGTGTTCCGTCAGCACGGCACAAGGAAAGGGACCCGACACAAGGACCCAATGGCGCGCGAGTCTTGACTCGTGCCGATCTCCTTGTCTCGTGCCGATCGGCGCCAGGATGCCGACGCGCTGAGCAGGAGATCACACGGTTTACAGGAGCAATGCCGCGAAAGCACCCTCAGCATCGTGCAATCTCCTCCTCACCGTGCGACCCGCCTTGCGCGGCTGCGTTTCGGGCGGAAATACCGTTGGTCAATCGACGTATGGGCGTCCGACCCCCGGATTTTCCTCCCGAAACCCAGCGTTCGGACTCCATGCCGTCCCCAACTGCGCAAAATCTTGCGAAAAACCCCACTCACGACCCGCTCACGCGAGAATCGGCGAGAATCTCCGAAGTTCGGGACAGCTACCGCCCGCCGCCCGCCCTTCTTGTAATTAGTTTCTCCGAATGCATATACTTTGCGAGACAGTACGCGGTACGCAATAACTGTCAGAGGGGTAACGATGAGCGTTCGACAAAGCCTGCTGGCGATTCTCGACCAGGGGCCCTGCTACGGCTACCAGCTTCGGGCCGAGTTTGACCGGCGCACCGGCTCGACCTGGCCGTTGAACGTCGGCCAGACCTACTCCACTCTCGAGCGCCTCGAACGCGACGGACTCGTGATCAAGGGTGAGGCGGATGGCGAGGGACACCAGTACTACGTCATCACGGCGGAGGGGAAGGCCGAGGTCCGCAGCTGGCTCGGCACACCGGTCGAGCGCGGACAGGTGTCCCGCGACGAACTCGCCGTGAAACTCGCGATCGCGGCGACGCTTCCTGGTGTCGACGTCACATCCGTCGTCCAGGTCCAGCGCCGCGCCTCGCTCGCCTCCCTGCAGGCGCTGACCAGGAGCAAGTACGCCGGGGGCGACGCCGACGGCCCGGAGGAGCTCGCCTGGCAGCTGGTCATCGACTCCCTGATCTTCCAGGCCGAGGCCGAGGTGCGCTGGCTTGATCACGTCGAGTCGAAGCTGCGCCGTCACGCCGATCACACCATGACCCTGCAGGATGTCTCGGAGCTGCCCCGCCGAGGACGCCCCAGCCGCACCGAATCGACGAGCGGAGCCACCCAGTGACCGAGCTGCTTCGACTCAACGGGATCTCCCAGCAATACGGCAAGGGCGCGACCGCCGTCACGGCGCTGTCGGGAATCGACCTGGTGGTCTCGGAGGGTGAACTCGTGGCCGTCATGGGAGCGTCCGGGTCCGGGAAGTCCACCCTGCTCGCCGTTGCGGGCGGACTCAGCACCCCTACTACCGGTGAGGTGATCGTCGAGGGAACCTGGCTCAGCGAGGCGAAGCCAGCCGACCTCGCCAGGCTCCGTCGGCGAACGCTGGGCTACGTCTTCCAGGATTTCAACCTCATCCCGACCCTGACCGCGCGCGAAAACGTCACCCTTCCACTCGAGCTCGACGGCTGGAAGACCCGCAAGGCCAACGCGGCCGCCGACGAGGCGCTCGCGAGTGTCGGGCTGAGCGACCGCGCCTCGCACTACCCGGACGACCTCTCGGGCGGCCAGCAACAGCGCGTCGCCATCGCCCGCGCCGTGGTCGGCCCGCGAAAGCTCATCCTGGCCGACGAACCGACCGGCGCCCTCGACAGTGAGACCAGTGACGTGGTTCTGCGGATGCTGCGCCGCCGGGTGGATGCCGGCGCCGGCGGCATCCTCGTGACCCACGAAGCGCGCCACGCGGCCTGGGCGGACCGCATCATCTTCCTCCGTGACGGCCGGATCGTCGACCAGTCGACTGCGGTGTCCGTCGATTCGCTGCTGACCGCCTCCGCCGATCGATGAGTCGGCGCGGGGGGAACGGCGCACACACCGAACAGCAGGAGTCGCGCATCCGGAAACGGGCGCCGCGTTATCGGCGGGGTGAGTCCGTCGTCGAACAGAATCGGCTGAAGCGCAGCCTTTCGGACTGGAGGATCGCCCTGCGAATCGCCCGTCGTTCGGTGGGTCGCACGCTCGGCACGAGTGCGGTCGTCGTGACGATGGTGGCCCTGCCCGTCGCGGGTTTCTCTGCCGCAGCGCTCGTCGGCGAGAGCACCTTCCCCACCCCGGCCGAACGCATCTCCGCCGAACTCGGGCGGAACGAAGCGAAGCTTCTCGCCGTTTACGCGCCAGATCCGACCCTCGTGCAGAACCCGTACGACCCGTGGAATGTCACCTACGGCACCGATGACACCGGGCGCCCGGCCAACGAGGATCCGGATGCCGTTCCGGTCGACCCCCGGGACCTCTTCCCCGCCGACACCGAGATGCTCGAGCTGTCGGAGTCCTCGGTGAGGACCGAAACCGCGGGCGGCAAGGGACAGCTCGCCGCTGTTGTCGGCCCCGTGTGGGACGACGCATTCACCGGCCGGTTCAAGATCGTCGAGGGCGCTGCGCCCGACGAGGCGAACGAGATCCTGGTCACGGCATCGGCGCTCGAGCGCCTGGGTGCGCGCGTCGGATCCGAGGTTGTCGTGCTCGAACCCAAGAGGGCAACGGTGGTCGTCTCGGGCGTCATCGATGACGCCATGTTTCCCGACGACTTCGAGAGCCTCTACTTTTCGGCCAGCGCATGGCCCGGATCGGACGCCGACACCTTCAGCACGACCTGGTACCTCCCGGACACGGTTGTCGATCGCTCCGAACTCAGCCGGCTCAATGCCCAGGGCGTCACGGCGCTCTCCCGGGCCGTGCTCGACGATGCGACGACGATCGACTTCGCCACCCAGGGATCGTTCTGGCTGCAGTACGGCGTCCTCCTGTTCCTGGCCGCAGCGTTCGCCGTGTTCGAGATCATCCTGCTGGCCGGGGCCGCATTCGCGGTCGGCGCTCGCAAGCAACAGCGCTCTCTCGCGACCGTGGCGAGCGTCGGCGGTGGTCATCGCATCCTGTACCGGATCGTGACGGCCCAGGGCCTGGTGCTCGGACTGATCGGTGGGCTCATCGGCGTGGCCATCGGCATCCCCGCTGGCGCCATTTTCATGGCCGCTGCCGACAATGGCAGCGCCACTCAGTTCTGGGGATTCCACCTCAATCCACTGGCCATGCTCGTCATCGTTGTGCTCGCCGCGGTGGTCGGGCTTCTCTCGGCGATCGCGCCGGCGCGCGCCGCGACGAAGTTCGACGTGCTGGCCGCACTCCGCGGGAGCCGAAAGCCCGCTCCGCCCAACCGCAAGTCGCCGACGATCGGCGTCGTTCTGATGATCGCCGGTGCGTCGCTGACCCTGGCCGGAGCGGTGGCGCTCCGCATCCTCACCGGTGGCCCCGCGTGGGAGCCGGGCGTGTTCTTCTGGTGCGCTCTCGCTGCGCTCGTGGCGGGACCCATTCTCGCGCAGGTCGGCATCATCATGTGCGGCGCGCTCGTTCTGCGGGCGATCGCCCGCGTCGTGCCCCGCCGGGCGGGTCTGGGGGCTCGACTCGGAGCACGCGACAGCGCGGCGCATCCGTCCCGTGCCGTGCCCGCGTTCGCGGCCATCATGGTGACGGCATTCATCGGAGTCATCGCCATCAACGTGGCGGTGTCCGGGCAGCGGTCGAATGAGTTGCACTACTCGCACATGGTCGCCCCGGGTGCCGTTCAGATCTGGATCCCGCAGGACGAAGAGGGTAAACCGACGGCCGACACCCCGGACCTGACCGCCGCGCTCTCGACCGCGGTCGATGTCGACACGTCCGCCGTCATCTCCACCGCACGAATGGTGTGGGGCCCTGACGGAGGGGTGACCGCCGAGGCCACCCCATGGCCGTCCATCCCCGTCGAGAACATCTGCCCGTCGAACCCTGAATCGGCGGACTACGACCCCGAGGTCTTCGATGACCCCGCCTCTTCGCCCGGCTATCTCCCCGCAATGCAGGCTCTCGAATCCGACTGGCGTTGCGCCGCAGACAACTACTACCTCTTCAGTATTGGCAACAGTCCGATCATCGTGGCGGATGTGGACGAGCTCGCGTTGCTTCTCGGCAAGAAGCCGAGCGCGGCCGCGACGGAGGCGCTCACGTCGGGCGGCGCGGTGGCGCTCTGGCCGGATTACGTGGCCGACGACGAACTGACCATCTCCTGGTGGTCGAAGGAGTCCATGAACTTGCACGACGGCGCCCAGATCGCCGTCGCGAGCTCGAGGACCCTGGCATCCGAGTCCCTGCCTGCCGTCGTCGACGAACCCGTCGTCCGGCTCCAGTTCGGAGTGGTCATCTCGCCGGAGACGGCGGAGAGACTCGAGATCGACACGGCGCCGGCATTCATCCTCGCCTCGCTCACGACGCCGCCAGGGCAGGAGCAACTCGATGCGGCGACGGCATCGCTCGAGTCGTTGGGTGCGTGGCCTTATTACGAAAAGGGGCCACAGGACGATTCGATCGTCTGGATTCTCGGTGCACTCGGGCTCTGCGGCATCCTGTTCCTCGGTGCAAGCGCCGTCGCGATCGGGCTGGCACGGGCAGACGGCAGGCAGGATGACGCCACCCTCACGGCGGTCGGCGCCACCCGGCTGCTCCGACGCAACTTCGCGTTCTGGCAGGCGATCATCATCGTGGGAGTCGGTGCAGTGGCCGGCACGCTCGCCGGGCTGCTCACGACCTACGCGATCTCGCTGATGGACACCAGCGGCATGTGGGCGTTCCTCCCGCCGTGGCCGGCCCTCGGCCTTCTCGTGGTGGGGATGCCACTGGTGATCGCGGCGGGAAGCTGGCTCGTGGCCTCCCGTCCGACGACACTCGCGCACCGGATGTCGGTCGGCTAGCGCAGCGGCTCGCCTTCGTTTCGGGAGGAAAGACCGTTGGTCAATCGACGTATGGGCGTCGGACCCCCGGTTTTCCCTCCCGAAACCCAGCGTTCGGCCTCCGTACCGTCCCCAACGGCGGAAAATCTTGCGTAGAAACCCACCTCAACGGCCCGCTCACGCCCGAATCGGCGCGAATCTCCGAACTTCGGGACAGCCACCGCTACGCCCCCGCGGGTGGCTCCGCGAGCAGCTCGACCCGGTCGGCGAGGTAGCAGTCGAGGTCGATGGCATCCGCATCTCCTGCAGAGGCGTTCCAGCGCACGCGGGCCCGATCGCCGGAGAGAAAGAGACGACCGGCCGCAGAGCGCAGGTGGTCAGAGTCGAGCACGACCTCGACCGCATCGAAGTTGACGGTCTCCCCGTGCGGGAAACGTCCGCGGGTCGCCGCGGCCCGGTACTCCCGCCGCTGCTCCGCAGACGCCGACTGGTACGCGGGACGCCCCGGCTCCAGGGCACGCGTCGCCAGGCCGGTCTCGTAGAGCGTGCCGTCGGGCGCAAGCAGGAACACTCCGAGCCGCCAGACCCTGCCCGCGGACCGCAGCACCGGCTTCCTGGGCACCCCGAGCACTCGCCGCTCTGGCACGTACTCGGCGAGCGCCTCATCCCGCGCACCGGCCTCCGTCAGCCGTTCGACAGCATCGTCGAGAAGGGTGCGGATCTCGGCCACGACTCGGTCGCCGTCAGCGGGAGGCATCCGTCATCGTCCCGATGCAAGCAGTCTCACGACCCGCTCAGGGTCGTCGAGGAGCGGACGGGATGCCGGGTCGCTTACCAGGCGGACCAGCAGAGCGGACGCCGCCCGCACGCTTGTCGTCCAGTATCCGCCCACGTGGTGGCGGGTGATCGGCATCACGACGGGATCCGCACCACGGATCGAGACGCGAAGCGTGCCGTCTTCGATGTCGCTGCCGATGTCCCAGGACACGAGGAGCGTGCCGAGAATACCCAACCCGATCGTCGTCGCGAGTCCCGGCAGCCGGAAGCGTGTCTCGGGAACCGACAGAGACACGTCGTCGATCCGAGACCAATCGAGCGAAACCGCTTGTTCCTGGTACTCGCGGAGTACGAGTGCGGATGCTGTCAGTTCGGCGTGATGACCGCCAGCGTCGCCGAGAACGAGGGAGTCACCCCGGGCTTCGAGGGGTCCGAATCGGCTCATGCCGCCAGCCTAGCTGGGCGCTCGCAACGCCAGGCGCGTCTGGGTCTGGGCGGCTCCCGCATCCGTCTTCAGGTGCCGGAGCAGTGCGTCGAGGCGACCGGTGTCATCGACGACGACGTGGAGGAGGTAGTCGTACGGACCGGTCACGTGCACGGCGTCACGCACCTGGGGCAGGTTCTCGACGGAGGCGAGGAAGGCATCCGAGTCGCCGTCCGCGCGGAGGCGAACATCGATGAACGCTTCCAGTCCGGCAGCGCCGACCGGCACGTCCCCGGCGAGGACTGCCCGATAGCCGAGGATCACCCCCGCCTTCTCGAGCTTCCGCACCCGGGCCGCAGCCGCATTCGTGCTCAGGCCCACGAGACCGCCGAGGGTGCTGAAAGATATCCTGCCGTTTCTCCGGAGATGACCGAGAATTTCACTGTCGACGGTGTCCATACCGCGAATATATCTGGTCAGCGGCAGGATGCACAGCTCGATCTGCGGGTCAGCGCGACACTGGACGCATGTCCCTCTTTCTCGTCGGTGCGCTGGCCGGCCTCGGCGTCGCGATGCCGATGGGCGCGATCGGCGTGCTTCTGGTCAAGGAAGGCGTGGGTGCCGGCTTTCGGGTCGCAGCAGCGGGCGCCGTCGCGGTCGCCCTCGTCGATACGGCCTACTGTGTGCTCGCCGTGACGGTCGGCGCCGTCGCCGCCCCGTGGATCGAGTCGCTCGGCGCAGCCCCGACGATCATCGCCGGGCTCGTTCTCGTCGCGCTCGGCGCTGCCGGCCTGCGGAAATCTGGAATCGCGGCACCGAGCGCGTCGGATACACCCGTCGCCCCGTCGGTCGGAGGGGTTTTCACTCGTTTCGCGGGGCTCACAGCCATCAACCCGGCGACACTCCTGTACTTCGCCGCGCTCACCGCGGCCCTGAACGCTTCGCTTCGACCGGATGGGAGTCTCGCGGCGTTCGTCGTCGGGGTCGCTGTCGCCTCCGGGCTGTGGCAGCTCGGCCTCGTCGGCGTCGGCGCGGTCCTCGGGGGCCGCCTGACCGGCACAGGGCAGCGCGCCCTGAGCGTCGGCGGCTCCGCCGTCGTTCTCGCCATGGGCCTCTCGACGCTCGTCGTTGTCGTTCTCGCCGGAGCCTGACGCATGGGAAGGCCGGCTGAGCGTCAGGCCACCATTGTCCTCAGCGTCTCGGCATTCCGCACGGCATTGCCGCCGCCGTCGTTGTTGAAGTAGACGTAGACATCCGTCCCGCTGTTCCTCCACTCGGTGATGCGATCGGCCCACCACCTCAGATCGTCGTCCGAGTACGAGCCGCCGTAGAGGTGGTCGTGGTCAGGGCCGTGCATCCTGACGTAGGCGAACCCCGCTGTCGCCCGGAGGATGCAGGGAAGATTGGCGCCACTCATCACGCAATAGGCGGCGCCATGCGCCTCGAGCAGGCGGAACACGTCCTCGGTGTTCCAGCTCTCATGCCTGAACTCGACGGCGACAGGGATCCACTCAGGCATCCGCTCCAGGAAGTAGCCGAGCCGTGCGTCATCCCTGGCCATTCCGGGCGGAAGCTGCACCAGCAGAACGGCGCGCTTGTCGCCGAGTTCGTGCCAGCACCGGGCGATCCTGTCGATCCATACCTCGGGCGCGTAGAGCTTCTTCGCGTGGGTGAGGCCGCGCGGCGCCTTCACCGTCAGGCGGAACCCGTGCGGCAGACGCTTCCGCCAGCTCGCGAAGGATGATTCCCGCGGCCAGCGGTAGAAACTCGCGTTCAGTTCGACGGTGTCGAAGCGCTGGACGTAGTAGGCGAGCCGGTCCCGCGGCGCGAGACCCTCTGGGTACAGCACGCCGTTCCAATGGTCATAACTCCACCCTGACGTTCCGATCCAGACGCGACTCATCCGCCCACCGTATAAGTGGCGCCGTGACGGGCCACAACCCCCTTGTCTGATCACGCCGACGGAGCGACGCTAGCCGTTCCGACGCAACCGACAGGGGGATCCATGCGGGCAATGGTGTACCGAGGGCCGTACAAGGTCCGGATCGACGAGAAGGACGTTCCTCGCATCGAACATCCCAACGATGCGATCGTCCGGGTGACGCTTGCCGCGATCTGCGGGTCCGATCTTCACCTGTACCACGGCCTCTTGCCTGACACCCGCGTCGGCCACACGTTCGGGCATGAATTCATCGGCGTCGTCGAGTCGGTGGGGTCGTCGGTTCAGAACCTCAAGCCCGGCGACAGGGTCATGGTCCCGTTCAATGTCTACTGCGGCTCCTGCTACTTCTGCGCCAGGGGGCTGTACTCCAACTGTCACAACGTCAACCCGAACGCGACGGCGGTCGGGGGCATCTACGGCTACTCACACACGGCGGGCGGATACGACGGCGGCCAGGCCGAGTACGTTCGCGTTCCGTTCGCAGACGTCGGCCCTGCGCTGATTCCTGACTGGATGGACGACGAAGACGCGCTGCTCTGCACGGACGCTCTCGCGACCGGGTACTTCGGCGCCCAGCTCGGCGATATCTCGGAAGGCGACACGGTGGCAGTCTTCGGCGCTGGGCCGGTCGGATTGTTCGCGGCCAAATCGGCATGGCTGATGGGAGCGGGCAGGGTCATCGTCATCGACCACCTCGAGTACCGGCTCGAGAAGGCGCGCTCGTTCGCCCAGGCGGAAACGCTCAACTTCACCCAGTACGACGACATCGTCGTCACGATGAAGAAGACGACGGATTTTCTCGGTGCGGATGTCGCCATCGACGCCGTCGGTGCTGAGGCGGACGGCCACCTCACCCAGCACATCACCTCGGCGAAGCTCAAGCTGCAGGCCGGATCTCCTGTCGCTCTCAACTGGGCGATCGACTCCGTGCGGAAAGGCGGCACGATCTCGGTGATGGGCGCATACGGCCCCCTGTTCAGTGCGGTGAAGTTCGGTGATGCCGTGAACAAGGGCCTCACGCTCCGGATGAATCAGTGCCCGGTCAAACGGCAGTGGCCGCGACTGTTCGAGCACATTCGAAACGGCTACATCAAGCCAAGTGACATCGTGACCCACCGCATCCCCCTCGAGCACATCGCTGAGGGCTACCACATCTTCTCCGCCAAACTCGATGACTGCATCAAGCCGCTCATCGTCCCCCACGCCTAGATCGGAAGAGCGATGCCGTACACCTCAGATGCACCCCAGCGCCGGGAGTCGAACGATGAGCTGCGCGCTCGAATCCCCGGCTGGGGTGCGGACCTCGACCCCATCGACCGGCCCGCCGTGCCGAGGGAGCGTTTCGATCCCTCCGCCAGTGGCGCGCACTGGGACTTCCCGGATCGTCAGCCCGAGAAGGTACCGCGTGAGCGCTCCATCGAGCACAAGTTCCTCACCCCCGTCTTCGGAACATCCGTGCCGACGAAGGGTCTCTCCGGCGTCATGCGCAGGTATGCCTACCGAAAGTACAGTGAGGGACAAGCCGCGCACTGGCTCATACTCCTGGGGTCGGACCGCGTCGACGCCGTGGAGAGCCACATTCGTTCCTTCGCGAGCCTGCGGCCAGATAATCCGATCACCGAGACCGGCATCCTGAGCGAACTCACCAGGCACGGCTACTCGTCACGAGTAGGCAAGAACCGGGCAGACCTCAAGCACCAGTGGATGGATCCGATCCTCGTCGCGGGCCCGTGGATCGCAGCGGCGGCAGCGGTGGTCCTCACGGTGAGAGCGGTGGCCCGGCGTCGATGACGACGGCGCGGTGAACAGAGTGCGCGCGGGTGTGGGCACGCTCACGCCCTACGCTGGGCAGATGACGGATGCCGCCATGATCGGCCCGGTCGCCGCACCGGAGCTGCATGTGATGACCTACAACATCCGGCGTCGGATGGCTCGCGTCCCGCGCCGCAGCCCCGACCAGTGGGCCCGCAGGCGACCGCTTCTGAAGAAGCTCCTCCAGCTCGAGCGGCCGGCCATCCTCGGCATCCAGGAGGGACTCCCCGAGCAGGTCGACTTCGTCTCGCAGGCCCTCGGGGCCGCCTACCGGCGCATCGGCCGCGGGAGGAACGCCGACGGCGAGGGCGAGGAGTGCTCGGTCTTCTACGACAGCACCAGGGTGATTCTGCGTGACTGGAGGCAGCTCTCCCTGTCAGACAGCCCCCGCATCGCCGGGTCGCGATCGTGGGGAAACATGCTCCCGCGCATCGTGGTCGTCGCCGACTTCACCGACACAGCCACCGGGATCCAGTTCTCCGTCTTCAACACCCACTTCGACCACCTCTCCCGCACCTCTCGGGCACGCTCTGCCGCGATGCTCAGCGACCTCGTCGAAGGCCTCAGCACCCCGGCGATCGTCATGGGCGACATGAACTCCGGCGTGCGATCGGTGCCGTATCGCGCCCTGACCGAACCAGGCTTCCTCCTGGATGCCTGGTCGGTCGCTCGCAAGCGACTGACGCCAGCGTGGGCCACGTACTCCGGCTATCGGGCACCCAAGGAGGGCGGGAGGCGCATCGACTGGCTCCTCGTCACCGAGTCGGTGACCGTGGAGTCGATCGCCATCAACGCGGTGCGCTTCGACGGCGCAGCGGCATCCGATCACGAACCGGTGCAGGCGCGCATCCGGTTCTGACGCGCGCCTATTGCTTGTTCAGCTGCCCGATCCGGTAGCCCACGAGTTCCTGCATGGCGAAGCCGGTCGCGGTGCGTTTGACGCCGTCGATCCCGAGGATGCGTCCGGCGATCCGGTAGAGATCGTCGGCATCACGGGCGACGACGTGGATGAGGAGGTCGGTGACGCCGGTGAGCCCGTGCACTTCGAGTACTTCCGGGATCGCGCCGAGGGCCTCTCCGACGGCGGCCAGCTTGCGCTGGGTGACCTTCGTCACCACGTAGGCGCGGAGCGGATAGCCGAGGAACGCCGGGTCGATCCTCCGGTCGAACGAGCGGAGCGTGCCCTCCTGCGCGTACCGCGCGAGCCTGGCGCGCACGGTGTTCCTGGCGAGGCCGGTCGTTTCGGCGATCGCGACGTTCGTGGCATCCGGATCCGCGATCAGGGCGTTCAGGAGAAGGGTGTCGATCGCGTCTGCGGTTCGCTTCGTGCTCATTGTGCTCACCTCGGCTGGGGATATGGGAAAGAGGGATGGACGTTCTGCGCATTTCGAGTGACCTATCTTGCGCGACAGGATGTCTCATGGTCGACTCTAGGGCAGAAATGCGCACCGCAGCGCTTTTCCGAACAGCCGGGACATCATCATGGACACACTTCTCGAAGACCGCAGGACGCTGGACGCATCGCCGTACGGAGACGTCGAGCTCGACACGCTTGCCACTGTCGAGAAGCGCGTGCTCTGGCTGGCCACCTCGATGATCCACCATGCCAACCGGGTGCGCGTGACGCCCTCCGGGATTAAGGTGGGCGGACACCAGGCGTCGAGCGCCTCCATCGTGTCGATCATGACCTCGCTCTGGTTCGGCCAACTCCGCGCGGAAGACCGGGTCTCGGTCAAACCGCACGCGTCTCCGGTACTGCACAGCATCAACTACCTGCTCGGCAAGCTCGATGAGAAGTACCTGACGACGCTCCGTGAGTTCGGCGGCCTGCAGAGCTACCCGAGCCGCGCCAAAGACCCGGACGAGGTCGACTACTCGACCGGGTCCGTCGGCATCGGCGCGACCGCTCCGATCTGGGGCGCCATCTCGCGCCGGTACACCGAGACGGTCAGCGGGGTTCCCAGTCGTGGCAGGCAGTACTCGCTCGTCGGCGACGCCGAACTCGACGAGGGTGCGATCTGGGAGGCCGTGCTCGACTCCAGCGTCGCCGACCTCGGCGAGATCGTGTGGATCGTCGACCTCAACAGGCAATCCCTCGACCGGGTCGTGCCGAACATCGCCGCAGGAAAGATCGAAGCGTTGTTCGCGGCCGCGGGCTGGCAGGTCCTCACGGTGCGCTTCGGGCGTCTGCTCGAGAACCTCTTCGCACTGGACGGCGGAGACGCTCTCCGTCGCCGCATCGTCGACATGTCCAATCCCGAGTACCAGCGCCTCCTGCGCTGCACGGCACGTGAGCTTCGGACCCGGCTCCCCGGTGCCGGCGAGGAGAGTGCCGCGATCGCAAGCGTGATCGCCACCGTCGACGACACCACCCTCGTCTCCGCCATCAGGAACCTGGGCGGACACGACCTCGGCGCCCTCCGCGAGGCGTATGCACAGATCGACGACAGCAAACCGACGGTGATCATCGCCTACACGGTGAAGGGCCACGGACTTCCGACGGAGGGTCACCCGCAGAATCACTCCTCTCTCCTCACCATGGAGCAATACCGCGAGCTCGCGGCGGGAATGGACGAGAATCCGGATGCTCCCTGGTCACGTTTCGACGCAGACAGCGCCGCCGGCCGGCTGTGCACGTCGACGGCCGATGCCCTGAGGCGCGAGGACGAGTTCGCTGTCGCACCGCCGGCCGTTCCCACCGAGTTCGGCAGGACGCCATCGGGGACGGCGACCACCCAGGCGGCCCTCGGCCGTGCGCTGCTCGACCTCACCAGGGCGGCGCCTGACGCGGCTCGCCGCGTGGTGACGGTGAGCCCTGACGTGAGTTCGAGCACGAATCTGGCCGGCTGGCTCAACAAGGTGGGGGTGTGGTCGACGGAGGAACGTCAGGACTGGTTCAGCGACGACGCCGAGACGATCATGCACTGGCGCGAGAAGCCCACCGGGCAGCACATCGAACTGGGTATCGCCGAGGTCAACCTCGTCTGCCTGCTCGGTGAACTCGGTGCGACGTGGAGCAGATGGGGGCAGCCACTGTTCCCGATCGGGGTTCTGTACGATCCATTCGTCGAGCGTGCCCTGGAGCCGTGGTCGTACGGGATCTACGCGGGCGGGCAGTCCATCCTTGTCGGCACTCCGTCAGGGGTCACCCTCGCCCCTGAGGGCGGAGCGCACCAGTCGATCAAGACGCCGTCGATCGGCCTGGAGCAGCCGGGGTGCACGAGCTACGAACCGGCATTCGCGATCGACGTCGAGTGGACGCTCCTCGCCGCCATGGCCCAGCTGGGTCGCGAGGGCGGCACCTCGGCCTACCTCCGTCTGTCGACGAAGCCGGTCGACCAGCAGTTGGCGCAGGTGCCCAGCGACCCCGCCGCGCGTGAACGCCGCCGCCGACAGGTCGTCGCCGGCGGGTACACCCTCCGTTCGGTCGAGAAGCCGGTCGCGACGATCGTCACGATGGGGGCCATGGTGACGGATGCCCTGGCGGCAGCCGATCGGCTCGAGGCGCAGGGTTCCCCCGTCGATGTCATCTGTGTGACCAGCCCCGGTCTCCTCTTCGAGGCGGTCCAGGGCCGCAACGGACAGGACTCAGCACCAAGCTGGATCCTGGACCAGATCCTGCCACGAGACCGGGCCGTTCCTCTCGTCACCGTGCTCGATGGGCATCCGCACACCCTCGCGTTCCTCGCCGGCGTCAACCAGGTGAAGAGCCGAAACCTCGGGGTGAGCAGGTTCGGGCAGGCGGGCGATGTCGAGGATGTCTACCGCTATCACGGGATCGACGTCGACAGCATCGTGCGGGCCACACTCGACGTCATCGCCTGAGCGCAACCCCTGTCGGACGAGCCCCCAGTGGATATTCTGGGGGGATGATCCAGACCTTTCTGCGGGTCCCCCGCGGGGCCGCAGAGGTGATCGCCGACGGCCTTCGACTGGTCGGTGCCGTCTGCATCGTGGTCGCGCTGATCGGCTGGCCGTGGGTCGACGTCGCCGTGTTCGCCCTCGCGCTCGTCGGGCTGGTCGTGCCGCGCTTCCTCGGAATCCGGCCCGGGCTCGACATCGCCTTTTGCGTCATTGTGCTCATCGCCGCATGGAGTGCGTTGCTCGAGTTGTACGATGCGATCGAGTACCTCGATTTCGTCGTGCACTTCTTCCTGAACGGCCTCACCGCCGCCGTTTGCTACATCCTTGCGGTGCGCCTCGACATCGTGCCTGATCCGACGAAGACCCCCGTCCCGCTCGGGGCGATCGTTGCCCTGACCACGGCGTTCGGACTCGCCGCAGGTGTGTTGTGGGAACTGGCGGAGTGGGTGGGACACACCTACATCGACGAATCCATCTTCGTCGGCTACGACGACACGATCGCGGACTTCGCCGCCGGCGGCCTTGGCGCACTCTGCGCTGGACTGTTCGGCCGTTCCCTCCTCGACGAGAGTCGGTATGTTCCAGCGCAGCAGACGCTGCGGAACGAACACGCCTGACGCCGCGACAGTCGTCGCTCAAGGCGCTGGCCTCGGGGCTGGGCTCGGGGCTGTGGGCTCAGAGCCCGCCGAGCAGGAACCCGGCCGAGCTGGCCAGGACGGCAGCGACGAGCATCCCGACACTACTGGCGAGCGCGACACCGTAGCGGCGCTGCTGCACGAGCCGCACCGACTCGACACTGGCCGTGCTGAAGGTCGTGTAGCCGCCGAGGAATCCACTGCCGAGGATGAGCTGGAGCTCAGGCGGAAGCACCGCTGAGAGTGCCAGGGCGGTGACCAGTCCGAGGAGGAACGAGCCGGTGATGTTGATGGTGAACGTTCCCAGCGGATACGCCGACGTCGCCCGCGATCGGATCAGCCCGTCGAGGACGAACCTGGCTCCGGCGCCGAGCCCACCGGCGAGCGCCAGCGCGATGAACAGCAGCGGCGTCATGCGCCGGCCGCCGTGCTGTCTCGGTGGCGCCACGCGGCGATGGCGATGCCCGCCCAGGCGGCGACAAGGCCGAGGAGAAGAGAGCCCACGGCGTAGAGGATGCCGGTGCCCACGTCACCTGCCCTGAACAGAAGGTCCGTGTCGGTCGCGAGTGCGCTGTACGTGGTGAAGCCGCCGAGGAATCCGGTCCCCGCGAAGAGGCGGAGGCGCTGCCTGCGCCCGGTGTCTTCGCCGTTCCGGACCAGGCCTTCGAGGAGGAGGCCGAGCGCGAAGGAGCCGAGAACGTTGATCGCGAAGATGGCAACGGGGAGGGAGCCGATCGGCGGAACCGCAAGGGTGACGGCTTCCCGAGCGGCCGTTCCGAGGGCGCCGCCGATGATCACGAGCGCGATGAACGACGGTCGCAGGTGCACCGAGCTCACTCGGTGCGCTCCCAGGGCAGCGGTGACGCGGGCGACGTCGACGCGTGCGGCACGACGACGACCGGCCGGTGCTGCCGGTGGGCGAGATGCGCGGCCACCGAGCCGTTGAAGAACTCCTGGATCGAGCCGCGGAATCCGGGGGACCGTGTGCCGACGACGATCATCACGGCATCCACCCGGTCGGCGAGGGCGATCAGCTCGTGGCTCGGGTCACCGACGAGTGGGCGCACGCTCCAGCGCACTCCGGTCGGCTCGAGGATCGCGGCGATCTTGTTCCGCAGTGCCTCGTCGAATCTCTCCACACGCAGGTCCTGGATCTCCGGGTCGACCGGCATTGACGTGAACCGGCCGTCGGAGAACCGTTCGACGAGGTAGCGACTCGGGTCGACCGAAGCGCAGACCAGCATGGCGTCGAACTTCAAGGCGAACTCGGCCGCCTGCTGAAGGACATACGCCGGCTGGCGCTGTACGACTCCCACGATGATCACGTTCGGATCAGGCATGAACTCCCCATCTCTGCGGGTCCACCTCCGCCGCATCGCAATTCTGCGATGACAGCAGTGTTTCAGAAATGAGGAATCCGTGGAAGCCGGTCGGTGTTACAGATGCCATGGCCACCATCGATCTGACAACGACCTCGTTCAATTCCGCTGTCGAAGACAGCGACATCCTGTTCGTCGACTTCTGGGCAGCCTGGTGCGGCCCATGTCGTGCGTTTGCTCCGACGTTCCAGTCGGCATCCGAAGCGCACCCGGACATCGTGTTCGGCAAGGTCGACACCGAAGCCGAGCAGCAGTTGTCTGCGGCGGCCGGGATCACGTCGATTCCGACCCTGATGGTGTTCCGCGACCAGATCCTCGTCTTCTCCCAGCCGGGCGCGCTGAACCCGCCCCAGCTCGACCAGGTCATCACTGCGGTCAAGGGTCTCGACATGGACGAGGTTCGCAAGTCGATCGCTGAGGCCGAAGCGGCCGAACAGGCCGCTCCGTCGAACTAGCGGCAGCCTGATGAGACGGCTCAGTCGAACAGGTCGCTGAGCCAGCTTTCCTTCTTTTTCTTGCGCGGGTATCCGTCGTACCCGCGTTCACGGTCTCCGTAGCCGCGCTCGCGCTCGTCGTAGCCGCCATTGCGGTACGCGTCGTTGGCGGGCACACCGTACTGGGGGGCGCGAGTTCCCCAGTCAGCAGCTGCTGGGGCTGGGGTTGCAGGAGCTGCGGGGGCGGGCGGGGCTGCAGGAGCGGCCGGAAGCTCGGACTCGACGCGGGCGATGATCTTGTCGAGTTCGCCGCGGTCCAGCCAGACGCCACGGCATTCGGGGCAGTAGTCGATTTCCACGCCGCTGCGCTCACTCATCACGAGCGTTGCCGAGTCGATGGGGCACTTCACGATGGTCCTCCAGAGATTGAATCCAGCTATTCGATCCTATGAGCAGACATCCTGCGGTTCCTGAGAGAACCATCCTCAGTTCGTTTGGTTTTGCAGTCCTGATGTGTATGCTCGACCGGGTTGCTCGACCGGGCTGATTGGAGCCGCATGACGACGGGACATCCTGAACGTGCCACCTCGACAGGCGGCACGGGCTACGCCGGAACGGCGACACGCGTCCTTGTGCTCGGCGACGAAGACGCCACGTTCGCGGCGATCGTCGATGGGCTTACACAGCATGGAGTAGACACAGTGCGTGCCACTGATGTGTCGGCCTGCGTGGACTCGCTGCGCAAGAACCAGGCCACCGGCGTCGTCCTGTCGATCGATGCGGCGGCGCTGTCTGAGCGGACCGCCCGCAAGGAGTTGGCGTCGAAGCTGTCCGGGACCCTTCACCGGTTGCTCCCCCTCCTCGCGCAGCCCGCACAAGTACTTGTTCTTGCACGCGGAATGGATGCTTCGCACAAGGCGCGGATGGACAAGGAGATCCTGTCGGTGATCACCAGGGTCAGCCGGCAGGCGACGAACGAGTACGGCATGAACCTGAGTATCAATGCGGTGGACATCACCGGAACTGTGGACACATCCCTTGTGGCACGGAGGGCGACTGAGCTGTTCGATGCCCGGGAAGAAGTGTCGACCGGGGAAGTGCTCGACTACTCGGAGATCACTGGTCAGACGATCGGGTGTGCCCTGGCTTTACGGTTTGTCTACTGAGGAGTCTCGGGCTGGGGCCTGAAGCTGCGGAGGATGTGTTGGGCTGGGGTGCGGTCGGGGTGTCGGGGCTGGGGTGTCGGGCTGGATGAGAATTTTCTCCTCAGCTCAAACAATGAGGCACCCCGAAAACACTCATCCAGCCCTCTTGTCGACCGCGAGCTCCGGATGTGCAGCTGTGCGTCAGAACGGTGGCTGATCGTCTGGGTTCGGCGGGGGCAGCGCGTTCCGCGGCTGCACGTCGGGTCGACTGACTAGCCGCGCCTTCGGCGGCTGCGGGGTTGGCAGCGCGGTCCGCGGCTGCGTGGGTGCGTGTGGCGGCGGGTCTAGGACGGTGATCAGAACCTCGGGCTGGGTGATGTAGCTGTGGCCTCCGGGGGAGGTCCACTCCTGGACGCCTCTGCCGAGCTGCCTGGTGTGCCAGGTGGTCTGGTGTTTCAGCCGGTGGTGTTTCGGGCAGAGGTGGGACAGGTTCTCGCACTCGGTCGGGCCACCGAACGCGTACGCGGTGGTGTGGTCGATGTCGCAGTGCCGTGCCGCCCGGTTGCAACCGGGGAACCGACAGGTTCCATCCCGGTAGGCGAGGAACCGTTTCATAGATTTCGATGGCCGGTACGTCGTCGAATCCAGGGCGAGTGGTGCTCCGGACTTCGGGTCGGTGAGCATCCGGAACCAGGTGTTCGACTGGCCCGCGAGCAAGCGTGCGGTGTCCGGGTCGATCGGCCCATAACCCTCCAGGGTGGCTGGTTCGTTGGTGAGGCCGAGAAGTGTCAGCGCGGGGACGGTGACCGTGACGGTGGGACGGATCCGACGGAACGCACTGGCGGGGTCGGCACCGAACGCGGAACCCGCGGCCGCGTTCGGAGTCGGAGTCGGAGTCGAGGTAGAAATAGAGGTCGAGGTCGAAGTCGAAGCGCCAGCACCGCCAGAATTGGGCTGTGTTGTGGTGAATCGGTTCGGCAGGTCTTCGGACAAGGCCGCGGAGAGCGCATCGGTGCAGACGTCGGCGGTGAGCTGGGCCAGCGTTCGCGGTTCGGCCGGGTTCTTCAACACCACGGCCCGGTCACGGACCGCAGTGTAGATCGATGTTGGTTGTGGTGCGGTCGTATACAGGTTCAGCCACGCCATCCCGTCCGGGGCGGGCTGGAACTCCAACCGGCGATCAGTCGCCGATTTCGTCACCCGGGCGGTGATCGACTCCGGATCCAGACGTTCCCGCACCTGCCGGGCTTTCACCGTGAACTTCGACACGGTCAGGGTGCGGGCGAACGGCAACGCCTGCTCCTCCAGCACCAGGGTGGCCTCCGCAGGGAGGGTGCTGGCCTGGTCGATCAGCACCTGGGCGTGCCGGTAGGAGATCTCCCCAGCCCGCAACGCGTCCATCGTGCCAGGCAACCGGTGGATCAACGCTTCACTGTCGGTGACCATCCGGATCACCGTGGTCTCCGGCATCCGTAACGCACACGCCAACTCCGCCACCAACGACCGGCGCGCCATCTCCCGCCGCTGCGTCGCGGACAGTGTTGTGTCGACGGTGAGGACCCCGCGTTCGGTCGCTTCGGAGAGCAGGCGGGCGTCGTCAATCAGCTCCACCTGCCACGCCTTGAGTTTCGCCTGGTTCCGTTCCATGGCAGCGACCTGGTCGACGATCGAACTGCACAACTCCGCCCGCAACCCACTGACCGGCGACTCGACGAAACCATCATCGTCGTACGCCTCAGCCGTTGGGTCGTGGAGCTCTTCCATGCGTCAATTCTCCCGGCCACCACCGACATTGGCGCGACAGTTCCCGGGGTGAAAGGGCTGGTTGTGGGTAGTTTCCGAAAACCGGTCGGCTGTGGAGGAGGCGACCTCGATGCGCTCGCTCCTCGCTACTCGATCACCGGGTAACGGAGCGGGTCGGGCGTGCGGACTCGAGTTGCGCGAAAGGGGATTTCGACAGGCTCAATCACCGGGCAGGCTCAATCACCGGGGTGCGATCACCTGAACTAGGCGGGTTATGCCGAGAGGGCTGGTAGCGGGCCACGATCTCCGCGATCATGATCACCAGAGGCAGATCCCGGGAGAGTTCCGCGCCTGAGGGGCTCAGTTCAGCGTCACCGCCGCGCTCTCCGCCACGCTCGATTCCATAGTGGAGGCAGAGCGGGAGATGGACACCCCCAGGAGATGCCCGCCAGACGAACAGGAGGCACCATGTCTTTCTCATTCACTGTCGAACCGAGCCAGTTCAGTAAGTCGCAACTGAACGGCATCCGCTGGGCCCTGGGAATCGCCGGGCTCGCCGCCGTCGCCATCGGCATCGCCATCTTCGTGTGGGCGAACGCAACGCTTCTCATCGTCGCGTGGCTGTTCGGTCTCTACTTCCTCATCGCCGGAATCGCCCGGGTGGTGCGCAGCTTCACGATCCCCGGACTGACGGCCGGGAATCGCATCCTGAGCGTCATCCTCGGACTGCTCGTCGTCATCGCGGGCGTCTACCTCCTCATCAATCCGAGCTTCGGCGTCGAGATCCTCGCCTACATCATCGGTATCGCGTGGATCATCGAAGGAGTCGCGACCCTGGCGGATTCATCGAGCAGGTCATCGCGCGGGCTGGGCATCCTCTACGCGCTGATCAGCATCGCCGGAGGCATCCTGATCTTCTTCGTCCCGACCGCAGCCGTGGTCTTCCTGCTGAAGATCGCAGCCATCGTGCTGATCATCGCCGGGATCGTCCAGATCTTCCAGGCGATCACGCTCGGTCGCAAGGCCCGGGCAGCCGCAGCCGCCTGACGCGACGGCGCACCCCGCGAGAGTAGGCTCGCGGGGTGACTGGATCGAATGTTGCCGTGGTGACCGGCGGAGGCCGCGGCATCGGTCGTTCGATCAGCCTGCGTCTTGCGCAGGCCGGACACGACATCGTCCTCAGCTATCAGACGAACACCGCGTCGGCCGAGTCGACAGCGGACGAGATCCGTTCGCTCGGCCGGCGCGCACTCTGCGTCCAGGCTGACACGACCGTCGAAGCATCCGTCAGAGAACTCTTCGCCGCGGCCGAGGCCTTCGGCACCGTGTCGAGCGTCGTCAACAATGCAGGCGCAGCGACGGCCGTCGGCGCTCTGGTCGACAACGACCTCGACGCCATCCGGCGCGACATCGACGTGAACCTCTTCGGCGTGGTCGTCTGCTGCAAGTTCGCGGCAGAGACCCTCATCCGTTCAGGCGGCGGCGCGATCGTGAACATCTCCTCCGTCGCCGCGACCCTCGGCGGGCCGGGCAGCTACGTGCACTACGCGGCGGCGAAGGCCGGAGTCGACGCCCTCACGGTGGGACTGTCCAAGGAACTGGCGCCGGGCATCCGGGTGAACGCCGTCTCCCCAGGAACGGTGTGGACCGGCTTCCACCGCGACCCCGACCGTCCGGCAAAGGTCGCGCCGACCGTCCCCCTCGGTCGCGCAGGAGATGCCGACGAGATCGCCGGCGCCGTCGCGTGGCTGCTCTCGGATGAGGCGAGCTATGTGACCGGCGCGAACCTCAAGGTTTCCGGCGGTCTGTAGGGCCCGGTTCGCCCATCCGCTGCCGCACCCGGTCCCTTTCCTTCCGCTTCGAGCCGTTTCATGATGGATATGGGACGCGCGAGGGAGGTGCCATGTCGAGTCAGCGGTGCCTCAGGATGGCCGGGATCGTTGCTCTCCTGTCCGTCATGATCTCCGGGTGCGCACTGGGCGGAACGTCGTCCGCGACGCCGGAGTCGCTGGTGGGCACCTGGTCGCTGGAGGAGACGTTCGATTCGCCGGAGCAGCCGTTCATCTCCTTCGTCAGGGACCGGTCCTGGAGCGGGTCAGACGGCTGCAACCGAGTGGCAGGCGAGTGGGCTCTGGAGGACGACGGGACGATAACCGTGTCGTCGGGGCCGCAGACGCGACTGGCTTGCGATGGTGCCGATTTGCCCGTCGCCGTGACGGAGGCGGAACGTGTGGAGGTCCGCGGAGACATTCTCGTCATCCACGGTTCGCGCGACGCCGCGGTCACGGAGCTCGTTCGCTCGAGAGACCCGTTCGTCGGCCCCCAGACTCGGCCGATCGGCTACTGGGTGGAGGACGACTCGGCGGGCGCGCCCTTCCTCTTCCTCAGCTCTCGGGGCAGCTTCTCGGGGAACGACGGTTGCAACACCCTGACCGGACCGTGGGAGGCCACCGACGACGGCGGCATCCGTTTTCCCGCGACCGTCTCGACCGAGATGTTCTGCGAGGGCGTGGACGCCTGGCTGGGAGAAGCTATGCTCGGCCGGGTCATCGGCGGTGTGATGTCCCTGTACTCCGAGGACGGCGAGGTGATCGGGCAGTTACGGGCCCGACGCTGAACGCGCGCTGCCGCTACGGTCGCGCCTGGTCGACCTGCGCGAACACGTCGCGCATGATCGCGAGCGCCGCATTCGCGGCCGGGAGCCCGGCGTAGAGTGCCGTGTGCAGGATCACTTCGGCGATCTCGTCCCGAGCGAGGCCGTTGCGCAGCGCCGCACGCACATGCATCCGGATCTCGGCCTCGTGCCCACCGGTGACGAGTGAGGCCAGGGTCGCGATGCTCCGTTCCCGCCGGGAGAGTTCCGGTCGCGCCCAGACCTCCCCCCAGGCGTAGCGGGTGATGAAATCCTGGAACGCGGCGGTCTCCGGGGTGACCGCCGCTGTCGCCGCATCCACGTGGGCATCGCCGAGAACGGCACGCCGAACCGCCATGCCTGCGTCGTGACGCGTCGGTGAATCAGAAGAGCCGCGAATCGCCTCGACGAGAAGCGCAGCAGCTTCCGCGGGCTTCTCGAGCGGGGCGAGGTGCGCTGTACCGCGGATCTCCGCGAACCGCGCAACGGGCAGGGCGTCGGCCATGGCCTTCATCGACGTGGTCGTCGTGACCGCGTCGTGTTCGCCGCTGACGAGAAGCGCGGGAACCTGGATTCCCGCGAGGGACGACGTCCGGTCGAACTGCCCGAGCGCATCCGTGCACAGGGCATACGATTCGTCATCGACGTCGAGCAGGGTGCTGAGTCCCTTCGCCGCCGGACCGGTCGGGTCGGCTTCGAGGTGCCCGGGCGCGTACCACCGTGCGGCGCTGCCACCGACGAGTGATGCCGTTCCCGAGCTGCGCACCTGGCTTCCGCGTTCGGCCCAGCCCCGCTCGTCGCCGATGCGCGCCCCGCTGCAGAAGGCCGCGAAACTCAGCAGTCGTTCCGGATGCTCCGAGGCGAGGTCGATCGCCACCGTTCCGCCGAGCGAGATGCCGGCAACGTGAAACCGCCCGCCGCCGACCTCGTCGACGAGTCTCAGTGTCGCCTGAGCGAGGTCGCCGATGCTGAATGGTTCGCGGGCTGCTGGGCTGGCGCCGTGTCCGGGCAGGTCGACGCGCAGGATGCGCACCTCTGGAAGCTGACCGGAGAGCTCGGTCACGACACCGTCCCAGACGGCCGTCGTCGTGCCCAGGGACGGCAGGAGCACGAGCAGCTCGCTCGATCTCGAGTCCGCCGCGGCGGGAGTGATCGAGCCGAGCAGGCGGGGAACGGTCATCGCGACTCCTTCTGTACTGCTGCCAGGAACCGGCGGTGTGCGGACCCGGCGATGCGTTCGGAGGCGGCGAATGTCTCCGCAGGATCCCGTTCGAGGTCCGGGCTGAGCAGGCGGTTGAGTTCGACCGCCGATCGATCGACCCCGAGGGCTGAGAGCATCGATGCCGCGGCATCCGCGCTCTCGACGGCGAGGCGGAGGAGACCACGGAACGCGGACCACTCGGCGTGCCACTCCCCGGCCGGTCGGGCGTCCTGGGAAACCGCGGCGGTGTGGACCGTGCCGATCAGGCCGGCCGCACGAAGCCCGTTCGCGCTGAGGAGCACGGCGTCGACCGGGTTGCGTTTGTGCGGCATCGCCGACGAGCCCCCCGTCGTGCCGAGAGACACCTCCGCGATCTCGGTCCGCGCGAGGAAGGCGACGTCCTTGCCGATGCGACCGAGAGCGGTGACGACGAGGGCTGAGGACGATGCGATGCGCAGGATCGGACTGCGTTCGCTGTGCCACGAACGCCCCGGGTCGTCGAGGTCGAGGGCATCGGCGAGCGCCGCCCGCAGCGTATCGGTGGTATTCGCCGAACCCGCTGTTCGGTCGAAGTCTTCCCCCGTGCCGACGGCTCCGCCGAGCTGGACGGGATACGCGGCGGTGTCGATCGCGTCGATCGCCGCCGTCACCCCATCGAGCCAGCCGGCCACAGCGACACCCACGGTGCTCTGCGCTGCATGCTGGCCGAGCGTTCGCGCGATCGACAGCGTCTCCTTCTCGGCGATTGCGAGCTCGGCAAGGCTGTGCCCTGCTGCGACGAGGCGTTCGCGGGCGTCGCCCAGGGCGCGACGTGCGACGAGCACGAGCGCGGTGTCGAGGATGTCCTGGCTGGTCGCTCCCGCGTGGACGCGTCCTCCTGAGCCCGGGACGACGGCCTCTGCCTGCACGCGGAGTTGAGCGACGAGCGGGATGACGGGCACACCGCCCGCCCGTGCTCCCGCGATCAGGTGGCCGCGGTCGAGGTCCTCTGGCCGCAGAGCATCGGCCACGTCATCGAGATCCTCGCCCAGCACCTGGCCCCACGCACGCACGAGGCCGCGCTCGACGTCGACGAGCGCCCCGAGCACGGCGTCATCCGAGGTGACCGCAGCAGACCCAGCGAGCGTCTCGAGCAGCCCCCAGTCGGTCGCGTCGGCACTCGAGCGCTCAGCCATGGATCTCCGCATCGAAATCGAGGAAGACGGTTTCGCTGTCTCCCTGCAGTCGTATATCGAAACGGTAGCTCTTCTCGGCGTCCGGCGCAGCGAGAAGAGTGTCGCGACGGACCGGATCCACCGTGGCGAGAAACGGGTCACGGCCGTTGCGCTCGGCTTCGTCTCCGAAGTAGGCGCGGGTGAACAGGTGATGCGTCAGACCGCGCGCAAAGATCGTGACGAGAACATACGGCGCGGCTTCCGGCCGTGTCGGGCCTGGCTTGATCGTGGAGAAGTCGTAGTGGCCGGCCCGATCGACAGCGGCACGACCGAAGCCCGTGACCGTGTGGCCGTCGCGGTCGAGACTGCCCCGCTCCGTGATCACGCGACCGGAGGCATCCGCGTGCCAGATCTCGACGATGGCGTCGGGGATCGGATCGCCTGCGCCGTCGTAGACCGTGCCGTGGAGGCGGATCGCGTCCGGATGCCACCCGGGGGCGACGTCCGGGCCACCGACGTATGGCAGCGCGTAGCCGAAGAACGGGCCGACGGTCTGCGACGGCGTCTGGCCGAGAGGGGTGTCAGGCATGGTCGGCATCCTCCGGTTCCATCCACGTGGACTTCGGACCGGTGAGCACGACGTCCCACCGGTAGCCGAGAGCCCACTCGGGCTCGCTGACGTCGTGGTCGTACGCTGCGACGAGGCGGTCCCTGGCAGCGGGGTCGACGATCGACTGGTAGATCGGATCGAGGCCGAACAGCGGGTCACCAGGGAAGTACATCTGGGTGATGAGCCGCTGGGTGAAGGCCGAGCCGAAGAAGGAGAAGTGGATGTGCGCTGGGCGCCACGCGTTTCGATGGTTCTTCCACGGGTAGGCGCCCGGCTTGATGGTCGTGAGCCGATACTCCCCGTCGTTCCCGGTGATCAGGCGTCCGACCCCGGTGAAGTTGGGATCGAGGGGGGCGGGATGCTGGTCGCGCTTGTGCACGTACCGGCCGGAGGCGTTCGCCTGCCAGATCTCGACCAGCTGGTTGCGGACGGGGCGGCCGTCGCCGTCGAGCACCCTGCCGGTCACGATGATGCGCTCTCCGAGTGGTTCGCCGGTGTGCTGGATCGTGAGGTCGCTCTCCTCGGCGGCGACATCGGTGTGGCCGAACGCCGGGGAGACCAGTTCGATCTCCTCCGGGTCGGCACGCACGAGTTCATGGGTGGGATGCCGCAGGGTCGTGCTGCGGTAGGGCGCGAAGTCCCGCGGCGGGTGTGTTGCGAGGGGCCGGCCGGAAGCTTCCGCAGTGGCGCGGTGCTCGGCGTGGAGGGCAGCGATCTCGTCTGAGATCACCTGCTGGGTCACGTGAGTCGAGTTCATCGGGCATTCTCTCAGATCGGGAGGCCGGAGTATTGCTCGGCCGGATCCGCCTCTACATCGATGGGAAGGTGATCCCAGCATGCGATATCGGGGCGCGCGGAACATCCGCTGTTCCACTCAGTGGAAGGCGACGAGGTTCCCGATCTCGATTCGCCCGCCGTGGAGGTGCACTCGCTGCGTGGCATCCGGCGAACGACGATCGTGGGTGACGAGGACCACGGCGACGCCGCGCGCCCGCTCCGCGGCGATGCACTCGAACAGCAATCTCACTCCGTCGACGTCGAGGCCCGATTCCGGCTCGTCGAGAAGGAGGAGATCTGCGCGCTGCGCGAGACCCTGCGCGAGAAACGCTCGCTGGCGCTGCCCGCCGGACAGCTCAGCAAGGGATCGCCGTTCGAGTCCGGCCAGACCGACGGCAGCGATGGATGTCGCGGTGACGGATCGATCCTCGTGTCTGTTCCTGACCCGGTCCCGAAGCGGTCGACGGAACCAGCGCCCCATCCCGACGACATCCGCCACGGTGAGCGGCAGCGCGTCGCTCGCTTCGCTGCGCTGCGGCACGTAGGCACGCCGGACGTCCCGGCCGAGGCGCAGCTCGCCCTCCTCGAGTGACAGAAGCCCGGCGAGCGCTGCGAGGAGAGTCGACTTCCCGCTCCCGTTACTCCCTGTCACCACCGTGAGCGACCCGGCCGCGAGTTCTAGACCGACCTCTCGGAGGATCGTCCGACCGCCCTGGGCGACCCGTCCGCGGGTGATGGATGCGAGGTTTCGTGAGGAAGACACAGCGCCACAATAGCAATTGATAATCGTTATCATTTAACGCTAGGGTTCGAGCCATGTCCTGGCTCACCGATCCCTTCAGCACCGAATTTATGCAGCGGGCGCTGCTCGGCGGCTCCCTCGTTGCGGTGATCTGCGCCGTCGTCGGGGTCTGGGTGGTTCTTCGCGGAATGGCATTCCTTGGGGAGGCCATGGCCCACGGCATGCTCCCAGGCGTCGCCGTCGCCACCCTGATCGGAGCGCCGATCCTGGCCGGCGCGGCACTCAGCGCCCTCGCGATGAGCGCGGGAGTCGGCCTCCTCCGGCGCCGCGGCCGCCTGTCGCATGACACGAGCATCGGACTCCTGTTCGTCGGGATGCTCGCCCTCGGAGTGATCGTCATCTCGCACTCCGGCAGTTTCGCGACCGATGCCACGGCTGTGCTGTTCGGAGACGTGCTCGCAATTTCGTGGGCAGATGTCGCCACGCTCGCCGCTGCTCTCGTCACCACCCTCGTCGTTGCAACGGTTTTCCATCGCGCGTTTGTCGCCCTCGCATTCGACGAGCGTGTCGCTCGCGTGCTGGGCCTACGTCCCGCCCTCGCCCAGGTGATGCTGATCGGGCTCGTCACGGTCGCCGTCGTCGCGTCGTACCAGGCCGTCGGATCCCTCCTCGTCGTCGGCCTGCTGCTCGCTCCTGCCGTCGCGGCCGGCCGATGGACCCGCCGGATCGTGCCCATGATGCTGCTCGGCGCGGTCCTCGGGCCGGTCGCCGTCACTGCCGGCCTCCTTCTTTCCTGGCACACCGGCACCGCGGCGGGAGCATCGATCGCCGCGGCTGCGATCGGCTCCGCGATCCTCTCCGCCGGCGTGCGATCCGCGGTCATTGCGCTGCGCGACGCCCCCATCTCAACTCCATCCGCCCCTGCCCCGAAAGCGACCAGTGTCTCCTCGTAACGTCCTCGTCTCATCGATGCTTCTGGTGAGCGTCGCTGTCCTCACCGCCTGCGCAGTTCCCGGTGTCGCACCGACGCCGAGCCCATCGAGTTCGATCGGCGACGGCCACGGTTTCGTCGCGGGCGCCGAGGAGGTTGCCGAACCTCCGCTCCACCTCCTCACTCTCGGCGCAGACGGTTCGGTCGCCCAGATGGACCTCGTCGATGAGAGCTGGACGTCGATCGGCGGCGTCGACGGGATCTCGGACATCGTCACCGATGGCCGGTTCGTCTTCGCGACCGATGCAGACAGCGGCACGGTGACGATCATCGACAGCGGCATGTGGACGCGTGATCACGAAGACCACTTCCACTACTACCGGGGTAAACCGCGGATCGTCGGCGCCATCGAGGGAACGGGACCGGCGACGATCAGCCCCGGGGCTTCGGCGACGGGCGTCTTCTTCGCGGAATCGGGCAAGAGTGTTCTTCTCGACAACGCCGCGCTCAGCGAAGGCGACGTCGTCGAGCGGTTCCGGATCGACGGAACGCCCGGTCCCGGGTCACTGGTGCAGTTCGGTTCGCATGCCCTCCTGGTGACGGGGTCCGGTACCTCGTCGAAGGTCCTCGCCCTGGACGCCGCGGGTGACGCACTCGAAGATGCGTCCGCCGCGTGCGCGGATGCCGGCACGCCGGTCACCACACCGGTCGGTGTCGCCTACCCCTGCACCGACGGCGCCCTGCTCGCCATCGCAGCGGACGACGGCATCCAATTCGAACGGATCCCGTACCCGGATGCCGCCGCGCCGCCGGCGCATTCCTTTGCCGCCCGCGAAGGCCGCCCGACCGTTGCGGGGCTCGCCGGCGACCGCGGCATCTGGCTGCTCGACACCCGTGAGCGCACGATGACGTTCCTGCCGACCGACGTCTCCCTGCTCCAGGTCACCGCCGTCGATGACGAGGTCGGGCATGTCGTCGCCCTCACCGTCGACGGTCGCATCACCGTCCTCTCAGCCGACGGCACCACTCTGGCGACCACGAACCCCCTCCTGCCGGTCACCATCGGGGACGCGGCACTGCTCAGTGGTGTCGCGCTCGTCGTCGACCAGCAGCGCGCCTGGGTCAACGCCCCTGGCGAGCGACTGCTCCACGAGATCGACTTCGCCGACTCGGCACGCATCGCGAGGAGCTTCCCCACCGAAAGCGTGCCGCGGTTCGTCGCAGGGACCGGACGGTGATGAGGATGCGAACCCGCCTCCTGGCCCTCGTTTGTGCCCCCGCGATGGTCCTCACCGTGACGGGCTGCGTCGAGACATCGCCCGACCGACCGCTGATCGTCGTGACCACCAACATCCTCGGCGATGTCGTGTCGCAGGTCGCTGGCGACGAGGCAGAGGTTCTGACGCTCATGAAGCCGGACGCCGATCCTCATTCGTTCGAGATCTCGGCGCGGGAAGCATCGAGGCTTCACGACGCCGACCTGATCGTGTCGAACGGGCTCGGACTCGAAGAGGGGCTTCAGCAGCACCTCGACAGTGCAGCGGCAGACGACGTACCCGAGTTCGTTGCCGGCGAGAGAATCGACGTCCTCGACTACGCCGATGGGGACGCCACCGGCGCGCCTGACCCGCACTTCTGGACCGATCCGGCACGGATGATCGATGTCGTCACCGGCCTCGAAGCCGCCCTGTCGGGAATCGACGATGTCGATGCGGCCGTGATCGCCGGAAACGCCGCGAGCTACCTCGATGAGCTCGGCCACCTCGAGGTCGAGATGACGGATGCCTTCGCCGGCATTCCCGAGCAGCGCCGGGCCCTCGTCACCAACCACCACGTCTTCGGCTACCTCGCCGAACGATTCGGGTTCCGGGTGATCGGCGCCATCATCCCCGGCGGCACGACCCTCGCGGCGCCAAGCGCTTCAGATCTCCGGGACCTCGTCGGCGCGGTCGAGAAAGCCGGCGTTCCCACGATCTTCGCGGAGTCTTCGCAACCCGATCGCCTCGCTCAAGTGCTCGCGGACGAGGCGGGCATCGACGTCTCGGTCGTCGAGCTCTACACCGAATCACTCACGGCGCCTGGCGTCGGCGCCGACAGCTACCTGACCATGATGCGCGTCAATACCGACCGGGCTCTCCTGACCGAGACCCACAACCGAAAGAAGCCATGATTCAACGACACTCCCGCCTGTCCAGGGCCGCCGTGGCCGTGCTCGGCACGGCGCTGCTCGCCACGGCCTGCGCCTCGCCGACCTCAGGCAGCGCAATGAAAGCCGATTCCGTCGACGGAACGAAGGTCGACGCGCAGACCCCCCGCGTCACCGTGACCTATGACGGCGGCATCCTCGTGCTCGACGGGGCAACCCTCGAGCAAACGGCCGACGTGCCCATCGACGGTTTCACCCGGGTCAACTCTGCCGGCGACGGTCGCCACGTGCTCGTCACTGTCCCCGCCGGATTCCAGGTGCTCGACGCAGGCACGTGGACCTCCGACGGGACCAGTTACGTCGCCGATCCCGAACTGACCGACCTGGTCTTCGAAGCGGATGCTGCCGGGCACGTCGTGAAGCACGGAGGCAAGACGGTGCTCTACGCCGACGGCACCGGTGACACGACCATCTTCGAGACCGACGACCTGCTCACCTCAGACGGCGAGCTGCCCGAGACCGAGGTCGTTCCTGCTCCGGAAGCGCACCACGGAGTCTCGATCGAACTGGAGGACGGCACGCTGCTGACAACGGTGGGCAACCCGGAAACCCGATCAGGAATCCGGGTCCTCGACGCCGACCGGAACGAGGTCGCCGTCAGCGACGAATGCCCGTCCGTTCACGGTGAAGGCACGGCAGCGAATGAAGTCGCGGTCTTCGGCTGCAGCGACGGCGTGCTCGCCTACGACGACGGGACGATCACGAAGATTCCTGCCCCCGACGAATACGGCCGGATGGGCAACGCCTACGTCAGCGACTCGAGCACCATCGCGGTCGGAGACTACAACTCCAACCCGGATGCCGAAGGGTACCTACTCACCGAACTCGCACTCATCGACACCGAGTCGAAGTCGATGGAGGTCGTGGACCTTCCCGATGGAATCAGCTACACCTGGCGGGATGTCGCACGCGGACCCGGCGATGACATCTACCTGCTCGGCAGCGACGGCAACCTCCACGTGCTCGACGAGAACACCGGAGAGATCACCGGTTCCTTCCCCGTCATCGACCCGTGGGAGAGCCCCGTCGAATGGCAGGACCCGCACCCCGCCATCGTCGTGAACGGGAGCATCGCGTATGTCACCGAACCGGCATCGAACTCGATCCATGCGGTCGACCTCGAGACCGGAGAGGTCGTGGCCTCTGCCGAACTGGCCGGGACCCCGAATGAGATCGCGGTGGCGGTCGGCTGACCGACGCGTGGTGGCCGGCACGCTGAGCCGGCCACCACACGGCGGATGCGCCCTGCAATACTTCTCGGATGAAGACTTCTTTGATTCCTCAGACAGATCTCGAAACCTCCAACGTCATCCTCGGCCTGATGCGCATCTCCGAACTCTCCGATGCCGAAATCCGGGATCTCATCTCGGCTGCCAGGGATGCCGGGATCAACTACTTCGACCACGCCGACATCTACGGCGGCGCACGGCACGAATGCGAGCGTCGGTTCGGCGACGCCGTGACCTTCTCCCCTGCGGAGCGGGAGTCGGTGGTCGTGCAGTCCAAGGTCGGCATCCGGGACGGCTACTTCGACTTCTCGCGTGAGCACATCCTCACGACCGTCGACGAGTCCCTCGCCGCACTCAAGCTCGACTACCTCGACGCCCTCCTGCTTCACCGCCCTGACACGCTCGTCGAACCGGAAGAAGTCGCCGCCGCCTTCGACGAACTCCACGCCGCTGGCAAGGTGCGTCACTTCGGGGTTTCAAACCACACTCCTGGCCAGACCGAGCTCCTCAAGAAGTTCGTCAACCAGCCCCTCGCGATCAACCAGGTTCAGCTGAGCATCACGCACGCACCGATCGTCGCCCAGGGCACAGCCGCGAACATGGTCGGCCTCGACCAGTCGATCAGCCGCGACCTCGGGATCCTCGATTACAGCCGACTCAACGACATCACCCTCCAGGCCTGGTCCCCCTTCCAGAAGGGCTTCTTCGACGGGGTGTTCCTCGGTGACCGCGAGAAATTCGCCGAACTGAACGACGTGATCGACGAGCTCGCCTCCGCATACGACGTGCCGACCTCCGCGATCGCGGTCGCCTGGATCACCCGTCATCCCGCGAACATCCAGGTCGTCCTCGGCACCACGACGATCGCCAGGGTGCAGGAGTCCGCCCTGGGCTCAGACCTCCCGCTCACCCGCGAGGAGTGGTACCGCCTGTACACCGCAGCCGGCCACATCCTGCCGTAGGCCAGAGCGGAACGCCGACGACATGACGCTCACCCCCTCGCCCACAGACGCGCAACTCGCCTGGCAGAGGATGGGCATGGGGATGTTCGTCCATTTCGGGCTCAACACCTTCGCCGATCGCGAGTGGAGCGACGGCACCCTGCCCGCCGGCTCCTTCGATCCCAGCGACCTCGACGCGAGGCAGTGGGCGCGCACGGCGGTGGATCTCGGGGCCGAATACGTCGTTCTCACCGCCAAACATCACGACGGTTTCTGTCTCTGGCCCACCGCGACCACGTCGTATTCGGTCGCGTCCTCACCCTGGAGATCAGGGAAGGGAGACGTCGTGGCCGAACTGGCCGACGCCTGCAGGGACGAAGGCCTCAGGCTCGGGCTCTACCTCTCGCCCTGGGATCGCAACGCCCCGAGTTACAGCGACCCGGCGGCGTACGACGACGTCTATATCGCCCAGCTGACGGAGTTGTGCACACGGTACGGCCCGCTCGTCGAGGTCTGGTTCGACGGGGCAGGCTCCGGAGGGCACCGCTACGACTGGGCCAGGTACATGGAGGTCGTCCGCTCGCACCAGCCCGACGCGATGATCTTCAACATGGGCGAGCCGACCATCCGGTGGGTCGGCAACGAGGACGGCCTGGCCGGCGACCCGGTGCGGTACGTCATCGACTCCACTCCTGACAGCCAGTACGTGGAGAGCGCGACGTCCCTCGTGACGGAGGCCTACCTTCCACCGGAGTGCGATGTCTCCCTCCGGCGCAAGTGGTTCTGGAGCCCTGACGACGAACCCAAGTCGGTCGAGCACCTGCTCGCGATCTACTACCGGTCGATCGGGCTGGGGGCGAACCTGCTCCTCAACGTTCCGCCGGATCGTTCTGGGCGGATCTCCGGAACGGATGCCGCTCGGCTGGCCGAGTTCCGCTCGGAGCTGGATCGCCGGCTGGGACGACCGGTACCGACGCGGCTGTCACAGGACGGCGACAGGGTCACGGTGCACTGGGACGGGCCACTCACGATCGAGCATGTCGAGCTCGAGGAAGACCTCAGCGACGGCCAGCGCGTGTCGGGCCATTCCGTCAGCATCGACGGTTCCGTGGTCGCCGGCGGCGGGAGCATCGGCATCCGGCGGATCCACCCGATCCCCTCCGTCGTCGCGAACAGGCTGGCAATCGACCTGACGGGCGAGGGCGGACGACTGCGCTCGGTCACTGTACGCACCGGCGGAGACAGTTCCATGGAACCCCAGATCCCGGCGGGTTACGAAGCGCCCACCGACACACCTGACGACGCCTGACCAGCCGCCCGACCGCGCCGCATCCCCGTCACCGCCGCGTTCACCGCAACGATGATCGCGATGCCGAGCAATTCGTGGGCAACGGGGACCTGGTGCAGCACGACGAGCCCGGCGAGCGCCGCGATCACCGGATTGATGCTCATGAACACGCCGAAGACCGATGTCGGCACCCGACGCAGCGCGAGCAGGTCGAGTGCGTACGGGACGGCGGAGCAGAACACTCCGGCAGCGACGGCGGCAAGGACCGACCTCACGTCGAACCGCCCCTGCACGGCGAACACGACGATCACCGGCGCCGACATCACTGCGGCGACCAGTGTCGCCGCAGCTGCACCGTGCAACCCGGTGGTGCGTCGCCCGATCACCCGGTTGAGCAGGATGTACGACGCCCAGCAGCAGGCGGCGATGAGGCCGAAGCCGACGCCGATCAGGTCGCTCGACGGCCCGGGCAGCACGAGGATCCAGACGCCCGCGAACGCGATGACCGCACAGACGAGGTCGCGCAGCCTCCTGGACGATGCGAGCGCGACCCCGAGCGGCCCCAGGAATTCGAGGGTCACGGCGAGGCCGAGCCCGATGCGATCCACCGCCGAGTAGAGCGTCAGGTTCATGGTCACGAAGACGAGGCCGAGAAGCAGGATCGGCCACCACTGCGCTCGCGTGAATCGGTGCAGGGGCGGGCGCACCACCGGCATGAGCACGGCTGCTCCGACGATCTGGCGGACGGCGACCACTCCGACCGGCCCGATCGCGTCGAAAGCGGTGGCGCCGACCGCCGCGCCGAACTGGTTGCTCGTCGCGCCGGACAGCATCATGAGGATGCCCGAGAGACTTACTCGAGTCGGAGCCGCTGCCGCGTTCGGCGTCGCCGGATGACCGGTCGTGGGAGGCGCGGTGTCCGTGCGAGTTGTCGTCGGTTGGTCGTTCACGATGCCAGTCTCACGAAATGTGACGACACCGCAGAATGCGT
This sequence comes from Mycetocola sp. Y171, assembly GCF_056713165.1. Classification (NCBI taxonomy): domain Bacteria; kingdom Bacillati; phylum Actinomycetota; class Actinomycetes; order Micrococcales; family Microbacteriaceae; genus Mycetocola; species Mycetocola sp. Y171. The sequence goes on from NZ_JBWYGX010000001.1 coordinate 1,248,877, forward strand.
GACGGGGCACTGCCATACGCTGGACGCATGGCTCTGGATCTGTCGCACCTGCGGTTACTCGTGGCCTGCGTCTCGCAGGGCACGATCACGGATGCCGCCATCGAGGTGGGTTTGTCGCAGGCGGCGGCGTCCCGCGCGATCGTTGCACTCGAATCAGAGCTCGGGACCCGTCTGCTCCGGAGGGGACCCAGAGGCGTCATTCCGACTCCGGCAGGCAACAGGGTCGTGGCGCACGCCAGGCGGGTGCTTGCAGAGGTCGATGCATTGCGCACCATGGCCAGTTCGGAGAGCGGGACATTGCGGGTCGGCTACGCGTGGGCCGCCTTCGGGGCCCACACCGACGGCATCCGCAAACGATGGTCGACGGAGCATCCTGACACCCGCCTCGAACTCGTCCACGTCAACTCGCGCACCGCAGGTCTCGCCGAAGGGGTCGTCGACGTCGCGGTGCTCCGCGTGCCCGTCGACGCCCGGTTCGAAACCGTGGAAGTCGGCCGGGAACGCCGGTTTGCCGCGATTCCTGCAGACGACCCGCTCGCACGTCGCCGGTCGCTGTCACTGGCCGACCTGGAGGGCCGTGTCGTCGCGACGGACCCGGAGTCGAGCACGACGACGGCGGCGCTCTGGCCCGAGGCAAGTGTCACGATGACACGCATCTCAGACATGGAGGAATGGCTCGACGAGATCGCAACGGGCGGAGCTGTCGGCACCACCGCAGAGGCAACGGTCGCGCGGCATCCTCGTCGTGGCGTCGCCTACCGGGTGCTTCGCGGAGCACCTCCGATTCCGGTGACGCTTGCCTGGTGGCGCGACGACACGGCGCGCGACGGACGCGCGCTGGTGGAGATCGCGCGAGAACACTACGCCGACGGGCGTCCATGACCTGATGAGTCTGCATCCGCCCGGATCGCGGGGGCGTTGACCAACCCGGTTCGAGATGGAACGATCGTGCAGGTGACCAGCACCACCGACACGACACAGCGCCTGAGCGATCTCGCCCGGCTGCGTCGGGTGCGCGACCGGATGGACCGGGAGTACGCGCAGCCCCTCGACGTCCAGGCGCTCGCGCGGGGCGTCAACATGTCCGCCGGTCACCTCAGCCGTCAGTTCCGTGAGGCATACGGCGAATCCCCGTACGCCTACCTGATGACGCGACGGATCGAGCGCGCGATGGCGTTGCTGCGTCGCGGCGATCTCAGCGTCACCGACGTCTGCTTCGCGGTGGGCTGCGCGTCCCTGGGCACCTTCAGCACGCGCTTCACCGAGCTGGTCGGTGTGCCCCCGAGCGTCTATCGGCGCGAGAGCGTGCACACGACCGCCGGGATGCCGGCCTGCATAGCAAAACAGGTGACGAGACCGGTCAGGAATCGAGAAGCGCGCGTGCCCGTGCCCCAACTAGGTTGACTGCCATGAACATCACCATTTTCGCGAGTTTCCTTCCGCACACGGATCCGGATGCCTCTCTGTCGTTCTACCGCGACGTCCTGGGTTTCGAGGTCCGCAACGATGTCGGCTACGAGGGGATGCGCTGGATCACCGTCGGCCCCGTCGGCCAGCCGGACACGGCCATCGTCCTCGAACCGCCGGCCGCCGACCCCGGCGTGACCGATGACGAACGTCGCACCATCGTCGAGATGATGGCCAAGGGCACGTACGGTGGCATCGCCCTGGCCACCCCCGACCTCGACGGTACCTTCGAACGACTGCAGGCCAGCGGTGCCGAGATCGTCCAGGAACCGATCGACCAGCCGTACGGCATCCGGGACTGCGCCGTCCGTGACCCGGCTGGGAACCAGATCCGCATCCAGGAGCTGCGCTGAAGCTGGTTAGATCGAACCAGGCGACACCGACGGAGACCGCGAACGCGGCTCCGCCCGACAGATGGAGACACGATGAGCATGGCCACGAGGACGGACACGCAGTCGTCTGAACCACAGGTCGCAGACAGCCACGATCTGATCCGCGTGCAGGGCGCTCGCGTGAACAATCTGAAAGACATCAGCCTGACTATCCCGAAACGTCGACTGACGGTGTTCACCGGGGTCTCCGGCTCCGGCAAGAGCTCCCTGGTGTTCGGCACCATCGCGGCGGAATCGCAGCGGATGATCAACGAGACCTACAGCGCGTTCCTGCAGGGCTTCATGCCGTCACTGGCGCGGCCGGACGTCGACGTGCTCGAAGGGCTGACGACAGCGATCATCGTCGATCAGGAACGGATGGGCGCCAACTCACGGTCGACGGTCGGCACCGCTACCGACGTCAACGCGATGCTCCGCATCGTCTTCAGCCGCCTCGGCCAGCCGCACGTCGGTTCCCCCCAGGCCTTCTCATTCAACGTCGCATCGATCAGCGGCGCTGGGGCGGTCACCTTTGAGCGCGGCGGCAAGACGACGAAGGAACGACGGGATTTCGAGATCACCGGAGGCATGTGCCCGCGCTGTGAGGGCATGGGCACGGTCAACGACATCGACCTGAGCCAGCTCTACGACGATTCCAAGTCACTCAACCAGGGGGCGATGACGATCCCCGGCTACACCGCAGACGGCTGGGGCGTGAAGATCTACGCGGGTTCCGGCTTCGTCGATCCGGACAAAGCGATCCGTGACTACACCAAGAAGGAGCTCGACGACTTCCTGTACCACGAGCCCACGAAAGTGAAGATCGGCGACATCAACATGACCTATGAGGGACTGGTTCCCCGGGTCCAGAAGTCGATGCTCTCCAAGGACCGTGAGGCCATGCAGCCGCACATCCGGGCATTCGTCGACCGCGCGGTGACCTTCACGACCTGTCCCGAATGCGGCGGCACCCGACTCAATGAAGGTGCACGATCGTCGAAGGTTGCCGGCATCAACATCGCAGAGGCCTGCGCGATGCAGATCAGCGACCTTGCCTCCTGGGTCCGCGACGTCGACGAACCATCGGTTGCGCCGCTGCTCGTGGCCCTGCGTGACACCCTCGACTCCTTCGTGGAGATCGGGCTGGGCTATCTCTCACTCGACCGGCCGGCCGGAACGCTGTCAGGCGGTGAAGCCCAGCGCACGAAGATGATTCGTCACCTCGGCTCCTCGCTCACCGACGTCACGTATGTCTTCGACGAGCCGACCATCGGTCTGCACCCGCACGACATTGAACGGATGAACAAGCTGCTTCTGCAGTTGCGCGACAAGGGCAACACCGTGCTCGTCGTCGAACACAAACCAGAGATGATCGCGATCGCCGACCATGTCGTCGACCTCGGCCCAGGTGCCGGAACCGGAGGCGGCAACATCACATTCGAGGGGTCGCTCGACGACCTCCAGTCCAGCGATACCCTCACCGGTCGGCACCTCCACGACCGGGTCGCTCTCAAGGACACGGTGCGGAAGCCGACCGGCGCCCTCGAGATCCGCGGAGCCACCGAGCACAACCTGCAGAACGTCGACGTCGACATCCCCCTCGGTGTGCTCGTCGTCGTCACCGGAGTGGCCGGCTCCGGCAAGAGCTCCCTCGTGCACGGATCCATCCCCCGTGGTGCCGATGTGGTGTCGATCGACCAGGGGGCGATCCGCGGTTCACGGCGAAGCAACCCCGCGACGTACACCGGGATGCTCGAACCGATCCGCAAGGCGTTCGCGAAAGCCAATGGCGTGAAGCCTGCGCTGTTCAGCTCCAATTCCGAAGGCGCCTGTCCGGTGTGCAACGGCGCAGGAGTCATCTACACCGAACTCGGTGTGATGGCCACCGTCGAGTCGCCGTGCGAAGTGTGCGAGGGTAAGCGGTTCCAGGCCGAGGTGCTCGAGTACAAGCTCGGTGGCCGCGACATCAGCGAAGTGCTCGCGATGTCCGTGACCGAGGCGGAAGAGTTCTTCGGATCGGGCGAGGCCCGCACTCCGGCCGCTCACGCCGTGCTCGACCGGCTCGTCGACGTCGGACTCGGCTATCTCAGCCTCGGCCAGCCGCTCACCACCCTGTCCGGCGGCGAGCGCCAGCGGCTCAAGCTCGCCACGCAGATGGGCGAGAAGGGCGGGATCTACGTGCTCGATGAGCCGACCACCGGCCTGCACCTGGCCGACGTCGAGAACCTGCTCGGCCTGCTCGACCGGCTCGTCGACTCAGGCAAGTCGGTCATCGTGGTCGAGCACCACCAGGCGGTCATGGCGCATGCGGACTGGATCATCGACCTCGGTCCAGGAGCCGGTCACGACGGCGGCCTTGTCGTGTTCGAGGGTTCGCCAGTGGATCTCGTCTCCGACCGGTCCACCCTCACCGGCAAGCATTTGGCGGCATACGTCGGCGCCTGATCGGCGTCGCCGATCGATCAGTTCTGAAGAAGCACCGTCGGCATCCGACGAATAGAGTCTGTCCCATCAGGTCCCCCGAAAGGAACAAGAAATGGCCGAGGCGAAGAAGACAGCGAAGTCGTACGACGGATTCACCGACGAAGAACGCGCCGCGATGAAGGAACGCGCGCAGGAGCTCAAGGCCGAGGCGCGCCGCGGTGACCGCGATGCGAAGGCGCGCGAGAAGGGCGAAAAGGACCTTCTCGACAAGATCGCCGAGATGTCCGGGAACGACCAGGACATCGCTGAGAAGCTTCACGCCCTCGTCTCAACTGTCGCACCCGAGCTGATGCCGAAGACCTGGTACGGGCAGCCCGCCTACGCGAGGGATGGCCAGATCGTCGTCTTCTTCCAGGCGGCCCAGAAGTTCGACTCACGGTATCCGACCCTGGGGTTCAACGACCCGGCCAAACTCGACGACGGCACCATGTGGCCGACCTCCTTCGCCCTGACCGCGTGGACCGCCGAGAACGAGAAGGCGATCGCCGCCCTCGTGAAGAAGGCAGCCGGCTAGAGGAGCGGAAGCCGCTTGACCAGACGGTCGACGGCGTTCCGCGGACCGACGATGCTGATGCCGACGAGGGAGGCATCCGCAGTCTCCCTCAGTTCTGACACGTACTCGTCATAGACCCGGTTGGTCTGCGCGGACAGCGGCATATCGGCCACGAAGACGGCGTCATGACCGGCGGCCTTCGCGCGGATCGCAGAGATCTGCTCGGCTGTCGCCGACAAGACACTGCAGCCCGCCCAGGGAAGCCCCTCATGGGCTGCCCCTGTCGCGTCCACCGCGCTCGGCCCGATCAAACCGACGATCGCTTGGCCGGTGGATGCCGAGACGCAGGCGACCGCGTTGACCATCTGTCCGAGCGGGGCATCGTCGCGAACGACAACGACCCATTTGAGACGCGCAGACCGTGTCGGTTCCCCGGTGAGGATTTCGTCAGGGGCAAAGGCGGGTATGGTCACTCTTATCCTTACGTCCGGTAATACGAGGCATCAGGCTAGCAAGACAGCCATCAGAGCGCCGCTGGACCGGATTATCTACGGAGGAAGAGGGGAAATGGCGATACTGGACGACATTGATACGGCGATCATCCGGGAATTGCAGTCAGATGCCCGGCGCACGAACAGGGACATCGCCGCGGCGGTCGGCATCTCTGCCACGACCGCACTCGACCGCACGAGGTCCCTGCGACAGCGGGGGATCATCCTCGGCGCGACGCTGCAACTCGACCTCGGTTCGATCGGGCGGCCGGTCCAGGCGATGATCGCCGTGCGCATCCGACCGCCGTCCCGGCGCAATATCGAGGGTTTTCGCAACTGGGTTTCGGCCCTCCCTGACGTCGTCTCCGTGTTCGTGACGAGCGGCAATGAGGACTTCCTGATTCACGTCGCGGTGCCGAGCAACGACCACCTCTACGCCTTCGTCATCGACAAACTGACCGAACGCAACGAGATCGTCGATGTCCGCACCTCTGTCGTCTACGAACACATCAGAAGCCCGGACGTCCTCCCGGCGTAGACCCGCGCACGGCGACGCGTCCTGGTGGCATCCGGCCGGAGAACAGGAACCTTTGGGCATTGCGTCGAGGGCTGCACGGCGGGACGCTTGGGGGACAACGCGCAGGGATCCATCCGTTTCGGCTTCCGCGACCAGGTAGTGGAGGAACACCATGGGTGCTGAACCCAACGGCACGGGCACGACATCGACGATGATGGCGCTTCGCGCGCACCGGCGTGGTGGGCCGGAGGAACTCGTCTACGAGGAGGCGCCGAGGCCGGTCCCAGGCACTGGTGAGATCTCGGTCGCCGTGCGGGCGGCCGCGATCACCTTCGCCGAGCTGACCTGGCCGGAGACGTGGGAGACCGGCGGCGTCGACCGGACGCCCATCATCCCGTCGCACGAGTTCTCCGGAGTGATCGCCGGGATCGGCCCGGATGTCGTCGACCTGGCCGTGGGCGACGCGGTTTTCGGGATCGCCCCGTTCGACGGCGACGGAGCGGCTGCCGAATACGTTGTCGTCCCCGTCGCATCCGTCGCCCGAAAGGATGCTTCGGTCTCCGATGTCGACGCGGCCGCTGCCGTTCTGCCGGCTCTGACGGCGTGGGAGGCGCTCAACGAGCACACCCTATTGACGGCCGATCAGCACATTCTGATCAGGGGCGGAACCGGTGGGGTCGGGGCGTTCCTCACCCAGTTCGCGCACCGGATCGGCGCCGAGGTCACCGTGACGGTGAGCTCGGCGTTGGCAGACGCCCACGCGAGAAGCCTCGGCGCCGACCACGTCGTCGTGGTGGCGCGTCACTCGGAGCCGCTCGACCTGCACGGGTTCGACGTCGCGATCGACGCGGTCGGGGGTGACGTGCCTGAGTGGATGTACGCCGCGGTTCACCAGGGTGGACAACTCATCGTCCTCCAGGAACCCCCGAGCGACGACTTGGCCGAGAAGTACGGCATCCGTGCTCTCTTCTTCGTCGTCGGCACGCGTCAGGACAGGCTGGAGGAACTGGCCGCGTTGCTCGCCGCTGGGGACGTCGACGTGGCGATCGCCCAGACGTTCCCGCTTTCAGCCGGTCGGGAGGCCTACGAAAGCGGGGAACTGCCGAAACCGAGGCCGGGGAAGACCGTCATTCTCGTTCCGTAGTTCCGTCGCGTTCGCCCTGAAATCTGCCGCATCCGGGCACGAAAAAAGCCCCCGATTCCTCGGAGGCCTTCTCTGTGTTTCAACCCTGTGCGCGAGGGGGGACTTGAACCCCCACGCCCTTTCGAGCACTGGCACCTGAAGCCAGCGCGTCTGCCAATTCCGCCACTCGCGCAGTGTTGCGACACGTGCGTGTCAACTCAGCGAGATTAGCATGACGCCGGTCGAATCGCCATTCGGCCGGAGGGGTGCGGATGCTGTCCTGTATATAGGGGAGCGCGGGTTTTGGCAGGTCCGCAGGCGGCTTGAGTCGCACTCACAGCCCCGCCTACTAACATGTGCATAGCCATTTGACACGATCGGGAGACCTGTGGGCATTCTGGACAACTTCGAGAAGGGTCTCGAACGTGCCGTTAGCGGTGCGTTCGCCAAGACCTTCCGTTCGGGGCTGCAGCCGGTCGAGATCACCTCGGCACTCAAACGGGAACTCGACACCAAAGCAGCCGTGATGAGCCGCGACCGCATCCTCGCGCCCAACCAGTTCGTCGTGCGCATGTCGCCTGCGGACAACGAGCGCATGGCAAGCATCGGTCCCGCACTCATCGACGAACTCACGAGTCTCGTGCAGAAGCACGCGACGCACCAGGGCTACCAGTTCGCCGGCGGAATCAGCATCCGCCTGAAAGCAGACGGCAGCCTCTCCGACGGGATGCTCCAGATCGATTCGGTCAACGTGAAGGGCCAGGTCTCGTGGACGCCGGTCCTCGACATCGGCGGCCAGCGCCACCCGATCACGAAGAGCCGCACGGTCATCGGCCGCGGCAGCGATGCAGACATCACGATCGACGATTCAGGCACCAGCCGCAAACACGTCGAAATCCTTTGGGACGGCGAGCGCGCCCAGGCCCGTGACCTCGGGTCGACGAACGGTTCGACCCTCAACGGAAACCCGTTCACCCAGACCGCGCTGACCCCCGATTCCGTCGTTCAGATCGGTCGCACCCGTATTGTGTTCCGAGTGCTGGCACAATCTTCCGCTCCGAGTCCCCGTGACGATTACGACGACTCCACCCGCGCTTATGGCGCGGAGGGCGGATTCTGGGGGCCCAAATCGTGAGTGAACTCACCCTGCTGGTGCTCCGCATCGGCTTCCTTCTTCTCCTCTGGCTGTTCGTGTTCGCTATCGTCTACGCCCTCCGCGCCGACATCTTCGGCCAGGGCTCGCGCAAGGCACAGGCGGCTCAGGCGGCCACGGCTCCCCGGGCAGCGCCGGCCCCACCACTGCCTCCGAAAGCGGCTCCGGCACCCCCGGTCCTGCCAACGGGAGGTCGCAGGAACGAGAAGGCGAGCATCCACAACGTCAACCGCCTCGTCATCACCGCAGGGCCCAAGGAGGGCCTCGAGGTGATGCTCGGACGCGACCCGCTGACCATCGGCCGCGCACCCGACTCGGGTCTCGTCATCCGCGACGACTACACCTCGACCCATCACGCGAAACTCCTGCTCTGGAACGAGGACTGGATGATCCAGGACCTCGACTCCACCAACGGCACGTTCCTCGGCGGCAAACGCATCAGCTCACCGACGCAGATCACGCTCGGCACTCCGATCAAGGTCGGCGCGACCAGTTTTGAACTGCGGCGGTAGACGATGACGAAAGCAGGCGACTCTGCGGCCATCTCCCATGTCGGGAAAGTCCGCTCGAACAACCAGGACTCCGGATACGCCGGAACCCACTTGTTCGTGGTCGCCGATGGCATGGGCGGTCACGCCGGAGGCGACGTGGCCAGTGCGATCGCCATCAAGCGGATCATGCAGGCGGATGCCGATTTCACCAGCGCACAGGACGCCGAAGCCGCACTGCAGACCGCGATCAGTGCGGCGAACTCCGAACTCGCTGAAGCCGTGTTCGAGCACCCTGAGCTCGGCGGCATGGGCACGACGGTCGACGCCATCGCTGCGGTCGGCGACGAGGTCGCCATCGCGCACATCGGTGACTCCCGCATCTACCTCCTCCGCGACGGCGAACTGAGCCAGATCACCACCGACCACACCTTCGTGCAGCGGCTCGTCGACTCCGGCAGGATCACCGAGGAAGAGGCGATGGTCCACCCGCGCCGCTCCGTGCTCATGCGCGTGCTCGGTGACGTCGACTCGAACCCCGAGATCGACACCATGGTGATGCGAACCCACCCGGGTGACCGCTGGCTGCTCTGCTCGGACGGCCTCTCCGGCGTCGTCGAGAACGAAGCCATCCAGGTCACCCTCGCCCAGAACCTCCCCGCCCGCCAGGTCGGCGAGCAGCTCATCCGCAAGGCGCTCGACGGTGGAGCACCGGACAACGTCACCGTCGTCATCTTCGACGTCGGTGCCGAACGCTCGGCGAGCGCCGAGACCCCCGTCATCGTCGGGTCGGCGTCCCGACCGCTCGCGTACCAGAACGAAGTGCCACGACGCACCGGGCTGCTACCGTCGCTGCGGCTGCACTCCGGCCGGGCAACCTCGTCTGGCCCCAGCCACTTCGAGCCGGCGTCGGACGACTACCTGGACGAACTCATCGAAGAGGATGCCCGCCGCGCGAAGCGACGACGCCTCACCTGGCTCGTCGGCTCGATCGCGATCGCCCTCGCCATCGCTCTTGCATTGCTCCTCGGCTACGCCTGGACGCAGACTCGCTACTTCGTCGGCGCGGACGAAGACACCGTGGTCATCTTCCAGGGCATCCAGCAGGACATCGGTCCGTTCAGCATGTCAACCGAACACAACGACACCGGCATTCCCATCTCGATGCTGTCGACCTACGACCGGCAGCAGGTGGAGCAGACCATCAGTGCCTCGTCGCTCGAGGAAGCGCAGGAGATCGTCTCGCGCCTCCGCACCACCACGTCGAAGGACGACGAGTGATGTCAGATAGAACCCAGTCCACAGGAGCCGTCGGCGGCCGCATCGTCGACCTGCCCGCCTCCACGCCTGAATTCAAGGCGGACACCGCGGTCATCCGTACGATGCGCAAGCTGCACCTGCCGCAGAAGTTGCGCAACCGCGAACTCGCCCTCCTGCTCTTCGCCTGCGTCATCAACTCCGTTGCGATCCTGCTCGTGCAGCTCGGCGCGACCGGGGCGATCGACCTCGACCTCATCTACCTCGGCGCCGGCCTATCTGCCCTCGTGCTCGGGCTGCATGTCTGCCTCCGCTATGTCGCACCACAGGCAGACCCGCTCCTCCTGCCCATCGCCACCGTGCTCAACGGTCTCGGCGTCGCCATGATCTACCGCATCGACCTCGCGGTCGGTGTGACCGGCTGGGCAGCGGCATCCACCCGCCAGATCCTGTGGAGCGCCATCGCGATCATCGCGTCGATCGTTGTGATCCTCGTGGTCAGGAACCACCGCGTGCTGTTCAGGTACACGTACCTGTTCGGCTTTTTCGCGTTCATCCTGCTCCTGCTTCCGCTCGTCCCCGGCATCGGCCGTGAAGTCAGCGGCGCACGCGTCTGGGTCGGCATCGGCGACCTCGTCAGCTTCCAGCCCGGTGAGATCGCGAAGATCGCTCTGGCGATCTTCTTCGCCGGGTACCTCGTCCGCACGAGGGACAGCCTGTCCATGGTGGGCAAGAAGGTCCTCTGGATGCAGTTCCCCCGCCTCCGCGACCTCGGCCCGATCCTCGTCGTCTGGGCCCTGTCGATGGCGATCATCGTGTTCCAGCACGACATGGGAACAGCGCTCCTCTTCTTCGGCCTGTTCACGGTGATGCTCTACGTCTCGACCGGCCGGTTGAGCTGGATCGTCATCGGCGTCGGTCTCTTCGCCGTCGGTGCCTTCTTCGCCAGCCAGACCCTCACCTACGTGCACGGCCGGTTCCAGAACTGGCTCGACGCGTTCAGCACGCAGGTCTACGACGCCCAGGGAGGCAGCTACCAGCTCGTCCAGGGCATCTTTGGCCTGGCGCAGGGTGGCCTCATCGGCACCGGCCTCGGTCAGGGCAGGCCGCACCTCACCCCGCTGTCGCAGAGCGACTACATCATGGCGAGCCTCGGTGAAGAGCTAGGACTCGCCGGCCTGTTCGCCATCCTCGGCCTCTACCTGCTGTTCGTCTCGCGCGGGCTCCGCATCGGCTTCAGGGGCCAGGACGACTTCGGCAAGCTCCTCGCCGTCGGACTGGCATTCACCATCGCCCTGCAGGTGTTCATCATGGTCGGCGGCGTCACCCGGGTCATCCCGCTCACCGGCCTCACGACACCGTTCCTCGCTGCGGGTGGTTCGTCCCTCGTCGCCAACTGGATCATCGTCGCCCTCCTGCTGCGCGTGAGCGACAGCATTCGCACCGGCCCCGGAACGGAGGTCACCTCATGAACCGCGAATTGAAACGCGTCAGCGTCGTCGTTCTCGTCATGTTCTTCGCCCTGTTCGGCTCGACGACAGTCATCCAGGCTTTCCAGGCGGATGCCCTCCGGCTGGATGCGCGGAACACGCGCGCCCTTTACGACAGCTACGACACCGAGCGCGGTCCGATCCTCGCCGGCAGCACGGTGATCGCGCAGTCCGTGCCGACGGGCGACCAGTACGTCTTCCAGCGCGAGTACCCGCATGGCGAGTTGTACGCACCGGTCACCGGGTTCTTCAACCCGACCCAGGGCTCGGCAGGCATCGAGCAGTACATGAACGACTACCTGTCGGGCACCTCGAACTCGCAGTTCCTCGACGGCATCAACCGGATCGTCGCCGGCCAGGCCCCGAAGGGTGCAGCGGTCGAGGTCACGATCGACCCGATCGTGCAGCAGGCAGCGTTCGACGCGCTCGGAGACCGGCAGGGCGCCGTCGTGGCGATCGAGCCGTCGACCGGCCGCATCCTCGCCATGGTCACGTCACCCACCTACGACCCCAACGTGCTTGCGTCGCACGACTCGCAGAGCGTCATCTCCGCATACGCGGCGCTTGAAGACGACCCCCTCGATCCGCTGGTCAACCGGGCGACAGGCGGCGACATGAACCCGCCAGGCTCGACGTTCAAGATCGTTGTGGCCGCAGCGGCCATCGCGAGCGGCAACTACACGCCCGAGTCGACCTTCCCGAACCCGGCCAGCCTTCAGCTGCCCGACAGCGACGCCGTCGTCTACAACTGGACCCGCACCACCTGCGGGCCGGGTGAGACGGTCACTCTCAAGGAGGCGATCCGCCAGAGCTGCAACATCCCCCTGGCGGAACTCGGCATGGAGCTCGGCGACGAAGCACTGCGGGAGCAGGCCGAGAAGTTCGGCTTCAACACCGAGATGGCCCTGCCGACCCCGACGGGCGTGAGCGTCTACCCGGAGGACCTCGACGACGCCCAGACGGCCTTGTCGGCGTTCGGCCAGTACGACGTCAGGGCCACGCCGCTGCAGATGGCACTCGTCTCGGCTGGAATCGCGAACAAAGGAACGGTGATGGCACCGACTCTCGTCGACAGCGTGATCGGCCGAAACCTCGAGGTCCTCAAGAGTTTCGAGCCCCAGGTGATGAGCGAAGCGCTCACCGAGGAACAGTGCGTTCCGATCACCGACATGATGGTCAACGGCGTCTCAGCCGGACAATCGAACGGTGCAAGAATAGAGGGGGTCGACGTGGCGGGAAAGACCGGCACTGCACAGAACGGTGACGACGAACCATATTCACTCTGGTTCACCGGCTTCGCCCCAGCAAGCAATCCCGAGGTCGCGGTCGCGGTTGTCGTCGAGAACGACGGAAATCTGGGTCACCACAGCTCAGGAAACATCGTTGCCGCGCCAATTGCCAAGAAAGTCATAGAGGCGGTGCTGAACAAATGAGACCCACAGCAGGGGTCACCTTCGGGGGACGCTACGAACTGGAGTCCAGGATCGCCATCGGCGGCATGGGCGAAGTCTGGAACGCGACCGACCTGGTCATCGGTCGAACCGTCGCCATCAAGATCCTCAAGGATGAGTACCTCGGCGACCCGAACTTCCTCGAGCGGTTCCGCTCCGAGGCGCGCCACGCCGCCCTGGTGAACCACGAGGGCATCGCCAACGTCTTCGACTACGGCGAAGAAGACGGCAGCGCGTTCCTCGTGATGGAGCTCGTACCTGGGGAAGCACTGTCGACCATGCTCGAGCGCGAGCACGTGCTGTCCACCGACAAGGTGCTCGACATCACCGCCCAGACCGCTCTCGCGCTCCAGGCCGCACACGCCGCCGGCCTCGTCCACCGTGACATCAAGCCGGGCAACCTGCTGATCACCCCGGATGGCCGCGTCAAGATCACCGACTTCGGTATCGCCCGCATCGCCGACCAGGTGCCGCTCACGGCAACCGGCCAGGTCATGGGAACCGTCCAGTACCTCTCACCGGAGCAGGCGTCCGGCCACGCGGCCTCGCCGACCACCGACATCTACTCGCTCGGCATCGTCGCTTACGAGTGCCTGGCAGGCAAGCGGCCGTTCACCGGCGAGTCGCAGGTCGCGATCGCCATGGCCCAGATCAACGAGACTCCGCCGCCCCTGCCTGTCACGGTCTCCGAACCGGTACGCAACCTCGTGCTCTCGATGATCGCGAAGAACCCGTCCGACCGGCCGGCATCCGCGGCACACGTCAGTCGTGCCGCCCAGGCCCTGCGTCGGGGAGACACGGCAGCTGCTGCAGCGGCCGTTCCGGCCATCGCCGAGGGAAGCAGTCTCACCGACGCGACCATGGTCATGGGAGCGGGAGCGGACGATGCGACCCAGCTGATCGGCGCAACCGAGGTCACCACGACCACGACGGCCGAGGTCCCGGTCACCGAGCCGAAGAAGCGCAGCCCGTGGACCTGGCCGCTGATCGCCCTGATCACGATCCTCGCGATCGTCCTCGCCGGCACCGTCATCGCCCTGATCAATCAGGGAGACGGCGGCAACCCGCCTGCGACAACCACCTCGAAGACACCGAGTGCCACACCGACGCCCACTCCGACCCCGACACCGACTCCGACGAGCGAGCTCATCGCTGTCAGCGCCTCCGACTTCGTCGGCGACACCTACGACGAGGCCGCCGCGAAGCTCAGAGACCTCGGGCTCGCGTCCGAACGCGCGGAGGGCAATGCCGCCACCAGTGAAGACCAGGTCGGCATCGTCTACGCGATCAACCCGGAGGGCAACCTTCAAAAGGGCCAGGTCGTCACCGTCACCGTGTACGGTCCGATGGCCTCCATCCCCACCCCGACGGCCGCTCCGACCATCTCGGGCGACGGATGCGACGGCGCCGGCGGATGCGTGAACGTCGCGGCCGGCTCAACGGTCACCGTGAACTGGCCGGCATTCACTCAGTGCCCGGCCGGTCAGCAGATGCTCGGTTACCGCATCACCGCCACCGGCGGAACCCCGACCGCAGCGGGTGGAGCAGTGTCCACCAACAGCGGCCAGGTCGTCGTCGGCGACACCCCCGGCCCGCTCAGCATCACCTACAGCGTGTTCTGCGGATCGGGCGAATCAGCCCAGTCTCCTGCGGGAACAGCGACCATCCAGCCCGCCGGAGAGTGAGCATACGTCAGCGACTAAGCTATCCCTGACCTGACTATGGGTGTGATCTGAAGGAGTTCATGCGTGGCTGACGAACAACGCCTGCTCGCGGGGCGCTACCTCGTCGGCGACCTGATCGGTCGCGGTGGCATGGCCAACGTTTTCCGCGGCACTGATACCAAGCTCGGTCGCACCGTGGCCATCAAGATCCTCAAGGCCGACCTCGCCAACGACCCGGCTTTCCGCACCCGTTTCCGTCAGGAAGCCCAGGCGGCGTCGCGGATGGCTCATCCCACGATCGTGCGTGTCTTCGATGCAGGCGAGGAGACGATCAAGGAGGACGGGCGCGTTTCACGTGAACCCTTCATCGTCATGGAGTACGTCTACGGCCGCACGCTGAAGTCGGTCATCGCCGAGGGGCCGATGGAATCCGGCCGCGCCGTGGCGATCACCGAAGGCATCCTCACCGCCCTCGAATACTCACACCGCGCCGGAGTCGTCCACCGCGACATCAAGCCGGGCAACGTGATGATCACGCCGGACGAGCAGGTCAAGGTGATGGACTTCGGGATCGCGAGGGCCGTCTCCGATTCGTCGTCGACCGTCGCTCAGACCACGGCCATCCTCGGCACCGCCTCCTATTTCTCGCCGGAGCAGGCGAAGGGCGAAACCGTCGACGCCCGCACCGACCTCTACTCGACCGGGGTCGTCCTGTTCGAGATGCTGACCGGTCGGGCACCGTTCCGCGGCGACACCGCCGTCGCCGTCGCGTACCAGCATGTGAGCGAGACCGCCGTGCGGCCGTCGTCAGTGAACCCGAAGGTGTCACCGGCCCTCGATCACGTCGTCATGCGCGCGCTGGCCAAGGACCGTTTCGGGCGCTACCAGACAGCCGCGGACTTCCGCGACGACGTCGCCGTAGCCGCATCGGGCAAGATTCCCGTCCACCACGACACCGACGACGCGAGCACAGCGCTGTTCGGTCCCTCGCCACGCGCGTCGGCGAGCACCGAGCAGGCGCTCCGTCAGCTGACCAGCGACGACTCGGTCACGAGGACCCAGCGCCGGCCACCCGTTGTCTGGATCTGGGCAGGAATCGCGTCGATCGCTGTCGTATTGATCGCGGTGATGATCTGGGTGATGTCCCTCAGTCAGGCACCCGTGCTGCAGACCGAGTCGCGGCTGATCCCCGACCTCGTCGGGGTGAGTGAGGAGAGCGCGGTGAACACTCTCACCGACCTCGACCTCGTCGCCAGTGTGGTCACCGAAGAGAACACGACCGTGGACGAGGGACTCGTCATCCGCACGGATCCGAACGAAGGCAGCAAGGTCAGGCCCAAGGATGTCATCCGGGTCTACGTCTCGCTCGGAGCGGCCAAGGTCACGGTGCCGGATGTCGCTAACAAGACCTCGGAGCAGGCGCAAGCGGACCTGACCGCCGCTGGGCTGGCGATCGGGTCGATCTCGAAACAGAACTCACCCAGTCTCGCGGCTGGCTCCGTGATCAGTACTGACCCGGCAGCGGCAAGTGAAGTGCCTGAGGGCACCACCGTGAACCTCATCGTCTCGAGCGGAATGGTCACGATCAAGGACGTCCGTGGACAGTCGATCGATGTCGCGACCGAACTGATGGAGGACGCGGCGGTCGGGCTGACCGTGCAGCCGATCCCCGACACGAGCTGTCCGGCTCAGCCGGGCAACCCCGTGACGAACCAGTCGCTCGCACCAGGCGACGTACCCCAGCGGTCCACCATCGACCTCACCTACTGCACGGGCTGATGCGCCAGAGAGGAAACGGCGGCCGCGACGTCAGTCGCGGCCGCCGTTTTCTCTCTGCCCGCTACCGGAGTGGTTCTTCCGTCCGGGTGGCGTCGAACACCGGCTCATCAGAACTGAGCGGAGATGCGCCACTGTCAGGGGCGACGTAGCCCGCGGTGGAGTACGACTGGCCGGAGGACCCGGATGCCTCATCCGAGTCGCCCTTGATGTCCTGGACCTGGCTGGTCGCATCGTCCTTCACGTTGGAGGCGGCGGTCGTCGCGGCATCCTTCACGGACTCCGCGGCATCCTTGACCGGCTCCTTGAGGTCTTCAGCCACGCCCTTCGCCGTCTCCTTGAGGTCGTCGACGAGCGGAGCGGCCTTTTCCTTGGCGGTCTGAGCGAGCTCCCTCTCCTTCGAGGATGCCGGAATCAACGAGGCGGCTAGCAGGCCAGCGCCGAAAGCGATGAGGCCGACGGCGATGGGGTTGCCTTTCGCCTTGTCGATCGCGGTGTGCGGGACGTCACCGATGCGGGACGCTGCATCGCCCACGTGGGAGGACGCACCGTCAGCCGCGCCCATCACGCTGTCCTTCACCTTGCGTGCGACACCCTTGACCTTCTCGGTCTGGCGCTGGGCGATGCTCGACGGGCTCACCTTGTCGGCGAGCGCGTCGACGTCGTAGCTGAGGTTGCTCCTCGTCTCTTCGATGTCCTGTCGGATTGCTTCCGGGTCGTTCGTCATCTCTGGTCCTCACTTGTCTTGAATGCGTCTGGTACCTTCTTCAGGGTCTCGGCCGTCTTCGGCGCACCCTGGATCTCTTCGATTTCCTTCTTGCCGCGCATTGCGAGCACCGCTGCGACGATGCCCCAGATGGCCGCAACGATGATCGCGGACCACACCAGACCGGTGAGGAATCCCAGTCCCCACCAGAGCGCCACGGAGAGGAAAACGAGGGCCATCAGGCCGGCTACTCCTGCACCACCGAACATTCCAGCGCCCTTGCCGGCCTTCTTCGCGGATTCGGACAGTTCGGCCTTCGCGAGCTCCACTTCCTGCCGGAACAGTGTGGAGATGTCCTTCGAGACCTCACCGAGCAGCTGGCCGAGCGATTCGGTCCTTCCGTTCGGATCCGGAACGTATGGCTCACTCATCGAACGTCACCGCTCGGGTACTCCGGGGTACCCGATGGGTATTCAGACGTCTCGGTGTGCCCGGCGGGCGCGGTGTACCCGGAGGCGTACCCTGCAGTCGTACCTGCTGCGGTGTAGTCCGCGGCAGGGATGTTCGTCGCAGTCGGTCGCCCGGCCGACGTGTCGTCTGACTCGTCGTTCCCGCTCGCGAGCGACTTCGCGAGTCGTCCGACGACGATGCCGGCGCCTGCAGCGATCGCGATGAAGACGCCGGGGCGGCGGCGGGCGAATCGCTTGACGTCGTCAAGCAGAGCTGAGGGATCCCTGCCTTCCAGCCAGCCCGCGACATCGCCGGCCCGTGAGGCGGCCTGCGAGACGAGATTCGAGGCCATGCCCTGCGAGCTGGACGAATCGGCCATCGAGCGCAGCTCATCGCTGACAGAACGGATGCCGCCTGCGGCACGCTCCTGCTGAGTGGCAACCTGACTGCTCACCTGCGAACGGACTTCGCCGGCGAGGTTGCGCACCTGGTGCTTCACTTCCTGCTTCACGTTGCCGGCCTCATCGGCGGCTGCACTGGCTACGTGGGATCCGGCATCCCGCACACGATCCGTGGTGGATGCTTCGGTTGTATCTGATGACGTCTGTGTCATGATTTTTCCTCCTCGGAGGAGACCCGTCCGCGTCGCCAGGGGTGGCGACGGCTTCGGGATCTCGAGTCGTGAGAGAAATCCTCACCCGGGGCTTCGCGAACTCCAAGAATCGACAAAAGGCTTGACTCCCCTCAAACAGGGGAGTATCACGCGCCCGGATGGAGGTCTCGGGCGGAGGTTTTGCGGGCGCGACGAGCGCAGCCCGGCTCGGTGGGACGAGTGGGGCCGGGCCAGACGCTCTTAGGAGACGACGAGCGGGGTGAGTCCCTTGGCGGTCTCAGCGGCCTGCGGGAGGCCTGCGGCAGCGAGCCAGTTGCCGAGCATGAGGTAGCCGCCCTCTGTGAGCACGCTCTCGGGGTGGAACTGCACACCGTAGATCGGCGCCTCGCTGTGGCGGAGGCCCATGATGACGCCGCCCTGGGTCCTGCTGGTGACGACGAGGTCGCTCGGGACCGTCCCGTCCACGACGGCGAGCGAGTGGTACCTGGTGGCTGTGAAGGGGTGCGGGACCCCGGCGTAGAACGCGCTGTCGTCGTGCTCTATGAGCGAGGTCTTGCCGTGCATCAGCTCGTCGGCGTTCGTCACGGTCGCACCGAATGCCTCAGCGATTGCCTGGTGCCCGAGGCACACGCCCAGGAGCGGTGTGCCCGATGCCAGCGCTGCATTCACCATCGGGATGGAGACGCCGGCGTCAGACGGCTTTCCGGGGCCGGGGGAGACCAGGATCGCGTCGTATTCCGCGAGCTTCGCCGCGGCATCCGCTTCGCTGATCGTGTCGTTGCGAAGAACCTCGGTTTCAGCGCCGAGCTGCAGCAGATACCCGTTCAGGGTGTAGACGAAGCTGTCGTAGTTGTCGATTACCAATACGCGAGTCACAGGAGCCTCTTACTCTTCAACGGTCACTTCCTGGGGGTCGATGAACGACTGCACCCAGGGGAACACCCAGGTCGCCAGCAGATACAAAACTACCGCGAGCAGCGCGATGAGTATCAGGATGCGCACCCAGACCGGTCCAGGCAGGACGCGCCACAACGCACCGTACATGTCTAGCCTTCCACTGGTGCGGCCAGCGAAGCCGGCCCATCGGGTTCGGCGGTTCGCGGCGTCCACGATTCGAAGACGCCATAGGCGATGATACGTTCCGCGGTTGAGAATGCCGGATTACAGCTGGTGAGGGTGATGAACGAGTCCGTCGCTTCGACACCGTCGAGCTGCGGGACAGGGTTGAGGACCCCGACCCCCGACGGCTTCACGTACTCGAGGGTCCTGAACCGGTAGGTGTACCAGCCCTCGGGGACCTCGACCACGATCGCGTCGCCGACCTGCAGGGTTCCGACCAGGTTGAGTGGTTTGCCGTGAGTGTTCCGGTGTCCGGCAACGGCGAAGTTACCCGGCTGGCCGGGCATCGCCGTGTCCGGGTAGTGTCCGATCCCGAGCGGGTTGAGCGTGCGTGACGTCGAGACGCCGCCGGCCATTTTGGCTGCGTAGTCAGCGCCGAACCGCGGCACCCGGAGGACGCCGAAGACCTCGGCGTCGCCTGGTTCCGCGAGGACCAACGGGTCGACGGCGTCGACGGGGTCTGCAGGCGCTTCGGATGCCGTGGGCAACGGAATACTCGTGGCCCACGATTTACTCAGCGCATCTGCTTCGGTGTCTTGAGCCGCACGGAGGACCGCGTCGTTGAGCCAGAGCTGCCAGACGAGGAACAGGAGCACGAGGACCCCGCCGGTGACGAGCAGTTCACCGATCACTCCGACAACGCTCACTCGGGGTCGCGGCTTCTGCGAGCGGTTCCGCCCACGACGCGACGCCCTGGTGGGCGGCACGGACTCGGGGCTGTCTGGCATTCGGCAAGTCTATCTGCGGCACCTTGGAGGCTTTCCCAGAGTTGTGCACAGAGTTATCCACAAGCTGGGGATAATTACACCGGTGTAATTGTCCACAGTGTTAATAACCCTGTTAACAACTCTGGCCGGGGGTTTTCCCGTGGAGCCGCGGCGGCTGCGCCCGGTATCCCGGGCGCGGCGCGGCGCTGGTTGGGGAAACTAACGCCAGCGGGTCGTCATCAGGAAGCCGATGAAGGCGATTCCGAATCCGACGACGATGTTCCAGGACTCGAGCGCGGCGATCGGCAGAGCTCCCTGACTGACGTAGAACACGATGATCCAGGCCAGCCCGAGGAGCATGAAGCCGAACATCACCGGCTTGAACCAGACCGGGTTGGGTGCCTGCTCACCGGAGCGTTGGGTGCTCGAGGTGGCCTGTGTGCTCTTCGTTTTGTCGCGTGCCATAGCGCCGATTCTAGTCGCTCAGCCCTAAAGCGCGCGCATCACCGCGAAGTAGGGGATCAGGCTGGCGATCACGAGCACGACGCACAGCCCGGAGATGAGGAGAGTCTGACGTCGCTTGTGCTTGAGGTGCCTGGTCTCGTAGTAGATCAGACCGACAAGGGCGCCGCCGATGAGCCCGCCGAGGTGCGCCTGCCACGCGACGTTGATGCCGGGGATGAAGCCGATCACGAGGTTGATCCCGACGAGCACAAGCAGGCCGTTCATGTTGCCGCCGCGCTTGCGCTGGATCACGAGGAATGCACCCATCAGGCCGAAGATCGCACCGGACGCACCGACGACCGGAGTGGTTCCGTCCGTGAGGAACAGCACACCGAGCGAGCCCGCAAAACCGGAGATCAGATACAGGGCAAGGAAACGTGCGCGCCCGAGCATGGGTTCGAGCGCTTGCCCGAAGATCCACAGCGTGTACATGTTCAGCAGGACATGGAAAATGAAACTCTGGGAGTGGACGAAGACAGTCGTCAGCATCCGCCACGGCTCGAACGCCAGCGGCGTCGAGTAGACACCCGCGTACAACAGGTATTCCGTGACGTTGAGTCCCGGGATGAGTTGCAGCAGGAAAACGAATGCCGTGACGGCGATGAGAACGTACGTGACGATCGGCCGGTCGCCGCTGCGGCTGAAGAAACCCGTCCGTCGTGGCGCTGTCTGACGCTGCTGCTTCATGCATTCCGGGCAGATCACGCCAACCGCGCCAGGCGTCTGGCATTCGCCGCAGATCGTGCGCCCACACCGCTGGCAGAGCACGAAGCTCTGCCGGTCGGGGTGGCGGTAACAGAAGTTGTCCCGGCGCACGGGAGGAACGGACGACTGGCTCATTCGCCGATACCGAAGACCGGGCCGAAGCCAGTGCGGGGTTTAGACGTCGGCAACCGTGACGCTCTCGATGACGATGTCGTCGAGGGGGCGGTCGCGTGCGTCACGGGGAACCTCTGCCAGTTTGTCGACGACCTTGCGGCTGGCTTCGTCCTCGACGGCACCGAAGATGGTGTGCTTGCCCTGCAGCCAGCTGGTGTCGCCGACCGTGATGAAGAACTGGGAGCCGTTCGTTCCACGGCCCGCGATCTTGCCTGCGTTTGCCATCGCGAGCATGTACGGCTCGTTGAAGTTGAGTTCCGGGTGGATCTCGTCGTCGAACTTGTAGCCCGGGCCGCCGGTTCCGTTGCCGAGGGGGTCGCCGCCCTGGATCATGAAGCCGGGGATGATGCGGTGGAAGATGACACCGTTGTAAAGGGGGGTGTCCTTCTTGGTCTCACCGGTGCGCTCGTCGGTCCATTCGGTGCTGCCGGTGGCCAGGCCGACGAAGTTGCCGACCGTCTTGGGGGCGTGGTCACCGAAGAGGTTGACCTTGATGTCGCCGTAGTTGGTGTGAAGGGTTGCGACAGCGGTGTGCTTTGACATGTTTTCAATTCTTACACACGCATTGAGTCAAGCCGGGTGGTGTTCAGGGCATTCGGTGGCAAGATGGATGTCTGTCGCGTTAAAACGAGATCAATGGAGGTCAGCGGTGAGTCTGTCACGCAAGCGCAAAAAAGAGCTCAAGCGACTCAAGGGTGAAGCCAACGAGTTGTGGCAAGCCCAGCAGGAGATTCTGGACCACGCCAACCATGTCGCTCGTGAGGCGAGCAGGCAGTTGAGTGCATATGGCCGGGAGCAGATCGTTCCCTCGGTCGTGAACACGTACGAACACAAGGTGCAGCCGGTCGTCGACCGCGGCTATGCCGCATCACGGGACTTCGCCGATGTCGCCAAGCGCGGCATCGACAAGACGGTCCTGCCGGTGCTCGGAGGGGTGGTCGGCAGCGTTCTGTCGATCGGCGACATCGCCAAGGACCACCGCGTCCGCGCTGCGCTGGAACGCTTCCAGCCGGCCAAGCCGGCACCGAAGAAGTCGAACGTCGGCAGTGTCATCGCCGTCGGCGTCGGAGTACTCGCTGCTGCGGGTGTCGCCTACGCGGTCTGGCAGACGTTCCGTGCCGACGACGAGCTGTGGGTTGCTGACGAAGAGCCGGCCCTGCCGAACCTCTGATCCTCGTTACTTCGAAGGATGGCCGGTCCCACCTGGGATCGGCCATCTTTCGTTTGTCACAGCATCGCCAACGCTATGTCCACGAGCGCCACGCGCTTCAGCGACGGTACCGCGGTGAGCGGATGCCACGCGGCTAGGTCGGTCGACCCGCCGACCTCATAGGTCAGCTCACCACCCGTGACGTGCGCACGGTAGACGATGCGGAGACCGTGCAGGGGTCTGGTTGCATTCGGTGAAATGCGATTCTCGGGCTGCGCGACGAACGAGTCGATCCCGAGCAGACCGTCGAGTTCGGCGGTGTAGCCGGTCTCCTCGAAGATCTCGCGTACCGCGGCATCCGCCGGGTGTTCGCCCGGATCGATGCCACCGCCAGGCAGGGTCCAGCCGCTGTGTCCTGCCTCCCGCCAGTGGGCGAGAAGGATCCGGTCGCCATCGATGATGACGCCGTACGCAGCAACGCGAATGTCCATCCGCCCACAGTACCCATCGAGAGGTTCCCGGCGAAGGCCGGCGACTCTATTCGCTGAGCCAGGGCGTCGACACGAGCCCGATCAGGAGACCCTCAGGGCTGAGGAGTCTCGCGGTCACCTGCCCCCATGGTTCCGTGCGGGTTCCGTGGATGAGGGTCAGCCCTTTCGCGCGCAGTTCCTGCTCGGCGACGGCCACGTCCCTGACCTCGAACTCGATGGTCGCCTGAGGCACGGGGATGTCGTCCGGCCAGTCCGGGGTGCCGAAGCAGGTCTCAGCGGCCTCTGCGAGCGGCCAGAGGCCCAGATGCTTCGTCCCATTGAGCTGGTGGGTGTAGTTGTAGTCGCCCATCTTCTCTTCGAAGCGGATGCCGAGGCTGCCGCCGTAGAACGAGAGGGAGGCGTCGGGGTCGGCGACGATCGGTGAGAACCCGGCGACGAAGAGAATGTCCATCGTTCCAGTGTGGCGCAGGCGACACACGATTCCGTGAAAGTCAGACGCTCGGGGAGGGAGAAAACTGTGGAGCCTAGGGGAATCGAACCCCTGACCTCCTGCTTGCAAAGCAGGCGCTCTACCAATTGAGCTAAGGCCCCGATTAGGGAGAAATTGTATCTAAACGTCTCCCGAGTGGGGATACCAGGACTTGAACCTGGGACCTCTTCGTTATCAGCGAAGCGCTCTAACCGCCTGAGCTATATCCCCGTTTGGGCAGATTAGAGACTACCTGAGATCTGCCGTTTTCTATAATCGAGAGGGCTCGTCGAGCCCTCTCGATCACGCTTAGTTGTTTGTGAAGCCGACCAGGAGTCCGCCGGTGATCTTCACGCTCAGGTTGTACAGCGCGGCGCACAGGGCACCGAGCGCGGTTACGACGATGAGGTTGAGGATCGCGACGACGACGGCGAAGCCCATCACCCGTCCGAGGTTGAAGATCGCCAGGAGGTCGTTGCCGACTCCGGCGACATCCTTGTACAGGCCGTTGACCTGGTCGAAGATGTTCGTCTGGTCGAGCACGGTGTACACGAGGAAGAACACGACGATGGTAACGACCGCGAGGGCGACAGCGACGAGGAACGACAGCTTCACTGCCGACCAGAAGTCGATGTAGACCAGTTTGAGACGGACCTGCTTTGTCGAGGTGCGTTTCGTCGACTTCTTGGCGAGCTTCTCGGCAACGCTACTCATACTTGTTCTTCCTTCTCAGCCTCGGCGGCGGGCGCTGCAGCTTCTTCTACGACTATGACATCTGCTGATTCTGCGTCCGCGGCCACAAGATTGCGATCACTGTTCCTGGCCAGGGCAATAATCCGGTCATCGTCTGCGAATCGTGCGAAAACGACGCCCATGGTGTCCCTGCCCTTGGCGGGAACTTCGGCCACCGCAGACCTTACCACCTTGCCGCTGGCAAGAACCACAAGCACCTCGTCGTCCTCGCTCACGATGAGTGCGCCGGCCAGGTCGCCTCGGTCCTCGTTGTACTTGGCGACCTTGATACCGAGTCCGCCGCGGTTCTGGAGCCGGTATTGCTCGACCGCAGTGCGCTTCGCGTAGCCGCCCTCGGTGGCGATGAACACGAAGGCTTCCGCATCGGGATCCGCCGGCAGGACCGAGGCGGACAGGAGTTCGTCGCCGTCACGGAAGTTCATCCCGATCACACCGGATGTCGAGCGTCCCATCGGCCGCAGCGTCTCGTCGTTCGCGGTGAAACGGATGGACATGCCGAGTCGTGAGACGAGGAAGATGTCGCTGTCGTCTTCGACGAGAAGTGCACCGACGAGCTCGTCACCCTCACGCAGGTTGATGGCGATGATGCCACCGGTGCGGTTGGTGTCGTATTCGCTCAGTGCGGTCTTCTTGGCGAGACCGTTGCGGGTCGCCAGCACGAGGTAGGTGGCCGCCTCGTAGTCGCGGATATCGAGGATCTCAGCGATCTCCTCATCCGGCTGCATGGCGAGCAGGTTGGCGACGTGCTGGCCCTTGGCGTCACGGCCGGCCTCCTGCACCTCGTACGCCTTGGCCCGGTAGACCCGGCCCTTGTTCGTGAAGAACAGCAGCCAGTGATGCGTGGTCGTCACGAAGAAGTGATCGACGACGTCGTCAGCGCGGAGCTGTGCTCCCTTGACGCCCTTGCCACCGCGGTGCTGCTGGCGGTAGTTGTCGCTCCGGGTGCGCTTGATGTAGCCGCCGCGCGTGACCGAGATGACCATCTCTTCTTCGGGGATGAGGTCTTCGACGCTCATGTCTCCGTCGTAGCCGAACATGATCTCGGTGCGACGGTCGTCTCCGAACCGGTCGACGATCTCGGTGAGTTCCTCGCTCACGATCGTGCGCTGGCGCTCGGGGCTCGCGAGGATCGCCTTGTACTCGGTGATCTCGCGCTCGATCTCGTCGTGCTCGTCGATGATCTTCTGGCGTTCGAGAGCGGCGAGACGGCGCAGCTGCATCTCGAGGATGGCCCGCGCCTGCAGCTCGTCGATGTCGAGGAGGTCGATCAGGCCGTCGCGGGCATCCTCGACGGTCTTGGACCGGCGGATCAGGGCGATGACCTCGTCAAGGGCGTCGAGGGCCTTGAGGTACCCGCGCAGGATGTGAGCACGTTCCTCCGCCTTCATCAGGCGATGCTTCGTGCGACGGATGATGACATCGATCTGGTGGGCGACCCACGCGGTGATGAATCCGTCGAGCGCGAGCGTGCGCGGGATGCCGTCGACGATCGCAAGCATGTTCGCGCCGAAGTTCTCCTGCAGCTGCGTGTGCTTGTAGAGGTTGTTGAGCACGACCTTCGCGACGGCATCACGCTTGAGCACGATGACGAGGCGCTGGCCGGTGCGGCCGGAGGTCTCGTCGCGGATGTCCGCGATACCCGAGATCTTGCCGTCCTTGACCATGTCGGCGATCTTCACCGCGAGGTTGTCCGGGTTGACCTGGTACGGCAGCTCGGTGACGACGAGGCAGGTGCGTCCCTGGATCTCCTCGACACTGACGACGGCGCGCATCGTGATCGAGCCGCGACCGGTGCGGTAGGCGTCGTGGATGCCCTTCACTCCGAGGATCTGGGCTCCGGTCGGGAAGTCGGGACCCTTGACCCGCTGCATCAGGGCTTCGAGAAGCTCCTCACGCGAGGCATCCGGGTTGGCCAGGTGCCAGAGGGCAGCGCTCGAGACCTCGCGCAGGTTGTGCGGTGGGATGTTCGTGGCCATACCCACGGCGATGCCGACCGAGCCGTTGACCAGGAGGTTCGGGAACCGGGCGGGAAGAACGGCGGGCTCCTGGGTGCGTCCGTCGTAGTTGTCCTGGAAGTTGACGGTGTCCTCGTCGATGTCGCGGACCATTTCCATGGCGAGCGGCGACATCTTCGTTTCCGTGTACCGCGGTGCTGCCGCCCCGTCGTTTCCGGGGGAACCGAAGTTGCCTTGGCCGAGCGCCAGCGGGTAGCGGAGGCTCCACGGCTGGACGAGTCGGACCAGTGCGTCGTAGATCGCCGAGTCGCCGTGCGGGTGGAACTGACCCATCACGTCACCGACGACACGGGCGCACTTGGAGAAGGCCTTGTCCGGCCGGTAGCCACCGTCATACATGGCGTAGATCACGCGGCGGTGAACGGGCTTCATGCCGTCGCGCACCTCGGGGAGGGCGCGACCGACGATGACGCTCATCGCGTAGTCGAGGTACGACCTCTGCATCTCCAACTGGAGATCGACCTGGCTGATCCTGCCGTGGACGCCATGGTCCTCGGGTGGATCTACAACGATGTCTTCGGCGCCTTCGGGAGTGGTGTCGTTAGATGTCAAGGAACCGTACGTCCTTCGCGTTCTTTTGGATGAAGTTTCGGCGTGACTCGACGTCCTCGCCCATCAGGGTGGCAAAGATCTCGTCGGCGGCTGCAGCGTCGTCGAGGTTGACCTGCATCAGCGTGCGGGTCTCGGGGGCCATTGTGGTCTCCCACAGCTCCTTGTAGTCCATCTCGCCGAGACCCTTGTAACGCTGGATGCCGTTGTCCTTCGGGATGCGACGGCCGGCCGCGATTCCCGCGGCGAGCTGGGCGTCACGTTCGGCATCGCTGTAGACGTATTCGTGCTCGGCGTTGGTCCACTTGAGCTTGAACAGCGGCGGCTGCGCCAGATAGACGTAGCCGAAGTCGATCAGCGGACGCATGTAGCGGAACAGGAGGGTGAGCAGCAGCGTGGTGATGTGCTGGCCGTCGACGTCGGCATCGGCCATCAGGACGATCTTGTGGTACCTGGCCTTCTCCGGGTTGAAGTCCTCGCCGATGCCTGCACCGAAAGCGGTGATCATCGCCTGGACCTCGGCGTTGCCGAGGGCGCGGTCGAGTCGCGCCTTCTCCACATTGAGGATCTTGCCTCTGAGGGGCAGGATCGCCTGGGTCTCCGGGTTTCGGCCCTGCACGGCCGAGCCGCCGGCCGAGTCACCCTCGACAATGAAGATCTCGGAAAGCGATGGGTCCTTGGACTGGCAGTCCTTGAGCTTGCCCGGCATACCGCCACCCTCGAGGAGTCCCTTACGGCGGGCGGTCTCGCGGGCCTTGCGGGCGGCGAGACGCGCGGTCGCAGCCTGGAACGCCTTGCGGATGATCTCCTTGGCCTGGGCCGGGTTGCGACCGAACCAGTCACCGAGCTGATCGCCGACGACCTTCTGGACGAATGCCTTCGCTTCGGTGTTGCCGAGCTTGGTCTTCGTCTGGCCCTCGAACTGCGGCTCGGTGAGCTTCACCGAGATGACGGCGGTGAGGCCTTCACGCACGTCATCACCTGAGAGGTTGTCGTCCTTCTCCTTGAGCAGGCCCTTTTCACGCGCGTACTTGTTGACGAGCGTGGTGAGTGCGGCGCGGAAACCTTCTTCGTGGGTTCCGCCCTCGTGGGTGTTGATCGTGTTCGCGTAGGTGTGGACGCTCTCGGTGTACGCGGTCGTCCACTGCATGGCGACTTCGAGGGCGATCTTGCGGTTGTCGTCCTCGGTCTCGAACGAGATGATCTCGTCGTTGACGAGGTCGGCCTTGCGGGCGTGGTTGAGGTACTCGACGTAGTCCACGAGACCGCGCTCGTAGAGGAACACGTTCGACTGCTGCACGAGTTCCGGCTCGGTACCGTCGACCGTGACCTTCCCCTCGATGAGGTGGTCGGCGCGTTCGTCGTGCAGTGCGATGCGGAGTCCCTTGTTGAGGAACGCCATCTGCTGGAACCGGGTACGAAGCGTGTCGTAGTCGAACTCGGTGGTCTCGAAGATTTCCGCGCTCGGCCAGAACGTGATCGTGGTTCCGGTCTCCTCGGAATCCTCATCCTGCGAGAGGGGAGCGTCGGCGACACCGTCGTGGAAGGTGGCGCGCCAGACCGAACCCTGGCGGCGGACCTCGACGTCGAGGCGGTTCGACAGGGCGTTGACCACCGAACTGCCGACACCGTGGAGGCCACCGGAAACGGCATATCCGCCTCCGCCGAACTTTCCTCCGGCGTGGAGAATGGTCAGAACGACCTCGACGGTCGATTTTCCTTCGACGGGGTGGATGTCGACGGGGATCCCTCGACCGTTGTCCACGACACGGACGGCACCGTCCGGAAGGATCGTGACCTCGATGTTGTCGCAGTAGCCGGCCAGGGCCTCATCGACCGCGTTGTCGACGATCTCGTAGACCAGGTGATGCAAACCGCGCGGACCGGTGGAACCGATGTACATTCCGGGGCGTTTACGTACGGCTTCGAGACCTTCGAGAACCTGAATCTGGCTTGCGCCGTAGTCGCTGTTATCCGCGGACCTGTTCGGTTCTGATGACATATGAAATTAGGCTCCAAACCGTGTTCGTGCTCGACATGTAATTCTATCAAGAACGCGAGGGCTTCGGGGCTGATATGCCCCTCTGAGGCACTTTTACCGCAGGGTCGACCACAAATGTCTGGTTAACCGTAGGTATCGCGTACGCCACGCCCTTGAACCGATCTGGGGCCGCGTTTGAAGGATGGGACGTTGGGTCCCAGAAAACGGATGCTCTCGATCCCCGCTTCGGGATACCTCACGGCGATGTGCGTCATGATGTCGACGCGCATCAGCCGGAGCTGCGTCGCCCAGGCCGTCGATTCGCACTGGACGGTGAGAACACCGTTCTCGATTCCGACCGGCGAGGAGTGGTTAGCGGTCTCCTCGCCGGCCAACTCCGTCCAGTTCGCCACGAGCTCGGACTGTGCCAACGGCGAGTCCCAGCCGAGCTGGCTGGTCAGTGCGCCGAGGACGTCGCTGATGCCTTTCGGGTCGCGGCCGAGTCCGAACGGGACGCTCTCGCCCGGCTCCGTCTTGCGATTCCGTTTAGAACGCGCGTAGTGCTTCTGCCCGCCGAAGAGCTCCTTGAAACGCACGTAGACACGCGCCGATTCTGAGGATGAGTCCGGGCCGCGGTTCGCCTCAGCCATGAATGGCCTCACCGGCTGCTTCGAGAATCTGCCCGGCGGAGATGTGCACGGTATGGGCGGTCAGAGCCTCCGGGACGTCTTCGAGGACGGCAGCGGTGATGAGTACCTGCTCGAAACCAGCGACGGCAGCCGCGAGCCTGGCCCGGCGGTTGAGGTCGAGCTCCGCGAAGACATCGTCGAGGATCAGCACGGGGTCGCCCGTGTTCGAGTCCCGCCGGAGCAGCTCGGCCGAGGCGAGTTTGAGCGCAAGGGCGAACGACCAGGTCTCGCCGTGGCTGGCGTAGCCCTTCACCGGGAGCGCGTTCAGTTCGAAGAGGATGTCGTCCCGATGAGGGCCGACCAGTGTGAGTCCGCGCTCGAGTTCACTGCGGCGCTGCAGGGCGAGCGCGGCCCGGAACCGTTCGGCAGTCGCACCGGATGGCGCTGCGGACGGTTCGTCGGCCGTATCCGGCGATTCGAGCTCGGCGTCGACCCCGTCGATCGAGAGCAGCGGGGTGAGTGAAGGACCGTGGTCATCGCCGACGACAGAGGCATAGGCATCCCGGATCGGTTGCCTGAGGGATTCGATCAGCGCGACGCGCTCGTCGATGATCTCGGAACCCAGCGCGACGAGTTTGTCGTCCCAGATCTCCAGCGTTGTCAGCTGGTTCGGTTTGAGGCCTGATGCGCGTGCCGATTTCAGGAGCGAGTTGCGCTGTTTCAGGGTGCGTTCGTAGTCGCTCATCACGCCCGCGAGCCGGGGGGTGTGGAGAATGAGCAGCTGGTCGAGGAACCGCCGGCGTGCTGACGGGTCGCCACGGACGATGCCGAGATCTTCAGGGGCGAAGAGCACGCTGGAGAAGTAACGGGGCAGCTCGCGCGGTTTGATCTGGCCGCGGTTGACCTGGGCCCGGTTGGCCCCGGTGCGGTTGATCTGCACCTCGGTGAGAAGGTCGCGGCCGTTGTGCTGCAGTCTGGCCCGGATGATCGCGGCATCCTGTCCGGAGCGGATGAGCGCCGAGTCTGTGGACACGCGGTGGGAGCCGAGGGTGGAGAGGTAGCCGAGGGCTTCGACCAGGTTGGTCTTGCCTTGGCCATTGCGCCCGACGAAGAGATTCGCGCCCGGCGCCATCGCCACGTCAGCGACCGCGTAATTGCGGTAATTGCTGAGGTTGAGGTGGGTGACGATCACTCCAGAAGCCTACCGAGCGCGCCTGACAGGCAGGTCAGTCGTCGGACTTCTTCACCGAGTGACCACCGAACTGGTTCCGGAGCGCCGCGACCGCCTTCATCGCAGGCGAGTCATCCTGGCGAGAGACGAAACGGGCGAAAATGGATGCCGAGATGGTCGGGACGGGGACGGCGTTCGCCACTGCTTCCTCGATCGTCCAGCGTCCTTCACCCGAATCCTCGACGTAACCTTCGATCTCGGACAGATCATCGTCTTCGTCCAGTGCACGGACGAGGAGTTCGAGCAGCCAGGACCGCACGACGGTGCCGCGCTGCCAGGCCTTGAACGTTCCGGGGACGTCACGGATGATGTCTTCGCGCTTCTCGAGGAGCTCGAAGCCCTCGGCATACGCCTGCATGAGCGCGTATTCGATGCCGTTATGCACCATCTTTGCGTAATGACCAGCACCGACTTCACCGACGTGGACGAAGCCTTCTTCGCGCGGGCCTTCCGGTCGGAGTGCGTCGAAGACCGGCATGACACGCTCGACCTGGGCGGCCGATCCGCCGACCATGAGGCCGTATCCGTTCTCGAGACCCCAGACACCGCCGGAAACACCGGCATCGATGTAGTCGATGCCCTTCGCCGAGAGCAACTCAGCGTGCTTGAAGTCCTCGGTGAATCGGCTGTTGCCGCCATCGATGACAAGGTCGCCTGCGTCGAGTCGTTCGTTGAGGTCGGCAACGACACCGTCGGTGATCGCGCCGGCAGGCACCATCACCCAGATGGTGCGTGGCGAAGGGAGAGCCGCGACCAGGTCGTCGAGGGTGGCGACATCCGAGACATCCGGGTTGCGGTCGAAACCGGTGACTTCGATACCTGCGTTACGGAGGCGGGTTCGCATGTTGCCGCCCATTTTGCCGAGTCCGATGAGGCCAATGTGCATGCGAGGTGTCCTTCGAGGTGTGAATTGCGGGCGGAAGCCCAGGTCTAGCGCAGGAGAAGGTTCGGCTGCAGCAGGTATTTGAAGCTGTCGGCGCCTGGCTGGTCCTTGGACGACTGGCTGGTGATCAGCATCGGCCCTGGCTTGTTGGTGTTCTCCGACTTGGTGAACGAGAACCGCACATACTCGCTGCGCACGGCGGTAAGGCCATCGATGAGGAACTGCGGCTTGAGGCTGAGCACGATGTCGTCGCCGGTCAGCAGCGCGTCGATCGCTTCGGATGCCTGTGCCTGCTCGGATCCGACGGCCTCCATGGTCAGTCCGTCGATCGTGAACGTGAATCGGAGCGCAGCCTCTCGTTCGAGAACGAGGGAGACACGGCGGACGGCTTCGATGAGTTCGGCCGTGTTGATGACCGCATAGTTCTCGCTGGAGTCGGGGAACAGGCGGCGCACAGGCGGGAAAGAACCCTTGATCAGCAGCGAGGTGACGGTCTTCTTGTCAGCGGTGAACGCGATGAGCTCGCGGTCGTCCTTGCTGGTGAAGGCGACCGAAATCGTCGACGAGTGACCGAAGGTCTTGCCGACTTCCTGGAGCGTGCGCGCAGGAACAAGAGCGACGAGGCTGTCCGGTGTGGTGTTGTCGCCGTTGTCCCAGTCGATCTCTCGGACAGCGACACGGTATCGGTCGGTGGCGACGAGGCTGATGCGGTTGTCGGTGACTTCCAGCTGAACGCCGGTGATGACCGGCGTGACGTCATCTCGTGACGCGGCGACGGCCACCTGGGCTACGGCGGCTGCGAAGTCCTCGCCGGGCACGAGCCCGGTCTGGCCGGAGATCTGGGGGATCGTCGGATATTCCTCGACGGGCATCGAGAGCAACGTGAAGTTGGCGGAGCCGCAAGAGACGACGATCCGGTTGTCGTTCGTCGTGAACTGCACCGGAGCGTTCGGAAGTCGGCTGGCGATGTCGGCGAGGAGTCGGCCGGAGACGAGGATCGTGCCGGCTTCATCGACCTGGGCGCTGATCTGGGTCTGAGCTGAGACTTCGTAGTCGAAGCTCGAGAGCGTCAGACCGTCGTCCGTGGCCTGGATGAGCACACCGCTGAGGATCGGAAGGGTCGTTCTCTGCGGCAACAGCTTCACCGCGAATGAGACTGCTTCGCTGAAGACATCGCGATTGACGCTAAACCGCACAGTGGATCCCCTGTCGTTTCAAGGTACGAGTGGTTCCCCATGTTAGTCGGGTCGAGGAAGCACTGTCATTCACCTGTTCGAGGAGATCGAGCCGCGGCGAGAAGGTTGTCGACTGGAGAGAGAGTTAAAGAATCGTTAATGGTCTTAACCGCTGTGGAAACTGTGGATAACTCTGTCGATCCAAGCAAACACATGGGAACTACAACTGTGTGAGTTGTTGGCGGGCTGTGCAGTCGGTGCCAACGGCATCCCATGCGTTTACTGGCATCCGAGTGGCTTGTTCACAATCGGATCGTCCAATTTCACAGACGCGCCCGAGTTGTCCGAACAGTTTCCACAGGGTTATCCACATTGTGTACGACGCCTCAGTTTTCCACTGGTTAACCCCGTGTGTTCACCGCTTTAACGAGTGAAACGGTGTCCCTGCTTGATGCGGCTGGTCAGTTCGGTGACCTGGTTGTAGATGGAGCGACGCTCCTGCATGAGGTCGGAAATCTTCTTGTTGGCATACATCACGGTCGTGTGATCCCGGTTTCCGAAGAGCTGACCGATCTTGGGAAGGGACAGGTTCGTCAGCTCGCGGCACAGATACATCGCGATCTGCCTGGCTGTGGCGATGGCCTGGGAACGGCTCGAACCATAGAGGTCGTCGACGCTGAGTTTGAAGTATGCCGCCGTGATGTTGATGATGTCGACCGGAGAGATGACGTTGTCGTCGTCGAGGGTGATGAGGTCCTTGAGCACGGTCTGCACGAGGTTCATGTCGACGGGGGTGCGGTTGAGGCTGGCGAACGCCGTGACCCTGATGAGAGTCCCCTCGAGTTCGCGGATGTTGCTGGACACTTTTGACGCGATGAATTCGAGAACCTCGTCGGGGATCTGCAGCTTCTCGCTCTGCGCCTTCTTACGGAGGATCGCGATCCTCGTTTCGAGGTCGGGAACCTGGACGTCGGTGATCAGACCCCACTCGAAGCGCGAGCGCATCCGGTCTTCGAAGCCGGTCAGGGCCTTCGGCGGCAGGTCGCTGGTGATCGCCACCTGCTTGTTGTGGTCGTGCAGGGTGTTGAAGGTGTGGAAGAACGCTTCCTGCGTCTCCGCTTTGCCCTGCAGGAACTGGATGTCGTCGATCAGGAGGATGTCGATGTCGCGGTAACGGGACTGGAAGACCGACCCGCGGTTGTTGGCGATCGAGTTGATGAAGTCGTTGGTGAATTCCTCGCTGCTGACGTAGCGGACGCGGATGCCCGGGTACAGACTCATGGCGTAGTGGCCGATGGCGTGGAGAAGGTGGGTTTTACCGAGTCCGGAGTCGCCGTAGATGAAGAGCGGGTTGTATGCCTTCGCTGGCGCCTCAGCCACGGCGACAGCCGCTGCGTGGGAAAAGCGGTTTGACTGGCCGATGACGAAATTGTCGAAGGAGTACTTCGAGTTGAGCCGGGTGTCGTTCTGTCGTGCCGGGAGGACGGTATCGGTCATCGACATGTGGGAGGGCGCGTTGTTGACGTAACTCGGCTGTTCCTGATTCGCGGGAGCCTGGGGAAGGGGCTCGTACTCCTCGTCGATGATCTCCGGATTAACGACCACGGCGAAGGTCGAGGCGCCGTGCGATTCCTGCAGGGTGCCGATCGCCTTGAGCAAGGGGGCACGCATTCGCATGTTCAGCTGGCCGGCCGTGAACTCGTTGGGAACCTCGAGGTAAAAGGTGCCGGCCATGATCCCCTTGGGGACGACCAGGTTGAGGAACCCATGGAGCGGAGGTGTGATGCGCTCGTCGGTTGCGAGCTCATCGAGCACGGTCTGCCACGTCTGCGTGATTGACTCTTGCTCGTTTGCCATATTTCCCCACATTGAAAGTTATTCACAGAGTTATCCACGGATGCTCTCACACCGGCGGATCCATTGGGAACCGGGAAGGCGAGGCTGGGGATAACTGATCCCTCACGCTAGCCAATCGGACGCATGACCCCAAATTTACCGCAGAAATCCGCCCGCGTGTCAGTGCTGGCTTCCCTGTGAAACCTGTGGATAATCATTCGTTTGGCCTGATTCAGTTTGACCATCGGGCGTCGAGGCCGTAGGTTTAATCAGTTGACTTCTGCCTACGGGCACCAATCTTTCCCCTGCTATGCACACCGCCGCAGTGGAGATTCCAAACGTGGAGTAAGTGATTATGAGCAAGAGAACCTTCCAGCCGAACAACCGTCGTCGCGCCAAGGTGCACGGTTTCCGTCTGCGCATGCGCACCCGCGCCGGCCGTGCCATCCTCGGCGCCCGCCGTCGCAAGGGCCGCACCGAACTCTCCGCGTAGCATCCCGACTCCGGCAACCCGTCGTCATCGTGCTCGCTAAAGCGCAACGCATCACGAGCGCAGATGACTACAAGCGGGTCGTGCGCCGTGGACGACGGATGGTTGGCGTGAACAGCGTGACCTATCAACTGATGAACCCGAATGGCGGATCTCCGCGGTTCGGGTTCATTGTTGCAAAAACGGTCGGCAACGCCGTCGTACGCAACCGGGTTCGTCGCCGTCTTAAAGCAATCGCATATGCGATCGCACCATCGCTGCCCGATGGCGCGGAGACGGTATTTCGCGCACTTCCTGCAGCGGCAGGTGCCACCTTTCCCGACCTGTCGGGCGAGATCGAACGCTCAGCCACCAGCCTGGCGGCGCGCTCGTGACCGGCGTCACCGCAGACCAGGGAATCGGGACCGACGCGATGCAGAGCATCCTGCTGCTTCCGCGCAACGCGGCGGTTGCCGCTCTGATCGCGTACCGCACAGCGATCTCACCGCTTTATGGTGAAGTCTGCCGGTACTATCCCTCTTGTTCGGCCTATGCGATGCACGCCATCGCACAGCACGGTGCAGTGATCGGATCGGGACTCGCCCTCAGGCGGATCGCGCGCTGCCACCCGTGGGCTGCCGGCGGCGTCGATGATGCGCCACTCAAAAAGAACTTCCGATACACCGTGACCCCGCGAGGGTTCGTTGTAACAGCCAGCCACCGAAAGGGCTAAATCCCACATGGATCTCTTGTCGATCATCCTTTGGCCGTTGAAGTGGGTCGTTGAGCTAATCCTCGTCGGCTGGCACTCGCTGTTCAGCGCGCTGGGACTCCCTCCGGAGGAGGGACTCACCTGGGTTCTGTCGATCGTCGGCCTGGTGCTCGTGGTTCGCGCACTGCTGATCCCGCTCTTCGTCAAGCAGATCAAGAATCAGCGCCGGATGATGGAAGTCGCTCCGCAGCTGAAGAAGATCCAGGACAAGTACAAGGGCAAGAAGGACCAGTTCAGTCGCGAGGCCATGAGCCGCGAGACGATGGAGCTGTACAAGAAGACCGGGACGAACCCGCTGGGCTCCTGTCTTCCCCTCCTCGTTCAGATGCCGATCTTCTTCGCCCTGTTCTCGGTGCTCAACGACTCGCAGACCGGTAAGTCCGGTGTCGGCCCGCTCAACGAGGAGCTCTCCGAGCAGTTCGGTTCGTCGTCGCTGTTCGGTTTCGCTCCCCTGCACATGAGCTTCCAGTCGGCGATGAACGCTGCAGGTGGACCCGAGGTCGGCGTCATGATCGTTGCGGCCATCATGGTCGTCCTCATGACCGCGTCACAGTTCATCACTCAGCTGCAGATCGTCTCCAAGAACATCTCGGACGAGACCAAGGCCAGCCCGATGTTCAAGCAGCAGCGAATCCTGCTCTACATCCTGCCGTTCGTCTTCCTCTTTTCCGGTTTCGCGTTCCCGCTCGGTGTCATGTTCTACTGGCTGGTCTCGAACATCTGGACCATGGTCCAGCAGTTCATCATCATCAGGAACATGCCGATGCCCGGTACGGAAGCAGCGAAGGAACGCGAAGAGCGACTGGCCCGCAAGGGCAAGCTGAAGCCAGCCGAAGGCGCGGGCGACACCCTGGTCATCGAAGAGAAGAAGCCGGCCCAGCGCCAGCAGCCGGTCGGAAAGAACCGCGCCAAGAAGGCTGCGCCTAAGGGCCCCGCCGCCACCGGACCGAAGACACCGCCTGCCCAGACGAAGAACCCTGCAGCCGCTCCCAAAGCGCCTGCAGCGAAGCCCAACCCCGAGGCCGGACAGGCTCCGAAGAACAATGGAAAGTAGCGCGATGAGCGACCTGATCGATAACCAGGCAGACGTTGAGATCGTGCGGAACGACTCCCCCACCGTCACCCAGCTCGAAGAAGAAGGCGACGTCGCCGCGGACTACATCGAGGAATTCCTCGACATCTGCGACCTAGACGGCGACATCGACATCGACGTGCGTAACGGCCGCGCCTATGTCGCCGTCACGGCGAGCGAGGGAAGCAACATCCGCGTTCTCTCCAAGCCCGACGTCGTCAGCGCGCTCCAGGAGTTGACCCGCCTCGCCGTGCAGAGCAAGACCGGTGCGTTCTCCCGCCTGATCCTGGACATCGGTGGATCTCGGGATGCTCGCCAGGCCGAGTTGACCGTGCTCGTGGACAGTGCGATCGCTCAGCTCGAGGCCGGCGCTTCGTCCGCCGCTCTGCCCGCGATGTCGAGCTACGAGCGCAAGCTCGTTCACGATGTCGTATCTGAGCGGGGTTTTGTCTCCACATCACACGGCGAGGGCCGCGATCGTCACACGGTGATCACGCGCGCCTAGCGCGCCGGTTGTTTCACGTGAAACGGGGTGGCCGGTGTCGCCGGCCCGCGGCCGTCGCTGGTCGAGCCCGCTCGCTGATCGAGCTTCATCGCTGATCGCGCTTGTCGAGATACTTCTCGCCCGATGATCGAGCCTGTCGAGATCTTTGCTCTTTCACTGGTCGACCGCGTCGAGACTCTTCTCGCCTGGTGATCGGGCCTGTCAAGATCGCACCCGCGCACCGGTGGTGATTCCGACAACCTCGATGACCGGGCCTCAGCCCGATGGTCGAGCGTGTCGCGATCCTCATCCTTGTGGTCACAACCGGCACTTCCTCCTCACCCCGGCTACCGCCCGACCGAATAGAGTTGACCCGACATGACTGACGCAACACTCGAGCCCGAGCCCGCCGCTGCATCCCTCCTCCTGGGTGATCGCCTCCCCCTGACGCGGCGCTTCACCGAGAACCTTGCCCGTCGCGGTGAGGAACTGGGGCTCATCGGACCCCTGGAACTACCGCGTCTCTGGACCCGGCACATTCTCAACAGCGCTCTGGTGGCACCGTTGCTCCGCCCCGGCACGGTGGGCGACGTGGGGTCCGGCGCCGGTCTCCCTGGACTCGTCCTGGGTATCGCCCGCCCAGATGTGCAGTTTGTGCTGATCGAGCCGATGGAGCGCCGGGTCGCTTGGCTGAATGATCAAGTCAACGAGCTTGAATTGAGCAATGTGACCGTTATGCGGGAGCGTGCGGAGGACGTGAAGCTCGGAGAGCGGCTGGACCAGGTGACCGCGCGCGCCGTCAGCGCCTTCAGGAAGCTCTTGCCCCTGACGGCTCCCCTACTCCGTGATGGCGGCGAGCTGGTCCTCATGAAGGGCGCGAACGCCCAGGCTGAGATCGACTCGGCTGCCAAAGAGATGCGCAAGTACAAGGTGACGGATGCCCGTGTTCAGGTCCTTGGTGAAGGAATTACCGAGGACGTCACGCGGGTGATTCTCGGTACCGTCCGAGCCCACTAGACGATTCCACAGGCAGACGCGTGGCCACTGCCGGCCACTGGCTCGTTTGTTTCACGTGAAACAGTAGCTGCGTCGGTGCTCAGGTGTCCTTCACAGTCTGATACCTGGCGTGGTCTATCCCCCGATGCCCACGATTCGTCATCGAGGTGTGCGGGCGCATCGAGACTGAGTGCATGGCATACATGGACATCATCGAGTGTTCCGACGGAACCTACTCCGTGGGCAGTACCTTGCGCGTGTTTGAGCGGGTGGCAGGACACAATGCTGGGCCAGGTTCGGTCGTTACGCGACGCCGGCTACCCGTGAGGCTGGTGCACTCGGAGAAATGCCCCAACACGCCGAGGCCCTCGGGCGCGAGAAGCAGTCCCAGCGGTGGGTCGCCGCAAACACCGAGCGCTCATCGACGGCAGGCCGCACTGCCGGGCATTGTGCAACGTGAGAAGGCGAGACGAGCTCAGGTCGATCGTGATGATCCATAGTGGAAGGCCCTCCCCTACAGCTGGGCTCAGGCCCGCCGCGCCCGGTGCTGGTAGGCGGCACCGGGCGCGGCGACTCGCGTTCCTTCGCTCAGCGGTCCTGTCGGGACGAGACCCGGGGTCGAGGTATGCGGTCTCGACTAGCTCGATCGCCGTGACGGGAGCACCTGTCGACGGTGTTTCACGTGAAACCTTTGGAGTGCGCCCGTTCGTCGAGCTCGTGGATATGCCCGCGCATGGCGGTTAAGCCCGTCGAATGGCTTTTGCGTCACCGAAGTGTTTCTCGCCGTGTCGCACGCCCACCGTTGACGGAGTGTCACGTGAAACGGTGGCTGCGCTGGCAGCCGTTGGGTCAGTCAGGATGCCTTATCGGTCAATAGGTCTCCCCAGAGTCGACAGGGTCGATCCACGGGAGGGGAACCAGCCGCTCGAGGTCGGTTTCACGTGAAACAATGCACCCTCCACGTCGTGTCGGCGGGCACATCGGTCATTGAGCCCGTCGAGACGCTTTCGAGAGAGCATCTGGCCCCTGGATCTCGGCGAGCTCGATCGAGTGGGGAGTCACGGCGGTGTTTCACGTGAAACGCTGTGCCTGGGTTCGATCTCCCGGCCAGCCGAGGAGGGATCGCGACAAGCTGGATCCACGGGGGTCGACCGGCTCTCAACGAGTGGTTTCACGTGAAACGCCGAGCTGCCCAGGATCTCGAGGGGCTCGATCACTGAGGTGACTCGAGCACCGGGCTGTACGAAAAAGGGGCGGGTGGCTGCCCGACCGTTGGATGTTTCACGTGAAACGAGGTCGCAAGCTGTATTGAGTCGAGATCTCGACAGGCTCGATCAGCGGGTCACCCGATCAGCGCGTCATCCGATCAACGGGTCACCCGATCAGCGGGGCGGGCGGATCAACGGGGTGCCGAGTGGGCGGACGCCCACGGAAGGCGCACACACGGCCTCGGTTGGCGGGCCGGGCGCGTGGGGTCAGGTACGGTTGGAAGGAACGAGAGAACGGAGACCGTTTCACGTGAAACATCCCCAATCTGAAGGAGAGTCGGTGAGCACAACGTCCACGATCGACGAAACATCTCCTCTCATGCGGGAGATCCTCGATCTGACTCACCGCCGCAAGAATCTCGCTGAAGCGAAAGTCCCTCTACCCGAAAACACGCGGATTTTCACGGTTTCCAATCAAAAGGGCGGCGTGGGCAAGACCACGACGACGGTAAACATCGCCGCGGCGCTGGCCAAATCCGGGGCTCGCGTGCTCGTGATCGACCTCGATCCCCAGGGAAACGCATCTACGGCCCTCGGCGTCGACCATCACGCCGAAGTTCCGAGCATCTACGACGTGATCATCGATGACTTTCCGCTCGCGGATGTCGTCCAGAAGAGCCCGGAATTCGACACGCTGTTCTGTGCCCCGTCAACAATTCACCTCGCCGGGGCCGAGATCGAGCTCGTCTCGCAGGTGGCCAGGGAGCACCGTCTCCGCACCGCCCTCGAGACGTTCGTCGCCGAGGCGGAGATCCCGTTCCATTACGTGCTGATCGACTGCCCGCCGTCGCTCGGGCTTCTCACAATCAACGCATTTGTTGCTGCACGCGAGGTTTTGATCCCGATTCAGGCCGAATACTATGCCCTGGAGGGCCTCAGCCAGCTGCTCAACAGCATCCAGCTCATCCAGAAGCACCTGAATCCGCCGCTGAAGCTCTCGACGATCCTCCTCACCATGTATGACAGCCGTACGAATCTCGCGCATCAGGTCGCTGACGACGTTCGGGAGCACTTCCCCAACGAGGTGCTCGTCACTGTGATCCCGCGATCGGTGAGGATCTCCGAGGCCCCGAGCTTCGGCCAGACGGTCATCAGCCACGACCCCAGCGGGGTCGGCGCCATCTCGTACCTCGAGGCGGCAGCTGAGATCGCGACCAG
Source organism: Mycetocola sp. Y171 (assembly GCF_056713165.1). Lineage (NCBI taxonomy): Bacteria > Bacillati > Actinomycetota > Actinomycetes > Micrococcales > Microbacteriaceae > Mycetocola > Mycetocola sp. Y171. The sequence continues at coordinate 1,289,461 of NZ_JBWYGX010000001.1, forward strand.
GCACGCCGCAGCGGCGGCAACACAGAACGACACTGCACTATCCACTGAAGGAGCAACACACTAATGGCTGCGAAACGCACCGGTCTCGGCCGCGGAATTGGGTCACTCATCCCCACGACGACCCAGGAGATGACAGACAACGGCCGGCCCGTCGACGTCTTCTTCCCTGAGAGCAGCTCCAGTCGGACGGCTGAGGCGCAGCTCGTCGACGTCCCAGGCGCCCGTCTCGTGAACCTCGACCCACACGACATCCTCCCCAACGCCGTGCAGCCGCGCACCCACTTCGACGTGGACCACCTCGCGGAACTGGTCCACAGCATCCGCGAAGTCGGTGTCCTTCAGCCGATCGTGGTGCGCAAGCACGCGACCGAAACCGGCAAATACGAGCTCATCATGGGTGAGCGTCGGCTGCGCGCGACCAAGGAGGTCGGGCTCGACAGCATCCCGGCCGTCATCAAGGACACCGCGAACGAGGACATGCTCAGGGATGCTCTCCTGGAGAACCTCCATCGCTCCAATCTCAACCCGCTCGAGGAGGCGTCCGCCTACCAGCAGCTCCTCGCCGACTTCGGGATCACCCAGGATCAGCTGGCGCAGAGAATTGGCCGGTCACGGCCACAAATTACCAACACCATCCGGCTCCTGAAGCTGCCTGAATCCGTGCAGAAGCGCGTCGCGGCCGGTGTGCTGAGCGCGGGACACGCGCGCGCCGTTCTGTCGGTCGGCCACCACGAGGGGATGCTCCGCCTCGCTGACAAGATCGTCAACGAAGACCTCTCAGTGAGAGCTGCCGAGGCCGCTGCTGCCCAGGGCCTCGCTCCGAAGAAGCCCAAGCCCGCAGCCGGATCGCGACACGGGCACCTCGACGAGATCGGCGAACGACTCGGCGACCGGCTCAACACCAGGGTGAAGGTCTCACTTGGAGCGAAGAAAGGCCAGGTCACGATCGATTTCGCGACCATCGCCGACTTGAACAGGATCCTCGACGAGATCGGTGAACCGGTCTACGGCGGATAGCCATCCACCTCGCCGCAGCGGGCTGGGGGTCACTCCCCGGCTGCTGCGATCGCGAGAGCGCTGTATGCGGATGCCAGGGTGAGCCCGGCCGCCTCGATGGCCTGGGGCACGAGTGACGTCTCCGTGAGCCCGGGAAGCATGTTCGCCTCGAGGAACCAGACGACGCCCTCCTCATCGACGATGACGTCGATGCGGGAGATCTGCCGCAGCCCGAGCAGGGTGTGCACCTGCACGGCCACCTCGGCCGCGTGAGCGGCGACCTCTTCGGACACCCGCGCCGGGGCGTAGAAGGTGGTCTCCCCCGCGTTGTAACGCGCTTCGAAGCTGTAGACGCCCGACAGCGGCTGGATCTCGACGGCAGGAAGCGCCACAGGGCCGTGTCCGGAGTCGATCACGGTGATCGCCAACTCTGTGCCCTCGATCTTCTTCTCGATCAGCGCGACATCCGAGTAGGTGTATGCGTCGACCATGGCGCGCGGCAGATCCGCGGCATCCGTCACGATCGTCACTCCCTGCGCCGAACCGCCCTGCGCGGGCTTCACGACGGCGGCAGCGCCGATACCGTGCAGGACTTCCGCCAGGACGCCATTGGCACCGAGCTCACGGAAGGTCTCGGTGGGCAGCGCAAGCCAGGCGGGCGTGGCGATGCCGGCACGGGAAACCAGCACCTTTGCGGTCGGCTTGAACCAGGCCAGTCCGGCTGCTTCGGGGTGAGATCCGACATAACGGATACCCCTGGCGCGCAGCAGCGCCTGGAGCGCCCCGTCTTCACCGCTGGCCCCGTGGAGAGCCGGCCAGACGACATCCGGGTTCTTCTCGGTCAGTGCGGCGAGCAGGGTCGCGTCGGGGTCGCGGAGCGTGACCGTGTGTCCGGCTGTCTGCAGTTCCTCGGCGACGCGTCGTCCCGATCGCAGGGACACATCACGTTCGTGCGAGATCCCGCCGGCGAGCACCACGATGTCGAGCTTTTTGAAAGTGGTCATGATCAGGCCTTTTCTGTGGTCTGTTTAGGGCGGGTGTCAGGACATGTTGGGTGGAGGAGCGGTGTACGAGACACGCGACCGCGCACTCGTCAGCGTGCCGGTGCCCGCGAACGTGTCCAGCAGGTCGAGCTCGCCGTTGATGACGGTGGCCAGCCGGCGGATGCCGACCCTGATGCTCTCCGGTGTCGGATAACAGAACGAGAGCCGGATGTTCCTGCGCCCGTCACCGTCGGCATAGAAGGCCGTCCCCGGGGTGTACGCGACCAGTTCCTTGACCGCGCGCGGGAGCATCGCCTTCGAATCGAGTCGTTCGGGAAGGGTCAGCCAGACGTAGAAACCGCCGGTGGGATCGGTCCACGTGAGGTCGGGAAGGTACTCGCCGAGTGCAGCGAGCATCGTCTCCTTGCGCTCCTTGTAGACCCCGCGGAAGGTGTTGATCTGGCCCTTCCAGTCGGCCTGGTCCAGGTACTGGGAGATGACGAGCTGGCTGAACGACGACGGGCAGAGGATTGCGGCCTCGTTGGCGAGGATCAGCTTCTCACGGATGGCGTGGGGCGCGAGGGCCCAGCCGACACGGAAGCCGGGAGCGAGCGTCTTCGAGAAGGTGCCGAGGTACACGACGCCGTCGTGCTCGAGCGATCGCAGCGCTGCCGGAGGCTTCTGGTCGAAGTACAGCAGGCCGTACGGGTTGTCCTCGAGCACGAGGATGTCGTTCTCACGCGCGATCTCGAGGATCTCGCTGCGACGGGCCTCAGACAGCGTCACACCGGCCGGGTTGTGGAAGGTCGGGATCGTGTACAGGAACTTGATCCGCTTGCCGTCGGCCTTGAGTCGGGCGATGTGCTCGCGCAACGCCTCGGGGATGAGCCCGTCGTTGTCCATCGGTACGTGGTTCACTTCGGCCTGGTAGCTCTTGAAGATCACCATCGCGGTGACGTAACTGGGTCCCTCGGCAAGGACGACGTCGCCCGGGTCGATGAACAGTTTGCTGAACAGTTCGAGCGCGTGCTGGCTGCCCGTGGTGATCACGACATCGGACGCACTGCCCTGGATGCCCTCGAGCGCCATCACCTCGAGGGTCTGTTCGCGCAGCTTCTCGACACCCTGCCCAGAGCCGTACTGCAGTGCGACGGGGCCCTGCTCGCGCATGACGCGACTCATGGCATCCGTGACCAGGTCTTCAGGCAGAGCGGACACGTACGGCATCCCACCGGCCAGCGAAACGACCTCAGGGCGGCTGGCGACGGCGAACAGGGCACGGACCTCGCTGGCGGCCAACCCGGCCGTGCGGGCGGCGTAAGAGCCGTACCACGGGTCGAGGTTGTTTCCGGATGCTTGGCGGATGCCTGGTTCTGACACTGTTCTTCCGTTCCTGGTCCTAATCGATGTTATCTGTGTTGGGGTGGGGCGAATTGCGGGGTGCGGCTCCTGCCGGGCGGTTAAACGAGAACGACCCGCCCGGCGTGTGCCGGACGGGTCGAGGGTCGAGGGTCGTCGGGCTACGCCAGGAAGACGGCCAGGTCGGCCTCGAGGGCTGCTTTCGGCTTTGCGCCGATGATGGTCTGAGCGACCTCGCCACCCTTGAACACCTTGAGTGCGGGGATGGACGTGATCTGGTACTGCATCGCCAGGCCCGGGTTCTCGTCGACGTTCACCTTGACGATGTCGAGCTTGTCGATGTTCTCAGACGCGATCTGGTCGAGGATCGGTGAGACCATGCGGCAGGGGCCACACCACTCTGCCCAGAAGTCGACGAGCACCGGGCGGGCGCTCTGCAGAACCTCTGCGTCGAAAGTGCTCTCAGATACTGCACGTGCTGACATGGGGTTTTCTCCTTTGTGGATGGTTCGAAGTCTAGACGGATGCCGCGAGGGCGGCTTCAGCTTTTGGGCTGGCGGATTCTGCCTGCTCCCGGTCGGCGAGGAAGTGCTCGGCGTCGAGGGCGGCGACGGTTCCGGATGCCGCAGCGGTCACGGCCTGGCGGTACGTGGGGTCGATGACGTCCCCTGCCGCGAAAACACCGGGCAGGTTGGTCTTCGACGAGCGGCCGTCGACGGCGATGGTGCCGTCTGTGGTGAGCTCGAGCTGACCGTGGAACAGGTGGGTGCGCGGGTCGTTGCCGATCGCCACAAACAGTCCACCGAGTTCGAGGTGGCTCTCTGTACCGTCGACCGTGGACTTGAGCGTGACGCCATCGACGGCGTTCTCACCGGAGATGCCGACGACCTCGGAGTTCCAGATGAACTCGATCTTGTCGTTGGAGAAGGCACGCTCCTGCATGATCTTGGAAGCGCGCAGGGTGTCCTTGCGGTGAATGACGTACACCTTGGATGCAAAGCGAGTGAGGAAGGTGGCTTCCTCCATGGCGGAGTCGCCGCCGCCGACCACAGCGATGGTCTTCTGCTTGAAGAAGAAGCCGTCGCAGGTCGCGCACCAGGAGATACCGCGGCCCGAGAGGCGCTCTTCGTCGGCCAGTCCGAGCTGGCGGTAGGCACTGCCGGTGGCCACGATGACGGATGCCGCCTCGAAGTCGCCCGAGTACCCGGTCTTGACGGTCTTCACGTCTCCGGAGAGGGAGACCTCGGTGACGTCGTCGAGAATGACCTCGGTTCCGAAGCGCTCAGCCTGCTCCTGGAACTTGCTCATGAGCTCCGGGCCCTGGATTCCCTCGGGGAAGCCGGGGTAGTTCTCCACCTCGGTGGTGTTCATCAGCTCGCCGCCGGCCTCGACACTCGACGCCAGAAGCAGCGGGTTCAGGTTGGCCCGGGCCGCGTAGATGGCGGCGGTGTAACCGGCAGGGCCGGACCCGATGATGATGACGTTGCGCACGTAGAGCTCCTTGGAAGATGTCAGTCGCTGAGTGGAACACATCTTAGTTCGCCGATATTCCGGGAGCCTGAACGACGCCCGGTGCGTGTGGGTTCGCCAGGTGCAGAGCCTCTATCGGCGGCGCAGACGGCGGGTCACAGGGGCGAGTGCCTCGCGCAGCTCTGCGGAACGCATCAGCGTGAGCGCCCCCACATAGACCGCTGACATGACGACGGCGACGAGGGCCATCGTCACGAGGGCTCCGAGGACCGAAGCGATGGCCCATCCCCCTGAGTACCCGCCGAGCAGCCACACGAGGCCGGCACCGACGAGAGCGGCGGGTACGGCGGCCACCGAGTAGACCACGAGGCTGCGAACGATCCTGGCGATGTCGAGCCCCGCGATCCGCTTCCGGAGAAGGATGCCAGCGGTCACCATCTGGACCGTGATCGAGATCGACATCGAGATGGCCAGCCCGACGCCGATCAGTGAAAGTGGTAGCAGGGAGCAGGCCAGAGCGAGCGCGATGTAGACGACGACCTGCACGAGTGTGAAGAAGAACGGCGTGCGCGTGTCTCCGAGGGCGTAGAACGTGCGCTGGAAGACGAACAGCACCGCAAAAGGGACCAGACCGGCGAGGTAGGCGATGAGCACGAAACCCATCGCCGCTGTGTCACTGAACGCCGCTGTGAAGAGACTCGCGAACGGGAAGGACAGGACGATCAGTCCTGCGGTGGCCAGGACAATGATCAGGGTGATCTGACGGGTTGCGGCGGAGACATCCGTTTTCAGTTCGTCGGTCCGGTTCTCGTGGACGTGTTCGGCGAGCCGGGTGAAATACGCGGTCGCGACAGACAGGGTGATGACAGAGTGAGGCAGCATGAAGATCAGCCACGCGTTCTGCAGGGCGGCCGTGGACGGACCTTCACCTGAGGCGATGAGCACGACGTTGCTCTGGACCAGCCCGGCCAGGGTGGTCAGGCCGAGCATCGCGAACGACCAGCCGGCCAGCTTGCCTGTTGCGCGCAGGCCGATGCCGCGCCAGCGGAAGTCCGGACGGAAGCTCAGGCCGACCCGGCGCCAGAAGAAGAACAGGATGAGCGCCTGGATGGCGACGCCGAGGGTGGCGGTGCCCGCCAGCACGGCGGTCATGTCAGGCGTCCACTCCGTAACCAGCCTGGTGCCGTTGGGGTCGGCGCCGAACAGCAGGATGAACACCACGAGACCGGCCATGGCCACGACGTTGTTGACGACGGGTGACCAGGTGTACGGCCCGAACAGCTTGTGGGCGTTGAGGATCTCGCCGAGCACCGTGTAGAGGCCGTAGAAGAAGATCTGCGGCAGGCACCAGTATGCGAATGCTACGGCCAGAGCGCGCGTCTCCGGGTCGAGCCTGACCGAGTACAGCTGGACGAGAAGCGGCGCGAAGAGTACCGCGACGGTCGTCGCTGCGAAGAGAACGACGAGGGTGAGGGTGAGGAGCTTGTTGACGTAGGACTTGCCGCCGTCCGCATGGACGATCGATCGGACGATCGACGGAACGAGGATGGCGCTCAGCACTCCTCCGGCGATGATGACGTAGAGCGTGTTCGGCAGCTGGTTCGCCACCGCGAACGCGTCAGCGCTGCTGCTCGCGACCAGGCCGATCGTCCAGGCGAGCAGCATCGCCTTCACGAAGCCGAGGATGCGGGAGACCATCGTTCCGGATGCCAGGAAGAAACTGGCGCGTCCGATGCCGGCGTTGTCGGTCGTCTTCGTCATCGATCCCCAGGGGTGGTCGAGGTGGCGGGAGGAGCATCCGTCGTCTGCGGAGCATCAGAGGGTTGCTCGCTGGACAGCGTGCGGCGGTCGGAGCGGCGTTTGCGGACCGTACGGATGAGGCCGAGCACGAAGAGGACGGCGACGAGGGCGGCGAGGATGGCGGCGCCGATGCCTTCCCAGTCGGCGCGAACCGTGACGGGCACGAGCACGCTCTCGCCGATGACGGCACTCTGCGGCGAGTACAGCTGCAGGCGGACGGTGACCTCACCGTTGCCGAGCCTGGCCTCGACGGGGACCCGCACCGATTCGCGGGCGTTCGCCGGGATGACCTGGGTGACGCTGGAGTCGACGTTGAGCTTGAGGCTCGAGCTCGATGCCTGGAGGACGACGGTGACCGGGAGGTCGTATTCATTCCGAACGGAGAATGGAAGCGACGACTGGTTGCTCACCATGAGGATCGGACTGGTGGCGGCGATCGCGACCGAGTCGAGCGTCGCAGTCGTCTCGGTGTCATGGGTGGTGGCCGCCTCGGTCCAGCCCTCGGGGTCAGAGCGCCACGACACGGCCAGAAGGGCGAGGATCTCGGCGCGCTCCCTGCCGGTGAGGAGGGCCGGCTCATCGAGCATGGTCGAGAACGCGGTGAGACTGCTCTCGCGGGTGTGCAGCCGTTTGACGAGGGCGACCCTTTCCGCCGACTGCGGCTGGTCGGCCACGGTCGCGGCGATCGCCTTCTGGGCGACGGCGGTGCTGAGCACGGTACCGGCGACGGTCGGCATCGACATGAGCGAGGTGATGGCGTCGCTCAGGCGCGCGCCCGTCGGTGGCCACTCCCGGTCGAGGGTGAGCAGGAGAGTGCGTCCGGGCGCGTCCTCCTCGGAGGCGATGACCATGAGCTGAGCGGAGAGGTCGGCCAGCGCATCGAGCTGCTCGTCCGTACTGATCGCAGTGGCCGCGCGTCGCAGGGATTCGGATGCCACAGCATCCGAGAGCAGGACCGAGGTGTCGCTGGCCGTTGCAGAGGCTCCTGGGGTGTAACCGGTCTTGGTGGTTACGTTGCTGGAGGAGAGAATCGTGGTCGTCGCACCGGATGCCGTGAACACCGGAAGATCGGACGCCAGCACGGTGTCGTCGTCAGGCCAGACGATCCCCGTCGTCGTGTACGGCCACTCGGTCAGCTCGGCGAGCGTCGGGAGCGTCGGCTCACCGGGGGTCGGCGTCGGCGTCGGGGCGACGGACGGCTCGCCGGTGGGCGTCGTCGGATCCTCCGGGTCGGCCGGGTCGCCTGGGTCAGGATCCGTCGTGGCATCCGGATCCACGGCGTCGGTGAAGTTCTCCGGGTCGAGGCCGTAGAGCAGCGAGGTCGGGTTCATCAGACCACCGATGCCGGCCTGGGACTGGATAGACGCGTCGGCATCCGCATACTGCAGCGGGAATGTCTCGTTCGTTGCGCGGCTCAGTCGATCGAGCCAGCTGACCGCGGACGCCGGTGCCGCGCTGCCGAGCGCGCGGATCGAAGCAATGACCATGGGGTCGATGCCGAGCGCGACCGGGCGGTCGATGAGCCCGTCGAGCTGACGGGTGAGAAGGCCGGTCGGGGAGGTGTAGACGCTCAGTGCTTCGGCGCTGAGCAGGCCGACACTCGAGGAAGGAGCAGTGATCGGTGCGGCGACGGCGACACCGAGCGACTGCGCGGTGACGTCCGGGGTGTAGACGATGGTCTCGTGGGTGCTGGCCACGGTGTCGCCGCTCGTGAAGCTCGCGTCGATCGGATAGACGCCCGCCTCGGCAGGGAGGCCGAGCAGCGCAGCGTTGACGATGATCGGAGTGGCCGTGTGACGGAGACCGGCGGCCAGGGATGGGACGGCGACGCTCGCAACGGCACGGTCGCTTGCGGTCTTGCCTGAGCCGTCAAGCCAGTCGGCGAGAGCGGACCGCGAGCCGACAGCCTCCGTCCCGGATTCGATGACGAGCCTGCCGGCCGGCAGGTCTGCGTCTGTCAGGTTCTCGATCGTGACGGTCAGGGTCATCGAGCCGGCCGCATTGATCGAACTGGCGGACTGGCTGATCTCGACAACGACCTCGTCATCGGCCGCGGCGGTCTTGACGGCGGTCTGCCCGGATCTCGGTGTGGAAACCGTTCCCGCAGGCCCATCGAAGGCGATGGCGCTCGAGCCGATCCCAAGGGACACCAAGCCGACCGCGGTGGCAACGATCACGCGCAGCGTCTTGTGCAGTCGATTCTTGGTCATAGGCTCTCGCTGGCTCTGGGCCTCGGCCAGCATGAATCCTGATTCTACGGGTGGACTCTGGGCGGATGCCGCCAGCGCGCGCCATGGGGCGCGGAAACGCTGTGGTGCGGGCTAGCGCCAACCCTCTCAGACCTGGTCCGCCGGCCCCTTTCCTCCCGGCCCCTCCGCGATCAGTCGATCCTTCTTCCATCGCACCCAGCCGTGGATCTGGCGTTCGCGATAGTACGCCTCATCGATCCGATCGAAGTACTCGAAGTAGACAAGGGCCAGCGGCCGCCTCCGGGAGGTGTACTTGGCGCCGAGCGCTGACTCGTGCTGGTCCATCCGGTGCGAAAGGTCCCAGGTGCTCCCCGTGCACAGAGTGCCGTCGGCGCGGCGAAGGATGTACATGTAGGGCATGGGTCGAGGATGCCGTGGGGCCGCGTCGCGACAGGCGGGCCCCGGAGAGCGGGGAGAACTGTCGGCGGTGCTCGAGGGTGTGAAGGGACGGGCGGCTACAGGCCGATCGACCCGATCATCGTCCAGACCGTCCGCGTGAGGTCCGGGTGCTCGAGCGCGATCTCGCGCAGCAACTCGTACTCGAGCTTCGCGACGTTGTGGCGGTGGGTATCGGCATCCGGCCGGTTGCTGCGCGCTGCGTACCTGGCCATCGTGTATTCGGCGGTGAGTCCGCGGGCATCGAGAGCATCGGTCTTCAGCTCGTAGACGACGAGTTCGTCGACCGTCGGAAGGTCGTGGATGAAGTCGTACGGGTCTTCTCCGGCGCGGCAACGGTTCTCGATGAGGACGTCGAGTTCATCGCGTGCGTAGCGGCGGAGCCGGTCGAGGTCGAAGGGCGTCGTAGTCAAATGTCGGCCCCTCCCTGGTCGTCTGAGCCGTGTGCGCGTTAAAGGTTACGCCTGTTTTTCTGAAGGGCGACCGATGTCAACCGCCCCGCGCGCGCCGCACAATCAGGGCCAATCGGGTCGCGCCGTGCAACCATGGGCTATGGAACACTCACGGTTGAGCAAGACAACGCTGGAGCACTTCCGCGCTGTCCTCGAAGAGCAGCGCGCCGAACTCGAGCAGCATCGGGCGCACACCGAGGAGTCCCTCGTCGAAGTCCGGGTCGCCCGCGACGGAGAGACCGACGACGAGCACGACCCGGAAGGCCCGACCATCGCCTCCGAGTGGTCGAGGCTCACCGGCCTCCAGGAAGAGGCCGCCCGGCAGCTCACCGTGATCGACAAAGCCCTCGCCCGGGTCGATGACGGCAGCTACGGTCTCTGCACCCGCTGCAACAAGCCGATCGGCCGCGCCCGCCTCGACGCGCGCCCCGCCGCCGAGCTCTGCATCGACTGCGCCCGCCTCGCCGAAGAGCACCGGTAACCCTTCTCGCGGGTTACAGCGCGGTCCCCAACTTCGGAGAATCGGCAGCCGACGGCCCCATCCGCACCTAAATGGGGCGGATCGACTCGAATCTCCGAAGTCACGTACGGCATGCGCGCGCTTCGGGAGGAAAATCAGGGTGTCGATCGGCCGATAGCGGATGGACCCGCCGATTTTCCTCCCGAAGTTCGACAACCCGCCAGGCATCGATGGCCGGCACGCGGATCCGCGCGTACGCTCGCCGTATGAGCGACAGCGAGCCCGACCTTCCCGAGGTCTGTGTCTGCTACATCCTTCGTGAAACCGGCCAGGGCGGTTACGAGGTCCTCCTCGGCGAGAAGAAGAAGGGCCTCGGTCTCGGAAAGATGGTCGGACCGGGCGGAAAGCTCGAACCGGGCGAGACGCCCGCGCAGGCGGTCGTGCGCGAGGTGCACGAAGAATCAGGGTTGCGACTGCGCGAGGAGGATCTCGTGCCGCTCGGTCGCATCCGATACGAGTTCCCGTACCGCCCGGCATGGAGTCAGGTCTCGTGGGTGTTCGCGACCCGCGCGTGGCAGGGCGAGGTCATCGAATCCGACGAGCTGCTGCTGGGCTGGCACCGTGTCGACGACATCCCGTTCGACCGCATGTGGGACGACGCCAAACACTGGCTCCCCGAGGCGCTCGACGGTGAGTATTGTGAACGCCGATTCGTGTTCGGCGCCGACCTGTCGACGGTGGCGACGGGCGACGTGCCGGTCAGGCCTGCAGCGCGAGGCTGAACGGCAGCACAGCGGATGCCCCAGCGCCGCGAAGCAGGCGGCCGGCGACGGTGAGCGTCCAGCGACTGTCGACCAGGTCGTCGACGAGCAGGATCGGTCGACCCCGGTAACCCTCGAGAGCGGTTACCAGCTCGGGATCCAGATCGAACCGGTCCCAGACGCTGGCCAGCCGGTAGGCACTGTTCCCACCTGGTTCGCCAGAAGGCCCGCCGTTCTTCAGGCTGAGCGTCCCGAGGTACGGCAGCCGGCCGACCTCTGAGAGAGCACGGGCGACCGAGTCGACGAGCTGCGGACGACGCCGTGACGGGATGCTGACGACGGCGGCAGGGCGTTCGTCCCAACCCCATTCAGCGAGCACGCGGATGCAGGCCTGCACGAGCGCCGGGCTGGCCGTCGCGTCCGGTGTCGTCGGGGCGAAGAGATCGCGGAGTGTCCCGCCCCAGCCGAGGTCGGTGAGCCGGGCCAGGGCGCGCCCCGCCTCGACCCGCTCCTCCGGCGCGATCTTGCCGCGAACCGGCACGCCGAGATTCTCGGCACCCGTCGGCCACTGGGCACGCGGTTCGATGGCGACCCCGACGCGGCTGAGCGATTTCTGTGCCTGGCCGGATGCCTCCTGCCGCACGTCGGTGGGATACCAGGCCGGCTCACCAGCCGCCGCCGCACAGTTGTCGCAGCGACCGCAGGGTACGGCTGTGTCGTCGTCGAGGGCGCGCTGGAGAAACTCCATGCGACATCCGGTGGTGCGTTCGTACTCGAGCATCGAGTTCTGCTCCTGGACGCGGGCGGCCGAGATGCGCTCGTACCGTTCGGCGTCGTAGACCCAGGGCTGCCCGGTGGCGACCCAGCCGCCGGTGACCCTTTGCACGGCGCCGTCGACGTCGAGTACCTTGAGCAGCAGTTCAAGCGGGCTGCGCTTGAGGTTCACCCGCGCCTCGAGAGCGGGGGTCGACAGCGGGGCTCCGTTGAACGCGAGCTCGTCGATGACGGCGAGGGCCTTCTGCTCGTTCGGCATCGACGACGTGGCGAAGTACTGCCAGATGGCTTCGTCCTCGGTTCCTGGCAGGAGCAGCACATCGGCGCTGGCCGCCCTCCCCTCGATCATGGCCGCACGACCGGCACGTCCGACCTGCTGGTAGTACGCCACTGGCGACGATGGCGCTCCGAGGTGCAGGACGAAACCGAGGTCCGGCTTGTCGAAACCCATGCCAAGCGCGCTCGTGGCGACGAGCGCCTTGACCTGGTTGTTCTTGAGCGCCTGCTCGAGGCCTTCGCGATCGCCGGCATCCGTTCGCCCGGTGTACGCCTGCACCTCGTGCCCGGCCTCACGCAGCAGACGGGCGGTGTCCTCGGCGGCAGACACGGTCAGGGCGTAGATGATCCCGGAGCCGCGGAGTTCTCCGAGGTGGCTCAGCAGCCAGCCGAGCCGGGCACCGGCATCCGGAAGTCGGAGGACACCGAGGCGGAGGGATGCTCTCGCGAGCGGACCGCGGATGGTCACGACGGGTTCGCCGCCGGCGTGCTCGAGCTGCTCGGCGACATCGGTGACGACGCGGGAGTTGGCCGTCGCGGTCGTCGCCAGCACCGGGACGCCGTGCGGCATCTCGGCGATGAGGTCGCGGAGGCGCCGATAGTCCGGGCGGAAGTCGTGACCCCAGTCGGAGATGCAGTGGGCCTCGTCGACGACGAGCAGGCCGGTGCGCTGCACGAGCTTCGGCAACTGCTCCTCACGGAAACGTGGGTTGTTCAACCGTTCAGGCGAGACGAGGAGCACGTCGACCTCGTCGTTGTCGAGCTTCGTGAGCACATCGCCCCACTCGTGCGGGTTGGCCGAGTTGATGGCCACGGCGCGCACACCGGCGCGCGCGGCCGCTTCGACCTGGTCGCGCATGAGGGCGAGCAGCGGCGACACCAGCAGGGTCGGCCCAGCACCCTGCCGACGGAGGAGCAGCGTGGCCACGAAGTAGACCGCCGACTTGCCCCACCCGGTGCGTTGCACGACGAGGGCACGCTTGCGGTCGGCGACGAGGGTCTCGATGGCTTCGAACTGGCCGTCGTGGAAGTCGGCGTCGGGCGAACCGACCAGCGTGCGCAGGATGTCGAGGGCATCGGCCCGGGTGTCGGTCATGGTCCCAGCTTGTCAGGTGCGGCTGACAGGACGGGTCTGTGATCGTGTGCGGTGGTGGGGCAGGGGGTGACCCGAAGCGGCTGAAAGCCTAGACTCCGGCCATGGCTACGACCGATCCGGCGGAGGTGGAGGCGCAACTCACTGCGATCCTCGACCGGTACCGCCCAGAACTCGTGGACGGGACGATCTACGGCATCCCGGCGCTGATCTGGCCCGGTGCCACTGGGCACGACTATTTCGCGGCGCTCAAACGCAACAAGGGGAACGTCGGTCTCTACCTGATCATCGCCGACCGATACCCCGACGACCTCGCGCTGGCCTCCGACGCCCTGCAATCACGGCGTACCGGCAGGGCGACGTTCTCGTTCTCGTCGCTGGACGAGGAGATGGCGGCGGAACTCGTTCGGCTGCTCGACCGGCTGCTCGACCGCTACCGCGCCGAACACCCGACGTCCTGAGCACGACACGCACGAAGGAGCACCCGATGACGAACGAAGACGTGGCGCGCGCCTTCTCCGGCCACCGATTCGAAGAGGCGCTAAACCTTCTCGCCGACGACGTGGTCTGGAATCTCGTCGGCGAGGCCAGGCTGGAGGGCCGCTCCGCGGTGACCGACGCCTGTCGCGGAACCGCTGCCGAACTTACGGACGTGACCACCACCTGGCTCCGGTTCGTGTCCACCGGCAACGGTGATGTCGTCGCCGTCGACGTGATCGGGCGGTACGAAGACAAGGACGGCGTCACAGGGGTGTCATCCTGCGATATCTATGAGTTCGACGACGGCCGGATCCGAACCATCACGTCGTACACGGTCGAGATAGACCCCGACGCACGCACCTGACTGACCGCACCGATCAGTCGGGCCGCCGGCATCCGTTTCTCAGGCGTCGACGATCTGCTTGCCGAGCGGAAGCAGGGCGACCGGCACCATCTTGAAGTTGGCCCAGCCGAACGGGATGCCGATGATCGTGATGCAGAGCGCCACGCCGCTGACGATGTGCCCGAGGGCGATCCACCACCCGGCGAGGATCACCCAGACCACATTGCCGAGAACCGACCCGATGCCTGCGGTCGGGCGGTCGACGACCTCCTTGCCGAATGGCCAGAGCGCGTAGACGCCGATCCGGGCTGAGGCGATGCCCCAGGGGATCGTGACGATGAGCACAAACATGATCAGCGCGGCGAGCATGTAGCCGACGAACAGCCAGAATCCGGACAGCAGCACCCAGATGATGTTCAGGAGAGTCTTCATGGTGTGACCAGTCTGCCACCGGGACGGTGCCACACTGGAACCGTGACTTCTGAGCTCGTGCACCGCCTCCGATCCGATCTCGACTCCGCCCGGTTCACGGTGACCACCCTCACCGGACTGTGGGGCGACGAAGCGGATGCCGCGCTGCACCGGAACGAGAGGGTCCCGGCATTGCGCGCGCTCGCGAGACGTCGTGCGGACTCCGGCGCCGAAGCATCCGCGACCCTCGCAACGGCGTTCGTGCTCGGGCTCCCGGTTCCCCTGGACGACCTCACCCAGGCCCTTCCCTCCCTCGGGGTGGACGGTGCGACCGAACTCGGACTGGTCTCAGTGGACGGCGCCGAAATGACCCCGCTGCTGGACCTGCGACCGTACAGTTTCGTCGACGCCCACGGTGCAGGAAGCTGGTGGATCCTCTCCGACCTCGGCGAACTCGCCCTCGGCCGCCCCCTCGGTGAAGAGCACGTCCTCGGTGTCGGCGGTGCGTCGATGACCCTCAGTGGCCTGATGACGCAGACCCCTGTCGGGAGCGTCCTCGACCTCGGCACCGGATGCGGCATCCAGGCGATGCACGCAGCCAGGCACGCGACGACCGTCGTGGCGACCGACATCTCAGAGCGCGCGCTCGAACTCGCCCGGCTCAACGCCGAGCTCAACTCCATCCACAACATCGAGTTCCGGCACGGCAGCCTGTTCGAGCCGGTGCGCGGCGAGCGATTCGACCAGATCGTCTCGAACCCGCCCTTCGTCATCACCCCGCGCGGCGAAGGGGTGCCCGAATACGAGTACAGGGATGCAGGCATGGTCGGCGACGCGCTCGTCGAGGCGGTCCTCCGCGGGGCGGCCGCTCACCTGAACCCGGGCGGCGTCGCCCAGATGCTCGGCAACTGGGAGTACCGGGTCGGCCAGGATGCCCTCACGCGCGTCGGCGGCTGGATCGACGGCACCGGGCTTGACGCGTGGATCATCGAACGCGACGTGCAGGATCCGGCCGAATACGCCGAGACCTGGATCCGTGACGGCGGCACGCGCTCGGGCACCCCAGACTTCGACCGGCTCTACGCCGCCTGGCTCGACGATTTCGCCGCCCGCCGCGTGACATCCGTCGGGTTCGGGTACGTCACCCTCCGGATGCCGTCGGCCGGCTCCCCAACGCTCCGTCGCCTCGAACGACTCCACGGCGCCCTCGGCTCGAACGAGTCCGGACTCGGTGTGCACCTCGTCTCGGCGCTCGCCGGACACGACTGGCAGGCGGCCTTGTCGCATGACGAGATCGCCTCAGGGCGACTCACCGTCGCGCCCGACGTGACTGAGGAACGGCACTACTGGCCGGGGGCGGAGGATCCGACGGCCATGATGCTGCGCCAGGGCGGCGGTTTCGGTCGCACGGTGCGGATGGACACGGCCCTGTCCGCCCTCGTCGGAGCGAGCGACGGTGACCTGTCGGTCGGTGCGGTCGCCGGTGCGATCGCGCAGTTGCTCGACGCCGACTACGTCGAGTTGCTCGCCGAGCTCGTGCCGCGCGTGAGAGCGCTGGTCGACGACGGATTCCTGCTGCCCCCTGACCTGTAAATCTCCGAACACCGCACGCTGAACAGGAGAAAGAGCACGCGACGCACGGTCAACGGGAGGAATCGGCCGTATCCGGCCTGGGTCTCCTGTTGAGCGGCATCCGTCTCAGCCGTCGCCCGCCGTCTAAGCCGTTTCCCACCCGATAAATAGGGCATCCGCCCGATACTGAGCCCCCTCCTTAGAGAACACGATGGAGACATCACCAAGACCTGAGGAGTTGAGATCATGCAGATTTCCGGAGAATACGGAACCGAGCTGCTCATCCGTTACACCGAAGAGCAGCTGGGCCGCGACCTGGAACGCCGCCGCATCGCGACCGAACGGCTTGCCGAGCGCAAGCCCGGCGCGAGCCGCCCGACATTCGCAGCGCGGCTGGCAGCACTGTTCGGTGCGCACGACGAGCGGATGCCGTCCGCGTCCACCGTGCGGTCGGCGGGCGTCTCGCAGGCCCACGCGGCGCACCGGTGAGCTTTCGTTCGACGACCGCACCCGGATTGGCGGTCGCAGTCGATCCGGTGGCCGAAACCCGCTCGACCGGTGTCGGCGGAGCGTGGGACCATGAAGGAATGAGGTCGCCGGCGGCAAGCCCATCGATGATCGGGCGCGAGTCCGAGCTCGCACAACTGCGCTCTGCGCTGGCCGACACTCTGCTCGGCCTGCCGCAGGGCGTTCTTGTGTCAGGCGAGGCGGGCATCGGCAAGACGCGCCTGCTCGAGGAGTTCCTGGCATCGGCGTCAGAGGAGGCACTTGTCCTCACCGGGCAGTGCGTCGACCTCGGTGCGGTCGGCGCCCCGTACGCCCCGATCAAGGGCGTGCTCCGTTCCCTGGTCAGCCAGATCGGCGCCGACACCGTGCTCGAGGCCGGCGGTCCCGGCCGCGGAGCCCTCACTGCGCTGCTCCCCGAACTCGGCGACGCCGACCTCGACCGCTCGGGCACAGGGCTCAACCGCCTGCACGAGACCGTCGCCGTCCTGCTCGAGACCGTGTCGCTGACCACACCGGTCGTCGTCGTGATCGAAGACCTGCACTGGGCCGATGACGCCACTCTCAACCTCCTCCGCTTCCTGCTGCGCGGACTCAGCAGGGGCCGGATCCTCGTCGTCCTCAGCGTCCGCACCGAAGACGTGCCCAGGGGGCATCCGCTCAGGGGTCTCATCTCCGAACTGGAGCGGTCCCGCAGCATCACGCGCATCGAGGTGCAACGGCTCAGCCGCCAGGAGGTCCAGCGCCAGGTGCACGAGATCCTCGGCACGCTGCCAGACGACGAAGCGTTCGACAGCGTCTTCTCCCGGAGCGAGGGCATCCCGTTCTTCGTCGAAGAACTCGTCGGGTTCGACGAGACCTGCGAGGGCGACCTCCCGTGGACGCTCCGCGAACTGCTCCTCGCCCGCTACGAACGACTCAGCGACGACACCCAGCATGTGCTCCGGCTGCTGTCGGCCGGTGGTGTCCGGGTCGACCACGAACTGCTGATGACGGTCTACCACGGCGACGCCGACGTGCTCGATCGCGCAGCGCGCGAGGCCGTGCTCGCGAACATCCTTCTCGCCGACGAGCGCAGCTACGCCTTCAGGCACGCGCTCGTCCGTGAGGCGATCCACGCCGACCTCCTGCCAGGGGAACGCACTCGCTTCCACACCCGCTTCGCCGAAGCGCTCGAGGCCGTGGCAGACGAACGGCGGGTGGCGACGGAGATCTCGTACCACTGGCTCGCCGCCCACGACGCGGCGAAAGCGTTCCCGGCCTCCCTTCGTGCGATGTCCGAGGCGCGCGCGACCTACGCTTACGGAACGGCCGCGCAGATGGGTGAGCGAGCCCTGGAACTGTGGGACCAGGTGCCGGATGCCGAGACCGTCGCGAATCGCAAGAAGATCGACCTCATCGCCCAGACGGCCTCGGCGCTGCGCAACGCCGGTGAGGGCGAACGATCGCTGGCGATGGTCAACCTCGCGTTGCAGGAATGCCCGCGCGACGACGCATTCCGCTACGCCCGACTGCTGCGGGACAAAGCGATGTACCTCGGCAACATGGGCAAACCGGGCTCGATCGAACTGCTCCGCGAGGCCCTCGAACTCGTCCCCCCGGGGTCGACAGGTCTGGCTGGCACATCCGGACTGGCGGGTTCGACGCTGACGGCAACTGAGTTGCGCTCGGCGATGCTCACCGGGCTCGCCGGCCGGCTCATGATCGAGGCTCGCTTCACCGAGGGTGCTTCGGTGGCGCTGGAGGGGCTGGAGGAAGCCCGCGCGGCCGGCTCCGACCGGCACGCGTCAATCGCCTCGAATATTTACGGTGCGGCGATGATCGACTCCGGCAGGATCGAGGAGGGGTACCGGCACCTCGAGAGCGCCCGCCGGCTGGCCGAGAGTGACACGAGCGCGATGCTCCGTTACCGGGTGAACGCCTCGGATGCCGAATACCTCCTCGGCCACTACCCCGAGGCGCTGCGGATCGCCGAACTCGGCATCGCCTTCGCACACGAGCTGGGTGTCGAACGCAGCACAGGCATCATCCTGCAATCCAACGCCGTCGATCCGCTCATTGCCCTTGGGGACTGGGAGCGCGCCGAACGGCTGGTCGCCCGCGCCCTCACGCTCCTGCCCTCGCCCGTCTTCAACGCTTACCTCCAGCGCGCCAGGATCTTCCTGATGATGTGGCGGGGCGACGTCGCAGGCGCAGCGAAGCTGTACAAAGGACTGCGCTCCGGCTTCCTCGCCCTCGCACAGGTCGAGATGCAGGTGGAACTCGGCCACGCAAGGATGGCCGCAGAACTCAACCTGGAGCGCGGCGACCCGAAGCAGGCCTGGGCCGACGTCTCAGTGCTGCTCGGCGACGACCATCGGCAATACCCCGGCTACGATCTGCCCCTGCTCGCCGCGGCGGCCCGTGTGCTCGCCGTGCTCCGCGCGGGCGGTAACACGCTCCCGGCCGGCGAAGACGCGGCAGCCGAGGCCCGCATGCGCGAACTCGCCGACGAGCTCGATTTCTGGCCGACCAGCCCGGTGTGGATTCCCCTTTTCCGCGCCGAACTGTCGGGCACAGACGGCACAGGAACCGACCCGGATGCCTGGCAGCGGGCCGTCGATGCGGTTGCAGGCAACACCGCAGCTCCCGCACACCTCCACGCTTATGTGCTGCTCAGGCTCGGGCGGGCGCACGCGGAATCCGGCGACAGGGCAGAGGCGGCATCCGCCCTGCAGGCGGCCACTGCCGAAGCCGGCCTGCTCGGTGCCGGCCTGGTCAGCGCCCAAGCCCGAGCGGTCGCCGCGCGCGCCGGCATCCCGCTCGACGGCGGCCAGCCGAAGCCGGTGACGGATGCTACCGAGCTCACCGCCCGCGAACGGCAGGTCCTCGAACTCATCGCCCAGGGCCTCAGCAACAAGCAGATCGGCGAGCAGTTGTTCATCAGCGCCAAGACGGCGAGCGTGCACGTGTCTGCGATCCTCCGCAAGCTCGGGGCATCCAGCCGTACCGAGGCGGCCTTCCTCGCCCGGGAACTCGTCTAGTCGGCCGTCGCGCCCTGCCCGATAGTCAGCCGAACCCCTGACGCGACGAGGCCCTGCCGCTTAACATGAAGGATCAGACCCGTTGCCGTCACGGGAGGTTGCCATGGTTCAGGTTCGCATCGTCGGCGTCGCGCTGGACTCCAGCGCCCAACCGGTCATCTTGCTGAAGCCGTTGGATGAGGTGGCAGGCACCGGGCGGATGCTTCCCATCTGGATCGGTGCATCGGAGGCGACATCCATCCTCATCGCGGTGGAAGGTGCCGAAGCGCCGAGGCCGCTGTCCCACGATCTGATGAACACCCTGATCGAGGCAGTCGGTGCCTCTGTCGACAGGGTCGAAGTGACGAAGATCGAGGACGGCACGTTCTACGCAGAGATCACGCTCCGTACGAGAGACGGGTCGCTGGTCATCGATTCGCGGCCCTCGGATGCAATCGCCATTGCGGCGCGCGCCCACGCACCCATCTGGGTCGACGATGAGGTGCTCGTGGTCGCTGGCGTCGTCGACACCGACGAAGGGCTGAGCCCGGCAGTCGAGGAGGAACGGCTCGAGGAGTTCCGCAAGTTCCTCAATGACGTCGACCCGGAGGACTTCCAGGGCTGAGACGTCGAAGTGACTGGCATGATAGCGCGATTTCGCTTCGCGCCAATGGTCTTGCCCACATCCTCTGCCGCTCCTAGAGTCCGGATGCGGCAACGATGCCGCGACTCAGCACTGCGCTGAACCTGACAAAGGGGACGAGCATGGAAGACAGGCGTTCGCTGAACCCTCGAACCGAGGGGCAGAGATGACCAGTATGACCGGACGGGCGCACCGGTCGACTGAACCGACGCACCGGGAGGCCCGGCGCAAACGCCCGAAGACGACGTACAACAGGCGGGAGGCGATCGCCGGGTATCTGTTCATCGGACCATGGATTCTGGGCTTCCTCATTTTCACGCTTGGCGCGATGATCTACAGCCTCGTGATCTCATTCAGCAATTACAATCTGGCCCGCAACACGGCGACCCCGGTTGGCTTCGCCAACTACGCGCAACTGTTCGAAGACCCGAAAGTGGGACTCGCCCTCGGCAACACCCTCGTCTATGCGCTCATGGCAGTGCCGCTCGAGATCGCCTTCGCCCTGTTCCTGGCCATGCTCCTCGCCCGGGTCGGACGAGGAGCCGGCGTCTTCCGCACGGTTTACTACCTGCCGAAAATGACGCCGACTGTCGCCACGGCATCGGTCTTCCTCCTGCTCCTGAATGGAAACAGCGGCGCGATCAATCAAGGTCTCTCGTTCTTCGGCATCGAAGGACCCCAGTGGCTTGTCGATCCCGCATGGGTCAAGTCGTCAATCGTACTGATGACCCTCTGGACAGTCAGCGGCACGATGGTGATCTTCCTTGCCGCCCTGAAGAACGTGCCCCGCGACCTCTACGAGGTCTCGTCCATCGACGGTGCCGGACCGGTACGCCAGTTCTTCTCCATCACCGTGCCGATGATCTCGAGTGCCATCTTCTTCAATGTCATCGTGCTCACCATCGCCGCGTTCCAGGTGTTCGACCAGGCGTACCTCCTGTTCTGGCGGGACCAGTCCAACTCCTCGCCCGAGTCGTCACTGTTCTATGCCGTCTATCTGTTTCAACAGGCCTTCCGTCAGTTCGATTTCGGTTTCGCCGCCGCCATGGCCTGGCTGCTCTTCGTGATCATCATGGTGATCACGTTCATCCAGATGAAGTTCGGAAACCGATTCGTGTACTACGAGGGAGATGAGCACAAGTGAGCGTCACTCAATCGTCACCGGAGGCCGTCAAGCTCACAGGTCAGGTGATCGGCGAGCAAACCGTCAGCGCACCGCAAACGAAAGGCTCGAAGCCCAACCGCTGGTACCGGCCGAAAAGCGTCGGCGCGAAGATCGCACTCTGGATCGCGTTGATCGCATTCGCACTGCTGTTCCTCTACCCATTCGTCTGGTTGCTGGCCGCCTCCCTCAAACCCCGCGGTCAGGTGTTCGACAACGCCCTGATCCCGAAGACCTGGGTGCCGCAGAATTATCTGGATGTCTGGGATCAGCTGCCGCTGGTGAGCTGGATGTTCAACAGCATCTCGATCGCGCTTCTCGCAGCGTTCGCCGTGGCACTATCGAGTTCAGTGGTGGCCTTCGGCTTCGCCTATTTCAGGTTCCCAGCCAGAAACCTGCTGTTCGCGCTGGTACTCGCGACGATGATGCTGCCGGGCGCAGTGACCATGATTCCGCAGTACCTGATCTGGAAGGAGCTCGGACTCGTGGGCACCTGGGTTCCGCTGTGGGGCGCGAACCTCTTCGGTTCGGCGTTCTACATCTTCCTGCAGCGACAGTTCTTCCTCGGTCTCCCTCGTGAACTGTTCGAAGCGGCCCGGATCGACGGATGCAGCTACTGGGGGCTCTTCCGGCGGATAGCCATGCCTCTGTCCATCCCGTCGTTCATCATCGTCTTCGTTTTCGAGTTCCAGGCCAGCTGGAACAATCTCCAGGCGTCACTGATCTACCTCAACGCCGGCACCGTGGAGGGATTCACCGCCCCACTGGGCATCGCATATGCCATGACGAAGTACAGCCCGACTGCAGGCGGGCATGGTGACTACCAGTACGTGATGGTGGCGTCTTTGATCGTGACGATCCCGATGCTGCTGATCTTCGCGTTCGGGCAGCGGTACTTCATCGAGGGCGTCGCGACTCAGGGCAGAAAGGGTTAGGCGGCTCGTGCGCTGACTCAGTATCACGAGAGAGGGTGTCGGGATCAGAATGCGATCCCGACACCCTCTCTCGCGTCGACCGGTCGCTGAGCGCGTCGAACGACCAGCGTGTTGCTCTACTTCTGCACGGCCTTGTCGTAGGCGCGCATCGCGGCTTCCTGGGCATCCGCGAGTGCGTCTTCTGATGACTTGTCGCCGAGAAGCGCCGACGTCACGGCGTTCTTGAGTTCGGTCTGAATTTCCTGTCCTGCGGCGGAGGCGCCGTATGACTCGCCTTCTCCGACGACCTCGTAGTACGTCGCGATGGTCTGGTCGAAGCCGGCGTTGCCGCTCTCCGTCACGAACGTGTCACGGATGGCCTCGTCGGCGGCCGGTGAGCCTGTGAAGAGGCCGGTGTTGATGGCACCGGGAGTGTCACTGATGGTCTTGGCGCGGGCCTCGCCCGCAGCCATCCAGGCGTCCTCGGACGTGAGGTTCAGCGCCCACGCGCAGGCAGCATCCGCATTCTTCGCCCCCGCCGGTATGACGAACGAGGTCCCGCTTGCCACCGAGAACGGCTCACCTTCCATGTCCTTGAACGGGACGGCTTCGATATCGACCTGATCGACATACGGGGTCAGGACGTTCACGTACCACTGGGCGTTGACCTGCGCACCGACCTGGTCGGCCACGTACGGGTTGTTGTCGCCGAACGTGTCGAAAGAGTCGGTGAAGCTCTTGTACTTCGCGTACCCGCCCTGAGCATCGAAGAGTTGCTTGAGGTAGTCGACCGCCTCCGCGTTCTTCGGATCATCGAGTGCCGGGACGCCGTCATCGTCCATCAGCCGGCCGCCGTAGCCGAGCATCCAGAGCCCGGCCTGGTTGACGCCCACTGAATCGAAGCCGAGAACGCTCGGGTTACCACCACTCTCCTGATACATCTTGCCGACGGCATCGAGAAGCACGTCCGGCTTCGATGTGTCGATCTGATCGGCGGTGACCCCCGCGGCATCCATCACCCGCTTGTTGAGCATGATGGCCGGCGGCTGATAGAACTGCGGAACAGCCCAGACCTTGTCGTCCCACGAGACGTCGTCCATGACCGATTCGTAGTATTGCTCATCTGGGTCGACTCCGTGAGCGGCGAAGCATTCGTCAAGCGGGACGATGAGTCCCTGTGCGGCGTACGTGCCGACGAACTGCCGATCCATCTGGACGACGTCGGGCACGTTGCCGCTCGCCACCCGCGTGGTGAACTTTTGCGCGTCGAATGCGGTCTGGTCGATCTTGATCTCGATGTCGCTCAACTCGCCTTCCGCGTAGTCGAGACGTGAAGTGCCCACCTCGTCAGCGTTGTCGAACCCCCAGGCAGAGAGAGACCCGGTGGGTGAGTCGGAGAACGAGGTGTCTTCGGTCGGGCCTGCGCCGCCCCCGCAGCCGGTGAGCATGAAAATGGATGCTGTCGCTGTAACGGCGATCACGCCTTGCCTGGTCCTGTACATCTGTTTGCCCCTTTGGATCGAGTGGCAGACGGCATCGTCGCCGCCCGCTGCTTCGGATCTCCGGGATGACCGGCGATCCATTCACACGGTTGGACGGTAGGCCGACTGTCTTTATCGAGACAAGGGCTTGCCAAGCGTCACGAGTGCTGCATGACGGGGCTTCAGTTCGCGGTCGCGCCCCCCTCGGCGAGGTACGCGAGTCGCTGCAGCGTCTCTGTATTGCGGGCGTGAAGCATCGCCTGGCGGATCGGACCCGGGATGTAACGGCCCGGCCCGCGGACGGCGTCCTCACCGATGCGGACGACGCATCCGTCTTTTCGCGGTTTCACGTCGAGGGTCACGTGTGCCTCGCCGATCGGCCAGCCCCTCGCCTTGATCTTCATGTGACGGGGCGGGTCCCATTCGAGGACGGAGGTCGAGTCGTTGATGAGGAACGGCCAGACACCGAAGGAGTGGAAGATCCGTGCGCCTTCTGCGGGCCAGGCGTCGTCGACATCGCGCATGCGGGAGGCGCCGACCACCCAGCTCGGGTAGAGCCAGCCGTTCGCCAGCACCGCGAACACCTCTTCAGGAGTGGCCTCGATGTAGCGGTAGTTGATGGACATGACTCTCCTAGAATTCGCGGGCGGCGTCTGGCGCCAGTAACGGCGTAGTCGACAGGCCGAAGACGTCACGCAGCGCGAGGAGCGCCGCGTTCCAGCCGGGCAGGCCGTGGACCCCTGGGCCGGGTGGAGTCGAGGACGAGCAGAGGTAGACACCCTCCAGCGGTGTCCGCCAGGGCTGCGCCGACAGCAGCGGACGGGCCAGCAACTGGGGCAGGTTTACGTCACCGGCCGAGATGTCTCCACGGATGTAGTTCGGGTTGTAGTGCTCGTACTCGACGGCGGTCTTCGACGTGGAGGCGAGGATGAGGTCCCTGAAGCCGGGCGCGAACCGTTCGATCTGGCTGATGATGGCTTCGGTCCGGTTCACCGTCGACCCGGCGGGAACGTGTGTGTACGCCCAGAGCACGTGTTTGCCTTCGGGTGCCCTGGTGGGGTCGAAGCTGCTCGGCTGCGAGACGAGGACGTAGGGGTTCTCCGGATGCTTGCCGCGGGCGACGTCGCGCTCGGAACGAGCGATCTCGGCGCGGGTTCCGCCGAGGTGAAGCGTTCCGGTGAGGGCGAGTTCGGGGTTGGTCCACGGCACGGGACCTGACAGGGCGAAGTCGACCTTGGCGACGGCGTTGCCGTATGAGAACCGGCCGAGCCGCCGGGAGTATCCATCGGGCAGGCGATTCCCGGCGATCTTCTGCAGGGCGCGGGGGCTGGTGTCGAAGAGCACGGCGCGGCTCGGCGGCAGTTCGCGCAGGCTGGTCACCTCATGGTCGGTGATGATCTCGCCGCCGTGGGCGACGACATCCGCTGCCATTGCGTCGACGATGCCCTGACTTCCGCCGACGGGGATCGGCCAGCCGCCCGCGTGTGCGTATGCGGCGAGCACGAGTCCTGCTGCGGTCGGGGCCAGGCCAGGCAACGGCTGGATGGCATGGGCGAGTACTCCGGTCAGAAGGGCGGGAGCGACATCTCCTTTCCACCGGACGTTCCAGAATGGGCTGCCCTGCTCGAGAGCGCGCAGCCCGAACCTGGTGAGTGTGATCGGATGCTTCGGCACACGCAGCAGGGAGGTGGATGTGAACTGGGCGATGCCGTCCGCGTGCGCCGCGAGCGGTCCGAACAGCTGCTTCCAGGCTGCTCCGTCTGCGCCGAGGCCGTCGGCCGCGCGGTCGAGGGAGCGCCAGGCGAGCCCGGCCTCTCCGTGGTCGAGCGGGTGGCCGTATGCGAGTTCGGGGTTGACGAAGTCGAGGCGGTCGGTGAGCCCGAAGTGCTGGAAGAAGCCGGAAGCGTATGCCATCGGATGCACGGCGGAGCAGACGTCGTGCCGGAAGCCGGGAAGCGTCAGTTCTGAGGTCCGGGAACCGCCCCCGATGGTGCTTTCACGCTCGTAGACGCGGACCGAGACGCCGGCCCTGGCCAGCGTCACGGCGGCTGCGAGTCCGTTCGGGCCGGCGCCGATCACGAGTGCATCTGGCTGAGTCATTGGTCGTCAGTATGACACCGTGATTCGGAACCGGGCGACCCCTTGACGGCGTCCGACGACACCCGAACTCGGGTCGCCGTCACACCCGAAGTCGGGGTTTGTCCAGCGCGTAGACGCGTGGCGTTCACGAATCGTTCGGAATACTCTGGTCGAATAGGGCCTTAACGCACCATGGTGTGAGGAAACGAGCACCACCGCCAAACCCGATTGGACGGATTGTGACTACCCGAACGGCCGAGTATCCGAGGCCGGATCATTTCATCCTTCACATCAGCGACACACATTTGCTTGCCGGGGGCAGCAAGCTTTACGGCCAGGTCGACAGCGAGACGCACCTCAAACAGCTGTTCGCCGAGCTCGAAGCCTCAGGGGGTCGCCCTGAAGCCATCGTCTTCACGGGTGACCTGGCCGACCGAGGTGAGCCCGAGGCGTACGAACGTATCCGGGCCATCGTCGACCCGGCCGCAGCCCGACTCGGCGCCACGGTCATCTGGGTCATGGGCAATCATGACGACCGCGAAGCCTTCCGCGCCGGCCTGTTCAACGAAGTGCCGACCCAGCGCCCGGTGGACCGCGTCTATGAGATCAACGGGCTGCGCATCATCACCCTCGACACCACGGTTCCCGGCCACCACTACGGCGAAGTGACGGGAGACCAGCTCGACTGGCTCGCAGAGGAACTCTCCGTTCCCGCACCTGAGGGGACCATCCTCGCCATGCACCACCCGCCGGTCCCGAGCATGCTCGATCTCGCGGCGAGCGTCGAACTCCGTGAGCAGGCCGGCCTTGCCGAAGTGCTCGAAGGAACGGATGTTCGGAGCATTCTGGCCGGGCACCTGCACTATTCATCGACGGCGACATTTGCGGGCATCCCGGTGTCGGTCGCGTCGGCCACCTGCTACACCCAGGACCTCACCGTGCCGATCGGCGGCACGCGCGGTCGCGACGGGGCTCGGGCCTTCAACCTCGTCCACGTCTACCCGAACACGGTGCTGCACTCGGTCGTTCCGCTTGGCAGCTTCCCGACCCTCGACTACATCGACGCCGCCGAGAGTGCGCGTCGGCTGTCGGCGCTCGGCGTGAAGTTCGATGAGGCCGTGCGCCTCGCCCACCCCGTCCTCGAATCACTCGTGGTGCCGAGCGCCCCGCCGACGGAATCGATCCCCGTCCTGCGCTGAGGGCCTGAACCGCGTCCGCTCACGCGTTCCGGACGCACTCACCCGGCGCACCAGGTGAGCGGGTCCGGAACAGGTGAGTACGTGTCGACGCGACCGAACCGCTGGTCAGGTCCGCTCCGGTGATCGAGCCTGTCGAGATCCCCGATCCGAAGAACGCCAGGTGCCGCCGATCACGAAAAAGGGATGATCCGGTCCCACTTCACATCACCGTTGAGCAGAACCACGTTTCGTGAGTTCCCCGTCCACAGGTCGATCCACGTGTCCGATCCTGAGCGATTAATGATCCGCGGCTTGCCGACGAGCTTCAGCGCCGCGAGTTCTTCCTCGTCGCACCACCACGGCTGGCACCCGACGTAGCCACCACACCCGCAGCCCTCGAATGCAACATCTGCGCCGGCCACGACGAGGACGGCGGCTTCCTTCGGCGTGATCTTCCGCTCACGGGTCAGCGGCGTCCCGTCGAGGTGGATCAGCTGGCCGGCTTCAGTGAACCAACCCGGGGTCGGTGGCTCTTCATCATCGCGCGGTTCGGCATCCGCCGCGTCCTTCAGCTCTGCGGCGATCTCCGCGAGCGAAGGGCGTCGGTTCTTCGGCATCCAACGAGCATCGCACCGACGAGTTCTCGCGGTCACGTCCCCGTTCGGGTCGACCGATCTCGGTATCCACGGGCAGGCCGGCGACCGAACGGGCCGAAAGGGTCGCTCGACGACGAATCGCCTCTTGGGACCGATCGAGCGTTACGAACGCCGGTCAGCCGGCATCCGTCGCCGAGTGCTCGGTCGAGTGCATGGCGACCTCGGTCTCCCACGGCGCAGCGAACGGGAAGTAGTGCTCGAGGAACTCGGTGACGGCCTGGGTGCGCTCCTCGACCGAGATCTCGGGCTTGGAGCCGTCGTTGAGACAGAACATGTCCTGGTCGCGGCGTTTCAGGAGTCGCTCCATCGACGGCAGCGCCGAGCGCAGCGTCGTTTCGATGTACTTCACCCGCGCGTTGGTCTGCACGACCGCCTTGCCGATCATCAGCGCGTAGTAGTGGTACAGCGAGTTCGTGACCGAGATGTCCGTCGCCGACCGGAACCGGCTGGCGGCTGTGCGACGGAACTCCTCGGGGAACTCGTTCTCGAGCTCCTGCATCACGCTCTTGCGGAGCGGGGCGGCGGAGTGTTCGAGGTGCCTTGTGGTGACCTTGCCGAATCGCTCGCGGAGGAGCTCACGGTTGACGCGCGCGGCGTTCTCGAATCCGCTACGCGAAGGGTCGCTTTCGCCGAGACCGATGCGAGTGGATGCCTCGACGAACTTCGTGATTCCCCCGGGGGAGAAGAACACCTCAGGCTTGATCGGCCGGCCGATGAACATGTCGTCGTTCGAGTAGAGGAAGTGCTCGGCGAGTCCGTCGATGTGGTGCAGCTGGGCCTCGACGGCGTGTGAGTTGTGGGTCGGCAGCACGCTCAGGTCGGCGAAGTGGTCCTCACTGCGCACGAGGGTGACGGAGGGGTGCTCTGCGAGCCACTCCGGACGCGGGGAGTCGGTCACGATGAAGATGCGACGGACCCACGGCGCGAACATGTAGACGCTGCGGAGCGCGTACTTGAGTTCGTTGATCTGGCGGAATCGGGCATCCGAGTCGTCACCGTCGCCGACGACGTAGCTCTGCATCCGCTTGGCGCGGGCACGCTGGAACTCGGCGCTCGACCCGTCGACCCACGAGAAGACCATGTCGATATCGAAGCTCACGTCGCTGGCGAGTTCGGCGAACATGTTCTGCAGGGTCGGCCAGGTCTGCCCGAACATCTCCACAGTGTCTTCGAGGGCCTCCGACCGCGGGAGCCAGCGCCGCATGAGCGCGTTCTCGACCGGCGCGACGATCTCGTCTTCGCCGAACCGCCACAGTTCCAGCTGCACCGCAGTATCCGGGCCGTAGCGCAGGCGGCCGATCGGCTCGATCCGCGGCCGGTAGAGACGGAAGACGGATGCCTTGCGGTAGGTCGTCAGCGCACCGTCCGCGAGGAGGACCGACGGGGCATCCTGTTTCTTCGACCGCTTGCCGCTGTTGATCGACGCAGGGTCGAGGACCTTGGCGTAGAAGGGTTCATCGGCGAAGGCTTCGGAGAATGCCGCGCTCAACTGCTTGCGGCACTTGCGGTCGACGGCGATCACGAGATTGTCATTGCTGCCACGGACGAGGAGGTAGGGGATCTCGTGGCGCTCGAGGACGCGACGCAGCGAGAGGATGTCGGTGATCGCCGACTCGCGGGGGGTCAGGTGCCCGTTGATCAGGGTGTACTCGCCTTTGCGCAGGACGACGTCGTCGCGGCTGAAGCGGTTCGCGCGCGTGCCGTTGGAGAGGAGCACGAGTTCGGGGGTCTCGCTGATGATCGGCATCGACGCGGTGATCGGGTCGTCGCGGCGGAACGCATCGACGGAGTTCTCGGTCTTCGTTGCGTGATGCTTGTTAACTGTCGTCATGATCGCCACCCTTCCCGATGGGTCGCCCACCAGGGGGGCGAAGAATGCGCTGTCACTTCAGCGAGAGAGCGCGAGCGACTCGACGGATATCGGCGCTGCTTGCTCATTGTACGGGCGGAGACTGAACTCGACGACGACTTGACTTCCGGGCTGTCCGATCCCACGCCGGGAGACACCGATGGCCCCGGTCCGCAGGGTGCGGAGCGAGGCCATCTGGTCAGCGAGACCGCCGGAATCCGGCGCAATCGGCTGGGAGCGGGGTGTTACTTGACGAGCGCGAATCCGGTGTTCCAGGAGGTCTTCTCTCCCACGGCCAGGGTCAGCTGCAGGAAGCCGACGGCTTCGAGCTCGCGGGCACGCTTGAGCGAGCCGGCGTCGACAGCCGTGAGGCCGCCGCCCTGGATGATCGCCGCAAGGGTGGCCTTGGCTGCTGCGTCGTCACCGGCGATGAGCACTGTGGTGTCCTGGTCGCCGACCGAACCGGTCGCGACGGTAGCCGCGAAGTTCGTGTTGAACGCCTTGAGCACGTGGGCTCCAGGGACCTGCGCGGCGATCTCGGCTGCAGCAGAGCCGTCGGCCGGAACGACCAGGTCGTCGAAGGTGGCGAAGTCGAGCGGGTTGGTGAGATCGACGAGGACCTTGCCGTCGAGCTGACCGTCGTATGCACCGAGCACCTCGGCGACGGCGGGGTAGGGGAGGGCGAGGATGACGACGTCACCGGTGATCGCGTCGCCGACGGTACCGGCGGTGACCTGCTCGCTGACCGCGGCCTTCTCGGTGTCTCGGGCGAGGACCTGCACGGTGTTGCCGCCTTCGAGCGCGATTCCCGCGATGGCCGAGCCCATGTTGCCTGCTCCGATGATGGTGACACTTGTCATGCTGTTCTCCTTGAGTCTCGGGCGGCGGCCCGATTAGTTGTTGATACAAGTAACGATAGGACACATTAGTTGTAGCGTCAAGTATTTGCTAGAATAGGGGCATGGATGATGTGCGCTGGCTGACGACAGAGGAACTCCAGGCGTGGACGAAGTTCGTCGCCGTGGTCGAACTGCTGCCCGGCGTGCTCGATTCACAGCTGCAGCGCGACGCCGACCTCAGCCACTTCGAGTACTTCGTGCTCGCCATGCTCTCGGAGGCTCCGCGCAAGACGCTGCGGATGACGGGGCTCGCGTTCGCGACGAACGCGACGCTCCCCCGGCTGTCACACGTGGTCTCACGGCTCGAGAAGCGCGGGTTCATCGAGCGCACCGCGTGCGCGGAGGACCGCAGGGCGACGAACGCAACGCTGACCGACGCCGGGTGGCAGAAGGTCGTTGCGACTGCTCCCGGGCACGTCCACACGGTCCGTGAGAACGTCATCGATCCGCTCACCGCCGAGGATGTCGCAGACCTCAACCGCGTGATGGGGAAGGTCCTGGCGACGCTCGATCCCGAGCACCGCTTCAACTACGCGGCCACGAGCGGCGACTAGTCAAGGCCCTCGGCCTTTCTGGAGCTCCCGCGTAACGTGGCGAGCCGGAAAGGAGCACCATGACAGAAACACTCACAGGCAAGAAGGTCGCCTTCCTCCTCACGGACGGTTATGAGGACTCGGAACTCACGAGCCCCTGGCAGGCGGTGACGGATGCCGGCGCAGACGCAGTTCTCGTCTCGCCAGAGATCGGCACCGTCACGGGGAAGAACGGGCACACCCAGCAGGTCGACGTACGGGCGGCCGAAGCGACCTCCAACAACTTCGACGCGCTCGTGCTCCCCGGTGGAGTCGTGAACGCGGATCACCTGCGCATGGATGCCGATGCCGTCGCGCTCGCGCACGCATTCTTCGAGGACCACAAGCCGGTCGGCGTGATCTGCCACGGCGGCTGGCTGCTGATCGAGGCCGACGTCGTCCGCGGCAGGGAGCTCACCAGCTACCCCAGCCTCAAGACCGACCTCACCAACGCAGGCGCCAGCTGGGTCGACGAAGAGGTCGTCGTCGACAGCGGGCTCGTCTCGAGCCGTACCCCAGACGACCTGCCGGCGTTCAACGCCAAGCTCGTCGAGGAGATCGCCGAGGGCGAGCACGAGGGCCAGAAGCCGTAGGTCTGCAGTAACCGCGTTTCGCGCGGGTGATTCGGCTTCCCGCGGGTGAAAAATCACCCGCGCGGAACCGATTCGCCCGCGCGAACTGGTTTTCGCCTCAGCGGCCGATGACCTTCGTAATCGCCATCACGAGGATGACGCGGTCGGCCTTGTCCGGTGGAGCTGCCTGTGCGGCGTTGCCGTAGCGCTTGCCGAGCCGAACGTAGAACGCACCGGTCGGATCCTCCCGTACCTCCGAGAGCGCACCGCGCAGCTCGACGTAGCTCAGCGGATTCTCCGGGTCGAACACCGACAACGCCATCGATGGGTTCTTCTGCAGGTTGCGGTACTTCGCCCGCTTGGTCGTGTGGGTGAAGAGCAGGTGCTCTCCGTCGAACTCGAACCACATCGGGTTCACCTGGGCGGAGCCGTCCGGGCGGACGGTGGCCAGGCTCCCGAAGTTCGGGGCGGTGACGAGGTGCAGCAGGTGGTCGGGGATCTCAGCCGTCATGCTCTCAATCTACGTGTTCTCCACAGGCATCCGTTTCTCCACAGAAATCGGATGCGACGGCACACGGCATCCGCGAAGCTCACCATGGTGGGCATGACCGAAATCAGAGCCGAAACGGCGTCGAACGAACCGCTCGTCACCGACGAGCTCATCGAACAGCGAGTGCGGGCGATCGTCGGCCGCGCCTGTCGACGGCAGGTATGGATGCTGTTCCTCGACGGGGACAGCGTTCAGGTGCCGTTGATCCTCCCGATGGCGGACTACCCGTCCAGCCCTGCCGACGGCAACGCGGCAATCTTTGCCGCGCGGGTGAAGGAGATCGTCGAGGTCGCCGGTGCCGCTCAGGTGATCTTCGTGTGGGAGCGGTACGCGGGTGACCGACTCACCCAGTCCGACTGCGCCTGGGCCCAGCACCTGCACGAGGCGTGCCGGGCGGAAGGCGTGGTGGTGCGGGCGCAACTCCTCAGCCACAAACGCGGCGTCAGGTGGATGGCCGCCGAAGACTACCTCGACATCTGACCGTGTGCAGCGCTCGCCGCGTCCGCCCCGGACGGTCTAGAGGTCCACCGATTTGTTGTCGCCGACGTCTGGCTGCGTGTGGGTCACGACCGCTTTGGCGATTTTGAACATCGTCACGACTCCGGGCTCATTGGTTGCCCAGTATTCCGCGGATTCCGCGTTGACCTTGATCAGGGCGACGGTGGGGTCGTCCTTGCCGTCGGGGAACCATGCCTCGACCGCCGGTGTCCACAGCTCGTCGACCTTGGCCCTGTCGTGCACGATCGTTGCTGTTCCCGCGATCGAGAGGTAACCCTTGCCGGACTCGAACGCGGCATTGACCTGGTTGTTGGCACGGATGTCGTCGACTTTCGAACTGGGGTCCTGCGTGAAGAACCAGAGATCGCCGTCGAAGTCGGTCTCCTGCGTCGCAAGCGGGCGGCTGTGCAGGTGGCCGGTGGACGTGATGGTTGTGAGAAGCGCGATCTTCGCCGACTTCACCAGTCGGGCGATCGTCTTCATGTCATCGTCGTCGGCCGGAATGAAGGTGTCCACCGGGACGGTGCGGTTGGCCGGGGTCGCGATGTCGTCGTCGCTGAATGTCATGACTGGGTCTCCCTCGGATCGTGTGAGACGCGCGGCAGAATCGCGCCGGGCGCTGATCGCACGGTACGCCGCGACATCCGCGGCCCTCTACCCGTTGACAATCACGGGGCTGCAGCCGCACCCGCGCGACCCGTTGAACCGGGTGTGGAAGCAGGTCTAACGTCGGCAGGGAGATGGAGTGGTTCGCCGCCGGGGACTATGAACTCGCCCGCCAGGTCCTGCAACGCGGTATCGCGGCGCTGTACCTGATCGCGTTCGTGTCTGCCGCGTACCAGTTCCCTGCGCTGCTCGGAGAGCGCGGGCTGCTCCCGGCGCCATGGTTCCTGAACCGGGTCTCGTACCGGCAGTCGCCGAGCGTGTTCCACTGGCGGTACAGCGACAACTTTTTGCTCGGCATCGCCTCGGCCGGCGCAGGGATCGCGGCGACCGTCGTGGTCGGCCTGCCCCAGTCAGGACCACCCTGGCTTCCGATGGTCGTCTTCCTGGCGCTGTGGGCGGCCTACCTGTCGATCGTGAACATCGGGCAGACCTTCTACAGCTTCGGCTGGGAAAGCCTGTTGCTCGAAGCCGGGTTCATCGTCGCGTTCCTGGGCTCGGACCAGGTCGCCCCACCGCTGGTGATCATCCTCTTCCTGCGCTGGCTCGTCTTCCGACTCGAATTCGGCGCCGGCATGATCAAGATGCGCGGCGGGCGCGAGTGGCGCGACTTCACCGCCCTGTACTACCACCACGAGACGCAACCGATGCCGAACCCCGTCAGCTGGTTCGTGCACCATCTGCCCAAACTGTTCCACCGCGGAGAAGTGCTCGGCAGCCACTTCGCGCAACTCGTCGTGCCGTTCTTCCTCTTCGCACCCCAGCCCGTGGCATCCGTCGCAGCGCTCATCATCATCGCCACCCAGCTCTGGCTGGTGGTCACCGGCAACTTCGCGTGGCTCAACTGGATCACCATCGTGCTTGCGTTCTGCGCGATCGATGACGGGACGATCCGGGCCGTGATCCCCGGCTTCGGCCCCGACACGGCGTTCCTGCCCACTCCCCTCTGGTTCGATGTCCTCGTGATCGTTGCGACGGCGTTCCTCCTCGTGCTTAGCTGGCGCCCGCTCGCCAACCTGTTCGCCCGCCACCAGTTGATGAACGCGAGTTTCAACCGGTACCACCTCGTGAACGCGTACGGAGCGTTCGGCACCGTCACCAAGGTGCGGATCGAGGTGATCATCGAGGGCTGCGCCGATGAGCGCCCCGGACCCGACAGCGAGTGGCTGCCGTACGAATTCAAGGGCAAACCGGGCGATGTGAAGCGGATGCCGCCGCAGGTTGCGCCGTACCACCTCAGGCTCGACTGGCTGATGTGGTTCCTCGCGCTCGGGTCGCCGGACACCCGCTGGTTCCAGATGCTGATCTACCGGCTGCTCGACGGCGACGAGCGCACGCTGAGGTTGCTGCGGTACAACCCGTTCCAGGAGGCGGCGCCGACGTGGATCCGGGCGCGCGCGTTCCGCTACCGGTATTCGACCTGGGCCGAGCGCCGGGAAACCCGACAGTGGTGGGTTCGCAGCTTGGTCGGAACGCTCATCGACCCGGTGCGCCTGGAGCGCTGAGCGACTGCAGAAAGGCCACCGGCCGGCTGCGGCGCTGGTGGCCGCCCGCCCGCCGACA
Organism: Mycetocola sp. Y171; assembly: GCF_056713165.1. Lineage (NCBI taxonomy): Bacteria > Bacillati > Actinomycetota > Actinomycetes > Micrococcales > Microbacteriaceae > Mycetocola > Mycetocola sp. Y171. The sequence continues at coordinate 1,324,121 of NZ_JBWYGX010000001.1, forward strand.
CGGTAGACAAGGGGTATGACGAACTCCGCCCCCGCCGGCCACTCCCAAAGCGAGATCGAGCGCAAGTACGACGTCGAGGACGGCGCGGAGGTCCCTGACCTCAGCTCCGTGAACGGGATCGCGACGGTCGACATCCGCGAACCGGTCGACCTGGAGGCCGTCTACTACGACACCGAACGACTCGACCTCGCCGTGCGGCGGATCGTCGTCCGACGGCGCACGGGCGGTGGCGACGCGGGCTGGCACATCAAGAAGCCTGCCGCTGAGGGACGCACGGAACAGCACTGGCCCCTCGGCGACGACACCGGGACAGTGCCGGATGAGATCCTCGAACCGGTCCGCGCATGGGTGCGCGACCGTGACCTCACACCGCTGGCCCGCATCTCGACCAGACGCACGGCGATCCACCTCGTCGCTGCCGACGGCACCGGGGTCGTCGAGATCGCCGACGATGAGGTGACGGCGACGGATGTCCGCCGCGGCGGAGAACGCAGCTGGCGTGAGTGGGAGGTCGAACTCCTCGACGGCGCCCCGGACACCGAAGAAGGACGCACGGCACTCCTCGACCAGATCGAAGGCGTGATCGCCGAGGCCGGAGCCCACCCGTCGTCGAGCGTGGCCAAGGTGGCGCGTGCCCTCGGTGTGAACTCGCTGACCGAGGTGACTCCCTCAGCCGGCGACGACGCGGGCGATGCAGCAGCCGACGGGACGGCATCCGCTGTCCTCCTCCCCGCCATCGCGGAACTCGTCGAGACGTTCAAACACGCCGACCCCGCTGCTCGCGCCGACGCACCCGATGCGGTGCACCGCATGCGCACTCTCGTGCGGCGGCTGCGCAGTGTGCTCGCCGCGTACCGGCGTCTCTTCGACCGTGAGGTCGCGGACGATCTTCGGGAACGCCTCGGACGGATCGGGTCCGCCCTCGGTGAGGCGCGCGACCTCGAGGTGCAGGGGCTCAGGGCCGAGTCGCTGCTCGACGAACTCGTCAGCTCAGAGGCCGAGGCCAGGTCGCGGCTCGTCGACGGCGCCCGTTCGCGCTACGACACCGCACACCAGCGGCTGCGCGACGTGTTGTCCTCGACCGAGTACTACCGCCTTCTCGACGACCTCGACGCCTTCGTCGCATCCCCTCCGCTGACGGATGCCGCGTCGAAGCCCGCGAAAAAAGTTGTCAAGAAGGTGCTGGGCCGTGAGGTGCACCGCGTGCGGAAACGATCGGATGCCGTCGGCGCAGCCGGCGGAGAGCTCGAATCCCAGCTGCACGCGGCGCGAAAGGCCGGCCGACGGCTCCGGTACGCCGCCGAGATCGTCGGTGCGGCGGGTCTCCGGCGGGCGGCCGCCGCCGCGTCGGCCGGTGAGCGGGTGCAGGACACCCTCGGTGAACACCGCGACAGCGTCTTCTTCGGCGAGTACCTCGTCCGCACGGCCGAACGCGCCGAGGAAGACGGTGAGAAGACGGCTGTCTATGCCGCGTTGTCCGAACTGAGCGCCCGGCGCGGCACGGCCGCCCTCGTCGATGCGGCCGGCGCGCTGAGCGACGCGTGCGACCTTCGACCCTGACCCGGGCAGGCGGCTGACGGTAGAGTCGAAGCTGGTGAGCCGGGAAGTCTGGTCGGCAATGATTTCGTGACCCGTCAGCAAGGAGTCCTCGTGACCGCCCGTTCTCCCCAGCCCACCCGCCCCGTCTTCGGCCCCGGCAGTTACGCCGAGGCCTTGCGGATAGGGAACATTCTCCGCAAGGAGACGGTCGGGGGCATGCTGCTCCTCGCCGCCGCGGTGATCGCCGTGGTGTGGGCGAACTCCCCCGCCACCGACAGCTATTTCGCCCTCCGGGATTTCCGGGTCGGGTACGAACCATGGCACCTCGACCTCACTCTCGGACAGTGGGCATCCGACGGTCTCCTGGCGATCTTCTTCTTTCTCGTCGGCCTCGAGCTCAAACGGGAGTTCATCGCCGGTGACCTCCGCCAGTTCAGCAAGGCCGTCATCCCCGTCGCGGCAGCGATCGGCGGAGTCGTCGTCCCCGCCCTGATCTACGCCGCCATCAACGCCGGCGACCCGGAAGCCATCCGTGGCTGGGCGATCCCGACCGCGACAGACATCGCATTCGCCGTCGCCGTTCTCGCGATCATCGGCTCACACCTGCCGAGCGCCCTGCGCATCTTCCTGCTCACCCTCGCCGTCGTCGACGACCTGCTCGCGATCACCATCATCGCCGTGTTCTACACGGAGGAGATCGTGATTCTGCCGCTCGTCCTGTTCCTGATCCCTGTAGCGGTGTACGCGTTCCTCGCTCACCGCTACCGCCGGTTCTTCGGGCTCCACGCCTCGGCAGCCTGGCTGATCCTGCTTCCGCTGGGGCTGATCGCCTGGGGACTCCTGCACGCTTCGGGCGTACACGCGACGATTGCGGGCGTCGTGCTCGGCTTCGCCGTCCCCGTCATCCGCAGTCAGGCGAGCGGAGGGCCAGACGCCGGACCGGGCCTCGCCGAGATCTTCGAGCACAGGTTCCGACCGATCTCCGCCGGATTCGCCGTCCCGGTCTTCGCGTTCTTCGCGGCGGGTGTCGCTCTCGGTGGGGTGGAGGGATTCACCTCAGCACTGCTCGACCCGGTCACCATCGGCATCATCGTGGCGCTCGTGCTCGGCAAGCCGCTGGGGATCGTCGCCACGACCTGGCTGGTGAGCCGGTTCACGAAGGCGCGACTCGACGCATCCCTCGCCTGGATCGACCTCATCGGAATCGGCCTTCTGGGCGGAATCGGGTTCACGGTCTCGCTGCTCGTCGCCGAACTCAGCTTCGGACTGGGCGCCATCGAGAACGACCACGCCAAGGTCGGCATCCTGCTGGCATCAGTTCTCGCCGCCGTCCTGGCATCCGTCGTGCTGATCAGCCGCAACCGGCGCTACAAACGGATCGAACAGGACGCCCAGCGGGATGCCGACGAAGACGGCATCCCGGACGTCTACCAGCGCGACGCCTGATCACTCAGCTGAGGCCGGCGTTACCCTGCAGGTCGATCTCGCCGGGATCCACGTCGACATCGCCGACGTCGTCGGGCCCGCCGGTGCCAGGGAGGACGTTGACGTCGTCTGCGTCGATGTCCGGGTCGTCAAGTGCGGCGGAATCCGAGGAGGCCTGCAACTGCTCGGTCTCCTGGCCGCTCGACGGGCTGTATGACACGTCCTTGCCCGTCTGTTCGGCGTCGCTCAGGTCGCCGCCGGAAGGTGTCGCGCTGTCGTTCTGGGTCTCGTCGCTCATGCGTCGAGGCTACGGGCGCGGCATGGGGCGGAGAAGCCCCTTGCGCCGGGCCCGTTCGTAACTGCGGAGATTCGGATGCCGTCACCCCGTCTCGGTGCCGAACGCGGCAAGGAGGGCACAATCTCCGCAGTTGGAAACGCTCCCTGCCGGCGCCGCGACGGTTTCGGGAGGAAAATAAAGGGGTCCATCGACGTATTGTCGATGGACCCCCGGGATTTCCTCCCGAAACGCAGCTCTTAGTCGTTGGAGTTGTCGTCCGAGCCGTCCTCGTCGACGAACACGACGACGAACTTCTCATCGAGGTCGATGTCGGCTTCGGTTCCGTCTGCGCGTGTGACCTCGACCTCGAAGGCGTGGTCGGCGTCGTCGCTGCGGTCGATGTCGGTCACGGTGCCGGCAACTTCTGCCAGGGCGGCCTTCGTGGCGCTGGCCTTCTCGGCCTCGGTCAGGGGCGTGTTGGTGTCGTCGCTGCTGGTCGAGTTCGACCCGGTGTTGTCGTCGTCGTCCCCACGAGTGTCGTCGTCTCCGCCGCGGTCGTTGTCGACCCGAACGACCCCGAAGTCGCCGTCGAGCGAAACATCGACCTCGGTGCCGTCCTCACGGGTGACCTCGACCTCGTAGCCACCGTCGTCCGAATCCGAGTCGGTGACGCGTCCTTCTCCGACTTCGTCGAGAGCGGCCCTCGAGGCCTTCTCGAGTGTCGTCCCGGTGAGCTGGTCATCCCCGTCGAACGGGTCGGTCACTGCGACGGCCACTCCGGTTCCACCGAGCACGAGTACGGCAGCGACGGCCGCGCTGATCCAAATGGTCTTCTTCTTCACGAGAGCCTCCTTGTGGCGTTTGTTCCACTGTGCCCGGGAGGTGCTGAAGCAGACCTGAAGCCTCCTGAACGGAATTTCAGGAAGGCGCGTCGGATGCCGCAGGCAGGCGCAGGTCGAATCGCGCACCACCCAGCGTGCTCACCGTCGCGACCACGGAACCGCCGTGCGCCGTGGCGATCTCCCGCACGATGGCGAGCCCGAGTCCGCTGCCGCCCGACTCGCGGGCGCGGGCCTCGTCGAGCCGCACGAACCGTTCGAAGACTCGCTCGCGCTGGTCCTCGGGGATGCCGCCGCCGTCGTCGGCCACCGTGAGAAGCACCTGCCCGTCGGACTCCGTGAGTTCGAATTGCACGGTCCCGGTCGCGTGGCGGGCCGCGTTGTCCGCGAGGTTCCGCAGTGCCTGACCGAGCAGGCCGAGGTCACCGAGCACGCGCGCGGGGCCGACCCCGCTGGTGTCGATGCGGAGGCCAGAGGTGTCCTTGAGCCGCCGCGCTTCTGCCAGCGCGAGATCGTCGAGGTCGACAGCGGTCCGAACCGGAGTGAGCGTCCGCTCGTCGGCCTTCGCCAGCACGAGCATGCCCTGCACGAGGCGTTCCAGCCGGGCGCCTTCGTCGAGGACGACGTCGGCGAGCTCCCCGTCGCCCACCTGGTCGGGGTGCGCGCGGGCGACCTCGGCGTACTGGCGCATCGACGCGAGGGGTGATCGCAACTCGTGCGAGGCATCCGAGATGAAACGCCGTTGCGAGCGTTGTGAGGCGTCGAGACGGTCGAGCATCCGGTTCATGGTGGTGGCCAGTCGGCCGATCTCATCGGAGGTCCCCGGGTCGGCGATTCGACGGTCGAGACTCACCGCGGTCACGTCGTCGACCTCGCGGCGCATCCGTTCGACCGGTCGCAGCGCACGGCCGACCACGAACCAGGTGGTGAGGGCGACGAAGAGCAGGAGGACCGGCAACGCGATGGCGAGCAGACGGATGACGGTTGCGGTGGTCTCGCCGACGGTCTCGAGACTGCGGCCGGTGACCACGGTGAGGTCGTCGGCCTCTCCGGCGACCACGACGAACTCGCCGAGCTCGCCAGGCAGGGTGACAGTGCGTGATTCTCCTTCGGCTGGAGCACTGACCGTTCCGATTCCGGTGACGTTCTCGCTCGCGGCCACGACGGCGCCGGACTCGTCGACGATCTGGAAGAAGGCCTCGTCATCGTCGTAGTCCGAGAGGAACTCCTCGGTGCTCTCGGAGGCCGGGTCGTCATCGTCGTCAGCGTCGGGATCGGGGGTGTCACTGTCGTCGGAGAGCGAGTCGAGACCGGATGCTTCGACACGGTTCGTGAGTTCGCTCAGGCTCTGCTCTGCGGTGTCGCGCACCCCGTCGCGCAGGGCGCCCTGGAGCAGCACGACGAATCCGACGGCACCGAGCAGCAGGGCGACCGCCACGACCGCGGTCGCGGCGAGAACGATCCGGACACGGATGGAGCCTCGGCGCTTCTGCCCCTGGCTCGCGGTCGTCTCCTCAACCACCGTTCGCTGCCAGACGGTAGCCCGCGCCACGGAGCGTCTCGATCGCCTCGCGATCGAAGGGGCGGTCGAGTTTGTTGCGCAGGTGGCGCACGTAGACCTCGACGATGTTCGGGTCGCCTTCGAAATCGAAGTCCCACACGTTGTCGAGCACCTCGCGTTTGGACACGACGGTGCCCCGCTGCCTGATGAGGTATTCGAGCACGGCGAACTCCCTGGAGGTCAGGTCGATCGGGGCGTCTCCCCGCCAGACCCGGCGTGAAGCGGGGTCCACCCGGATGTCACCCGCCTCGAGCACGACAGGGCGCTCGGCCGCGCCGCGGCGCAGCAGCGCGCGGACCCTGGCCAGCAGGATCGCGAACGAGAACGGCTTGGTGAGGTAGTCGTCTGCACCGGTGTCGAGGGCCTCGACCTGATCCCACTCGCCGTCCTTGGCCGTGAGCATGAGGATCGGCGTCCAGTTCTTCTCCGCGCGCAGGGTTTCGCAGACACGGTACCCACTCATTCCCGGCAGCATGATGTCGAGCAGGATGACCGCGTACTGGTTCTCCCGCGCCAGCCAGAGCCCGTCGGTGCCGGTCGGGGCGACGTCGACGGCGAAGCCCTCCGCCTCGAGTCCGCGGCGCAGGCCGTCGGCGAGCCGTACTTCGTCTTCGACCACGAGTATCCGCATGCCGACCACCTCCCCCGCCATTCTGCCCGAGCCGGGCTGAAGCGCCGCTGAAGCGGCGTCGCCGCAGCCATTCGTGCACGGGCCCGTCGGTCACCACGCCGAACTCCACTCGCCACGAGTCTCCGCTGGAGTGACGTCACCAACTTCGGAGATCCCTGGTCGAACGGGGCGGTTGAGGCTAGAAACAGCCCCAATCCAGAGAATCTCCGAAGTTGTGGCCCGTGGTCTCCATACGCTCGCTGGCGCTCGGACTCGACCCACGCGGGTGGGCGCTCGACACTCGTCTCGCGGGCGAGGTCGCCGCAGCCTCCCAGTTTTCCTCGGTATCGTCGGATACTGCAGATCTCCCCACCCGAAAGCGAGCGGATGCCAGACAGCCCGATCTCGGCGACGCCTTACGAAATCCTCGGCGTGAGCCCGACGGCCGGCCAGGACGACCTCCGCCGTGCCTATCGCAGGCTGATGCGCGAGACCCACCCGGATACCGGCGGGAACGCGGCACGATTCACCGCCGTCCAGCTGGCGTGGGAGCGCATCGGCACAGCAGAAGGCCGTGCCGCATACGACCGCGGCCGGGCGACAGGCACGAACGCTCCCGAGGAACACCACACCTGGGCCGCGTCGGCGGCGAAACCGAAGGCGGACTCACGCCCCCGCGCACGTTCGTACGGGCATCCGGGTGGCTGGCGGCGGGAGCGCTACCTCCGTCTCATGCGCGAATGGGCGGGCCGCGGGGTCGATGCCGATCCCTACGACCCGACACTTGTGCGCACGGCCCCTCGGGAGCTCCGCCACCTTCTCGCCGATGCGCTCGCCGAAGAGGCCACGGCCAGGAACCTCGCCGAACTCGGCCTCGGTTTCACCGTCTGGCATGACGTCGCCACCGGCGCCCCTGACGAGAAGATCGACCACGTCGTCCTCGGCCCGACCGGTCTGTTCGCCCTCCTCTCCGAGGACTACGGCGACGCGGTCAAGATCAAGCGCGGCGAGCTCATCGGCGAGGCGCTCGCCGGCGACCGTCCGATGCACGACCTCGCCGCCCGCGCCAAGGTGCTCAGCCGTTCGCTCCGGGTGAAATTCACCGGCCTCGCGATCGTGCTGCCGGACAACGCACTCGAAGCCCCGTACGTCCAGCTGGGCAGCAGCCGCGGCGCCGCGACCCTCGCCATCAGGGAGTCGTTCCTCCCCGGATTCCTCCGTGCAGGGCTCCCCGACCTCGCGCGAGCCGGCGGCAACGAACTCTTCGACCTGCGAACCAGGCTTCAGAACGGCATCCGCTTCGTCGAATAGCCCCCCGGAGTGAGGGTCGCTCAGGTATTGACGCGCGCTCCGGGCGCGCAGTACGGTGAGCGGGTCCGCGCCGGCGGACCGAGTCCGGCAGTGAGGCATGCGCCCCCACCCGACTGTTCTGTGCCATCCGTTTGAACGCCACTTCGGCGAACCGGTTTGCTCCCGAGGAGCATGATGTCACCTCTCGATCCTCGTTTCGTTCGCGCGCTCGACCGCATCTATCTCCCGGCGGACACCGTCATCCAGCATCCGGTCGAAGACGCGATCGAGCACCTCTTTCCGGCCGAGCCGGCCGCACTGGCCGAATCTCTCCCGGCGGTCTTCCTGCTTCGGTCCGGCGACCTCGTCAACATCGTCTTCCGCTTCGTCAACCTGCAACGCACAGCGGATGCCGCGCCGGTTCTGAGCCGGCTGGACGGGTCGCGTCCCGCGTACCTCGTGGCTCAGTTCCCGGCGCAGCACCTGCTCGAGAGGGCGTACTTCGACTCGGCAGGCAACGTTCCGCAGATCGGCGGCCCGCCTCTCCCGGGGGCGTCAGAGGATCCGAAGGTCCCCGTCGAGGCGATACTCTCCGCGCCGAGCCGTCTCGTCTTCCTCGTCACGACCGAGCAGATCCCCTTCTCCGAGGCCGGGCTGCTGGATGCCATGCGATACCTGCCGCTGAGCGTCGCCCCGCACGCCCACACCTTCCTGAAGCTCATCCCCTGGCTCGACCTGGCCGTCGACCTCGGAGCGCTCAGCCCGGTGACCCGGGCGTCAAAAGCCACGGCTCGGCGGACCGGTCGCGGGCGGGCCGTCAGCGAACTCGTCACCGAACCCGTCTTCGCCCGCAGCACCCTCACTGACCTGGCCGGCCGCGGACGCCTGCACCGGACGGCCGCCGAGGTCGAGGTGCAGTTCGGGGCGTACAGCGCGGTCGCCGCCGTGTCCGACCGGTTGACCGATATCGACATCATCACACCCTTGCCGCGATTCCCGCGGAAACCCCCGGTACCGCGGGAACCCCTCAGCACCGAGACGGCCATCGAACTGCCGTGGCGCCTGCAACTCAGCCCCCACTCCGGCGGCGCCTTCGCGCACAGCACGCCGGAGGTCACCCACAACGGCAGAACCGAGCTCTGGCACACACGCCTCGGAACGCGGGTGCCAGGCGAGGTCCCCACGATCGACGAAGTCGAGCCGGCAACGAAGACCGTCCGCGCGGTCTGGACCCGTGATTTCGACAGGACCGGCGAGACCCTTCCGGTGGCGGCCGCGGCCATCCGTCAGGATGACGACGAGCTCAGCCCGTTCCGCGCATCGCTGTCGATCCGCGACCGTAAGTTCATCGTCCACCAGACCTCCAACTTCGCACTCACGGGGATGCCAACCGGGTGGGTGCCGATCCCGGCCACGGTGCACAACCTCATGCTCACCGCACTCGGCGGCTGGCTCGACAGTGAGGCCAAGTTCCCGATCACGAGCCCGGCGATCAGCCTCCAGGAATGGAAGCACCGCGCGACCCTCGGCAGGGACCAGTACGTGAAGGTGGTCTACAGCGGTGTGTTGTACCCGTTCGGTCACCGGGCGTCGCTCGTCAAGATCACCGAACGGCGGAGGCCTGAGGGCAAGACCCACGCCATCCTGTTCCAGAGGCTGTTCGTCGTCGTTCGACAACCCGAACGCGTCTTCCGCACCTCGGCCGACCCGTCGCTCAATAATCGGATGCCGTTCAGCTGGGTTCGCATCCTCACCGACTCGACCCCGCCGCTGATGGACCCGAAGAACGGACTGCGCAACAAGTCCGCACCGGGTGGGAGGATCTTCGTTCCCCGGGTGGCGACGAAGGCATCGGACCCGAACGCGGAATCCGGCGAGGAATTTCGGTTCAGGATGCTAGCGAGCGACGTCGACAACCACCTGATCGAGTTCGAAGGGCCGCTGGTCTTCATCGAGGAAACCCTGCTCGATCCATCAAAACTCTCGAACGCACTTCTCGACGCCGCTGACGCGAAGATCAGCTACCCGATGCGCGGGCAGCGGGTCGCGTTCGCGAAACCTGAGGAGCCCGACGACACGACCCTGGCCACTGACTCGATCGTCTTCGTCGCGGAGAAGGACCCGCAGACCCCTCTCCCGAAGCAACCGAACTACATCCTCCCCGTGCTGAAGTCGACGAAGGCCATCGTCCCGGCCATGAGCGCGTTCACCGGCCAGACCGCACCCGTCGTGCTGTCGTACCCGGCCGCGTTCGCGACGAACGGGTTCACCGCCGGGCAGAACTGGTCGCAGCTCTTCCTGCAGGTGGCGAATGCCGACGGGTCGCCGGCGGCGTCTCCTGAAGTCCTCGGTTTCGAGAAGAAGTCGGACCGCGCGGGCGGTTTCGTCAGCCCCAGCGTCGGCATCACGGCGCTGGCGCGGAAGGTGGGACCGGTCGGTGGGGAGCTGGCCGCGCTCACTACGGGCAGCCCGGCGACGTTCCCCGTGGGGAAGATGTTCCCGTTGTCGGCGGCCAAACTGTTCGGCATCCTGCCCCTCGCCGAGTTGTTGCCGGCGGGAGGACCCCAACCGAAGTTCGTGACCCAGGCGGTGACCGCCGTGGTCTCATTGCAGGAGAACATCGCCAGGGCGCAGGCATTCGCCGTTCAGCAGGTCACGGTGTTCCAGGCGAGATCGGCCGCCGTCGGTCAGGCCGCAACGGACCTCGCTACGGATGCCGGCCAGCTCCCTGCGGCGCTGCTCGCCCTGTCCAAGGATCCGACCGATCTGGCACCGGTGGAGGATCTCCTCGGGAGAGTCCACGGTCACGTTGCCGTCCTCCTCACGGCATTCGACGACCTCACAAACCCGCTCCCGTTCGCCCGGCCGACGCTCGAACAGATGAGATCGCTTCTGGACAGCGTGGAACGTGCCACGGCAAACGCCAACGCGATGGTCACGGTGATCGCCCAGTTCTACCAGGGCTTCGCGCTACCCGAAACGATCACGGCCCGGCTCGACTGGGAGATTCCGCTCGTCCCCTGGCCGACACCGGCGACCGCGATCTTCCTTCCAGACGGCAACCTCCGCATTGTCGCCGAAATCGAAGCACCGACAAACGGGGACGACCCTCGTGCGATGGTGTCGTGCTCGCTTCCGCCGTTCGAGATCCACCTGATGTCCGACCCGCACTTCGTGAGCATCAACGTCGCCGTGATGGAGTTCTCCGTCCGACCCGACCACAAGCCGGACGTCAACGTCGAACTCGAAAAGACCGATGGGATCGTCTTCGCCGGCCCGCTCGCCTTCATCGAGACCCTCAAGAGCATCATCCCGGCCGACGGGTTCAGCGACCCGCCTTTCCTTGATGTCAGCACCGAGGGCATCCGTGCCGGCTACGACCTCGCGCTCCCGGACGTGCCGATGGGGATCTTCGCCCTGTCGAACGTGCACCTCGGCGCCGAACTCATCGTGCCGTTCATCGGTGAGTCCCTCGAGTTCCGGTTCTTCTTCGCGACGCGGGAGAATCCGTTCCGGCTCCAGGTCTCGCTGTTCGCGGGAGGGGGCTTCTTCGCCATCACCGTCACTCCCAAGGGCCTCAAGACCATCGAGGCGTCCTTCGAGTTCGGGGCAGCCGTCGCGATGAGCTTCGTCGTGGCATCCGGATCGCTGTCCGTGATGGCCGGGATCTACTTCAAACTCGAATTCAAGGGCGAGACGCAGAGCGTGCAGCTCACCGGCTACTTCCGGGCGCGAGGAGAGGTCGACGTGCTCGGCCTGATCTCGGCCTGCATCGAGTTGTACCTCGAGCTGAGCTACTTCAACGACGGCGGCAAGTCGAAGGCGATCGGAAAGGCGTCGATCAGCATCGAGGTTTCCGTGTGCTTCCTGTCGTTCTCGGTGTCGGTGTCGTGTGAGAAGAAGCTCGCCGGTTCTGCCGGCGACCCGACCTTCGTCGACATGATGGGCCCGTACACCGATCATCGCCAGCGCCAGCTGGACCCCTGGCTCGACTACTGCGGTGCGTTCGCGCCAGAGGCGGTGTGAGATGAACGAGGAAGCGATCTTCACGGTGATCCCCGTCGGCCGGGTGGCCGACGGGCTCAAGGTGACGGTGTTCGTGACGCCCCGACTCGACGCGGCCGGCGGCCCGCCCGAAGGCACTCCTGTCAGGGACTTCGAGGCGTTCTCCAACTGGCCGCGGAGCGTCGAAACGGCGCAGTTCCGGTTCGAGATCGCCAATTTCGGGGTCGTGGAGGGATTCCCGCTCCCCACCCCTGTCGTGCCGAACCCCGCCCTCTGGGACCAGCTGTTCGGCGAGACCGCCGTCGGGGTGGCCGGGTTCCAGGACTACTCGGCCGCTGCGGTGAACTCCTACCCCGTCGCCGAGGTGGCGGACACGCTGACCGAGCTCTACCAGACCGTCGCCGTGCTCTACCCGTCCGGGTTCCCTCCCGTGACCCGCGGGCCACTCGCTGATGCTGCCAGGGACCTCAGCATCCCGGACGAGGTCGACGACCCCCGCCGCGTGCACCGCCCTCGGCGCGAGACCGTGAAGCTGCTGCTGAGGAGGCTTCGCGAGAGTTCGGACGCCGCCGGCCGCTTCGTCGACTATCTCGACCCGACCGTGGTGCCCGCCACCGAGCGCCGCAAGGTCGCCCTGGCCGCGGCGTCCGCGTTCTACGACCGCAACGACGACCCACTCGACCCGGTGGTCGCGGCGACGGGGGCACCCGATCCGGTGCCGCCCGAGTTCCATAGTTTCATCGCGCGCTGCGCCGACTACCCCCAACTGCTCAGGCATCTCGGCCTCGCGTTCGACGTCCTTCTCAAGGACGATCCGGGTATCCCCGAGGTCTCGACGATCCGGCTGCTACCTGACGACAACGAAGGTCCCTTCCTCACCCTGCTCACGCCGGAGGCCGCTCGCCCTGAAACGCTGTACCACTACACCGAGCGGGTCTGGGTGCCCGCGAGTCGCGAGCACATCGGCGACGTGCGCGACGGCAGCCTCGCGATCGAGAGGGACGACGCGTTCGACGTCATCCAGGTCGACCCGGACGGGTCGGCTCTGAAACTTTCGAACCTGCTCGACACGGTCAGGCGTACAGCCGCCGGGCTGGCCGGCACGGACCGATCGATGACAGCAGACGCGGCGTCGCTCCCGGCGCTTCGCTCAGCCGGCATCCTCATCGCCCGCCAGAACCGCGCCAAGGGGCTCGTCGGTCAGTTCGACGCCGCCAAGGCGCACGAAACCGATCGGACGGCGGGCCAGGCGTCGTTGCTCGAGTCCGCGGATGTGACGCGCGGGTGGCGGGTCGACATCCAGGATGCCTCGACTGGCAGGGACTGGATGTCCTTGCATCGCCGCGAAGGCATATACGAGATCGCGCACCCGGACGGCACCGTCGACCCGCTGCCGGTCCAGCCAGACGCCGACGAGGGGTACCTCAAGGCGGCGAGCACGTCGAGCACAACGACGGGAGTCGCGACCGACCAGTACCTGCACGAATCCGTGGCGGGCTGGGACGGCTGGTCGCTCGCCGTCAAACGCCCGGGGCGCCAGCAGACCGAGGACGGAACCGTCGAACCCGGTCAGGCGCCCGAAGTAGCGAAGACCGGGTTCGGCCTCACCGCGGAGTTCCGCCCGCAACGGGGATCGCTCCCACGTCTGCGATACGGCCGGTGGTACCGGGTGCGGGTGCGCGCCGTCGACCTCTCAGGTGGCTCCATCCCCGGCGACCAGTTGCTCGACGAGCACGAGCGCGACCTGCCCGAGCCGTATCAGCGCTGGGAGCCGGTGCCGTCGCCGGCCGTCGTTCCACTCACCGAATACACCGAGGGCGAGTCGCTGATGCGGATGGTGATCCGCTCCACCGACGGGGTGAGTGCAGCGGAATACGTCGCCCAGGGCCGGGTAACCGGTTTGACCGGTCACAGCCCCGATGGCATCTGGTACCGGGCCGACAATGCCAGGCACCTCGCAGCCCCGGCGACGAGTGTGCAGTTGGCCGAGACACACGGGAGGCTGGATGCCGCCCTGAGCGGTGACCCCGCAGCGATCGCGGCTCAGTTCGCTGTGGCAGCGAAGGAATCAGGCAGCTACCTCCTGCTGCCGGGCGGACGGCTGGTCAGCCGCCGGGAGGTCCCGACAGTGCTGAGCGGCGGCAAGGACCAGATCCTGCTCGACGGTGAGTACGTCGTGCACGACACCCCCATGCTCGACCTGCCATACCTGCCCGACCCGCTGTCGCGGGGAATTTCGTTCTCCACACTGCCGGGGGATGCCGCAACGCGGCTGCTTCGCTGGCCCGGGCAGGAGGAGGTCTGGCACGACCGCCTCCCTGTGCGCGTGCTCACGGTGGAGGGCACGGACCCGCCGAGCTTCGACGCGGCATCCCGCACCCTGACCGTGTCGCTGCCGAAAGCGGAGTTCACCACTGTTCGGCTGGCATCCTTCCTCGACCCGGGTGACCCCGAATTGATGCGGATCTGGAATCTCATCGAACAGGACCAGAGCCCAGCGACCGCTGCCCAGCGCGAGGCTGTGCTGTCGGGGAAGCACTGGATGATCACGCCGTTCTCCGAGCTCACGCTCGTGCATGCCGTCGAGAAGCCGCTCGAGAAGCCGGTCATCCTGGTCGGGGCGGGCGGTCCGCCGAACAGCCGGGTGCAGCGCCTGCCCGGACAGACCTTCGCGGCGCTCGTCGGTGCCGTGCGCAACCATGCGGCAAGCACCGGCCGACTCGACATCGACGCGCGCTGGACCGACAAGATCGACGACGTGACCCAGCCTCTGCCCGGCGAGGAGGACGTGTTCGCCCATGTGGCCGGGTTCCAGCTCGAACGGGACGAAGCGGACTGCCTCATTGCAGCGACAGAAGGGCCGGCCGGCGGACCGATCGGACCCCGCCACGAGGTGCGGCAGGAGTTCGGTGACACGAAGCACAGGTACGTCGACTATCAGGCCACGGCGACCACCCGGTTCAGGGAGTATTTCCCGCCGGAGATCACCGACGACCCGGCTCTCGTCACGACCGAGGGTGATCCGCTCCTGCTCAACATCCCGTCGAGCCGGCGACCGGACCCTCCGGACGTGAAGTACATCGTGCCGACGTGGGAGTGGACGACCGACGACCTCGACGGTGACGGGTTCGGCGTGCGGCGGGTGCGCACCGGTGGTGGACTCCGGGTGTACCTCGGCCGCCCCTGGTACTCAAGCGGCGAAGACGAGCTGCTCGGTATCGTTCTCCGGAGGCAGCCATGGCTCACCTGGCACGCCGACGTGGCCCACGGAGTCGCCGGCAGTCTCGAAGCCCGGGCGCTGAGCGACGCGTGGGCCACGAAGGTGCTCGAACACGACGGCGTCACGGTGTCGGATCGCAGTCCGGCATCCGCCCAACTGCTCGCTTCGCTGACCAGCCGGGCCCAGGCAGCGGAGGCATCTCAGGTGCGAGCGCGAACCGTGGAGGAACGCGCTCTCGCGAAGACGAAGACGACGCTGGCGAAGCTGCGCCTGCGCGACGAGGTGATCGACACCGGTGCGATCGAGAGCTACATGCCGCTGTTCGGCCAGACCGGACCGGACGGGTTGCCGTTCACGAGCGTCTGGGGAGCGGACCCGGTCTACGATTCGGAACCGGTGGCATCCGGCCCACTGATCTCGCAGTTTCCCCTGCGGACGAGCGTCGGCAACAGCGTGCTGCTCGCCGAGGTGAACGAGCGGGTGACCGTTGTCGGCCACCAGCCCGAGTTCGACCCAGACCGGCGACTCTGGTTCTGCGACCTGCAGGTCGATTCGGGGTACTCGTACACACCGATGGTGCAACTCGCCCTGGGGCGGTACCAGCCGTTCTCCGTCGGTGACGAGCACCTGTCGAAGGTGGTGAAAGCGGATTTCGTCCAAGTGCTGCCGCGCCGGGAGGCGACGTTCGTGGAGAACGCCGACCGTTCGGCTGTCGTCGTCACCCTGAGCGGACCGGTGGGAATCCCGCTGCACGCCAAGTCGCTCCCGAACCTCGCCAGCAAGGTCACGGCGTCCCGCCTCGTCGAAGCCTGGGTGGAGAAGCTCCCGGCGGATTCGACGACCGACCTCGCCTGGGAGCAGGTGGGCCGGCGGATCACACTCCCCGTCGTGCTCGGCTTGCGGATCCTGCGAAGCGGGACATACGGCGAGATCGACTGGGCCGGGGCCGTTCCTGTTCCCGACCGGGCTGAAGCCGTCGCGGGTGACCGCTGGCGGGCGCGGATCGCCGAGTACGAACTGCACGTCTCGGACCGGTCGCCGGTCGCGGCCATCGCCCCGTTCCGGATGCGGGACCACAGGCTCGTCTACAGCGACACCGTGGAGCTGCCGTAACCGAAGCACCGCCAGCGCGTTGACCGCGACCGGTCGACGTGCCGGTACGCTGCACTCAGCGCGCATCTCCCCCGGGTTCCAGCGGCCGGGTACGAGCACGCCCCGGCACGACAGCAGGCTGCGGCCTCGGACAGGTAAGGACCCCATGGCCACGATCTACGACGTCGCCGCGCTCGCCGGTGTCTCGCCGGCCACGGTCTCGCGGGTCTTCAACGGCAGGGCCGTGTCCGAGGACCGGGCTGAGCGGGTACGTGAGGCGGCGGCCAGCCTGTCATTCACGCCGAACCGCACGGCGAGGACCCTTCGCCGGCAGAGCTCTGAGGTGATCGCGCTCATCATCCCCGACATCGAGAACCCGTTCTTCACCGCGCTTGCCCGCAGCGTCGAGGACCGGGCACAGTCCGCCGGCTTCTCGGTCGTGCTGTGCAACACCGACGACGACCCGGAGAAGGAGGCCCACTACCTGCAGATCGCGGTCTCCGAGAACATGGCAGGCGTCATCCTCGTTCCCGCCTCCGACCACAGCGACCTCACGACGATGGTCAGCCAGAACCGCCCCGTCGTCACCGTCGACCGCACGACAGGCTTCTCCGTCGACCACGTGATGATCGACAACCGGCCGGCAGGAGCATCCCTCACCGCGGCCCTCTTCGACGCCGGATACGAGCGCATCGCGTGCATCGCCGGACCTGAGACGATCGTCACCGCGACTGAGCGCGCCCTCGGCTGGCGGAACGTCGTCGAGGAGCGCGGCGGCTACGACCCCGAACCGTACCTCCGCATCGCGAACCACCGGGTCGACGGAGGTCGGCGGGCGATGGCCGAACTGCTCGCTGCGGCCGAGGTGCCCGATGCCGTCGTCGCGACGAACAACCTCATGGGGGTCGGCGCCCTCCAGGTGCTCAACGAGCACGGCCTCACACCTCCGGCATTCGGCGTCGGCGTGATAGGCGACCTCCCCTTCACCACCCTGTCGCCTGGGCTGATCACCCTCGTCCACCTGCCGACGCGGGACCTTGGCACGACGGCGGTGTCGATGCTCGTCTCCCGCATCGCCGGCGAGACGCAGGCACCGCGCACCGCCGTCTTCCCCGGCGAACTGGCCCGGGCCACGCGCGCGGCGCACTGAGGCCGGCGAACGGATCGGGCTGCCGGACGGCTTGCGCATGAAATCGATTTCTGCGACCCTGAAGTCGATCGTCTTCACGCACGAGCAAGGAGCCAATGATGTCCACCTACAGCCTCCCGGCGACCACCACCGAGACGGTCCCGGAGCCGAAGACCGCCTACCTGATCTCGAGCGGTGACCTGCGCGAATCCGCAAACACCGCCGGCTGGCCCGTGCAGGAGGCGATGGAACGTGACCTCGAGAAGGCCTTCGCCGGCATCGGCTGGACCATCACGCGCGGCAACCCGATCGACCCCGAGCTCGGGCACGGCTTCATCCGGAGCCAGCGGATGGGACTCGACGTCTTCCGCAACATCCCGCCGACCGCGCCGCTGATCGTCGCCGAAGCCGTCTGGCAGTACAGCCACCACGTGCTCGCCGGTCTCCGCACCCACCGCGGCCCGATCCTCACCGTCGCCAACTTCGCGCCGGACTGGCCCGGCCTCGTCGGTCTGCTCGGCCTCAACGCCGGCCTGACCAAGATGGGCACCGACTATTCCACGATCTGGAGCGTCGACTTCACCGACGAGTGGTTCCTCGACGGCATCCGCAGCTGGGTCGAGACCGGCACGATCAGCCACGACGCCTCGCACGTGCGCCCGCTGCCCGAGCTGCCCGACTCCCCGGAGAAGGAACTCGGCGTCGCGCTCGCCCGCCAGCTCAAGACCGAGAAGGCCATCATCGGCGTTTTCGACGAGGGCTGCATGGGCATGTACAACGCCATCTTCGACGACGAGCTGCTGAACACGCTCGGCATCTACAAGGAACGACTCTCGCAGAGTGCCCTCTACGCCGAGATGCTCACCGTCAGCGAAACGGATGCCGCCGCCGTCGGCGACTGGCTGAAGGACGCCGGCATGACCTTCCGGGTCGGCACGGATGACGCCACCGAGCTCACCGAGGAACAGCTGACCTGGCAGTACAAGATGTACATCGCCGCGCTGCGCATCAGCGACGATTTCGGACTCGACGCCGTCGGCATCCAGTACCAGCAGGGTCTCAAGGACCTCGTCCCTGCGAGCGACCTCGCCGAGGGCATCCTGAACACGACCGATCGGCCGCCGGTGACGAGTCGCGACGGCTCCCGTGTGCTGCACGAGGGCAAGGCGTTCCCGCACTTCAACGAGGCCGACGAGGGTGTCGCCGTCGACTCGCTCATCACCGACCGGGTCTGGCGTGCCATGGGACTCGTCCCGGACAACACGCTGCACGACGTGCGCTGGGGCGAGGACTTCGACGGTGAGTTCGTCTGGGTGTACGAGATCTCCGGCTCCGTGCCCGCTTCGCACCTCGGCGGCTGGCAGAACGCCGAGGGCTGGCGGCAGCACCCGGTGTTCTTCCCCGCAGGCGGCAGCACCATCAACGGCGTCTCCAAGCCGGGTGAGATCGTCTGGTCGCGGGTCTACATCGCGGACGGCGCGCTCAACCTCGACATCGGCCGCGCGAGCGTCGTCGAGCTGCCCGCCGAAGAGACCGAACGGCGCAAGCATGCCACGAATCCGGAGTGGCCGATCGCACATGTCGTGCTCCGTGGAGTGACCCGCGACCAGTACATGGCCCGCCACAAGGCCAACCACGCACAGGTGGTCTACGCACCGGATGCCGAGACCGCGGACAAGGCGCTGATCGCCAAGGCCGCACTGTTCGCCGAACTGGGCGTGCACGTGCACCTCGTCGGTGACGTCACCGTCTAGACACCCCCAGAACGCCCGGCCGGAGTCGATCCGGCCGGGCGTTCTCGCGTCGTTTCGCGGGTCCTGCGGCATCCCGATCGCGAAAGATCCTCATGCCCGTTCTGGGGATGCGTGTCGGGGTTGACCGGTAGGTACTGTCGAGCAAAAGCAACAGAGGGGGACACGTGACCGACACCGTCACCGCCACGAGCATGCGGCAGCGTTTTGCCGCCCAGGCCGTCATCGAGGAACTCGTCGGCGACCAGACACATGTCGTCCCCCGGGGGCGTGCGGCCCGGATTCTCGGTCGTTCCCCGCTGAGCTACAGCGGCACCGCGTGGTACCTCGGCGCGCAGGGCGAGCTCGCTGTCGGGCGGATGCTCGGGGAGCTTCCTCCTGAATGGACCGTCTTCCACGCGCTCCCCGTCGGCACGAAAGAGGCCGACATCGATCACCTGGTCGTCGGCCCCGGCGGTGTGTTCACGATCAACACGAAGCACCACAGCGGCAAGCCGATCTGGGTCGCGAACCGCACACTGATGGTGTCGGGTCAGCGTCAGCCGCACATCCGCAATGCCGAGTACGAGGCAGCGCGGGTGACCAAGATCGTGCACCAGAAACTCGGCCTGCCCGGGCGGGTGCGCCCGGTCGTCGCCATCCACGGTGCGTCATCGATCGTCGTGAAGGAATGGCCGGATCTCGTCGCCGTGCTCGACGCCCGCCGGCTGCGCCGCTGGCTGCTCAAGCGGCCCATCGTGCTCAACGCCGAGGAGCGCGAGCATGTCGTCCGCCTCATCGACGACCCGGGGACCTGGCGCACCGTGCCGACCGCTCCGAACTCAGACGTGATGGCTCGGTTCGCCGACATCGACCAGGAGGTTCGCACAGCGGCGACGCGGCGATCGCTCTGGGCGCTCGGCGGCATCGCTGCCGTCGGTGCGACGGCGATCGCTGTCGCGCCGCCCGTGCTCACGGCCGTATTCACCGAGGTCGCTGCGGCGCTGGTCCGGTAGCTCCGGGTGCTCGCACGCCGACTGCTTCGTCCTCCGCGTCGGTCCTCTGCTCGGTGTTCGTTCTCTGCTCGGGCGTCGTCCGCTGCGAATGCCTCGGCAACAGAGTGAGGGGACGCACACCAAAAGTGCACGCCCCCTCGCCCCGGACGATGCCGCGATGCGCGAACGATCGCGACATCCCTTATTCCCCCCAACGGGCCGGCTACGGCCCGCTCAGCGCACACCGTGCGCTGTAGCAACGGGCGCTCTCGGCGCACACGTTGCAGATTGACGCTAGCCGGGGCACCGGCATCCGGCTAGGGCCGTGATTTCAGATAGTGAAACCCGGTCAGACCAGCCGATCTGCACCCAACTGAAGCGACAGGCGAGCCGCTGCAGCCTGCATCCGTTTCATGATGGCGGGCACGTCGGCCGGCGTGGCATCCGCAGGCGCGGACACCGCCAGCGACGCAATGACGCCAGGAGCGCGAACCGGCACGGCAAGGCAGTTGAAGCCGAGGACGTACTCCTCGTGGTCGACTGAGGCGTGCTTGTGCTCGCCGAGTTGGTGGAGCAGGACCCGCCGGTCGCAGATCGTGTTCGGGGTGAGCTGCTCGAGTGGATGCCGCGACAGGTAGTCGAGCCGGTCCGCCTCTTCCAGCTCTCCGAGGATGCGTTTGCCGAGTGCGGATGCGTGTGCGCTGTTGTCGAGCCCCACCCAGACCTCGACACGGGGGCTGTTGACCGCGTCGACGATGTCGACCAGGTGCACCTCGCCGTCGGTGAAGCGGGAGAGGTAGGCGGTGGCGCCGAGTTCCTCGGTCACCGACCTCAGGGTCGCTCGGACGCGGGCGATGAACACGCCGTCCTCATCGCGTGCCCGGAGGCTGGGGAAGCGGTGGCCGAGCACGAGGCCGTCGGGTTCGCTGCGCAGGTACCCCTCATGGATGAGCGTGCGAACGATGTTGTACGCCGTCCCCAGCGTGAGGCCGGAGGCCCGCGCGAGTGCCTTCACCGGCATCGGCCGGTTGGCATTCGCCACGACATCGACCAGCTGCAGTGCCCGTTGGATGGACCCCAAGAGAGTCCCGTCCCGTTCCCCGTTCATCATTTCCCCCAGGTTCAGGCTAGCTGTATTCAGAGCACTATTTACGGCATCCGTCTTCAGGTCTAACGTGAGTGGCATCACGTGAGAGAGGAACCACGATGGCTACGACGCTTCCTGAGCCGGTGGCCCGTCTGCTGGCTGCGGCCAACTCCGGAGACACGGAAGGATTCCTCGACGTGTTCGCCCCAGACGGGAGCGTCAACGACTGGGGCCGCGTGTTCACGGGCCGGGACGAGATCAAAGCGTGGTCGGATGCCGAGTTCATCGGCGTCGACGTCAGCCTCGACGTGACGGCCGATATCACCACGGGCGAGTACTCCACGATCACCGCCACCGTCGGCGGGCGCGGCTTCAACGGGCAGAGCCACTTCAGCTTCACGGTCACAGACGATCTCGTCCAGGAGATGACGATCACGGCGTGAGCGCTCGTCCCGCTGGTCGGTGCGCTGCTAGGTTGGCGCCATGGAATCAGGGCTTATCGGCTGGCATCTTCTCATCATCCTGGGCTGCCTCGCGCTCGCGGGTGGAACGATCGCCCTCTGGATCGTCGCCCTTCTGCAGATCACGAAGTCGTACCTCGACTCGACCGCGAAGGCGATCTGGGTGCTGATCGTCGTCGTAGCGCCGTTCCTCGGGGCGCTCGCCTGGTTCTTCATCGGCGCGCAGCAGGCGCCGCCGCTCACCAGACGCTGACCGGCATCCGTGCGGCGGCGCCTTCTAGCCGGGGTGCTGTCTCCAACCGCGGAGATTTCGCTGCAAAGTGTCGGATCCGGCCCGATCGGCCGCTGTTCTGACCGTTTCTCCGTAGTTGCGAACACAGCCGCGGACCGACGGCCGGGTTTCGGGAGGACAATCGCAGGGTTTATCTCCGATACGTGGACTGACCCCCGATTTTCCTCCCGAAGGTGGGGCATCCGTCGCCGTCGGGGCGAAAGCGCCCACCGATAGGCTGGGAGCGCCGTCAGTACCGCCGGCGCCAAGGAGAGTCATGGATTTGCTAGCCACCCTGTTCAGCCCCGTCGTCCTGGCGGTCGTAGCAGGGATCATCCTGCTGCTGATCATCATTGCGTTCGTGCAGAGCCGATACAAGATCGCGCAGCCAGACGAGGCGATCATCGTGACCGGGCGCCGTGCGCGCAAGTCCGTTGGAGTCGACGGTCGCACGATCACCGACCTGACCGGCCAAAAGGTGGTGCAGGGTGGCGGTGTCTTCGTCGTCCCGTTCCTGCAGAAGCAGTTCTCGATGTCCCTGCGTTCGCGGGCCATCGGCATCCAGGTGGTCGCGCAGACCCGCAACGGTGTGACGATCCGCATCGAGGCCGTCGCCGTCGTGAAGGTCGGCGACAGTGACTCGGCGATCCGCTCGGCCGCCCAGCGGTTCCTCGGGCAGGACAAGCACATCGAGCCGTTCACCCAGGAGGTGCTGTCCGGTTCGCTGCGTTCGTCGATCGGTAACCTCACCGTCGAAGAGATCATCCGCGACCGGGCCGGGCTCGCCGAGCAGGTCATCGAAGCCGCTCGCACCTCGCTGCTCAACCAGGGTCTCGACGTCGACACGTTCCAGATCAAGGAGATCGCCGACGACAAGGGCTACATCACCGACCTCGGTCGTCCGGAGCAGGCCCGTGTGCGCCAGGCAGCCGAGATCGCCGAGTCCGTGTCTGCGCGTGCATCCGAGCAGGCCCGGATCGAGGCTGCTGAAGCAATCGCAGACGCCAACCGTGAACTCTCGCTGAAGAACGCGTCGATCAAGATGGAGACCGACAAGGCGCTCGCCGAAGCCGAGGCCGCGAAGCCGCTCGCCGAGGCATTCGCGCAGCAGGGCATCCTGCAGCAGCGTGAAGTCACCGCCCAGCGTGAGACCGCACTGCGTGAGCAGCAGCTCAACGCCGACGTCCGCAAGACGGCGGATGCCGAGTCGTACCGAATCCGCCAGATCGCCGAGGCGCACGCCGCCCAGGTCGTTGCGGAGGCCAAGGCCGACCGTGACCGTCGTATCGCCGAAGCCGAGGCCACCCGCGCCGAGGGTGAGGCCGAAGCGGCCGCGATCTTCGCCAAGGGTGAGGCAGAGGCCCGTGCCACCGAGCTGCGCGTCGCCGCTCTCCGGGACGAGTCCGAGGCCCTGCTTCAGCAGCGCGCCATCGAGATCCTGCCGGAGATCGCCAAGCAGCTCGCCTCACCGTACGCGGCCATCGACAACCTCACCGTCATCTCCACCGACGGTGCATCGCACCTCTCGAAGCAGGTCGTCGGCGGAGTCACCGAGGTCACGAAACTGCTGAAGGATGCCACGGGTATCGACCTGGCGAGCATGCTCACCGGTGCCGTCGGTGGACGCGCCGCCGCAGGCACTGTCGGTCGCGGCAACCGGGGCCCGAGTGCGTCCGCTGCACCCACGGCTGAGCCGACCGCCGAACCCGCGGCAGCACCTGCCGCGGAGTAGCCGCCGGGTCGCCGGTGCGACCAGCACGACACGAGGACGAAGGCCCGGGAGAAGGAAGCGGATGTGATCCGCGTCCTTGTCTCGGGTCTTTTCGTGCCCAGGACCGATGGCTGGTGGGCGACCGCGCCGACGGCATCCGAGGGCACCGCGATAATGGGGCCATGAGTCCTGTGCGCAACACGAAACTGTCCGTCATCGGTGCGGGGAGCGTGGGGTCGTCGCTGGCGTATGCCGCGCTGATCCGCAATTCGGCGCGGGAGGTCGCTCTCTTCGACGTCAACGCCGCTCGCGCTGAGGCTGAAGTGCTCGACCTCGCGCATGGAACGCCGTTCACCGGCTCGTCGCGGATCACCGGCGGTGGCGACATCGAGGTCGTGGCTGACTCGGACGTGGTCGTCGTCACGGCGGGCGCCAAGCAGGAGCCAGGGCAGACCCGGCTCGACCTGGCCGGGGTCAATGCGCGGATCCTCGAAAAGCTCATGCCGCGACTCGTCGAGCTCGCGCCGCATGCAGTGTTCATCCTCGTCACGAACCCCTGCGACGTGCTCACCGTCGTCGCCGATCAGCTCGTCGATCTGCCGGCCGGGCGGCTGTTCTCGTCAGGTACGGTGCTCGACTCGGCCCGGCTCCGCTGGCTGCTGGCCGAGGCCGCCGGCGTCGCACCTCAGAACGTACACGCGCTCATCGTCGGTGAGCACGGTGACAGCGAGTTCCCGCTGTGGTCGGATGCCACGATCGGCCAGACCCCGCTCCGCGACTGGACGGACGAGAACGGCACCCTTCTCTTCCCGCGCGAGCGGCTGGCATCCCTCACCTCGGATGTCGTGCACGCCGCGTACAAGATCATCGAAGGCAAGGGGGCGACGAACTATGCCATCGGACTCTCGGGCGCGCGGATCGTCGAGGCAGTGCTGCGCAACGAGCGGGCGATCCTGCCGGTGTCGAGCGTGCTGCACGGCTACCGCGGGATCGAGGGCGTTGCGCTCAGTGTTCCGTCGATCGTCGGGTCGAACGGCGTGGAACGGACGCTCGACGTTCCGATGGACGACGTCGAGCTCGACCTGCTTCACCGGTCGGCCGAGGCGCTGAGGGCGTCGGTCGCGCACCTCGGCTGATCCCGTCACGCGAGTTGCTGGGTTTGCAGCGGTTCGGGCGGGGCCCGACCACCCCAAACCCAGCGACTCGCGGGAGTGGTTGAGAGTCAGTCGGTGACGAGCACGATCTTGCCGCGCACGTGGCCCTGCTCGAGCTTCTCGTAGGCCTCTGCGGCACGCTCGAGCGGGAAGACGTCACTGATCGGCAGCTGCAACTCACCAGAGGCGAGCAGCTCGGCGACGTGGCTGAGGTCCTCGCTGGTCGCCTGCGCTCCACCGATGTGGGTCGCGCCCCGGTCGGCCGGGCCGTGGGTCGCGATCGTGTTGATCCGCTCGATCGGAACGCCTAGTTCGAGGCCGGCCTCGATGGTGTCCGGTCCGTGGTTGTCGAGCACGGCCGTGTAACCCTGCGGAGCCGCCTCCTTCAGCCG
Source organism: Mycetocola sp. Y171 (assembly GCF_056713165.1). Classification (NCBI taxonomy): domain Bacteria; kingdom Bacillati; phylum Actinomycetota; class Actinomycetes; order Micrococcales; family Microbacteriaceae; genus Mycetocola; species Mycetocola sp. Y171. The sequence goes on from NZ_JBWYGX010000001.1 coordinate 1,348,909, forward strand.
CTCGACGAGACCGTCACCGTGGGCGACCGGGATCACCCCGAGAGAACGCAGGAACTCGTGGTTCGACGGGCTCGCCGTACCGACGACCGTCGCACCGGTCCGGACGGCGAGCTGTGAAGCCAGCACCCCGACCCCACCAGCGGCTGCGCTGATCAGCACCGTGTCGGCATCCGTGAGGTGAAGTGACTCGACGCTCGCCCACGCGGTGCGTCCGACGACGGTGATGGCCGCAGCGACCTCGAACGACAGATCGGCAGGCTTCGAAACGAGGATGCCGTCGGCCGGCAACACGATGAAATCGGCGAGGGCGTGGTTGCGGGCTCCGCCGATCACTTCGTCGCCGACGGCCCAGGAAGTGACGCCATCGCCGACCTGCTCGATGATTCCGGAGAAGTCGTTGCCGGCGCCCGAGGGCAGGGTCGCGCCGTAGATCTTCGCCGCAGGACCGCGGAAGATCTTGAAGTCGACCGGGTTGAGTCCGGCGGCCTTGACGCGCACGACGACCTCGCCCGGGCCGGCCTGCGGCTTGTCGACGGAGATCAGGTTGAGGACCTCTGGCCCGCCGAACTCGGTGAACTGGATGAATCGTGGCATGCGTTCCTGCTTCCTGCGCGGCGACCGCGCGTCTTCAAGTGTTACGCCGGAGCATCCGTCGTTGTTCCCGCCATCGTCACATTTTCAGGCTTCAGGGCTATCCCGCCCGCCCACAGCGGCCATAGCATGACGCCCGTCGACCCACTGAGAATCCAGCAGGAGGAGCCACCATGAAGGCAGCAATTCAGAATGAATATGCGTCGCCCGTCACACTCCGTTTCAACGTGGATGATCCGCTGCCGGTCGGCGACAACGAGGTGCTTATCGCGGTGCGCGCGGCCGGTGTCGACGCCGGCGTGTGGCACACCACGGCGGGCAAGCCCTACCTGTTGCGGTTGTTCCTCGGCTTCACCGGTCCGAAGCAGCCCATTGCGGGTCGGGATGTCGCCGGTCAGGTCGCTCAGGTCGGCAAGGCGGTGACGCGATTCGACGTGGGCGATGAGGTGTTCGGCACGACGTTCGAGGGCAGCTTCGCCGAGTTCACGAAAGTGGGCGAGGACCGCCTCGCGCACAAGCCGTCGAACATCAGCTTCGAGCAGGCGGCGGCGGTTCCCATCTCCGGCTGCGCGGCGCTTCACGGACTGAAGGATGCCGGAGGGCTGCGCGCCGGCGAGAAGGTGCTTGTGCTCGGAGCGGGTGGCGGGGTCGGATCGTTCGCCGTGCAGATCGCCGTCGCCCTCGGCGCGACGGTCACCGGGGTGTGCAGCACGTCGAAGGTCGACTTCGTGCGGTCACTCGGCGCCGACCGGGTGATCGATTACACGCGGGAGGACTTCACGGATGGAACTGAGGCCTGGGACGTCATCCTCGACACCGCCGGGCACAACTCGCTCTCGCGACTGCGCCGGGTGCTGCGGCGCGGGGGCACGCTCGTGATCGTCGGCGGGGAGGGCGGCGGCCTGCTGCTCGGCGGCTTCGGTCGAGCTCTTCTGGCTCCGGTGGTGTCGGTCTTCACGAGCCAGTCGATGAAGGGACTCGTCTCTGATGAGGACCAGCCCACCCTCGAAGTCCTGCGTGAAATGCTCGAGGCCGGCAGCATCACGCCGGTGATCGACCGGACCTTCCCGCTCGAGGATGCCGCAAAGGCGATCGCGTACGTCCACACCGGCAAGGCGCGGGGCAAGGTGGTCGTGACGGTCTAGCCCCCGCCGATCGAGCTTGTCGAGATCAAGGCCCCGCTCGCTGGAGGAGCGCTGCGACGAAGCGGAGGGCCACGGGCTGTACGCCACCCGCCGGCTTCAGTAGCATGGCGGCTCAACCAGGCCCGCACGAAGGAGTGCTCCATGCAGAAGATCGTCCCCTCGCTGCTGTTCGACGACGAGGCTGAAGAAGCCGCCACGTTCTACGTGTCGGTGTTCGAGAACTCCGAGATCACCGACGTCTCCCGCTACGGCGAGGGCGCGCCGCTACCGGCCGGCACGGCGCTCGCCGTCTCCTTCGTCGTGGACGGTGTCGAGTTCCAGGCGATCAACGGCGGCCCTGATGTCACCTTCACCGAGGCGACGTCGTTCTCGGTCAGCGCCGAGACACAGGAAGAGATCGACAGGCTGTGGAACACCCTCACCGCTGACGGTGGCGAGCCGAGCATGTGCGGCTGGCTCAAGGACAAGTACGGGCTGTCGTGGCAGATCGTGCCGCCGATCCTCGGCGAGCTGATGAACGACCGGGATCCGGAGAAGTCCGGTCGGGTGATGCAGGCCATGCTCGGCATGGGCAAGCTCGACATCGCCGAGTTGAGGGCCGCCTACAACGGGTAGGCGTTCCTACGGGATCTCGACCGGCTCGACGGCGGGGTCGGATGCCTTCTGCCGCGCCCGGTGCGCACGCACCCGTTCCCGGGTCGCGCACGCCGGTGACGGGCAGTAGCGGCGGCGTCCGGACGGATCGGCGAACACGAACCGGCACCCATCGGCGGCGCACTCGTGGAGGTGCCGGCGTTCCGGACCAGACAGGTGCAGCGAAGCTTCCCAGGCGACGCGAGACAGAGCATCCGTCGTGGTCGCGGGCTGCGGCATCCGCAGTTCACCGTCGACCAGTGCAGGAGCCGGTGGTGGGGTGAGGAACGGCCCGAGCGCATCGGTGGCTGCGCTGTCTGGCGTGTCATTCGAGGTGACGGCGAGAGCCAGCACACGGAGTGCTTCCCTGAGCGCCACGGCCGACTCGAGATCCGCGTCTGATGGCGGAGTGGTCGGCGCCAGGTCGACGGCAGTGAACCACTCGGCGAGGCGGTCGGCATCGAAGAGGCGCTCGATCGGATGCGACGTGAACGCCTTGCCTCGCGTGGCTAGGAAGTTCAGCCAGGTCGAGCCTCCGTCGAGGCGGAATGTCATGAGATCGGATGCCATGTTCCCATTGTAACGGGTATTGCGTTACACTCGGTAACGTCTCAACCGTTACACCTTTCGCAAAGGCAGAAAATCATGCACTCTCTCGGACGCCGGGCAAGCTTCTGGGTCGCCGCGGCCGTGGTCGCGATCGCCCTCTGGACCAGCGCAGCACCCACGGTCAGCTACCCGCTCTATGCGGCCGAGTGGAACCTCACCCCGGCGGTGACGACGGCGATCTTCGCGGTCTACCCGCTGGTGCTCGTCATCGTGCTCGTACTGTTCGGAAACCTCTCCGACTACATCGGCCGCCGGAGGACGATCCTCTACGGCCTCTCCGCGTCCCTCGCCGGCGTGCTGCTGTTCGCCCTCGCGCCGAACGTCGGCTGGATCTTCGTCGGTCGCGCTTTGATGGGGATCGGGGTCGGCCTGTCGCTGAGCCCCGCGACGGCCGCGATGGTGGAGTTCAGCGCGCCAGGCCAGGAGAGGCGGGCGAGCTCGACCACGACCGCGTCGACCGCGGTCGGTCTTGCGCTTGCCACCCTCGTCGGCGGTGCGCTCATCGAGTACGGGCCCATCCCGACGCATCTCAATTTCTGGGTGCTGTCTGCTGTCGTTGCCGGAGTCGCTGTCGCCGCGTGGTTCCTTCCGCGCCACACGGCGGCCGAGGCAACGGGGCGGTGGCGCCCGCGACCGCTCGTCGTGCCGCGTGGTCTACGCGGCAGCTTCGCCATCTCGGCGGCGGCCGTGTCCGGCGCCTTCGCACTCGGAGCCCTCATCCTGTCGCTCGGAGTGGACATCGCACAGGAACTCATCCGGTCCGACAACGCGCTCGTGAACGGCGCAGTCCTCTCACTCAATGCCGTCGTCATCGGAGCCAGTGCACTCCTCGTGCGACGGTGGCGCTCTGACCTGATCATCGTGCTCGGCGGTGTCACGACGGTGATCGGTGTCGGCCTGTTCTTCCTCTCGTCGGTGGAGCACTCGCTGGCACTGTTCCTCGCAGCGGGAATCGTGGCAGGCTTCGGCTACGCCGCCCTGTTCTCCGGCGGACTCGGACTCATCAGCGCGGCGGCGCCTGCGCACCACCGCGCCGGAACCGTGTCGAGCGTCTACCTCGTCGCGTACTTCCTGCAGGGATCGATCGCACTGATCCTCGGAGCGCTGGCGACGGCATCCGGACTGCAGCTCGCGCTTGAGATCGGCGTGGCCGTTGTCGCGCTGCTGAGCATTGCCGCGGGGGCGCTCGCCGTGACGGTGGGTCGGCAGCGGGTGCTCGCGACGGCGTAGCTCGGCAGACCCGCCCGCTGGTCCTCGCCGCCGCTCCCGCTCCCGCTCGCTGGAGGAGCGCCAGCGACGAAGCGAAGGGGTCCACGTAACATTCTCGACAGATGACGTAACCCGGCAATCTGCCCCGCAGAATCGGCATCCGTCGTCATATTGTCAGCGGCCGTGATCGTCGGTGGCAGGATCGAATCATGAGTGAGACCCTCCCGATCCTTGATTTCTCCCGACTGGATGCCGGCGCTGACGAAGCGGCCGCATTCCGTGCCGATCTGCTGCGCGCGACCCACGAGGTCGGCTTCTTCTACCTCGTGGGCCACGGGGTCGACCGCGGACTGATCGACGACCTCCTCGACGTGTCGCGTCGCTTCTTCGACCTGCCCACCGAGGAGAAGCTCAAGCTCGAGAACGTGCACAGCCCGCAGTTCCGCGGTTACACGCGGGTCGGTGGCGAACTCACCCACGGCGACGTTGACTGGCGTGAGCAGATCGACATCGGACCGGAACGGGATGCCGTCGAGCCGGCCCCAGGGACGCCCGACTACTGGCGCCTCGAAGGCCCGAACCTGTGGCCCGAGGCACTGCCCGAGCTGGAGGAGATCGCGGTCAAGTGGAACGACGAGCTCAGCCGGGTCTCGCTGCGGTTGCTGCGCGCCTGGGCGGTGTCGCTGGGGGCGCCCGAGGATTCCTTCGACGCGGCGTTCGCCGACAAGCCGTTCTCGCTGACCAAGATCGTGCGGTACCCAGGTGAGTCAGACACCGAGCGCAAGCAGGGCGTCGGTGCGCACCGTGACGGTGGGGTGCTGACCCTGCTGCTGGTCGAGCCGGGCAAGGAAGGTCTGCAGGTCGAGCACGACGGCGAGTGGATCGATGCGCCATCGATCCCCGGGGCGTTCGTCGTGAACATCGGCGAGATGCTCGAGCTGGCGACCGGCGGCTACCTCAAGGCCACGCTGCACCGGGTGTTCTCTCCCCCGGTCGGGTCGGACCGCATCTCGGTGCCGTTCTTCTTCAACCCGGCTCTGGACGCGACGATCCCGCGGCTCGAGCTGAGCCCGGAGCTGGCGGCGAAGGCGCGTGGACTGTCGGTGGATCCGACGAACAGCCCGATCCTCGACACCTACGGTGACAATGCGCTCCGGTACCGCCTGCGGGCGCACCCGAATGTGGCGGAGATCCACCACCAGGATCTGCTCGTAGCGCGCTGATTGGGTTCCAGCCGCTGGTCGGGCGTCACTCCGCTGATCGAGCTTGTCGAGATCAAGGCCGCGGGTCGCCGGTCGTTACCTGCCCGCACCGATGTAACGGTCGTCGATGCCGGTCTCGGTGTTCGTCCCTACGAGGTACCCGGACGATTTCACACCGTCCAGGAAGCCCCACGTATCGATGATTTTCCAGTGACCTCTGGATCCGAACTCACCGAATACGGCGGTCAAGCGGACATCGACGCCCCCTCGCCGCCAGCGCAGGTGAACTCCTTCACGCCCGCGTATACGCCACCCCACGACGCGAAGTGCGTCTTGCTCCTTCCCTCAAGAACCGTTCCGGTGGCGCAACCGGGAATGTTGCCTTCGAGCGCGCTCACCTCTTGGCCGAAGACAGTGTGCACGGTCACGTCTATTGGAATGGGCTGCAGTGTCGCGTTGACCGGGCCTACAGTACCGACCGCCAGAAGCGTACCGAGAGCGACGCCCGTCGCGCTCGCCTTCGCTATCGACTTCTTGAACATTTTCTTGCCCAATCTTCGGGCACCGTTGCCCAACCGCTGGGACAGTACGCCCTTGAGCGGAGCGCCTCCAGCCCCTCCGCGAGTTGATCGACGAAATAGGCGATGGGTCGACCTCACGGACGAAAACGAACAGCTACTCAAGCCTGGTTCGCTAAAGCAGTTTTCCCGCATTCCGCCGACTCTTGGCTTCTCTCAGTGCTTCGTGTATTGACGTGAGCGGCCACGATTCAGCGTGCTCCAAGAAGTAGTGCGAGCGGACGCGCCTGGTGCCAAAACCAAGGCGAACGTTCTTGTGTCCCACTCTCCAGCCGAGCTCGCGAAGCTCACGGAGTCGCTTCTGCCAATCCTCCTGGAAGGCGCCCATCGAGGCCACCACGCTTATGAGATCGCCCGGGACAAGTTCACCGTCGAACGCCTTCAGAAGTTCGCCGATGCGCCTGTGTGGCTCAGGAAACTGTGTAGCCGTTTCGATCTGCGATGCGAACACTTCGTAGCTTGAAAACCAGTCTTTCTTGCCTGCGTTGCATTCAGTACAAAGCGGTTGCAGGTTATCCTCGTCATTAAGCCCACCCCATGACTGTGGAAGTTTGTGATCGACTTCGAGTTCTACGCCATGAACAAGTGGCCCACGGCCACACATAGCGCAGCGTTGAGGCGAAAGAACCCTCGCCCGGAGGGCTTTGCTGATTCGCACGTTCTTGCTGGATTTCGGTGATTCTTCCCACGCGACAAGTTTGTAGCCGGGTCCTCGTTTCCCTTTTATCGGGATCTTTTGGATCTCGAAGTAGACATAGAGATCTCGTACTCGCCGGTCGATCTGGGTTCGCGCTCCCGAACCCGACGTGGACGTTAGCGCGAGGTCGAACTCGCGAATCTCGTTCATGGTCGGCGGATTTTCTCGTCGCCCGTGGAGGTAACCGTAAAGCTCCAAGTGGGAGACACCGAGTCCGTCGAGGCCGGAAAGTACGACGTCACTGGGCTCCGGAAGAAATCGCCGTTCGGGGAGAGTCCTCGCGGTCAAATCTGTAATCGCGTCGTTGTTCACAGGTAGCGACGTTAGCGTCGCACAATATTCCTCTCCAGCCCCAGTACGGGACAGCTCAGGTTGTCGATTCGGGAGTGCCTGTGTCTGGCTCCTGAGTTTCGATGCGATGGCTAGGCGCCCCGCCCTGGGCTCGCACGCCGTCGATTCCGCAAACTTAGACCGACTCCCGTGCGCCGGTACGTCGATGTCGGACGCCCCGCTTAAGCTATTCACATGAGTTCGAACCTTTCCGCCATTGAGATCTGCGCCGGTGCCGGTGGTCAGTCGTCCGGACTAGAGCAAGCGGGTTTCGGACACGAACTCGCGCTAGAGATCGATGTGGACGCGGCTCAGACTCTCCGTCGGAATCGACCGGAGTGGAATGTCGTCACCGATGACGTTCGTAACCTTAACGGTCGGGATTTCCGCGGCATTGACCTCCTCGCTGGTGGTGTCCCCTGCCCGCCCTTTAGCCTCGCGGGCAAGCAACTCGGTGCCGACGATGAGAGGGATTTGTTCCCCGAGGCTCTGCGGTTGGTGCGTGAGGCGAAGCCGCAAGCTGTGATGCTCGAGAACGTGAAGGGCTTGGCGTCTGCGCGGTTCGAGCCATACCGGGCACAGATTCTTGATGAGCTTGAGCGCCTGGGCTACGCGTCCAGCTGGCAGCTCCTCTTCTCTTCCGAGTTCGGGGTGCCTCAGTTGCGACCGCGATTCATCCTTGTTGCGCTCCGGCGATCAAAGATGAAGAAGTTCGAATGGCCGCGCCCAGTGAACGCTATGACGACCGTCGGCCAGGCTCTGCGGCCGCTGATGGGTGCGAATGGGTGGTCGGGAACAGAGCAATGGGTTCGTGGTGCCAATGGCATTGCGCCTACCGTCGTGGGCGGATCCAAGAAGCACGGTGGCGCGGACCTCGGGCCGACCCGTGCGAAGGCAGCTTGGCTTGCACTCGGGGTTGACGGCAAGGGAATTGTGGAAGATGCCCCGAGCGCGGACATGCCGGAGACACATATCCCTCGGTTGACCAATCCCATGGTCGCGCGGATCCAAGGGTTCGACCCATCCTGGCGATTCGAGGGCCGCAAGACTTCGGTCTACCGTCAGATCGGGAATGCTTTCCCGCCGCCCGTGGCACAAGGCGTTGGCGTTGCGATAGCGACAGCGCTCGGAGCAAAGTTCGCTGTACCCGAAGCAGCCGAACTTCGCGCCGTGGGCTAAGCCACGATGTGCGATTAATCGTCAGGCGCGGTTGCTTAACGAGGTAAACGTTGGCGCAGGCGTGTTCACGGACTCGCCGGGGGACACCGCTCGCCACCACTTTCCGTCGAGCATTGCAGAAGCGATGTCCATCGAGGTGGCGGGGACCACGCGAACGCTGACGAACTCGCCCGGCTCGGGGACGGCTATTGCCAGGCTCTCCGCAAGGTGTCGTTGGGCGCTGTAGTCACCGCCGAGGATCAGGTAGCCCTCGGGTCGCAGCTTCTCGCGCGCGCCTCCGTTCTCTCTCACCCGTTTCATAAAATCGTCCTGTTGCGCAACGGTAGCGATGATCGATCGCGAGAGGCGCCGGTTCGTTGCGACGCGGAACAGCTCGTTGATCCGCTGTTGGCCGCTCGACGAGGCGAATATCCTGTCGATCGCTGCGGGTGGCAATTGGGCTAACGCGTTCGGCTGCATCGGTGCATTGCGGTGCAGCCAAGTAACGTTCGCTCGGCCACCCGAGTTGAGACCTGTCTTCCTGTCTCGATTCTCGCTGAGGCGACGGTTCGCGAGGGTCGCACGGATAAGCCCAAGACTCCACACGGATTTCTGATCGTCTGCCTGCGCGACCAAGACGAGTTGCTCAAAACTCTCAGGAGGAAGCATCCACGCACCCGTGTGCGAGTACTTGCAGTCCACTTCGCTGCCGGCAATTCGGTAGTCGAGGAGATTCCCGTCCTCGAACTTGAACGCGCGCTGAAGGTTGATCTCGATCAGCGTCCCGAAGTGGGTCTTCTCCGTCTTGAAGAGTTGGTCAACGCGAAATCGTCCGGTCCGTTGCCCGTCATACAGTTGGTCGAACGTTTGCCGGAACACTTTTGCTGCAATGACGCCATCGGGGTCAAGCGTCTTCAGTTCCACGATGACGTCTTCGAGGGCATGGTCTGGTGGCGAACCGGGCACATCGTCAAAGAGCGTCATGTGATCACCATAGGGCCAAGAATGTCGTGCTCGTGGAGCGGGATCTATTCAGATTCGGTCGGAATTGGTGGGTAGATGAGCGTCATTACCAACGCTGCGGCTTCAGCTGGTGGAACATGCTCCCAAACCCGCAAGACGGTCCAGCCGGCCGCCTCAAGCGCAGATGTGTTCCTAAGGTCGCGTTCCCGGTTCTTCTGGAGCTTTGGGGTCCAATACGACTGGTTCGTTATCGGATCGCGACCATGCTGGGGACACGAATGCCAGAAGCAACCGTCGACGAAGACGGCCACACGTCGGCGGGTAAAGACAATGTCGGGCCGCACTCGGACGCCATCTAGGTCAATCCGAAGGTCGCATCGATACCGAAGACCCGACGCATGGAGGATCGAACGAATCGCGAGCTCCGGTCCAGTGTCACGACGACGATTGGCCTGCATGTTGCGTCGCCGTCCCAGGGTGGGCGGTATCAGGCGTTCGGTTGGAGAGATCATCTAATGGGTCCGTGGTCAGGCTCTAGAGTCAGCTTACTTTGCAGATCCGGTGGCTGACTGAGTTGCGGGACTACGCGAACGCCACCCTCCGCGCCACCCGCTCCGCGAGCTGACGCACCTCCCAGTCCTCGCCGTGGCCGACGCCGTGGATGCCACCCTCGAGCAACGCCGCCAGCCGGCCGGTTCCCACCCGCCACATCAGTGTCGGATGCTCACCGAGCTTCGCCGGCGTCGCATTCACCGCCGCCGGGTCGACATCCACGAACAGGATGCCCGTCAGCCCGGAGACGCCGATAGCATCCGCGAGCTCGGCGACCCGCGCCGCATCGATCCGCGAGCGCTCCAGCAGCGGCTCAACCAGGAAGAGCCCCTGCGGCCCGACGACCAGATGCGACGCATAGAGGTTCGCCTCACCGACGAGCACGTCATGCCAGACCGTGAACTCAGCACTGAGAGACTTCAGCGCCAGCGCGATCCGCTCCTGCGCCAGAGCACGGTCGAGATACGCTCGGGCCTTCGCCGGCGCGACCATCACGGAGTCGAACGCGAACGGCGAGCTCAGGAACGCCTCCGCGTCCTCCGGACGCCGCGCCAGGTCCTCCGCGAACTGCTTCTGCTCCGCCCGATGCTGGCGAACGAGTGCGTGATAGATCTCCCGGTTCCTCGCACGCACCCGGCGCACCTCGGCCCGCGGCCGGCTCGTTGCCAGACGCATCACCGCGATCAGCCCGCCACCGAGGAACGAGAGACTCGCCGCCGAGACGCTGACCGATCGCCAGACCTGCCACACGACATCCGCCGGCAGGGTCCCGGTCAGCGCACCGATCAGCACGAGAACACTGAGAACCGCGACGAACCCGGCCGTCAACTGCAGGAAGACGACACCCCACATATGTAAAAACCTGTCGTGCTCATGCGGGACCCGCGACGGTCTCGGCGGCGCTGCCGGCGGCTGGGGCGACAGCATCCACTCACGGGAGATGTCGAGGTAGCGCGCCCGCGACCGCCCACCAGGATGCCCGTGCACGGTCGCAAAGGTGGGCGTTGCCTTCGCGCTCGGCTGGGCCGTCTGCTGATCCGCGGCTCGCCGCGACGAGGTGCGCTCCCGCCTGGTCCCACCGGTCGGAGCGGATGCAGTCCTCGGCGGAGCGGATGCCTGCGGCATGTACAGGCGGTCGTACTCAGCCCGACGCGCGGTGTTCCCGAGCACCGCCCATGCCGCCTGAACGACCCGGAAGCGCTCGGCCGACCCGCCGACGTCCGGGTGGCTCGTGCGGAGCGCTCGCCGATAGGCCTGCTTCAGCTCCGCGGCCGTCGACGAGCGCGGAGCTCCGAGCACGTCGTAGTGGGTCTCGTGATCCATCCGATCCCCTCGTTCGGCAGCGACACCCAAATCTAGGTTGCGACGGATGCCCGCGGCGAGGCCCCAGTGTGGGGTGCCGGCGACTCCGGCGAGCGGAGGGCTCCCGGGTTCGAGACCGGGAGCCAGCCCGAGGTTCAGTCAGCGTATGCCGACTGGACGTCGAGGACCCACGTCACTCCGAACCGGTCGCTCAGCATCCCGAAGCCGGGAGTCCACGCCGACGCAGCCAGGGGCTCGATGATGGTGGCGCCGTCAGCGAGGGCGTCCCAGTAGCTCGTGACTTCGTCGAGGGATTCGCCTCGAACCGAGAGGAAGAAGGGCTGATCGGTGATTGTCGCGCCGTTCGCACGACGGGTCGACCCGGTGAACTCCTCCGTTCGACCGGGGACGTCGTATGCCATGACCCGGAATCCGTTCTCGGCGATGAGCTGGCCGAAGACGACCTTGCCTGCATCGGGCAGATCCTGGGGCATGCCGAGCTGGCCGTACGTGGTCGCGGAGACCTCGCCCCCGAAAACGCTCTGGTAGAAGTCGAGCGCTGCGCGCGCAGTTCCAGGGAAGTTGAGGTGCGTCGTGGTCGAGATGGTCATCGTGTGTCCTTGTCTTCGGAGGTGTGCGGCGGCGAGGAGGCCGTCGGGACGAGACTGACATCAGTAGCGGACAGATCGAGTCCTCTTCTTTTGCCAGAATGGATGTCATGACCGGAGCTCCCTCACGCATGCTGGCTCTTCTGTCGCTGCTGCAGACTCGGCGAGACTGGCCGGGGCAGGTCCTGGCCGAGCGACTCGAGGTGACCACCCGAACCGTGCGACGCGACGTGGACCGCCTTCGCGAACTGGGGTACCAGATCGGCGCCGTGAAGGGACCGGATGGCGGGTACCGGCTCGCCGCGGGCTCCGAACTGCCGCCTCTGCTCTTCGACGACGACCAGGCGGTGGCCATCGCGGTTGCCCTGCAGAACGTTGCATCGAGCGGCGTCGCCATCGAAGAGGCGGCCGGCCGCGCTCTCGCCACAGTGCGGCAGGTGATGCCGTCGCGGCTCCGCCACCGCGTCGATGGGGTGCAGTTCACCGGCACGGCGAGCCGCGATCAGGTCGACCCCGCAACGCTGGAAGCAGTGAGCGAAGCCGTCAGGCTCAACAAGATTCTTCGCTTCGACTACCGTGACCGGGATACGCCTCCGCGGCGGGTAGAACCGCACGGACTGGTCGCCCGGAACGCCTCGTGGTACCTCGTGGCATGGGACCTCGACCGTGAGGACTGGCGGATCTATCGCCTCGACCGGATGGCGCCCCGCACTCCCGCCGGTCCGTCTTTTGTTCCTCGACCGGTTCCAACAGGGAACGTCGGAACCTTCCTCGCGGCCAGGTCGAAGGGGTCGACGGACGAGGATCGCTGGCCCTGCGTCGGGCAGTTCGAGGTGGCCCTGTCGGTGCGCGAACTCGCACCCTGGCTGCTCGACGGAAAGGTCGAGGCGATCACCGATCGGTCATCGCTCGTCACGGCGGGCTCGTGGTCGTGGACAGGTCTTCTCGCTCACATCCTGCGTCTCGACGCGCCGTTTCGCATCGTCGGGCCTCAGCCGCTCCTTGCCGCGTCGGCGGTGTTGGCCGAGCGGCTCGATCGCTCGCACGGGTGAGGCTTTCGCAGATAGCGGACGCGGACTGTCCGCTTGCTCTGGCATCCTCAGAATTGTGAGCAACGAAGACGACCCGAAGCATCCGCTGATCATCTCCGACATCGACGGATGGCGCGAGTGGCTCGCGAGCAACGAGGGCACGTCTGACGGCATCTGGCTGATGCTCGCGAAGAAGGGCGTCACCAGCCCGACCTCGATCACCTATCAGCTCGCGCTTGAGGAGGCGTTGTGCAGCGGGTGGATCGACGGCCAGCGCAAGTCGTTCGACGCCCACACGTTCCAGCAGCGCTTTACCCCGCGCCGTGCTGCGTCCCTGTGGTCGCAGCGCAACGTCGAGATCGTCGGGCGGCTTCTCAGTGAAGGTCGCCTGCGGGAACGGGGACACGCGGAGATCGCACGCGCGAAAGCCGACGGTCGCTGGGAGCGCGCCTATGCCGGCCAGGCGACGGCGGAGGCCCCGGCCGACCTGGTCGATGCACTCAACGCGGTACCGGCGGCTGAGGCGGAATTCTCCCGCCTCAACCGAGGGGACCGGTTCGTCGCGATGAGTCCGATCCTGACCGCACCGAACCCGGTAACCAGGGCCCGTCGAATTGCCAGCCTGGTCACACGGCTCGCCGGACGTCGTGCCGCGCCAGACTCGCCAGCCTCGCCGTAGTCCCCGGTTGTGCCTCAGAGGGCGACGGATGCTCGTTCGGCCGGGACGCCCGCGGGTCGCCCGCCGAATCCCTTCACGATCAGCCACACCCCGAGCACCAGTTCGAAGAGCCCGCCCGCAATCGAGAGCGGCAGCCCCCAGCCCGCTGCGCCGAGGAGTTCGAGCACCGCTCCGACGAAGAAAACGCCGTATCCGACGAAGCCCCACACGGCGAGGAACCGCGGAACCAACCGCGCCCGGAACAGCAGCGCACAGAAGAACAGACTCGCGAACCCGAGCGCAGCCATCGCGATCTGATAGGCGACATCATTCGCGGCGAGTGCGGAGGTGGCTTGTGTCGCAAGCTCCGTGGCATCCGTGGCGCTGGCCGTCGCCAGCTCACCGCTGAGGCCGACGAGGGAGACGAGGAATCCGATCCCGATGAGGAGGACGACCGACTCGACCAGGCGGCCGCCGAGGTAGATCCGAGCGGTGAGCCTGCTGTGTCGCGCGAGGAGCGGGAACAGCAGCACGCCGATGGTGGCGACGATCACCGAATTGGCGACCATCAGTGCCGCGCCCAGGGTGAATTGCCCGGTGCTCGCTGCGACGCCGGCGAGCGGGTCAGGTGAGGCGAAAACGGATGTCGTGAGGGACGTCCCGATTCCGTAGGCGAGGATCGCGGCGAGAAACAGCATCCCGACGATGCGTGCCCTGGTGCGGTCGGTGAGTGGTCTGCGGGTGGTGCTCATGGTCGTCTTCTTTCGGGTCTGGTTGGAGTGGAGATGGCGTTCACAGCGGAAAGCTGACACCGGTGAGGTCTTCGGATGCCGCCCAGAGGCGGGCGGCGGCGATCGGATCGGAGGCGTCGGCTGAGCGGTCGACGAGGGTGGGCGGGCCCGCGAATCCGCCGCGCCTGCTCGGTCCGGCGTATCCGGCGGCGGGCATCGCGGCTGTCGCCGCGAACAGCGTGGGCGCCGCACCGTCGAGCGCCTTCTGGGCGAACAGCGCGACGACGACTTTGGCGAAGGCGTTGAGCATCACGTTCGTGGAACTCGAGTTGAGGTTCGTCGCCGCCATGCCCGGGTGAGCCGCCGTCGCGAGAACGCTCGACCCCGCCTCGGCCAGACGCCGCTGCAGCTCAAGGGTGAACAAGAGATTCGCGAGCTTCGACTGTGCGTAGCCGGCCGAGCCACCGCCGTAGCGACGGCTGGTGAAGTTGAGGTCATCGAAGTCGATCCGACCCGAGCGGTGCACACTACTGGCGACGGTGACGACCCGGCCGGTGATCTGCGGCAGGAGCAGGTTGGTGAGCGCGAAATGCCCGAGGTGGTTGGTGCCGAACTGCAGTTCGAAGCCTTCGGCCGTGCGGGTGAGAGGTGGCACCATGACGCCGGCGTTGTTGACGAGCAGACGGATGTCGCCGGTCCAGGATGCCGCGAACTCGCGGACCGAGGCGAGGTCGGCCAGATCCAGCCGGCGAACCTCGGTGGAGCCCGCGATCGTTGCCGCGGCATCCCTCCCCTTCTCCTCGTCTCGGACGGCGAGCACGACATGGGCACCGTGGGCGGCGAAGGCGCGCGCCGCTTCGAAGCCGATCCCGCTGTTGCCGCCGGTGACGATGACCGTCGACCCGGTGAGATCGGGCATGCTGGCTTGAGTCCAGGTGTGGGAGGTGGTGAGAGTGCTGGTCATGATCGAGTCCTTTGAGCGGAGCTGCGGCTGTCTCGAATCAGTCGCTCACCATACGGCGTAAGGTGATGTGAGGAAAGCTACCATACGGCGTAAGGCTACGTCTAGACCCCGGCGATTCCACCCTTATCCGACTTGCCACCGAGGCAAGCCATTGCGCCACAACGCTCCCAGGTGACGTAATTGACGTTCAGGGAGGATCCACATGCGCAAGATCGCCGAGAACTGCTTCCAGTTGGAGAGATCGACGGGAGCGAACGGCTACGTCGTGCGCGGTGAGGGGCGTACTGCGGTCATCGACCCCGGCATGGACTCCGGCTTCGAGGCAGTGCTCGCCGAACTCCGCGACGCTGAGTCCCGCACCGGGGCCGTCACCGACATCCTGCTGACCCACTACGACGTCGACCACGCGCAGGTCGTCAAACGACTGCAACTGGCGCTCCAGGTCCCGGTCTGGATCAGCACAGCGGATGCCGCGATCCTCCGCGGCGACGTCCGCCCGCCGACCGCTCTGCGCCGTTTCATCAACAGGATCGCCCACTCGGACTGCCCGGGCGGTGTGGTCGAGATCACAGGTACGCTCGAGATCTTCCCCGGCCTCCTGGCGTTTCCCACACCGGGCCACACGCCGGGACACGTCGGGTACCGCTGGCACGATGTGCTGTTCACGGGGGATGCCGTCCGGGTCACCAGGGAGGGCGACCTGAAGCAGTTCTACCGCGTGATCATCAGCGACAAGCCGATGGCGAAGACGACCGAGAAGCTGCTGCGCGAGCGGATCAAGGCGGAGGAGATCGAGTGGGTCTGCGCCGGCCACAACCCGCCGACGCGCTGGATCGGTGGCGCCGCCGAGTGGTGACCGTCCGAGGTGTATGCGGCCGCGCATCACCAGCCGAGCAGAGCGAGTACTCCGGTCGCGGCTATCGCCACAGAACCCGTCCACAGGACGATCGCGACGATCTGCCAGAGGATGACCCACTCCTTGCGCACTCCGGACGCGACGAAGAATGCGGCGGTCAGCATGGTCGGCAGGGCGAGCGGCGCAAGAAGACTCGCGCCCGGTACGCCGAACTTGACCAGCCAGCGCCGCAGTTTGGCCTGACCCTTGGATGGGCGAGCCGCGTCGGCATTCTCCTCTGATCCGACAGCGGTGCGGGGGATCTCTTCGGTCGTCAGTGTGGCGGTGCCCGTGGTGGCGATCGACGAGGTGACGAGACCCGATCCCGCACGTTCTGCGGCGACCTCCGTCGCCGTCGTGCGAGCTGCGCGTCGCCTGACGGCACCGCTGCGGATGCGTGAACCCAGCAGCACCACGGCGATCACGCACAGCACGTTGCCTGCGATCGCGGCAAGCGCAGCGACGATCGGGTTGATGCCGGCGATGATGCCGAGCGCTGCCGCTCCCTCGCCCTCGACATAGGGGATCGCGGCGGCGACCGCGACCATCAGCGGCTGGAGGATGTCTGGAACCTGGTTGATGAAGTCCTGCAGCCAGTCGTATGGATTGTTCATAGCTCTTCTCTTCGAATCGGATGCCGCTCGAATGGGAGGCCGCCGAGCGGCCCGATCCTGCGGACGTGATGGCACTCAGCTAAGACCGTGTTCTCAGAACAGGGTCAAGCGCGGGGTCTGCGAAATGGTTTTTTCGCACCACCCTTGACCCTGTTCCGGGAACACAGTCTTGAATGGGAAGGGCAGGATGAAATCGTCACTGCACCAGGGAGAGGAGGCGACAGCGATGGCATGGAGCACACGCGAAGTGGCAGACCTCGCCGGGACCACCGTCAACACGGTCCGGCACTATCACCGGGCCGGGCTGCTCGACGAGCCCGAGCGCATGTCGAACGGATACAAGCAGTACCGCGCTCG
Organism: Mycetocola sp. Y171; assembly: GCF_056713165.1. Lineage (NCBI taxonomy): Bacteria > Bacillati > Actinomycetota > Actinomycetes > Micrococcales > Microbacteriaceae > Mycetocola > Mycetocola sp. Y171. The sequence goes on from NZ_JBWYGX010000001.1 coordinate 1,365,736, forward strand.
CCACCTCGTGCGCCTGCTGCAGATCCGCCGGCTCCGCGATCTCGGTGTTCCCCTCGCGCAGATCGAGGCAGTCGGGGTCGCCAACAGCGCGGATGCCGCTCCGGCGCTGAGAGCGATCGATGCCGACCTCACCGCCAGCATCGAACGGTTACAGCGTGCACGAGCCGAGATCCGGGCGATCCTCGCAGGATCGACGGTGACCAACGTCCCGGCTGGGTTCGAAGACATCGCGGGCAAACTGTCCGACCCTGACCGGTCCCTGATGCTCGTCTATTCGCAGCTCTACGACGAGTCGGCCATGTCTGATCTCAAGCAGATGATCGAGGCGGATCCCGATGTCGCGAGCGTCGAGTTCGACGCGCTCACGCCTGACGCCAGCGACGCCACCCGGCAACGCATCGCCGAATCGCTTGCGCCTCAACTCGCCAAGCATCTCGCGGACTATCCCTGGCTGACACAGCAAACCGAGCATCTGTCCAAGAGTTTGAGAGTGGCGCAGGAGACATTCCTCGCGACGATCACCGAGCTGTACAACGAGGCGCAACTCGACGTGCTCGGGCGCGCGAGCATCCTCGCGGTACCGCCCCCGGACGCGGATGCCGCGGATGCCGCGTCTTCCGACGACGACACCGAACGCTGAAGGACCCGGGGAACCCGTCAGGCACCACTGAGCGGATGTCGTCGGACCCACTATGACGCCGCGTTACGCCCCACGCTACGAAGTGTGACCGACGACCTGTTGCGCGTGTCCGGCTCGACCATAGAGTCCTTCACTACCAACCGGTGCCACGCCTCGACCTCCACGGTCGGCGTCTACTCCAGTCACACGAGAGCCCATTCGCATGTCACGAATCCCCGCAAAACTTCTGTCTGCCGTAACCGTCGGTGTGCTCGCCACCCTCGCGCTGACCGCGTGCGCCGGTGGCGCAGAAGGCCCAGCAGACGACGCCAAGCGCGTCGACGGCGGCACCATCGAATACGCCCACCAGCAGGAACCGGCCTGCGTCTTCGGCGGCTGGATCGAACAGGCGTACCTGAGCTACCAGGTGCTCGACAACCTCACCTCACTCGACAAGGACGGCAAGGCCGTGTCGTGGCTCGCCGAGGAGTGGAGCCCGTCAGACGACGGCCTCACCTGGACCTTCACTCTCAAGGACGACGTCAAGTTCACCGACGGCAGCGACCTCACCGCCGAAGCCGTCGCGTACAACTTCGACTACTGGGTCGCCGGCGGCAACTCCACCGCAAAGGTCTGGCTCGACGGCTACTACGACTCGGCAGAGGCCATCGACGAGAAGACCGTCGCCGTGCACCTCAAGGCTCCGTACCCGCGCCTCGCCGACAACCTCTCGCAGAGCTACTTCGCGATCCAGTCGCAGGAGGCACTGGAGACCCGCACCGAGGAAGAGAACTGCGAAGCCCCGATCGGAACAGGTGCCTTCATCGTCAAGGAGTGGAACCGCGGCGAGAACATCGTCCTCACCCGCAACGATGACTACACCTCCTGGCCCGCTGACGCGAAGCACGAAGGCCCGGCATACGTCGAAGAGATCAACTGGCGCTTCGTCGCTGACGGAACCACCCGCACCTCGGCGCTCCGCGCAGACGAGGTCGACGCGCTCTACGACGTGCCCGCCATCGAGTGGGCCGGACTCGAGACCGAGGGCTTCAACCTCGCCAAGTACGTCACCCCCGGGCGACCGCAGCAGCTGAGCTTCAACACCGTCGAGGGCCCGTTCGTCGACGAGAACGTCCGCAAGGCGTTCGCATACAGCCTCGACCGCGAAACCCTCGTCGACACCATCGGCAAGGGCGTCATCCCGTTCGAAGGTAACGGCGGAGTCAGCCAGACGACCCCCGGATACAGCCAGAAGGCAGCGGATGCCTACGACTACGACATCGACAAGGCCAACGAGCTTCTCGACGAGGCCGGCTGGACCGAGAAGGATGCCGACGGCTACCGCTCGAAAGACGGCGAGACGCTCGACATCGTTCTCCCCTACGGCGCCGGATCGATCATCAACGCCGAAGGAGCATCCATTCTCCAGGGCGTCCAGGAACAGGCGAAAGCTGCCGGCTTCAAGGTCGAGCTGATTCCGGTGCCGCAGAGCGAGTTCTTCTCCGGGGCGTACTCCACGCCGGAGGAGCGGGACATCTCCGCCGGCTACTGGACTGCCGTGACCGCAGGCATCCTGCACATCAACTGGCGCCAGAACCTGCCGGAGAGCCCGAACTACAACAACTCCGCGTTCTACAACAGCACGGAACTCGAGGAGCTCATCCTCGCGGCCAACTCCGAAAGTGATCTCGACGCCCAGAACGCGCTCTACGCCCAGGCACAGGAGTACATCGCCGACCACGCACTCGCCATCGGCCTGTACGACAGGCTGTCGACCCTCGCCGTGTCCCCGTACCTCAAGGATGTCTGGCAGGAGAACGCGCAGGGAGGACCGGTGTTCCATGACGCTTACTTCGTCGAGTAATCCCGAAACGGACGACGCGACCACCGCGGCCGCTGACGCTCAGGCGTCGGCGGCCCGGCGGCGGTCGCGCAACCGCCTGCTCGTGAGGCGGTTCGTCGAAAAAGTTCTCGGCGCCGTCATCGTGCTGTTCGGTGCGGCCACCGCCGCGTTCCTCGCCCAGGCGGCCCTTCCGGGCGACCGGGCCACCGTCATCCTCAACACCCGCGCCGGCCAGGCGATCCAGCGCACGCCAGAAGAGCTCGCGCAGATCAACGAGCAGTACGGTCTGCTGAACCCCATCGTCGTGCAGTACTTCGACTACATGAAGGCGCTCGTCACCGGCAACCTCGGTATGTCGTACCAGCAGTACCGGCCGGTCTCGACGATCATCCTCGAGCAGATCGGCCCGACCCTCGTCCTGACCCTCACCGCCATCGCGCTGTCGTGGCTCATCATGGTCGTCTGGATCGTCCTCACCGCCGGACGCGGCCCGAAGACCAGCTCCTTCGGCGCGATCGTCGACACGACGACGGCAGGACTGCCGCACTACTGGCTCGCCATCCTGCTGCTGCTCGTCTTCTCGCTCAGCCTCGGCTGGTTCCCCGTGATCAGCGGGTCGAACCCGGCCGGACTCCTGCTCCCCGCCCTCACCCTCGCCATCCCGCTGGCCGGGTTCATGAGCCAGGCCACCCGCACCGAATTCGAGAAGTCGCTGGAACAGCCGTTCGTCATCTCGGCACGGATGCGCGGAATGGGCGACCTCGGCGTTCGACTGCACCACGTTCTCCGGCACTCGGTGCTCCCCGCCGTGACCCTGTCGGGCTGGGCGCTCGGCGCCACCATCTCCGGCGCGGTCGTCGTCGAGACCGTGTTCTCCCGGGCAGGCATCGGGCGGGTGCTCGTCACCGCCGTCGCCACCCAGGACCTGCCCATCGTCACCGGAGTCGTCGTACTCATCGCCGCGCTCTACGTCGTCGCCAACCTCCTGGTCGACCTCGTCTACGTGCTGATCGATCCGAGGTTGAAGAACTCATGACCCTGCAGCAGAAAGTCCCCGTCACCCCGCCGGCCGCTCGCGGTCGCAAACGGGCTGTCGTCCCGCTCGGCCTCGGTGTCGCGCTCGCGGCGCTGCTCTTCTTCGTCGTCGCGATGCTCGCACCCCAGGTGCTCGCCACCCACGACCCGTACGCGCTCGACCTGGCGAACTCGCTCCAGCCGCCGTCGCTCTCGCACTGGTTCGGCACAGACGAATCCGGCCGCGACCTCTACAGCCGTGTCATCTGGGGCACCCGCGAATCCCTCCTCATCGGAATCGGGGCGACGGCGGTCAGCCTCACCATCGCCCTGATCCTCGGCTCGATCGCCGCCCTCTCCGGCAAGTACCTCGCCGGCACGGTGAACCGGGTCATCGAAGTGCTGTTCGCCTTCCCGACCCTCCTGCTCGCGCTGCTGCTCGTCGCGGTGATCGGACCGTCCGCGTTCTCGCAGGTCTTCGCCGTCGGCGTCGGAACGTCACCCGGCTACGCCCGGATGATCCGCGGCCAGATCCTCTCCGCGAAGACGTCCGGCTACGTCGAGGCCGCGACAGCGCTCGGCCACAGCCGCGGACGCATCCTCCGCCACCACATCATCCCGAACGCCATCCGCCCCCTCGTGGCGATCATCGCCCTCTCGGTCGGCCAGTCCATCGTCTGGGCGTCGAGCCTCGCGTTCCTCGGCCTCGGCGTCGCGCCGCCATCGCCGGAGTGGGGCGCCCTGCTCGACGCCGGCCGCCAGTACATCACCTCGGCCCCGTGGCTCACGGTCATCCCCGGCCTCGTCATCGTCGCCCTCGCGATCGCGGCGACCACACTCGGCAAGCACATTCAGGCCTCCCTCGAGAAGGGTGAGAAATGACCGACCTGCTCCCATCACAGCGAACGGATGCCGCCGGCATCCCCGCGACGGAACAGCCGCGCCTGTCCGTCCACAACCTCAACGTCGGATTCACCCGCGGCGGTCAGTTCCACAAGGTCGTGAAGGATGTCTCCTTCGACCTGTACAGCGGGCAGTGCATCGCGATCGTCGGTGAATCCGGGTCGGGCAAGAGCGTCACCGCCCGCACGATCGTGGGCCTCACCGGCCGCAACTCCACGGTCGACTCGACCGCGCTCACTCTCGACGACGAAGACCTCACCACCGTCGCGTCGAAGCGCTGGCGTCAGATCCGCGGGCGCCGCATCGGCTTCATCCTGCAGGATGCCCTCGTCTCGCTCGACCCGCTCCGCCCGGTCGGCAAGGAGATCGAGGAGGCGCTCAAGCTGCACGGCTGGGGCGACCGGTCCAGCCGTAAACGCAAGGTGGTCGAACTGCTCGACTCCGTCGGCGTTCCCCTTCCAGCGCAGCGCGCACGGCAACGGCCGGACGAACTCTCCGGTGGACTTCGCCAGCGTGCGCTCATCGCATCCGCTCTCGCCCTCGACCCTGAGATCATCATCGCCGACGAGCCCACGACGGCTCTCGACGTGACCGTGCAGGCTCAGGTTCTGTCGCTCCTCGCCGACACGAAACAGCGGGGCGTCTCGATCATCCTCATCAGTCACGACCTGTCGGTGGTCTCGCACCTCGCCGATCACATCCTCGTGATGAAGGGCGGCGTTGTCGTCGAAAGCGGGGCGGCTCAGCAGGTGCTCACCGACCCGCAGCACGAGTACACGAAGAGCCTCATCGGTGCCGTGCCAGGCGAGCACACCCGTGGCCGTCGGCTCGGTCCGGAGCTCGACATCGTCGCGACAGCACATCCTGCCGTTTTCGCTGAGGAGTTCGCCGACTACGCCGGCCCGGTGCTCGAGGCGAGGAATCTCGTCAAGCGGTTCCGGTCGCCGGACGGCAGCCTGTCGACGGCCGTTCACGACGTGTCGTTCGAGCTGGAGCCGGGAACGACCCTCGGGATCGTGGGCGAATCAGGCTCAGGGAAGAGCACGACCGCCAGGATCGCCCTGGCGCTGACCGAGGCGGACGAGGGATCCGTCACCCTCCTCGGCCGGGAGTGGACGTCGATCAAGGAGACCCAGCGGCGCAAGCTGCGCAAACGGATCTCGGTGGTCTACCAGGACCCGCTGAGCTCGTTCGACCCGCGCTGGAACACCGAGCGCATCCTCCTCGACGCCGTCACAGACGAAGAGCCCCGCACCACGGCCGAGAAGAAGGCGCGCGTCCACGAACTGATCCGGCAGGTGGGGTTGACGGATGACATCCTTCCGCGCTTCCCGCTGCAGCTCTCCGGCGGGCAGCGCCAGAGGGTCGCGATCGCGCGTGCCCTGGCCCCTTCACCGTCGGTGATCGTTCTCGACGAGGCCGTCTCGGCGCTGGATGTCTCCATCCAGGCGCAGATCCTCGACCTGCTCGTCGAACTGCAGAAGCAGATCGGCCTCAGCTACCTGTTCATCTCACACGACCTGGGCGTGATCAGCCACATCAGCGACAAGGTCCTCGTCATGAAGGACGGGGCCGTTGTGGAACGCGGAACCGCAGACGACGTCTTCAACCGCCCGCAGCATCCGTACACGCAGCAGCTCGTCGCTTCGCTGCCGACCCTCGACTAATAACACCCTCAGATTCAGGAGAGTCTCGTGCCCAAGCCCCTTCATTTCAACGCGTTCGTGATGAACACCGGATCGCACATCCACCACGGCCAGTGGCGCCGGCCGGATGCGCGCCAGACCGAGTTCAACGATGTTCACACCTGGATCCACCTGGCCAAGCTGCTCGAGGCCGCGAAGTTCGATGCGATGTTCTTCGCCGACGTCACCGGACTGTACGGGGATTCGGATGCCGACTTCGACGTCTACGTGCATGAAGGACTGCAGATCCCCAGCAACGACCCGACCGTGCTGCTCAGCGCGCTCGCCGTCAACACCGAGCACATCGGACTCGCGCTGACGTCGAACGTGGTGCAGAGCCACCCGTTCCAGTTCGCGCGGCAGGTGTCGACGCTCGACCACATCTCGAACGGGCGGATCGCCTGGAACGTGGTGACCGGGATGCAGAACAACGGGGCACGCAACTTCGGGCAGACCCAGCTCACCGACCACAACGAACGCTACGAGTGGGCGGAAGAGTACGTCGACGTGACCTACAAGCTGTGGGAGGGCTCGTGGGATGAAGGCGCTCTGCTGAAGGACAAGGAAGGGTCGTCGTTCTCGGACCCGTCGAAGATCCACAAGATCTACCACCAGGGCAAGCGGTACAGCGTCGAAGGGCCTCACCTTCCCTCCCCGTCGCCGCAGCGGACGCCGGTTCTCTACCAGGCCGGATCGTCGGCATCCGGTCGCGGGTTCGCGGCCCGCAACGCGGAGGCCGTGTTCATCATCGCGCCGAGCCCTGCCGTTGCCGCCGAGCAGATCGCCGAGACGCGCGCGCTCGCCGTCTCGCACGGACGCAACGCCGACGACATCAAATTCTTCCAGGGTCTCAGCTTCGTGATCGGAGACACTGAGGAAGAAGCGCAGGCGAAGGCGGTCGAGTACGAGAAGTACGTGAGCGTCGACGGCTACCTCGCGCACATGGCCGTCGTCGACAAGAACGGTCGCGTGTACGACCCGTCGACCCCGCTCAAGGATGTCGACACGAACGGAGCCCGGGGCTTCCTCGAGTGGACGTCGCGTTACATCACCGACCGGGAACCGGTGGTCGGTGACCTCGGGATACTGCAGGCGCGAAACACGCGGCTGGTCGGGACGCCGTCACAGATTGCTGACCAGATCGAGGTCTGGCAGGCGGCAGGCGTCGACGGTATCAACGTCATCAACTGGGTGATCCCGGGGTCGTTCGAGGAGTTCGCCGACAAGGTGCTGCCGGTGCTGCGTGAACGTGGGCTCGCGCAGTCGGAGTACTCCGAGGGTCCGCTGCGGCAGAAGCTGTTCGGGGAGCCTCGTCTCAACGAGCGTCACCCGGCCGCACGTTACCGAGGGGCGTTCGCGGTGCCGGCGCCGGCGTTGGTCGAGTAGCGGAGCCCGTACACGTACTCACTCGTTGCGGTCGTACTCACGTGTTGCACCAGGTGAGTACGACCGGAACAGGTGAGTAGACGCCCCCTTTCTCGTCGGCGTGCGCAGAAAGTACTCTGTCGCTGGCCTTCGTGCTCGGGACGTTCGTGCCGGCGTGGATTACTGGGCGTTGCTTCTCCTGCTGTTGTCGGGTCCGGTTGGCGTTCTGCTTGATCGGCGTGCGGCGCGGTAGCGGATTTGCACCCAATCATGGTGACAAACCGCGGAATTCCGGGGGTGAGGCCGCCGCCGCGTGAGGCGCTGGCCCTAGAGTGCGAAGGACGCGCCGCACCGGCTCGTGGGGGGTGGTGCGACTGACGTCGGCCGACTCCTTTCACAGCACCACATTCTGGAGTTTCATGACCGACCCCAACGGCGTTTCGCCGGCGCCGGAGCCCTATCAGCACGCTTCGTCTGAATACGGTCAGCCGCAGCGCGGCTACACGCCGGTTGCTCCCGTCGGAGAAGGCAAGTCATTCATCGCCACCTGGCTCCTGGCCTGGCTTCTGGGCGTCTGGGGCGTCGACCGCTTCTACCTGGGCAAGGTGGGAACGGGTCTGCTCAAGCTCTTTACCCTCGGCGGACTGGGGCTTTGGGTTCTCATCGACCTGATCCTGGTGCTCGTCGGCGCAACGCGAGACAAGCGTGGGCGCCCGCTCGTCGGGTACGACCAGAACAAGAAGGTCGCCTGGATCGTCACAGCGATCGTGATCGTGCTGGGGACCATCACCGGAAGTATCAGCGGCTTCACCGCGGGTCTCGCGGCCGCGACCAGCGTCGCCGCGGCCGTCGCCGAAGACAATGCTCCTGCCCAGGTTCCTGTCGAAGACGACATCGCCCAGGACGAGGAGGTCGTCGACGCGGCACAGCCGTCGGTTGTGGAGGATCCAAGCACCTACACGGAGATCTCTGCGGAGGACTACGCAGTCCTGGTCGAGGACCCCGACGCGGCCTACGGACAGAACTTCATCGTCTACGGCAACATCTGGCAGTTCGATGACGCGAGCGGTCCGTGTTCGTTCCTCGCCGCCACCGCCCCGACTGTTATGGCAACCGTGTGGGACTACCCGACAGACGTGATGGTCTTCGGTGGCGACGCCACGTACAACTGCCCCGTGCTGGATGCGGTCGTCGAAGGCGACACGGTGAAGATGTGGGTTGGGAACTCTGGAAGCTACAGCTACGAAACTGAAGCGGCGGAAACCGTGACTGTCCCATTCTTCGAGGTGCGCAAGATCGAGGTGCTGTAGTTCGCCACCCAGAACGCCCTACTTCGCGCGCTCGCCGAGCGACGTGCTGAAGCGGAGCAGGTAGCCGTCCGGATCCTGCACGAGGAACTGCCTCACGCCGATCTCCGAGTCACCCCTGTCGTACCACTTGGTCTCCGGATCCATGAAGAGCGGAATGCCGGATGCTGCGAGGCGCCCCAGGAGCGGGTCGATGGCCGGGACCGTGATCTCGAAGTTCACTCCCCGGCCGAGGGGATGCTCCAGGGTGTCTGTGACCCAGTCCCGACCGACCGCAATCTGGTCGAGCATGACGTGCGCCGATCCCAGGTGCAGATAGGCGAAACCCTCGTCGGCCCGGCCGTAGAGCACCTCGAATCCACAGAGGTCCACCCAGAATTCGAGACTCGTCGCGAGATCAGTGATGAGCAGTTCGGGCACGAGGCTCGGCGACGGCGGCGCGGGGTTGTCCAGGGGGTGTTTCATATCTCTCAGTATGGATGTGTCGTGGTTTCCGGAGGAAAATCCGGGAGTCTGTCCACCTATGGACGATCGACCCCCTGAATGTCCTCCCGAAACGCCGTCACGACGCGGGCCGGGGCATCCTGAGCAGTCGGAGGCCGCTGAAAATGAGCGTCTGCTCGGTCTCGGTGGCGACGATGACGAACAGGACGTCGTCGCAGTGGGAGCACCTCACCGTGGTGTCGGGCTTGTTGATGACGACCGTGCTCTGTGCGAGCACCGCCTCATCGCCACACGAATTACAGACGGCGATCGTCGTGGTCGGTTCGACAGCGAGGACTTCGGCGAGCAGCCCGGCGATGACGTTGCCGTCAAGATGATCGGAAGCCACCATCAGATTCCTCCAAAACGCTCGGCGTGGATGTCTTTGGCCGGGTGACCGAGTTCGATCAGCCAGGTGAGCACCGTCTCGACGAAACCGGTCGACCCGCAGACGAAGAGCCGGGGCCGTTCCGCAGGCCGGAGCGTCCGCTCGGCGAGCAGCTTGAGTGAGATGCGGCCCGGAGGGCCCGGCCAGTCGTCGGGGGTCCGACGTGAGAAGGCCAGCTGAACGACCGCCGACGGATTCTCCGACGGGATGCGTTGCAGCTCGTCCCTGAAGAAGAGATCGTCAGGTGACCTCAGGCCATAAAGCAGGTGCATGGGAGTGGCGCTCGCGGCGGCGGCGTGAGCGCGGAGCATCCCGATGAACGGAACGACGCCAGAGCCCCCGGCGATCAACTGGACCGGTCGCGGATCGGGGCCGGGTTTCCACACGAACCATCCGCCGAGCGGACCCTGGATCTCGAGCTGGTCACCGGCGCGGAGGTCATCGACAAGAAAGGGCGAGACTTCGCCGTCGACCACTCGATCGACGGCGAGTTCGATCCGGGTTCCTGCTCCCGCCGAGGCCAGGGAGTACGACCGGCTGGCCTGGTAGCCGTCCTCGGCAGTGAGCCTGATGTCTATGTGTTGCCCACCGTCGTTCCCCGGCCAGGTCGGAACGTCGAGTGTGATGAGCCGGGCGTTCGGCGTGAGCTGCTCCGCCGTGACCACCGTTCCGATGTGCCACGTCGCCGCGAACGTCATGAATAGCGTTCCTCGAGCCATGGGTCGCCACGCAGATGGTACCCGCGCTCCTCCCAGAACCCTGCGTCGTCTGTCGGCATCATCGTGAGGCCGCGGATCCACTTGGCGGACTTCCAGAAGTAGAGATGCGGCACGAGCAACCGGGCCGGACCGCCGTGCTCAGGGGTGAGCGGGGCGCCGTCGGCTTCGAAGGCGATCCATGCCTTTCCGTCGAGCATGTCGCGCAGGGGCACGTTCGTCGTGTATCCGCCGTAGGAGTGGGCCATCGTGAAGTTCTGGCGGGTGTCCACCTCGGCGAAGATGGCATCCAGCGGCACCCCACGCCAGCGCATCCCCAGCTTCGACCAGTGGGTGACGCAGTGGATGTCGATGGTGAATTCCTCGACGCCCAGCGCGTGCAACTCGTCCCAGTCCCAGGTGTAGTCGGTGCCGTCTTCGGCCCGCACCGTGAAGCGGAATTCGTCGGTCGAGATGTGCGGCGTCGCCCCGGCGCTGAGCACCGGCCAGTCCTGCACCTGTGTCTGGCCGGGCGGGATGCGATCATCCTCGGAACGAGGGCGGCCGCGGAAGCCTCTGGTGATCAATGCCATCGGAACTCCTCACTCGAGCACGTCCACACAGCCAAGCACTCGGCGCACCGTGATGTCCAGAGGTTCGGGGCGGATTCCGCGAGATGGCAGTTGAGCACCCAAAACCCGATCACGGGCCCGTTTTGGGTGCTCAATTGCGATCTCGCGAGCAGCGGGTGCGGAATAGCGCGATGCGAACGCGCGTTCCCCCGGGGGTCGCCGTCCGGCGGCATCCGCCACAGAAAGGCATCCGCCACATGGATTTGTTCTCGCCCGTCACCCTCGGAGATCTCCACCTGCCGAACCGCGTCGTCATGGCCCCGCTCACCCGCATGCGCTCAAGCGCTGAGGGCGTTCCGGGCGATCTCGTCGTCGAGCACTACGCACAGCGAGCAGGCCTGGGCCTGATCATCACCGAGGGCACGTACCCGAGCGCTGAATCCCGGTCGTACCCCGGCCAGCCCGGCATCGTCACCGCCGAGCAGACCGAAGGATGGCGCCGCGTCGCCGATGCCGTCCACGTCGACGGTGGGCGCATCGTCATGCAGATCATGAACGGCGGCCGCGTCTCGCACACCGCGATCACCGGCACCGAGCGCATCGTCGCCCCGTCGGCCATCGCCATCCAGGGCGACGTGCACACGCCGGAAGGCAAGCTGCCGTTCCCGGTACCGCACGCGCTGACCATCGACGAGCTCGCCACCATCCGCGACGAGTTCGTTGCCGCTGCCCGCAACGCCATCGACGCCGGACTCGACGGTGTCGAGGTCCACTCGGCCAACGGCTACCTGCTGCACCAGTTCCTCTCCCCCGCCTCCAACCAGCGCGACGACCAGTACGGCGGATCCCCCGAGAATCGAGCCCGCTTCGTCATCGAGGTGACCGAAGCGATCGCTGCCGAAATCGGAGCCGGACGCGTCGGCATCCGCCTGTCGCCGTCGCACAACATCCAGGACGTTCTCGAAACGGATGCCACGGACGTCGCCGCCACCTACGGCATCCTCGTCGACGCACTCGCGCCGCTCGGACTGTCGTACCTCAGCGTGCTGCACCACGAACCGACCGGCGAGCTCGTGCAGAACCTGCGCAGCCGCTTCGGCGGGGCGCTCATCACGAACAGCGGGTTCAGCTCCATCACCACGCGCGACGAGGCCGTCGGCCTCATCGACGACTCCCACGCGGATGCCGTCGCGGTCGGCCGCCTGGCCCTCGCGAACCCCGACCTCGTCGAGCGCTGGCAGAACGAACACCCGCTGAATGAGCCGAACGCGGCGACGTTCTACGCGGCGGGCGCCGAGGGGTACACCGACTACCCGCGGCACTCCGCGTAAGGTCGCACCCCCGCGATTTGCGCACTCACTCACCCGTTCCGGACCTGCTCACCTGGTGTACCTGGTGAGTTCGTCCGGAACGCGTGAGTAGGTGGGGGCGCACCAGCGCGCGGGGCCTCGGTAGGCTGGCGACACCATGCTGAGCTACCCGAAGTCCCACACCGAGGGCGGACGCGACCGCAACCTCCCCGAACCGCACACCGACGATGAGGACGAGTTCCGCGTCGACGTCGAGCGCATCCGGTTCTCGCCCTACTTCACGCGGCTCTCCGCGGTCACCCAGGTGATCCCGCAGGCCGGCTCCGGCACGATCGTACACAACCGGCTCACGCATTCGCTGAAGGTGTCGGCGGTCGCCCGTTCGATCGCGGTCGGCTTCCGCGACGCCTCAGACAACGTGCGCAGCATCGTCGACGACCTCGGCGGATGCGACCCCGTCGTCGTGCAGGCGGCCGCAGCTGCCCACGACCTCGGCCACCCGCCGTTCGGCCACCTCGGTGAACAGGTGCTCGACCGCGTGGCCCGCGAACGCCTCGGCCTGCCCGACGGTTTCGAGGGCAACGCCCAGACCTTCCGCATCCTCACCGCGCTCGACAGCTGCGACGCCACCCCGCGCGGCCTCAACCTCACCAAGGCCGTCCGCGCCGCAGTGCTGAAGTACCCGTGGACGCGCAACGAGTGGCGCGCGATGCCGCCCCGGCCGGCCGAGCAGCTGCCCCGCGGAGTCGGGACCGACGTGACATCCGGAGCCCTGAAGTTCTCGGCATACTCGATCGATGCGCTCGAGATGGCTGACGTGCTCTCGGTGTTCCCTGCGATCGGCACGCACCAGCAGACGCTCGAATGCTCGGTGATGGATATCGCCGACGACATCGCGTACTCCGTGCACGACCTCGACGACTTCTATCGCGCGGGGGTGCTGCAGTACACGGCCGTGTCCTCAGAACTGAACGGCTGGCTGGCCGCGCAGACCAAGCTGGCAGAGCTCGACGACACCGAGCTGGCCTTCCGTCGCCCGGGCCACTCGCTCGAGGCGGCGTGGCGCAAGGTGCAGGAGAAGGATGCCTGGATCGCCGACCCGGATGCCTTCCGCAACTCGGTCGAACGCGTCACCACGGATCTCGTCGAGGGCCTGCTCACCATCCCCTACGACGGCGGACTGGATGCCGATCGTGCCGTCGCCGCCTTCACGCGGAGGTGGATCGACCGGCTCAAGGGGAGCATCCGGGTCGAACGCGATCCCAACATCCGCAGCGGACATGTGCGGCTGAGCCGCCAGGCCTGGCACGACGTGATCGTGCTGAAGTTCGTGCACACCCGGTTCGTGCTCGACCGGTCCGACCTCGCCGTGTACCAGCGCGGTCAGGCGCGCGTGATCGAGACACTGGCCGACGGCTTCCACTCCTGGCTGAACGACCCGGCGGATGCCGCCCGCGCGCCCCGCAGGCTGCTCGACTCGGTCGAGGCAGCGACCGAGGAGTACCGGCAGTTGCGCGACAACGCGCCCGAGTACCTCGTGGTCGCCGGCGTCGGAACGGGCGAAGCCGACCTGACCCGGCTCGGCAAGAGCCGTGCGGTCGTCGACTACATCGCCTCGTTCACGGATGCCCAGGCCATGTCGGTCGCGACGCTGATCAGTGGCACGTCCGACAACCTGTGGGAGTCGGGGCGGAGCCTGTAGGCCCTCTGTACGTAACTTCGGAGATTCGCGTCGATGAGGAGATGAACGAGCCCGATTCGGCGGTTTGGAGAGAAATCTCCGAACTTCGGGACAGCCCTCCGGGTTCCTTGCCTCGGCTGGTGCGCTCGCACGATGCTCAGGAGATCACACGGTTATCAGGACCGAATACGGCGAAATCTCCTGCGAATCGCGAAATCTCCTGATCTGGCGCCGTAGAAGCGGGAGCAAAATCGCCCGACGGTAAACGACTCGCAGCAAATGAACGTAACGTAGAGAGGTGGCACTTCCGGCAGTCGGGAGCTGGGGAGACGCCACGCACTGAGAGGTTCTGCCGTGAGCGACGAATGTAAGCATGGATTCGAGCAGGGATTCTGCGATACCTGCTTCCCGAAGCCCGCCCCGGTCATCGAGGCGAAAGAGCCCGCGAAGCGCGTCGGTCGCGTCCGTGCCCCTGCCCGCACGCCAGGCACCGCAAAGGTCACCGCCCCTGCCGCCAAGCTGCCACCGTTCAACGCCGGCGAACTCCGCCTCTACCACGTGACCCACATCAGCAACCTGCCGGGGATCCTCGAGACCGGCAGCCTGCTGGCGGATGCCGCCACCCCGGTCGTCGACATCTCCTCCCCCGCCAACCGCGAGGCACGGAAGACCGTGTTCGTCGCCGGTCAGCAGGAATCGCCGGTCGCCTCGTTCGTTCCGTTCTTCCTCTCGCCGGATGCGAGCCTGTGGCGGAGCATCCGTTCGGGCAAGCCCGACTACCGGCTGTCGAAGGACGTCTCGGCTCTCGCCGTCAACGACTTCGTCGTGCTCGTCACCACGATCGGCGCCGCGAGCGTCGTCGAAGCATCCACCCTGTCGAACGTCGTCGTCGCAGACGGTGACGCGGCCGGTTCGCTCACCCCCTTCGCGGCGAACCCCGCCAGCGCCGAACGGATGCTGCGCAAGCTGCGCGCCGACGAGCAGTCGGAGGCGATCCTCGAGGCAGAGGTCCTCGTCGCCGGACAGGTTCCCGTGGAGAAGATCGCCCTCATCGGTGTCGCGAACGTCACGGTGCGCGAACAGGTCAAGCGGATGCTGGCGCCCACCCCGTATGCGACGAAGGTCGCGGCGTACACGCCCTGGTTCGAGGCCGTCGAGTAGTCCCGCGTTCGGCGGTTCGGGATGCTCGATTTGCCGCATTCGGTCCTCCCTGGAGGCAATGAGCGACCGTTTGTGGCGACTCGAGCCGAGGGCGCGTATCGCACGCAAAAGCCCCCCGCTACTGCCGAAGCAGCAACGAGGGGCCTTCGCAGTCGTGCTCAGATCAGCAGTTCGGCAGCTTCGCCGACACGTTGACGTACCGCGGACGGTAGTTGTCGACGTCGGTGTAGACGTCGTTCGTGTCGAAGCTGTTGACGTTGTAGCTGATGTTCAGCGTGTGGCCGTTGCCGAGCTCCGGGTGCGCCTTCGCGTTGTAGGTGAACACGTTGCCGTTGGTCTCAGGCGTGGAGTACAGCACCGTCTTGCCCTCGAACGGACCCGTGAGTGACGTACTGCGGTACATCACGATCTTCGAGCTGAGGATCTCCGTGGCATCCCCGGTGACGAGCGTGTACCGACCCTGGAACTTCGTCACGCTGAACTCGTTGGCGACACCTTCGAGGATGCGCTTCGAACCGTTCGGGTCGCTGACCCAGCCCGACTCCCCCAGGTACTCCCATGCACCCGTCGTCAGCTGGCCGCTGCGAACGCGTGCCAGGTGCGCGAACTTCTGCGACTGCAGGTCCTCGACGCCGTAGACGTAGGTGTACGTGCCGTCCTCATAGATCGCGGATGCCCACTGCACCGGGCTGTCCGGCAGGATCGTGACGCCCTCGAGCGACATGTCGCTCAGCGAGAACGAGGCGATGGCCGTGCCGGCGAACGCGAAGTCGAAGTTGCCCGGCCCGGTCTTCTCGAACTCGAGCAGCATCACCCGCAGGTGCTCGCCCTCGACGGTAGCGTCGCCGAACCAGTACCAGTTCTGCGCCTCGTTCCCGCCCTCGACGTGGACGAGGGACTCAGGAGCATCCGCCGTCCCACCGGTGTATGTGGTCAGCGTCCCGTGGTCGTCGACGATGATCGAGTTGTGGATGAACGGCGAGTCGAGCGGCCGCGAATGGTCGGCGTTCACGGTGCCGAGGAACGTGTCGGAGTAGATCCAGGCGATCTTTCCGCCCGGCAGCTTCACGCTGTATGCCGAGTCGGCGCCGGTCCAGCGGCCGGCCGTGTCGCCGTACTCCCCGAATTTCTCGGTGAGCTCGGTGTCGACGCTGGCCGAGATCCGCGGCGTGCAGTGCTTGCCGGTCTCCGGTGCGATCGTGGATGCTCCTGCGGCGGTCGCGGGGACCGTCACCATCGTGATCAGCAGCCCGAGGCCGGCGGCGATGGTCGCTGCCCGAGCCCTCCGGCTGGGCGCGGGGGTCGTGGTTCGTCTCATGAAATGGTCACTCTCCATCGAGTTGGCCGGGCATGGAGCCGGCGGGATAGCCCTGCTCGCCCGTGTCTGTTAACGTTACCAATGGCGAGAGTAACATTCAGAGCCGGGTCTGCCTAGGGTCACGACCGGATGCCCCGCGGTAGTACCGTGAGATCGCCGCGATATCGGGCAGAAAGGGAGGCACATCGTGACCGGTTCTGCCAAGCCTGCCCGCCAGCCCACGATCAAGCAGGTCGCCCTCCAGGCCGGCGTCAGCCCGATGACCGTTTCCCGCACACTCGCCGGTGGCCTCAACGTGCGGCCCGACGTGCAGGAACGCGTGCTCGACGCGGTGAAGTCGCTCGGCTACTTCCGGAACGAGAATGCCAGGAGCCTGCGCCCCGGCCAGGCCAGCGGCCTGATCGGCGTGGCCATCACCAACCTCGCCAACCCGTACTACAGCAATGTCGCCCTGGGCATCGAAGAGGTCGCTGCGCAGCACGGCAAGCGGATCGTCCTCGGCAACACGAACGAGGACGGCGGGCGTGAGAAGCAGCTCATCGCCGACTTCATCGGGCGCCAGGTCGAGGGTCTCGTCCTTGTCCCGTCCGGCGGGGCATCCGAACACCTGCAGCCGGAACGGCTGGGGGATACGCCGATCGTGCTGGCCTCGCGCCGCGTCTACGGACTCGACGTCGACACCGTCCTGCTCGACGACGTCGGCGGGGCGTACCGGGGGACCAGCTGGCTCCTCGACGCCGGCCACAAGCGCATCGGCTACCTCGGAAACGTGCTGTCCGTCTTCACCGGACAACGCCGGTTCGCCGGTTTCGAGCGGGCGCTGGCTGAACGCGGGATCGTCCCGGACCCCGAACTGATCCAGCGTGGCCAACAGGATGTCGACACCGCGCGGGCGGCCATGGAGCGGCTGCTCGACCTGCCGGAGCCTCCCACGGCGGTCTTCGGTGCCAACAACCGGAATACCATCGGTGCCCTCAAGGAGATCGGCCGCCGGATGCGTGCCGGCGCCGACGCCGCTGACCTGCCCACCCTCGTCAGCTTCGACAACTTCGAGCTCTCCGAGCTCATGCCCGTGCCCGTCGCCGTGCTCGAACACGATGCCAGGCAACTCGGCAGGGAGGCTGCCACCATGCTCTTCGCCCGGCTCAGCGGCACGGCCGATCCGGGCACGGCGCGCACGGTCGAAATGCCGGTCACGCTCGCCGTCGCGGGTAACTGACCCCGAAAGAACCGCAGAACCACGGTCCGCGAAAGCCGGTTGCGCGATCCGTTTGTTGCATGGTAACGTTACCAACCGTACCGACACCCACAACGAGGAGGGAAGAATGACCGAGCTCTGTTTCGACTTCGGCGGCACCGCCGTCAAAACCGGTCTTCTCTCCGACGGTGAGGTCCTCGCGTCCCGCGAATTCCGGGTCTCCGGCACCTCCGCAGACCTGACCGAGGCCGAACGCATCGGCCGCGAACTCGTCGCCGCTGCAGGCGCACCGATCTCCTCGATCGGCATCGCCCTCCCTGGAGTCGTCAACCAGCGCACCGGCCAAATGGTCGCCGCTCACGGCAAGTACGGCTACCTCGGCGACCGCGACATGCGCGACTGGGCCAGCACGGCCTTCGGCGTTCCCGCCGGCATCGAGAACGACGCCAGGGCGGCCCTGCTCGGCGAGACCACCTACGGGGTCGCCGCAGGAGCGACGGATGCCGTCGCCGTCACCCTCGGGACCGGGATCGGCACTGCCGCCCTCATCGACGGATCCCTTCTGCGCGGCGCCCACGACCACGCTGGCATCCTCGGCGGCCACGTCACTGTCGACATCGACGCTCCGGCGTGCCCGTGCGGCAACATCGGGTGCGCCGAATCGCTGGCCAGCACGTGGGCCGCAGGCGCCGCCGTGCTCGCCCACCCGGATGCCGCGTCTTCCAGCCTTGCCGCGACGGAGACCATCGGCATCCGCGAGATCATCGAGGCCGCCCAGGCCGGCGACGCCGTGGCATCCGACGTTCTCGCCCGCTTCCTCCGGGTCTGGGGCGCAACGATCGTGTCGCTCTGCCACGCATACGACCCCGACGTCGTCATCATCTCCGGGGGAGTGATGCGCTCCAGCGACGTCGTTCTGCCCGCCCTCACCGCCTACGTGAACGAGCACCTGTGGTCCTCGGCCCACCGCCCAGACATCGTCACCCCGGCGAACCCCGAACTTTCCGTCCTGCGAGGCCTCTCGGTCATCGCCAGGAACGCCACCGACCAGGAGCACGCACGATGACCCCTCCGCACCACACCCACCAGTCCGGTTACGTCAAGCAGCCGACGATCCCGCTTGCCGCGGGGGAGTCCGTGCTCTCGGGCGCGGCCGCCTGGCAGGCCGTGCACGAGAGCGCGACGGCGTCAGCGGGAACGAGAGCGCCCGTCGTCGTCGTCGACACCTACCCCGGCGTCGACCTCCCCGAACTCGTCGAGCAGCTTCGCACCGGGCTTCCCGACTACCGGATCATCGACGTCGAGACCGCCGCTGCCCTCCCGATCGCCGAGATCGACCAGCGCATCGCCCACAACCTCACCGACGACCGGGTGTTCGGGGTCATCAGCCACGCCACCCTCGACGTGTTCTACGACGCCGAGCGCCTCGCGGCCGTCGGCGACGACATCCGTTCCACGCAGAGCCCCACTGTTGTCGTCGGCTGGGGTGCCGCTCTCGCCGCACCGGATGCCGACGCCACCGTCCTCGTCGACATGGCACGCTGGGAACTCCAGCAGCGGCAGCGTGCAGGCGCCACGAACTGGCGTTGCGACAACGCCGGCGAAGACAACCTGCGCAAGTACAAGCGCGGCTTCTTCGTCGAATGGCGCGTGGCCGACCGGCACAAGCTCGAACTGTTCGCCACTCTCGACTTCGTGCTCGACGGCAACGCCATCGGGGGAACAGCAGCGACGGATGCCGCAGGCATGATCACCGGCACGGCGTTCCGTTCCGCGCTCCGCCAGTCCACCTCAGGTCCGCTCCGTGTCGTTCCGTTCTTCGACCCGGGTGTCTGGGGCGGGCAGTGGATGAAGGACAAGATGGCGCTCGACGAGTCCGCGCGCAACTACGCGTGGTGCTTCGACTGCGTGCCCGAGGAGAACTCGCTCCTGCTCGAGGCCGACGGCAAAGTCGTCGAGATCCCGGCCATGGACCTCGTGCTCGCCGAGCCGCGTGCCCTCCTCGGCGACAAGACCTTCGCGCGCTTCGGCGCCGAGTTCCCGATCCGGTTCGACCTGCTCGACACCATGGGCGGCGGAAACCTGTCGCTTCAGGTGCACCCGCTGACGAACTACATCCAGGACAAGTTCGGCATGCACTACACGCAGGACGAGAGCTATTACCTGCTCGATGCCTCCGACGACGCCGTCGTCTACCTCGGCACGAAGACCGGCACGGACCCGCAGGAGATGCTCGACGACCTGTGGGCGGCGACAGACGGACAGCATCCGTTCGACGCCGAGAAGTACGTCAACATGATCCCGGCGAAGAAGCATGACCACTTCTCCATCCCGGCCGGAACGGTGCACTGCTCCGGATCCGACTCGATGGTGCTCGAGATCTCGGCAACCCCGTTCATCTTCACCTTCAAGCTCTGGGACTGGGGTCGCCTCGGACTCGACGGCATCCCGCGTCCTGTCCACCTCGAACACGGTGGCAGGAACATCCAGTGGGACCGCGACACCGAATGGGTTCAGGAGAACCTGCTCGACCAGGTCGAAGTCCTCTCCCAGACCGACGAGGTCACCGAAGAACGGACCGGCCTGCACGCCCTCGAATTCATCGAGGTGCGCCGCCACTGGTTCGACACCGAAGCTGCCCACGACACGGAGGGGACGGTCAACGTCCTCAACCTCGTCGAGGGAGACCAGGTCGAGGTCGTGAGTCCGACCGGCGCGTTCGCGCCGTACCGGATCCACTACGCCGAGACCTTCATCGTGCCCGCGAACGTCGGGCCGTACCTGATCCGGCGAACGGCTGACTCGAAGAGTGAGTCATTCGCCACCGTCAAGGCTTTCGTGCGCGGCACGAGGGACAACGACACCGCACTTCTCACCACCTCACCCGAGTAACACACAGCACAAGGACAAGGGAGTTCGAAAATGAGGACCACAAAGACCAGGATCGGCGTCGTCTCGGCGCTGTCCATCACCGCGCTGTTCCTGTCGGGATGCTCCGGCGGAGGCAACACGAACGACGGCGAAGTCACCGGCGAGCTCAACTTCTACACCGACAAGGCCGCATGGGAGCCCGACTTCGAGACGCTGAACACCGCGAGCGGTGACGACGTCGACATCACGCTCAACACCACCGGATATTCGGACGCGAACCAGTACGACGCCTTCATCAAGCAGTCGTTCCGCACCGCGAAGAGCCCCGGCCTGTTCAGCTGGCACACCGGCGACGCGATGAAGGAACTCGTCGACGAGGGCCTGCTGGCCGAGACGACGGACATCTGGGACAAGGCCATCGAAGAAGGCTGGGCGACCGAAGAGCTGAAGAAGTACTACACCTACGACGACAAGCAGTACTGCGTCCCGATGAACATCGCCTACTGGGTGATGTACTACAACAAGACGATCTTCGACGACAACGGCATCGAGGTCCCGGCCACGTGGGAAGACCTCGACGCGGCCGCAGCGACGCTGAAGTCCGCCGGAGTCACGCCGTACTACCAGACCAGCCAGCTGTTCACCTTCCAGTGGTTCCAGCAGCTCGTCGCCGGCACGGACCCTGAGCTGTACGAAGGCCTGAGCACAGGCGAGGTCAAGTACACCGACCCCGAGATCGTCGACATCATGAACGTCTGGCTCGAGCAGCAGGAGGCGGGCTGGTTCAGCGACGCCGGCAGCACGACCGACCCCGCCGTCGGCCTCAAGCAGGGCGACTTCGCCATGATCAACTTCGGCAGCTTCTTCGGCGGTTCACTCGACGCCGCAGGCATGACCGCAGGAACCGACTACGACTTCTTCGTCATCCCGGCCACGAACGCCGAACTCGACAAGACTCCGGTCGCCGTCGAGACCGGCCCGCTGTGCACGGCTGAGAACTCGAAGCAGAAGGACCTCGGCCTCGCCTACTCCGAATGGTGGATGTCACCAGACGCCCAGACCGCATGGGGCGACGCCCGCGGAGACGTGCCGTTCAACCCCAAGGCCGAAGTGAAGAACGAAAGCCTGTCCGAGCTCGGCCAGACAGTCGCAGGCAGCGACTACTCGCTGTTCGAGCGCTACTTCGAGGCAACCCCGACGCCGATCCTGACCGTCGCCCTCGAGCAGTTCGGCGCATTCAACGCCAACCCCGGTGACCCGCTGCCGTTCCTGGAGAAGATCCAGGCCGAAGCGGACAAGTACTGGGCAGAGCAGGAATAGTCGCCGGTGGCGAAGTCGAAAACGCCGTACCAGTGGTCAGCCCGGGGCTTCATGGCCCCGGGCGTGATCATGGTCGCGGTGCTCCTGTATCTTCCGCTGATCTGGACCACGTTCCTCAGCTTCACCGAATACAACGGGCTCGGTGACCCCGACCTGGTCGGCTTCGCCAACTACGTCGAGATGTTCGAGGACCCGGACTTTCTCGGGTCGTTGGGGAACACTCTCCTCTGGGTGATCGGCACGCTCATCGTGCCGGTCGGCCTCGGTCTCGCCCTGGCCCTCCTCACCTGGAACCTTCCGGGTGGGGTGTGGCTGCGCCTGCCGTTCCTCATCCCGTACGCCATCTCCGGAATCGGCGTCGGCCTCATCTGGTCGTTCATCCTCCAGTCGAACGGTGCACTCGACCAGGCGCTCGGCGTGTTCGGCATGGTCGAGACACCGCGCTGGCTCGTCGACTCGCCGCTCAACACGCTCGTCATGATCGTCGCGTCGTCGTGGCAGGGTGTCGGCGTGAACGCACTGCTGTTCACCATCGGTCTGCAGTCGATCCCCAAGGAGCCGCTCGAAGCGGCCCGCGTGGACGGCGCGACCGGTGTGCGGCTGTTCGGCGAGATCCTCTGGCCGATGCTGCGTCCGCTCACCGCTGTCGTCGTGGGGTTGTCGATCGTCGCCAGCCTCAAGACCTTCGACATCGTGCAGGGCATGACCAAGGGCGGGCCAGGCCGGTCGTCCGAGACGCTCGCCCTGACGATGTACAAGGAGACGTTCGTGAACAGCGAATACGGACTGGGTTCGGCCATCGCCGTCTTCCTCACCGTCGTCACCCTCGTGGCATCCATCCTGTACCTGCGTGAGCAGCTCTCGAAGAAACACGAAATGTAGGGATGCCGACATGATCCGATTCCTCAAAACCGCCGTCCTCGTCTTCTTCGGCGTGATCTGGCTGCTGCCCGTCTACCTGCTCATCATCAACGCGGCGAAGTCGCCGCTCACGTACACGTCGAAGGAGGCGTGGATCCCGACGGACTTCTCGCTCTTCGCCAACATGGCCGAGGCGCTGCAACTCTCAGGCCTCGCCGACAGTGTCGTGAGCACGGTCATCTACAGCCTCATCTCGCCGATCATCGCCGTGCTCGTCGGTGCAGCCGCCGGTTACGCGATCGTCGCCCTCCGGCTCAAGCACGGGTTCCTCTGGTTCGTGGTGATCTTCGGCGGAACGGTGTTCCCGCTGCAGATGGTCCTGCTGCCGCTGTTCGACGGATACTCCCGCATCGGCCTCTTCGACACCCAGCTCGGCATGATCATCGTCTACACGGCGATCAGCATTCCGTTCTCGGCGTTCGTCATGCGCAACTTCTTCACCGGCATCGCGCATTCGACGTTCGAGGCCGCCGTGCTCGACGGAGCCACCACCTGGCGCATCTTCACCCGGATCTATCTGCCGATGGCATCCAGCGCACTGGTGGCGATCTTCATACTGCAGGCCACCTTCATCTGGAACGACCTGCTGCTCGGCCTCACCCTGAGCCAGTCGGACAGTGTCCGGCCGATCGTCACGACACTCAGCGGAATGCAGAGCACCTACGGCGGCGCCCAGCTGTCTACGGTGCTCGCCGCAGGTGTGCTCGTGTCGCTGCCGACAGTGATCCTGTTCCTGTTCACCCAGAAATTTTTCGCCCGCGGCCTCGCGCTCGGGCAGTACTAGCCTCGGAGCCCTATGACTTCCCCGCTGATCCCCACCGTCGACGATCTCGCCGCGGATGCCGTCACGCACCACTACGAGGACATGATGGCCCCGCCTGGGCTCACCAACTTCCTCGGAACGGTGCGGGTCGACCACGACCTCACCGCGATCACCGCCGTCACGTTCCCTCCGGTGTCGCAGGGCCAGGCGGCCACGGCCGTGCTGTTCGTCGACGGCCGCGTGTTCGAGTCGTACGGGATCCCTGTCACACATGAATGGCAGCCGGACCGTGTGGTGCGCTCGGCGACGGTGAACGAGCTGTTCATCGAGACCGTGACGGTCTGCGTGCCCGGCGAGACCGCTGTCGCCATCGATGTGCGCGTGACGAACACCTCGGCATCGGCGCGCACAGTGCCGCTGACCCTCGCCCTCAACGCGCGGGTGACGCGCACCGGGTCTTCGTGGCTCGACGCGGAATCGCCCGCGGCGCAGAACACCGTCTCGACGGGCGAAGACCGGCTGCAGTTCACCGACGATGCGGAGTCGGCGTGGAGCATCCAGGGTGTGGACATCCACGCTGACGTGCGTCTGAGCGGTGTCGCGCCTGCAGCGGCCGAGGAGTTCGAGCCGGGCATCGGCGGGGCTGGTCGCGGTGGCGAGATCGCCGTCGTGCTCGAGATCCCGGCGGGCCAGACCCGCCGGTTCGGCTACGTCAACGCCGTCGCCAGGTCGAGGAACGCAGCCGTCGACACCTTCGAGCGTGTGCTGGCGGATGTTCCGGAGGCCGTGGCATCGTCGGAGACCTTCTGGAACCGCCAGCTGGAGGCGGCGTTCACTCCGGGGAACAGCGAGTTCTCCGGGCACCTTCCGCTGCTCGAGACGTCGAACGACGCCCTGCGCAAGCTGTACTGGTGGGGCGCGCTCGGCGTGATCTGGTTCCGGCGTGAGTTCGCCGGCAACGTCCTCGGCCGCAGCTACGACACGCTGATGCCGAACTACTGGGCCACGACGACGTTCATCTGGGACTTCAGCCTGAGCTCGATCAGCCACGCGCTGCTCGACCCGGCCCCGATGAAGAAGCAGCTGAACCACTGGATCGCCAGTGACATCCATTCGCATTTCGGCACCTCGTCGCTCACCGGCGGTCCTGTCGGTCGCTGGTACTCGGTCAATGACTACGCGATGACCCGCCTCGTGAACGACTACGTGCGCTTCACCGGCGATGCCGCGTTCCTCGACGAGACGCCGGCGGAGGCCGTCGGCGGCAGCGTGGCCGAGCACCTCCGCTCGTGGTCGACCGCGTGGGAGGACCTGCGCCAGGCATCCGACCTGGCCGACTACGGCGAGATCGACAACCTGCTCGAGTGCGTGAGCTCGTACACTCACGAGGTGGCGAGCCTCAATGCCGCGAACGTCTGGAACATGCGCACAGCGGCGGACATCGCGGCTTCCCGTGGCGACGACAGCGGCGCCGCCGTGCTGCGCGCCAAGGCCGACGCACTCCTCGGTTCGGTGCTCGACCTGTACCTCCCCGGCACCGGACACTTCGCGGCAGGGCAGCCGGACGGCACCCGCCTGCCGGTTCGGCACTGCTACGACTTCAACGTCGTCGGCACGACGATCGCCGCAGATCTGCCCGTCGAGACGCGGCAGGAGATGGTCGCGTTCTTCACCCGTGAGCTGCAGACGCCGTCATGGATGCGCGCCCTCTCGCCGTGGGACCCGGACGCCAGCTACAGCGTGCGCCCTGACCACCAGTGGAACGGCGCTTACCCGGCATGGCCGGCGGATGCCGCCCGCTCGCTGGTCGCGCTCGGTGCGCCAGGCGTGGCGCTCGACTGGCTGGAAGGGCTCGCCAGGTCGACCAACCAGGGGCCCACCGGCCAGGCACACTTCGTCGAGGAGGCCCAGCCGCTCATCAACGGTGGTGCCCGCAAGGCGCCGCCGCAGCTGCCGTACATCACCGACTGGTCGTGCTCGTCGTCCGGAGCGTGGGTGGCGCTCGTCATCGAGTCGCTGTTCGGTGTGAACCCGGCGATCGACGGTGCTGTCACCGCTCAGGGTTGCGTCGCTGCTCTCGATCCCGACGCCGTGCTCCGCAACCTCGCGCTGCCCGGTCGGCTCGTCGACGTGCGCGCTGACGGCACGGTCGTCGACACTGCCGCGGTCGACACAGGCGCGTGATCACCGTTCCACTTGACGGTGGCGGCCCGGTGGAGATCCGGGGCGCCATCGCAGTGGAGCGCACCGCCGACGGATGCCTTCCGCAGCGGTTGGGACGTGTGGCGCGCAGCCAGGTGCCCGACGACTTCATGCGGCAGACCTCGGCCGAGAGTGCGGGGATCAGGCTCGCATTCCGCAGCGCGGCATCCGTTCTCGAACTCGAGGTCACGGCGACGAAGATGGTGCCGGACGACAGCTCGCCCTTGCCGTCGAACACGTACGAGCTCGTCGCCGATGGCGTCGTCGTGCAGGCTCGGGAGGCGGTGGCCGGGAGCCGGTACGTCTTCTCGTTCGAGGAGCCTGTCGCGCGGGTGGTGCCTGGTCCGCGAACGGTGGTGCGGTTCGACGGGCTGGCCGGCGGCGAGAAGGAGTTCGAACTCTGGCTGCCGTACACCGACGCCGTTGAGCTGCACGCGTTGCGGACGGATGCCGAGATCCTGCCGCCTGCACCGGCGGCAGGCCTGCGCTGGCTGCATCACGGAAGCTCGATCAGCCATGGCTACCGGGCCGACACGACGCTGGGGACCTGGCCGGTCGTCGCTGCCCGGGCGGGCGGCGTCGAGCTGACGAGTCTCGCGTTCTCGGGCAGTGCGATGCTCGACCAGCTGACCGCGCGCACCATGCGCGATGCGCCTGCCGACCTGATCAGCCTCAAGATCGGCATCAACATCGTCAATGGTGATGTGATGCGGCTGCGGGCGTTCCGGACCGCGGTGCATGGCTTCCTCGACACGATCCGCGACGGGCATCCGTCTGTGCCTATGCTCGTCATCTCACCGATCTTCTGCGAGCCGGTCGAAGAGAGTGCGGGGCCCACGGTGCAGGATCCGACCCGGTCGTACGAGTGGAGCATCGCGGGAGGAACCCGCGACGACGTTGCCGCAGGCAAGTTGTCGCTCCAGGTGATCCGGGCGGAGCTCGCGGCGATCGTCACTGCCCGAGCCGTGACCGACCCCGCGCTTTACTACCTCGACGGGTTGTCGCTGTACGGCCCGGCCGATGCCGCGCTGATGCCCCTGCCGGACAATTTGCACCCCGGGCCTGACGTGCAGCGACTCATCGGCGAGCGGTTCGCCGCCGGTGCCCTGCGTGCGCTTGTGCGTCAGGTGGCATCCTGAGCGCGAGTCGCCACGACCTGCTCGCGCCGCGGACGAGTTGCCAAAATGTGCTGCTCGTGGGCACCTTGGACGACATTTTGTGGCAACTCGCGGGCAGCGTAGCAGCGGCGGCCCGGCCTCACACGTCGAGGACGTGCACCTCGACGCCGGCAGCACGGATGGCGTCGACGGCCGCAGCGTCCGCGGAACTGTCGGTCACGAGAAGATTCACCGCAGTGATCGGCGCGACCTCGGCGAGGGCGAGCCGTCCGAGCTTCGAACCGTCAGCCACCACGATCGTGTACTGCGCGTGGTGGATCATCGCGTTATTGGTGCGTGCCTCGGTCTCGTTGTGGGTCGTCACCCCTCCGGATGCCGAGATGCCGTCGGCTCCGAGAATGGCCGTTCCGACGTTCATCGCGTTGAAGGTGCGCTCGGCGATGACCCCGACGAGCTCGAGCGACTCGGCCCGAAGGGTACCCCCGGTCATCACGACGCTCAACTGGGGATACGTGGTGATCAGCCCGGCGATGGTCAGCGAGTTGGTGACGATCGTGAGTTCGCGGTGGTTGGACAGCGCGTGCGCGACCGCCGAGGTCGTCGAGCCGCCGCACAGGGCGACCGCGTGCCTTCCACCGTTCGGGATCAGCCCGGCGACATGTGCTGCAATGGCCCGCTTGGCGTCCTGGAACTTCGAGTCGCGCAGGGTGACGGGCAGTTCGGGGCGCGACTCGATGACCGCAGCCCCGCCATGCGTGCGAAGCAGGAGACGCTGCGTCTCGAGTTCAGCGAGATCACGCCGTGCGGTGGCTGCGGAGACGCCGAGGGAATCCGATAGCTCGCTCAGGCTGATCGTGCCGCGCTCGGAGACCAGGTCCAGGATCGCGAGCATCCGCTCCGACCGCTTTCCTGAAGCGGCCCGCAGCCGAGGGTGTCCCGTCGATGGCAGGTTCACAGCATCCTCCAGCGTGGTCGAACGACGATAAGCGATCAGTGTAGCTGATCACTTCACCCAATATTCGCTCAATCGGTTGCACGGTTCGCGCACTACCCTCAGACTCTCCCCATGCCTCGAATCGTCTTTCTCGGCGCGGGAAGCGTCGTCTTCACCCGCCAGCTGCTCAACGACCTGCTCCGTTTCGACGACCTGCCGACGCTCAACATCGTCTTGCATGACATCGACGCCGAACGATTGGCCGTGGCCGAAGGGACCGCCCGCCAGGTCGCCGAACGCCGCGGACGGGAACTCGACCTCGAAGCGACAGGGGATCGCCGGGCCGCACTCGCCGGCGCCGACTTCGTCGTGAACATGATCCAGGTGGGCGGCATCACCGGCACGAAGATCGACCTCGAGATCCCCGCGAGCCACGGTCTGCTCCAGACCATCGGCGACACGACCGGCGTCGGCGGTGTCTTCCGTGCCCTGCGAACGTTCCCCGTACTGAGCGGGATCGCCCGCGACATGCAAGACCTCTGCCCTGACGCGTGGTTCCTCAACTACACCAACCCCATGGCGATGAACGTGTGGTGGATGTCCGTCGTCGCCCCCGACATCAAGACGCTCGGCCTCTGCCACAGCGTGTACTGGACAGTGAACGACCTGTGCGATCTCGTCGGCGTTCCGCTCGAGGAGACCCACTACCGCGCCGCAGGCGTCAATCACCAGTCCTGGCTGTATGAGTGGTCGCACAACGGCGAAGACCTCTACCCGCGGCTCCGCGCCCTGATCGACTCCGACCCCGACCTGCAGCGCCGTGTGCGCGCCGAGATCTTCAGGCGGATCGGCTTCTACCCGACCGAGACGAGTGAGCACTCCTCCGAGTACCTGTCGTGGTTCCTGCGGGACCCGGCCCAGATCGAGAGATTCCGGATCGAGCCTCTCCAGTACATCGGAATCAGCGAGGACAACCTCGCCGAGTTCCACGCGGCGCGCGAAGCGCTGGATGCCGGTACCGACCTGGAACTCGATGAGGGCGCGGCCGAGTACGCACCGCAAGTGATCCACTCGATTCTCACCGGAACCGAGCGGGTCATCCACGCGAACGTGGTCAACACCGGTCTCATCGACAACCTGCCCGAAGGGGCCGTCGTCGAAGTGCCTGCTCTCGTGAACGCCGACGGCGTGCATCCGATCGCCGTCGGATCGATCGCCGAGCAGGGCGCCGCGCTCAACCGCACCTACCTCTCCGTGGCCGGTCTGACCGTCGAGGCCGCGAGGCGAGGCGAACCGGAACTGGCCAGGCAGGCGGTTCTTCTCGATCCCAATGCGTCTTCCACCCTCACCCCCGCTCAGATCTGGGCGCTGTGCGACGAACTCACTGCCGCACACTCCGCCTACCTGCCCGTCGCGCTTGGCGGGACTCTCGAGCAGGAGTCGACACCGGTGTAGCCCGGGTCTCTGGTCGAAGGCGCGGTCGGGATTCTCGGCCGCGCCTTCGGCATTCAAGGCGACGGATGCGACACCTCGCGTGACCGTCGAAACCTTCCTGTAACAATCGATCACTCCGATTGATTGACTCAGGCATTTTTCTTGTCAGATGAACATTTCTGCCCGAGACTGTCACACAACCCAACGACGGGTTGAGGTTCCTCCTCGCTCGATTGACCGCTTCTTCGACCATCGGAGTCCCATGACGATCACCCAGCTCGAGATCTCCAGTCAGCCCGCCATCTGGCGTGAGGCGCTCGACCGGGTGGACGAGGCGCGCGAGACGCTCGGGCGCCGGGGTGAGAACGTGCTCGTCATTGGCTGCGGAACCTCGGCCTACGTCGCGGAATCCTTCGCCCTGCTGCGCGAGCAGGCTGGCTGGGGACGGACGGATGCCGCATACGCGTCCGAGCCGCGGCCGTGGCGGGACTACGACGCGGTGATCGCCCTGACCAGGTCCGGCACCACCACAGAGGTACTCGACGCACTCCGTGAGATTCCGGCCGGCGTCACCCGCATCGCGGTCACCGGTGTTTCGGACTCCCCGGTCGCCGGCCTGGCCGACATCGTCCTCGGCCTCGATTTCGCCGACGAGGAATCGGTCGTCCAGACCCGGTTCCCCACCACGTTCCTTCTCCTCGCCAGGGCGGCACTCGGGTACGACGTCATCGGCATTCCCGAACAGGCCGACGCGGTGCTGAGCGCACCGCTCCCGGTCAGCATCGACCGCAAGAGCCACTTCGTCTACCTCGGCAGCGGATGGGTCCACGGGCTCGCCCAGGAAGCCGCACTCAAGATCCGCGAGGCAGCGCAGGCATGGTCTGAGTCCTACCCGACTCTCGACTTCCGTCACGGTCCACTCGCCGTCGCGAGCGAAGCATCCGTCGTCTGGATCTTCGGCGACTCCGACCCGGCACTCGTCAGGCAGATCGAAGCGACAGGAGCCACGGTCGTCACCTCGGTGTCAGACCCGCTCGTCGAACTCGTCCAGGCCCAGCGGCTCGCCGTTGCCGTGGCCGAATCGCGTGGCCTGAATCCAGACGCGCCCCGGCACCTGACCCGCTCGATCGTGCTCACCTGAGCCGACCTGCCCATCCACCACCCACCGCACCAGAAAACAGAGGACACCATGAGGATCGGACGCCACACCAGTACTGCCCGAAGAATCGGTCGCGTCTCCGCAGTGATCGGAACCGTCGCCGTTCTCGTCGGGGTGGCCGGCTGCAGCGGCACCCAGCAGGGCGCCACGACGCTCGACAAGGACGCCGACGTCACCATCACGATGTGGAGCGGACAGACCGACGACGCCCAGAAGATCCTGAAGAAGCTCGCAGACGAGTTCGAGAAGGACAATCCGAATGTGACCATCGACCTGTCGCCCGGGGCGTCGTCGACTGAGGACCTGCTCCAGAAGCTGTCCGCCGGTTTCGCCGGAGGCTCCTACCCCGACATCTCCTACGCATTCGGTTCCTGGGCCAGCCAGATCGAGCGGTCCAACCGCACCCTCGACATCACCGAACAGGTCGCCGAACCCGACGTGAAGTGGGACGAGTTCTCCGACGCCGCCCGCAAGACCGTCCAGCCGACGGGGGAGAAGACGATCGGCTTCCCCGCGATCGTCGACAACATCTCCCTCATCTACAACAAGACCGTGTTCGATGCCGCCGGCGTCGACTATCCGACTGACGAGTGGAGCTGGGACGACTTCCGCGAGGCGGCCGCCGAGCTGACGGATGCCTCGACGAACACCTACGGTTACGCCTACTCTGTCTCCGGATCCGAGGAGACGACCTGGCAGTTCTGGCCGCACCTCTGGCAGAACGGCGGGTCGATTCTCAGCGACGACGAGAAGACGGCTGCGTTCGCCTCTGACGCCGGTGTCGACGCCCTCACGTTCCTCCAGGGCATGGCGGTCGACGATAAGAGCGTCTACCTCGATCAGACCGACACCAAGTTCGCCCAGCTGTTCGCGACCGACCGCATCGCCATGATGACCTCGGGGCCGTGGCAGCTCTACGACCTCAACACCGCGGGAACCGACTACGGCGTCACGGTGCTCCCCGGCACCGACGGTGACCACACGACGGTGTCAGGTCCGGATATCTGGGCTCTGTTCGACCACAAGGACAAGAACCGCGAGTACTGGGCATACGAGTTCACGAAGTGGCTCACCTCTGCCGAGCAGGACGAGCGCTGGAACGTCGAGGTCGGCAACCTCCCGATCCGGTCGTCCTCAGCGGACTCCGAGGCGTTCGCAGCCCAGGTCGAGAACTACCCTGGCCTCGACATCATGGCCGCGAACAACGCGAACGCCACCCAGGCCCGCCCGACGGTCCCCGGCTATGTCGGTCTCTCGGAGGCGATCGCCAACGCCATCGCCGAAGTCCTCCAGGGTCAGGGCGAGCCGAAAGCAGCCCTTGAAGAAGCGGCCGAACGCGCCAACACGGCTCTGAGCGAAGAATAGTGACCGCTTCCTCGTCCACCAGAAGTGGCAGTCGCAGGCGTGCCGGGAAGACCGGCACGCCTGCCCTGACCTTCACGGTGCCGACCGCCCAGCGCGTCGAGGCACGCCGCAAGGCCGGGCTGCGGGGCGCCCGCGACGGGTGGGGATTCGTCGGACCCGCAACGCTGATCATCCTGGGTCTGTCCATCTTCCCCGCGGTGTGGGCTTTTATCCTCTCGCTGCAGAAGTGGGACGGCTTCAGCGACCCCGAGTTCGTCGGACTGGCGAACTACCAGCGGCTCGTGACCGACGACCAGTTCTTCGACGCGATCAGCCACACCGGGCTGTACACGATCCTCTTCGTGCCCATGTCGGTGCTCGGCGGGCTGTTTCTCGCGGTGGCGCTCAACAGGAACATCCGCATGATCGGGCTGTACCGCACCGCCATCTTCGTGCCGTTCGTGGCGTCGGCCGCCGCCACCGGCATCCTCTCCACCTACCTCTTCAACCCGCAGTACGGCCTGGTCAACAACGTGCTCAGGCTGCTCGGCCTTCCGCAGCAGGGCTGGCTCGAAGACCCGGACCAGGCGATGGTGGTCATCGCCATCATGTCGCTGTGGGGGCAGGCCGCGTTCACCACGGTGATCTACCTGGCGGCGCTCCAGGACATCCCCAGCGAACTGCTCGAAGCGGCTCGCATCGACGGCGCGAACCGCTGGCAGGGGTTCTGGCAGGTGGTGTGGCCGCAGCTCGCCCCTGTGACCGTGTTCGTCACCATCTGGCAGGTCATCGGCGCGATCCAGCTCTTCGACCTGGTGTACACGACCACGCGGGGTGGGCCGCTGGATGCGACGAAGACGATCGTCTACTTCCTCTGGGAGCGGGCGTTCCGTGGGCTCGAGTTCGGCTACGGATCGGCCGTCGCCTATGCCCTCTTCGCCATCACCCTCGCGATCACCCTTTTCGTCGTCGTGTATGCGCGTCGCCGCAACCTGGAGGCCTTCTGATGAGCACGTCCCTTTTGAAGACGGCCCCTCCGCTCACGACACCGTCGAAACGCCGAAGGGGATTCAGCGGCTGGCACTTCTTCCTGGCCCCGGCCGCCCTGCTGTTCCTGCTGCCGTTCGCGCAGATGTTCCTCGCCGCGCTGTCGCCGGCCGAGGAGCTGGTGAGCTTCCCGCCGCCGTTCATCCCGTCGCGGCTCACCCTCGACGGATTCGTCGGGCTGTTCGCCGACTCGAACATCCTGCTGTGGCTCGGCAACACCGTGATCGTCTCGAGCGTCGCGATCCTGTCGCACATCGTGCTGTGCTCGATGGCCGGCTACGGGTTCGCCCGGCTGAAGTTCGCGGGCCGCAACCTCGGCTTCTTCCTGATCATCGGCACGATCATGATCCCCACCCAGCTCCTGATGATCCCCACATACATCCTCTTCTCCCGGCTCGGCCTCATCGACGGCCTCGGAGCGGCGATCGTGCCGTGGCTGGCATCCGCGTTCGGCATCTTCCTGATGCGCCAGTTCTTCCTCTCGCTGCCGGCCGAACTCGAAGAGGCCGCGACGATCGACGGCTGCAGCAAATGGCAGGTGTTCTTCCGGGTCGTGCTGCCCCTCGCCAAGCCCGCGATCGCAACGCTCGCGATCTTCACTCTCCTGAGCTCGTGGAATGACCTCGTCTGGCCGCTGATCGCCATCAACAACGAAGCCGCCTTCACGCTGCAGCTGGGCATCGCCAACTTCCAGGGCACCCGCCGCACGCAGTGGGACCTGCTCATGGCGGGCAACGTCATCGCCACCCTGCCGCTCATCCTGTTCTTCCTCATCGCCCAGCGTCAGTTCATCGCGACGATGTCCTTCTCGGGACTGAAGGGGTGATCGTGGGCGAACGGATGCCGTCGGCCGGCCCGGATCCCGACGGCCTTGTCGACGTGCTCGTCGTCGGCGACGCCAACCCGGACCTCGTGCTCCGGGGTGACGTCGTCCCGCGGTTCGGGCAGGCCGAGCAACTGCTCGACGGCGCCGATCTCGTCATGGGCGGCAGTGCGACGATCGCCGCCTGCGGTCTGGCGCGGCTCGGGGTGACGACCGCGGTCGCTGCCGTGGTCGGTGACGATGTCTTCGGCCGGTTCACCGTCGGTCTTCTCCGCGACGCCGGACTCGACGTGTCCGCCGTGCGTCTGGACCCTGACACCCCGACCGGGCTGTCCGTCATCCTGTCCACCGGCGACGACCGGTCGATCCTCACCCTCCCCGGAACGATCCCCGCGCTCTCGGCTGCTGACGTCGACGAGGCGGTGAGGCGGCTCCGGCCGCGCCACGTGCATGTCGCCTCCTACTTCCTCCAGCCGGGTCTTGCCGCCGATCTCCCCGCGCTCCTGAACCGTGTCCGGGCGACCGGGGCATCCGTCAGCCTCGACACGAACTGGGACCCCGCCGAACGGTGGAGCGGACTGGTGGACGTGCTTCCGCTCGTGGACGTGCTGCTTCCCAACGCCGAGGAGGTGCTCTCGATCGCCGAAGCCCTGCCGGGCGGCCGACTCGAGCTCGGCACGATCGAGGACCGGGTCGCGCGAGCCGCCCAACGGATCGCCGCGCTGGGGCCCGTTGTGGTGGTCAAGGCGGGGAAGGCAGGGGGCCGTTCGTTCGCACCGGGCGGGCAGGCATCCGCAGCACCAGGACTCACCCTCGACGTCGTTGACACGACCGGCGCAGGCGACAGTTTCGACGCCGGTTATCTCGCCGCATGGATGGCAGGAGTGACGGCCGATGAAGAACGGATACGCTGGGCCGCGGTCGCCGGTTCGCTCTCGACGCGCGCAGCGGGCGGCACGGCCGCGCAGGCCACGCGGGCCGAACTCGATGCGCACCTCAGCGACACTGTCACCCGCGGCCCTGCGAGGTCCTGACCGGATGCCGCGACGACGGGAGACCCGATGGAACACGACGTTCGTTCGAGGCGCCATCGCCGCACCCGGGCGCGACGACCAGTCGCTGTCGTCACTCTCCTGGTGGTCGGTCTCATGACCGGGTGCGCGAGTCCGCCGCCTGAACCGCCTGCCCCTCCGGCGCCGAATGCCGACGGTCCGGCTTTCGGGTTCCTCGACGCGGGTGATGGACTCGAGATCCGCGAGGGCGACGACTGGAGCCTGCCGTCCTCCGCCCGCCCTGCCACGAACTCCGGGTTCTTCTCGGAGGAGGCATCCGCAGGCGACCACGTCTTCACCAGGTCGGTGGATGTGTCGTGGCGGCAGATTCAGCCACGTTCGGGCGACCTCGACAGGGGAGCGTCAGGCGAGGCGCAGGGAATGAGCTTCGATTCGCTCGACGACCAGCTGGCGAGTCCTGACCGGTTCTGGATGCGCATCTTCGCCAGTGGCGAGAGCTGGGCGCCGGAATGGGTCGCCGAGGAGTGCCGGGTGTCGACGTATGGCCCCGACTACGACGGCGAACGGCACCTGCCGATCTGGAACGAGTGCGTCTGGGGCCACCTCCTCGACACCTACCGACGGGTGTTCGTGGACGGAGGACTGGCTGCCGATCCGCGCCTCGCCTTCGTGTATGTGCCTGGGGCGTTCACCTGGGCCGAGTACGACTACGAGATGGTGACGGCCGCTGTCGACGCAGGCGACCTCGATCTCGAAACCTACCTCTCCTGGTACGACCACGCCTGGACCGACCTGGCCGACCTGTTCGGCGAGCACAAGAACAAGCTCGTCTTCACCGGTGAGGACTACCCGTTCGGCCCGTTCGGCGCCGACGACGACCTGCTCGCCGCACAGGCGGTCGAGGCGGGACTCGGCATCCGGACCGGTATCACCGAGCTGTCGAACTTCCACCTCAGCGAAGCGCCGGCGTACGGCTCCCACATCCTGCCGAACGGCCACCTGTCTCTCGACGACACCCTGCCTGTGCACGACGGCACCCGCATCGTCGCCACCGAGAACGAGTGCTACAACGACTGCGGCTACGAGACCGACGAGCCGTACTACGCCGTGCGGCAATCGAACCTCAAGGCTCTCCAGCTGCGCACCAACTGGATCTACGTCGTGCCCGGTCCATCGTATTTCGCCGAATACCCGGAGCACTGGGACTGGGTGCGGTTGTCGATGGGGGCGACCGCAGAGACATCGATGGATGCCTGGGCGGCATTACGGGACGCCGAAGACACCTACTGGGCTGGGAACGAGACCGGGCCGTTCGCGGACTCGGGCTCCTGGGACACGCGCCCGTGGGTGCGCAACCTGGAACGCTGGCTCGTGCAGGTCGACGAGCCGGGGTCTGAGGCGCACCGTTCAGACGCGGACGTGCACGCGGAGGTCCTCGAAGCCGACAACGGCACTGCACATGAAGGATTGACGACGGATGCCGCAGGCGGCGACACCGGGTTCGTGTTCGAACTGGATCCGCGGTTCGCTGCGGCATCCGGAGCGTGCGTCGTGAAGGTGACGTATCTCGACGCCGGCACCGGCGGGTTCACCGTCGACGTCGGGGACTGGTCGTCGCAGCCGGTCGAGCGCACGGGCGACGGCGAGTGGAAGACGGCGACCATCGCCGTCCCGCCCGGCGCACTCGGGGAGAGCCCGTCGTTCCGGATCTCGCTCGCACCGGGTGCCGACGACCTCACGGCCCGGTTCGTGCGGGTCGTGCGTTCCGAATGACCCGGTCGACTGAAGCGCCGCCACTGTCGGAACGGCTTCCGGTCATTCCGCTGGCCGCTCTGGCTGCGGCCGTGTTCGCCAGCGTGACCACGGAGTTCCTGCCGACCGCTGTGCTGACACCGATGGCGCGCGACCTGGAAGTCGACCCTGCCGCGCTGCCGCTCCTCGTCACCGTCTTCGCCGTAGCCGTCGTCGCGCTCACCCCACTGCTCGTGCGGCTGACCCTTCGAGTCGAGCGGCGCAGATTGCTTCTGATCGCTCTGGGGGTGATGGCCGCCGCCAACCTCGGTGCCGCCTTTGCGAACGGGATGCCGCTTATCGTCGTGGCACGGATCGTCGCGGGCGCAGCGCACGGACTGTTCTGGGCCGTGACCGGAAGCTATACCGCCCAGCTCGTGCCGGGCAATCGA
Organism: Mycetocola sp. Y171; assembly: GCF_056713165.1. Taxonomy (NCBI): domain Bacteria; kingdom Bacillati; phylum Actinomycetota; class Actinomycetes; order Micrococcales; family Microbacteriaceae; genus Mycetocola; species Mycetocola sp. Y171. Next base: position 1,402,410 of record NZ_JBWYGX010000001.1, read on the forward strand.
CTGGCGCAGGCCGTGGCGATCACCGGTGCCGGGGTGAGTGCGGCCTTCATTCTCGGGGTGCCCGCCGGCGCCGCGCTTTCCGGCGCGTTCGGCTGGCGGATGCCGTTCGTCGTCGTCGCGGTTGCGTTGGTGGTCGCCGTCGTCCTGCTCCGGGTGGTGCTTCCGGAGGCCCCGGCCGGCCACAGGCAGTCCACCGGGCGGAGACGGCACGATCGGGACCCGTCGATAGTGCGAGTTCTCGCTCTCTGCGGAATCGTGGTTCTCGTGATGGGATCGCAGTATGCGCTGTTCTCGCTGGTGAGCCCATACCTTCTGGATGTCGTCGGGCTTTCCGCTGCGGCCCTGCCGGTCGTGCTCGTCGTCTACGGGGTGCTCGGGATTGTCGGGCTCGTCGGCGCAGGGTGGGCGGGTACGCGGTGGCCGCGGACAACTCCGATCGTGCTCGTCGCCGGACTGGCGGCCGGCGTTCTCCTGCTCGCCCTGGCCGCGGGAAGGCCCGCGCTTGGTGTAGTCGGAGTCGCCGTATGGGGGATCGCGTTTGGCGGAGTGCCCGCGATCCTGCAGTTCTCGGTGCTCGCCGCGGCATCCCCGGACCTTCGCCCGCGGGCATCCGCCTGGCTGACCAGCACGTTCAATGCGGCGATCGGGGGAGGAGCGCTCGCCGGTGCCGCGCTCGCATCGACCGCCGGGCTCGGCCCGCTGGCGTGGGCTGCGCTTCCCGGTCTTGCGCTCGCCGTGGTCGGGTTGGTGCTGCTCGCGCGGCCCGCAGGCGAGTGACGGAGACGGCCCCCCCATCTGCTGAGGCGCTCAACCCTTCACTGCACCACCCAGCCCGGCGCCACTCAGGAACATCCGCTGGAAGACCACGAACAACGCGATCGGGATGAGCGTCGAGATTGCGAGGGCCGCGAGGTACACGTCGAGCTCGATCGTCTGCTGCAGCGCCGGCAATCGCACGGACAACGGCTGCATCTTCGGATCAGTGAGCACGAGCATGGGCCAGAGGTAGTCCTTCCACGCCGCGATGATCGCGAACACCGAAACGACACCGAGGATCGGCTTCGACATCGGCAGCACGATCGACCAGAATAGCCGGAAGGACCCGGCGCCGTCGGTTCGTGCGGCCTCGAAGACCTCGCGCGGCAGGCCGTCGAAGAATCGTTTGACGAGCAACACGTTGAACGCGCTTGCACCTGCCGGGAGCCAGACGGCCCAGAACGTGTTGATCATCGACGAACCGATCAGGGGCGGGTTGACGATCGTGAGATAGAGCGGGACGAGGAGAACGACTGCCGGCACGAAGAGCGTGGCGAGGACGAGACCGTTGAGGACGGGCGCGTACGAGGGCCGCAGAACCGAAAGAGCGTATCCGGCTGTCGTCGCCACCACGATCTGCACGGCCCACGAGCCGGCCGCGACGAAGATCGTGTTCATGAACTGCACGTCGAGGTGGATCGTGGTCCACGCCGTCGCCAGGTTCGCCCAGTCGATCCCGCTTGGGAAGAGCGCCATCGGAGTGCGGAGGGTGTCCTGTGTCGACGTGACGGCCGCTTTCATCAGCCACAACAGGGGGCCGAGCCCGACGATAACGAGCAGCACGAGCGTCAGGATCTGCAGCCCGGTCAGCGAACGGCGTACCCCACGTCGACGCCAGTCAGCGGCCGAGACGATTCCGCGGTCGGGCTGGTCAGGTTCGCGCTTGCCCCTTTTCGCCGTCACCACCTCAAGGTCGTCGGTCGTGATCGGCGAGTCCGGGGTCGTGGCCTCCGGCATGGCATCCGTTACCGTGGTCAATTCTCGCTCCAGGATCTGGTGAGTCGGAAGTACAGGAGTGACAGCCCGGCGAGGAAGAGCGCGAGCATGACGCTCAGCGCGGTGGCGGCTCCGTAGTCGCCGCCCAGGCTGTTCTGGAAGGCGTACTTATAGATGAGCAGGAGCACGGTCATCGTGGCATTGGCCGGGCCGCCGCCGGTGAACAGGAACGGTTCGAGGAACACCTGGGCTGTGCCGATGATCTGCAGGATGAACGTGATCAGCAGGATCGGACGCAGTTGGGGCAGGGTGACGAACCAGATCTTTTGCCAGATCGATGCCCCATCGAGTTCGGCTGCGTCGTACAGGTCCGGCGACACGCTCGTCAGAGCGGCCAGGTAGATGATCACGGTGCCGCCCGCAGCAGCCCAGGTGGCCTCGAGGACGAGTGAGGGCATAGCCGTGGCAGCGGTCTGCAACCAGGGCCACGGGCCGATGCCGACCCAGCCGAGGATCGTGTTGAACACTCCGTTCGGCCCGGCGTCGTAGAAGAACTTCCAGAGCAGGACCGCGACGACGGGCGGAACGACGACCGGGAGATAGGCGAGGGCGCTGAACAGCCCCTTCGCACGGCGCACCTCGCTCATGATCACGGCGAGAACGAGGGGCAGCGGATAGCCGAAGATGAGCGCAAGGAAGGCGAAGTACGCCGTGTTGAGCAGCGCTTGCGCGAGCTGTGGATCGGCGAGCACGCGCGCGAAATTGTCCAAGCCGACGAACGTCGCCGGCGTGACGAGGTTGGTCTTCTGGACGCTCATCACGATCGCCTCGACGATGGGCTTCCACGAGAACACCCCGAAGATGAGCAGCATCGGGAGCAGGAAGACGAGAGTGGATGCACCGCCGCCCCGAACCCAGGTCAGTGGTGTGCGCCGTCGGCGCCTCGCTCGAACAGTCGTGGTCATGGGAGTTCCCTGGTTGTCTTTCCGGAGGGTCGAGCGTGGCTGCCCGGCGGGGGGCAGCGCCGGGCAGCCATGCTCAGATCAGGTGGATCAGTCGGCGTCGATCAGAGCCTGGATGTCAGTGTTCACCTTCGCGAGAAGGGCGTCGACATCCGCGTTCTCGTCGGTGAGCACCGCCTGTACGACCACATCGAGCGCCGCATAGAGTTCCTGCGTATGCGCCACCGGTTCACCGACGATCGTGCGGCCCTCATTGCCTTCAGCGAAGAAGGCGACCTGGTCCTGCGGAACGTTGATGTACTCCTCGATCCAGCCACGGGAAGTGTCGAGTGTCTCCTGGTCGAAGATCGGAAGCGCCGGGGTTCCCACCGCCTGGTCCGACTCGGCCAGCGTCTTTGCGTCCCGCACAGCGGCATCCTCGTCCACGAGTTTGTTGAGGTCGTAGAACTCGATCCACTTCACGGCGGCGTCCTTCACCGCATCGCTTGCCTTGACGTTGACGGCGTTGAGGGTTCCTCCGCCCATCACCGCGGCATCAGAGCTGTCTGACAGCGGGATCGCGGCGAGCCCGTAGTGAGCCGGGTCGAGGTTGTTCTCCCTGGTCAGTGACGTGAACAGGTCGGAACCGCCGGTGTACATGCCGATCTGCCCGGCCGCGAAGGCCTGGTTGATGGTCCCCCAGTCGAAGAGGAAGTTGCTGCCCATCGAGTTGTCCTCCCAGCGCAGCGCCTTGAGGAATTCGAGGGCTTCCTTCGTGCCGTCGTTATCTGCGGTGACGGTGATGGTGTCGCCGTCGACCTCCTCCAGCGTGCCGCCGCGGGCGACGGTCGCCGCGGTGAGCTGCCAGCCACCGGTGTTGGCCTGGGTCATCTGCATGTAGCCGGCCTGGCCGGTCTTCTCGGAGATGATCTTCGCGTACTCACGGACCTCCTCCCAGGTGGTGGGCGGCTTGTCCGGGTCCAGCCCCGCCTGCGTGAACAGGTCCCTGTTGTACTGCAGGCCGATTCCGTATGCCTCGCGCGGGATCGCGAAGATGTTGCCGTCGGCGTCCTGTGCCGCCTCGAGCACGCTGGGGTTGAACGAGTCGTAATACGGGAGCGCCGTGACCTGTTCGGTGATGTCCGCGAGCTGGCCGTTCTCGATCAGAGTGCGGGCGTCGGTCAGCGGGATCCTGAAGACGTCAGGCAGGGTGCCGCCGGCGAGTTGGGCGGCGAAGGTCGGCGCCGTCCACTCGTACTCGACCCCCTCGACGTCGATGTCGGGGTAGGTGTCCTCGAACTGGGCGACCTGCTCGTCGAACGCGTCGAATGCGGCCTGCTCGGTGCCGGGGATGAGGCTCACAACGGTGAGTTTGGTTTTCCCTGGTTCGGATTCCGCCGGGGCGCATGCGGTGAGCATGCCCACGGTGACGAGACCGGCCACTGAGAGGTGGACGATCCTTCCTGGTGACTTCATTGTCGTGCCTTTCTGCGTGTGGTGCTGGGATGTGATGGGAACGGAGATCTGAGGGTCGCGTTATCCGGGTGGTTGTGTTGTGCGGCTGATCCAGGCCGTCGTGTCCGGCGGCAGGAGCCCGTTTTCGAGGGGTGAGCTGCAAAGCAGGACACGGTTGTGGGAGGGCAGTGCGATCGCTGTCGCCGAGAGGTTGCTGATGCTGCAGAACGACTCGCCCCTCGCGAATGCAAGGGCTTCGGTCCCCGTTTCGAGCCAGGCGAACGATTCATCCTGCAGGGCCGGCAGAGTCCGCCTCAGCCCGAGTGCCCGCTGGTAGAGACGCAGCATCGACGAGTCGTCGTTGCTCTGGGCGTCGACGGTGAGCGCCCCCCAGTCCGCCGGCTGGGGCAGCCACGGCGTCGAGTCCGCGGGGCCGAAACCGAACGGGGGTTCCGTGCCGCTCCATGGAAGCGGCACGCGGCATCCGTCCCGCCCAGGGTCGACACCGTCCGACCGGAAATGCATCGGGTCCTGAAGCCAGCCGAGGGGAAGGTCCTCGACCTCGGGCAGACCCAGTTCGTCGCCCTGGTAGATGTAGAGCGAGCCGGGGAGCGCCGCGGTGAGCAGGGCGGCCGCACGTGCCCGCCTCGTGCCCCGTTCCCGGTCGGTGGGGATTCCGAATCGCTTCTGCGTGAAGGCGAAGGAGGAATCGTCGCGACCGTAACGGGTGACAGGGCGGGTGACGTCGTGGTTCGACAGCACCCATGTGGACGGTGCCCCGACCGGCGCGTGAGCGCTCAGGGTCGTGTCGATGGAGATGCGCAGCGAGCGGGCATCCCACGGCCGGGTCATGAAGTCGAAGTTGAATGCGGTGTGCATCTCATCAGGACGCAGGTACTTGGTGAACCGCTCGATGTCGGGGAGCCAGATCTCACCGACGAGGATCCTGGTGCCGTCGTATTCATCGGCGATGGCGCGCCACCGCCGGTAGATGTCGTGCAGTTCGTCCCTGTCCGTGTTCGGGTGCTCGCCGTGGCCCGGACTCGCCGGAATCTCGGGGAGTTCCGGGTCCTTCACCAGGAGGGCCGCCGAGTCGATCCGCACACCGGCGACGCCCCGGTCGAACCAGAAGCGGAGAATGTCCTCGTGCTCACGTCGCACATCCGGATGGTTCCAGTTGAGATCCGGCTGTTCCGGCGTGAACAGGTGGAGATACCACTGCCCCGGCCGGCCGTCAGGGTTCGTCGTGCGGGTCCACGTCTCGCCCGAGAAGTTCGACACCCAGCTCGTAGGCATCTCGTCTCCGTTCGCACCCGATCCGTCGCGGAACCAGAAGCGCTCCCGCTCAGGGGACCCGGGGCCGGCGTTCAGCGCATCCTGGAACCAGGGATGCTGGTTGGAGATGTGGTTGGGGACGATATCGATGATCGTGCGGATGCCGTGGTCGAGTGCGGCGGTGATGAGCTCCTCAGCCGCCGCCAGGTCGCCGAACGACGGATGGATGCTGCGGTAGTCGGCCACGTCGTAGCCCCCGTCCGCGAGCGGCGAGGCGTACCAGGGCGTCAGCCAGATCGCGTCGACACCGAGATCGCGGAGGTAGCCGAGCCGGGACCGCAGCCCGGCGAGATCCCCGGTTCCGTCGCCGTCGCTGTCGGCGAAGCTCCTCGGGTAGACCTCATAGATCACGGCGTTCCGCCACCAGCCGGCATCGCCGACGGGCGCCCCGGAGACCGTCGTCGCGGTCACGGTCGGCACCGGCTCGGCCTCACCCGAGCCCGGAGTGCGAGCGAACGTGGTGGAGTCCATCAAGGTCCTTCCGGTCAACGCCGATGTTGGCAGGACCGAATGTATCCTTACGAACAATTCAATGCAAGAAGTTTACAAATAGTAAGAAACTTACTTTGCTTGCACGGAATTACGCGGAATTACACGGGTGACACGGGAGCCGTCGACCCCCGAACCACCAATTCCGGTTCGAAGAGAAACTCGTCGGGGGTCGCGGCGCTGTCGGAGATCTGCGCAATCAGGAGGTCGATGACCATCCGTCCCATGGACTCGATCGGCTGCCTGACCGTGGTGAGCGGCGGTTCGGTGCAGTTCATCAGGGCCGAGTCGTCGTAGCCGATGATCGACACGTCGCCTGGCACAGAGAGTCCCGCACGTCGAACAGCGCGGATGGCGCCCAGTGCCATCGGGTCGCTCGCGCAGACCATCGCGGTGACGCCGGCGGAGAGCAGGCGGGTCGCCGCAGCCTGGCCCGCCTCGAGGGAGTAGAGCGAGTGAACGACCTGCTCCGGGAGGAACTCGAAGCCTGCGGATGCTGCAAAGCGTCGGGCTGCCGCCAGCTTGCGCTCGGAAGGGACGTGGTCTTCCGGCCCGAGGATGAGGCCGATCTTCGTGTGGCCGAGCTGTCGGAGGTGGCCGAGCGCCAGCTCGGATGCCACGGCGTCATCGCAGGAGACAGTGTGGAAGTCGAGGCCGGCGATGGGTGCATTGACGAGCACCGTCGGCATGTTGAGTTCGGTGAGCCGACGGTAGTGGTCGTGCGGGGCGTCGCGCTGGGTGTACTGGCCGCCGGCGAAGACCATGCCAGATACCTGCTGCTGGAGGAGGAGTTCGACGTACTCGGATTCCGAGATGCTGCCCGCACTCTGCGTGCAGAGGACGGGTGTGTAACCGTTCTGGGCGAGCGCCCCTCCGACCACTTCACCGAAAGCGGGGAAGATCGGGTTGGTGAGTTCGGGGAGGAACAGGCCGACGAGCCTGGCCCGTTCGCCGCGCAATTTGCTCGGCCGCTCGTAGCCGAGCACGTCGAGAGCGGTGAGCACGGCCTGTCTGGTCGCTTCGCTCACCCCGGGCTTCTCGTTGAGCACCCGGCTGACGGTTGCTTCACTGACTCCGACCTTTTTCGCGACATCCGCAAGCCTTCTCGACATGCGCGCAAGTTTACGCAAGTTGCACGCAAGCGAGAGCAAGGAGTTGCTGCGGATCGACTCGCGCGGCGGCCTCGGGCCGGGCGCTCAACGCGACCCGGGCCATTGTGCGGCGTCAGGCCCGCGACCCCGCGCGGCGGCGCAGGACAAGAAGAGTCGTTCCACCGAGTAGTAACGCCAGAGCAGTCAGAGGTTTTGCAAAAGTGTTGACAAAACCCGGTAATGATGTTTACCTAACTGTGGCCCACGGTCGGGCCCCCAACCGCCCATGAAGGAGGTTCTCGATGACGAGAACGACGCTGGAGCGCACACGCAGTCGCGCCCCTCGCGGTACGGACGACTCCCGGGTCACCAGTCCAGGACCATCACGGCTCCGCCGCGCAGAAAAGTGGGCGGCGCTCGTTTTGCTGCTGCCCGCACTGCTCGGGTTCGTCGTGTTCTACCTTTACCCAACGGTCCGCGGCGTCTGGTACTCGATGACCGACTTCAACCTGCTCAACGATCCAACCTTTTTAGGCACTGCGAACTTCGAGCAGCTCGCCGCAGACCCGCAGGTGTGGGACTCACTCCGGATCACCGCGGTGTTCGCGGTCCTGAACATCATCATCGTGATGCTGCTCGCCCTCGGTCTCGCGGCATTCATGCAGCGATTGCACCTACGCAACTGGGTCCGCTCGCTCCTGCTTCTGCCCTGGCTCGTACCGAACGTCGCGATCGCGCTCATCTGGGGCTGGCTGCTCGACGCGAACGTAGGGTACCTGACCCAGCTTTTGAAGTCGGTAGGGATCAAGGGGGTTTCCTTCTACAACAGCGACGCCGCACTGTGGATCATCATCGTGATCTCGGTGTGGTCGGGTCTCGGCTACACGGCGCTGCTGCTGTACGCCGGGATGCTGCAGGTTCCCAATGAGCTCTACGAGGCCGCAGCCCTGGACGGGGCCAGTGAGACCCGGATGTTCTTCCGCGTCACTGTGCCGCTGATCCGCCCGGTGCTCGCTCTCGTTCTCGTGGTGTCACTCATCGGCTCGTTTCAGGTGTTCGACCTCGTCCAGGTCGGGTATGGCAACAACCCGATTCCGGAGGTGAGAGTCATCTATTACTACATCTACCAACAGGCCTTCTCGTTCTACAACATGGGCTACGCGTCGGCGATCGCGATTCTTCTCGTCGTCATTCTCGGCGCGTTGACATTCGTGCAGATGCGTTTGATGCGCGCCAACCGATCGGATCTCTCATGAGTACGGCAACCGCGGGCAACAGGTCGAGCGTGCGCCTCAGGCCCGGCAGAACGGCCGCGTGGATCATCATCGCGATCGTGGTGGTCGCAACCGTCTTTCCCTTCTATTGGATGGTGCGCACCGCGCTCACGCCAACCGCTGACCTGGTACCGCAGGCGTCCCAACTCTGGCCGTCGACTCCGACACTGATCAACTTCCAGCGGGTGCTCGGGCTCACGAGCATCGAGGAGTCGGTCGCGGCTGGAGGAACCGGAGCGAGCATCGACTTCGTGCGCTACACGATCAACTCAGTGCTCTATGCCGGATCCATCGCCGTTCTTCAGACCCTCTCGTGCGCAGCCGCTGCCTACGCGTTCGCTCGACTGAGATTCCCCGGTCGCGACGTTCTCTTCGGCGTTATCCTGGCCGGCCTGATGATCCCCGGGATCTTCACACTTCTGCCGAACTTTGCCCTCATGCGTGAACTCGACCTGCTCAACACCATGCTCGGTCTCGTCGCGCCGGCATTGCTGATGAGTCCATTCACCATCTTCTTCCTGCGCCAGTTCTTCCTGTCTCTCCCCAGAGATGTGGAAGAAGCGGCGATGCTCGACGGGGTCGGCAGTCTCGGACGTTTCTGGCGGATCGCTCTGCCGCTGAGCCGTGGCCCGATCGCCACGATGATGCTCATCACCCTCGTGGGTATGTGGAAGGACTACCTCTGGCCGCTCGTCGCGGGCAACTCAGAACTGACCCGCGTCCTCACCGTGGCACTCGGCGTCTTCCAGCAACAGTCCCCGAACACGGCGCCGGACTGGACCGGCCTCATGGCTGGAGCGACACTGTCGGTCCTTCCCGTGCTGCTGATCCTCATCTTCCTGGGCAAGCAGCTCATCCAGTCACTCAACTTCTCCGGCGGCAAGTAGTAGCACTCACCGCAACACCCTTGCACCTGTTACGCACCATCACTGTGATCGAAAGGAATGGCATGAAGAGAACCACACCGCTTGCAGCACTCGGAGTCGCGTCGCTGCTCGCACTCACCGCGTGCTCTGCCGGAAGCGAAAAAGGCGGCGCCGAAGCCGTCACGCTCGACTACTGGCTGTGGGACGACACCCAACTCCCGCTCTACCAGGAATGCGCGGATGACTTCACGAAAGAAAATCCGAACATCACCATCAAGATCACCCAGACCGGGTGGGCGCAGTACTGGCAGAACCTGAGCACCCAGATCACCGCCGGGACCGCCCCGGATGTCTTCACGAACCAGATCTCGTACTACCCGCAGTTCGTGCAGAACAACCAACTGCTCGACCTCACCGAGAACGTCGAGGCGTCCGACATCGACTTCGCGGACTACAAGGAGGGGCTCGCCGACCGTTGGGTCACCGACGGCAAGCGCTACGGCTTGCCGAAGGACTGGGACACCGTTGCGTTGCTCTACAACGTCGAAGCCGCAACCGAAGCCGGCTATACCGCCGAACAGCTCGGCACGCTCACCTGGAACCCCGATGACGGTGGTTCCTTCGGTGAACTCGTGAAGGCGATGACGGTCGACGGGGCCGGCCGCAACGGACTCGACCCGGCCTTCGACAAGAACGACGTCGTCCGTTACGGCTACTACCCCGAGTGGGCGGATGGCGCCGTCGGCCAGAACGGATGGGGCAACTTCGCTCACTCGAATGGCTTCACCTACACGGACGACGAGGGGATCCCGACCACATTCAACTTCGATTCCGAGCCCCTCGTTGAAACCGGTGCGTGGCTTCAATCGCTGATAGAGGACGGCTATGCCCCGAGCTTCGACGCTCAGTCCACGCTCGGCACGCAGGCCGTGATGGAGAACCAGAACGTGGCATCCACCATCACCGGCTCCTGGATGGCGTCGACCTACCTCGCTGAGGATGCGCCGGTCGAGTTCGCCTTCGCGATGGTTCCCGAGGGTCCTGAAGGGCGAACTGCGGCAACCAACGGGCTGGCCGACTCGGTCTGGGCCGGCACCGAACACCCGGAGGAGGCCTATCAGTGGGTCGAGTACCTTGCATCTGCTGACTGCCAGGACAAGGTCGGCGCAGCCGGCCTGGTCTTCCCAGCGCTGAACTCGGGCACTGAAGCCGCGCTCGCCGCACGAGACGCAGCCGGCTACGACTCGTCCGCATTCGCCAGCGTCGCCGACGCAGGGGAGACCTTCTCGATCCCCGCCTTCGAACGGTCGGCCGAGGTGAACACCGCGATCCAGGATGCGATGCAGGCCATCGCCCAGGGCGCGGACCCCGCTGAACGGCTCAAGGAAGCGAACGACACCGTCGAGGCACTTTTCAAATAACCATCAGTAGAACAACGACCGGTTCCGAACCGGCCCACGACGGCGGAAGTGGTGTCTCACCACTTCCGCCGTTCAGTCAAGGAGAATCCATGCCACCTGTAACCCAGGCACCAGTCCCGATGCAGCTCACCGGGTCCGTCACCGAACGGCCTGATTGGGCCTCCCCGGCCAGCGGGGTCGACGAGACGTTCATCACAGCATCGCGGGTGTCGATTCTGCACGCCCTGGCCGGTGGGGAGGTCTACCGCAATGGGCAGAACTCCTGGTCGCCGACTGGATGGCGGCGCCTGTCGGAGCAGCCGCTGCGGGTCGAGAGCCCCCGCAGGCGGCAGACCGCGGACGACACCACCTGGGACGACCCGGCGCGTCACCACTCCTCCTGGATGATGGTGGTCACCGATGGCGCGCGGTCGCTGCTCCTCGGTTGTCTGGAGGGTGAGACACCGCGATTGCATGCGGATCAGGATGTTCTCGCCGCATGGACCGAAACCGGGAGCGACGCGAGCTGGGTGCTCGTCACAGCGCGCAGCGAGCGCGAGGTGATGGAACGATACAAGCAACTGCTCATCAGCCGTTACGGAGTACTCGCGCCAGATCCAGGCAATGTGTGGTCATCGTGGTACTCCTTCTACGAAACGATCTCACGCCAGGATCTGGACCGCATCGTGCCTCAGCTCCCGGCGCTCGGCTTCGACACGGTGCAGATCGACGACGGCTGGGAACGGCTCGTCGGCGACTGGCATCCGAATGCGAAATTTGCCTCAGGAATGAAGGATGCTGCGTCCGCGATCACCGACACCGGCATGCGCCCCGGGCTCTGGATCGCTCCCTTCATTGCGTTGCCCTCTGCCGAGATCGTGCAGAAGAACCCCCAGATGCTCCTTCGCGGCACCGATGGGGCGCCAGTTCGCGCCGGATCGAACTGGGGCGCCGACTACTACACCTTCGACTTCACCAGAGACGATGCGCTCGGGTTCCTCACCGACACGGTAAGCCGTGCTGTCGACGACTGGGGATTCAGCTATCTCAAGCTCGACTTCGTGAATGCCGGGGCAGTCGCCGGTGTGAGGAGCCAACACATCGATCGTGAGGCGGCGTATCGAACCGCGATGGAGACGATTCGCTCAGCAGTGGGGCCCGATGTCTACCTTCTTGGGTCAGGCGCGCCGATCTTCCCCTCCCTCGGACTCCTGAACGCGGTGCGCACCGGACCGGATGTCGCTCCGATGTGGGACAACTACGCCAGTGACGACCCGTCGGATGCGATGGCCCGCAACGCCGTCTTCAACGGCGTCAACCGCCTCTGGATGCGTGGGTTGATCGGGCTCGACCCCGACGCGGTCTACTTCCGGCGGCGACAGAATCTTCTGAGCGACGAGCAGATGCAATGGTTGCAGGACTGCGCGACCCTGTCGGACTTCAAGGCGGTGTCTGACCCGCCCGAGTGGCTGGACGAAGCGGACCTTCCGTCACTGCGCCAGTTCCTCGCCCAAAAACCCGCTACCGAATATGTCGACCGGTACCGCTATCGCATCGGATCTCGACTTGTGGACTTCCAGCCGGCGATCGACGGCGGGCCATCGCTCTACGCGATCTGACCCCTCTTCTCGGGCAAGCACCCGGTCGCAAGCGTCGCGGCCGGGTGCTTTACTCGTACCTGATCAGGCTGCTGTTGTCGGGCGGAGAGGAGGCAGAAGTTTGTCTCCGTAGAGACTGCTCTCGACGGCAGCCATGGCGAGACGGATGGCACCCCGCGCTACGTGGTCGCCGCCCATCGTCGATACCCGTATCTCCGGCATCCGCACGACACTCTTGTTCAGCATGGCGCTGAACTCGGCGATCCAGAGGCCAGCCCACTGAGTGCTTCCACCACCGAGGACGACGATTTCAGGGTCGAGGGTGAGCACGACGGCCGCTGCGCCCGTGGCGACATCACGCGCGTATTTCCAGACCAGTTTCTTGGCTTCAGGGTTCGAGCGCTGAGCTTGTTCGAACGTCCATGCGGCGCGTTCGTTCTCCTTGAGGGACTCCGGTGAGCCGGCGAGCGGATGAAGTCGCTCGATCGCAGTGTGCCACCGGACCGCGGGGAGGGCACCGATCTCTCCTGCGGCGCCGCCGTGACCCCTCACGACCTGGCCGTTCACCATGGACGCGGCGCCGGTGCGCTGGCCGGCGAGGATGAAGACGACGTCGCGAGCGCCGCGGGCCACGCCCCACTCGTGTTCAGCGAGGAGGGCGAGCTTGACGTCGTTCTCGACGCGGATCGGGCAGGTGAATCGGCGGCCGAGGTGCGCGACCAGGTCGACCTCCGCCCAGTCCGGCAGTGGGCTCACCATCGATGTGCGGCCCTCGTCATCGACGGGTCCTGTCACAGCCGCGCCGACCGACCAGATGGCATCCGTCGGAACGCCCGCCTCGGCCAGTGTGGTCTCTAGTGCCGCATCGACCGCTGACAGCCGCTCGGTCGGTGCCGCGGTCGGTTCGACGTCGAATTTCCTGCTGAACAGTACTTCGCCGGCAAGATCGGCCAGGATGACGCTGATCCGGTGCACCCCGATATCCAGGCCGACAAGTGTTCCGACTTCTGCCCGGAACCGGAATCGCTGCGGCGGGCGGCCGCCCTGTCCGTCTGACGTCGGGTCGACGACTTCGATCCAGCCCAGGTCGATGAGTTCGGTCACCAGCGACGTGACGCTCGGCCGGGACAGGCCCGTTGCCCGGATCAGCTCAGTGATGGTCTCGTTGCGGCTAACCCTGATTTCTCGGAGGGCGCGTAAAAGATTGAGTTCACGAACTCCCGGTTTCTCGCGCGCGGTCACCCTCCTATCCTCTCGCGTTCCACGCCGAATGACGGCACGACAGAGCGGTCAGCGCGCGACGCAGGCGCCTGACTCCACGGCATCCGTCAGTTCCGGAGCCTGCGCGATGACCGGCAGCACCTCTTCCATGGCGAGGGCGTAGCCCACGTTCTCGGTGCCGTCCGACTTGGCGAAGATGACCCCCGCGACAGCGCCGTCGACCGTGAGCAGCGGTCCGCCCGAGTTGCCCTGCTGCACGTCGGCGGCGAGAGTCGTGATCTCCCGCGGAACGGGGTTCGCACCGTAGATGTCGCCCACAAGCGTCGGGCCGCTCGACAGGACCTGAGCGGCCTGCGCCGAGAACGGACCGCCGAACGGGTAGCCCATGAATGCGGCATCCGTCCCGCTCGAGAGCGTGGGGGAGACACCGAGCGGCGCAGCGTCGAGCCCGTCGACCGCGATCACCGCGAGGTCGTCGACGGGGTCGAAGTACACGATCCGCCCCGACTTCGGCAGGTCACCAGGCACCTCGACGACGAGCTCGGTCACACCGGCAAGTACGTGCGCGTTCGTGAGAATGCGGTCGTCCGCCGCCACGAATCCGCTTCCGACGCTTCCGGTTCCGCACGAGGGCGCGTTGCCGGTGATTCGCACGACGGAGCCGGCCGCAGCCGTCAGCGCGGGGGAGTCCAGCGCGACGTCGGGGATCGACGGCGCGGTCGACGGCACCCCGACTGCGTCGATGAGGCGCGGCAGCCCGTCGGTGAGGATCGTCGACCGCAACTGCGCCAGGAAGGATGCCACGGGGCGCGGCGTGAGGTCATCGAGAGTCCGCAGAACATTCGACGACGCCATCGCCTGGGTGAGCACGGGGGCGCCGAGCGACTGCGCGCTGAAGGCGAGCAGGGAGAGAACGACGAGGGTCACGGCGACGTTGGCAACGGCCCCGAGCACCCGGTCCACCACCCGCAGCGGGGTGCGGTGCAACGGTTTGCTGAAAACGTTGCCGAGCGCGACCCCTGCGGTGTACCCGATCGAGACGAGCAGCACGGCCGCGAGCAGAGCGAGCGGCACCCGCCAGGCCGACAGCGCGGCGAAGGTGGAGATCAGCGGAAGCACGAAGAACGCCGCGATCGCACCGACGATCATGCCGACGACGCCACCGACGACCCGGAACAGCCCGCGCGTGTACCCGTACACGACCGCGAGGACGAGTGCGACGATGAGCACGACGTCGAGAACCAGCGCTGCTGTCACTGCTACCGTCCGCCTCCTCGATCGACGGCAGGGCTCTGCCGGACAGCCAGTCTAGATCGGGATCTGGGGAAATCCCCCGAGCGGCGGATGCCCGCATCACGGCATCCGCTTAGCGTGAGCACATGGGGACGAACGAAGACGATCGCACACCGGGCGGGGACGCCGGCGCGGAGGGCGCTGCTGAGCCGGGCGAGCAGACATACGAGAAGCAGAGTCAGTTCATCGGTGTCGGAATCGCCCTGGGAGTGAGTATCGGCACCGCGCTCAGCGTCGCCCTCGACAGCTGGGCCTTTCTCGGCCTGGGCATGGCGATCGGCGTCGTCTTCGGTGTGGCGATGGGGCAGTGGAAGCCGGAGCCGGGTTCGGACGCGAGCGAGAACTCATCTGAGCAGGAGCCCGACGACCCGCGCCCCTGATCAGCGCGAACCGTTGACGTTCGCGCTGCGCGAAGCGCAACGGCGACTTGCCCCGAAAGGTCGTTCGCGGATGCTGATGGCAACCATTCGGGGCAACTCGACGTCGGTACGCGCGTCGTCAGCGTTCGGAGCCGGTGGCATCCGTTTCGGGAGACGAACTCGACGCGATGGCGTCGCTGTCGAGAGCATCCGTGAGCTGGGAGACCGTTGTGTCCTGGTTGTCCGTTCCAGGCTCGACCTCGCCGTGGGTGTTGCTGAACATGTGCTGGTCGTTCTCGGAGTCGTCCGACGACGTCTCGACATCAGCCTCGTCGACATCGAGGAACGCGGCATCCTGTTCGACCGGTTCGCCGGCGACCGCGTCGTTGGTCACGGTCTCCTGGGCAAGGGCGGCCTCGTCCTTCGGGTCGCCGACACCCCAGACGCCACCCTCGGACGTCAGGCCGTCGGTGGCGGGGCTTTCGTCGTTGACGTTCTTGTCGCTCATTGTTCTCCAATCGTCGGAGCTTCACGGTAGGCAGTACCGGAAACAAGCGGCAAGGGGCTTGCGCGCCCTCAGGGTTTCGGTGTGGGAGTGACGGCGACGAGGTCGACCTCGCGAAGCACTCCGGCGTCTGCGGTCGCCGTCATCATCGTGCAGACGGGCTGGCGGCGGCGATCGGTCGGTGAGCCGGGGTTCAGGAGGCGGAGCCCGCGCGGCGTCGTCGTGTCCCAGGGGATGTGGCTGTGCCCGAAGACCAGCACGTCGGCATCCGGGAACTGTGCCTCACTCCGCGCCTCCCGCCCGCTCGCCGAGCCCGTCTCGTGAATCATCGCGAACCGGATGCCGTCGATCGTCACTTGGGCGATCTCAGGCAGGCGTGCCCGTAGCCCGCCGCCGTCGTTGTTGCCATAGACGCCGATCAGCCGGGCGGCCCGCGACTCGAGCTCGTCGAGGAGGGACTCGGTCACCCAGTCTCCGGCGTGGAAGACCACGTCGGCCTCGTCCACGGCCTGCCAGACCTGGTCGGGCAGCGCCCGCGCCCGTTTCGGGACGTGGGTGTCTGCGAGAAGCAGCAGGCGTGTCGGCATGCTCGCATCCTTTCACGGGTGCTGGGTGCTGGGTGCCGGGTGCAACGGAAAGCCCGGCGCCCCGGGTGTCGGGGTGCCGGGCCTTGAGTCCTGCTGGATCAGTCGCTGGAAGCCGGGGCGACCTGATCGAAGTCGTCACCTCCGGTGTACAGCTCGCCCGTCGTCGCGTGGCGCTCGTCCAGGTGTTGCTCCTCAACTGCTTCGGCTTCAAGCGCGGAGCGGATGTCTCCGTCGGTGTCCGGTTTCTGGACCGGTGCATCGGCGACCGCGTCGTTGCTCGCGGTCAGGTGGGCGGTGGCGTCGACCGTGTCGGGGTCGCCCCCGGTCATCGCAGAATCGCTCAATTTTCTTCCTTCCTTCGGTCAGGGCCGTCCGGTCTGCATCGTGTGCAGGTCGGGAGCCGGCTCATATGTTCCTGGGGGGATCTGTGCGGTCGATCGTCGGCTCGCCCGCTGGGGGCGTTCCTTCGGTCGCCGGGTCGTAGCGGCGAAGGCGGGCGTGCTTGCCCGAGTGTTCGCCTGTGTGTGCTCCGTCGTCTGCAGGGGGCGCGTCGCCGAGCGGTTGCTCGCTCAGTCGGAAGTCGCGGGGCTCGTGGGCGTCGTGACGCGTGGCGTCCGTCTCGCGCGTGCCGTCGGCATCCGTCGCCGTGCCCGCGGTAGGAACCGGAGTCACCGTCTCGCCGTTCGGGCCGACCTGGTACTCGCGTTCCGGGTACTCGTCCGGCCGTGCCGTTCCACCGTCGGTGTCGACGTCTGACAGGCCGTAGTAGCGGTAGAGCGCCTCCTCGTTGTGCGGGGAGAGCGCCTCATCTGCATCGATCCGCGGCGCCTCTTTGAGCGTCTCCCGGTCGATGTCGACGTTGACCTTCTCGCCGTCCCACGTGGCGTTCGCCAGCGGGACGAAGGTCTCCTTGTGGCCGAACAGGCCGGTCTTCACCGTCACCCAGTTCGGCGCACCGGTCGACGAATCGAGGAACACCTGCCCGACGGTGCCGAGTTTCTCGTTGTCCCTGCCGACCACCGGGGCGCCCTGAAGACCGCCGATATCGCGTGAATCAAGCATTCTTTCTCCTCATTCTGAAACGGATGCCGTGGGCTCAGCGGCCGAGACCGGCGCGGTCGACTCGACGGTGGAACCGCATGCCGGCGATGCCGCCGAGGATCGCTCCGCCGAGGCTGACGAGTGCGGCCAGGATCGCGGTGATGATCCCCTCGACGGAGAGGTCGTCGGTGCTTGTCGGGATGCGCGGGAACGTGTTGAGGTCGGCGAGGATGTTGTTGCCGATGATCAGGCCGAGGATCGCGGCGACGACGGCGATGACGACGGCCCAGATCCAGACGGCGAGCCCCTGCTTGGCGCCGCTGAAGCGGGCCATCCTGCCGGCGACGTATCCGCCGGCGTAGTAGGCGACGAAGAGGATCACGAGGACGATTATCGCGTAGACGAGGACTCCGCCGAACGGAGTGCTCACCGTCTGGTCGACCGCTTCCTCGACGCCTCCGGTCACCGCGGTCGCGATGCCCGCGGCGAGGGCGCTCAGCAGGACGACGAGGCCGGTGGCAGCGAGCCAGCCGAAGAAGGCCGAACCGAACTTGATGCCGCCGAACTGCTCCTTCTGCCGCTCGGTGACCTCTTCACGATAGGAGGCCTGTGGTTCTGCGGGGACCGCTCCGTGGGCCTCTGGCCCTGAGGAGTGTGCCTGGGTGCGTGCATCCGGGTCGCTGTGGTCTGAAGTGCTCAAGGTGTTGTCCTTTCACGGGGAGATACCAGTCAAGGCGCGCGGTGTCGCCCGGTGCAAGGGGGTTGCGCTCGGCTGCGGAGACGAGGGACCCTGCGCCGTCAGGCGCGCGGGGGAGCGGTCGAGTCGCCGGGCTCGAACGCGCACATCACCAGGGCCTGGCGGTCGTGGTCGTTCTTTCCCTCGAGCTGGTCGATGAGCAGTTCCACTCCTCGGCGCCCGAGTTCGATGCTCGGCGCACTCATCACCGTGAGCTCCGGGTCGCTCATCGCCGCCATCTCCTTCGACGACGCGATCAGCACGATCGACAGGTCGTCGGGCACCGAGACGCCGAGCCGGTTGAGGCCGTTGACGAGGCCGGGAGCCGCGTGCTCGTTCATCACGACGAGCGCCGTCATGTCTGGTGCCGCCTTCACGAGACCTGCGGCAGCATCCCGCCCCGCCCCTGGATTCTCGTCGCACGAGGTGAGGAACGCGGTCAGCCCGCGCTGCGCCATGATCGTTTCAAACGCCGCACGGGTGCGCACGACGGGACCGTACCCGCGGAGGGCGCCGCTGCCGACGCCGCCGTCGAGCAGCCCGATCGAGGTGTGCCCGAGGTCGACGAAGTGCTGGATGGCTGCGGCGACCGTGTTCTCAAAGTCGATGTCGACGAAGTCCAGTGCTGACGGATCCGCGGTGCGACCGATGAGAGCGAAGGGTGTGCCCGACTTCTGCAACTGTTCGACCCGGGGGTCTTCGACCTGCACCTCCATCAGGAGCACGCCGTCGACGAGCCCGGTCGAGGTGAGTTCGTCGAGTTCGGCGTCGTTGCCCGCCGGCCAGAGCACGAGGTTGTAGCCCAGTTCGCTGGCCGTGCTCGCCGCGCTCGTGAAGAAGTCGACGACGGTTCCGCGGAACCGGTGCTGGAGAGCGGGGTAGAGCAGAGCAAGGATGTGCGTGCGTTTGCTGGCCAGCGCGCGGCCGACCGCATTGCGACGGAAGCCCAGCTCGAGCATGGCCGCTTCGACCTTGGCCCGGGTGCCGGGGGAGACGGGCTTGGTGTTGTTCACGGTGAAGGAGACGGTCGCGAGCGACACGTTCGCCAATCTGGCGACATCCTGCATGGTGGCCACGGCGCCCCTTTCGATCCATTCTGCGCTCGCCGCCGCGCGGTGAGGTGAGTGTGCGTCGAAGTCTCTCACAGAAGACATACACTTCCGCACCATTCCGGGCGAGAACAGTAAAGCGCTTAACTTTTTTCTTGACAAGCCCGCGGATGGGGCACAGACTCGGTGGAACAGCCTGACGGTTAAGCGCTTTACCGGCACACAGACGTACCGACCTGGCAAGGGAGCCACACATGAAGAAACGCACACTGACCACCCTGCTGGCCATCGCGGCCATCACTCCGCTCGCGCTCACGGCGTGCGCCGGAGGTGGCGGAAGCACGTCGAGCGGAGATCCTGACACCCTCACGATCCTCGACTACTACAACAACGAGCCGGACAAGACTCTGGTCCAGGCGGCGCTCGACAAGTGCGCTGAAGAACTCGACGTGAAGATCAAGCGCGAGACCGTCCCGGGCAAGGACCTCATCCAGAAGGTTCTGCAGCGCTCCTCGTCGAAGACGCTGCCCGACGTGCTCATGCTCGACAACCCCGACCTGCAGGAGATCGCCGCGACCGGCGGACTCGCCCCGCTCAGCGACTACGACGTCGACACCTCCGGTTTCGCCGACGGCATCCTCGAAGCGGCCACATACGAGGACGAGGTCTACGGACTCGCCCCGACCGTGAACACGCTCGGCCTCTTCTACAACGAAACCCTCCTCGCCGAAGCGGGCATCGAGCCGCCCACGACCTGGGACGAGCTGAAGACCGCCGCGGCCGCACTCACCACCGGCGACCAGTACGGCCTCGCCTTCTCCGGCATCGCCACCTACGAGGGCAGCTGGCAGTTCCTGCCGTTCATGTGGACCAACGGCGGCGATGAGACCGACCTCACCACCCCGGAGGTCGCAGAAGCACTGCAGCTCTGGGTCGACCTCGTCGACAGCGGCTCCGCGTCGAAGAGCGTCATCAACTGGTCGCAGGCAGACGTCAAAGACCAGTTCGTCGCAGGCAAGGCAGCCATGATGATCAACGGACCGTGGCAGATCCCCGGCCTGGCCGAGACGCCCGACGTGAAATGGGGCACCGTCCAGGTCCCCGTCAACGACGAGAGCCAGACCCCGATCGCCCCGCTGGGTGGCGAAGTCTGGACCGTCCCGGTGACCGGTGACGACGAGAAGCAGGCGAAAGCGGCATCCTTCGTCGAGTGCATCTCGAGCGACGACAACCAGCTCGAACTCGCCACCGAGCGGTTCACGGTCCCGACGAAGACGGAACTGGCCGGCGAGTACGTGGCCGCAGTCCCCACGATGGAAGCCTTCACCGAGCAGGTCGCCAACGCCCGCTCGCGCACAGGAAAGCTCGGCGAGGAATGGCCTGAGGCCGCGACCGTGATCTACACGGCGATCCAGCTCGCGCTGACTGGCCAGGCGTCTGCAGAGGATGCCTTCAAGCAGGCCTCAGCAGGATAATCCACCTCTCCAGAGCAGGGTGTTCCGACGTGAACGCCGAAAGGTTCCACACATGACAACGACACGTCTCACCAGCGAGCCGGCTCCGGCCGCCTCCGAGGGCGCGCCTCGTCGGGGCACCCTGCCACGCCGCTCACTGAAACGGCAGTTCTCGAAAGAAAACATCACGAAGATCCTCTTCGTGGTTCCCGCCGGGCTCTACATCCTGCTGTTCTTCGGCTACCCGGTCGTCAAGAACGTCGTGATGAGCCTGCAGGACTACACGACGAAGACCTTCTTCACCGGGGAGGCGCCCTGGGTCGGACTGCAGAATTACGTGACAGTGGTCACGAGCAACCTGTTCGGCCCCGCGCTCCTCAACACGGCGCTGTTCACGATCGGGTCGATTCTCGGCCAGTTCGTGATCGGCCTGGCGCTCGCGGCCTTCTTCAAGCGCCGCTTCCCGCTGAACAACTTCCTCCGCGCCATGCTGCTGTTGCCCTGGCTTCTCCCGCTCATCGTGGCGAGCGCCACCTGGCGATCCATCCTCGACCAGGACAGCGGCATCCTGAATCGCTTCCTCGGCACCTTCGGGATCGAAGCCATCCCGTGGCTGACCAGCCCGGCCGTCGCCCTGACCGCCGTCATCATCGTCAACATCTGGGTCGGCATCCCGTTCAACGTGACCATCCTCTACGGCGGTCTGCAGGACATCCCCGACGAGCTCTACGAGGCCGGAGCGCTCGACGGTGCGACGGGCTGGAAGGCCTTCTGGCACATCACCTGGCCGAACCTGCGCCCGGTCGTGAGCGTCGTGCTTCTGCTCGGCGTGGTTTACACGCTCAAGGTGCTCGACATCATCCTCGGCCTGACGAACGGCGGGCCGGCGAATGCGACGCAGACCCTCGCCATCCGTTCGTACCAGGAATCATTCGTGAACTTCGAGTTCGGAGTCGGTGCTGCGTTCAGCAACATCCTCATCCTCATCTCACTGCTGTTCGCCATCATCTACCTCCGCGCCAACCGGCGCCAGGTCGACGAGTAAGGGGCCCGACATGACCATCGCACCCGTCGTTCTTCCCGTCCACACCAGTACCCAACGTCGGCGGAAAGAGAACACCCGCTCAGCCGGATACACCGCCCTCGGCATCGTGTTCCTCGCGATCATGCTGTTCCCGGTCTACTGGATGATCAACGCATCCCTCCAACCATCGGGCAACACGCTCACCGCGGACATCTTCCCGTTCAACCCGAGCTTCGCCGGGTACGAGAAGGCCATCGCCGACCAGGGTCAGAACCTGGTCACGAGCCTCGTCATCTCGCTCGGCACCGTCGTGCTCAGCCTGGCGATCGCCGCTCCGGCCGCCTATGCGCTCGCCCAGTTCAAGTTCCGCTGGATCAACATCGCCCTGCTGGCGATCATCATCTCGCAGATGATCCCCGGCATCGTCATCGCCAACGCCCTGTACGCCGCATACAACGACATCGGCCTGCTCAACTCAATCCCCGGCCTGATTCTCGCGGATGCCTCGCACGCGATCCCGTTCGCGATCCTGATCCTGCGGGCATTCATGATCGGCATCCCGCCGTCGATCGTCGAGGCCGCCAGGGTCGACGGCGCCGGCCTCGTGCGGGCGTTCGTGTCGATCGTCGTGCCGATCAGCCGCAACTCGCTCATCACCGCAGGGCTGTTCGCGTTCCTCTTCTCGTGGAGCGACTTCCTCTTCGCGCTCACCCTCACCACCACCGAGGAGGTGCGCCCGGTGACGCTCGGCATCTACCAGTACCTCGGGACCCAGGTCGCGAACTGGAGCGCGGTGATGGCCACGGCCGTGCTGTCGTCGATCCCGGCCATCGTGCTGCTCGTCCTGGCCCAGAAGTACATCGCCGCCGGCGCCACCGGTGGTGCCGTGAAGTAGGCCCGCTTGTTTTCGCCGCCATGCGGCATCCGTCTGTCAGATCTCCATCGTTAGGAACACCATGTCGAACACCACTGCACACTCCAACGGCAGCCGCCCGCTGCGCGTCGTCGTCTGGGGCGAGAACCGCCACGAACAGCAGGAACCCGAAGTCGCGGCAATCTACCCCGACGGGATGCACAACACCATCCGCGAGGGGATCGAGGAGAACCTCGGTTCGCGCGCATCGGTGACCACGGTCACCCTCGACGACCCGGAGCACGGACTCACCGAGGACGTGCTCGTCAACACGGACGTCCTCGTCTGGTGGGGGCACGCAGCGCACTCCGAGGTCTCGGACGAGGTCGTCGAGCGGGTGCACCGCCACGTACTCGCCGGAATGGGCCTGCTCGTGCTGCACTCCGGGCACTGGTCGAAGATCTTCGGCAAGCTCATGGGCACCTCGTGCACCCTGCGCTGGCGCTCGGACCAGGACCGTGAACTCGTCTGGACCGTCGACCCGACGCACCCGATCGCGCAGGGCGTGCCGCATCCGTTCATCATTCCTCAGCAGGAGATGTACGGGGAGTTCTTCGACGTACCCGCCCCAGACGAGCTCGTCTTCCTGTCGACGTTCTCCGGTGGAGAGGTGTTCCGCAGCGGAATGACCTACAAGCGTGGCTTCGGAAAGATCTTCTTCTTCAGCCCCGGCGACCAGGACTACCCGGTCTACCACCAGAAAGAAGTGCGTCGCGTGATCGCGAACGGCGTCGAGTGGGCACTCACCGTGCGCCCCGAGCGCACCGACCCCGTCCTGCTCCGTTACGAGACCGAGGACTTCTACAACGGCATCGACTACCGGACGGCGACAGCGAAGTGAGTCTTTCCTTTCCTGTTCTCGACGGCACCGAGCCGATCCGTGTCGTCCAGGTCGGGGCAGGCGGCATGGGTCGCAACTGGATCCGGCTGCTCGCCTCCTCTCCCTCGGTTGAGCTCGTCGGGCTGGTCGACCTCAACGTCGACGCCGCGCACGGTGCACTCGCCGAGTTCGGGCTCACAGGTGTGGTCGTCGGGACGAGCGTCGCCCAGGTGGCCGCGGCATCCGGTGCCCAGGCCGTCATCAACGTGACGATCCCGGCCGCGCACCACCCGGTCAACGTCGAGGCGTTGTTCGCCGGGCTGCCGGTGCTGTGCGAGAAGCCCGTTGCGCCGACAGTGGCGCAGGGGCTGTCGCTCGCTGCCGCCGCCGAGGTGAGCGGACAGCTGCTGATGATCAGCCAGTCCCGCCGGTACTACCGCACGCTCGCCGCGTTCAAGGCGGAGGTCGCGTCGCTCGGCGATGTCGGTGTCGTCACGACCGAGTTCTTCAAAGCACCGCACTTCGGTGGGTTCCGCGAGGAGATGGACCACGTTCTCCTTGTCGACATGGCCATCCACCAGTTCGACGCTGTTCGTTACCTCCTCGACCGTGACCCGGTGTCCGTGTACTGCGAGGAGTTCAACCCGAGTTGGAGCTGGTACTCCGGGGATGCCGCGGCCACTGCCGTGTTCGAATTCGACGGAGGTGCCCGCTTCGTCTACACCGGCAGCTGGTGCGCCGACGGGCTCGAGACGTCGTGGAACGGGTCCTGGCGGGTCAACGCTGCCGGCGGTTCGTCCCGGTGGGATGGCGAGGGCGATCCCGTGACCGAGCGGGTGGCGTCTGCTGCTCCTTCCGGGACGGATGCTATCCCGCCCGCCGGCTCGGAGGCATCCGCTGAGGAGATCGGCGGCGCGCTCGCCGAATTCGTCTCCGCGCTGCGGACAGGCACCGTACCGTCGGGCGAGGTGCACTCGAACGTCTACAGCCTGGCCATGGTGGAGGCGGCCGTGCAATCGTCGTCCACCGGTGCGAAGGTGCAGATCGCAGACGTGCTCGATGCGGCGTACGCCGAGGCGCTCGCCGCCGAGCGTCGCCCGGATGTCCGCGCTGCGCTCGAGGCGTGGGGCGCCCCGCTGGGGGCCGACCCGCTGCTGGTCGAGTAGCCCGCCGCCCCGCTTGCCGGACCGAGGCGAAGCCGGGGGCAGCGTACGCAACGTCGGAGATTCTCGCTGAGGCATCCGCATTCAGATCGAATCGGTCGCTGTTCCGGAGTATCTCCGACGTTGCGAACGCCCGCGCCGCGTTATCGAAGGTTCACCGACAGACGACGCCCGCACGCCCCGCGGCCATCTAAGTTAGGGATGTGAGGAAACGACCCAGCGTCCTGCTGCCACTGGCGGTGGGTATCGTCGCGCTGCTGGGCTTCGGCTGGCTCTGGATCGTGCTCGAACCGGGCATGGCATCGCCGACCTCGACGATCATCTGGCTGATCTCCGAACTCGTCTTCGCCCTGGCCCTCGCCGTCCCGGCCGTCTGCCTCTTCTTCGTCATCCGGGCGATGCACATCCGCAGGGCCCAGGCACGCGAAGCGGTTGGGCCAGACGGCATCGGTGTCGCCAAGGCCCGCGACCTCCTCTGGTCGCTGTCGCACGGCCTGCTTCCGCAGACGGCCTCGCCAGGGGACATCCCCACGGATGCCACCGAGCTCGTGTTCGTCTCCGACCCGCTGCAGGTCGCTCTCCACTCGATTCCGGCGCCGAGCATGCGACGGCTTGTGCATGCGGCACGCGCCCTGGATGCCGCAGCGCCCACCCGCAGCGGCTGGGCCGCGGCGACATGGGCCGATGTCGCCGCCACCGATCGGCGTATCCTCATCCGTCTGCCTGACGGGCTGCTCGACATCCCGTACTCCGACATCACCGAGGTGCACCTCGCTCGCGGACAGGTCGTGCTCCGCGTCCGCGACCGCGCCCCGGTGTTGTTCGCCGGTGATGCTGCCGAGTCCGTCGCCGTCCTGGCCGTGTGGGGGAGTGTCGGTGAGTCAGCGCTGCGTCGTCACCCCGCGCTCGCCGAGTTGCGCACCTGAGTCTCCCGACAGGAGAAATGCGCCGCGGCGCACAATCGACAGGAGGGATCGCGCTCTCCTGAGGTCGGCCTCCTGTCGACCGTTCACCGAGCCCGCCGGACGGCACGTGCGTGGTTGGATGGAATCATGGATTCCACGCCTGACCCGGTCGCCTACATCGACGACTTCGCCCGCTTCATCTCGGCCAGCCCGTCCTCCTACCACGCCGCAGCTGAGGTCGCCAGGCGCCTCGACGCCACCGGATACAGCCCGCTCACCGAGTCGAAGGACTGGCCATCCGGCCCTGGCAAGCGCTATGTGGTGCGCGACGGCGCGATCATCGCGTGGAACCAGCCCGCGGCATCCGGACCGACGACACCGTTCCGCATCCTCGGTGCCCACACCGACTCGCCCGGTTTCAAGCTCAAGCCGAAGCCGACGATCGGGTCGCACGGCTGGCTGCAGGCCGGCGTCGAGATCTACGGCGGCCCTCTGCTGAACTCGTGGCTCGACCGCGAGCTCGAACTCGCCGGCCGCCTCGTCACGCGCGACGGCCGTGAGTACCTCGTTCGCACGGGGCCGTTCATGCGGATCCCGCAGCTCGCCATCCACCTGGATCGCGACGCGAACAACGGCCTCACCCTCGACCGGCAGCGCCACACCGCCCCGGTCTTCGGCGTCGGCGATGCGAGCCAGGCCGACCTCGTCGGCCATCTCGCCTCTCTGGCCGGTATCGACGCCTGGGACGTCGCCGGGTACGACATCCTCACCGCCGACACCCAACCGCCCACGCGATTCGGCCTCGACAACGACCTGTTCGCCGCCGGTCGCATGGACAACCTCACCTCCGTCTACGCCGGCCTCGCCGCGCTGCTCGACGCCCCCGACTCCCGTCACATCAGCGTTCTGGCCGCGTTCGATCATGAGGAGCTCGGGTCGGAGTCCCGGTCGGGCGCGTCGGGTCCTTTCCTCGACGATGTGCTCACGCGGATCGGTGCCGGCCTCGGAGCATCCGTCATCGAGAGGCTGCGCGCCTACGCCGAATCGTGGTGCCTCTCCGCGGACGCGGGCCATTCGGTGCACCCGAACTACGCCGAGAAGCACGACCCGGCGAACCAGCCGGTCGCGGGATCCGGGCCGCTCGTGAAGATCAACGGCAATCAGCGCTACGCGACGGATGCCGTCGGCGTGGCCCTCTGGGAACGCGCGTGCGCTTCGGCCGACGTCCCGTACCAGGAGTTCGTGTCGAACAACACGGTGCCGTGCGGGTCGACGATCGGACCGCTGACGGCGACCCGCATCGGCATCCGCGTCGTGGACGTGGGCGTGCCCCTGCTGTCGATGCACTCCGCGCGTGAACTCGCGCACGTGGACGACCTCGTCGGACTCTCGGCGGCGGTCGGGGCGTTCTTCGCCGGGGTCTAAGCACCGTTCAACAGGAGACGGCGGGTGAAACCGGCGTTTTCCTCCTGTTCGGCGTGCGCGGAGGCCGTTCGCTCCTGCTGAGCGAACGGGGCGGGCATCGTCAGCCGGCGCGAGCGAGGAGCTTCGCCTCGAGCTCGGCCCGATCGGCCAGGAACCAGACGTGCCCGGCACGGTTCGACTCCCACACGAAGTCGCGGAGCGCACCGCTCGCCTCGACGTATGCGGAGATGTCACCGAGCACGACGAGCCTGAGTCGGTAGTTCACGATCTTCTGGGTGATCTCACCGGCGAGACCTGAGCTGAGGCGGAAGAACTCCGGATCCAGGCGAGAAACCGGCACAGCGATGACGGTCGCTTCGCTGCCCCAGGCGTCGCCGATGAGGTCGTTGGCCTGATCGGGGCGGGCGATGAGCGGCCCGTCCTCATCGAGGTACTGGACTCGGGTATCCGCGATGTCGAGAATCTCCATGGGCACAGGGTATCGAGTGGGAGTCCCCGGGTCGAGGCAGCGCTGACGCCCAGCCGCTGTGCCTAGGCTGGCGTCATGACCACCGAGCAGAGCACAGCAGGCAGCTACGTCGAACCGGGCGAGGAGTACACCCGTGACACGAACTACATCGAGGACCGCATCACCCGCGACGGTCGTGACGGCTGGCCCGTCGAACCCGGCCGGTACCGGCTCGTCGCCGCACGGGCCTGCCCCTGGGCGAACCGAACGGTGATCGTCCGCCGCCTGCTCGGACTCGAAGGGGTGATCTCGCTCGGCATGCCCGGCCCGACGCACGACGCCCGCAGCTGGACCTTCGACCTCGACCCTTACGGACTCGATCCCGTCCTCGGGATCCACTGGCTGCAGGATGCCTACTTCCGCCGGTTCGCTGACTACCCGCGCGGCATCACCGTCCCTGCCGTCGTCGAGGTGGCATCCGGGAAGGTCGTCACCAACAATTACCCGCAGATCACCCTCGATTTCGAGACCGAGTGGACCGAGTTCCACCGCGACGGCGCCCCCGATCTGTACCCGGAGCACCTGCGCGCAGAGATCGACGAGGTGAACGACGTCGTGTTCCGCGACGTGAACAACGGGGTCTACCGTGCCGGGTTCGCCGGGTCGCAGGAGGCATACGAAAAGGCGTACACGCGCCTGTTCGACCGGCTCGACTGGCTCGAGGAGCGGCTCACCACCCAGCGCTACCTCGTCGGCGACACCATCACCGAGGCAGACATCCGCCTCTTCACGACCCTCGCCCGGTTCGACGCCGTTTACCACGGGCATTTCAAGTGCAACCGCAACAAGCTCGCCGAGATGCCCGTGCTCTGGGCGTACGCGCGCGACCTGTTCCAGACGCCCGGTTTCGGAGACACCATCGACTTCGAGCAGATCAAGCAGCACTACTACGTCGTCCACTCCGACATCAACCCGACTGGAATCGTCCCTTCGGGGCCGGATGCCTCCGGCTGGCTCACCGCACACGGTCGCGAGGCGCTCGGTGGGCGCGCCTTCGGCGACGGAACCCCGCCGGGCCCGCCCGTCGACGGGGAGCGGGTACCTGCAGGGCACGGCGCCTAGCGCAGCGCCTAAGCGTCGCCCCGCGCACGCACTCACGAGTTCCGGACGTACTCACCTGGCGCACCGGGTGAGTGCGTCCGGAACAGGTGAGTAGACGAGCGGAACAAGCAGAGGGTTGCTCATATAAGTGCGCGCTGATACATTGTGTGCATGGACACTCCACTCGACACTCTTCATCAGACCACTGATCGCCAGATCCCCGCGGTGGACCGAACCGTCGGATCCCGGGTCGTCGGCGGCGAGGATGCCCGCATCGTCACCCTGACCCAGACCTACCCCAGCCCTCGCGCCGAGGTCTGGAACGCCATCACGACGGGCGACCGCATCGCCCGCTGGCTCATGCCGATCTCGGGTGACCTGAAGGTCGGCGGCCGCTACCAGCTCGAGGGCAACGCCGGAGGTGAGGTGCTCAGCTGCGCCGAACCCGACGCCCTCGAGGTCACCTGGGAGTACGGCGGCGACGTCAGCTGGGTCACCGCGACCCTCATGGGCGACGACGAATCTACGACACTCCTGATCGAGCACGTCGCCCACGTCGGTGACGAGGACTGGAAGGAATACGGCCCAGGCGCTGTCGGCATCGGCTGGGACTCGATGCTCCTCGGCCTCGCCCTCCACCTCGAGTCGGGTGTGAGCCTCGACCCCATGGAGGCGGCAGCCTGGAGCGCGTCGGCAGACGGCATCCGTTTCATGACCAGGAGCGGCCTGGCCTGGCGCGACGCGAACATCGAGGCCGGAGAGAGCGAAGCGGATGCCTCGGCGGCCGCAGAACGGTGCATCGTCGCGTACACGGGGGCGGGCGCCGGCCCCGACGCGTAGTGCACGCCCTCGATATCCTCGGGGATCCGGTGAGGCGCCGGATCCTCGAACTCCTCGCCGCCGGTGAACTGTCGGCCGGAGCGATCGTCGAAGCGATCGCGAAGGAGTTCGGGATCAGCCAGCCCGCGGTCTCGCAGCACCTCAAAGTGCTCAGGGAGAGCGGGTTCGCGAGCGTGCGCGTCGACGGCCGGCGTCGGATCTACGCGGTCGAGCCGGAACCGCTCAGGGCAGCGGACGAATGGTTCGACACGTTCCGCGGGTTCTGGACCCAGCGGCTCGACGCTCTCGGTACCGAACTGGCCAGGGGACGCCATCGGCCCTGACGGATGCCGGGCAGGTCAGCTGAGTGGACGCAACCAGGTCAGGGTCGACCCGCCACCCTCGACGAGTGGGCCGAGCTTGCTGTTGAAGATCGCGGAGTGCTCCGAGGCGAGGTGCGCGTCGAACGCCTCGCGGTCTGTGTACACCTCGTACACGAAGAACACGTCGGGGTCGTCGGTCTTGCGGTGGGCGTCGAAGACGATGTTGCCCGGCTCTGTGCGGACGGCGTCGACCAGGTCGGCAAGCAGCGCAGCAACGGCTTCGGCCTGTGCGGGGAGCGCGGTGAACTCGGCGTACAGGGTCGGACGTTCGATGATGAGGGTCACAGCCCCGAGAATACCGGCACGCTCCGACGATGACGCCGGGACGCGCGCGGGATCAGGCCTGTGCGGGCTGAAGCGCGCCTTCGATGACCGCGACGATCTCGGGGGCATCCGGAACCGTCGTCGGGCGGAAGCGGTGCACCTCGTCGTCCGGCGTGATGACGAACTTCTCGAAGTTCCACTTGACCTTGCCTGCCTTGCCTGCGGCATCCGGAGTCTTCGTCAGCTCGACGTAGAGCGGGTGCGCGTTCCTGCCGTTCACCTTCGTCTTCTCGAACAGCGGGAACGTGACACCGTGGTTGATCCGGCAGGTCTCCTCGATCGCGTCACCCTCGCCCGGCTCCTGGAAGAACTGGTTGCTCGGGAAGCCGAGAACGATGAAACCGCGGTCGCGGTACTTCTGGTACATCGCCTCGAGCGTGTCGTACTGCGGCGCGAGCCCGCATTTGGAGGCAACGTTGACGACGATCACGACCTTGTCCTCGTGCTCGGCCAGCGTCGTGGTCGAACCGGAGATCGTGGTCAGGGGAATGTCGCGAATGCTCATAGCCAGACACT
Source organism: Mycetocola sp. Y171 (assembly GCF_056713165.1). NCBI lineage: Bacteria > Bacillati > Actinomycetota > Actinomycetes > Micrococcales > Microbacteriaceae > Mycetocola > Mycetocola sp. Y171. Next base: position 1,432,697 of record NZ_JBWYGX010000001.1, read on the forward strand.
AATGACGGATGCTGCAAGTTGGCTGACTGCATTTATGCAGTCTCTGCATTATTGGACCTGATCGGCTGGGCGGGCGGCATCAGGCAGGAACCGGTAGCCCATCCCGGATTCGGTGAGCAGGTACCGGGGTCGGGTGGGGTCCGGTTCCAGCTTCTTGCGTAGCTGAGCGATGTAGAGGCGGAGGTACCCGGTGTCGCTGACGTGCGTGCTGCCCCAGATCTCGGCGAGGATCGTCTGCCGGGTGACGAGCTTGCCGGCGTTGCGCACGAGCATCTCGAGTACCGCCCACTCGGTGGGTGTCAGACGCACAAGGGTCGACCCGCCGTCGGTGGCCCGCGTCACACTCTTCGCGACGAGATCCACTGTGACGTCGGCGAAGGTGACGAGGGGTTCGTCGTCCGTCGAGGTGACCCGCCGGGTGAGCGCGCGGATCCGGGCGAGGAGCTCGTCGATCGAGAAGGGCTTGGTGACGTAGTCGTCTGCGCCGGCGTCGAGTGCCTCGACCTTGTCTGTGGCGGTGCTGCGACCGGAGACGACGAGGATCGGTGCCGTCGTCCAGCCGCGGAGTCCTTCGATCACCTGGATGCCGTCGAGTTCAGGCATCCCGAGATCGAGGAGATAGAGGTCCGGGTGGTGCGCGATCGCCGCGTTGATCGCTTCGGTGCCCGTCGTCGCCGTGATGATCTCGTAGCCGCGAGCGCCGAGCGTGACCCGGAGGGCGCGCAGGATCTGGGGGTCGTCGTCGGCGACGAGGATCTTCATGAGCTGCCGTTCGTTGTTCGAGTGTCGAAGAGGGGCAGTGAGACCACCATGGTGAGTCCGCCGCCCGGGGTGTCTTCCAGGTCGAGGATGCCGCCCATCCCCTCGGTGAATCCCTTGGAGAGCGCGAGACCCAGGCCGAGTCCTGTGGAGTTGTCGGTGTCGCCGAGACGCTGGAACGGCACGAAGACCTCGTCTCGCCGGTCGGCCGGGATCCCCGGACCGTGGTCGACGACGCGGATCTCGGCCGTGCGGCCGAAACTGCTTGTCGACACCCGCACCCGTGTGCCGTCCCGTGAGTAGCGATGGGCGTTGGCGAGCAAATTCACGATGACCCGCTGCAGCAGCCCGGAGTCGGCGAGGACGGGAGGAAGGTCCTGGCTGAGGTCCAGTTCGACCTCGTGCGGGCCGAAGCCGAGCTCGTCGAGTGCCGGGAGGATCACGTCATCGACGTCGACCTCGATGAGTGAGACGGCGAGGGCGCCGGCCTGCAACCTGCTGACGTCGAGCAGGCTCGTGACGAGGAACGACAGGGTGCCGAGGCTCTCTTCGGCCGTCGCGAGGAGCTCTTCGCGATCCGCCTCGGACCACGACACCTCGGCTGTGCGCAGCCCGCTGACCGCAGCCGTTGCCGCCGCGAGCGGACGGCGGAGGTCATGGCTCACTGCGGACAGCAGCGCACTGCGCACCCTGTCGGATTCGGCCAGAGGGCCGACCTCCCTGGCGGTTTCGCTGAGTGCGCTGTGCTCGAGGGCGGCGTCGATCTGCGTGGTGATCACTGCAAGCAGGCGCCCCTCGTCGGCGTTGATGTCCGGTCCGTAGAGTTCGAGAACGGCTCGATCGCCGACTGTGACGGTGGTGTGGGCGTCGTCAGGGGTCGGTTCGCCGTCGCTGGCGAGTACCCGTCCGTCGGAGACCAGTCGCACACCGGTGAGCCGGAAGGCTTCGCGCGTGCGGCTCACCAGCGCCTGGAGGGCATCCTCACCGCGCAGCACGCTCCCGGCGACGGTGGCCAGGAGCTCGGATTCGGCGGCAGCGCGCTTCGCCGTTCGTGACCGTCGGGCGGCCTGGTCGACCACATAGCTGACGAGCATGGCGTTGAGCACATAGAGGGTGAGCGCGAGCAGGTGGAGCGGTTCATCGACGGTGACGGTGAAGAGCGGGTCGACGAAGAAGAAGTCGAGGGTGAGGCCGGAGAGAACGGCGGCGAAGAGCGCAGGCCAGATCCCGCCGAGCAGCGCGACGACGATGACGAGCAGTTGGTAGCTGAGCACGTCGCTCGTGATGGACTCCTCGTTGCGCGTCGAAACGAGAAGCCAGGTGAGCAGCGGCCCGCCGACGAGGGCGAGGGCGAAACCGGCGATCCGGCGCCGGATCGAGAGCGCACCGGCGAACCGCGGCAGCGCGATCCGGTTGCCTGCTGCGGCGTGGTTGACGACGTGGACGTCGATGTCACCGGACTCGCGGATGATCGTCGCGCCGATGCCTGGGCCGGTCAGCGCGGCCATCGCCCTGCTGCGCCTCGAGACGCCGATCACCAGCTGGGAGGCGTTGTTCGCCCGCGCGAACTCGACGAGGGCATGGGGGATGTCGTCTCCGACGACCTGGTGGAACGTCCCGCCGAGTTGCTCGACGAGGGCGCGCTGGCGCACGAGGGCCTCGGGATGGGACGACCGCAGGCCGTCCTGGCTCGTGATGTGGACGGCGATGAGGTCGCCGCCCGCGCTTCTGGCCGCGATCCGTGCTCCGCGGCGGAGCAGCGTCTCACCCTCAGGGCCGCCCGTGAGTGTGACGACGACCCGTTCGCGGGCCTCCCACTTGCTGTCGATGCCCTTCTCGGCCCGGTAGTTCTTCAGCGCGCTGTCTACTTCGTCGGCGAGCCAGAGCAGGGCGAGCTCGCGGAGCGCGGTGAGGTTGCCGAGCCGGAAGTAGTTCGACAGTGCGGCGTCGATGCGTTCGGCCGGGTAGACATTGCCCTGGGCCAGTCGATCGCGGAGCGCTTGCGGTGCGAGGTCGACGACTTCGATCTGGTCCGCTGACCGCAGGATGCCGTCGGGGATCGTCTCACGCTGGGGGACCCCGGTGATCTGCTGCACGACGTCGTTGAGAGATTCGATGTGCTGGATGTTCACGGTCGACATGACGTCGATCCCCGCGTCGAGGAGTGTGCGGACGTCCTGCCACCGTTTTTCGTGCGACGAACCGGGCGCGTTGGAGTGGGCGAGCTCGTCGACGAGGGCGAGGTCCGGCTTGCGGGCCAGGATGGCATCCAGATCCATCTCGTCGAGGTCGACGCCTCGGTGCGACACGACGCGGCGCGGGACGATCTCGAGCCCGGCGGTCATCGCCTTCGTTGCCGCGCGCCCGTGGGTCTCGACGACCCCGACGACGACATCTTTGCCCTCGCCCGTGAGTCGCCTGCCCTCCTCGAGCATGGTGAAGGTCTTGCCGACGCCGGGCGCGGCCCCGAGAAGCACCCTCAGCGTTCCCCGCTTCATTGGTTAGCCTTTCAGCTGGTCAAGGGCCTCGTTGAGCTGGAGGACGTTCACCGTCGGCTCGCCCAGGTAACCGAGGTCTCGTCCCTGAATTCTAGACTCGACCAGGTCGTGCACCGTGGCCACGGGCAGCCCGCGCTCGGCCGCGATCCGGTCGACCTGCAGCTCGGCATATGCCGGGCTGATGTGCGGGTCGAGACCCGAAGCGGATGCCGTCAGCGCGTCAACGGGGACGTCCGCCGGGTCGACCCCTTCGAATGCCGCGATGGCCGAGCGCCGGTCGGTGACGGCGGAGATCAGGTCGGGGTTCTCCGGGCCCCAGTTCGATCCGCTCGACGCTCCCGCGTCGTATCCGGCGCCGGCTGCTGATGGCCGTGGCTGGAACCATTGAGGAAGGGGAGCGCCGTCGGCGTCGCTGAACGACTGCCCGACCAGGGCCGAGCCCACGACCCTGCCGTCATTGGCCACAGCGGAGCCGTTGGCCTGCCAGGGCAGAGCGAATTGGCCTGCGGCAGTGACACCGATCGGGTAGAGGATGCCGAGGGCTGCAGTGAGGACGAGCATGGCGCGGAGGGCCACCCAGTGATGGCGGAGGCCTGTGCGTGTGGAGGTCATTGCCGGTTCTTCTTTCTTCGTCGCTGTCGGCTCAGAAGCCGGGGATCACGCTGACGAGCAGGTCGATGAGTTTGATGCCGATGAAGGGGGTGAGGACGCCGCCGAGCCCGTAGACGAGGAGGTTCCTCGACAGGATCCGCGAGGCGTTCATCGCCCGGTAGCGCACGCCGCGGAGTGCAAGAGGGATGAGGATGACGATGACGACCGCGTTGAAGATGATCGCCGACAGGATCGCCGACGCCGGCGAGTGCAGCTGCATGACGTTGAGCACGGCGAGTCCTGGGAACGCTCCGGCAAACATCGCGGGGATGATCGCGAAGTACTTCGCGATGTCGTTAGCGATCGAGAACGTCGTCAGGGCGCCGCGGGTGATCAGCAGTTGCTTTCCGATGCGCACGATGTCGATGAGCTTCGTCGGATCGGAGTCGAGGTCGACCATGTTGCCGGCCTCCTTCGCGGCCGACGTTCCTGTGTTCATCGCGACACCGACATCCGCCTGGGCGAGCGCAGGGGCGTCGTTCGTGCCGTCTCCGGTCATCGCGACGAGGTTTCCGCCCGCCTGCTCCCGTCGGATCAGCGCGAGCTTGTCTTCGGGCGTCGCCTCGGCCAGGTAGTCGTCGACGCCGGCCTCTGCCGCGATGGCCTTCGCCGTCAGGGGGTTGTCACCGGTGATCATGATCGTTCGGATGCCCATTGCCCGCAGCTCCGCGAACCGATCGGCCAGCCCGTGTTTGACGACGTCCTTGAGGTGGATGACGCCGAGGATGCGACCGGCGCCCTCCGGCGACTTCATCGCCACGACGAGGGGTGTGCCGCCCGACTGCGAGATCCGGTCGGCCTGATCGGTGAGGTCGGCGAACTGGAGGGAGGGGATCTCACCGTCTTCCCTGATCCAGGCGAGCACGGCGGAGGCTGCGCCCTTGCGGATCTGTGAGCCGTCAGGGGCGTCGAGTCCGCTCATGCGGGTCTGTGCGGTGAACGGGACGACGTCCCCGGGCACGGAATCGGCGACATCCGCCCCGTTCAGTCTCGCGAGGGCGACGATCGACTTCCCCTCCGGGGTGGGGTCGGCGAGCGACGACAGTGCTGCCGTGCGGATGAGTTCCGGTTCGTTCACACCGCCCAGCCGGACGAACTCGGCCGCCTGTCGGTTGCCGTAGGTGATGGTGCCGGTCTTATCGAGCAGCAGGGTGGTCACGTCGCCGGCCGCCTCGACCGCACGACCGGACATGGCCAGAACGTTGCGCTGCACGAGCCTGTCCATGCCGGCGATGCCGATCGCAGACAGAAGCGCGCCGATGGTCGTGGGGATGAGGCAGACCAGAAGGGCGACGAGGACGGGGATGCTGACGGATGCCTGCGAGTACGCCGCGATCGGATTCACCGTGAGGACGACGACCACGAAGATGATCGAGAGGCTCGCGAGGAGGATGTTGAGGGCGATCTCGTTCGGTGTGCGCTGCCGGGATGCTCCCTCCACGAGCGCGATCATGCGGTCGACGAACGTCTCACCCGGCTTCGAGGTGATGCGTACGACGATGCGGTCGGACAGGACGCGGGTGCCGCCGGTGACGGCGCTGCGGTCTCCGCCGGACTCGCGGACGACGGGGGCGGATTCGCCGGTGATCGCGGATTCGTCGACCGAGGCGATGCCGTGGACGATGTCGCCGTCGCCGGGGATGAGTTCACCGGCCGTGACGACGACGACGTCACCGAGCAGCAGTTCGGCCGAGGAGACGGCGTCGACCGTTCCGCGTTCGGCGGCAGGGTCGATGGCGGCGTCGTAGCCGGTGACGCGGTGGGCGATGGTGCTCGTGCGGGTCTTGCGCAGGCTGTCGGCCTGTGCTTTTCCGCGCCCCTCGGCGATGGATTCGGCGAGGTTCGCGAAGAGCACTGTGAGCCAGAGCCAGACGGTGATCCCCCAGGTGAAGCTCGCCGGGATGGCGGTTCCGCCCGAGGTGCCCGGGCCGCCGAGGAACGGTTCAGCGACGGCCAGTACCGTGGTGAGCACCGCGCCGATCTCGACGATGAACATGACCGGGTTGTGCCACATCTCGCGTGGATCGAGTTTGCGGACCGCCCCGGGCAGGGCCGCGGTGAAGAGGCTGAACGCTCCGTCCGGCTGCGTGCGCGGATGCTCGGTGTCGGGGGAATCGATGGATTTCGGGGTCGTGAGTGTCGACATGGTTACTGCAGCCCTTCCGCCAGGGGACCCAGCGCGAGTACGGGGAAAAAGGTGAGGGCGGTCACGAGGACCGTGACGCCGGTGAGGAGCCCGACGAACTGTGGTCTGTGGGTCGGGAGGGTTCCCGCCGTGGCCGGTACGGCATCCTGCGCCGCGAGGGAACCGGCGAGGGCGAGCACAAGAACGATCGGGATGAAGCGCCCGAGCAGCATGGCGACGCCGAGGGCGACGTTGAACCAGGGGGTGTTCGCGGTGAGCCCGGCGAACGCCGACCCGTTGTTGTTCGCCGCCGACGTGAACGCGTACAGGACCTCGGACATGCCGTGCAGGCCGGGGTTCCAGATCGAGGTGGATTCGACATCCGCCCGCACGGCGGGGATCGCGAAGCTCAGCGCCGTCCCCGCCAGGACGAGCGTCGGGGTGATGAGGATGTAGAGGCTGGCGAGTTTGATCTCGCGGGCACCGATCTTCTTGCCGAGGTACTCCGGTGTGCGGCCGACGAGGAGCCCGCCGATGAACACCGCGAGAATCGCGAGCACGAGCATCCCGTACAGCCCCGATCCGACTCCGCCTGGGGCGACTTCTCCGAGCATCATGTTGATCATCGGGATCATGCCGCCGAGAGACGTGAACGAGTCGTGCATCGAGTTGACGGCTCCGGTCGAGGTCAGAGTGCTCGTCGAACCGAAGAGCGCAGAGGCGAGGATTCCGAACCGTTGCTCCTTGCCCTCGAGCGCGCCACCGGCGAGTTCGGGGGCCGTGCCGGCGCCGTTGAGTTCGAGCGTGGTGAGGATGGTGAGCGACGCGAGGTAGATCGTGGCCATGACGGCGAGGATGGCGTAGCCCTGTCTCCGGTCTCCGACCATCCGGCCGAGTGTGCGCGGGAGGCTGAACGGGATTACCAGCATGAGCACGTTCTGCAGCAGGCTCGTCCACGCGGTCGGGTTCTCGAATGGATGCGCCGAGTTCACATTGAAGAACCCGCCGCCGTTCGTCCCGAGGAGTTTGATGGCCTCCTGTGATGCGACCGGCCCGCCGGGGATGTTCTGCGTACCTCCGCTGAGCGTGGTCACCTCGGTGAACCCGTTGACGTTCTGGATGACGCCGCCGGCGATGAGGATGACGGCCGCGACGACCGAGAGGGGAAGCAGGAGACGGAGGATGCCGCGGGTCAGGTCGACCCAGAAGTTGCCGATCGTGCCCGAGCGGCGCAGGGCGAAGCCGCGGATCAGGGCGATGGCGACGGCGATCCCGACGGCGGCCGAGACGAAGTTCTGTACCGCGAGCCCGGCGAGCTGGACCGTGTACCCCATCGTGAGTTCGGGCGAGTAGGACTGCCAGTTCGTGTTGGCCACGAACGAGGCCGCCGTGTTGAACGACAGCCCCTCGGGTACAGCCGGGAGCCCGAGTGACCAGGGGAGCACCGCCTGGGCGCGCTGGAGGAGGTAGACCAGCAGCATCCCCACGACGGAGAAGGCGAGCACGCCGCGGAGGTACGACGGCCAGGCCTGCTCCGACCGGGAGTCGACCCCGATCAGACGGTAGAAGCCGCGCTCGGCAGCGAGGTCGGTGCGTGACGTGTAGATCCGCGCCATGTAGTCGCCCAGCGGGCGGTGCACGACGACGAGGATCAGGACGAGGGTGGCGACCGGAAGGATCGCGAGGAGAACATCCATCAGAATCGCTCCGGCTTCATGAGAGCGAAGACGAGAAAGACGATGGCGCTGACGGCCAGGGCCACAGCGAGGAGGTCGAAGAAGATCACAGCTTCTCGACCCCCCTGGCGACGAGGCCGACCAGCGCGAACACGGCGATCATGCCGAGGACGAAGACGATGTCTAGCAAGAGAGACTCCAGGGGAGACGGATGCCACGTCCCCGGTCAGGGAGGTGACTGCCACGGGGGCACAGCACCCAATCAAACTCTCGCCGCGGAGCCTGTTCGCCGGTCCTAACGACTTCCATACGGCGCATCGGCTGACCCTCACGGTTCCCATACGGACGGGCGATCTGCGCGGTCGTCCTGGGGCTTCCGCCGGCGTCTTGATGGCGTGCGAGAGCGGTCGTCGTACCTAGGATGAAGGCATGCCAGCCACCGTCATCCTCGTGCACGGACTGCGAACATCCGCCACCCTGTGGCGTCACCAGGTGGAGCACCTCGGGCGACTCGGCATCCCCACCGATGCGATCGACCTGCCGGGGCACGGACGCCGGCTCGGCGAACGCTTCACGCTGGATGCCGCCCTGAACGGGATCGGAGACGCGGTGGCGGCGGCCGAGGCATCCGGCACCAAACCGTATCTGGTGGGATTCTCGCTGGGCGGCTACCTGGCGATCGAGTGGGTGGCCCGCAACCCCGGTCGGGTCGCCGGTCTGCTCGCCGCCGCGTGCGCAACCGTGCCCCACCCCGTCGTGATGCACGGCTGGCGCGGCATTTCGAAGGTGATCCACACGTTCCCCGACCGCGGCCGCGCGCTCAACGACTTCACGGTGCGGCTGTTCGTTCCGCAACCTGGCGCGACGGATGTGATCGCCGGGGGCGTCGCCCTCGAGGTCATGGACGACGTGCTCCGGTCACTCCTGAAGCTGCGCCCGCTCGAACGCCTGCCTGAGATCGACGTGCCCGTGCTCTTCGTCAACGGACGGTTCGATCACGTTCGCGCCCACGCGGGCCGCTATCTCGCCGCGACCCGCAACGGCCGGCTGGTCACGGTGCCCGGCGCCAGCCACATGGTCAGTGTCGTGCGACCGCACGAGTTCACGGACGCCCTGCTCGACGGTTACCGAGAGGCGACCTCCCGCTGACGCCGCGCTGGGCCAGGGCATCACTTCCGGACGAGAGCACCCGGCGTGCCTGATGCTTTCGTCCGGAAGTGATTCTCTCGTGCCGGATGCGATGTGGTCGGGGCTGGGACCCTTACGCGAGTCATGGCGCACTCATAGCCTTTTCATGGGGTGGATGCCGATGCTGGATCTGTCCACGAGCCAGCCGAGAAGAGATCCCCATGAGCCGCATCCCCGAACCCGAGTCCACCCCGGAGGGCCCCGCCTACGAAGGTCGGCTCCTCGACCGCGCCGACGAGGAGGTCGTCGACCAGGGAGTCGCGTTCGACATCCGCACCCTGCTGAATCGGCGGGCGATGCTGGGCCTCCTGGGGTTCGGCGTCGGAGCCATCGCCCTGGCGGCGTGCACGACCGACACCGGGGGCAGCACCGGTTCCGGGTCGACAGCGACCACGTCGACGGGGGAGATCCCCGACGAGACAGCAGGGCCGTACCCGGGAGACGGGTCCAACGGGGCCGACATCCTGGAGCAGTCCGGCGTGGTGCGCAGCGACATCCGTTCCAGTCTCGACGGAGGAACGACCGCTGCGGGAGTTCCGATGGCCCTCACCCTCACCATCCTGGACATGGCCAACGACGACGCGCCGTTCGCGGATGCCGCGGTGTACGTCTGGCACTGTGACAGCGCCGGCGGCTACTCGATGTACTCGTACGGCATCGAGAACGAGACCTACCTGCGCGGTGTGCAGGTGGCGGACAGCGACGGGGTCGTGAGCTTCACGTCGATCTTCCCCGCCTGTTACTCAGGCCGCTGGCCGCACATCCACTTCGAGGTGTATCCGTCGGTGGACGACATCACGGATTCGACGACGGCGATCGCGACGTCACAGGTGGCTCTTCCTCAAAAGGAGTGCGACACGGTGTACGCGCTCGCCGGGTACGAGGGGTCGAGTTCGAACCTCGCGCAGGTCAGCCTCGACGCCGACAACGTGTTCGGCGATGACGGAGGAGCGTTGCAACTGGCGACGGTGTCCGGAGGCGCGGGCTCGGGTTACCAGGTCGCGCTCACCGTGCGCGTCGACACCGGAACGACCCCGACGGCTGGTGCGGCGCCCGGCGGCGGTCCGGGCGCTTGATCGCGACTAACGCGCGGACCAGCCGCCGTCCATCGTGTAGCTGGCGCCGGTCACCATGGCGGCGTCCGGGGAGGCCAGCCAGGCGATGAGTGACCCGACCTCGTGCGGTTCGACGAGGCGCTTCACTGCACTCTCGGTGAGCATGATCCTGCTGAGCACTTCGTCCTCGGGGATGCCATGGACGGCGGCCTGGTCGGCGATCTGCTTCTCGACGAGCGGTGTCCGCACGTAACCGGGGCTCACGCAGTTGCTGGTGACGCCGTGCTCTCCGCCCTCGAGGGCGGTGACCTTCGACAGCCCTTCGAGGCCGTGCTTGGCCGCAACGTAGGCGCTCTTGAACGGGGAGGCGCGGATGCCGTGGACGCTCGACACGTTGATGATCCGCCCGAACCCTGTGGCGTACATGCCCGGTAGCGCCGACCTGATCAGCAGGAACGGCACCTCGAGCATCAGGGTGAGGATGCGGCGGAAGTCTGCGGGCTCGAAGTCCTCGATGGGGCTGACCCGCTGGATGCCGGCGTTGTTGACGAGGATGTCGACGCCGTCCATCGCGTCCGCCAGCCTGGCATCCGTCACTGCGTCCGAATCGAGGAGGTTCGCGCCCCAGCTCGAACCGTTCACCTCGTCGGCGAGGGCAGTCGCGCCCTCTTCGTCCATGTCTGCGACGACGACGTGCGCGCCATGTGCAGCGAGTGCGCGTGCGGCGGCGGCGCCGATTCCGCTCGCTCCACCTGTGACCAGTGCTCGCTTGCCGGCGAGCGGCAGACGCACCGGGGCGGTGTCGGTGGCGGGCTGGAAGATGTCGGTCATCAGAGTTCCTTTGGAGCGGGGCGGATGCCGTTGAGTGCGGATTCCGGGCGACGCGAGAGTGCGCGTTGCCCGGCGGAGACCGAAGAGGCCGGCGGAGCTCGCGCCCCGCCGGCCTCAAGCTCAGCGTTCGACCGGGACGTTCACCGGTTCGAGGCCGTGCTTGCGGGCGTCGACAGCGTCGACCTCGAACAGCGAGGCGCCGCGGGTCTCCTTGAGGGTGATCACGGCGACAGCGGTGATCGCGCAGGCGATCAGCAGGTAGATCGCGACGGGCACCCACGACTCGAACCGCTGGAGCAGCGCCGAGGCGATGATCGGTGCGAGTGAACCGGCGATGATCGACGTGACCTGGTAGCCCAGCGAGACGCCCGAGTACCGCATCCGGGTCGGGAACATCTCGGCCATGATGGCCGGCTGTCCTGCATACATCAGCGCGTGGAAGCAGAGGCCGATGGTGATGGCCGCGACGATGAGCACCGGGTTGAGGGTGTCGAACAGCGGGAAGGCGAAGAACGCCCAGGTCGCCCCGAGGACGGCGCCGGCCAAGTAGACCGGCTTGCGGCCGAAGGCATCCGAGAGTCGCCCGACCTGCGGAATGACAAGGAAGTGCACGACGTGCGCGATGAGCAGGGCCAGAAGCAACTGGCTCGTGTCGTACTGGTGCACGGTGACGAGATAGACGATCGAGAAGCTCACGATGATGTAGTACAGGATGTTCTCGGCGAACCGGAGACCCATGGCGCTGAGGATGCCGCGCGGGTACTTGCGGACGACTTCACCGACGCCGTAGCTGATGGCCTTCTCGGCCTCGACCTGGGCGCGAGCCTCGAGGAAGATCGGCGCCTCGTTGACATGGGTACGGATGTAGTAGCCGATGAGGACGATGACGGCAGAGAGCCAGAACGCGATGCGCCAGCCCCAGCTGAGGAACTGCTCGTCGGTGAGGAGCCAGGACGTCGTCAGGAGCACGAGGGTGGCGAGCAGGTTGCCGACGGGCACAGCCGCCTGCGGCCAGCTGGCCCAGAAGCCGCGTGACTTGTTCGGGCTGTGCTCGGCCACGAGGAGGACGGCACCGCCCCATTCGCCACCGACGGCGAAGCCCTGGACGAAGCGCAGGACGACGAGGAGGGCTGGCGCCCAGTAGCCGATGGAGTCGAAGCCGGGGAGGCAGCCCATGAGGAACGTGGCGACACCGACGAGGATGATGGTCAGCTGCAGTGTGTGCTTGCGGCCGAGCTTGTCACCGATCTGGCCGAACACGATCCCGCCGAGGGGGCGGGCGATGAAGCCGACCGCGTAGGTCAGGAATGCGGCGATGATGCCGTCGAGCTGGCTGCCGGCGTTCGGGAAGAAGACCGCCCCGAAGACGAGGCTGGCTGCCGTCGCGTAGAGGAAGAACTCGTACCATTCGACGACGGTGCCGACCATCGACGCGGCGACGATCTTCTTCAGCCCGGACTTTTCGCTCGTCGTGCCTGGATCGGCCCGATCTGCGCGTTTGTTGACACTCATTGTCTGTCTCCTCTGTGTCCTCACTGACACACTGGTGGGTCTGCGCACGCTCCCGGATGGGGAGACGGCCTAACTGAGTATTCGTGCAGACGCAGGGCGCGACAATGCCCAGCTTTCCACATGCCCTGTGCATACTTGCAGAATGAGCTTCCTGACGACGACGTCCCGCCCGCCGAATCCCGACGACCTGCTTGTGTTGCTCGCCGTCGCCCGCAGCGGCAGATACACCACGGCGGCGGACTCGCTCGGCGTGAATCACACCACCATCTCGCGTCGGATCTCCGCCCTTGAGCGGGACCTCGGCGGGCGGGTGCTCTCCCGCACCGTCGGGGGCTGGGAGCTCACCGACCTCGGCCGACGCGCTTTCGAGGCGGCGGAGAGCGTCGAAGCGGCCGTGTCCGTGCTGGCCGGGTCGCCGGACGAAGTGCATCGTCTGTCGGGTGTGGTCCGGTTGTCGGCGACGGATGGCTTCAGCGCCTACGTGGCAGCGCCGGCCGTCGCCGACCTGCAGCGGGAGCATCCGAAGCTCACCGTCGAGATCATCACGGTGACCCGGCCTGCTCTGCAGCAACGGTCGGGGCTCGACATCGAGGTCGTCGTCGGCGAGCCGCACGCGCACCGGGCGGAAGCGATCGAACTCGGTTCGTACATCCTCGGCATGTACGCGTCGAAGGCCTACCTCGATGAGCACGGGACGCCGACCCGCGCGAGCGAGCTGGCGGAGCATCCGCTGGTCTACTTCGTCGATTCGATGCTGCAGGTCGACGCTCTCGACGCGCCGCGCCGGCTGGTGCCGACGATGCGGGATGCCTTCACGTCGACGAACGTGTTCGTCCACGTAGAGGCGACGCGGGCCGGCGCCGGAATCGGGTTTCTGCCGTGTTTCATGGCCGACCGGCATCCGGATCTGGTGCGTCTGCTGCCTGCCGACTTCCAGGAGCGCCTGCCCTACTGGATGGTGCTGCGCCCCGATTCGCTGCGTCAGCCGGCTGTCGCGGCTGTCGCGTCCGCCCTGCGTGCACGGACGAAGCTGTTCGAGCCGCAGCTGATGGGTCGTGCCTGAGCGCGATTGAACGCAGAAACGCCCCCGTCCGTGTGGATCGGGGGCGCTCCTCGTACGGCGTGGTTATGCGGTGGCTGGCCTGAGCGACGATACGGGGGCCGTTCCCGCATCGGTGCGCTGGTTCATGCCCGCCTGGACGAAGGCCCCACCGATGTTCCCCAGGAGGAAGATCAGAGCGAACTTTCCGCCGACTCCGCCTCCCGTGACCTGAGCGATTCCTTCGGAGAGTTTCCACATCCACCAGATCGAGACGAACGGGACGATGACGAGCCAGGTCGTCGGGACGGCTGCGCCCTGAGCCTTCACTTCGCCGCGGGTCTTGGCGAGCCAGACGATCCAGTAGATGCCGAAGGTGATGAGGGGCAGGAAGAACACTGCTGCAGCGCTGCGGCGTTTCAAGAAGACTCCGATCGTAGGTGTTCTCGAACCGTACTGTGCTCTCGCGGAATCCTGGCCGTGGAGAGCGCCCCCAGTCAGGGGCGGGCGTAAGCCCCGGTCAGCCGAACAGGTCGGAGAGTGCTTCGGCGCCCGCGCCGATCACCTCGACCACCGCCCCGCCGGCATCCACCGCGTCGCCCACCGCGCTGGCCAGTTCGACGAGATCGCCGACCGAGGCCGTCAGGAGCAGGATGTCACCGGCGACGTCCATGACGGCGCCGATGCCCTCGATATTCATCGCGGCGAGGTTCTGGTAACTGACGTTGAGCTCAGCGATCCACTCCTTGCTGTGCCCGAAGAGGATGGCGTATGGCAGCAGTCGTTCGTTGAGAATCAGCCGGTCGAGTTCGAATGCCACAGCGGGGTCGGCCTCGGCGGGGAGGCCGAGAGCGAGACCGGCAGCGGTGACACCTGAGGCCGCACGCAACGCGCCGGATGGACTCTGGAGAAACCGGAGCCGGTCAGCCTCCGCGAGCGTGATGTAGCCGTTGAGCCCGGCGAGCTGCTCCCGGATGAGCACGGATTCGGGCGTGTACCGCCGCCATGACGTCGGCGTGACGACGAAGGTGACGATGATCACACCAACGGATGCCACGGTGAGCCAGAACGAGGGCCAGTCCCCGTTCACGCCGGTGCCGATGAGGATGACCGCGGCGACGATCAGGGTGATGGTGTTGAGCACCCGGATGATCACCAACGGCCAGGCGAGGCGCGGGCCGAGAAGGTCGTGCGACCGCAGGTATCGCTCGACGATCGAGATCAGCCGAGCGACCCGGCGGGACTGTTGCCGTCTGTCCTTGCTGAAGCGGCGGACACGGTCGGAGGAGTGCCCAGGGCCGAACAGCGCCTCGAGGACGGCGACGTCTTCCGCCGTGAACTTCGCATCCGGCTGCAGTTCGACGGCAACCGGCGCCTTCGTGTCCGGCTGGGCGAGGATACGGATCTTGCGGTCGACAGCCATCCCGACGAGCGCGGCCGGGACCGCTCGTTTGTCGAGGCCCGCGAGCAGAGCAGCATCGAGGATCGGAACGCCCTTCGGAGGCAGGTATTCCACCACGCGCGGCTTCGGCAGGGCCCGACCGGTCGCCCGCAGGACGATCCCGATCGTCAGCAGCGCCAGCGCGGGGATCGTCACCGCGAGGACCACAAGCAGGATCTCAGCCATCGCCCCAGTCTCCCAGAGAGCGGCTGCCCCGAACTGCGAGTTGCCCGGATCCGCGGGTGCGCGCACCTGCACGACCCTCAAATCCGGGCAACTCGCGAGTGAGTGGCGCTATCTCTTCCCGGAGGCCGCACCGCCGGTCGCAAACCGCTGTTGCAGCAGCACGGCCACGACGATGATGACGCCCTTGGTGATCGCCTGAACCGACGTGTCGATGTTGTTCTGGGTGAATACGTTCGTCAGCGTCTGGAAGATCAGCACACCGAGCACTGTGCCGACGATCGTTCCTCGGCCACCGACGAGAAGGGTACCGCCGACGACCACAGCGGCGATGGCATCCAACTCGTAGAGGGTTCCGTGGGTCGAGGTGCCTGCCGTCGTGCGGCCGAGCATCATGATGGCGGCGATGCCCGCGGTGAAACCCGAGAGCACGTAGACCATCAGGACGTGACGCCTGACCTTGATACCGGCGAGGCGGGATGCTTCGGCGTTGCCGCCGATCGCGACCGTGCGGCGCCCGAAGGTGGTGCGGTTGAGCAGGATCCAGCCCAGGATCGCGACGATCGCGAAGATCCAGACCAGCACGGGGACGCCGAGCAGGTTCGCCCGGGTGAACTCGAGGAACCCGGTGTTGACGACGATGTTGGTGCGTCGGCCGGAGATGAGTTCCGCGAATCCTCGTGCGCCGACGAGCATGGCGAGGGTTGCCATGAAGGCGACCACATTGCCGTATGCGATGACGATGCCGTTCACGAGGCCGGCCGCCAGACCGACAGCGAGCGGCACGATGATCATCAGAAGCCAGGAACTCTGCGTCGCTACGGCCTGCAGCGCCGGGAGACTCGCGACGACGGTGGCAAGGCCCATCACCGAACCCACGGAGAGGTCGATGCCTCCGGCGATGATGACGAACGTCATGCCGATCGAAATCACCCCGATGACCGAGGCCGCCCGGAGGATGGTGAGCATGTTGTTGACGTCGGCGAACCGGTCACCGGCGGTGACGGTTCCGACGATGATGAGAACGACGAGGGCGATGACGAGGCCGAGGTTGCGGCCTACAGAGCCGCCCATGACCCGCCTGAAAGTGCTGGGCCGTTCAGCCTGCTGGGACGCGCCGGGGAGCGGGGTGCCCTCCGAGAGGACGGGGGATTTCTGCTCGCTCACGCGGCACTTCCTTTCATTACGAGGTCGAGTACACCGGATTCGTCGATGTCGGCGGCATTCCGCTCAGCCAGCACGTCGCCGTCGCCGATGACGAGCACGCGGTCGGAGAGGCCGATGACCTCTTCGATCTCGCTCGAGACAACGACGATGGCGGTGCCTTCGGCCGCGAGACGGCGGATGAGGGCGTAGATCTCTGCGCGTGCCCCGACGTCGACGCCACGCGTCGGCTCGTCGAGGAGCAACACCCGGGTACCGTGCACGAGCCAGCGGGCCAGGAGGATCTTCTGCTGGTTTCCGCCGGAGAGGGTGCGGGCCGGTCGTTCGGGGTCGGCCGGCCGCAGTTCGAGGGCCGTGATCTGTTCACGTGCCGCGTTCTTCTCGGCGCCCTCGTTGAGGAGGCCCCCGCGCGCGAACCGGGCGAATGTCGACAGGGTCACGTTCTTGAAAATCGGTTCGTCGAGGATGAGACCCTGGCTCTTGCGCTCCTCAGGTGAGAAGCCCATGCCGGCATCGACGGCCGCGCTGACGGATCCTGCGTGCAGGATCTTGCCCTGCACGGAGACGGTCCCGGATGTCGCCTTCCGTGCCCCGTAGATCGTCTCCAGGATTTCGGAACGGCCTGACCCGACCAGCCCGGCGAGACCGACGATCTCCCCAGCTCGCACCGTGAAATCGACGTCGGCGAAGTGCCCGCGCAGGTTGAGGTGATTCACCTCGAGAAGGACGGGGGCGTTCGTGGGCACCGGAACGGCCTCCGGGAACACGTTGGCGATCTCACGACCGGTCATGAGCTTGATCAGCTCCGGAGTCGGAGTCTCAGACACTGCGAGGCCGCTCGCGGTGCTCTTCCCGTCCTTGATCACCGAGATGCGATCTCCGATCTGCCGGATCTCTTCGAGCCGGTGCGAGATGTAGACGACGGCGATGCCCTGATTGGTCAGCTCGCGGATGACCCTGAACAGGTTGGCCACCTCGCCGGAGTCGAGCACGGCGCTCGGCTCGTCCATGATGATGAGTTTCGTGTCACGGGACAGGGCGCGGGCCATGCTGACGATCTGCTTGTTCGCAGCGGACAGCTGACCGACTTCTGTCGAGGCGGGAATGTCTCCGTGGCCGAGCCGGGTGAGCAGTTCCTTCGTGAGCCGGTTCGCCTGCGCCACCTTCAGCAGCCCGCCGGTGGAGTGTTCGTGGCCGAGGAAGATGTTCTCGGTGATGGTGAGGCCGTCGACGACGTCCAGTTCCTGGTACATCGTCGCGATGCCGAGGTCGAGGGCCGCGACCGGGTGGGGGATCGTCACCACGTCGCCCTGCCAGATGATCTCACCCGAGTCCGGCTGATGGACTCCGGCGAGCGTCTTGATGAGGGTGGACTTGCCTGCACCGTTCTGGCCGAGAACGCAGTGGACTTCGCCCGCTCGAACAGCCAGGTTCACGCCCTTGAGCCCCTGCACACCGGCGAAGGCCTTGGTGATACCGCGAACCTCGAGCAGGGGTGACGCCTGGTCTTCATCGATCATGGTTGCAATCTAACACACATATGACGATGAACAATAATAAGTCGCCGATTTCGACATCACTTCTGCTATGGTGGCAAACGTCAACGTCGACACAAGCAGCCGGTTCGACAGCAACGTGGGCCGCAGCTCTCCTCCTCGTTGGCACCTTGCGAATGACCTAAATGGAGGAAACACATGCTTTCACTACGCAAGCGGCAGAGGATGCTCGTCGCCGCCGGCGCCACGCTCGCCGCCGCTCTTGTGCTCACGGGCTGTACCCCTGGCGACACCAGCAACGAGACCGAGCCCACCGGCGCCTCTGCCGAAGAGAACGAGGCGGAGGGTGACACCGTCGTCATCGGCTTCTCAGGACCGGCAGCCGACCACGGCTGGCTCGGCGCCATCAACTCCGCTGCGATCGCCGAAGCGGAGAAGTACCCGGACATCGACCTCAAGGTGGCAGAGGGCACGAACGACGCCAACCTCCAGATCAGCCAGGTCGAAGGCTTCATCAACGACGGCGTCGACGCCATCGTCCTCCTGCCCACCGATGGTGCTGCCCTCACCGAGGTCGCCATCCAGGCCATGGAAGCCGGCATCCCGGTCATCAACGTCGACCGTGAGTTCTCGAGCACCTTCGCCTCCCGTGTCACCATCCTCGGTGACAACTACGGCATGGGTGTCTCGGCCGGAACCTACATCTGCGAGAAGGTCGGCGACAACCCGGACGCTGTCGTCGCTGAGATCGCCGGAATCGACTCGCTTCCGCTGACCCAGGACCGCAGCCAGGGCTTCGCGGACGCTCTCGAAGACTGTGGCCTCGAGGTCTCCAACCGCGTTGCAGCGGACTTCACCGTGCAGGGCGGCGAAGCTGCGGCCTCGCAGCTGCTGTCGGCAGCTCCGAAGATCGACGCACTGTGGAACCACGATGACGACCAGGGTGTCGGCGTCCTCGCGGCGATCGACGCTGCAGGTCGCGACGAGTTCATCATGGTCGGCGGTGCAGGCTCCAAGAACGCCATGGACCTGATCAAGTCCGGCGACAGCGTGCTCGAGGCGACGGTCATCTACCCGTCGACGCAGGCAGCTGACGGCATCCGTCTCGCCCGCCTCATCGCTCAGGAGAAGGCAATGAGCGACCTGGTCGAGATCGAGGTCCCGAACCGCATCGTTCTGAACGCGCCCGTCGTGACGAGCGAGAACGTCGACAAGTACCTGCCGACGGCCTTCGCGTCCTAGGCGAACCGGGCGGGGGCGCCCTTGGGCGCCCCCGCCCTTTTTTCACTGTCACACACCCGCGGTCGCCGGCTGCCGGCCGCCAGAAAGAGGAATCGTGCCCAACACACCACTTCGCATCGCCATGATCGGCTACGGCTTCATGGGAGCCGCGCACTCGCAGGGCTGGAGGGTCGCACCGCGATTCTTCGACCTTCCCGCGAACCCGGAGATGACGCTGCTCGTCGGCCGGAACGCCGAGGGCGTCGCCGCTGCCGCTGAGAAGCTCGGCTGGGCCGAGACCGCGACGGACTGGCGGGATGCCATCGCCCGCGACGACATCGACGTGATCGACATCGTCACCCCTGGCGACTCACACGTGGAGATCGCCATTGCGGCGCTCGAGGCCGGCAAGCACGTTCTGTGCGAGAAGCCGCTCGCGAACACGGTCGATGAGGCTCGCGCGATGGCGGATGCTGCTGAGAAAGCCGCTGCTCGTGGTGTCTACGCGATGGTCGGGTTCACTTACCGCCGCGTCCCAGCGGCCACCTTCGCCCGCGACCTCGTGGCATCCGGAGCGATCGGCGAGGTCCGCCAGGTTCGTGCCAACTACCTGCAGGACTGGCTCGTCGACCCGGAGGTCCCGCTGGCCTGGCGGCTGCAGAAGCACCTCGCCGGCTCAGGGGCACTCGGCGACATCGGCGCACATGCCATCGACCTCGCCCAGTTCATCACCGGCCAGCGCCTCACGAGCGTGAGCGGCATGATGGAGACCTTCGTCAAGCAGCGCCCGAAGATCGCGGAAGTCTCCGGGCTCTCCGGAACAGCATCCGACGAGATGGGCGACGTCACCGTGGACGACCTTGCGCTCTTCACCGGGCGGTTCGACGGTGGCGCCGTTGGTTCGTTCGAGGCCACGCGCATGTCGACCGGTCGGAAGAACGCCTTCCGGATCGAGGTCTCCGGTTCGAAAGGCGCGATCTCGTTCGACCTCGAGAGCCTCAACGAGCTCGGCTTCTACGATGCGACAGCACCTGCGGACCGGCAGGGCTTCACGAGGATCCTCGTCACCGAACCCGAACACCCGTACATGTCAGCGTGGTGGCCGACCGGACACATGATCGGCTACGAGCACGGGTTCAGCCACCAGGCGAAGGACTTCGTCGAGGCCGTCGTCGGCAAGACTCAGCCCACCCCGTCGTTCGATGATGGCCTGCAGGTCCAGCGGGTCCTCGACGCGGTCGAGCGCAGCGCGGAGAATGGCAGCGCGTGGGTCGCGACCTCCGAGGCTCACTGAGCCCCTGGCATCCGTTTTTCTCGATCGACATCGATCAACTCGACAAAGGAGTACATTCATGAGCCGTCCTGTCACCCTGTTCACCGGCCAGTGGGCCGACCTGCCGTTCGAAGAAGTCGTCCGTCTTGCCTCCGGGTGGGGATATGACGGCCTGGAGATCGCCTGCTGGGGGGACCACCTCGACCCGTGGCGCTGGGACGACGAGGAATACGTCGCCGGCAAGCTCGCCCTGCTGGAGAAGTACAACCTCAAGGTCTGGACGATCTCGAACCACCTCAAGGGGCAGGCCGTCTGCGACGACCCGATCGACCAGCGGCACCGTGACATCCTGCCCGATGTGGTGTGGGGCGACGGCGACCCGGAGGGCGTTCGCCAGCGTGCAGCCGAAGAGCTGAAGAACACCGCGCGTCTCGCGGCGAAACTCGGAGTGAAGACGGTGACCGGGTTCACCGGGTCGTCGATCTGGAAGTACGTGGCGATGTTCCCGCCTGCCTCCGAGGCGATGGTGGATGCCGGCTACCAGGACTTCGCCGACCGCTGGAACCCGATCCTCGATGTGTTCGACGAGGTCGGTGTGCGGTTCGCGCACGAGGTGCACCCGTCCGAGATCGCGTACGACTACTGGACGACGGTGCGCACCCTCGAGGCGATCGGACACCGCGAGGCATTCGGCCTCAACTGGGACCCGTCGCACATGGTGTGGCAGGACATCGACCCCGTCGGCTTCCTCTGGGACTTCAAGGACCGGATCTACCACGTGCACTGCAAGGACACGAAGAAGCGCCTCGGCAACGGCCGCAACGGCCGGCTCTCGTCGCACCTGCCGTGGGCCGACCCGCGTCGTGGCTGGGACTTCATCTCCACGGGTCACGGTGACGTGCCCTGGGAGGATGCGTTCCGCATGATGAACGCGATCGGTTACGCCGGGCCGCTGTCTGTCGAGTGGGAAGACGCCGGCATGGACCGGCTCGTCGGCGCCCCTGAAGCGCTCGAGTTCGTCCGGAAGTTCGCGTTCCCCGCTCCGGCTGCGGCCTTCGACGCCGCGTTCAGCACAAAGAACTAGGCGCCTCACCGACCCCTCCGGAGTCGTGCGGGGTCCCCACCGGTAATCGAGCTTGTCGAGATCCCGGTCCGCCGGGATGAGGGGTCGCGCGGGTCAATCGGCTCTGCGCGGGTGTTTAATCACCCGCGCAGAGCCGAAACGCCCGCGCAAGCGTTCGCGACGGCGCCAGCGGCGTGCGTGAGAGAGGGATGCCCCGCGTCAGCGCGCGGCGGCATCCGCCAGGTCCACGACCATGGCTTCGACGCTCTCGGGGGAGAGCACGTGATGGATGGCGAGGATGCTTGCGCCCAGCACGGCCGCGTTCGCTCCGACGCTGGACTGTGTGATCTGCAGGTGCTGGGTGGCGAGCGGCATCGACCGCGCGTAGACGACCTCACGCACTCCGGCAATGAGGTGCTCGCCCGCCTGCGCCATGGCGCCTCCGACGACGATCACCGACGGGTTGATCAGACTGATCGCCGCGTTGAGGATCTCGCCGAGGTCACGCCCGGCCTGCCGAACGGCCTGGATGGCCTTCTGGTTTCCGCCGCGGACGAGCTCGACGACATCCTGGCTGGTCGCCGCGGGGATGTCCTGTTCGGTGAGCAGCTCGGCGAGGGCAGGGCCGGAGGCGACCGCTTCGAGACAGCCGAGGTTGCCGCAGTGGCAGATCGTGTCGCTGCTCCGCGAGACCCGGACGTGGCCGATGTCGCCGGCGACGCCCTGGGCGCCGCGTTGCAGCATCCCGCGGGAGATGACGCCGGCACCGATACCGGTGGCGACCTTCACGAAGATCAGGTGGTCGACCTGGGGCCACGCGACTTCGCGTTCGCCGAGCGCCATGATGTTGACGTCGTTGTCGACGAGGACGGGAACGCTGAAGTGTTCCTGCAGCCAGGCGGGTACGTCGAAGTTGTCCCAGCCGGGCATGATCGGCGGGTTGATCGGGCGGCCGCTGGAGTGTTCGACCGGGCCGGGCAGGCCGACGCCGATGGCGAGGAGGTCGTCGACCGAGCGACCGGCCTTCTGGACCAGGGTGTCGCCGGCGCTGATCACCCAGTTCAGCACCACTTCGGGGCCTTCAGTGACATCGATGTTGGTGGCATCCTCGCTGAGGGGGCGACCGACGAGGTCGCTGACGGCGATGCGCACGTGGGTCGCGCCGATGTCGACGGCGAGGACCACTTTGTTGCCGCCCGTCAGCGCGAACTGCGAGGAGGGCCGCCCGCCGGTGGATGGCGCGGTCTGGGCAGGGCCGATGAGGCCGAGCTGCATGAGCGAGTCGATGCGCAGGCCGACAGTGGAGCGGGCGAGGCCGGTGAGTGTGGCGAGTTCGGTGCGTGTGCGCGGCCGACCGTCACGCAGGATCTGGAATATGTCGCTCGTCGCTGAAGATCCGAGAGCGGTAGGACTTATGTCGACCATCATGCAATTCAATCACATCTGACGGCTGAAAGTTGTCGTTCTTCGTCATATGTTGGCTGTCCAGCGATATCCCCGACGGCGCATTCGCCGGCCCGCGGGGTCGCCTAGGGACAGCCTGTTCTCAACGTCGGAGATTCTCTGCCGATCGCGGGTTCGGAGGGCATTCTCTACGAATTCGGCGGAAATCTCCGAAGTTGGAGACAGCGCTCTGGCTGACTACCCCTCGGCACTCCCAGCCAGCACGAGCTACCGTGGGAGCATGCCCACCCTGACTGCTCTGACCACGGCGATGCCGCGCGTCGAGTGGGAGGCGCGCGAGGCCGCGCACCAGGGGCGCGCCGACGCCCTCACCGCTGACTGGCGGGTGCGCGTGCAGCGGGGCGAGAAGCATCCGATCGAGGACTTCCTCTTCACCTACTACCCGTTCAAGCCGAGGCACATTCGTCGCTGGCACCCCGGCGCCGGTCTCGAGCTGACGGATGCCGCCGGCCTCGACCGCGCGGACTGGCGCTGGTACCGAGCAGACGGCGACGGCATCACCGTCGACGCCGCCGGGTATCTTCAGGCGAACCGCGCGTCTGTCGACTTCATCGAGAAGCTGCTCAGCCGCACCGCGGCGCGGGTGAGCCAGTTCGGCTGCTTCGGCCTGCACGAGTGGGCGATGGTCTACAAGCAGGGCGAGCACCGGCATCCTGTGCCGCTCCGCCTGGGGCAGGCGGGCACGGACGAGGTCGTCGAGTCGCACCACATCGGCTGTTCGCACTTCGACGCCTTCCGCTTCTTCACACCGGCGGCCGTACCACTCAACCGGCTGCAGCCGACCCGCGAGTCGTCGCCGGAGCTCGAGCAGCCCGGCTGCCTGCACGCCGGAATGGACGTCTACAAGTGGGCGATCAAACTCGGGCCACTCGTGCCAGGGGAGATCCTGCTCGACGCGTTCGTGCTGGCCCGCGACATCCGCTGGCTCGACATGCGGGCGTCGCCGTACGACATGGAACCGTGGGGCGCTGAACCGGTCGCGATCGAGACGCCGGAGGGCAAGGCCGAGTACGTGCGGAAGCAGCGCGCGTTCGCCGAGCGGTCGAATGCGCTGCGTGCCCGGCTGGTCGAGGCGATCCAGGTCGCCCGCACGGTAGCTGCCTGAGTTTCAGGAGGAAAACCGTGGGGTCCGTCCGCGTATGGGCGATACCCCCCCGTGCTCGCTCGAAGGAGCGAAGCGACTGAAGCGTCCTCCCGAAACCACGACTCCGGGTGCGAGCGTGCGAAGATCGTCGGGGTCGCCTGTCGGCGGCGCGAACACGACGAGGTGAGAACGCATGAGAATTTCCGGTGCCGTGCTTGAGGAGATCGGGCGCCCGCGTCCGTACGCCGACTCCCGCCCACTTTCTATCTCCGAACTCGAGCTCGACCCGCCCGGCGCGGGCGAGGTGCTCGTGCGGATCGAACGGGCTGGGCTGTGCCACTCCGACCTCTCGGTGATCGACGGCAACCGACCGAGGCCGGTCCCGATGCTGCTCGGCCACGAGGCATCCGGCATCGTCGAACAACTCGGCGACGGGGTCGACGGCCTCGCGCTCGGCGACCGGGTCGTCATGACCTTCCTTCCCCGCTGCGGCGACTGTGACGGATGCCGCTCCGACGGCCTGCTCCCCTGCGGCCCCGGCTCGGCGGCGAACAACGCAGGCACGCTGCTCTCGGGTGAGGAACGCCTCAGCCGAGACGGCGCGGCCGTGCACCACCACCTCGGCGTCTCCGGATTTGCGACCCATGCGGTCGTCGACGCCCGGTCGATCGTGCGGGTGGACGCGGACATCCCCGCCGACGTGGCCGCACTGCTCGGCTGCGCGGTGCTCACCGGCGGCGGTGCCGTGATCAACCTCGCCAAACCGAACACAGGCGACACACTCATCGTGGTCGGGCTAGGTGGCGTCGGAATGGCCGCGCTCCTCACCGGGCTCGCGCTCGGCGCGACGGTGATCGGCGTCGACGCCAACCCCGACAAGCTCGGGCAGGCACTCGAACTCGGGGCGTCCGCTGCGTACAGCCCGGCGGATGCCACGGAGCAGGGCGTGAAATCAGCCACCGTGATCGAGGCGGCCGGCAATGTACGTGCGTTCGAGACCGCTGTGGCGCTGACCGCGCCAGGGGGGACGACGATCACGGTCGGGCTCCCGGCCCCGACGGCGTTCGCGCAGGTCTCCCCGCTCGGACTCGTCGCCGAGGCGCGGACCATCGTCGGCAGCTACCTCGGCTCAGCGGTGCCCTCACGGGACATCCCGATCTTCGCGGACCTCTGGCGCGCAGGCCGCCTGCCGGTGGAGAAGCTGGTCTCGGCGGAGATCGGCCTCGACGAGGTGAACGCGGCGATGGACGCTCTCGCCGACGGTCGCGCGCTCCGCCAGATCATCGTCTTCTGAGGGCGCGACCGGGCCGGGAACCCTACCGACGACATCCGTATCGGGACTACACTTCAGCCACATCTGTCACACGGAAGGACACAGCATGGTCCCCGAGATCAACTATTGGGCAGTTCTCCTCGCCACCCTTTCGAGCATGGTCGTCGGCTCGATCTGGTACACGCCGAAGGTCTTCGGCAACTACTGGATGAAGGCTGCGAACGTCACACCGTCCGGCAACTCGAAGGATGCCATCCGGCCGATCCTGCTCACCCTGGTCGTCAGCTTCATCACGGCGTGGGTGCTGGCCGGCGCCGCGTTCATCTCGTGGGACTTCTACGGCGGAAGCTTCTTCGTCAACGCCCTGCTGACGAGCATCATCCTCTGGGCCGGCTTCACCGCCGCACGCTTCATCACACACGACGCCTTCGACGGCCGCCCGGCCGGCCTGACCGTGCTCAACGTGGCCCACGAGTTCGTGACCATCGTCATCATGGCCATCATCATCGGAGTCTGGCCCGCCTGATCCGACACGTTGCGCTGTGGCCTACCCGAGCGACGGAGCGCCTCAGCGCGTGGGCAGCGGCCGTGGCGCCCGGATGCGCGCCGCGACGGTCACGAGCAAAATGGCCGCGACCACGATGATCGCGGCAATCGCCGTCGGGACCGACTCGAGGTCGCCGGCCAGACGGCCAACGGCGACCCACGCGATTCCCCAGCAGAGCGAGGCGGACGGCGCGAGGCGCCCCCGGCCGTAGAGAGCGAGCCCGATGCCGATCACTCCGGCGACGACAATGACGAGGACGCCCCACACGTCGGCAGAGATCCCGAATCCGGTGAATCCCGCCGCAGCAAGGACAGCGGCGACGTTCGCGGCCGTGGCGATCGTGACCCAGCCCAGATAGAGCCCGACGGTGCCGTCGGTGACGATCGCTTCGAGGAGGTTCTTCGGGCGCGACGCGAGCGTGAGGCGGAACGCCTGGATCAGCACGAGCAGAAGCAGAACGATGATCGGCACGCTCGCCCAGAGCAGGTCGAACTGCACACTGAGGATCCACGCCGCGTTGAGGATCAGCGACAGCGCGATCGGGTAGCCGAGCCGACGGTGCCGCTCATCCGTCTTCTGCGCGGGCAACAACTGCCAGACCGCATAGGCCAGCAGTCCCGCGTAGATGACCGACCAGATCGCGAAAGCGGGGCCGTCGGGGGCGACAGGCGTGGCATCCGCTGCGAGGGCACCGCCGGATGCCTCGGCGATCGGCGTGCCACCGGCTGCTCCCGAGCCGATGAACGAGCCGACGATGGCGATGAGTGCGCTGATCACGACAATGATCTGGCGCAGACGGTCGTTGTGTTTCACGATGCTCCCCCTCGATGGCCACGGGATCGCACGACCCCGAGCGTTCCTCGACCCTAGCAAGCCCGATCGCGAGGCTGCCGTCAGCTGGCGTTCCCGCGTCAGTCCTGCTCGGTCAGCTGGCGCGCGTAGTTCGTGAGCGAACGCTGGTACCGCGGCAAATGGGGGGCGAGTGCTCCGAGCGCGATCGACAGGGCTTCCCGCTCCCTGCCGACATCGGCGAGGGCCAGCGCCAGGAATCCGACAACGGCATCGTCGAGCTCGTCGGAACCCGCCTCCGCCTCACCGGTCAGCAGCGCGACGCTCTCGTCGGCGTGGCCGAGGTTGCGCAGCGAGCTCGCCAGCTGGATCACCGCCTGCCGACGCCGGTCGTCATCGAGCCCGCCAGCGAGGGCCTCGCGGTAGAGCGGCACGGCCAGGTCGGTCCTGCCGGTCGAGTCGTACGACCCGGCCAGCTCGAACAGGCCAACGGGGTCCCCTGGTGGTCGTTCGGCGACGAGTGCCTCCATCGTCGTGACGAAGTCGCCCTCGTCGTACTCATCGATGTCGGCCCACAGGCCGGCCAGGCGGTCTTCCCAGTCGTTCGCGTCCATGGGGCAACGATAGCGATGACGGATGCCGTTGGGCGGCATCCGTCATCGGGGTCAAGCGTCTGGAACGTTTCCGCGCTACGCGGCCCGCGTCATGTCGCTCTTCAGCGGTACCGTGGTGCGCCTGCGGCCGGGGACGACCGACCCTTCCGGGAGGGTGGTGTCACGGGTGATGTGCGCCCCCGCGCCGATCTTCGTGTTGGCGCCGATGCGGGAGTGGCTGCCGATCTCGGCACCGACCCCGACCGTGCTGCCTTCGCCGATGTGGACGTTGGCGCCCACGAAGACCCCGGCCGCGACGGTGACGTCTCGGTCGATCCAGCTTCCGGCACCGACCCAGCCCCGGCCGGCGACGTGCGCGCCGGGCTCGACATAGGCGGTGGGATCGAGAAAGGTCGTCGGGTCGACCGTGGCGGTCGAGGCGACGAGTCCGCGACCGTTGCTGTGGCGACGGTACTTTGCGATCTCGCCCGCCTGGGACTCGATCTCTTCAAATACTTTGCTCATGATCTCCTTCGGCGCACGACCGCAACAGGGAGCGGATTTGTGCGCTATCACCCTCAACAGCGGCGAGTTATGTGCGATTCCTCCTACTCAGCGTGCTCTCAGGAATCCCGCAGGGCACGCGAAGGATGCCGTTGGGCGCCCTCGACGGCATCCGTTCGTCGGCGGAAATCCGGGTCAGTCGGCATCGATGCGGTCGAGGAGCGTCTTCAGAGCATCCCGGACGTCGTCGTAGTCGTTCTGCCCGGCCCGACTCTCGGCCGAGATTACGCCGCAGCGGTGGACCTTGCGGAAGTCGCCGATCGGGAACTTGTAGTGCCCCTTGGTGTCTTTCGGCGCGTCGTCGTCGACGCCGAGGTACCAGTGCGAGTAGTCGGACCAGGTGTGCGTGTCGAGGAAGTCGTTCTCCTGGTCCGCTGTCGGGGCGTGCTCGCTCCAGTCGTCGCGTTCGTCGCGGACGACCTTGCCCTCAGCGATGAGCTTCTTCGCCTGGCGAAATGCGGGCTGGTTGAGTGAGACGGTCATGGCTGGCTCCCTTCGTCGTGAGCCAGCCAACCCGCCCCGCTTTCGCGATTCAACCCCTTGCTTCAGCGCCTCCTGGAGGTCTCGATCGTGATGCCGCCGTTCGTGGTCTGTGCCGTGAGAGTACGATCGGCGCGGCGGTCGCCGGGCACGTCCTGGGTGTCGATCCGCCCGTTCGTCGTGTCGGCTTCGACGAAGTACTCGGTGCCGTCGTCGGGCACCTGGATGCGGATCTCGCCGTTCGTGCTGTTCGCAGAGACCTCATCGGGGGCGTCCGAGAACGACAGACGGACGGCGCCGTTCGTCGTCTCGGCTTGCACCTCGGCGGAGGTCGAGTTCTCGAGTTCGATCCGCCCGTTCGTCGTGTGCAGGGCGAGCACACCGCTCGACCCGTCCACCTCGATCGCGCCGTTCGTCGTCGACAGGTCGAGAGCGCCGGTGAGGTCTTCGGCCGTGACGCTGCCGTTCCGCCCGGTCGCGGTGACTTCGAGGTCCGGCGGGAGGGACACGTCGATCCTCACCCGGCAGTTGTTGAGCGGCAGGAACAGGACCCAGCCGTCGGGGCATCCGCCGCGGATCTCGGTCTCGTCACCTGAGGCGCTCACGTCGAGCGGTGGCCTTGTGCCCGAGAAGGTGCCACGCATCGTGACGTGGATCTGGTCGTCCTCGCTCGCCGTCAGCCGAATGGCCGCGTTGGGCACGTCGATGAAAACGCTTGTGCCTGCCTCGGCGTCGACGTTCTCGGTGATCGGCGTTCCGCGGAAGGCGTTCACCGCGGCGATCGACCCGGCGACGATGAGAGCGATGAGAAGCAACGGAATGCCGACAAAGAGCAGGATCGCGAGCCCGGGCGAGAGGCCCTTCCGCGGTGCCGGGGCGGGTGGCTGGGCGGGGACCGGCGGGTAGTCCGGCGTCGGTGGTTGAGCGGCCGGTGATTCCCCAGGGGCCGTTGGCGGGATGGTCATGGTGGAGCCCTCTTTCCTGATCGTGCGTGAGTTCGGGTCTCTCTGGCACAAGGGTAGCCACAGCGGCGGGCTGCGGCGAGGGGTCTGGTCGTGCCTACGATGAACGCATGGACCTGCAGAACTCGGCGCTGTTCCGGCAGCGAGCGCAGAGCATCCTGAGTGCCCAGCGGGTGGCCCTGGCGGAGGCCGGGGTCCCCGGGGTCCTCGAGCTGGTCGGAGGGAGCAGCGTCGACGGTGCGCTGACGAAGGGGGATGTCGACCTGCACCTGCGGGTTGAACCGGTCGCGTTCGAGGGGGCAGTGGCCAGGCTGCGCGAGCTGTTCACGGTGGTGCATCCGGAGATCTGGTGCTCGACGCTCGTGACCTTCGACGTGCCTGCTGTGCTCCCGACGGGGCTCGCCGTCACGCCGCTCAACTCCGAGCACGACCTGCGCTTCTCCCGCGTGTGGCGATTGATCGCTGCCGACCCTGGGCTGGTTGCCGAGTACAACTCGGTGAAGCGGGATGCCAGTGCCTCGGACTACGAGCAGCGGAAGTCGGAGTTCTTCGACCGCGTCCTCGGGCGGTGGACGGAGCGTCCGGCAGACGGGTCCCCTCAGTAGTCGGTGCGGTCGGGCTTCGCCTCCCAAGCGGTGAACGGCGCGAGCTTGTCCGTGGCCTCGCCTGCGGTAATCGGGATTGCCGGGGCAATGCCGTCGAAGTGGTCGAAGAACCGGGCGTCGTCGAACCCGGCGCGGTCGGCGTCGTGGCGGTCGGCGGCGTAGACGACGGCATCGATCCGGGCCCAGAGCGCTGCCGCGACGCACATCGGGCACGGCTCGCAGCTCGAGTAGAGCGTGCAGCCGGAGAGCTCGAACGTCCCTAGCGCGACACACGCCCGCCGGATCGCGACCACCTCGGCGTGCGCCGTCGGGTCGTTGTGAGCCGTCACCTGATTGGTGCCGGTGAACGTGCGGCCGCTCGCGGTGACGATCACGGCGCCGAACGGTCCGCCGCCGGTGTGGACGCTCTCCACGGCCAGCGCCACCGCAGCGTCGAGGTGCTCAGCCGAATCCTCTGCACGTGACATGCCTCCTGCCTATCACGCGGTCGCTGCCTTGCCCAGTACCCCAAAAAATATCGTGATGAGGTCTTGACGGGGCGGAGCATCCGTTCTACGTTAACAATCAGATGGTTGATCAAGGAGTTAGTTGATTACAATGACCGACACGGATGCCGACAGCCGGCTCGATCGCGCGTTCCTCGCCCTGGCGGACCCGGTGCGTCGCGCGATCGTCGCGCGGCTGAGTCGCGGCCCCGCGACGGTCAACGAACTCGCTGAACCCTTCGCAATCTCGAAGCAGGCGGTCTCGAAGCACATCCAGGTGCTCGAGCAGGCGGGGCTCATCGGCCGCACGCGCGACGCGCAGCGGCGGCCGGCGTACCTCATCCCCGAGGCGCTCGAGAACCTCACCGCGTGGATCGACACGTACCGGCTCACCACCGAATCAAGCTTCCGCCGGCTGGACTCCGTCCTGGCCGGAATGGACACAGACGTCACCACCCCACCACAAAGAAAGGAAAAGAAATGACGAACCCCACCACCATCACCGTTCCTGAGGGACAACCGTTCATCGAGATCGTGCGCGAGTTCGATGCGCCGATCGAGGCCGTCTACCGCGCCCACACCGATCCGAAGCTCGTGGTCGAATGGCTCGGACCGCGCGGCTACAAGATGGACATCGAGCGCTGGGACCTGGTCACCGGCGGCGGCTACCGCTACGTGCACCGCGACGGCGACGAGGAGTACTGGTTCAACGGGATCGTGCACTCCGCGTCGCTCGAGAAGGGCATCGTGCAGACCTTCGAGTTCGAGGGTTTCCCCGGCGCTGTCAGCCTGGAGTTCCTCACACTCGAGGACCTCGGCAACGGTCGTACCCGTGTCACCGGCCACAGCGTCTACCCCACGGTCGAGAACCGCGACGGTATGGCGGAGTCCGGAATGGAGAAGGGCGTCAACGAGGGCTACGAGCAGCTCGACGAGTTGCTTGCGAAGACGCCGGTGTCCTGACGCCCGCCCGTTGGTCGAGCAGGCCGCCCCCACCCGTTGGTCGAGTAGCTCGCGAAGCGAGCGTATCGAGACCCCTATGCGGATCTCGGTACGCTCGCTTCGCTCTGTCGCTATTCGATCAACGGGGTTCGGGCGCCCGCCGTCGGGAGCGCGGCTCCGGCGGCGGCGGAACTTCCTTGGCCGCGAGGACCCTGGCGAACGCGACGGTCTCGAGCCCGCGTTTCGTCGCGATCGCGCAGTGCGTGCTGTCCGCGCGGAGAAACCAGCCGAGGGCATCCGTCGCCTGGCCG
This sequence comes from Mycetocola sp. Y171, assembly GCF_056713165.1. Classification (NCBI taxonomy): domain Bacteria; kingdom Bacillati; phylum Actinomycetota; class Actinomycetes; order Micrococcales; family Microbacteriaceae; genus Mycetocola; species Mycetocola sp. Y171. The sequence goes on from NZ_JBWYGX010000001.1 coordinate 1,463,971, forward strand.
TCGTCCAGCTGGTGTCGCACCACGACGCGCGTGCCCTCGGCGGTTGCGCGGAGGAAGGCGACCGCTTCCTCGCCTAACATTCGGGTGCCGAGGTCTGGGGGAGGAGCATCCCTCCACCCTCTCACGCTCAATGCGTGTACTTCGGGAGGAAAAACCGGGGGGCCATCGCCGATACGTCGATCGAGCCCCTGAATTTCCTCCCGAAACCCACCCTCTGACGCGGAATCAGGTCGGGCAGCGTTCCGAATGTCGGAGATTCTCCGCCGAGAGGGCCGAATCCGCACCGCAAAGCCTCATTCCGGCCGATTTCTCCGAAGTTGGAGACGGACCCCGCCTCGCCGCCGCCCAGCCGGCACCCCTAGCCGGGCCTCCGGAGCGCGAGGTAACCTGTGCCGCAACGACGAAGGGAAACCCATGCCTGACATCACGGTCACCGTGCCCGGCGCACCCTGCTGGCTCGAACTCTCCACCTCAGACCCCGCCCGCTCGCAGCAGTTCTACTCCGATCTCTTCGGCTGGGATGCCGAAACCGGCGACGACGTGCTCTACGGCGGCTACGTCAGCTTCAGTTCCACCGGGCGCCGCATCGCCGGCGCGATGAAGAAGGACGAGAACGCCCCGTACCCGGACAGCTGGTCGGTGTACCTCCTGACAACGGATGCCACGGCCACGGCCGCCGCGATCGCCGAGGCGGGCGGCACGAACATGTTCGAGCCGATGAGCGTGCCCGAGATGGGCGTGATGGGATTCGCGGCCGACACGACGGGGGCATCCGTCGGCTACTGGCAGCCCGGGCATCACACCGGGTTCCAGGTCGAACGAGAACACGGCGCACCCGTCTGGTGCGAGCTGCTCGCGTCGGACTTCGAGAAAGCTGTGACGTTCTACGAGAAGGCCTTCGACTGGACCCTCAAGGACGAGGGCACCTCAGACGACTTCCGGTACAAGACCTTCGAGCGTGACGGGCAGCCGTTCGCCGGGATCTACGACGCCTCGAAGACGCTCGCTGAGGGCGAGTCGGCCTCGTGGGCCGTCTACTTCGGAGCGGACGACGTCGACGCCACCGTCGCCAAGGCGATCGAGCTCGGCGCCACGGTGAAGGACGAAGCCGTAGACACCGAGTACGGCCGCATCGCGACGGTCACTGATCCGACCGGGGCCCACCTCCGCCTGATGTCGTTCTGACCGCCGGCGAGATTGCAGTTGCGCACCCAAAACCCGGGTCTCGGGCGAATTTGGGTGCGTAACTGCGATCTCGCGCGCAGCGGAAGCGCCGTCAGCCTGCCCACTCCAGCAGGCGCTCCACTGGCCAGGTCGTGACGATCCGCTCGGGCGGCACCCCGTTCGCCTCCGCGCGGGCGGCACCGAGGTCGAGCAAGCCGAGCTGACCGGGGGCATGCGCGTCGCTGTCGATGCTGAACAGGCATCCGGCGTCCAGTGCGACCGCGATGAGGTCGTCCGGCGGATCCTGCCGCTCGGGCCGCGAGTTGATCTCGACCGCCACATCGTTCTCAGCACACGCCGCGAACACCGCGGCCGCATCGAAGCTCGACTCCGGACGGGTGCCCCTGCTGCCCTGCACCAGCCGCCCGGTGCAGTGTCCGAGCACGTTGGTCTGCGGATGACGGATACCCACCAGCATCCGCTCGGTCATCTCCCGTGAATCGAGACGCAGCTTCGAGTGCACGCTGGCCACGACGATGTCGAGCCGGCCGAGCATGTCGTCGGACTGGTCGAGCGCGCCGTCGAGGTTGATGTCGACCTCGATGCCGGAGAGCATCCGGAAACCGTCGAACTCCGCATTGAGCTCGTCGAGTTCGGTGAGCTGGGCCTCGAGTCGCTCGGAGCTGAGCCCGTTCGCCACGCGAAGCGACGGAGAGTGATCCGACGCGACGAGGTAGTCGTGCCCGAGCCGCTGTGCGGTGCGCGCCATGGTCGCCAGGTCGGTCGTGCCGTCCGACCACGAGGTGTGGCTGTGCAGGTCGCCCGTGAGCTGTTCGCGGAGTTTCTGCCCGGCATCCGTGATCGGCCCGCCGATGCGCTCGCGGAGGTCGGCGAGGTAGTCGGGGACGTCGCCATCCACCGCCTGCTCGATCACCGTGTACGTGGTCGAGCCGATGCCCTTCGTGCGCTTGAGACGGCCGTCGGCGACCCGCGCCGCGATCTCGTCATCGCTGAGAGAGCCGATCGCCGCGAGGGCTCCGCGGAACGCCTTCGTCTTGTACGGAGAGGCCAGGTCGCGCTCCAGCAGGAAGGCGATCTCGTCCAGTGCGTCCGTCGGTCTCATCGCAACTCCTTCGTCAGCGTCCGATCAGGGGGAAGACGTCGTCCGCAAACCGCTGGTAGCTCGCGATCGGATCGTCGGCGCCGGCGACCAGGACGATCGTGTCTGCTCCGGCGTCCGTCCACGCGGCGATCGCCCGGACGCCGTCCGCCGGTGTTCCACCGACAGCGAGCGATTGCAGGATGTCGTCGGTCAGCTCGCCGCTTCCGTCCGCGCCCAGCCCGGCGATCTCGGTGAGCCGGTCGAACACGCGGAAGTCGATCAGCCGCTGCACGCGGGAGCGGACCTCGGCGAGCGCCTGGTCCCGATCGTCGCCGATGCTCGTCATCGCGAGAAGCACGGTGCTGCCGGCGTCTCCGGCGGCGGCCATCTCCTCGCGGGCCCAGCGCACGGCATCCGGCGACGCGATCTCGGGCAGCAGAACGCCGTCTGAGCTGCGCCCAGTGATGCGGAGCCCGGTCGGCCCGGTGGTGCCGAGGTAGATCGGCGGTGCCTGCTCGGGTGGGAAGCCGATCCGCACGGCATCGAGGTGCACGTGGTGCCCGTCGACCGTGACCTCGTCGCCCGCGAGCAGCCGACGCAGGGCGACGGCGGTCTCCTCGAGCGCGGCGAAACGGCGGGGCACGTCTGCGCCGATCTGTTCCATCCAGCTCGGGATGCCGTGGCCGAGACCGATCGACAACCGGCCGGGGGCGATGCGGGCGAGCGCGGCGATCTCCATCGCGGCCGTGGCGACGTTGCGGGTGACCGCGGGCAGCAGGCCGATCCCGACGTGGATGCGCGTGGTGACGGCGAGCGCGGTCGCGGCCATGGTGATGCCGCCTGCCCAGGGCAGGTCCTCGCTGAACCAGAGCTCGTCGAAGCCCGCCTCCTCGGCCCACCGGGCGAAGTCGGGGAGGCGCTCGGGCGCCCAGTCGGGTTCGAACCGCACTCCGATGCGGGCCTGGCGAGGGGATGTCGGCGTCATGCTACGAGCGTATGGCACGGCAATTCGTGGCCGCCGGGCTTCGGGAGGAAAATCCGGGGGTCTGTCCACGTATGGGCGATTGATCCCACGAATTTCCTCCCGAAACTCCAGCGCTACTGGTAGGTGACCAGGTCAGGTGCCGGCGACACCCCGCCCATCGTCTGCTCGGGCGTCAGCATCGGGACGTCTTCGTCGTAGAAGTTCTTCCAGCCCCAGTGGACGCCGGCCGGGGCATCCCGGTGCAGGTTCGCCCAGGTCGCCTGCTTGGCTCCCTGGCTGCCCTGACCGTCGGCGTGGACGAGCACGGCGATCTCCGGGCGGCTGAGGTCGAGCGCCGCCCGGTCGCTGATCATCGCCGGCCGGAATTGGTGCAGCACGAGCATCTTCTGCGGCAGCGCCTTCGCGTTCGTGAGGTCGGCGAGCCAGGTCGTGACGCTGTTCACCTCGGCGGCGCTGACCGACCCGATCTGCTTCAGCGGCACCTGGTCGGGCCCGAGCCGCCACTCCGGGTCGAGGGCGAGTCCGACGTTCGGCAGTTCGAGCAGCGACTGGTACTGCTTCGCCTGGGTGAGGAAGTCCGTACGCCCCGGCTGCAGGTCGATCACGACGTACAGTCCGGCTGCCGCCGCGGCATCCACCCACGGGCGTAACCCGTCGACGGAGAGCTCGTTGGAGTAGTTGCCGTCAGACCCCGGGCCGCCGGCGGCGACCGTGGCGATGATCTCGAACATGGGCACGACCGTCTTGTCGGTCAGGGCCGAGTACGGCGCAGCGACGTCACGGGCGCGCTGCACAGCACCGGCGGCATCCTGTTCGCCGAGCACACCGAGAACGCTCGTGCTCGGTGTGCCGTAGAGGGCGACGAATTGGTGCTGTGCGAACAGCAGTTGCCCGCCACCCGGCAGCTGGATGCCGCTGCGCGCCGACCTCACCTTCCACTCCAGGGCGGTCTCGGCCGTGAACGCCTGGCCGATCGCCATCGTCTTCGTCGTGGCCGACGCGCGCAGTGCGTCGATGACGGATGCTGTCGCCTGCGGGTTCGCGGACGCCTCCGGCACCAGGTGCACCGGGACACCCGCAGCCCGAGCTGAGGCGATGGCCGCGACCTGGTCCACGCCGTCGACCGCGAGGGCGAGCGTGTCGGTGAGCGGTTTGGCGGGTTTCGGTTGGGAGACGGCGCCAGCCGGAGGGGTGTGCGCACCGTCGGGTTTGCGGGGTTCGAGGGCCGCGATCCCCGCGGCGAATCCGGCGGGGTCGGATGCCGTCGGCTCCCCGATGCGTGCGCCGGTCGCCTCACGGACGGCATCTGCTGTCGCGTCGACCCGTTCGACGGTGACGGACGAGTCGGCGTCTTCCTCAGCGAGCGGCGCAACGTCACCGACGACGAGTGCGGTCGAGACGTCGAGCCGGTGGAGTTCGGCCGTCAGCGCCCGGCCGCCGGTGCTCTCGGCGCGGGCCGATGACGAACTCGATGGCGGGGGCGTTGTCGACTCGGACGGCTCCGCCTCGTCGGCAGCATCGGCGATGAGCAGAGGCACGCCGAGCGCGACGGCAGTCCTGGCGCCGAGTTCCTGGGCGTCCGCGTCCGCGGACGGAGCGATGATGACCAGCGGCGAGGCGTCGAACAGTTCCCGGCTGGTGGCGACGGATGCTTCGCTGTCGGTCGCTTCGGCGATCACAGTGAGGGCGGCATCCGGGTCCGTCGTCTTCACCGTCGTCTGTGCGGGCCGTTCGGCTTCGGCCGCGGTGCAGGCCGTGAGGGCGAGCACCGCTGTCACGGCCAGAGCGGTCGTGCGTGATCGACGGGTGAAGAGGGGCATGCCTCCACGCTATGTCACCCGGACGTGGGGTGCACATCAGCGCTCTCACCCTCGGCGCAACAAGCGGACACGGTGGCGGCGGCTCCCAGCGAGGACCGGCACGATGGATGTATGGCAATACCCGGAGGCACCGTGTCCGTTCTTCTCACCCCCAGCCAGCTTCTCGCCGAACGCGCGGCGGGCGCCACGATCCGCGTGCTCGACGTGCGCTGGCGGCTCGACCGTCCCGACGGACGCCCGGAATATCTCGAGGGGCACATCCCCGGAGCGGTCTACGTCGACCTCGACACGCAGCTCGCGCGGAAAGGGGCCGCGACCGACGGACGGCATCCGCTGCCGACGGTTGAGGTGCTGCAGGCGGCCGTGCGCTCCTGGGGGATTCACGACGGCGACCGCGTCGTCGTCTACGACGACTGGCAGAGCGCGGCGGCATCCCGAGCCTGGTGGCTGCTTCGCTATGCGGGGCTCGACGACGTCCGGGCGCTCGACGGCGGCCTCGGCGAGTGGACGGCCCAGGGCAACAAACTCGAGTCTGGCGACGTCACCGTCGAACCTGGTACGGCCACCCTCTCATACGGTCACCTTCCCGTCCTCGACATCGCCGACGCAGCCGGCTTCCCTGCGACGGGAGTGCTGCTCGACGCGCGCGCCCCGGAGCGCTACCGCGGAGAGACCGAGCCGCTCGATCCGCGCACCGGCCACATCCCCGGGGCTGTCAACGCTCCGTCCTCCGGCAACGTCGACGACCGGGGCCGGTTCCTCTCGGCGGACCGGCTGCGCGAGGGATTCTCCGCACTCGGCGTGACCGACGGCATCCCGGTCGGCGCGTACTGCGGTTCGGGCATCACCGCGGCGCACCATGCGCTCGCCCTCACCCTCGCGGGATTCGAGCCTGCCGTGTATCCGGGTTCGTGGAGCCAGTGGTCGAACCATCCCGACCGTCCGGTCGCCACCGGTGCCGAGGCAGGCGTCCCGGCGGGTGCGCCGCTGGGCCGACCTGCACACCGCCGGTCGAGTGGCGGCGCGAAAAGATACGCGCAATAATCCGTCTTCGCAAGGGCGTTGCCGATCTTTTTTTGCGTGGCAGAGTGAACTGACTGACTCTGAGGGGGGTGAGGTCATGAACGATTCGCGTTCCGTGATCCTCTCTCCTGTGCGGCTGGTCCTCGCTTCGATCGGTCTGGCCCTGGTCTGGCTCTTCCTCAGCTTCATGTTCGGCTCCGACTCCGCTCGCGCTGACGACCGCGAGCGCTCTCTGGTCGATGGCATCGTCTCCGATGTCGTGACCGTTGTCGAAGCACCGCTCGTCGAGCTCGGCTCGGCCACCGGTTCCGTCGTCTCCGCGATCGCCACTCCGGATGCCGATCGGGCGCCCGCGGCTCCGGTCGCCACCGTCGTTCCCGCCGTCCGATCGGCGGTCGCCGTTGTGGTCGACGCGAAGCCGGACTCCCGCGTCGTCACCCCGGTCGCAGCGACAGTCGACGAGGTCGTCGCAGCACTCCCTGTCGTCGGCAGCCTCCCGGTCGTTTCGGATGTTCTCGAGAACCACCCGGTCACGGATGTCACCTCACCGGTCACCGACGTCGTCGACGAGGTCCTGGCCGGCGTGATCGGCACCGGAACCGACGTCACACTTCCCGGTCTGCCGTCCGTTCCGTCGATCCCCGTGCTCCCGGTGCTCCCGGATGCCGACGGCGTGACGGCATCCGTCACCGATCTGAACTCGTCCACCGCAAGCACTCCGGCGACGTCGTCGTGGGCAGCGACTCTGAACTACCGGGCGGGCGCAGGCCCCGCAGCGTCCGCCCGGCAACATCCGGACCCAGTGCCCCAGGGCCCGGCTGACAACGGGACGTCGGCGCCGCCGACCCCGTCCGGCGCGAACTCGGGAGCGGGATCCGGCGGTCCAGCCGGACCCGTCAGTGCTGCCGACAACGCCTCCGGCTCTTTCGCTGCGCTGCTTCACAACGCCGCGCTGTCCCCGGCCGAGAATGACGCAGTGCCTTCATCCCTCGCCCGGGACCTCTCGTCGACTCCTGACTGACGACGGTTCGGCCTGCATTCTGCGCAGGCATCCGAACCACTTCCTCCCGCCTGTGAGGGACATCCGTCATCAGATTTCAAGGAGTACGACCATGAATCGAACAGTTGCGAGGTGCCTGTACGGCATTCTCTTCGCCGGGGGAATCACCCTTCTCGGCGCCACGGCGGCGAACGCCGCTGACACATCCGGTGACGACGGCGTGCTCTCGGGCACTCTCGTCGACAGTGTGGTGTCCATCCCGGTGACTGTCGGCGGCAATGCCGTCAGCGTTCTCGGGGACTCCGGTTCGGATTCCGCGGCTACGAACATTGCCCCAGCCGCGGCCTCCGCACCGTCGGCCGCCGCCTCCTCGACCTCAGGGGACGACGGGATCGCGAGCGGAAGCCAGGTCACTGGCGCTGTTTCTGTGCCGGTGACAATCGGCGGCAACGCGGTCTCCGTGCTCGGCGACTCTTCGTCGACGGATGCGTCGACCCCCGTCGCCTCTGGTCCCGTAGCGTCGCAGGGCAGAACGTCGGGCGACGACAGCATCGCTGGCGGCAGCCAGGTGTCGCCGGTCGTGACCGTGCCGGTGGCCATCGGCGGCAACAGCATCAGTGTGCTGGGCGATTCGTCTTCGGATGGGTCAACCGGCTCGACCTTTCCTGCCGGATCGGCCGCCGGCACAGGATCGACGACGTCCGGTGACGACGGAATCGCGAGTGGCAGCCAGGTGCTGCCAGCCGTCACCGCCCCGGTGACCGCCGGCGGTAACGCGATCTCGGTGATCGGCGACTCGTCGTCTTCTGGATCGACGACCGGTTCGACGACGGATGCCGCGACGCCGGCTGGCTCATCCAGCACGTCGGGTGACGATGGCATCGCCGGTGGCACTCAGGTCGCTCCGGTGGTGACGGCGCCGATTAGCGCTGGTGGCAACGCGGTCAGTGTGATCGGGGACTCATCGTCGGCGGGTTCGACGACTGGTGCTTCGAACGCCCCGTCGGGGTCGACGGGTTCGACCACCTCGGGTGACGACGGCGTCGCCGATGGCATTCAGGTCGCGCCGGCTATCACCGCTCCAGTCGGTGTGGGTGGCAACGCTGTCAGTGTGATCGGTGATTCATCGTCGTCGGGTTACACGACCGGTGGTTCGACTGCCCCGTCGGGTTCGACGGGTTCGACCACCTCGGGTGATGACGGCGTTGCCGGTGGCACTCAGGTCGCCCCGGTGATCAGCGTTCCGCTCGACCTCGGTGGCAACAGCGTCAGCGTGATCGGCGACAGCTCGACGGGCGCCGACGCGGATAGCGCGCCAGTCGCCCCGACCGTCCCTGGAATCCCGACGACGCCGACCGCACCGGTCGACCCGTCGGAGCCCGGCGCTCCGTCGACCCCGGGTGACGCATCCAGTGAGGGTGTCAGCGACTCCGGAATCGAGGCGGGGGTCGAGACGGGAATGACCGCGCAGGTGACGGCATCCGCTGACCCGCAGCTCGCCGAAACGGGCACGGACGGAGCGGCTCTGCTGCTTCGGCTCGCAGCCCTGATGCTGCTCGGCGGTGCGGCGATCGTGCTGTTCGGGCGTAAGCGCCAGGCGCAGCGGATCTAGCGTTGCGCGACGGAGCGGCTCGGGCGGCTTCGGCCGCTCGGGCCATCCGTCGTGCCTGCGACGAGTTGCCCCGAGTGCTGCACATGCAGTCGAGTGCTGCACTTTTGTGTCGAGGGCGCTAGTTGCAACTGCAGCGCTCGACAGAAGGTGCAGCGCTCGCCGGTGCTACGGGCGCGGTTTGTTCGATGGGAGGCCATTGCCAACGAGAATGTCGTACAGCTGACGAGGCGGATACAAATGTCTGGGTTCCCACCGAGAGACGCGCGAAACGACGCGACGCAGTTCGTTCTCCCGATTCTTCTCGTCGATAACCGCTTGTTCCGCCGTACGTCCGCGGAGAAATGTGGGGTTCGGGTACTTCGATCGGCCGTCGCACTCACCCGCGTGACTGTATTCGCGCCAGAAGAAATCCGGGAGTGCCGTACGTCCACTCGGTAGCCGGAGCCGCACCTGCAACTCGGGAGGCGGGAACCCGAGGAGGTGAATCTGGACGCGGCTGTGCGATTCCTCGGTTGAGTCCGACAGTGACGACGCGAATGCCGCAGCGGCGAGCGCCCGACGGTACCCGCGCGCACCCGCACTCCGATCAACCATGCCGTTGAGTTCTTCTCGTGAACAGAGGGCTCCGCCGCTCCGCCGTTCGTGCAAGGCAGAATCCATCACAGCCACGGCATCTGCGAATCGCATCGTCCGGGCCAGGTCGGTGACGGTCTGCGCCGGCGAGGTCAGCACGAACGCACCCATCTCGAGGACCTCGAGGTCCGCCATTGATCGGGAATGTCGCGTGAAGGATCCACTCGACCGTCCGCCAGCCGAGCGGTCGATCGACACATCGACCTGGGACGGCCACCTGCCAAGGATGCGAATTCCCCACAGCGCCGCCGCCGCAAAGTGCGACAGCACAAGAGGAGATCGCGACCGTTCCACAGCTTCCGAGACCCGCAGCGCGTGCAAGGCAATCGGTTCGAGCTCGGTCCAGGCCTGCTTCGGGACATACGAGCCGCGAGCGATGCGCACGATGTCACCTGAGTTTGTGAATCGCCGCAGCATCGCGTCGCTCGTCCCGAGCAGAGCCTGTTCCCGTCGCCGGATCACCTGGACCATTCGATGAGGATGTCGCCGGTGGCCCGAACACGCCACACCCGCGGTGTGGGTGTGGAGAACGCGGTTGTTATCGGTGGTTGGGGAGGCCCGCGCAGCCCGTCCTTGACCTGCTCGCCCAGGTTCTGGTTGTGCGAGCAGGCGCCGAGCGCAACACATTCAGTCGAGCGCTGCAGTTACCGTCGAGTGCGCCAGTTGCAACTGCAGCACCGGGCGGCAACTGCGGCACTCGGCGAGTGGGTGGAACCGGAGTCGCCCATCCTCGTGCCGACGCACGATCTCATCCTCTGGTTGGGCCTCTCTCATCCCTGGAGCCGATTCGCGTCCCGCGCCAAAACGGTGGACTGGGAGCATGGCCCCGCTCCGCAGAATCACGACCGCTCTCATCCTCGCCGGCACGCTCAGTGTCGCGATGAGCGGATGCTCCGTCGAAACGCTCCTCAGCAACTCACACGAGGAGCACTTCGCCGACTACGACGCCGCTGCCGAGGGCTGGGTCGGCGGGAAGATGCCCGGTTGGATCCCGACGGATTCCACCGGCATCCGTCGACTCGCGACCAAGGATGAGCGGATCTCGGTGATCCGCATCGAATCGGGCAGCACGCCGCGTGGGGACTGTGCCGAGCAGTCGCGGCAGGGTGTTCCGGTGCTCACGGCATCGTGGACGGCAGCCGATCGCCCCGACGTCGTGACGGTCTGTGGTGCGTACGAGATCATGCCGACCGAAAACGGCTGGCTCGGCTGGCTGTACAACCCGAAGGAACCCGGGCGACTGTCGTAAATCAGGAGATCGTCGGCTTCACAGGACCGAATCGGCAAATTTCTCCTGAGAATCGTGTGATCTCCTGTCAATCGACCCACCGCGCAGCACTGCACAAGGAAAAAGCCGCGAGATCAGGATGCTGTCGGCGACGCATCCTTGTCTCGGCCGTTTTTCCTTGCCTCGGGTCGAACCCGATCAGCGCGCAGCCCGCTGCGGCTTCGCGCGCACGTGCATCCGCTCGCCTTGCTTGCCGAACAGGCTGAGGAACTCGACCGCACCGTTCCCGACCCGCCCGAACCAGTGCGGAGTCTGCGTGCTGAACTCGGCCGCCTCGCCGGCGGTCAACACGAGGTCATGCTCGCCGAGCACGAGCCGCAGTTCGCCCTTGAGCACGTAGATCCACTCGTAGCCCTCGTGCACCTTGGGGTCAGGCTCGGTCCGCGGCGATGTCGCCGGAATCACGGTCTTGAACGCCTGCATCCCACCGGAGTCACGGCTGAGCGGCAGGATCGTCATGCCGTGGTGGCTGATCGGCCGGATGTGGATGCGTGGATCCCCGGTCGCCGGAGCGCCTACGAGTTCATCCAGCGGAACGCCGTGCTCCCGGGCGAGGGGGAGCAGCAGTTCGAGGTTCGGCCGGCGCTGCCCCGACTCGAGCCGCGACAGCGTGCTCACCGAGATGCCGGTCGCCGCAGACAGGTCCGCCAGGGTCACGTGCCGTCGCAGGCGCAGCGCACGCAACCGGGGGCCGACCGCGTTGAGGATGTCGTCCGTCGAATCTTCCATGCCTCCAGTTTGCCATTGCAGCAACAAAGCTTGTCAATTCGGATGCCGCTGCGTGACCCTTGAATCATGACAAACAACACTTCTCCTTCTCTCTTCGATGCGGTCATCGTCGGCGGTGGCGCCGCCGGTCTGAGTGCCGCCGTCGCCCTCGGCCGGGCCCGCCGCTCCGTCGTCGTGGTCGATGCGGGCGAACCACGTAACGCCCCGGCATCCGGGGTCCACAACTTCCTCACCCGCGACGGCACCCCGCCGGCCGAGCTGATGCAGCTCGGCCGCGCCGAGGTCGAGTCGTACGGCGGATCCGTTGTGCCCGGCACCGCTGTCTCCGTCACGCGCACCGACGCCGGCTTCGCCGTCACGACCGCCGACGGTACCGTGCTCACCGGCCGCCGCCTGGTCGTGGCGACGGGCCTCGTCGACGAGCTGCCGAACATCCCGGGTCTGCGCGAACGCTGGGGCCGCAACGTGCTGCACTGCCCGTACTGCCACGGCTGGGAAGTGCGCGACCGCTCAATCGGGATCCTCGCGACCGGGCCGAGCGCGATGCACCAGGCGATGCTGTTCCGGCAGCTGACCGACCGGGTGACCGTGTTCCAGCACCAGGCGCCCGACCTCACCGAGGAGGAGCTCGAGCAGCTCGCCGCCCGTGACATCCCTATCGTTCGCGGCCGGGTGGCCTCCGTCGAGGCATCCGGCGATCACCTCACCGGCGTCACGCTCGACGACGGCACCGTTCACCCGATCGAGGAGCTCGTCGTCGCACCGATCTTCACCGCACGCGGTGGCCTGCTGGAGTCGCTCGGCGCCGAAATCCTGCCGCACCCGATGGGCGTCGGCACCTTCATCGAGACGGATGCCATGGGCGCCACCTCAATCCCCGGCGTGTGGGCGGCCGGAAACGTCACCGACCTCGTCGGGCAGGTCGTCACGTCGGCGGCGCAGGGGCTCCGTGCCGGCGCCGCGCTCAACGCGGATCTCGTTGCCGAAGAGACGCGGGATGCCGTGGCGGCGTATCGGGCGACGCGCACGCCGTCGCTGGTCGAGTAGGCCGCCCGCACCGGCGGGTCGCCCAGATCGACAGCGTTGGGTCCCGGCCCGTTCAGGGCGGCAAAAGCTCCACTGTCTGGGGGTGTCAGTACCCTTGAATTGGACGTGTTCAACGCGTTCAATTGACTGTGAGGGGATGCCGCAGGGCACGGCGTCGGTGGAGGGGACCATGAACGACGTGATGGTGTCGGGAGACCCGTCGGCTGCGGCTGAATTCGGGGGCCCTGAGCATCCGCATCTGGCGGAATCGTTCGACGCCGAGAGCGTGCTCGCGCTGCTTGCCTATGAGGAATCGCACGGGCGGCGCCCCGCCGTCGTCGAGGCGCTGAAGGAGCGGCTCGCGGCGGTGCGAAGCGGGGTCGAGCCGAGCGGGCCGCTGGGGGAGCACCTGCCGCGACCGACGCCGTTGGTCGAGTAAGCCGCGCATGGACTTCACGTTCACTGCGCCGCTCTGGGCCTGGAGCGGCAACGCTGCCTGGCTCTTCGTCTCGTTGCCCGAGGAGGAGAGCGAAGACATCCGCGATCGGCCACGGATGCCTCGCGGCTTCGGCGCGGTCAAAGTGCGTGTTCGAGTCGGCGGCTCGACCTGGGACACCTCGGTGTTCCCGGACAGCACCGAGGGCGTCTACATCCTCCCGATCAAGAAGGCTGTGCGTGCCGCGGAGGGCATAGAGGAGGGGAAGCCCGTCGAGGTGCACCTGGAGCTGCTCGAGTTGTAGCAGCGCTGCGGTGGTCGAGTAGCGAAGCGTATCGAAACCGCACCCCCACAAAGCACTCGGGGCCTCCGCGCGATGCGCAGAGACCCCGAGGCGTTCAGCAGGGAGCGTTAGCGTCCCTTGTCGTAACCCTTGTATCCGAACTTCTCAGAACCGTGGCCCTTGCCGTAGCCCTTTCCGTCCTTGTAGTGGTTCTTTCCGTTGCCCTTGCCGTGACCCTTGAGGGCCTTGGCGCCGGCGTAGACGACCGTCGAGTGGGCGATGGCGTCAGCCATCTGTCCGAGCACTTTCTGGTCGATGTTGTTGATGTCGTCGCACGCCGCGTGGTAGCAGGGGTCGAACGGGGCACCAGCGGTGCCACCGAAGATGGCCGCCTGGGCCGCGGACTTGATGCCCTCAGCTCCGGTGAACAATCCACCAGCAGGGATGCCGTTCTCAATGAACGCGAAGTAGTCGCTGCGTCCACTGAACTCGGTTGGTGCTGTCTCGAGTCCCTGCGAGGCGAAGTAGTCCTCGAAAGTGGTCTCGATGGCATCCGACCCGGCAGGACCTGCGGTACCGAAGGCATCCCCGTCTCCGTCATAGACGAAGCGCACCGCGTTGGGCGAGCCGACCATGTCGAAGTTGAGGTTGGCAGCGTGCTGCGCGATCTGCGCCGGGGTCAGCTGTGCGACGTAGAAGTTCGAGCCGAGTAGGCCGTCTTCTTCACCGCTCCAGAATGCGAAACGCAGCTTGTTCGTCGGAACGATCTTCTTCTTCGACATCTGCAGGGCCGTCTCGAGCATCGAGGCCGTTCCTGAACCGTTGTCGTTGATGCCGGGGCCCTCAGCGACACCGTCGAGGTGTCCGCCGACGACGATCGTCTTGTTGACGTCACCGAAGCGGCTGTCCGCGAAGAGGTTGAACGTGTCGACGGCTTCGATGTGGGCATCGAACGCGAGGTGCACTTCGGCGCCGGCCGTGTTGGCGAGCGTCTCTCCGAGTGCGAACGGCGTGGTGACGACGGGGAGTGCGAAGACCGTTTCGCCGAGCGTTCCACCGAAGAGGCCCAGGCGGTCCTGGCCCTCGACGACGTTGCCCTGGTTGAAGATGATCACGCCGATGGCGCCGTTGGCGAGAGCGTTGTCAGCCTTCACGCGGAAGTCGCACGTACCGCGCTGCACGAGCGCGATGTTGCCGGCGGTGAAGCTGTCGAAGTCGGCGTCTTCACAACCGCTCGTCGATGCGCGGTCGCCGACGAGGTTGATGTCGACGGCCTGCACGGCGCCGCTGACGTCACCCTCGGATGAGTTGGTCGCTTCGACGAAGTCGACCCCGTATTCGTAGCTGGCCGTCGTGGGAGCTGTCAGATCGAGGACTGCGGTGTCGACGACCGACTTCTCATAGCTGAACGGCTGACGCCACGTGGTGTAGCCCGCCTTCTTCAGCAGCTTTTCGTAGTAGACAGCGGATGCCACGTGGCCCGCCGTTCCCGCTGCCCGGTTGCCGCCGTTGGCATCCGAGATCCCCTGTAGTGCCTTGAGGTGCTGGTTGACGCCTTTGGCCGTAACGGCCTTGCGCAGTTGTTCAGACACCGATTTGTTGCCGTTTCCGTTACCGTGGCCTTTGCCGCCACCGGCGTATGCGGGTCCGGCGAACCCGACTGCGATCAGGGCACCGGTTGCGAGGGTTGCCCCCAACGCGATGCCTAATTTGCGTCGCTGAATCATGTATTGCTCCTTCGTTGGAGTGTGACAATCAGCACCGAAGCGTCCTTGCCCCGGCACAGTGCTCCCGACACTACCCCCGAACGCGGGTCATGTGTGTCCGCTCTTTGGGGGACCCTCCGTCGGGCTTCCAGGTGTCCGGGGGCACACCGTTTGCCGCGTGAATCCGCCGATTCCGGTGGTCGACTAGCTCGCGCGGCGAGCGGATCGAGACCGTCGCCGGCGGTCGCCGAGATGCCATGAAGGGCTCCACGGCATCCGTTTTCGGGTACGCGCTACTCGGCCACCGACGGTACGGGCCCCATCCAGCCGAAGCTTTCGGCCGTCGGGCCCTGCGGCCGGTACTCGCAGCCGATGACGCCGTCGTAACCCCCAGCGTCCACTGCGGAGAAGAAGCCCGCGAAGTCGATGGCTCCGGTGCCGGGCTGCCCGCGACCCGGACTGTCAGCGATCTGGATGTGTCCGATGTGCGGGGCGAGCTCGGTCACGCTTGAGGCGACATCCACTCCGTTGT
This sequence comes from Mycetocola sp. Y171, assembly GCF_056713165.1. Classification (NCBI taxonomy): domain Bacteria; kingdom Bacillati; phylum Actinomycetota; class Actinomycetes; order Micrococcales; family Microbacteriaceae; genus Mycetocola; species Mycetocola sp. Y171. Next base: position 1,479,310 of record NZ_JBWYGX010000001.1, read on the forward strand.
TTGTCAGGTGGTACGCGTCAAACAGCAGGCGCACGGCCGGTGAACCGGCTCGATCGATCACCCGGAGGGCATCGTCGGGGGTGAGCAGGGGATAGTCGCCATTCTCGCCGGCGGTCAGCGGCTCGAGGAGGACCACGCCGCCGATGTCTGCCAGCAGGTCGGTGGCTCGCGTCAGGTTTCTGATGGCGGTCCGATCCTGTAACTCGGTATCCACACCCGGCAGCCGCTGCCCGTAGAGGGCGTTGAAGTGGCGGCATCCTGTCTGATCGGCGATTCGGCGGATCAGCTCGAGGTTGGCGTCGAAAAGGCCGGTGGCCCCCGGGTGGGAGAGGATGCCGCGCTCGCCGCCGGGCATGTCACCCGCGAAGAAGTTCAGTCCAGTGAGCCGGACTCCGGCCTGGTCGAGGGTGTTGACGAAGCCCGCAACTTCCGCTGTATCCGGGTCCGGTTCGCTGAATGGCCACCAGCATTCGACCGCCCCGAAACCAGCTTCACGTGCCGCAGCGGCGCGCTCCGCGAAGGGCAACTCGGGAAACAGAATGGACAGGTTTGCGGAGAACTCCATGGTGATCGCCTTCCTCGTCGATGAAGAAATTAGTTCTTGACTTCTGAATTGGTATATCGAAATACTAAGGGAAATCGATATACCAACGCGAGACCTTCTCGGAAAGTCGATTCGCCCATCAAAGGAGATTGCACGGATGTCTGTCATCGGATTCATCGGCCTCGGTGTCATGGGACGCCCGATGGCTGCCAACCTGGTGAAAGCCGGTCACGACGTGCGCGGCTTCGTGCGAAATGAATCGGGTCGCGACGCAGCTTCTGCACTGGCAATCACCACCGTGGATTCACTTGCCGCAGCGGTCACCGGTGCAGATCTCGTGATCACGATGCTGCCTGACTCGCCCGACGTCGAAGCCGTCGCACTCGGTGAGGCTGGGATCCTCGAGCACATCGAGCCCGGCGCCGGATACATCGACATGAGCACCATCACACCCGAGACGGCCCGCCTGGTCGCGGAGCGATTCCGCAGCGAGGGACACGGAGTGCTTGACGCACCGGTCTCCGGCGGTGAGGCCGGAGCGAAAGAAGGCGTGCTGTCGATCATGGTCGGTGGCGACGCCGAGGACCTCGACCGCTGGCGCGGCGTGCTCGCGGCGATGGGAAGCACGATCGTGCACGTCGGTGACTCCGGAGCCGGCCAGGTGGTCAAGGCCGCCAATCAGCTCATGGTCGCTGGGCACTTGCAGATGCTGGCGGAAGCGATCGTCTTCCTCGAAGCGCAGGGGGCGGATGTCGGCACGGCGCTGTCCGTGATCGCCAAGGGCCTCGGAGGAAGTACGGTGATCGACCGTAAGGCCACCGGCATTCTCGCCGAGAACTTCCAGCCGGGCTTCCGGATCGAACTCCACCACAAAGACCTCGGCATCGTGCGTGATGCAGCCCGCATGACCGGGACGTCGCTCCCTGTCACTGCGCTGATCTCGCAATTCGTCCAGTCCATCGTGACCCGGGGAGACGGCGGGCTCGATCATTCGGCGCTCGTTCGGTTCGCTCGGGAAGCCAACGTCGGAGCAGGCGCATGACCACGATGATCGCTCCGGAACAGACCGTCACGGGGCCCCAGGCCCGGACCGGCTGGTGGAGCCACCCCTTCCAGATGTTCCAGACCAACCTGCGGGAGGTCGACGCCGGCCTCGACGTCGACGACGCCCTCACCGCGGTCGAAGATCACGGTGCTGGGGTGTGGCTGCTGAACGTCGGCGGGATCCTGTCGCACTACCCGACCAAGCTGGCCTTCCAGACCCGCAACCCCGCGCTGGCCCAGCGGACCAGCGGTGACCTCGTGGGCGACGCCGTCACCGCCGCCCACCGACGCGGAATCAAACTGCTCGCCCGGATGGACTTCTCGAAGATCGCCCCGCGCATCGCCGACGAGCACCCCGAATGGTGCTTCCGGTCAGCCTCCGGCGCCCGACAGGTATACGAGGGGCTCGTCAGCGTCTGCCCGAGCGGCAAGTACTACCAGGACCGCACCCTCGACATCCTCGACGAGATCCTCGATCGCTACCACGTCGACGGCTTCTTCTTCAACTGGTTCGGATTCAACGAGGTCGACTACGGCGGCACCGTCCACGGTGTCTGCCACTGCGAGGCCTGCCGCGCGAGCTTCACCGCCTTCACGGGAATCGCCGAGCTCCCGGCGACGGCGTCTGACGAGAGCTACCTCGAGTGGAAACGCTTCGCAGGCCACACGATCGACGCCCTGACCGATCGTATCCGTCGTCACATCCACGCCCGCAACCCGGAGGCCGGACTCATCCTCGGGCGTTCAGCCGACATTCTCTTCCACGAAGCGAACAATGCGCTGGGGCGCACGCTGTGGCCGCACGCGACCTCCGAATCCGTCAGCGCGTTTCGTGTGGCGCAGCCGGAAAAAGCCGTGCTCGTCAACGCGGTGACGTTCTACGACATGCCCTACCGGATGGCGAGTGAACAGCCCGAGATGTTCGCCGAATACCTGGTGCAGGCCATCGCGCGCGGTGCGAACCCGTCGACCTACATCATGGGCCCGCCCAACGGAATCACGTACGACTGCCTGTCGGCGGCGGCCGCGGTCACCCGGTTCCACCGCGACCACGCGGCGGTCTACGACGGGATGGCGCCGGCCGCCAACGTCGGCCTGCTGCGGCCTGACCCGCTGAGCGCTCAGCCGCCCCGTCACGCCGAATCCGTCATCGAATTCCGCGGATGGTTCGTCGGTCTGATGGAACGGCATATTCCCTTCGACGTGGTTCCGCTCGAGTCGCTCGGGAAGACGTCGCTGTCGCGGTTCCGCGCTCTCATCGCACCGGATCTCAGCTCCCTGACTCCGGCTCAGGATGCCGCCATCGCCGCGTTCATCGAAGACGGCGGAGTGGTTTTCGCCACCGGAGCAACCGGCATCCGCGGCGACGGCAGCTGTGCCGAATGGCTTCCCGCATCACTCCAGACCAGCACGGTCGACGACGCCGATGCGCTCAAGTCTTCGTACCTTCAGCTTCGCCCGGCAGACGCGGTCGAGGGCTCGGCGCTCATCGCCCGCTTCGGACGCCAGCACGCGCTGCAGTGGAAGCCAGATACTCAGCTGAGCCAGCGGATCATTCCCTCGGCCCCGTACGGACCGCCCGAAAAGGCATACGGGCACCAAGCCGGGGACGCATTCGCGTGCGGCATCCGCGAATCCGGAGCAGGCCGCGTGGTCCAGCTCGGCTGGCTGCCTGGCGTCGCCTATGCAGGACTGCTGCTGACCTCGGTGCGGGATGCCGCCATCGATCTCGTGATCGATTCGGTCGTCGACACCGCCCCGGTGATCGTCGAGGCTCCTGAGCAGGTCGAAGTGATCCTCGGTCGCTCGTCCGCTGGACTCGTCGTGCACCTGCTGAACCACTCAGGTCAGCGCCGCAATGGCTTCGGCCCCGTCGTGCCGATCCACGGCATCCGGATCCGGGTTCCACGCGCAGGAGCCGGTCGCGCACGCGCCCTCGGCTCAGCAACCGGAATGCGATCGAGCGCAGCCGGCGACGATCTCGTGCTCGACCTCGATGTTCTGCACACTTTCGCTGTCGTCGTGATCGAGGCTGCCGACCATGTCGCCTGACAGGGACGTCGTGCTCGTGCGCGGCGGCGAGTCGGACCGGCTGATCGCCAGGCTCCACTCCGCGTACCCCGGCCTCGGCGTCGTGGTCAATGGCGACGTCGAAGCCAGACCCGACGAGATCACCATCGTCGCCGGGAAGGTTCATGATGAGGAACTGGACGGGATGCCGGCACTCGACTGGGTGCACTCCTGGGCCGCAGGGGTCGAGGGCGATGTGGGCCCCGCCCTCCGTCGGAGCGGGATCACCGTCACTTCATCCGCAGGCAACGGGGCGATCCCGCTCGCCGAACACGCCATGATGCTCGCACTCATGCTCAACCGCGACGCGCCACGCTGGCTCGCCGCGCAAGCCGATCACCGCTGGGAACGGTTCAGCCATGCGGAACTTCACGGGAAGACGATGGGAATCTACGGATTCGGAAACGTCGGCCGTGAACTCGCAGCCCGGGCGAAGGCGTTCGGGATGCGGGTCGTCGCCCTCAGGAGGGACCCGAGCCGTGACACCGAGCTCGTCGACGAGATGTTCGGGCCAGACGGAATCCTCGACTTTGCCGCCCGCTGCGACGTGCTCGTCGTCACCGCAGCCCGCACGCCGGAGACCGAGGGCGCCATCGACGCTGCGGTGCTCGCAGCGCTCAAGCCGGACGCGCACCTCATCGTGGTTTCGCGGGGCGGAATCGTCGCGGATGCCGACCTGCTGGCAGCATTGAGGTCAGGGTCGCTCGCCGCAGCGGGACTCGACGCGCATGCGGTCGAACCGCTGCCGGCCGATTCCCCGTACTGGACTCTCCCCAACGTCATCGTCACACCGCACAACGGTGCGACGACGTCGTCCACGGCCAGCAGGGGGACCGAGATCTTTCTCGCGAACCTGCACCGACGCCTCTCCTCCCACCCGCTGCTCAACCGTGTCGACGTCTCAGCACTCGCCTGACGTCGCATCCCACACCGCACCACCACATCGTTCATACAAAGCCGTATCGAAAGAAGGACAACATGCAGGACGTCAACCGCAGGAACTTTCTGACATTCGCCGGGCTCGGAGCGCTCTCCATCGGCGCGATGGCCCTCACCGGATGCGCACCGGGCACCTCAGGTGGCGCCGGCGCAGGTGGAGGCGGAACCACCGCAGCGGGCACGATCCGTTTCGCCTGGTGGGGCGGGGTGGACAGGCAGAAGGCCTACATCGCGTCGCTGGAGAGCTTCAGCAAGTCATTCCCGAAGATCACCGTCGAGCCTGAGTTCGGCGACTACGACGCGTACCAGGAGCGGATGACCACCCAGATGGCGGCACGCGATGTGCCCGAGGTGTTCTGGATCCCGTCTCCGCAGGTGCTCACCTATCGCGACGCCGGCATCTACCGCACGCTCGACGATGTCGATGCGCTGGACCTCAGCGCGTTCACCGACGCCGAGCTCAAGCTCTTCAAGCTCGACGGGGAACTCAACACGCTGCCGAAGTCGATGTTCAGCCCGATTCTGCGCTACAACAAGACCTTCCTCGAGGAGGACGGCGTCACCATCCCCGAGAAGCTGACCTGGGAAGGCCTCTCCGAACTGCTCATCGACTACTCCAAGGACAACTCGGGCGGTCGCAAGGGCACCACCTACGGCGCGTACCATGACATGCCGTTCGAGTCTTACCTGCGCCAGCGGGGTGAAGACCTCTGGACCAAGGACGGCAAACTCGGAGCCAGTACCGAGAGCGTCGCCGAGTGGATCAACTGGTGGGAGAACCTCCGCAAGGCGGGCGCCACCACGAGCATCAGCGAGCAAGACGGCATCCAGCCCGCCTGGTCTGACACCGGTAGCAAGATTCTCGTCAGCTTCGCCAACTCGAACCACATCGTCGACGAAGCTCCGGCGTTCCCGGACTACGAGTTCGACCAGCGCGACCTTCCGGCGTTCGCGGATGCCGAGGCCGGATACCACTTCACCTACTACAGCCGGTTCGCCATGTACTCGGGAATCGAAGACGACCACGTGGCGGCAGCGGCCGAGTTGATGAACTTCAACCTCAACTCGCTCGACCTTCTCAAGCTCGTCGGCCTGTCTGCGGGAGCCCCACCCAGCCAGAAGCTCCTGGACTCGTACGAGAAGTCGGCATCCGCAGACGAGCAGAAGGTCATCGCCGTCACCCGCGACATCGCGAAGCGTGAGCAGCGGGCCCGCTCCGAGGCGCCGGCAGGGTCAGGCACCTGGCGCGACATCCTCGTGCGTGAGCTCGAAGGTGTGACGCTGGGCGAACGTTCGGTGAAGGATGCCTCGAAGAACTTCGTGAAGGCCGTCAACTCGGAGATCGAGAAGGCCTGATGACCGCCCTCACCGAACGCAACACCGACGTGGCTCCGGAGGCGGGACCTCCTCCGTCTCCGGAGCCCAGACGCCGCCGCCGCGCGTCGCACGAACGCCAGGGCTGGGTCGCCCACATCTTCCTCCTGCCGTGGATGCTCGGCATGATCCTGGTGACAGCGGGCCCGCTGATCGCATCCGCCGTTCTCGCGTTCACCAACTACGACCTGCTCACCGCGCCGGAGTTCATCGGTTTCGACAACTTCACGCGGATGATGGAGGACGAACGGTTCTGGGCCGCTGTGCGGGTCACGCTGCTGTACGTCGTGGTGTCCGTGCCGCTGCAGCTCGGCTTCGCGCTCTTCCTGGCAATCCTGCTCGACAAGGGACTGCGCGGACTCTCGCTCTACCGGAGCGCTTTCTACCTCCCGTCGCTGCTCGGCGGAAGCGTCGCGATCGCGATCCTCTGGCGCCAGATCTTCGGTGATGCCGGACTGATCAACACCCTGCTCGCGTTTTTCGGGATCGAGGCGGACAGCTGGCTTCAGAACCCGGACACCGCTCCGTGGACGCTGATCATCCTCAATGTGTGGACGTTCGGCTCACCCATGGTCATCTTCCTCGCTGGTCTCCGCCAGATTCCCGAGGAGCTGCTGGAAGCCGCTGAAGTGGACGGCGCAGGCCGGGTTCGCCGATTCACGTCGATCACGATCCCGCTGCTCACTCCGATCATCTTCCTGAACCTGATCCTGCAGATGATCAGCGCCTTTCAGGCGTTCACCCAGGCCCACGTGGTGAGCGGAGGGACCGGTGGTCCGCTGGACTCCACGCTCTTCTACACCCTGTACATCTACCAGGAAGGCTTCCGCAGTTTCGACATGGGGTACGCGGCTGCCATGGCCTGGGTGCTTCTGATCGTCATCGCCCTCGCGACCGGCGCCAATTTCCTCGCCTCGCGGCGCTGGGTCTACTACGGAGACGAATAATGGCCATCACAAACGGGACCCTCGATTCGCTCAACATCGAGCTCGATGACGAGAGCAGAGCACCACGTCGCGCGAGTGGCAGGGGGAAGCGCGCCATCCGGCACGTCTTCCTTCTCGTCTTCGGGTTGCTCATGCTCTATCCGCTGCTCTGGATGGTGATCAGCTCGTTCAAGCCGAGCAACCTCATCCTCTCCCAGACCGGGCTGTTTCCCACTGAGCTGACGACTGACAACTACACCGACGGCTGGGATGCGCTCGGAACGCCGTTCACGATGTTCCTGATCAACTCGGGTGTCGTCGCCGTCGGGTCGATCCTGGGGAACCTCTTCTCCTGCGCCCTGACGGCGTACGCGCTGGCGCGGCTGAACTTCCGCGGAAACAAGCTGTACTTCGGCCTCGCTCTGCTGACGATGATGCTGCCGTTCCACGTGCTGATCATTCCGCAGTACATCCTCTTCGCCGAGATCGGCTGGATCAACACCTACGCGCCGCTGCTCGTACCGAAGTTCCTGGCGACGGATGCTGTCTTCATCTTCCTGATGGTGCAGTTCATCCGGTCGATTCCGCGGGAGCTCGACCACGCAGCGATGCTCGACGGCGCGGGGCCGTTCCGGATCTTCTGGTCGGTCATCCTGCCGCTGATGCAGCCGGCGCTGATCACGACCACGATCTTCACCTTCATCTGGACCTGGAACGACTACTTCGGGCCCCTGCTGTACCTGACGAAGACGAAGCTCTATACGGTCCCTGTGGCGCTCAAATCGCTGGTCGACACCGAAACCCAGAGTGGAATCGGGATCATGTTCGCCATGTCGCTCGTCTCCTTGGTTCCGATCCTGCTGTTCTTCCTCTTCGCGCAGAAACACATCATCAAGGGCATCGCCACGACGGGAATCAAATGACCATCACATCCACGGCGAGAAGCCGAACGACGCCCGCACACTGGTACGACGGTGAGCAGAGATGGACGCAGCTCACCTTCGTCGAAGACGACCCGCTGACCTTTGACCTCGCCGAGTGGGCGGATGTGATGGACAGGACCTCGTCCACGGCGATCTGCATCAGCGCCGGTGGGTACATCGCCTTCTATCCGACGAAGATCCCGTTGCACTACCGGAGCAAGCACCTCGGCGACCGTGACCTCCTCGGTGAGGTCGTCGACCTGGCCCGTTCGCGCGGGATGTCGGTGATGGCGCGGATCGACCCGCACGCCGTGCACCAGGATGTCGTCGACGCGCACCCCGAGTGGATCGCGCGAACCGAAGACGGGGAGCACTTCGAGCACTGGGCCTACCCGGGCACCTACGTCACAGACGCATACGGCGACTACAACTGGGAGTTCACGACGGAGGTCGCCCGTGAGGTGGCAGCCGAGTACGACGTCGACGCGATCTTCGCCAACCGCTGGCAGGGTCACGGTCCGTCATACACAGACACCGCCAGGCGCCTGTTCCGGGAGGCCAGCGGGCTCGAACTGCCCACATCGGCGGATGCCGCCGGCTCGGACGCATGGGCCACCTACCATCGATGGCGTCGCCACCGGCTCAGCGAACTCGTCGCGCACTGGGACGAGCAGGTCCGCGCCGTGAAACCATCCGTTCGCTTCATCCCGAACCTCGGGTCGTTCGCCGCAGGGGAGCTCGACGACTCGGTTGCGCGCGACCACGTTCCGTTCTTCCTCGTCGACCACCAGGCGAGGAACGAAGGCGAGACGCAGTGGGCTGCCGGCCGGGATGCGAAGCGCACCCGTTCGATCTACCCGGACAAGCCCGTCGGACTGATCACATCGGTCGGCCCGGAGTCGCACGGCTACCGCTGGAAGGACTCGGTCAATGCGTCCGCAGAAACCGTCAGCTGGATCGTCGACGGATTCGTCCACGGCGCCTTCCCCTGGTTCACGAAGTTCGCTGCACGAATCCACGACCCCCGCTGGGTTCCGGCTGTCGAGCGGGCTTTCGGGCTGCACCGCGATGTGGCGCGCCTCTGGCAGGATTCCAGGCCGGCCGCCGAGGTGTGCGTCTGGGATGTCGACGGGCCGCTCGTCGCCGAGCGGGTGCGGGCTGCCGGCGCCGGGATCTACCAGGCCCTCGTCGAGCTGCGCGTCCCGTTCGAGTACGTGAACGACCGCAGCCAGCACCGTCTCTCGTCTCCGGAGACCCGACTGGTGATCCTGCCGGAGGTCTACGAGATCTCAGCGGAGTCGGCATCCGCTCTTCGGAGCTTCGTCGAAGACGGAGGGTCGCTGCTGGTGATCGGCTCCGGCCCGCAGACACCGGACGGGACGCTGCTCCTGACCGACCTGCTCGGAGTCGAGCTCGTCGAGCGACGCGACGACATCGTCAAGAACAACTACATCGTCCCCACCCCTGGCGGTGGGCTCGACGGGGGCCTCGAGGGAACGACGAGGATCATCGGCGGCACCCGGCTGGCCACGTTCGAAACCTCGCCAGGAATCACCGTCGACTGGCGCTTCGTGCCGGATCACCCAGACCTGCCGATGGAAGAGGTGTACCCGCGATCGGAAGCGATCACGCCTGCTGTCTTCAGGGGCGCCGTCGGCCGGGGGCAGGTCAGGGTGCTCGGCTTCAACGCGGCGGAGCTGTATGGCGAGGTGCTTCTCGAAGACCATCTCACTCTGCTGGGCAATGCCGTGCGTGAGGGCCTGGGTGATGAACCGGCTGTCGAGGTCACCGGCCCTGGGCTGATCGACTGCGCGACCTGGGTGAGTGACGACGGCTACTCGGTCGTCTTCGCGAACCTCACCGGACCGATGGCGATGCGTGGTCAGCAACGGGAGGTCTGGCCGCTCGACGGGCTCCACGCCGGCATCGACCTGGCGCGTGTCTCGGAAGCGGTCGGGCGAAGCATCCGCCTGGATGACGTGTCGGTCACCGTGCTCGATGACGGCGCGGTGCGTTCAGCCGAGTGGAGTGTGGGCGAAGACGGCCGGATCATGGTCGACCTGCCCACCGTGCTCGAGCTGGGTCTGGTCCGGCTCACGTGGTGAGTCTGTTCATCTACTGAGGCGTGAATCCGTCGGGACAAGGTCCCGGCGGATTCACCGTTTCGGAGCCCGACCGGTGGATGCCCGCACGACGAGAACTGGTTTCTCGAGCGGCACGTCTTCGGTCACGGTTTCGCCGAGCAGTCGGATGAGTTTCGCTGCTGCCGCTCGGCCACGTTGTACGGCGAAGCGCTGCACAGTGGTGAGCTGCGGGTCGACCCATTCGCCGACCTGCATTCCCTCGTAACCGACGACGGAGAGGTCCTCGGGTACCCGGAGCCCGCGGCTTTGGCCGGTGCGCATCCCGGCGATCGCCATGCTGTCGGTGCCGTACATGATCGCGGTCGGAGGGTGGGCCAGATCGAGGAGCTGAGCTGTTTCCTCTGCGGCGGCAGCCGGCGAGTATTCGGTGCTGATGACCGAGTGCGGTGCGAGGCCGAGAGCCGTGAGGGTGTCCTCGAAGGCGCTTCGACGGATGTTCGGCAGTACGAATTCGGACGGTCCGCCAATGTACGCGATGTTACGGTGACCGAGCTCGACCAGATGCTGGACGGACTCGGGGATGCCGGCGTTGGGCGGGTCGGAGTCGATGAACTCGACGACGTCGGGCTTCCACGGTGTGCCGACGAGGACGGCGGGGAGGCCGACCTCACGCATGAGATCGAAGCGCGCGTCGTCGATCCGAGAGTTCGTGAGGATGACGCCGTCCATGCGCTGGCGCTCGGCCAGGTTGCGGTAGAACGTCGTCTCGTCATGGGATCCCACCATGAAGACGTTGAGCAGCAGGCCGTACTCGCGGGGTGCGAGGATCGATTCGATCCCGGAGATGAGGCCGACACTGGCGGCGCCGACATCCGGAAACTCGGATGAGCTGTTGAGGACGAGGCCGATCGCCTGTGCGCGGGAGGTTCGCAGTGCGATCGCTGCGGGATTCGGGGTCCAATTGAGCTCGCGGGCGGCATCCCGAATCCGCTGACTCGTCGCTTCCGAGATCCTGCCGTTGCCGTTGAAGACCTTTGACACGGCTCCAGGAGACACGCCAGCGAGCGCGGCGACATCGGAGATGGTCGCGCGGCCGTTCCTGCGAGGTGGAAGCTGTGTGGTCAATGGATTTCCCTCCTGACCACCATGTTATTGGCTTGATCCTCATCTGCTGGTCGAGCAGCTCGCGTCGCGAGCGTATTGAGACCCCGCTTCCCCTCGCGTCCCGCACCCGGCACGCCGTTCATAGTGCGCAAATCGACCCGAACGGTGCGCTTCGCGTCGTTTTGCGCACCACGAAGCCGAAGTGCGCGCAAAACTCAGTGCTGGTCGAGCAGCTCCCGCAGGGCGCGCACCGACATCACCGGCACATCCGACGGGGCGACGATCCGCAGCCCGACATCGGTGCCGATCGGCTCACGCTGTCCACCTGAGTGCACCACATGGTCGCCGACAACCGTCAGCTGGCTCGCGTGGCAGCGCAACGCCGCCGTCACCACCGCGCGGTGCGTCGTGAGCGACAACCACTCCGCGTCATCCGTCGGCGTTTCGAGCAGCTCCGCATAGGGAATCCCCGCCGCGACGGATGCCGCCACAGCCGCTTCCCGAATCCGCACGTGGTCGGGGTGGCCATACCCGCCGTCGGAGTCGTAGCTGATCACGAGGGACGGTCGTTCGACGGCGAGCAGCGCGGCGACGTCGTCGACGACCTCGTCCAGGGGCGCGACCGAGAGGGCGTCGGCATCCGCATCGCCAGCGGGGCCGGCCAGCCCGGGCCGGATCCATTCCATGCCCGAGTCCCGGTAGCGCCGAGGCAGCCGACCGGCCGCCCGCGCCGGCTCGTCACCGAGCCAGTACTGCGCGGAGATGCCGAGAGCAGCCACAGCACCGGCGAGTTCGTCCTCGCGGGCGCGCGTCAGGGCATCCGCATCGGTGTCAGCGGGCAACGCATCGGCCACGATCTCGCCGCGTTCGCCACGGGAAGCCGTCAGCAGCGTCACCCGCACCCCGCGCGCGACGAGTTCGGCGATGAGCCCACCGGACGCGAGCGTCTCGTCGTCGGGGTGCGCATGGGCGAACAGCACTGAGCTGACGCCGTCGAGAATGCCGGGCGTCGGGAAGAGGTCGGTCACGAAGCGATGTCCGTTCGGTGGGTGAGCAGTCGGGTGTAGACATCGGCGGTGGCCGCGGCGGTGCGGTCCCAAGTGAAGTGTTCGGCGCGAGTGCGCCCGGCGGTGCCGAGACGGGCGGACAGCGTGTCGTCCTCGAGCAGGCGGCGGACGGCATCCGTCCACGCAGCGGGATCACGGGAGTCGACGAGCAGTCCGGTGACACCGTTCTCGACGGCCTCGATCAGGCCACCGGATGCGGTCGCCACGACCGGGATGCCGCTGGCAGCGGCCTCGAGCGCGACAAGCCCGTAGGTTTCGGAGTGCGACGGGACGACGAGCATCCGGGCGCCACGGAGCAACTCGGCGAGGTCCTCACGCGACTGCGGACCGAGAAAACGGATGCCGTCGGCCAGCCCGTGCGCGCGGGCGTGCTCACAGAGGTCGGCGGGGTATTCGTCGTGACCGGTGGTGGGTCCGCCGGCGATGACGAGCTCAGGGCGGAAGCCGTCGGGCAGCGCCGCGATCGCTTCAATGGCGAGGTCGAGGCCCTTGAGCGGTTCGAGGCGGGCGGCCGCGACGATGTAACCGGGGTGGGCGGCCGGCGCGACGGCGGGGGCGAAGAGGTCCGCGTCGACACCCGGGGTGACGACGACAACGTGCGCGGGGGAGGCACCGAGCCGGGTGATCACGGTGTCGCGCTCGGCGGCGCTCACGGCGATGACCGCGTCTGAGGCCTGTGCCAGGTGCGCTTCGCCGAGCATCCGTCCGGGGGATTCGGGGCGTTCGCCGTCGGACAGCGGCGTGGACGGGTCGGCCGCGATGCTGTGGAAGCTCTGGACATGCGGGATGGCGCGGCGGCGCGCGAAGTCCAGCGCGGCTTCTCCGGAGAACCAGTGATGGGAGTGCACGACGTCGTACGGCCCCAAGGCCTGAAGCGACTGGGCGAACTCAGCGATGTACGCTTCGTGGTCGCCCTTGATGCGGCGTTCGGCCGGCCCGGCGTCGAGGTGCCGGAGGGTGACGCCCGGTGCAAGGTCGTGCGCGGCGGGTCCGTCGGGGTCGGTGCGGCGGGTGAGGATCTCGACGATGTGGCCCTGCGCGGCGAGCGCGAGGGCCGTTGAGCGGACCGCGACGTTCATTCCGCCGACGTCGCCGGTGCCTGGATCGTCGTCTGGCGACGTGTGCAGGCTGATCATGGCGATGTGGAGGGTCACTCCCTGAGTTTACGGGGGGTTGGCTGAGTGTTGCTTCGGTGCCCGTCCGCGGCCGCGCGCACCCGCCCCGATCCGCGAGTGGGTTTCGGGAGGAATGTTCGGGGGTCCATCTCCTCTACGTGGATCGACTCCCGGAATTTCCTCCCGAAGTCACGGTGGGCCGACCCGACACCCCGCACCCACCACCCAGACACCCCGCGTTCACCTCCCGGTACTCCCGGGTCCATAGGTTCGAAACGCTTCCCCCATCGAACCGAAGGTACCTCTGTGTCTACGCCACGTCTTCGGCGGTTCAGCGGAGCTCTTGCCACAGCCACTGTGTGGGTGCTCGGCATGGGCCTGCTTGCTGCCACGCCCGCATCCGCCGCCCCAGCTCCCGGCATCCCGCCGCTCGTGATTACCGAGATCGTGGCCAACAATCCGGGCAACGACAACTTCGAGTACTTCGAGGTGCACAACACGACGGCGGATGCCATCGACCTCGCGGCGGCAGGCATCACCTTCGCCTACTCCTACGTCGACTCCGACGACCGGGCTCGAGACGTCCCGCTCGCCGTCGACGGCGAGATGACCATCGCGCCCGACGAGACCGTCGTGTTCTGGCTGAGCTACACGACCGGCGCCGTCGACTCCACGGCGTTCACAATCGAGGGCTTCAAGGAGGCGGTCGGGGCGGATGCCGCCACGCGCGTCGTCCGCGTCACCGGGCAGAACGGCATGGCAAACGGAGGCGACCGCGGTGTGCGCATCCTCGGCGCCGACGGCCTCGTCTCGTGGTCGCACTACCCGACCGGGTCGATGGGTGAGGACCAGGCCGTGCACTTCCGCCTGCCGGAGGACCCCGCCGACCTCGGCCTCGACGTGCTCGCACCCAACGCCGTCAAGAGCCCGGGCGTCGTCGATCCCGCCGCGCTCGTGCGCCCGGTGCCCGAACCCGACCCCGTGCCGGAGCCAGGCCCCGCCGCGAACTGGCCGCTCATCGTCACCGAGATCGCGCCCGACCACGTCTCGTTCGACAACTTCGAGTTCTTCGAAGTGCACAACACCACGAACCTCGACATCGACCTCGCCGCGGCCGGCTACAGCTTCGCGTATGGTCCGGTCAACTCAGATGACATGACCTCCGACGTGCCGCTCACTGCTGAGGAGAACCTCGTGCTCGGCGCCGGCGAAACCGCGATCTACTGGGTCAGCTACACCAGTGGCAACGTCGACTCCTACGCCTTCACTGAGGCGGACTTCCGCGCCGAGTGGAGCGTGCCGGCAGACACGCAGGTCGTTCGCATCACGGGACAGAACGGGATGGCGAACGGCGGAGCCCGCGGCATCCGTGTGGTCCAGACGACGGATGCCGGTGCCGATTCGGTCAGCTGGTCGCACTACCCGGCCGGCTCGGTCTCGACGACGACCACCGCGCACTTCCGCATCCCAGGAGACATCGCCGAGAACGGCCTGACCCTCCTCGAATCGGCGGCGGCCACACCCGGCGTCGTGAAGGACGAGGCGCTCACCGCTCCGGAACCCGAGCCGACTCCCGGTTGGAACCCCAAGCCCGACCCGGCACTCACCACGGCCCGGCTGCAGATCACCGAACTGCTCCCGGACTCGACCAACGTCGGAGCCGCGGACGGTTTCGAATTCATCGAGCTCTACAACGCGACGAGCAAGCCGATCGACTTCGCCGACTACACGGTCAACTACCTCTACCCGATCGACATGACGAGCAACAGCAACGAAGTGCTCTGGCCGTCACAGCCCACAGACGCCGTGGTCGAACCGGGCAAGACCCTCGTGTTCTGGATCAAGAACGGACCGAACGACGCCCTGGGTGCCGACGCATTCAACGCGCAGTTCGGCACGAACCTCGAGCTGGGGAAGAACCTCGTCGAGATCTACTCCGCAGGAATGGCAAACGCCGCACCGCGTGGCATCGAGATCCTCACCAACACCGGCTTCAGCGTCAACCGCGCCTACTTCAACATGGGCGCGACGGATGATTCCGTCGCCGACCAGGGCATCCGGTATGCCGTCACCCCTGAGGACCTCGGACTGCAGCGGATGCTCGGCATCACTTCCTCCACGCCCGGAACGATTCAGGAGGACCAGGTTCCTGCCGGCCTGATGATCGACCCGGTCGACACCACCGGCCCGGTCGTCGAAGACCTCACCGCCGCGACCATCGACCCGGCCGCAGACTTCACCATCGAACTGCGCGCGACCGACGACGTCCAGGTGCGCACGCTGGAACTGGACCTCGCGAACAACGTCGACGACGGCATCCGTTCGGTGAATCTCGTCGCCGGGACCGACGGCCTGTACCGACACGTCGTGAACGCCGCCGACCTCATCGGCAAGAAATGGTACGAGTACACCGTCACCGCACGCGACGGATCGAACACGACCACCACCGAGACCCGGCGCGTGCCGGTGAACGGTGCGAACACGGACCCGATCCGCCTCAACGTGACAGAGGGCCAGTACCTCGGCGGCGAGTCCACTGTCCTCGCGGCCGGTGACGACTACCCGAGCGAGCTCGAGTTGAGCATCGACGGTGACCCGGTCGATTCGGCTCCGAGCCTCGAGAGCGCGCCGACCTTCGTTTTCGAGGCCGGCGGCGTCAACACGTTCTTCCAGAACGGCGTGCGTATCGGAGAAGACGTTTTGCGCATCTTCGACGACGGACTGCCCACCGGCTTCGAGACGATCGTCACTCCCGTGCCGCTCGACTACGTCGTCGAGGGCGACGAACTCGTCGTGAGCATCTGGGCCGGCACGAAGGCCGCACCCGAGATCGACCCCAATGAGAACAACGACGACTTCCAGGTCAAGGGCATGCGACTCGTCCTCCCGGACGGCCGCACTCTCACGCCGGTCGGGTACGACGACCCGGCGCTCACCCTCAACATGGGCGACAGCGCAGGCAAGCTCGACTTCTACGACGCCCGGTTCGCCCTGCCCGCGGATGCCTTCAACGGTGAGGCGACGGTCTGGGACACGACCGCCACCACCGACGGCACCCACGTCGTCTCGGCGACCGACGGCATCGACAGCCTCAGCCGTACGGTGATCGTCGACAACACCGCCCCCGAGGTCACCTCCTCGATCGTGGACGGCACGCCATACCAGGGCGAGATCCGCATCGAGGCCGAGATCACCGACGCCGGTTCAGGGGTTGGCTCGTACACGGCCACCCTCGACGGCATGCCGATCACCCTGCCGTACACGACCTCGTCTCTGACCCTCAACGCCGGCCAACACGCGGTGGTGATCGAATCGACAGACAAGGTCGGGAACATCACCCGGTTCGAGGCGACGTTCACCACGTTCGAGGAGCAGCCCACCGGTGGAGCGATCAGCCCCACCGAAGGCAGCGAGGTCGAAGCCGGCGACGTGAGCCTGTCTGCGCAGGTCGACGACCCGACCGGAGACATCCTCGACGTCTCGTTCCGCGAGGGCTACCGGCTCGACCTCGAAGACGGCGACGTCGAAACGCAGTCCGGAACGACACAGGATGCCGCGGCCACCGACCGCGAGCAGCCGATCGCCCTGAAATCCACCGATGTCGCAGCACTCGAGACCGTCGACGGTGTCGCCACTGAGATCAGCTCGGACGACGAGTTCCCGTACCAGCTGTTCGATGTGGACGTGCCTGCGGATGCCGGTGCTGACGCTCTCGTGCGGGTCTCGTGGGCGGGAACCGCGAACGCGAACGCGCAGGTGATCCTCTACGCGCTCACCGCAGACGGAGCATCCTGGACCGAGGTGACCCGCCACCTGACGACCACCGACGACGAGGCGTTCACGCTCTCCGGTGTCGTGGAGGCCGGAGCCCACGCAGCTGACGGAAAGGTCAGCATCCTGGTGCAGCACTCCGAAGGTTTCGCTGCGGCCGACCAGACCGAGCGCGACTCAGCGGTCACCCCGCACAACGCGGGGGACGTACCGCGGTCGAAGTACGACTTCACGCTCGCGTGGGAGTCGGACACGCAGTACTACAACGCGCAGTATTACGACCACCAGGTCGCGATCCACGACTACCTGCTCGAGCGCCGCGAGGAACTCAACCTGCAGTACGTCTTCCACACCGGGGACGTCGTCGACAACCACCTGCAGCCGTACCAGTGGGAGAACGCCGACCCGCAGTACCAGCGGTTCGACGACGCCGGGCTGCCGTATGGCGTGCTCGCCGGAAACCATGACGTCGGCCACAAGGAGGTCGACTACACCTACTTCGGTCAGTACTTCGGTGAGGAGAGGTTCGCCGCGAACCCCTGGTACGGCGGAAGTTACGAGAACAACCGCGGACACTACGACCTGATGACCGCCGGTGGAATCGACTTCATCATGGTCTACATGGGCTGGGGTCCAGGCGACGCTGAGATCGACTGGATGAACGAGGTGCTCGCGGCTCACCCCGAGCGCATCGCCATTATCAACCAGCACGAGTTCATGCTCACCACCGGTGGGCTCGGCGCCATGCCGCAGCGCATCATGGACGAGGTCGTCGCGACCAACCCGAACGTGAAGATGGTGTTCTCCGGGCACTACCACGACGCGTTCACCCGGGTCGATGAGTTCGACGACGATGGTGACGGCGTCAACGACCGCAAGGTGCAGTCGATGCTGTTCGACTACCAGGGACTACCGGAGGGCGGGCAGGGCTTCCTGCGACTGCTGCACTTCGACAACGAGACCGGGCAGATGCTCGTGCGCACGTACTCGCCGTCACTCGACAAGTACAACTCCGATGAGGCGAGTCTGCTCGGGCCGGTTGAAGACCCGTACCTGTACCAGGAGTTCGAGGTCTCGTATGCGGACCTCGGCATCGCCCCGGCGACGAAGACGCTGGCGACGGATGCCTTCAGCGCCGAGATCCTGACGGCGAACGAGATCGCCGGGTTCGCGGATGTGCCGAGCGGGTCCGTTCTGACCGCGACCTGGCCGCTCGAGGAGCTTGGAGAGCACGGCTGGTATGTGCGGACGGCTGACCCGCACGGTGCGGTCGACTACTCCGACGTGCGCCTGTTCACGGTGATCCCGGCCGCGGTGATCGAGGAGCCGGAGGAGCCCACGACGCCGCCTGGGGGCGGTGGTGGCAACGGCGAGGATCCGGCCGGGACTCCCGGTGGGTCATCGCCGATCGGTTCACCGGCCGGCTCGGGTGCTGATGATCTCGCTGACACGGGCACGTCTGCTGGACCGGTAGGTGCACTGGGGCTCGGAGCGCTGGCAGCACTCCTGGCGGGCTTGAGCCTGATGCTCTGGAGGCGGCGCCGCTCGCGGCAGGATCTGCGCCTCCGCCGCTGATCCATCCCACGCGCTGATCGAGCCTGTCGAGATCAAGGCGACCGCGCTGCCC
The DNA here is from genome assembly GCF_056713165.1 of Mycetocola sp. Y171. Lineage (NCBI taxonomy): Bacteria > Bacillati > Actinomycetota > Actinomycetes > Micrococcales > Microbacteriaceae > Mycetocola > Mycetocola sp. Y171. The sequence goes on from NZ_JBWYGX010000001.1 coordinate 1,497,898, forward strand.
GGCAGGTCGGTTTCGGGGAGGAAAATCCGGGGGTCCGTCCACGTATGGACGATAGACCCCCGGAATTTCCGCCCGAAGTCCGGCTTCGCTTCGCTTCAGCCAGCGGGACGGGTCTACTTCAGGCCCGCAACAAACTCGCGGATGTCCGCCGCCACAAGGTCCGGCACCTCCAGCGCCGCGAAATGCCCGCCGTGCTCCTGCTGCGTGAACCGCCTCACATCGAAGAATCGCTCCGCATACTCCTGCGGTGGGTTGGTGATGTCCTTCGGGAACACCGCGATCGCGGTCGGTACGTCGATCTTCATCGACCAGCCGCCGGCATCCGCCGTCCACTCGCCGCTGCCCGCGGCACCCTCGCCGGCAGCAGCCCCGGTGTCGCCGAACCAGTCCGCACCCGTGTCGCCCCACGAGGCCGACCCGTCGGCATCCGACCAGTCACCCATACCCTCGTTGTAATACCGCATCGACGAGCGGATGCTGTTGCGCAGCCAGTAGAGCATCACGTTGGTCAGCAGGTCGTCGTTGCCGATGCGCGTCTCGGAGTACAGCTCGAAGTGGTCGATCAGCCAGGCGGCGAGTCCGACGGGGGAGTCGCTCAGACCGTAGGCGAGAGTCAGCGGGCGGGTCGACTGGATGGTGACGTATCCAGCGGACGTCTCGCCCCATTTCTCGACGGATGCCACGAACTCCTTCTCGGCGTCCGTGGTCTCGTTCGCGTCGAGGAGGTACATGTTCGCGAACGGTACGTCGGTGAGGTGCAACCCGATCACGCGGTCGGGATGGGCGCGGGCGACTTCCTGGCCGATGGAGCTGCCCCAGTCGCCGCCGTGTACGACGTAGCGGTCGTAGCCGAGCCCCTCCATCAGTTCGGAGACGACCTCGGCGGCGAAGTCGGCATCCTGCTCGCCGGTGCCGGCCGCGCGCTGATCGGAGAACGCGAACCCGGGCAGCGACGGCACGACCACGTCGAACGCCGGACCCTCGCCGCCGGTCAGCCGCTCGATCAGGTGGATGAACCGGTAGAACGAGTCCGCCCAGCCGTGGATCAGCACGATCGGAACAGCATCCGGACGGCCCGATTTCTGGTGGATGAAGTGGATGCCGAGGCCCTGGATGTCCGCGATGAAATGGTCGAAACGGTTGAGGTTCGCCTGCGCGGCCGGCCAGTCGTATTCGGTGCGCCAGTACTCGGCAAGGCCCTGCAGGTAGCCGAGCTCGACACCGCGCAGCCAGCCGCTCGGGGTGGCGTCGTTCGGCCAGCGGGTGCGGCTGAGCCGGTCGGCGAGGTCGTCGAGATCCTGCTGCGGCACCTCGATCGTGAATGGGCGGATGTTCATCGCGGGCTCCTTCCGAAACGGTCTGTGGTCCCGAGCGTAGGCATGCATCCGGTCAGGTCTTGTCCTCATGAGGCCGCTGATCGAGCTTGTCGAGATCAAGGCGACCATCCTGCGCTATTCCGGCCGTCCCGTGATCTCGACAAGCTCGATCGACGAGGCGGCATCCGCCCATCTCGGCCAACCTCCGGCAGGTCTCCGCCACATCGCGGCCCGACCGGTCGGAGCGTCGGACGCCGCCCCTACTCTGGAGGCGTGTCAACTTCCACCGCAGCGCCCACCCGACCGACGACGTTGAGCCCGCTGGTCCTCGTCGCGATCGCGGTGACGCTGCTGGCCTGGGCGAGTGCGTTCATCGTCATCCGAGGTGTCGGCCCCGACTTCTCGCCGGGTGCCCTGTCGCTCCTCCGGCTTCTGGTCGGCACGGCGCTGCTCGGACTCCTGCTCATCGGACGCCGCTGGGTGAAACCCACCGGCCGCGAATGGCTGCTCATCCTCGGTTTCGGCGTCGCCTGGTTCGGCGCGTACAACATCGCCCTCAACACGGCGGAACAGACGCTGGATGCGGGCACCACCGCCATGATCGTCAACCTCGCGCCGATCCTCGTCGCGCTGGGTGCCGGGCTGTTCCTCGGCGAGGGCCTGCCGAAGTGGCTCGCCATCGGTGCAGGCGTCGCTTTCATCGGCGTGATCCTGATCGGAATCGGGGCGCGGGATGCCACGGGCGCACTCGATCCGATCGCGGTGCTGTGGGCACTGCTGGCGGCCCTCACCTACGCCGCAGGTGTGCTGTTCCAGAAACCCGCGCTCAAGCGGTTGCCCGCCGGGCAGGTGACCTGGCTCGGCTGCGCGATCGGCACGATCACCTGCCTGCCGTTCACCGGACAGCTCATCGCCGACGTGCAGACCGCACCGCTGCCGTCGATCCTCGGCGTCGTCTACCTCGGAGCCGTCCCGACCGCGATCGCGTTCAGCACCTGGGCTTATGCCCTGTCACGCGTGCCGGCGGGGCAGCTGACGATCTCGACCTACATCGTGCCGCCGCTCGCGATCCTCATGGGGATGCTGTTCCTCGGCGAACTCCCGGCGCTCATTGCGATCGTCGGCGGCATCCTCTGTCTCGTCGGGGTGGCGCTGACGAGGCGGCGGCCGCGGGTGCGGGCCACCACGCTCGTCGAGTAGGCCGCTCCCGACCGCACCGGGACCCCACCTCGCGGGGTCCCGATACGTTTTCATCGCTCGCGGCAGCGGCGTGTTCTACTCCACCTCGAAGTAGAACCGCTCCCCACCGCCGAACGAACTCCCGTACTTCAGTGCCCAGTACCCACCGGACGGGTCATCGGTCGGAATCGCGATCACGACGTTGCCCGTCCCGCTCTCGTCCGGATCGAGCTCGAACAGCACGTCGAGGGTCGGTTCCGGCGCCAGCGCGAACGCGTCGAACCGGGTGAAGGAGTCTCCGTCAGGCGTGACGTACTCGACCGTGACGTCGATGGCCGGCGCGACGGTGGTGTCGGCGAGGGAGGTGAGCTCGACGGTGACCATCGCCCACTGCATCCCGGCCGGGGCATCCGGATTCAATTCGATCGCCGAGACCTCGTCGGTGGCGTCCAGAACGGATGTCGAGATCGTCGCCGCGTAGACCGGGTCGCCGGACTCGTCGGTCAGATCGACGACCGTGCCGAGCGGGTGGACGTCGACGACGGTGTCGGTCGGTGACGGCGCCGGCTGCTCGGAGACGTCTGTCGGTTGCGGGGAGTTCCGCGTGGCTTCGTCGACGGCGCCGGAGACGGCGAAGATGAAGCCGAAGGTGTAGACGAAGACCATCACGAACGCGATCACGAGCGAGAGCGCGGAGAGGATGGTGCCCCACGCCGCCATCCGCCGTGGCCGGTCGACGAGCGCCAGGCCGACGATGCCGAGGATCACGCCGGCGACCCCGACGAGGAACGCGCCGAAGTTGACGAACGGGATGAACGCGATGACGATTCCGCAGATCCCGAGGATGAGGGCGGCGAGGCCCGCGCCGTTGGTCCGTTTCGGCGGGGTCTGACCGGCGAGGGTGTAGCCGTACGGCGGCTGCGGTTGCGGCGGGTAGAAGTCCGCCGCGTTGTACGTCGGTGGTTGCTGCGGGGGCGGAGGCTGCGGTGGATACTGCTGCGTCGGGTAGTTCGTCGGATACGACGGGGGAGGCGGCGGATACGGCGGCGGCAACTGCTCGGTCGGGTACTCCGGCGGCAGTTGCTCGGTCGGGTACTGCTCCGTCGGGTTCGGCGGCGGCGTCGCCTCAGGTGGCTGCGGCGTCGACTCCGGCGGCTGCTGGGGTGTGGCGTCCGCCGGTCCGTACGGGCTCTCCGGTGGGTTGGTCATGACTTGAGTGTCCTCCACAGTTCCGCGAACGTCGAGGGGGAGTCCACCGAAGTATCCGCCCTAGGACGGATCGAAGAAGTACTCCGCAGTGCCGGTTTGTTCGCTGCCGTACTGGATCGACCACAGCCCGCCCGTGGCATCCGTTGTCGGGATCGCGACGATCACGAATGCCGTCCCGCTCTCGCCGAGGGCGAGCGTGCGCTGCAATTGGGAGAGGTCGTGTTCCGGCGGCACTGCGTAGGCGTCGAGGTCGCTGTAGTACTCGCCGTCGGCGGCGATGTAGTCGACCGCGATCGGCTCCGACGGCTGGTTGGATGCCGCGAGAACCGTGAGGTCGACCGTGGCCATCGCCCACTTCATCCCGGCAGGAGCCTCGGCGCTGCCGCCGTCTGCAGTGATCACGTCGCTGGCATCGAGAACGGATGCCGACACCGTCGCCTCGAAAACACTCGCACCGTCGGCGTCGGTCAGGTCGACGACGGTGCCGAGCGCCAGCGGGACGATCGGCTCGGAGGTGTATCGGCTGGACTCGCCGCCCTGGGCGTCGAGGGTCGAGTAATCGATGGCGTTGCCGAAGAGGAACATCGCGCCGAAGGTGTAGACGAAGATCAGGATGAATGCGAGCACCATCGACGCGGCGGAGAGGATCAGGCCCCACGCGGCCATCCGGCGTGGGCGGTCGGCGAGGACCAGGCCGATGATTCCGAGGATGACACCGGCCGGGCCGAGCAGGAACGCGAAGAAGTTGACGAACGGGACCAACGCGATGACGACTGCGATGATGCTGATGATCAGGGCGGCGAGTCCTGGACCGTTGCTGCGCTTCGGTGGGGTCGGCCCGACGACCGTGTAGCCGTATGGCACCTGCGGTGGGTGGAACATGGCGTGCGGCTGAGGTGGGTACTGCCGGGTGGGGTCCGCTGGTCCGTATGGGCTCTGCGGTGGGTTCGTCATGCTTCCGAGTCTGCCGTATCGGCAGCGCCCGCCGTCGACCCGCATGACCGCCAGTTCGGGTGACCCGCCGCGCCCTCGCTAACCCCGTCGATCGAGCCCAACCCGGTCGATCGAGCCCAACCCCGTCGATCGAGCCCAACCCCGTCGATCGAGCTTGTCGAGATCACGCCACGCTCGACCTCACATCCGCAGCGCCCCGTCCTGCACCAATGCGAACACGACAACCGCAACCAGCCCGAACATCACCACGAAGATGAACGCGACGGCGATGGTGTACCGCGACACCCGGCGGGTCCGCTTCGGCGCGGGGTTCTCCGAATCGTCCGGATGCTGCGTTGCATTGGTCACACCACAAGAGTGCCGGTGGCGACGTGGCTGGTCGAGAACCGCCACGTGAACTTTTGGTGACTCGACCCGCCCACACCGTCGGATGTCATCGAGCGCGTCGACGGCGTCAGCTGCGGTCAGCGCGAAGTTTCGAGATGACGGGTTCCAGTAGCTCCCGAAGCGAGTCCGCTCCGCCCGGTGGAAGCAGGTCGAAGAGGCTCTCGCGAACAAGGGCCACATGCCCAGGGAATGCCGCACGGACCCGTTTCTTCCCGGCTTCGGTGAGGACGGCGAGCACTCCTCGCTCGTCGTCGGCGGATGCCACGCGCGACACAAGGCCGGCTTTTTCCAGCTGCGTGACCTGGTAGGTCAGGCCGCTACGTGAGTGAACGAGAGCGGAGGCCAGGTCCCGCATCCGGACGCCGTCCGGCGCTTCGAGGAGCTGCGCCAGGATCGAGAACTGCACCGGAGTCAGCTGATGCTCGGCGAGCTGGGAGGTGATGGCGCGTTGGACGAGGTCCCCGGCGACCACGAGCGCGAAGTACGCGTCGAGTTCCCCTTTGGCGAGTTCCTGTGGCATCTGATCAGCATAGATGGTTCCACTTCGAACCAATTTGGCGAAGCCCGGAATAATTCGAATTGGAACGAGTTATACCGATCATGAAGTCGTTCGAATCCGAACGACCCACTCCAAGAAGGGTTTCTCATGCACATCGCCATCCTCGGAACCGGCCACATGGCCACCACACTCGCGGAGGGGTTCCGCTCCGCCGGTCATTCGGTGACCTTCGGGTCACGCAGCCCCGAATCCCACCCGGAGCTCGCACCGTTCGTCAGTGACGTGCGATCGGCCGTCGAGGGCTCCGACCTCGTTGTCAGCGCGCTGCAGGCATCCGTTGCTGCAGAGGTGCTGTCCTCGCACGCCGAGCTGCTCGCCGGGCACGTTCTCCTCGACATCGGCAACGCGGTGACGGAGCGCTTCGAGCTGATGTATCCCAACGGAAGTCTCGGTGCCGTGCTCCAGGAGGCTCTGCCGCGCACGTCAGTCGTCAAGTCGCTCAACACGCTGGCAGGGACGCTTACCATTGCGCCCAACGCCGTGAGCGGGCCGACCTCCGTCTTCCTGTCGGGCGATGACGCGAATGCGAAGGCCCTCGTCTCGGGCCTGCTCGTAGACCTCGGCTGGCCCGCAGAGCAGCAGATCGACCTGGGAGGGATTGAGACCGCTCGGGGACCCGAGCATTACTTCCTCCTGTTCGCCGGCCTGATGCAGGCACTCCGGAGTCCGAACTTCAACATCGCCGTCATCCGCTGAGAACACGAGCGACCCCCGCTGGTCGAGTAGCGACGAAGGAGCGTATCGAGACCCGCCGCACATGGATCTCGATACGCGGCCTCCGCTGCGCTTCGGTCGCTACTCGATCAACGGTTCTGCTGCCGTCAGCCGCTCACGGCGCCCACGCCGGTAGGCGGTCGGGCTCATGCCGTACGCCCGCGAGAATGCCGTGCTGAACGTGAATGCGCTGCTGTAGCCGATCTCGGCGGCGACGGTCGCGGTCGTGGCATCGCTGCCGACCAGCCGATCGGCCGCCAGGGCGAGACGCCAGCTGGTCAGGTAGCCCATCGGCGGCTGCCCGACCAGCGAGCTGAAGCGGGCTGCGAGCTTCGCGCGTGACACGTGCACCCTGTTGGCCAGTTCGGCCACGGTCCACGGTGTCGCGGGCTCGTCATGCAGCAGCGACAGTGCCTGGGCGACGACCGGGTCGCCGAAGCCGGCCACCCAGCTGGCCACCGGCGAATCGGAGCGGCGGCCGAAAGCGCGCACGACCTGCATGAGGAGGAGGTCGAGCAGGCGGTCGAGTGCGCTTCCCTGCCCCAGGTCGGATGCGGAGAGTTCGCGTTCCAGGAGCGCGACGAGCGTGGCATCCGTTTCGTGTTCGTCGAAGATGGCGATCGGTGGCAAAGCGGATGTCACGAGCTGGCCCACGGCTGCTTCACTCGGGTAGGTGCCGATGAGCATAACGGTCTCGCCGGCTGGGTCGTTGCCCCAGGTGCGCACGCCCTGCCGCATCGTCGTCTCGAGGTTGTCGCCGTCCGGTGTGCGGCATACCTGGTTGGCGTCGATGATCACCGTGGGTTCACGGTCGGGCCGGTCGCTCAGGCGATAGGGTTCCGGCCCGCGGACGGTTGCGATCTGCCCCGGGCTGAGGCGCTGAGGTGTGCCGTAACTCGGAACGAGCCAGGAGTCGCCGTGCACGGGCACGACCAGCGTCAGGGCGGCCTCGTCGCGCACGTCGATGGCGAAGGGCGGGGCCATCACCACCCGCAGGGTGAAAGCGTCACGCGCGCGGGGTTCGGTGAAGAACTGAGTGAGCGGGTCCATGGCGCGAGTCTAGACGATGGCGTATGAAAGCGAGACGGAAAGTTATTCAACGTCCATTCCAAGGCGGGCAGGATCGGGCCATGACCACAACGAACCCACTTTCCCCTGTCCTCGTCACCGGCGGCACCGGTCGCACCGGCGCCCGCATCACCCGCCGTCTCGCCGAGCGGTCAGTGCCCTTTCGGGTCGGTTCCCGCCGCGCCGAGATCCCCTTCGACTGGAACGATTCCTCCACCTGGCCCGGCGCACTCGACGGGATGAAAGCGGCGTACCTCTGCTACAGCCCTGACCTGGCCTTCCCCGGCGTGCCCGAACTGATGAGAAGCTTCACCGCCGTTGCTGCTGACGCCGGCGTTGAGCGGCTCGTGTTGCTCTCTGGCCGAGGCGAAGACGGAGCGCGCGCGGCCGAAGACGTCGTGCGATCGGCCGGACTCGAGTGGACGATCCTGCGCTGCTCCTGGTTTGCGCAGAACTTCAGTGAACACTTCCTGCTCGCACCGGTGCGCCGGGGCAGGCTGATGCTGCCGGCCGACCCCGGCATCCCGGAGCCGTTCCTCGACCTCGATGACCTCGCTGTCGTTGCCGCCGACGCGTTCACCGGCGACGATCACGTGAATCGGATGCTTGAACTCACGGGGCCGAGACTGCTCACCCTCCCTGAGGTGGCGGCTGAGCTCGCGGCCACGACGGGCCGCAGGATCGAATTCGAGCAGTGCTCTCCTGAGGAGTTCGTCGCCGACCTGGGCAACGACGGCGTTCCCGCCGAGGATGCGTTTCCGCTCGCTGAACTCATCACCGAGATCTTTGACGGTCGCAACGCCTCGCTCACCCCTGATTTGCGGGCGGCACTGGGCCGGGAACCCACCGACTTCACCGACTATGCCGCTCGCGCCGCCGCGACAGGAATTTGGGATTCGGTCGTCGCTGTGGGCGCGCGATGACCCCGTGGATTCCGCTGGTCGCGGGCGTCGGCTCGGCGGTGACCGGTGGTTTTCTCCTCGCGTTCTCGGCGGTCGTGATGCCGGCGCTCCGGAGCCGACCGCCGGCCGAGGCAAGCGCCGCCATGGTCGTGATCAACGAGAAAGCGGAGCGCGTCCCGTTCACCGGAGTGTTCCTGGTGACTGCGGTCGCATCGGTCGTCACTATCGTCACCACGGTGGCGGACCCTGAGCCGGACTCAGCCCTGCGAATCGTCGGTGCCGCTCTGTATCTCGCCGCCGTGGTGTCGACGATCGTCGTGAACGTGCCGCTCAACCGGCGGCTGGCTGCGGCGGGCGCCGGCCGTGAAGCGTTCTGGCCGCGGTTCGAGCGTGTGTGGATTCCGTGGAACCACGTGCGAACGGTCCTGTCGGTCGTTGGTGCTGTCGCGCTTCTCGTCGCATTGCCGTAGCGCCCCTCCCGCTGATCGAGCTTGTCGAGATCAAGACCCGAGGGTGTGCGCCCATTCCACGGTGGAGGCGATGAACGCGATCAGCGAGCCCACGACCAGGAACCCCCACCCGAACGCCTGGCGGTCGAACGAATCTGAGGTCCACTTTTCGGCAGGCGTGAGCGGGTCGCCCGATTCCCGGATGTGTTGCTTCAGGAGCGTCCGTCGTTTGCGTAGTCGCCAGCGTGCCACTTCCCGATATTTGGGCCCGCGTCCGCGCACGACACGGTTGAGGTCCGATTGGGAATCCTCGAGAGACCGGATGCCGTTTTGGAGCGCGATCACCATCTGGAACACCGTGCCGATGAGCACCAGCAAGGAACCAAGCGCGATGGCGAAGAGAATCATGCATGAACGATTGCACAATGGTCGAGGATCCGCTCCGCCCAACCCCGCTGATCGAGCCTGTCGAGATCAAGGCTCGCCCAACCCCGCTGATCGAGCCTGTCGAGATCAAGGCCTGCCCCGCCCCGCTGATCGAGCCCGCCCCGCTGATCGAGCCCGCCCCGCTGATCGAGCTTGTCGAGATCAAGGCCTGCCCCGCCCCGCTGATCGAGCCCGCCCCGCTGATCGAGCCCGTCGAGATCAAGGCACCCCGAGGCCCTCTACTCCGCCCCCTCCACACGCAACCGCGTCCCCGCCCGCTCCTCCAGCAGCTTCGCCGCAAGCAACTCCCCGTCCACCGGGCCGAACCGCTCCAGCGCCTCCCGATGCATCCGCGCAACTAGATTCGACAACTGGAACGGCGTCTCCGTGCTACCGGCGAGGTCGGTGAGGGTGTCGAGTTCCTCGACCACCCGGTCGATTCCGAACGATTCGAGGTAGTCCCCGGCCAGGAGCGCGTCGAGGTGGTGGTCGATGAACGCGCTGCCGCCCGGACTGTTCCCGAGCACGGCACGCAGCGTGCCGACGTCGAGGTTGAGTGCCTTGCCGAGCAGAAGCGCCTCAGACACGGCGACGGCCTGCCCGAACCACAGCAGGTTGGCCAGCAGCTTCGCGGTGTAGCCGGCGTCGACGGTGGTCCCAACTCGTGAGAGCCGACTGGCATCCCCGAGCGTCGCGAGCAGCGGCTCGACCCGGGCGAATGCCTCGTCCGTCCCACCGAAGTAGAAGCCGAGCGTGCCGGCAGTGGCTTCGGCAATCCCGCCACCCATCGGCGCCCCGGCGCTCAGCACCCCGCGATCGGTGGCCTGCCGCGCCGCTTCGCCCGCCACCCGGGGATCGTTGCTCGTCAGATCCAGCCAGCACGATCCGGGTCGCATCGCCGCGATCGCGGCATCCGGTCCGAGCATCACCGTCTCGAACTCCCGCGGACCGGGCAACACGGTCACGAGAATGTCGACGACGGATGCCAGCTCGCGGGTCCCCGAGGACGCGATCGCCCCAGCCGACACGGCTCGGTTCATCCGTGCATCGACCAGGTCGAACACCCGAACGCTGTACCCGTCGGCCAAGAGTCGCTCGGCGATCGGAAGTCCCATCCGTCCCAGCCCGAGAACACCGATCGTTTCGCTCATTTGGAACCTCCCGCACTCGACGGAAACACCTTATCCAGCAGCGGTGTCGACCGGTATGGTCGGGGGATGCACCCCTTGGGCGAGTACGCCACCTCCGTCGTGCGGTTGGAGGCGGACTACGCCGACACGGTGCTGTGGTTCATCTATCCGGTCCCGTATGAGCGGACGCACCTGAGTGCGGAGCTCATTCGTGACCTCGAGGCGTGGGAGGAGTTCTTCAACGACGCCCTCACCGAGGACTTCGAATGGCGGGCGGATGATGGGCACCGCCACTTCATTGAGGAGGGCCGCCGCCTGGCCCAGCTCCTCGCCGGTGAACTCGGGGACGCTTTCTCGGTCGAATTCAAATCCTATGAAGAGGGATCGAGGAGGAACCGGTTCCACTCGTCGGGTCCCCCGGCCAACCCGGATGCCGCGGCCGCCTTCACCGCCCTGGCGGACGCGGAGCGCGAGCAATATGAGCACGCTCGGCGGATGCTCGGGTCGAAGGCATCTCGCAAACCCGGTCGCAAGGCGTATCGCAAGTCCGGTCGATGAGCGCCCCGCTGGTCGAGTAGCGACGAAGGAGCGTATCGAGACTGGGCTCTGCCAGATCTCAGGCCTTGAGCTTCAGCCGCAGCGGTGTCGGCTTGCTCTTGTCGATCTCTATGATCGACTGCCGCGACTTGAGGAAGTCGGAGAACTGACTGTAGTTGAGTGGCCGTTCCTGAAATGACGGGTCCATGCGCTTCATCTGGTTCTTGACCGTCGACGCATGCTGCCACTCGAGGTCATTCTTCGCCAGCAGCTCCATCGCCCGCTTGAGCAGCCGGGTGGCTTCCTTCTGCAGATTCCGGGCCGGGCCAAAGGATACCTCCGGTGTGACAGCTGGATCTGGCGACGAGTCCTGGGGAATGGGAGCGGGAGAATTCGTTGTCGTCTCGGGAACGGCATCGGTCGGGATGATCTCGATACCGGGCAACGTGTCGTAGTCGGCGTATTCGTCGCAGGAGGCGGCGAGCGAACTGCTGGTCGCACCGGAGACGCCGATGCCGATGACGTAGCGGTCGAGGCGTTTGCAGCGCTGGGCGAGCGGGATGTAGTCGGAGTCGCCGGCGACGATGACGACGTGGGTGAGGCCCTTGAGGCGGAAGCTGTCTTCGATCACGTCGACGGCGAGGCGGATGTCCGCGCCGTTCTTCAGCGAGGAGACGGTGGGGAACAGCTGGGTCAGGTCGACGGCGCGGCTGATCAGTTGGCGCTGGTAGCCGGCGTTGATGTTCGCAGACCAGTCGGCGTACGCGCGGCTGATCACGATCGTGCCGAACGAGGAGGCGTAGTCGAGGATGGCGCCGACGTCGACGGTTGCTTCGCGGATGCGGGCCACGATGGCCGGGTCGGCCTTGCTGTTGTTGGTGAAGAGGTTGCGGACGCGGTCCTTTGCGAATTGTCCGTTGCCGTGCAGCTGGTTGTAACGGGAGATGACGATGTTGTCGAAATCGATGTAGACGGCGACGCGGTCGCGGGATGCCTTGGCCATTCGGCTCAGGCGCCGACGACGGTGGTCGAGCTGGATGACCCAGCCATGGCGATGAACCACAGGGCGGTCGTGCCGACGGAGAGGGCGATTACGAGGTAGCCGAGGATGAGTCCGGTGAGTGCGCCGCCGCGTCCGACACCGTTGCGGCGGTAGTTGTTGAGACCGACGTGTCCGAACACGATGGCGAGCACGGCGGGCAGGAACGCGACGAACATCATGAACAGGCCGAAGATTGGGATCGGGATCCAGATTCCGAAGACGATCGCGACGATGCCGAGCACCAGCGCGGTGACCGCCATGCCGTTCGATGGTGGCCTCACGACCGACTGGTAGATGACTTGCTGCTGGGGGTAGGAGTACTGCCGGGGATCACTCACACGTTCCAGAGTGGCAGCGCTGGTGGGCGGGCGGCAGCACCAGTTTGGGGCGGCGGGTCGGGCCCTCGAGAGGTAAGACGTGCCGCGGTACATCGGCCAACAACGTTCGTAGTTCTTCGTCAGAGTCAGCCGGGTGCATCGTCTTTCCTCCCGCTACTCGATCCACAATCGTCGAATGTGGCCTTGATGTCGCTGAGCGCCCGACAACGTCACTTCGATCTTTGAAAACATGCGGATACCCGTCGAGAATGACGGTGGGGGGCTATATATTGACTTACATAGGTCAACGAGTGAATTCGATCGATAGTCTCTCTCTCTCGATGAGGCATCGTCCGAAATACAGGCTGTGGGGAGAAAAATTGAAGTCCACATACAACGCCGGATTCGATAGCCAGAGGACTCGGCTTGTGACGTTTGCCGATGCCATTGTGAAGATCGTCAACGATGCATCGGAACCGATTTCTATCGTCGACCTTCTCGAGGAGTCTGCGCGGACTTGCCGCGTCACTCCCGCGCAGATGAAGTATGCATTGAGTTTTGCGGACGCCGAAGAGCTAGTGGACATCGACTATCGTGACGCCAAGGTTATGAAGACAAACGCGGCTCTAGCGTCGGCTCGATAGTTGTCGGGGACAGCGCGTCTACTGTCGAATGGTCTTGAAGTCCTGCCGGATGGTTCGCTGGTAGATCCCAGTCGGAAAGTCGCACGCTATCTGCGCGGTTCGAAGCCGAAGGCAAGGACAAAAACGACGACTCTTGGCGACAGTCGAACCGAGACTGAGAAAGACCGTGCGCGCCTTGGCTATTCACCGTTCCTAAGAAGGCTTGCCGGCGTGACTCAAGTAGTGTCTCCGGACCTAACGTCGTCTCGTTTGCACACGAGGGCGTCGCATTCATACAAAGTCGCGATGGTTGCCCGCGAGCTTGCAGAGAACATTGTGCGAAAAGCCGCAACTGATGCCGCCACCGCCGATTTCATCAAAAAGGTGGGCGGGCTAGACGTTACTGCTTGCGAAACGGCGGGGTTGGCCCACGATCTTGGTCATCCACCATTCGGGCACGCTGGTGAACAGGAGCTTGACAGGCTCTTGCTCGACCGTCACGTCGCAGAAGGCTTTGAAGGAAATGCGCAATCGTTTCGCATCGTTACGAAGCTCGAATGGCACAAAGGTACGATCGCCGGCCTCGACCTAACGAACGTGACCTTGGCTGCGATCCTGAAGTATCCGTGGTTGAGGGACACTCGCGGCGAAAATGAACAGCAGAAGTTCAGCGCGTATTCGACCGAGAGAGAAGACATGCGCCGGGCTCTAAGAGCGGCGTCACAGAAGAAAAAGTGGACTGATTCTCGTGGCCGGTCGAGGCCCTTTCAAAGTCTCGAAGCTTCCGTCATGGACCTTGCAGATGACATTGCGTACTCCATCCACGATTTAGAGGACTTTTTTGAGCAGGGGATTATCGATGTCAATAAGGCGATGACTGCCGCAGCCCAAGCGGCCGGAGCCCTATTGGATGATCTCAATCCCGAGCCAAATAACGCCTTTATTCGCGCTGCGTCGAAGATCGGTCGAGATGAACTGTTCGAGGCCTCCGCCTTCGGGGAGGCGTTGGTGCGAATGACAAACATGTTCAGCCTGCTCTCTGACCCTCAAGCGGCCCCGACTGAGAGCATGTATCGACTTCAGCTCAAAGGGGCCTTGAGCAAGAAAGTGGCTGAGTACTTCAGCGCAGTCGAGATCGGAAACTCTGAGTCGGGGCATGTGGTTCGCCTCTCGAGTGACGCATGGCACGACATGCAGGTCTTAAAGACGGTGACGAAGGAGTATTTGGTTTCAACACCGAAGATGGGGAGCATGCAGAGGGCACAGGCTCAAGTCATAGAGAATCTCTTTTGCGGCCTCGAAAAATGGATGTTTTCAGTCGAAAGTTGGGCGCCACTGCCTGGGGCGCTGGTGGAAATCTTGGAAAGCCTCGGCGCCGAATCTCCGTCAAAGGACAAGAAGCTGAAAAAGCTGGACGCCAAGCACTACCGAGCGATCGTCGACTACATCTGCTGCATGTCGGATTCTGAGGCTCTTCAGCGATCACAGTGGCTCACGGGCACAGAGGTGCCTGGGATGTCTACACTGGGCATTCATCACTAGGCTGCTGGCCGTGAGGACTCCCACCCAACGCAGTTGTTTTGTCTGTCCGGTGGCGCCCCCAACGGCTACGCGAGCATCTCCCGCACCATCGGGATCACCTGCGTGCCATAAAGCTCGATGCTCGTCATCAGCTGATCATGCGGCATCGGGCCGTTCGAGTATTTGAGGTCGAACCGGTCCGGCCCCAGCGTCTGCACCGTCGCCGCGATCTTCCGCGCGACCGTCTCCGGCGAACCGGCATAGAGCGAGCCGTGCTCGATCTCGTTCACATACTCCGCCTCGGTCACCGGCGGCCAGCCCCGCTCGGCACCGATCCGGTTGCGGTTCTTCTTGAAGTGCGGCCACAGCTGCTCGCGAGCTTCCGCGTCGGTGGCGGCGATGTGTCCGGGGGAGTGCACGCCGAGCGGCATCCGCGGCAGTCCCAGCTGCTCCGATGCCCGCCCGTACAGTTCGACGTACGGCAGGAACCGTCCCGGATCCCCGCCGATGATCGCGAGCATCATCGGGATGCCCGTGCGCACCGACCGCACGACGGACTCCGGCGATCCGCCGACGCCGATCCACGAGGTGAGCCGGCCGGCCTCGGTCTTCGGGAAGACATCCTGGTTCGTCAGCGGGGCCCGGTAGCTACCGGACCAGGTGATCGGCTTCTCCTTGAGCAACTCCACGAAGAGGTCGAGTTTCTCGTTGAAGAGAGTCTCGTAGTCGGCGAGGTCGAAGCCGAACAGCGGGAACGACTCGGTGAACGAGCCGCGGCCGAGGATGACTTCGGCGCGGCCGTTGCTGGCAGCATCCAGGGTGGAGAAGCGCTGGAAAACGCGGATCGGGTCGTCGCTTGAAAGGACGGTGACGGCGGTGCCGAGGCGGATGCGTTCGGTTTGGCCGGCGATCGCGGCGAGCACCATGTCGGGAGAGGAGATGGCGTAGTCGTCGCGGTGGTGTTCGCCGAGTCCGATGAAGTCGATGCCGACCTGGTCTGCGAGTACACCCTGGGCAATCACGTTGCGGATGACCTGCGCGTCGCTCTGACGCTCGCCGCCGTTGTCGACGGTGACGTCGCCGAAGGTGTCAAGTCCGAGTTCGAGGTGTGACATTCCGGGTTCCGTTCAGATCGGGATCGATGCGAACGCATCATCCATGGCAAACGGGCGAAGATCGAATCCTATTCCGACGGCGCGTCGCTCCTTATATACGATGAACACAGGCCGTTGCGAATCAGCACCATGGATGAAGGATCCGCGGATAGACAGTTTTGTAGATGTTGCGTTCGTTCACTGTACGACAAGAGCGACGCTCAAATCATGGCCAAAGTTAGGGCCATAAATAGAACGAGAGGCAGGGGGAAGAGGGTTTGATTCATGTCAGAAAGCTGTTCAACTGCGCACCGCCGTCTAACGTCTGCTCCTCGGAATTCCAACAGACGAGCCTGCAGCCTGCTCCTGGTAGACCCAAAATTGCAACGCTGGGGCGGCCAGTGTGAGGTGATGGATCGCCGCGGATCGCATCCACCCAGGGGGCTCTTCCGCTACTCGTGAGTGCGTTGGAGCACCTAGACTCGCTGTGGAGTCAAGCTAGTCTTTTGGTCAGTCATGGAATGCGTTGCCTACGTCTCGCTCGGTCGAATCGCGGGCACTCAGATCATTCCGCGAGGGTTTGCCGTTCGGGTGGGCGCCGCCGGAGAGGTCCGCTCTCAGCGCGGTGACCTGAGGGCCGGACGATGACGGTGAGTAGTCGCTGGGACTCGCCTCGAAAACCGTCGGCCACTTGTAGCCGCGGCGGAACGACGGTAGACGTCGAAGTCGCCACCGCCACATCGCGCCGATCATCCAGAGTGCCACAACTGAAGCGAACGCGACCAGCATAGTGATCCAGGGACCCCAGAACCCCTGATTTGCGATCCAGCGGAGAGGGCTCAATAGCCATGGCTCGCCGAGCTGCGGGGTCGGAACCGACTCGAGCAGGGCCTGCAGTGAAGGTACCGCGACGATTAGCGCGATCACGGTGGCGGCCAAAGTAACCCACCACGCCCGTCGCGCCGCGCGCTCCGCGCTCAACGTCGCGTATGCCGACGCGGATAAATTCAGCGCGGTCTCGACTGTCTTCCGTATCGATGGAACTCCGAGCTCCCGGTGCAGATGCCGAACGATATCCCGTGCCTCGCCCGCGCGTAGATCGCGGTGTCCTAGTTCCGAGAACAACCGCACCGCAGCGCGGTAGCGATTGCGCAACCTCCGCTCGCCGAGACTTATCTTCGCTACCTGCTCCTCTAACGAGTGGATTCGCATGTATTGAAGTAGCGCGTACTCGAATACGAGGGCCGTATTCAACTCCGCCATGCCGCGCGGCACAGTGCCGCTCCACTGCAGGTAGACAGCTGAGCCCAGGCTGGCGAAGAGCGAGTGGTCACCGCCCATCGAAAGATCCTGCGGCACGGGGACATGATCGCCAACCTCGCGATTCACCGAACCACGGATAGCAAGGCGGATCAGATCATCTCGGTGATTGCGCCTCCACTCATTCGGCGCACAACAGCCCTGAGCGTCGAGCATAGATACGGGATAGATCAGCCAATGTCGGTAGGAGCGCTTTATGAGATGGAGGATTGCCTCGAGATGTATACGAAGCAGATCGCTCATTGAGACAGGAGTGGAGTGTTCGATTACTCCAAGAGGATGTCCGGCGTCCACGGTCCCGCTTGAATAATCGGCGGGCGCCTCCCACTCGGTTCCTTCGAGCAACGGCGTCGACATCTCCGATCTGACGAACACAGGCTGGGGTCCCCACATCATTCCTAGCGTTTGCCGTACGTCGAGGTCTGTTTCCGCGCTCAGCACTAGGTCGAGCTGCAGCACGCCAGATTCATGTAAGAGCAGTCGCGGTTCAAAGACAACATGGTGCCTTTCGTCGGACCCTGGAAGGACGAAGTCGTGGTAGCTCTCCCTCAACATGAGTCGAACAAATCCGTCGGCGTCCCGATCAAGACCTCCGAACATGGAAGCATCGCTTAGACGAATACCGGCAGAGACTACCTGCCGATCCAGATAATTGCGCTCCGCATCTGCAAGGATCTCAAACACGTCTGATCGCTCGTCGACGCTCGTCGGTGCCTCGAGCACTTGGTCATTGTCACCCTCCTCTACGGCGGGCGGCGCTACGGCGTTCTTTTTTCCGCTTATGCGCACGTGCGGTAGGACGTGCCGGATGGAAAATAGGGGAGCTAGGAAAACAAGAACGATGAGCCGGCGTTCCGACGGTGCCCGTGTGAACTCTCGTAGCCGTGGAGCAACCACCGTCGAGAACCATTTGGCTCGAAGGAGCGGAAGGCCGAATCGTGGGAACCGCAACGCAAAGACGGTGGCACGCTTCCAAGAACCGGTTTCATTCGCCTGCTGGTGCAGAGTCGCCATTGCCCGTAACTTACGCAGCCGTCGGGCTTCTTTGCGTAGCCGGTACGACACTCGAATGGCGGTCTCCGACGGCCAAGCGGCAGAAACGGCGAGGTCCGCATCCAGTAATCTTCGCACCCACCGCGCAAGGTCTGTGTTGCCCGTAAGCGAAACGGAAAGCAAGAAGTGCACGGAGGCAGATTTGAAGGACGGATCGTGCGTGCCCGTGGGCTGAGTACTGCGCTCGCGCGCCCACATCGGGCGCGCCTTTCGCCTCCTCGCTCTCATGGCACCGCTTCTCAATCCAAGTTTTCTCTATATCGAGTTTCGAACCGCACCTGCCGCCTCACCGGCTCGTTCCAACTTAGTCGCATACCACTTCGGCTGGGAATCGATTCACGAACCAGAGAAGGTTGGCGACCCGGGAACCTCAGAGCCATCCAACGTCGTGCCGCGCTGAATGGATCGCCGGCTGTGGCCCGCCTACGGCGACCTCCCGCTGCTTGATTGGATGATTACGGAGTCCGGCGCTGATGGGATAAACGACCTCACATATCGCAGACCATCTCAACGGCCACGTGAACCGTCCAGCATGAAGTTCTGCCTTTGGGCCGTTCGAAGATGTCTCGAGAAGCGAACTGTCTTGGCAGATCGGTGAGCTCTGACTATGTGCACGCAGGTCGGAGTTCACGAAACGATCCGATCGCTGTGCCGAGAATGCTCGATGGGACGGCATACTTGCTTCTTCCGCCACTCGCCGCTGATGGGATCACATGCCGACTACCCCCGAAACCGTTCTTGTCACACAGCAGTCGCGCTGGCAGAAGATCGCCGAGTGGCCGCTAGCTATCACCGCGTTGGCGTTCCTTGTCGCATATGCGTGGCAGGTCATCGGGAATCTTCAAGGTGAGTCCGCTCTGATCACTGAAGTGATCATTGCCGGCACCTGGGTGATCTTCCTCATCGACTACATCGTCAATCTGACTCTTGCTGAGCCGCGTTGGTACTGGTTCCGAACCCACGTGTTCGACCTCCTGGTCGTGGCCCTCCCGATTCTCAGGCCGCTTCGCCTCCTGCGTCTCGTCACTCTTCTCAGCGTGCTCCAGCGCACGGCAGGCGCCGCGTTCCGAGGCCGGGTCGTCATCTATGTCGCAGGAGCGTCGGCACTTCTTGTATTCGTCGCTGCGCTCGCGGTCCTTGACGCCGAGAGGCCCACTCCAGGGGCGAGCATCACGACCTTCCCGGAGGCGCTCTGGTGGGCGTTCGTCACTGTGACGACGGTCGGGTACGGCGATCTCTCACCCATCACGGATCAAGGCCGGATAATCGCGGTCTTCCTCATGCTTGGTGGAATCGCCCTGATCGGAACGATTACTGCGACGCTCGCGTCTTGGATTGTTGAACGGGTCAGCGAAAATGACGCCGAGAAGGAGGCCGCGACCCGCGGGGAAATCAGGCAACTCGGGCAGCAGATCGAGGCGCTCCAGGCGGCGCTCCGCTCGCAGGGGTAGTGGCAGGGCGTCAGTGATCTGTGACCTGTCGCGTGATTCAGCAGCGCGGCGACTATGCCGGTCGTGGATGTGCCTCGCATTGGGTGAGAAAAACTCTGCCGATGGATGGAACCATCGGGGAGGGGGGAAGGCGATGCCACGGAATGCCATTCAAAGGCGAACGTACGCGGTGTCGATACCTCCTAAACATCGAGCGGCAACGGCCGACTCGTGAGCACCAACCTGGAGTGACATGGATTTCGCAGAGCTGCTGACCGCATTGGCGACGAAGGTCCGCAACCAGCGGGACGCAATTCAGACCGAAGAGGCAACGAAGAACGCGTTCGTTATGCCGTTCATCTCGACGATTCTCGGCTATGACGTCTTCAACCCGCTTGAGGTCGTGCCGGAGTTCACGGCAGATGTCGGCATCAAACGTGGCGAGAAGATCGACTACGCGATCATGCGTGATGGCGAAGTCCAGATGCTCATTGAGTGCAAGAAGTCGACTGAGCCCCTGAAGATCGAGCACGCGTCTCAGCTGTTCCGCTACTTCGCGGTGACCAACGCTCGCATCGCGGTACTCACGAACGGCGAGACCTACCAGTTCTACACCGACCTCGACGCTCCGAACCGGATGGACGACAAGCCGTTCCTCGTTCTCGACCTCCTCGACATTGACGAGACCCTGCTCCCCGAGCTGGTCAAGCTCACGAGGGATGTCTTCGATCTCGACTCGATCATTTCCGCGGCTGGGGAGCTGAAGTACATAGGGCAGATCAAACGCACCATTGCCGCTCAGTTCAAAGAACCAGAGGACGATTGGATCCGTTTCTTCACGACCCGCGTGTATGACGGCGCATTTACTCAGCGAGTGCGGGAGCAATTCACTACCTTGGTGACGAAGGCAACCAAGCAGTTCCTCAACGACCAGGTTAATGATCGGCTGAAGACAGCCCTGGGGGCGTCAAGTTTCCCGCTGGCGGAAAGCCCAGCCGCAGCCGAAGCAGTCACTAGCCGACCGGTGGCAGAAGGCGACCTAGATCGCGACACCGAGCTTGAAACCACTCTCGAGGAACTTGAGGGCTACCAGATCGTCAAGGCGATCGCGTGCAGTGAGGTTCGTCCGCACCGGGTGGTTCACCGCGATGCGAAGTCGTACTTTGCGGTTCTTCTAGACGACAACAACCGCAAGCCGATCGCGCGCCTGCACTTCAATGGCAAGAAGCAGAAGTACTTGGGTCTCTTCGACGCCGACAAGAACGAAACCCGCCACCCGATCGAGTCCCTCGATGAGATCTACCACCACGCGGCCGCCATCCGGGAGATGGTAAAGGTCTACGAGAGCTGAACTTCGGAGGCAACGAGAGTCCGTGATTATTGGCCTGCTGGCACGGGTCGGGAACAGTTAAAGAAAGCAGAATCGTGTACCTGAAACGCGTCGAGATTGAGGGCTACCGCGCCTCATCGACCTCGCCCGTCACTTGTGAGCTCGGTGGGCGTTTCTCGCTCATCCTCGGGGCGAACGGATCAGGAAAGACCACTCTCAACGAGGGCATTGCACTTGCGCACCCGCGCCGATTCCCCCGACTGCCGGCGGTGGACGCGAGTGCATTGGGTGAGCCCCCTCGTGCGGTGCGCGTCGAGTACGAGTATGAGTCGGACGAGATGCAGGAGGGTGAGTTCGGCAAGTTTCGGAAGCTCCAAGGCCTCGGAGCACCACGGTGGGGAAGGCCACTGGAGCGCTCGTTCGGGCAAGTGCGTGCCGGGAAACCCACAGAGTCGTCGACTGAATACGACAACATCCGTCTCGTGCATTTACCCGCGCTCCGTAACCCGGTAGATGACCTGTCGCGCAGGGATGCGCGCATTCTGTTGGAGTTGCTTCGCGCGGACGCTCGTCGCCATCCCGAGACCGGCGGTCTCAGTTCCCTCCGTGCCAAGGCGGAAGCAATGCTGAGTGCGCTAACTTCGCATCAGCTTGTGAACAACGTTCAAGATCGTATCGCCGAGAATCTCAAGACGATCAGCGGAGGTGTGCACGAACACCACGCGTTCGTCGGCACTCAGACAGTCGACGACGCGTACCTTGCGCGCGTATTCGAGCTGCTCTTGGCAATCCTGCCTGATCGCGGAGTAGCCAGGCGGCTCGAAACGTCGAGCCTTGGTTATGTCAATTTGCTTCACATCGCCGTGACGCTCGCGGGTATACCGGACGCTGGCACGGCGCTTCCGTCTACTGAGGATGAGTCGCCAGCGGGCGGCGCGGCTGGTGCTCCTAGCGCGAGCGTGCCGGACGAGCCAGGGGATCCAGTAGATAAAGCGCGAGAACGCCTGGCAGCGACTGCCGAGGCGGCCGAAGCCGACGCGGACTCTTTCTATCCAGAGCTTTTTCACGCAACTGTGCTTATTGAGGAGCCTGAAGCGCACCTTCACCCACAGCTACAGTTCGGGCTTGTCAGGTACCTGCGGCGGCTGGTTCGAGAGCGGCCCGATATTCAGGTTATTGTGACGACGCACTCCGCCGACCTCGCCGCCGCATGTGATCCCGACGAGATCGTCGTTGTTCGTCGTGGGAGTGATGGAGCAACGGTCTGCCGACGCGTGGCGGATATCCCGCTTCCGCTCGCAGAGAAGAACCGGCTATTTCAACAGACTCGCCTGCATCTGGACGCAACGCGATCATCGGCTCTGTTCGCCGACCGAGTACTCCTCGTGGAGGGAGTAACGGAGGCTAGCTTGCTTCGCGTTCTCGGTCGCACTTGGGCGTCGGGCGATGAAATGCGGACTGGGTTCATCGATTCCCTTGCTATTCTCCCCCTCGGTCACAAAATCGGAGAGTGGCCGATCCGTCTTCTTGCTACAGCTGGTTTTGAGCTGGTTACGAGGGTCGCAGCCCTCTCCGATACCGATAGACGAGGGGACCCGCTTCCGGAACCAAGCCCGCCGCAGTGGCACGCCGAGCTCGATGTGGCATCGGCGCGATTCTTTTGGTCGAGACCGACACTAGAGCCTTCTCTAGTTGTTGGGAACGAGGCGCTCGTAGAACGAGCGTTCGATGCGCTCTCTCTAATCAAGCCCGAGCAGATCACACCGTCGACGGTGGACGCAGTGTTTGCCGCCAAGCCGGGGAGCAAGGGAGAGTTCGCCCTCGCCCTCACGCTGCTGATGGACGCAGATCCGCTTGCAGTTGCGGTTCCGCGCCACATCGCCGAGTTGTTCGATTGGTTGTTCATCGCGCCCGCAGGGAGTGCCATTCCAGCGGACGGCGAGGACTCCGGGCCCGGCTAATGGTAAAGCTCACAGACGAGCAAGTTCTAGCAGCCGCGGCAGATGAAAGGCTAGTGAATATCGTCTCGGCGCCGGGCAGCGGAAAGACCACCATTGCGGCCGAGCGATTCGGCTATCAGCGGTATATGCCCGGAGATCGCCGCGGGGTGCTCGGGCTCAGCTTCAATCGAGCTGCCGTTTCCGAGCTACGTAAGAGGATCGACTCCCGTTGGGGCGAGAGCTGCGTTAGCTTTCCTCATCGGGTGACGACTCTAGACCACTTACACGTCGAGATGCTCGAGCAGCTGCTCGAGGCAGGCCTCGTCAAGTGGCCGGGTGGTCACCTAACACTTGATGTGCGTGACGATTACCGGGGACTAAGTGGTTTCACGTACCTCGCGCCACCCAACAACTGGCGGCGAGTCGCCAGACTAAACAGTCGCCTCGAGGTGGTGTCTGAGGGCGAGAAAGTCATTGCTCCTACAAACGGTGTTGGAAAAAAGACGGCCCACACGGCGATCTTGAGTAACGGAGTGGCAAGTCATGAGGACGTACGGACGATTCTTGAATCGGCAATGAGAATCAGCGAGCTGGAAGACTACGCATCAACATGGCTCTCCTCCCTATATCGAGCGCTCATTGTCGATGAGGTCTATGACGCCGATCGACTCGATCTCCATATCACGTATATGGCGGCACAGGCGGGCCTCTCCGTTACGTTGATTGGTGATCCGTGGCAAGCCCTGTATAGATGGCGCGGTGCCACACCGGATGAGGTTGAGACACTCCTGGCTGCGACAACGGAGAAATTCATCGCGCATGAGCAGACCCACTCGTTCCGATTCGACGGCGATCAGATGCCTGCACTCGCAGAGGCGCTCCGAGGCGGTCTTCCGGTAACCATTCCGAGGGTAACGAGCGGAATGGTGGATGTGGCGCTCTCTCGAAATTGGCGGCCCCTTTGGTCAGCGGGAGAGAATATATTGCCCTTGTCGTTTCGGACGATTGAGAACGCCACGGACGCCGCACTGAACTTGCTGCTGGATGTCGTCACCCGAGCGCGTTTGGGTGTTTCATCGCACGGTCGGGAGAGCGCCATCGCGAAGCTAGGGCTCGACCGTGAGCCGTTTCTAGCGGCACAGGACAAGTCGCTGCGGCCTCTTGTATCTGAGCTGCTCTCGGGGGCTTCGGGCTCAAATGTACTGGACGCTCTCCGCAATGCGATAAAGGGATTCGGTGTCAGGAGGCCGGGCCGACTTCAACCCGCAAAGGAAGCCGAATGTATCGCCCAACTTGACCGGCTCGCGCTCAGGCTCTCCGCGACGAAGGTGATTCCAGGGCTCACCGTGTTTCAGGCCAAAGGACAAGAGTGGAATCGGGTTGGAGTAGTGCTGACGAGGACACAGAGAACGCTCCTGGAATCGGGAATGCAGGATTTGGAAGACGAGCATTGTGTTGTCTACGTTGCGCTGACACGTGCGAAGTTGCTCTGCGGTGAGCTCGACGGGGACCCCTCGTTGGACTTTGATGCTGCTGAGGCGCTCATCGCCAGCGACTAGGTAGGTCGACCTCGAGCTAAACAGCCGATACACGTTGCAGTGCTTAGCTGGACGACCTCCCAGGTCGCCCCGAGCGTGTGCAAATTGACGAGGTGAATGGGCGGCTGTTCGGACCTCTTCGTTCCGGGTGAAGTATCATGCGCACGGAGTCCTGAACGAGCACTCTTAGGCAAGGAGAGGCGCGAGCTGCCGGGCGGCTTCGTCGAGCTGCGGGAGAAGGTTGCCCGGTGCGTCAATCCGCGGAGCTGGCGCTGAAAGACAAAGGGCGCCCACGAGGCGGCCGTCCGCCGCGCGAATCGGTAGCGCGAGGCATCCCTGCCCGGGCGTCATCTCGCCGGTTTGCGACGCGTAGCCCGAGGGGGACGCGCCACCGGCGCGCTCGGCCAGCAGCAGGCGGCCCATCGCCGACGCGGACAGGTCGCGCGAAATCTTCGACTCGTCGCTCAGCGGGAAGTCGGGATCGGCATCGACGATGAGCACCCGCTCGCCTTCGTAGCGCACGAGGTGGATTCCGCCACGGATGCGCGAGCGCAGCCCGGCGATCACCTCCCGCACCGCCTGCGGCGGCGGGGACGGTGCGACCAGATGTGCGAGTTCGACGACCTTGCGGCCGAGCGCAAAACCGGTGAGGTCCGGCATCCGGACGAGGTATTCGTCCTGGACGAGGAGGTTGATCAGGCGGTAGGTGGTTGCGCGGGGGAGGCCGAGGCTTTGGGAGATTTCTTGGGCGGTGACCCCGGCGCCCAAGCGGGCTACCTCTTCCAGGACCGTTAGGGCGGAGTGGATTGCTTTGGGTTGGCGGGCTCTGAGGTCTGGGGTTTCGGCGGGGGATCTCGATACACGCGGCTCGCTTCGCTCGCTGCGCACTCGATCAACGTGGGGCGGCATCCGTCCCCCCGAGAACATCGGCGGCACTGGGCTCATCCCACGCGCCGATCGTCTCGCGCAGCCACGGCCGCCGGCGCAACCGCAGCCGGTACGCCGCCACCCCGACGAGCAACACGACCACGAACATCCACACCCCGACCGCCCGCGCCGACAGCGCCTCGCTGACGAGGTAGACCACGAGCACACCGGTCAGCAGCACCGCCGCCGCGACGGCTCGCACCCCCGCCCACACCGTGAACTCGCCGATCCGCTTCAGGAACACCGGCGCCGCTGCGCACACCAGGATGTACGCCGTGATGTAGCCGGCCGCCGCCACGACGATGAGCACCTCCATCGCCGGCCACAACCCGTCGCCGATGAATACAGCGACGATCGGCACCACGGCGATCACCGGGACCGACACCATCACCGCATGGAACGGCGTGCGGTAGGTGGCGTGCGCTCGCCCGAACGCCTCAGTCAGCAGACCCTCGCGGCCCATCGTGAACAGCACCCGCGCCAGCGCCGTCGTCGACGCGATCGCACAGGCCAGGAACGACGCGGCGATGCTCACATCGAGCAGCACGCCCATCCATTCCAGCCCGAACGCCGTGGCCAAATCGTTCACCGGTGACCCACTGTCACGGATGTCCCGCCCGAGCGACGCGAACCCGACGAGCTGGCTGAACGACGCCAGCAGGTACAGTCCGCCAGACACGATCACCGTCCAGACGATCGCCCGCGGAATCGCCGCATACGGTCGCCGCGCCTCCACCCCGAGAGTGGCCGAGCTTTCGAAGCCGACGAACGCCGTCAACGCCACTACCGCCCCCACCGACAGGGTGGCCGGCGTCGCGCCCCCCAACGACAACGCCGACCAGTCGATCGTCGGACCCACCTGCACGAGCAGCGTGCCGACGAGCACGAGGATGATCACCACAGACACCAGCTCCACCAGCAGGGTCACCCGGGTCGACAGACGGATGCCCCGCGCCAGCACCAGCATCACCACGGCCGAGAGAAGCCCAACGATGATCGCTGCAACCAGAGAACTCCCCGCGAGGAACGGCGACACCCGGCCGAGCAGGATCACGAGGTAGTAGCCGGCCCCCGCCAGCGCGAACATCGAGATGAAGCCGTAGCCGATGAGCATCCCGACCCCGGTGACGACGGCCGCGCCGGCACCGAAGGTCTTGGCCACAAACGTGTAGAGCGAGCCGGTCGCCGCGATCCGTTTCGCGAACGTGTTCACCGTCGTCGCGATCAGGAGAGCCAGACCCATGGCCAGGGCGAGTGACCAGACGGATGCCCCGCCGGCGACGACCGCGATGAGCAGCGGCATCGTCGTGGCCGCGGCCGAGGGCGCGACCGCTGAGACGGACTGGGCCAGCACATCGGCGAACCCGACACTGCGCCGGTCGAGCCCGTGCATGGGGGACCGGTTCGCCAGCCCGGGGACAGGTTCGGGGGAGGCGATCGCCCGCTCAAGCGCGGTCATGGGTGGAGCTCCGACATGACCTCACGCTAGATCGCCGTCGTTGCAGCGCTGCGACGGCCATGTTTCGGGTTCGTGACCGCCAAATGAGACAGCCCGGCGGCATCCGTCTCATTCAGGGTGTGCGGTGTTTTACGCCAGAGGAATCTGAGCGCAACAGCGGCACTGGATGCTGGCGGGTATCCGTTCCCTCCACCCGGCCCGTCACCCCCATCAGCTTGGAGAACTCTCATGACAGTCACCACCAAACCGGCGTCAGACGCCGGTGCCGCACCGAAGGGTCGGGCGCTCTCCGGCTCGCTCGGTGTCACGGCCATCGTCTTCATGGTTGTCGCCGCGGCGGCACCCCTCACCGTCATCGGCGGTGCGGCACCGCTCGGCATCCTCCTCGGCAACGGGGTCGGCTTCCCCAGCATGTACGCCATCTCCGCGGTCGTGCTCCTGCTCTTCTCCGTCGGCCTCGCCGCGATGACCAAGCACGTGCCCAAGCCGGGCGCGTTCTTCACCTTCGTCGGCTACGGCCTCGGCAAGAAGGCGGGACTGGCCAGCGCTTTCCTCGCCCTGCTCACCTACACGACCATCCAGGTCTCGGTGTACGGCTACATCGGTTACCTCCTCAACGTCACCGTCACCGGACTCGGCGGCCCAGACATCGCCTGGCCGCTCTGGTCGCTCGCGTCGATCGCACTCGTCGGAATCCTCGGCTACCGGCACATCGACCTGTCGTCGAAGGTGCTCGGCGTACTGCTCGTCGCCGAAGTCGGCATCGTGCTCGTCCTCGTCGCCGCGGTCATCTTCGCGGGCGGGGCCGACGGCCTCTCCCTCGCGCCGTTCGAACCGCAACACGTGATGAGCGGATCCCCGGGCATCGGCCTGATGTTCGCCATCGCCGCGTTCATCGGCTTCGAAGCCACCGCGATCTTCCGCGACGAGGCCAAGGACCCGAACCGCACCATCCCGCGCGCCACCTACGTCGCCGTCATCGGCATCGGCCTGTTCTACACGCTCGCCTCCTGGGGGCTCGTCATGGCCTGGGGCCCGGACAACGTCGTGGGCGTCGCCGCTGAAGACCCCGGCGCGATGATCCTCATCACCACCGCCATGTACCTCGGCACCGTCGGGGAGATCATCATCAACGTGCTGCTCGTCACGAGCATGTTCGCCTGCGTGCTCTCCTTCCACAACGTCATCACCCGCTACCAGCACTCGATGTCGAACGCCGGCGTCCTGCCGGGCCGCCTCGGCACGGTGCACGCCAAGCACGTCTCGCCGCACTTGTCGTCGCTCACCCAGTCGATCACCGCCGCCGCGTGCATCGTGATCTTCGCGGTGATGAATCTCGACCCGGTGCTGCAGGTGTTCACCTGGTTCGCCGGCGTCGCCACTCTCGCGATCGCCATTCTCATGGCGGTGACCAGTGCCGCAGTGATCGTCTACTTCGCTCGCACCAAGAAGGACGGCCGTCTCTGGAACACGGTCATCGCCCCTGGACTCGGCTTCCTCGGACTCGTCGGAGCAGCCGTCGTGATCATCGCGAACTTCCCGATGCTCGTCGGCGACGTCGACGCCACCGGAACCCCGGCCTTCGGCACCGTGAGCGCCGTACTCCTCGGCCTGATCGTGCTGTTCCCGCTCATCGGCTGGGTGCAGGCCGTCGTCATTAAGAAGACCCAGCCCGCCGTCTACGAGACGCTCACCGACGCCATCAGCGGCTAACCCCTTTTCAATCCCACCCCGCACCACCAGCAAGGAGAACACCCATGACCCTCGTCGACACCACCCCAGCCACCACGTCGCAGACCGGCGACGCGCAGCATCCGCTCGCCGACCTCACCGCCGCGGAATTCGTCGCCATCCGCGACATCGTCACCAGCCAGCCTGACTTCACCGAAGCCACCCGGTTCGCCTACGTCGGCCTCGACGAACCGCACAAGCGCGCGGTGCTCGCCTGGCAGGCGGGGGAGGGTTCGCTTCCGGAACGCCGCGCCCGGGTGATGCTTCTCGACATGGCGACCGGGCGCTCGACCGACAACATCGTGTCGCTCGACGCCTCGGCTGTTCTGTCGACCGCCGTGCTCGACGGCTCGGCCGGGCAGCTGCCGATCCTGATCGAGGAGTTCGACGCTGTCGCCGACATCGTCAACGCCGACCCGCGCTGGGTCGCCGCGCTCGAGCGTCGCGGCACGACCATCGACGACGTCAAGTGCGTGCCGCTCTCCGGTGGGCACTACAACTTCCCGGAAGAAGAAGGGCGACGGATGCTCCGCGTCCTCGCGTTCCGTCAGGACTACCCCGGCGACCACGTCTGGGCGCACCCGGTCGACGGTCTCAGCGCGTACGTCGACACGGCATCCCGCACCATCACGCGGCTGATCGACTCGGACGACCTGCCGATCCCGGCGGAGAGCGGCAACTTCGATGACCCGGCCGTGCAGGGCGCACCACTCACCACGCTCAAGCCGATCGTCATCACCCAGCCGGAGGGGCCGAGCTTCACGGTCGACGGCGATGTGGTCAGCTGGGCGAACTGGAAGTTCCAGGTTGGCTTCGACGTGCGCGAAGGCCTGGTGCTGCGGCAGCTCTCCTTCACGGATGCCGGCGAAGAACGCCCCGTGATCTACCGCGCCTCGATCGACGAGATGCTCGTGCCGTACGGTGACCCGTCGCCGGTGCGGTTCTGGCAGAACTACTTCGACACTGGCGAGTACCTGTTCGGTCGGTTCACCAACTCGCTCGCGCTCGGCTGCGATTGTGTCGGCGAGATCAAGTACTTCGACGCGACGATGGCCGACGAGACCGGCAACCCGTTCACTGTGGAGAACGGCATCTGCATGCACGAGGAGGACTTCGGCACCCTGTGGAAGCACTCCGACATCTACACCGGCTCGAACGAGGTTCGCCGCTCACGCCGGCTCGTCATCTCGTTCTTCACCACCGTCGGCAACTACGACTACGGCTTCTACTGGTACCTCTACCTCGACGGCACGATCGAGTGCGAGGCGAAGCTGACCGGCATCCTGTTCACGTCGGCGTACCCGGGGCTGTCTGCTGACGGCTCGGACTACCCGTATGCATCCGAGGTGGCGCCCGGGCTCGGCGGCCCGTACCACCAGCACCTGTTCTCGGCACGGCTCGACATGATGGTCGACGGGCTCTCGAATGCGGTGGACGAGGTCGAAGTCGGGCGGGTTCCGGTCGGACCCGGCAACGAGCACGGCAACGCGTTCACCAAGAAGACGACCCGGATCTCTTCCGAGGCCGTCTCGGGGCGGACAGCGGACGCATCCGTGGCCCGTTCCTGGAACGTGGTCAACACGGAGAAGACCAACCGGATGGGCCGGCCGACCGGGTACACGCTGTACCCGCAGGATGCCCCGACCCTGCTGGCGGATGCCTCGTCGTCGATCGCGGCGCGGGCCGAGTTCGCGACCAAGCACCTATTCGTCACGCAGTACGACCCGGCCGAGAAGTACGCGGCGGGCGACTTCGTGCACCAGAACCCGGGTGGCGACGGCATCACGAAGTACATCGCCGACGACGCATCGGTCGATGGTGAGGACATCGTGCTGTGGCACACGTTCGGTCCGACGCACTTCCCGCGTCCCGAGGACTGGCCGGTCATGCCCGTGGACTACGCCAAGTTCACGCTCAAGCCGTACGGATTCTTCGGGGCGAACCCGGCGTTGAACGTGCCGGCCGCGGTGTCGCACTGCTCGTCGGGGGTGGCGTCGCCGGATGCTGCTGCGTCATCTGAGCTCGGGGTTGCGTATCCGGATGGAGTGGCTTCCGCTGACCTCGGGCTGTCGGCCGCTGGTTCTTCTTCGTCCGCCGCGGGCGGTTGCGGCGCCAACTGCACCTGCGGACACTAGCCCCCTCACCATGACCGAGCTGCTCCATCTCTCGGCCCTGCTGCCGGCCGCCTTCGGTGTGTGTTGCACCGTCGGCGGTCGGCGGCGTGGCCGGGTTCTTCTTGGCTTCGAGGGTTTCGCGGCTCTCGTGATGCTCGTCGCGATGACGGATGTCGCGCTCGGCCTCGGCCTGCTCGCCCCGATCCTGTGGGTGGTCGCGTTGGTGGCCCTGGCGCTGGTCTCTACCCCGCTGGCTGGAGCGAAGCGAAGCCAAGGTCCTCGCGAACTCGGGTTGCGCGCTGCCTCCTCCGCTTCAGTCGCTCCGCTCCTTCAAGCGAGCGGAGGGGCGGCAGAGCTCCCTCAAGCGAGCGGAGTGCACCGCACCCTCCACACCTCCCTCGGCCTCATCGTCATGGCCGGACTCGTCGCGCTGATGTCGGCCGGCCACGCTGCATCCGTTTCGGGGCATCACGGTGGGGGCGGGCTGCTCCCACTGCTGGTGCTCGGCGGCTCGGCGATCTACGTCGGCTACTCCACCTGGCGTGCGGTCACCCTGTACCGGATGCCGCGTCGCGACCTGCTCGGATGTCTCGAGGCCGCGAGCATGGCGGCATCCGTCGCGCTGATGGCGGGGGCGCTCGCCGTCTGACCCGAAGCTCGCGTCGAGTGCTGCACTTACTGTCGAGTGCTGTAGTTGCAACTGCAGCACTCGGATGGAAGTGCAGCACTCGATGCCTGTCGGGAGCTACGAGCTCCTTATTGGCACGGACGACCCGCAACACCCGGCAGAATTGACGCATGACCACGCCTCTCTCCGGAACGCAGTTCGAACTCACCAGCGGTCCGTACACCGCCACCATCGCCAGCGTTGGTGCCTCGCTGCGCTCGCTGCAGCACAATGGCCGCGACCTCGTCGTTCCGTATGACGCCGATGAGGTGCGCCCGGCCTTCCGCGGTGCGACCCTCGCTCCGTGGCCGAACCGCGTGGTCGACGGGCTCTACAGCTTCGAGGGCACCGACTACGAGCTCGCGCTCACCGAGCCGAAGCGCGGCCACGCCCTGCACGGACTCGTCGCCTGGCACGATTTCATCGCCCTCGACGAGGCTGAAGACCGCGTGATGCTCGCCACCACGATCGAGGCCGAGACCGGGTACCCGTTCCGGATCCAGGTCCGGGTCGAGTTCGTCCTCGACGCCGACGGCCTCCACACCACCGTCGCCGCCCGCAACACCGGCAACGCCGCCGCGCCGTTCGGCACCGGACCGCACCCGTACCTCGTCGCCGGTGAGGGAACCGTCGACGACTGGACCCTCCTCCTCCCCGCCGAACAGGTGCTCACCGTGACCGAGGACCGGCTGATCCCGATCGGGCTGGCGGATGTCTCCACCGAGGCGGGCGGAACGTTCGACTTCCGCACACCCCGCGTCATCGGCGACACCTTCATCGACCACGCCTTCACCGGCCTCGTCCGCGACGAGAACCGGACGGCTGAGGTGCAGGTCACTGCGCCGTCGGGCACCGGCGTGCGGATGCGCTGGGATTCCTCGTGCAAGTGGGTGCAGGTGCACACCGCCGACCAGGAGGCCCCGAAGCCCAGCCGGATCGGCCTCGCCGTCGAACCGATGACCTGCCCGCCCGATGCGTTCAACTCCGGCGAGGACCTGCTCGTGCTCCAGCCGGGCGGCGTCACCTTCGCGTCGTGGAGTATCGCTGCGATTTAGGTCGGCTCCTCCGCTTCAGTCGCTTCGCTCCTTCTAGCGAGCGGAGGGCGCGTGAGCGGGGCACCAGCATTCGATACGTAAGGAAAGAACTATGGAAACTACTTTGAACCGCCGGCTGGGCGTTGCCGGGATCGTCTTCATGGTGATCGCCGCAGCCGCACCCATCACCGTGGTGGCGGCGAACTTCCCGCTCATCCTCACCGTGTCAGGATCGATCGGTGCACCCCTGATGGTGCTCGTCGCGACAATCATTCTGCTGTTGTTCTCGGTCGGTTACGCCTGGATGACCCCGCGCGTGCCGGACGCCGGCGCGTTCTACTCCTATGTGCACCGCGGCCTCGGCCGCCGGGCCGGACTCGGAACGGCGTCGATCGCCCTGCTCTGCTACGTGCTGCTGACCGTGTCGATGACCTGCTACCTCGGCGTGCAGGCCGGCAACCTCATCGAACTGTGGACCGGCCTCCAGCTGCCCTGGTGGCTGATCTCCGCGGTCATGCTTCTCATCGTCGGGCTCCTCGGCTACCGCAGCATCGACCTGTCGGCGAAGGTCCTGGGCATCGTGCTCGTGCTTGAAGTCGTCGCCGTGATCGCGATTGACCTCGGCGTTCTGTTCTCGGGACGCGAGCTCACGACCACCCCGTTCAGCCCCGCCGAAGCGCTGTCTGGCGCTCCCGGCCTCGGACTGCTCTTCGCGTTCCTCGGATTCTTCGGCTTCGAAGCCACGGCTGTGTTCCGCAACGAAGCCCGCGACCCGGAGAGGACCGTGCCGCGGGCCACCTACATCGCGGTCATCTCCGTCGGTCTGCTCTACTTCGTCTCGTCGTGGCTCGTCATCGCCGGACTCGGCGGAACGGACGCTGTCGCCGCCGCGTCCGCGAACCCGGACAGTGTCGTCGTGGGGCTGGCCGGCGAGGTGATCGCCCCGATCGCCGCCGACATCGTTCAGGTGCTCGTCGTGACGAGCATGTTCGCGTGCATGCTGGCCTTCCACAACATCGTCACCCGCTACCTGTTCACCCTCGGCCAGCGCGGCGTGCTTCCGCAAAAACTTGCGGATGTACACCCCAAACACCGCGCACCGTCGCGGGCGTCGCTGTGGGTCAGCGCGATCACATCCGTAGTGGTCATCGGATCTGCCCTCGCCCAGCTCGACCCGGTACTCCAGATCTACACCTGGTACTCGGGTGCCGGCGCTGTCGGCGTCATCTGGATGATGGCGCTGACCAGCTTCGCCGTCCTCGCCTTTGCCGCGAAGCACCGCGGGAAGGCGGGCGAAGCGCCGTCGCGCGGGGTTACCGTCGCGTCGCTCCTCGGCGGTATCGGTCTGCTCTGTGTGCTCGCCATCTCGGTGTGGAACTTCCCGTTCCTCGTCGGTGGTGGGGCCGCCGCGGTCATCTGGGGACTGATCCTCGTCGGCGTGTTCGTCGGAGGGCTGTTCCTGCCGCAGCGTGACGTCAGCCCGACTCCGGCGGAGCCAGTGCTCGAGGACGCCGCCAGTTGAGCTCGAGCTGAGTCGGCGATGCCAAGCGGAGGCCTCGCGTAGGTCGATCTCGTTGTTCTTCCGCCTGCGCTACGTTTGCGACATGGGGAATCGATCGCGGGCAAACCGCGAACTGCGTTGGGCGTCTGGACTACTGCTGGCGCAGGGTGTTCTCATGGAGGGCCTCGTCGTTGTCGGTGTGGTCATCCTGTTGATGTGCGGCATCCCACAAGGGGTCATCACCGAGCGGGCGGACATCTTCGCGCTCCCCTACCTGCAGGACAACCTGTACCTCATGATGGCAATGAGTGGGGTGTTCGCAGCGCTTCGCGTGATCGGTGCCGTGGCGCTCTGGAGGAACCGGTTATGGGGCCTCGTGCTGTCCCTCATCAACTGCGTCGTCACTCTCGTGCTCATGATCCTCCTGTTGCCAGCGGGCATCGCCGACGGTCTGCTCTCTGGGACTGCTCTCGTGCTCATCCTTCACGGGTGGCTCGGCCGGAACACGGACGGTACGCCTCGACTGCTGACCGCCGTTCAACGCACTGAAGCTGAATCCCCACTTGAGGGCAGTATTGCTCCATGACAACTTCGAATGTTCTGCATATGGTGCTCGTCCGCTGGAACTCGCCTCTGGCAAAGGACGACCTTGATCGGCTGACCAGTGCGGTTAACGCGCTGCCCGAACGGATTCCAGGGATCCTCAGCATCGGTTCCGGACCAAGCTCCAGCCCCGAGGGCATGGAACACGGTTTCGAGTGGTCATTGGCGATCACCTTTGCGAGCGAGACGGCGCGGGATGAGTACCTGCCTCACCCTGAGCACGAACCGGTGAAAGAAATGATCGGCAAGTGGGCGGCCGAGGTTCTGGTCTACGACCTGAATGTGTGACGCTCGGTAAACGCGCATCGCGTAGTCATTTCCCTGAATAGAGGTCAGGAACTACCTCAACGGGTGCCACAGTGGGCGTTATGGAAACGCAGATCCATTCGCCCGCCCGATGCGTTCAACTCGGGTGTGGACCTGCTCCTGCTCCAGCCGGACGGGGTCACCTTTGCTACTTGGAGTATTGCTGCGCTGTAGGTCGGTCTCGTCGCACCGATGGTGGGGCGATCGTCGTCGGAGGGCGAAGACATCAGTTCCGGACGAGAGGATCAGGTGCGCCGGGGACTCTCGTCCGGAAGTGATCCCCTCGAGACCGGCGCCATCGATACGCTGGCGGGATGCGCCTGATTCGAGCTGTCGTGCCCGCCCTCGTCGCCGCCGTGTTGTGGCTGGTCAGCGGAGGCCTCGAACTGCTCGGCCGGCAGACGCTGTCGGGTCCGGTGCGGCACGTCCTCTCGATCGTTGCCCCGGAGACGGTCCCGGTTCAGGAGCTGACCGCACCCCCACTCTGGGCGTTCACCATGATCGCGCTGTCGATGCTCGCGCTCGCCGCCATCTACGCCGCCCTCCTCGCCCTGGTACGCCGGCAGCCGCTGGTCGCGGGGGACGCGCCCGCCGGGGTCGCCCCCTACAGCGGACAGCCACAGGTCGCCGGGAACACCGCGACCGCGTTCGCCGCCTACTGGCTGTGCGCCGTGGCATCCGGATTCCTGGTGGTTGCGATTCCGGTGATCGTCGAACTCGGCGTTGCCGTCGTCACACGGCAAACTCCGTTTGGCCTTGCCTCCGAACGTCTGGCCGGGGCCGCCCAGTGGGGGCTCGTCTTCGGCTGGATCCCCGCGCTGGTCGCGATCGCCCTCGACGGAGTCGGTCGGTCCGATCAGCGCGCTTTCCGGCGCAGCGTGATCGCCGTCCCGGCGGCGCTCGTCTTCCTGCTCGCGGGTGTCGGGCTGAGCGTCGCGGCCCCGAAGGCCCATGCCGCCGTCCAGGCCCAGATCCCGGCGGAACCAGCTCCGGCGCCGATCCCGACCGGCACCCCTGTGCCGCTCGTGGCGCCCGGCGACTGGCAGGTCGACCCGCTGTGGTGCACGAGCGGACAGCTCGCGATGACAGCCGGCACCCCGGATGCTGCCGCCGGCAGTCGCGGAATGGTCATCCGTGCGCAGAACGTCAGCGATGCGGCGTGCGTGTTCGAGAGCTATCCGGATGTCGCGTTCAGCAACGCCGTGTCCAGCGCCATCGATGTGGACGTCGATCACGGCGGCGGGATGCTCGGCGACGACCCGGGGGTGACCCGGATCGAGTTGCAGCCCGGAGCGGAAGTCGTCGCGACCCTCACCTGGAGTGCGATGCCTCGAGGGGATGCCGCTGGGTGGCTCTACGTCGCCGGGTATCACGGGGCCGAGCGGCAGATGGTGCAGGTGGAGACCGACATCACCGGCGGGACGGTGTCGGTTACTGCGTGGGGTCTGCCCGCGGCTTGAGCGGGACCATACCTCGATACGCCCCTTCGTCGTTACTCGATCAGCGGGGCGGGGGAGGGCTGCCGGCGGGGAAGCGATTCACGCGAGCGCTACACATGCTGTCGAGCGCTACAGCTGCAACTGCAGCGCTCGAAAGGAACTGCAGCGCTCGCCGCAAATCGGAGTGATCCGAATTTAGCTATAGACAAAACAAATTCTGCCGCATACGCTGAGCCTGCATTTGTTTTACGAAAAGCTTTCAACGTGGTAAACCGCACCTAACCCGACAGCTTTCCGTAAGCCGAACGCGTTTTTCTCTCGCAGCAACAGTGGCATCCCCGTGCCGCCGACAACGGTGTCTTTGCACCGCGAAAGGACCAGCAATCACATGACCAACAAGAAAGCCCTGCTCGCAGCAGGCATGACCACGGCGCTCGCCGCAGCCCTCGTCGGGTGCACCGCCGGCAATGGTAGCGGAGGTGGTGGCGGCGGAAACGCCGGCGCCAGCAAGACCAACTGCGCCAACGAGGTCAAGGTGAAGGACGTTCCGGTCGTCACGTACTGGGGCTGGCTCCCCGACACGGAGCAGACCGTCGACAACTTCAACGAGACCAACGACGACGTGCAGATCTGCTGGTCGAACGCCGGCCAGGGTGGCGACCAGTACACCAAGCTCTCCACCTCGCTCCAGTCGAAGTCAGGCGCGCCCGACATCGTCCAGATCGAGTACGACTGGCTGAACAGCTTCCTCATCCAGG
The DNA here is from genome assembly GCF_056713165.1 of Mycetocola sp. Y171. Lineage (NCBI taxonomy): Bacteria > Bacillati > Actinomycetota > Actinomycetes > Micrococcales > Microbacteriaceae > Mycetocola > Mycetocola sp. Y171. The sequence continues at coordinate 1,534,475 of NZ_JBWYGX010000001.1, forward strand.
GCGGGCTCGTCGACATGACCGAGCACGGCATCGAGGAGTACAAGGACAACTTCACCGAAGGCGCCTGGCGCGACGTCTCGAGCGGCGACGGCGTCTACGCCGTACCGGTCGACCTCGGACCCGTCGGCATGTGGTACCGCGCTGACATCTTCGAAGAGAACGGCATCGCGATCCCCACCACCTGGGATGAGTACGCGGCAGCCGCCGAGCAGCTGAACACGGCTACTGGTGGAGACGTTCAGATCGGCAACTTCGCGCCGAACGGACAGGGACAGCACTACGCGTTCCTCGACCAGGCCGGAGCGGTTCCGTTCGAGTTCGACAACGGCAAGCAGTCCGAGATCACGATCAACCACAACGACGACGCGAGCAAGAAGGTCTTCGAGTACTGGATCGACCTGGTCGAGCGAGGCCTCGTCGGAACCGATCAGGCATGGACCCCCGAGTTCAGCACCGGACTCGGTGGCGGCAAGTACGCGACCGCGATCTACCCGGTCTGGTACAACGCTCACATCCCGGACTTCGAGGACCCCGAAGAAGGTGCCGTCTGGCGCGCAGCCCCGATCCCGCAGTGGGATGCGGCCAACCCTGTTCAGGTGAACTGGGGAGGCAGCACGCTCGCTGTGACGACACAGGCAAGCGACGCGGCGCTCGCGACGAAGGTTGCTGCAGAGCTCTACAACACCGAGGAGCGACAGAAGCTCGGAGTTGAAGAGGGTGGACTCTTCCTGGCCATGCCCGAGATGATCGAGTCGGACTACTTCAAGGACCTCGAGTACGAATTCTTCGGCAACCAGAAGTTCAACGGAGAGTTCTTCGTGCAGTCGGCTCTCGACTACGAGGGCGTGATGTTCTCACCGTTCACGCAGTTCTACTACGACGAGATGCAGCGTCTCCTCTCGGAGGCGATCGAAGGCAATTCGACCGCATCCGAGGCGATGGATGCGCTCCAGGAGTCGCTGGAGACCTACGCCACCGAACAGGGATTCACCCTGAACTAAGTTCGGCCTGTGCGGGCGGGGCAGCAGCTCCGCCCGCACAGTAGTTCCATCTGCGTCTCAAGGAAGTGACACATGTCGACCACCCCTCAGCTCACCGAGCCTGTCAGGCCCCCGGCCGCGCGCAAGCGCGGGACCAGTCTCGATCGGAAACACGCGCGATTCGGCTGGGTCTTCCTTGCTCCGTTCGCGGTCATCTTTCTCGTGTTCCTGGTGCTTCCGCTGGCATACGCCTTCTGGATGAGCCTGCACACGAACACCCTCGCCGGCGGCGAACAGTTCTCAGGGCTCGCCAACTATGTCCGGGCGTTCAACGATGAACGATTCCTCTCCGGGATGGTGCGGGTCGCCGGATTCGCGATCGTGTTCGTTCCGCTCCAGATCGGTCTCGCGCTGATCTTCGCGCTGATCCTCGACGACGTGCGCACGCGATTCTCCCGCTTCACGCGGCTGCTCATCTTCGTGCCGTACGCGATTCCCGGTGTCATCGGCGCCCTCATGTGGGGATTCCTCTACAGCCCGTCGTTCGGCCCACTCGTGACGCTGTTCGAGTTCCTCAACACTCAGGCACCGGACCTGCTCAGCCGGGATTCGATCTTCTGGTCGCTGACCAACATCGTCACCTGGCAGTGGACCGGTTACTACATGATCATCATCTACGCGTCACTCCAGTCCATCGACCCATCGATCTATGAAGCGGCCCGGATCGACGGAGCGACCAAACTGCAGACGGCCCTGCACATCAAGGTCCCGATCGTGGCCTCGTCGCTCGTTCTGACGATCGTGTTCTCCCTGATCGGCACGCTGCAGTTCTTCACCGAACCGCAAGTCCTCGCACCGCTTGCCGGCAACGCCATCGACGCCGCGTACACACCCAACCTGTACGCCTACAACCTGGCGTTCTCGTATCAGCAGTTCAACTATGCGTCGGCCATCTCCTTCGCGCTCGGACTGCTGGTCTTCCTCACCTCGATCATTTTCCTGATCGCCACCCGCAAAAAGAGTGGACTCCGCTGATGACTGTTTCGCCCGTCCCTCTCGTCGACAACGCCATCACCTCCTCCGGCCGGCGCAAAAAGCGCGCCACCCCGAAGCCAGGGGAGCGCAAATCGGTCGGGATGCACCTGATCCTCGCGATCGCCGCCGTCTACTTCCTGCTGCCGATCTGGTGGCTGATCGTGGCCGCTACCAAGACCACTCAGGGCCTGTTCACTGGCACAGGCGGACCGTTGTGGTTCGACCAGAACTTCGCCCTGTTCGACAACATCGCGCAGCTGGCCACATACAACAGCGGTATCTATCTGCAGTGGATGGCGAACTCGTTCCTCTATGCCTTCGCCGGAGGAGTCGGTGCAACGATCCTCGCCGTACTCGCCGGGTATGCGTTCGCGAAGTACCGCTTCCGTGGCCGCACAGTCACCTTCATGGTGCTGCTGGCGTCGGTCATGGTTCCCATGACGGCTCTCGTGATCCCGACATACGTGCTGTTCAACAACCTCGGGCTCACCAACACCGTCTGGGCGGTCATCCTGCCGTCGCTGCTCAGCCCGTTCGGGGTGTACCTCATGCGTGTCTATATTCAGGATGCGATCCCCGACGAGCTGCTGGACGCCGCACGCGTCGACGGTTCAGGAGAGTTCCGCACCTTCGCCACCATCGCCCTGCCGCTGATGCGGCCGGCGATCGTGACAGTGCTGCTTCTCTCCGTCGTCGGTGGCTGGAACAACTACTTCCTGCCGCTGGCCATGATCTCGGACCAGACCCTCCTGCCCGTCACCGTCGGTCTCAACAACTGGCAGGTGCAGTCGAACTCCGCCACCGCCGGCGGCCTCGTCTGGAACCTCGTGACAAGCGGCTCGCTCGTCTCGGTGATCCCGCTCATCATCGCGTTCCTTCTGCTGCAGAAGTACTGGCAGGGCGGCCTGTCGATGGGCAGCCTCAAGTAGTCGTCGTCCCGGCGTTTCAGCGCCGGCTCGTGCCGACCCTCGCCATGCATTAAGGAGAAGTATGTCCAACGCCCGCGTGACCGTCGATCCCGGTTTCGTCATCGGTCCGATCAACCGCCGCCTGTTCGGCACCTTCGTCGAACACATGGGCCGCGCTGTCTACACCGGGATCTACGAGCCCGGCCACCCCACGGCGGATGCCGACGGTTTTCGGCAGGACGTCATCGAGCTGGTGCGGGAGATGGGCGTCACGGGCATCCGCTACCCCGGCGGCAACTTCGTCTCAGGGTTCCAGTGGCGCGACAGCATCGGGCCGAAGGAAGATCGACCGCGCCGGCTGAGCCTGGCCTGGCGGTCGAGCGAGACGAACGAGGTGGGCTTGCACGAGTTCGCCTCGTGGGTCGAGAAGGTCGGCGGTGAGCTCATGTACGCGGTGAACCTGGGCACCGCAGACACGAGGGACGCTCTCGATGTGGTCGAGTACGCGAACATCGCGAAGAACACCACGCTGTCCGACGAGCGGATCGCGAACGGTCGGACCGAGCCGTTCGGGATCTCGATGTGGTACCTCGGCAACGAGATGGACGGGCCATGGCAGCTCGGGCACTCCTCAGCCGCGGACTATGGCAAGAAGACCTCACGCACCGCGAAGGCGCTGCGCCAGCTGGATCCGAGAGTGGAGCTCGTGGCATCCGGATCGTCGCATCCGACCATGCCGACGTTCCCCATGTGGGACCGTGAAGTGCTCGAGCACACCTACGACGATGTCGACTACATCTCGTGCCACGGGTACTACCAGGAGAAGAACGGCGACCTCGGTTCGTTCCTCGCTTCGCCGGTCAAGATGGACCGCTACCTCGACGTCGTGATCGCGACCGCCGACCACGTGAAGGCCGTAAAGCGCAGCGACAAGACCCTCAACATCTCGTTCGATGAGTGGAACGTCTGGTACCTCGGCGAGAACCTGCGGAGCTTTCCGCGGCAGGTCGACCGGTTCTACCGCACCGATGAGATCGAGGGCGACGACTGGCCGGAGGCGCCGCGGCTCGCCGAGGACGTGTATTCGGTTGCGGATGCCGTTGTCGTCGGCGGTCTCCTCATCTCGCTTCTCCGGCACGCCGACCGGGTGACTTCGGCGGCGATGGCGATCCTCGTGAATGTCATCGCTCCGATCACCACCGAACCGGGCGGGCCGGCCTGGCGACAGACCACCTACTTCCCGTTCGCCGTCACGTCGCGGCTGGCGGTCGGCGTCGCCCTCGACGTTCGCGTGCACTCCGAGCAGTACGAGTCCGCCGAGCTCGGCACGGTGCCGCTCGTGGACGCCGGCGCAACGCACGACGAAGAGACCGGACGCGCCGCCGTCTTCCTCGTCAACCGGTCACTCACCGACTCGATCACGGTCACGGTCAACCTGGCCGGGCTGGGGGAGAAGTCGATCCTCGAGACGCAGATGATGTCGGACGACGACGTGTACGCGACCAACACGAAGGAGGCGCCAGACCGGGTGCGATTGAAGCCGAATGACACCGCGTCGCTGGAGAACGGCATCCTCACGGTGACGTTGCCAGCCGTCTCGTGGACGGCGGTGGCGCTTGGATGAGACCTAAGAGGGTGCGGGCCCCGAGGACTCTCGTGTCACGATGCGGAATTCCGGTTTGCTGAGCCGGGGCGCGCGCGGGTCGCCCTTCTCGCGAACCCGTTCGACGAGCATCTGCACCGCCATCTCGGCGATGGAATCCCGCCCAGGGTCGACGCTCGACAGCGACGGCACCGAGAAGCGGGCTTCGTCGATGTTGTCGAAGCCGATGGCCGCAACCTGCTCCGGCACCCGGATGCCCGCCTCGCCCAACGCTCGGAGGGCACCGAGGGCGAGGCTGTCGTTGAGAGCGAACACGCCGTCGAACGAGACCCCGTCGTCGACGAGACGGCGGACGGCGACCGCGCCGGCCTCGCGACTCCAGTGACCGGTCACGCAGATGAGCTCGCGCGCTTCTGGGATTCCCGCGGCCTCGAGAGCTTTGCGGTATCCCTGAAGCCTGAGCGACGCTGAGCTCGGATCGGTATCGCCGGGGTCTGGCGCGCCGATGATCGCGATGCGGGTTCGACCGCGCTCGAGGAGGTGCTCGACCGCCGCCTGCGCGGACGTGACGTTGTGCATGGTGACGTGATCGGTCGGGCCACCGAAGATCCGCTCGCCGAGCAACACCAGTGGCAGCGGAACGTTCAGCGCGTCGACGTCTCGCTGCGCCAGGCCTTGCGGGCTGAGCAGCAACCCGTCAGTACCCTGCAGGCGGAGGCCCCTGATCGCGTCGAGTTCGTTGGCGCGATCGCCGTTCGTCTGGCCGATGAGAACGTTGAGCCCCCGCTTCTCAGCGGCGCGGATCACGGAGTCGGCCAGTTCGGCGAAGTAGTTCTCGCGCAGCGAAGGGACGGCGAGGCCGATCACGCCGGTCTTGCCGTAGCGCAGGCCGCGCGCGGACTGATTGGGCCGGTAGTCCAGCTCGACTATCGCTTTGCGGACGCGTTCCCGAATGTGTGACCGGACGTGCGGATGGTCGTTGATGACGTTGGAAACCGTTTTCGCTGAGACCCCGGCTACCTGCGCGACGTCGCGCATGGTCGATCTCATCGTGGCTCCATCCGTTGTCGCGCTCAGGGTCAATATATACGACACGGGGCACGCCGGCGCCAGCGGTGCAGGGCGGTCTGCGGAGTCCGCGTCACAAACCAGGCGCCGCTCAGGTTTTGCTTGACAAGCCTCCCGGATGCCGGAAGCATGAGTCCCGGATGGAATTTACGACGTGGTAAATTACCCGAGTTTTCGATTTCGTAGCCTTTCCAGCCTTCTGCCGCAGGGTCCTGTCCCGGGCGGAGACGACTGTGTGACGCCCCGCCAGAGGGTGGGGCGAAAGGAAAAGGAACAGAATTCATGGAGATCACTGCTCTTGAACATCGACCCCGCCGATCGTCGCGATGGCGTCGTTTCGCCGGCCTTGCCACCGGGATCGCTGTCGCGGCAAGCGTCCTGGTCGTGAGCCAGCCCGCGGTCGCGGCAGATCCGTGGGTCACCCAGCTCGACGACGGATACGTCCGGTTTGCGGTGCCGAACGCCGACGTCGAAGCGGCGGTCGGACCGGTGTCCAACCTGGTGATCGAGGGCAACTTCGGCGCCTCAGCCAACTGGGCCCAGTACGGCCTGTCCCGGAGTGGGTCCAACTGGGCCGGAACCCTCGGGCCACTCGAGCCCGGGCTGTACTACTACCAGGTGACAGGTGACGACTCGAAGACGTTCAAGGACCCGACAAATCCGACGTCGGTCGCGTCCGAACCGGAATGGAGCACGTTCTTCGTTCCCGGTGAGTCCGCGAATCTGCTGGCGGATGCGCCGCAAGCCGCGGGTTCTATCGACACGCTCACCTATGACAGTGCCGTCGCGGGAGAAGAGCGATCCGCGCTCGTCTGGACTCCGCCCGGCTATCGGGAGCGGGGCAAGCCGTACCCGGTGCTGTACCTGCAGCACGGCGGTGGTCAGAGCTACCGCGACTGGATCGAAGTCGGCCGAGCCGAGCAGATCCTCGACAACCTGTCGCTCTCCGGAGAACTCGCAGACATGGTCGTCGTGATGGGCAACGGCAATGTTCCAGACTTCTCGAGCGAGCTCGTCGATAACCTGATGCCGGCCGTCGACGATGCGTACAACGTGTCGAAGGCGAAGAAGGACCGAGCGCTCGCCGGACTGTCCATGGGTGGTGGCCAGACCTTCGAGGTGCTGACGAAGCATCCGGGAATGTTCGCGTACGTCGGCACCTTCGGAGCGGGACGTTTCGGCGACCTCGCCGACATCCCGGTCAAGAAGATCAACAAGCAGACCGAACTGTTCCGCCTGTACGTGGGGAATCAGACGGATATCGCTTACAACGACGTATTCGCATCGATGCAGAAGTTCGACACTCTCGGTCTCGAGTACCAGTTCGATGGCGCCAACCCGGATGCCGGTCACAACTGGAACGCCTGGCAGGAGAACCTGATCGACTTCGCGCCGCGGCTGTTCCATGGGAAGAAGACCGGTGACGCCGGCTTCAGTGAGGGCCACGTCGACATCGAGAAGCCGTTCGTGCTTCCCGCCGCAGGCACAACGCCGACCCCGTGGGTCACAGACGACGGATTCGTCACCTTCGAGACGGGCACCGAGTTCGCCGACGCCAAATACGTGTCGGTGTGGGCGAACTGGGGCCCTGGCGGCAGCTGGCTGCGCGTCGAAGCGAGCAAGGTGGGTGACCGCTGGCGAGCGACCGTCGGGCCGCTGGATCCGTGGTCGTACTACTACAAGTTCATCGTCGACGGCGTCTCGGTGAAGGACACCTCGAACCCGACGAAGGTGACGACCGAGCCGACCTGGAGCACCTTCTTCGTGTCTGGTGAGGAGTCGCGACTCCTCGCCGACGTCGCCGAGGGGCAGGGGGGAGAGCTCGACGTTCTCACCTACCAGAGCACCGTCGCGCAGCAGCAGCGCAGCGCCTATGTGTGGACACCGCCGGGATACGACGCGGACCGCGCGGAAGCGTATCCGCTCTTCGTTCTGAACCACGGAGGCGGACAGACGTGGACCGACTGGGTCGAGGTCGGTCGTGCGAAACAGATCCTCGACAACCTCACCCTCGATGGTTCCATCGATCCGATGGTCGTCGTGATGCCGAACGGCAACGTGAACAATTACCCGTCAGAGCTTCTCGGCAACGTTCTGCCGGCGGTGGAGGGGGCCTATCACGTCAGTGACGACCCCGACCAGCGCGCGATCGCGGGGCTCTCGCTCGGAGGACAGCGGACGATGAGCCTGCTGCTCAGCAACCCTGGCGAGTTCTCACAGGTGGGTGCATTCGCCGGGTTCCTGTTCGGCGTTCCGCCGAACATTGATGTGGCGAAAGTCAATGCGGAGACTGACCTCGTGCGTCTCTACACCGGTGACATCACGGACTTCACCTATCCCAACGTGTTGGCGATGATGAAGACTCTTGATGGGCTGGGTGTCGAGTACGAGTTCAACGGCGTCACCGTCGGCCCGCACGGATGGGATGTCTGGCAGAAGAACCTGATCGACTTCGCTCCGCGCCTGTTCGAGTAAGAACACCGGTCTGTGCCCCGGTGGTCGGTGACCACCGGGGCACAGTGCTGTGCGGACACTCGATCGGCGGAGAGGTGCAAGGGTCCTCTTCGAAGCGGGAGGGCGCTGTAGCGTTAACTGCAGCCGCGCAGACGCGGCCGCCCCACCCACTTCCGGAGGTAATCCTTGACCACCACCGTGCCCGCCCTCGTCACAGCATCCGCCGGAGCAGCCTTCGAGCGCTCCACCATCGAACGTCGCGACGTCGGCTCCAACGACGTGCAGATCGACATCGCCTACGCAGGCATCTGCCACTCCGACATCCACCAGGCGCGTGAAGAGTGGGGTGCAGCCATCTTCCCGATGGTGCCCGGCCACGAGATCGCCGGCATCGTCAGTGCCGTCGGCTCGGATGTCACCAAGCACAAGGTCGGCGACCGCGTCGGCATCGGATGCTTCGTCGACTCCTGTCGCGAGTGCGAGAACTGCCTCGCCGGCGAGGAGCAGTTCTGCCTCAAGGGCAACGTCGCCACTTACAACGGGCGTGAGTACTCCGGTGAGGAGACCTACGGGGGCTACAGCACCTCGATCGTCGCGAACGAGAACTACGTGCTGAGCATCCCCGAGGGCATCGGCCTCGACGTCGCCGCACCGCTGCTCTGCGCAGGTATCACCACCTACTCCCCGCTCAAGCACTGGGGTGCAGGCCCGGGCAAGAAGGTCGCGATCGTCGGCATGGGTGGCCTCGGCCACATGGGCGTCAAGATCGCCGCCGCGCTCGGCGCCGAGGTGACCGTGCTCAGCCAGACCCTGTCGAAGCAGCAAGACGGCATGCGCCTCGGTGCGACCGACTACTTCGCCACGTCGGACCCGGACACCTTCAAGAAGAACCGCAAGCGCTTCGACCTCATCATCAACACGGTCTCCGCCGACCTGCCGATCGACAAGTACCTGTCGATGCTCACCCTCAACGGGTCGATGGTCTTCGTCGGACTGCCCGAGAAGCCGCAGACGTTCGGCGTCTTCTCGCTCACCGGCGGACGCCGCAGCCTCGCCGGATCCAACATCGGCGGCATCCGCGAGACCCAGGAAATGCTCGACTTCTGCGCCGAGCACGGTCTCGGTGCCGACGTCGAGGTGATCAGTGCCGACCAGGTCGACGAGGCGTACGAGCGCGTCGTCAAGAGTGACGTGCGCTACCGCTTCGTCATCGACACGGCGACGATCCCGGCGCCTGCCGCGTAGGTCGCTCGCTGCTGTGCCATAAAGGGTCGCTGTTTCGCGAGAACAGCGACCCTTTTTGGCATCCGGGTGGCGCCGCGCCATCTACTCACCACTTCCGGACCTACTCACCAGGTACGCCGGGTGAGTACGTCCGGAACGGGTGAGTAGGTCCCTCCTCCGTGTCCGTGCTGGCCGGGATTTCGACGAGCTCGATCACCGACGGCGGGCACGGACTCGGCAGGCTATTGCTACCGTGATCCCATGACGGCTCCTGCGAACGACACGTCCTCCGACAACCACGGCCTGATCTCCGGCGAGCTCGAGAAGCTCTGGACCGGCGGCGAATGGCTCGAGGGTCCGGTGTGGCTGCCGGACTCGCGGTCGGTGCGCTTCAGCGACATCCCGAACAACTGCATCCTCGAGTTCGACCGGGCGAGCGGCGAGACGCGGGTGCACCGGGACGACGTCGAGTACACCAACGGACGCATTCTCGACCTCGAAGGACGCGTCGTGCAGTGCAGCCACGGTCGTCGGGCGGTCGAACGCGAAGTGGACGGCGAGGTCGAGGTGCTTGTGGACCGTTGGGAAGGCGGACGGTTCAACTCCCCGAACGACGTCGTCGTGGCATCCGACGGGGTGATCTGGTTCACCGACCCGCCCTATGGGATCCAGGAGAGCGGCCGCGAGGGCCACCCGGGTGTCGAAGAGTACGGCGGATGCTTCGTCTTCCGCCTCGATCCCAGCACAGGTGTCGCGACCCCGGTAGTCACCGACCTCGTGCACCCGAACGGTCTGGCGTTCTCGCCCGATGAGACGTTGCTCTACGTCACCGACACCGGACTTGAGGGTGACGCGGGGCACATCAGCGTGTACGGCGCCGACACGGGGGAGGGGCGCCTCTTCGTCGAGTCCGCCGGAACCGCCGATGGTCTGCGCGTCGACAAGGCCGGCCGGGTGTGGACGTCGTCGGGGGAGGCCGTGCAGGTGTTCGCGCCGGACGGCACGCTGTTGCTCACCCTGCCGGTGCCCGAGGTCGTGTCGAACGTGTGCTTCGGCGGACCGGACGGCACCGAGCTGTACCTCACGGCGTCGTCGAGTCTGTATCGGATCCGGACGACGGTGACGGATGCCGTGGGGCAATCTCGCTGAGGACGTACTCATTACTCGCTGAGGCGGTCGCCAGGTGCGCGGCGTGAGTGCATCCGCAACACGCGAGCAGGAGCCACCTCGACGTGCGCAGGCTCGGCCGCTACTCCGACGGCGCCCGCCCCCGCCGCCCCTTCCGCAGCATCAACCTGGCGCAACGGGACGGTGCACGCAAACGCCAGCACCCCGAGCAGAGACCAGAGGAGCAGCGCCGTCCAGGCGCCCCGCGGGGTCGTGACCGCGGGCGTCTCTCCGATCTGCGTCGAGAACGCCGCCCACAGCGGCAGGATCGACAAGGCGACGGCCCCACACGCGACCCGCGCCCACATCCGGCCCCCGGGTGAGAGTGCGTAGCCGCCGGCCATCCCGATCAACGCCACGGCAGGGCCGGCGGTGCCCTGCCCCGTCGTGACCACCGACGCGAGTTGCCCTGGAAACGCCAACGTGACAACCGACGGGAGGAGTGGCGCCAGAATCACTGCCCGAACCGGCCGACCAGCCCGACGCCGCACCTCGGCCCAACCGATCAGACCACCGGCGACCGTGCTCGGGATCAGAATGCCACCGAATGTTCGTAACCAACTGAACTGCGATTCGGCCCCGGCGACCTCGACCATGAAGCCGCGCAGGCCAGCAGACCACGCCAACCCGCCGACCGCCCCGAGCAGGATCGGATTCAGGGGCCGCGTGTTCATGATTCGACCGCCGTTCGAGACAGCGTGCCGCGCCAGAGGATCCAGCCCTGCAGCGCGAACAGCAGGCACCAGATCCCAATCGCGACGCGACCCAGCCAGTTCGGACCGAACAGCGCAGGGAGCAGCACGACGAACACATAGGCGCCGATGATCAGCGGAAGCACGCGGCCCCGATCACGCCAGACTCCGGCCCGCAGGATGCCGATGCCGCCGACCACGAGGCCGACCGCGGTGAGTATGGTCGGGATGCCATAGAGCGACGACATCGTGTCATAGAGCGGATCGCCTACGACGGCGTCTGCCCCCGCGATCACGATGACCTCGAGGATCGACATGAGGACGAGCCCGATTATGGCGGCGACCAGGCCGCCGACCGCCAGACGGGACCGGCCTGCCGTGGTGCGCAGCAGTCCGACGACCACCAGCACCATCGTCACGTGCTGGAGGGCGAAGAAAAGCTGTGCGATGGTGAACCCCACGCCCCGGAACGGATAGCTGAAGCGCTCCAGTGGCACCTCAGGCGGATAGAAGATCAGGAGGGCCGCCGATAATGCTCCGGCGATCCCGCCCCAGAACCCGATCGCGCCCCAGACCTGAATCTGCCGACTGCGGCGTCGGGTGAGTGTCTCCGATACGGCAACCATGATCTGCCTCCTTCTGTTGTGTGATCGCTTCAGGATGCTCGCGTGCCTGCCCGTCGGCATCCGTGCAAACACTCGACCCGACACCTAGTTCCGCGGTCGGTGCCACCCATACGATGAGGGCGTGACGGCATCGTCCGACAACACACCGGCCCCCTCGGAGGCGACGCTTCGTGCAGCACGCGAAGCGACCGCGCGGCGCGCCCACGCCGACGCCACCGGCCTGTGGGAACGCGCCGTCGCACTGCATAACGCGGCCGGCGGCAGCCCGAGCACGGAGCTGCTGCTCGAACTGGCCCGCAGCCAGGCCCGTGCAGGACGCACTGTCGACGCCTGGCGCAGCTGCACCGTGGTAGCCGATCTCGCCCGAGCGCATGCGGATGCTGCCGCGATGGCGGACGCCGCCGTCGTGCTGCGCGGGGTCGGCGACCTTGCCTTGCTGGCCGAGATCCATGACCTCTGTATCGAAACCCTCGCCCTGCTCGGCGACAGCGATCCGACGCGGACGGCTCGGGTACGTGCCCAGCTCGCCGTGACCGGAAGCCCGTGGGTGAGCACTCGATACTTCGCCATCGAGAACGCGCTGCCGGATGCCGCGACCGGCGACCCAGACGGCGCATTTCTCACCCTGAATGCACTGCAGGTCCAGCAGGTGTGGGTGGGGTACGTCGACGACCGGCTCGCCATCGCCGACCGGGCGATGGAACTCGGCCGGTCGCACGGCGTCGACGACTACCTCGCCTGGGGCCTGCTCTGGCGCATCGACGCCCTGCTCCAGCAGGGGAACCTCGTCGACCTGACCGCCGAACTGGGAGTGCTGACCGCGGTCGTCACGCGGATGCGCGAACCGCTGTGGATCTGGCGGCTGACGCTCGTACAAGCGGTGCTTCTGCACATGGAGGGACGTTTCGTCCAGGCTCGGGAGCGCGCCGACGATGCCCTCCGGATCACTGAGGTCGCGGGCGACGCCAGCGGGTACTGGATGCACCTCATCATGACGAGCGACATCGCCCTGCGCACCGGCAGAGGCCTCGACGAGGCCGAGTCCTCTGTGCGACTGGTGCTTGAAGACGCACCCTACTTCGCCCGCGGCTGGCTGGCGGGGATTCTGGCCGCCCAGGACCGGCACGTCGAGGTCGAGGCGCTGTGGAAGGAGATCCGCCCTCACTTGGCGGAGTTTCCCCGGCATAGCCTCGAATGGCTGATCGGCGCGGTCGGCCACAGCCGCGTCTGCGTCTACCTCGGGGACCGGGAGGCCGCCGCCGAACTGTACGACGACCTGCTCCCGTTCGAACGGATGCAGGCTGCCGCGAACGCGCAGACACCGTCAGCGGGTCCGGTTGCCCTCGCTCTCGGGCAGCTCGCGGTTCTTCGTTCCGAGACGGATGCCGCGCGCGGGCACTTCGCGACGGCCCTCGCGCTCGCTGAGGGGTTGGGTTCCGAGTACTACGCCACGGAGGCGCGCTCCGAGCTGGACCGGCTCGGTCTGGCGCCGTCCGGTCAGGGGGCGGCGCGGCATCCGCTCACCGCACGCGAGACGGAAGTGGCCGGCCTCGTCGCCGAAGGGCTCGGCAACCGGGCGATCGCCGAGCGGCTTTTCCTCTCAGAACGCACAGTCGAGAACCACGTGGCCAATTCGCTGCACAAGTTGGGGGTCGCGTCTCGCTCGGCGCTGACGGTGTGGTTCCTGTCCGGACGGTGATGGAGTGAGCCTAAATCCAGCCCTGCTGCCACGCGATCTCGGCCGCCTCATGCCGTGACCGGGCATCGAGCTTCGTCATCGCCGACGACAGGTAGTTGCGCACCGTTCCGGCCGCGAGGTGCAGCCGGTCGGCGATCTCCTGCACGCTCATCGTCGAGCGGCTGAACCGGAGAGCATCCAGCTCGCGGTCGGTGAGCGGACACCGTTCGGCGGTCAACGCCGTCGCAGCGATCTCCGGATCGATGTAGCGCTTGCCCGCGGCGACGTCCCGGATCACATCGGCCAGGTCCTCGGCGGGCGTCGACTTCGGCACGAACCCGGACACCCGCGCCGCGAGCGCTCGCCGCAACACACCGGGCCGCGCGTGTCGGGTGACGATCACGACCTTCGTCGCCACCGTCGACAGGATCTTCGCCGCAGCCTCGAGGCCGTCGGCCTGCGGCATCTCGAGGTCGAGCAGGCAGACATCCGGTTTCGTCTGCTGGGCGAGTTCGACCGCCGCGACCCCGTTGTCGACGCTCGCGACGACCTCGATGTCGGGCTCCAGATTGAGCAGGGCCCTCAGCGCCCCGCGGATGAGGTGCTCGTCATCCGCGATCAGCAGGCGGATGACCTTCGTCTGTGACTCGGTCATGCCTCAGCCCTGACCTTCGACGGCACGAAGACGCGCAGCGTGAACCGGTCGCCGTCTGCTTCGGTCGTCAGCTGTCCGTTCAACGCCGAAACCCGGTCGCGGAGTCCGGCGAGACCGCTGCTGTCGGCGTGCCCGGGGCCATCCGTCGTCGACACGGCTCCGTTGTTGTCGATCTCGAGGATGCAGCCGTCGGGGTTCGACGCCAGCCGGATCGATGCCCGGGTTGCGGCGCTGTGGCGCAGGATGTTCGTGGTCGCTTCCCGCACGACGAGGGCGAGGGTTCGCGCCACGTCCGCATTCGCCGGCAGCGCGCCGACCGTCAGGTCGCAGTCGGCACCTGCGGCGGCGAGCACTTCGCGTGCGTTCTCGAGTTCGGACGCCAGATCGACCTCGCGGTAGCCGGCCACCAGTGAGCGGGTCTCCTCGAGCGCCTGCTTCGCGATCAGCCGGGTCTCGTGAATGTGTTCGCGGGCAGACTCGGGGTCGATGGCGAGCATGCGTTCGGCCAGTTCCGACTTGAGGGCGATCACCTGCAGGTGGTGGCCCTGGATGTCGTGGAGATCTGAGGCGAATCGCAGCCGCTCCTGTGCGACGGCGAGGTCGGCGGCCATGGACCGATGCCTGTCGAGGGTGACGACGACCTTCCACCACCAGAGGCTGGTGAGCACCATCACGGGCAGCATCGCTCCGTAGGTGACGAGCAGCCAGGCCCGGGAAATCTCGCCGAGGTCGAACGTCTGCCCGAACAGCGTCGAGGCGAGAATCGGATGCGCCGCCGCCACGATCGCCCCGGAGAGGAGGAGAGTCCAGCGCTGCCCGGAGGGCAGAAGCGGTGCGATGACATTGAGCGCGATCCACAGGGGCAGGGCCGCGAACAGCCCGGCATCCGGGGTGAAAAGACCGAGCACCCACGCGGCCACGGCGGGGGTGAGGAGTGCGAGCGTCCAGCCGAGACGCGGCATCCCACCGCCGAGACCGACCCGGAGGAACCAGCAGTACCGGATGTGCAGCGCAGCCGACACCAGATACAGCACGATCAGCACGGCGTCGATCGGGGCCTGCGATGCGGAGTAGTTCGACACCGCGGTCAGGATCAGGATCGCGTCGAGCACGACGAAGATAAACAGGATCGAGCCAAGCGTGTAGGTCCAGGTTGCCTGCACGCCGCGGCCCTGGTCGCCGCGCCGGGGTGCGTCGATCGTGGTGGCCCCGGCCGGGCTCTGCCGGGTCACGATGGTCGCCTGTTCGCGGGGTTTCGGGTGGACATGTCGTCCAGCGTAGAGCAGTGACATTTGTCACCGTCAGAGGTGCGAAAGCACAGCGGATGCTGTGACGCGGCGACACTTCTGCGGCCTTCGTCTCCCGGAAAGGATGGATTCAGCACCCCGGGTCCGGCAACTCCTGACCCGACACGGTGGCATCGCATCGCATCGCTCCCGACCGAAAGGCATCCCATGATCGACCTGCTTCAGAACTTCACCGCCGGACTTCCCGACCTGCTGCAATGGGTCGGCGTCATCCTTGCTGCGGCGATCCCGTTCATCGAGTCACACTTCGGTGCGGTCATCGGGGTTCTGTCCGGCATCAACCCGGTGATCGCGATCGCGGCCGCCATCGTCGGCAACATCCTCTCGATGCTCATCTTCGTGTTCAGTGCGCACGGGGTGCGGTCGAAGGTGAGGAGCGGCAGGGCGCCAAAGCCCGAGACGCCCAGGCGTCAGCGGCTGCGCGAGAGCTTTGACAAGTACGGCGTTGCAGGCGTGAGCATGCTCGGCTGGCTGATCCTGCCGAACCAGTTCACCTCTGCCGCGATGGTGTCGTTCGGGGCCTCGCGGAACGCCGTGATCCTCTGGATGGTCATCTCGATCACTGTCTGGGGTGTCGCGTTCGGCGTGCTGGCGTCGCTCGGGATCTCGTTCCTGATCTGAGGCCGTCGGGCCGATCGGAGTGCCGAGGGCATCACGTCCGGACGAGAGTATCCCGCGCACCGGGATGCCTCGTCCGGAACTGATGCTTTCGCGCTTGTGTCTGCCGCTTCACCCTTCCCGCTGGCCGGGCAGCCATCTACTCACTCCTTCCGGACGAGATCACCCGGCGTACGTGGTGATCTCGTCCGGAACCGGTGAGTAGGTGCCGCATCAGACCAGCGGCAGACCGAACACAACGAAGAGCGCGGCCAGCACACCGAGGCATCCGGTGGCGAGTGCGACGAGCGCGAGCGGCCACGCGCTCACCAGGGCCAGCGTCTGGGTCGACCGCAGTGACTGGGTGACCCGCCGATAGCGGAGCCGGATCAGCACATAGGCAAGCACCACCGCAGCGAGGCCCGCGAGCGACACCACGACCCCGAGCACGCCCAGGTGCGGCGCCGTCAGCCGGGCCGAGACCGCACAGCCCAAACCGAGGGCGAGGAGCGTTCGCTGCCACGCCAGGTGTGTGCGCTCGGGCTGCAGACCCTCGTCGAAGAGTTCGCTCGAACTCACAGGAGCAGCCCGATGCCGATCAGCAGCCCGCCCACGATGACGCCCACCGCGAGGACGCCGGAGAAGCCCGGCCCCGGCAGCGGCTTGCTCTCACGCAGGGCCCGTTCGACGCGGATCCAGCTGAACCAGGCGTGAGCAGGAGCGACGACTCCGAGGACGAGGAAGAGGAACGCCGAGACCAGGCGCAGCGTCGGCTCGATCGGCAGCTGCAAAGCCTCGAGTGCGACGCCGGCGGCCATCAGTGCCAGCGAGGTGCGGATCCAGGCCAGGAAGGTTCGCTCGTTCGCGAGGCTGAAGCGCGCGTCGGGTTCCTGCCCGTGTCCGAACACGGCCGAGGGGAATCGTTTCGTCGCCATGGGGTCCTTCCGAGTCCGTCGCAATCGCGCCCAGACTATGCCCGGAATGGCCCGATCAGCGCCCACTCCGGGCAGTGTCAATCGGCAGAGCCACCCTTCGCATAACCCGCGAATCGCTGCTTGATGAGGCCGACAGCATCCGAGATCCGCGAATTTCCGGGCCAGAACGAATTCTGCAGGGATCCAGACATTTTTTGAACCGAATTATGTCGGACTGTTGACGGAATAATTCGACTTACTTATCGTTGCCATGTGTTCAAGCCCGCTGGAGTGCATACCCTCATCCGCCAAACTCACGAAGACCGCGTTCTGCGGGTGCTTCGGGAGGATGGAGCGCTGACCAGGGGCGAGATCGCCAACCGGGTCGGGCTCTCGCGCACCACCCTCTCCGAGATCACCAATGTCCTGCTCGAACGCGGGGCGATCACGATCGCGAACACGGATGCCGACGCCCGCGCCGGTCGCGGACGGCCCGCGGAGCGTCTCGCACTCGACCCGGGCGCCGGTCAGTTCATGGGCGTCGACTTCGGCCACCGCCGGGTGCGCGTCGCCGTCTCGGATGCTGCACACGAGATCATCGCCTCGGGAGCCGAATTCTACGAAGCCGACTCGGCATGGCCGGAGCGTATCGACAGCTGCTTCAAACTGATCGAACGCATCGGGGCTGAAGCCAGCGTTCACTACGGAGCCCTGCAGGGCGTCGGCGTCGGCTTCCCCGGCCCCTTCTCCCCACGGATGCCCAAGTCCACCCCGGCCCCGGGAAGTACCACCGTGCGCCCCGCCGGTGACCTCGTCTACAGCTCGTTCGTCGAGAAGTTCGGCGTGCCGGTCATCATCGACAACAACACCCGCTTCGCCGGACTCGCCGAGGCGATCTGGGGGAGCGGTGCCGGCGCGCAGAACCTCCTCTACGTCCGTCTCTCCGACGGCATCGGCGGCGGTCTCGTCGTCGGCGGCCACCTCGTCACCGGGGATTCCGGGTTCGCCGGCGAGCTGGGGCACATCTCGGTCAGCCCCAACGGCATCCAGTGCCGGTGTGGCAAGCGCGGTTGCCTCGAGACGATCGCCTCAGTTCCGGCGATCTTCGCGAACTGCACCGCCAAGGGCGTGCCGATCAACTCGTTCGACGACCTCAGGGCGGCCGTCGCCAAGGGCGACCCGATCGTCGCCAGTGTGCTCCGGGACGTCGGGGATGCCCTCGGCCGTGTTCTCGGCTCTGTCGCCGTCGCGCTCAACCCCGGTGAGATCGTCATCGGTGGCGAAGTGGTGCAGATCGCCGACGTGATCTTCGAACAGGCTATGGCGACAATCGCGTATGAGCTGCTCCCGGTCCCTGAAGCCGCACCCCACATCCGCCTCGCCCAGCTGGGCGACGACGACGGCGCCCTCGGCGCGATCGCCGCGATGTTCCACCAGTCGCCCCTTCTCGCCAGCTATCCCGAAACCACGCACCTCGACTCACCGCAGAGCCCCATGCAAAGGAGCATTTCATGACCATTCGCACCTCCCGGCGCGATTCCCACGGGGAGCAGCGCGCATGACCGCCACCCAAGCGATCGCCACAGGGGCCCAGCCCGGCGCACCGGTGAAGAAGAGCCCGAAGGTCGGGGTCAAGAATCGCAAACTTCTCCTCACCCTGAACCTCGTCAGTGTCGTCGGCGGCATCCTTCTCTGGTGGGCTCTGTCGCTCGCCGGATTCCGGTTGCCGACGCCGGTGGAGGTCGTCGAACGCGCCGGAGAACTGATCGCGAGCGGCGTGCTGATCGCCGACATCACCGCGAGCCTCACCCGGGTGCTCATCGGGTTCGCTCTCGGCACTCTCGTCGCCATCCCGGTCGGGTTCCTGATGGGCTGGTACACCGTGGCCCGCGGGCTCATCGAGCCGTGGGTGCAGTTCTTCCGCACCATCCCGCCGCTCGCGATCATCCCGCTCGCCATCGTGCTGATGGGAATCGGTGAAGAGCCGAAGATCTTCGTCATCTTCCTCGCCGCATTCTTCGGTTGTGTGATCTCCACGTTCCAGGGCGTCGTCAACGTCGACCGCACACTCATCAACGCCGCCCGGGTGCTCGGCAGCAAAGACGGCGGCATCTTCATCCGGGTGGTCGTGCCGGCGTCGACGCCGTTCATCCTCGTCGGCATGCGGGTCGGCCTCGGCGCATCCTGGTCCACCCTCGTCGCCGCAGAGCTCATCGCCGCCCAGCAGGGCCTCGGCTTCCGAATGCAACAGGCCCAGATCTACTACGACCTGCCCACCATTTTCGTCGGCCTCATCACGATCGGCATCCTCGGTCTGCTGATGGACCGCATTCTCCTTTTCGCTGAACGCAAACTGACCGGATGGCAGGAACGCCGATGATCGCTTCACCCACGGTGACCCCTCAGGGAACCACCCCCGCACGGATCTCGGTGCAGGGAGTCACGAAGACCTTCGACCTCAGCGGCGAAGAATTCATCGCCCTCGATAACGTGTCGCTCGACGTCGCCGACAACGAGTTCGTCACGGTCGTCGGCCCCTCGGGCTGCGGCAAGAGCACGCTCATGAACGTCCTCGCCGGGCTCGACACACCGACCAGCGGACGCGCCCTCGTCGACGGCAAAGCCGTCTCGGGGCCCGGCCCTGAGCGTGGAGTGATCTTCCAGCAGTACGCGCTCTTCCCCTGGCTGACCGTGCGCAAGAACGTCGAGTTCGGCCTGAAGACAGCTGGGCTCCCAGCGAAGGAACGACGCGAGAAGGCCGAGCACTTCATCGAGATGGTCGGGCTCAGCCAGTTCGCCGATGCCCTCCCGAAGATGCTCTCCGGCGGCATGAAGCAGCGCTGCGCCATCGCCCGCGCCTATGCGGTCGACCCGACGATTCTCCTCATGGACGAACCGTTCGGGGCGCTGGATGCTCTCACCCGCGTGAAACTGCAGGAGCAGCTTCTCGACACGTGGAGCCAGGAGAAGCGCACCGTCGTCTTCATCACCCACGACGTCGACGAAGCCGTCTATCTCGCTAACCGCGTCGTCGTGATGGCAGCCCGCCCCGGGCGCATCTTCGACATCATCGACGTCGACCTGCCCTACCCCCGCACCGAGGAGATGCGCCTGAGCCCCGAGTTCACCGCACTTCGCAACCGGGTGTGGCACTCCGTTTACCACCAGACCACCGGCACAGCAGCCGGCTCAACTCCGTCCACCCTGACGGACTGACACCAAGGAAACTCATGACACACGCACGCACAAAACGGGGCATCGTTGCCGCCGTCGCAGTACTTGCACTCGCCCTCACCGGCTGCGCCTCCACGTCATCAGGCGGAGGCGACAGCGCCGCGCCTGAGGAACTCACCCCGGTCAACTTCGGCTACATCGCCGACTTCAACGGAGCGAGCCTCCTCGCGGTCGCTGAGGACCAGGGCCTCTGGGAAAAGAACGGGATCGACGTCACGACCAGCGTCTTCACGAACGGACCGCTGCAGATCCAGGCGCTCGGAACCGGCGACCTCGACTTCGGCTACATCGGCCCAGGCGCCATGTGGCTCCCGGCATCCGGTCAGGCCAAGATCGTCTCCATCAATACGCTCGGCAGCGCCGACCGCGTGATCGCCCAGGCGGGAATCGACTCGCTCGAAGACCTCAAGGGCAAGAAGGTGGCCGTGCCGGAAGGAACGTCCGGCGACATGATCCTCAACCTCGCCCTCGAATCCGTCGGTCTGACCATCGACGATGTCGAGAAGGTGGCCATGGATCCGTCCACGGTCGTTGCCGCATTCGCGTCGAAGCAGGTGGATGCCGCCGGTATCTGGTACCCGCTGATCAGCACGATCGAGGAGCAGGTTCCTGACCTCAACATCCTCGCTGAGAATGACGACTTCGCCGAGACCGTGTCCTTCCCGACCGCCTTCGTCTCCGGACCGAAGTTCGTCGACGAGAACGAGGAAACCGTCTCCAAGGTCCTGGGCGCCCTGCGGGAAGCCATCGACTACCGCGCTGAGAACATGGATGAGACCATCGCCCTGACCGCGGCCATGCTCCAGCTGGATGAGAAGGACGTCGCGGCGGATGCCAAGAACGTCAAGATCATGACGACAGCCGAGCTCGACGAGCTCACCGAAGACGGTTCGGTCGTCGGCTGGCTCGAAGGAATGAACGACTACTTCGTCTCCGCGGGCAAGCTGCCCGCCCCCGTCGACCCGGCCACGTACTACACCGGCGACCTCTTCACAGGGGCAGGCGAGTAAGTGACGAAGGCCAGAAACATCCTCTTCCTGATGACCGATCAGCATCGGGTGGACACACTCGGTGCGTACGGGAACGCCCTGGCGGAAACTCCGGTTCTCGATGAGCTGGCTCGCACGGGGACGCGCTTTGACCGGTGGTACACACCCACCGCGATCTGCACGCCCGCACGGGCAAGCCTGCTCACCGGGCAGGCCCCGTTCCGTCACAAGCTGCTCGCCAACCACGAGCGCAATGTCGGTTATCTGGAAGACCTCCCCGACGGGCAGTTCACGTTCGCTGAAACGCTCCGCGACAACGGCTACAACACCGGCCTCATCGGCAAGTGGCACGCGGGAAACGACAAGAACGCGGCGTACTACGGGTTCGATGGGCCCGACCTGCCCGGCTGGCACAACCCGGTGGAGAACGAGGATTATCTGGCCTACCTGACCGCGAACGGCCTCCCGCCGTACGAAATCAGTGATCAAATCCGTGGGACGCTGCCGAACGGCGGGCCGGGCAACTTGCTCGCCGCTCGGCTGCACCAGCCCGTCGAGGCGACGTTCGAGTACTACCTGGCCACCCGCACCATCGAAATGCTCGAACGCTACGCCGCAGACCGCGAGAACGACGGCAAGCCGTTCTTCCTCGGCCTGCACTTCTTCGGACCCCACCTTCCTTACGTGGTGCCGAACGAGTACTTCGACAAGTTCGACCCGGCCGACATCGAACTGCCCAAGTCGATCGCCGAGACCTTCGTCGGCAAGCCGCCGGTACAGCAGAACTACAGCGATCACTGGGCCTTCGACACCATGCCGATTGAGACGAGCCGCAAGCTCATCGCGATCTACTGGGGCTACGTCACCCTGATCGACGAGCAGATCGGGCGGGTCATGGATGCCATGGAACGCCTCGGCCTGGTCGATGACACAGCCGTGTTCTTCAGTTGTGACCACGGCGAGTTCACCGGCTCACACCGGCTGCACGACAAGGGCCCGGCCATGTACGAAGACATCTACCGGACTCCGGGGATCGTCCGCATCCCGGGTGCCCCGGCCGGGCAGGTCCGCGACGAGTTCGTCAGCCTGCTCGACTGCACCGCGACCTTCCTCGAGCTCGCCGGACTGGACCCGGCACCCGCGGTCGATTCGCGCAGCCTCGTTCCGCTGGTCTCCGGCGAGAGTCCGCACTGGGCGGAGGACATCGTCTGCGAGTACCACGGACACCACTTCCCGATCGCCCAGCGGATGCTTCGTAACGACAGGTACAAGCTGGTCGTCAACCCGGAATCCGTCAACGAGCTCTACGACCTGCATCGCGACCCTGACGAACTGAACAACGTCTTCACGCTGCCCGACATGGCAGACATCCGCGAGTCGATGATGCAGAGGCTTTACGAAGTTCTGCGTGAGCGCGGCGACAAGTTCTACCACTGGATGACCACGATGTACGACGTCGGCGGGGTCGGGTACGACCCCTCGCTCAGCGGCTTCGACGACGCGTCCTACCAGAAGTAATCCCCGGTGCCCCTGCGGCATCCGGCTTGAACCACGAAGCGAGAACAATGACATCCCCACGCAGACGACCGAACATCGTGCTGATCCTCACCGACGATCATGCGTCGCACGCGATCAGCGCGTACGGCTCGGTCGTCAACACGACACCGCGCATCGACGAGATCGCCGCTGCCGGTGTGCGTGTGGACAACTGCTTCTGCACCAACGCTCTTTGCACCCCGAGCCGGGCGGCGATCCTGACCGGCACGCACAGCCACGTCAACAAGGTGACGACGCTCGACACCCCGATCGATGCGAGCCAGCCCACTTTCGTGTCGCTCCTCAAGCAAGCGGGGTATCGCACGGGCATCGTGGGCAAGTGGCACATGGGTGAGGGCAAAGGTCACGACCCGGAGAGCTTCGACTACTGGGCCGTCTTGCGAGAGCAGGGGGAGTACTTCGATCCGCAGATCCTGACGGAGGACGGCGTGCGGATCGAGCCCGGCTACGCGACCGACATCATCACGGACCTGTCACTCGACTGGGTCGACTCCCTCGAGGGCGACGAACCGTGGTGCCTGCTCATCCACCACAAGGCGCCGCACCGATCCTGGGAGCCGGACGACAAGCACAAGGGCATGTACGCCGACGAGAAGATCGCCGTGCCTTCAACGTTCGACGACGACTACGCCACCAGATCGATGGCTGCCAGACACGCGACCATGCGGGTCGCCGACTACCTCGACGTAAACGACCTGAAGGTGGCACCGCCTGACGGCCTCACCCCGGAGGAGCTCGCCCTCTGGAAGTACCAGCGCTACATGGAGGACTACCTCGCCTGTGTGGCGTCCGTCGACGACAACGTCGGCCGCGTCATCGACTGGCTGCGGGCGCGCGGCGACTTCGACGACACGCTTCTCGCGTACACCTCGGATCAGGGCTTCTTCCTCGGTGACCATGGCTGGTTCGACAAGCGATTCATGTACGAGGAGTCGATTCGGATGCCGCTGGTTCTGAGCTATCCGAACGCGATCGCCCCTGCGGGAACGATTTCGCAACTCGTCACCAACGTCGACTTCGCGCAGACCATTCTCGATGCGACCGGAGTGGAGCCGCACGAACGGATGCAGGGGGTCAGTTTCTGGCCGCAGCTCACCGGATCGGATGAACCCACCCAGGATTCCATCTACTACCGGTACTACGAAAACGACGACCAGCACCACCACGCCCTCGCGCACTACGGCATCCGAACCGACCGGTACAAGCTCATCTACTTCTACAACGACGGGATGGGCCTGCCGGGGTCGTCCGACCACGTGTACCCGCCCGAATGGGAGATGTACGACCTGCTCGAGGACCCGGAGGAACTCCGCAACGTCTATCACGCTGCCGAATACTCCGATATTCGCGAGGACCTCACAGTGCGGCTGTGGAAGCTGCAGGCGGACCTCGGCGACACTCCTCATCCCTCGCAGCCGGTTCCTTCCGGCGCTGTGCTGGCGAACTGACGGGCGCAGCAATGGTGACACCCCTCACCGAGCTCGACATGGTCGTGATTCTCGGAGGCTCATTCCTGATGGGCTCGGACCGGTTCTACCCGGAGGAGGCGCCGGCGCACCGAGCGACCGTCGCAGCCTTCGAGCTGGATCGGCATCCGGTCACCAACAGGCAGTTCGCCGAGTTCGTAAATGCGACGGGCTATCTGACGGTCGCGGAACGACGACTGGACGCGGCCGAGTATCCGCACCTCAGCGATGCCGAGAGGGCACCGGGCAGTCTGGCGTTCCGACCGACGGCCGGTCCGGTCGACCTTCGCGACTGGCGGGCATGGTGGGAGTGGACACCTGGCGCGAGCTGGCGGCATCCGTTCGGACCGAGCTCGGATCTTGCCGGGCGGGACGAGCACCCGGTGGTCCAGGTGTGTTTCACGGATGCGACTGCGTACGCGGTATGGGCCGGCAAGCGGCTCCCGACCGAGGTGGAGTGGGAGCGGGCCGCTCAGGCCAATGCGAAGGACACGGACTACGCGTGGGGTGATGAGCTGAGTCCGGCCGGCGACCTCTTCGCGAATACCTGGCAGGGTTCATTCCCGTACCGGAATACGGGTGCGGGCGGCTGGGTCGGGACATCGCCGGTGGGGTCGTTCCCCGCCAACGACCTCGGTCTGATCGACATGATCGGCAACGTCTGGGAGTGGACGAGCTCCGTCTTCACCCCTGACCACCGGGCACGGCGGGCAGCGGCCACCAACCTGCTCGGGTCGGCGACTCAGCCGGTCGGCGAGACGGGGACCGGCTCTGGGTGCGGCGACGGGTGCATGTGTGGCCCGTCGGATTCCGGCAAGGGATCCGTCGGCCCGAACGCGTCGGTGCAGCGGGTGACGAAGGGTGGGTCGCACCTCTGCGCGCCTGAATACTGCCGGCGCTATCGCCCTGCGGCCCGCTCGCCGCAGACCGAGGACTCGGCGACGACCCACATCGGGTTCCGTTGCGCGCGCAGCCTCTAGCTCAATGAAGTCATCACTTCCGGACGAGATCACCCCGCTTACCTGGTGACCTCGTCCGGACCCGGTGATCTCGCGAGTGCGTCGCGCGAGAGGACGGGGGCCCCGCGTCACCTTGAGGGGTCGAGGGGGTGGTCGTAGGCTGATCGACATGCCCACCCCAACTGAAAAGTCGGCCAGTGCCGTGCCCAAATCTCCCGGGGTCGCCCGCTGGGTGTTCTGGCCCGCAGCGATCGTGGTGCTGTTGTTCGTCGCCTTCGCGATCCTTCTCCCGGATGCCGCCGAGGCGCTGTTCGGAACCATCCAGGCCGGGATCGTCAGTAACTTCAACTGGTACTACGTGCTGATCGCCGCGTTCTTCGTGGTCTTCAGCCTCTGGGTCGGGTTCAGCCGGTTCGGCGACATCAAGCTGGGAAAGGACGACGACGAACCGGAGTTCTCGCTCGGCTCCTGGTTCTCGCTGCTGTTCGCCGCCGGGATGGGCATCGGCCTCGTGTTCTACGGCGTCGGCGAACCGCTCAGCCACTTCGCCGAACCGCGCCCGGGAGTCGAGGGCTCACCCAGCCAGCTCGCACAACTGGCTCTGGCGCAGACCTACCTGCACTGGGGCGTCCACGCGTGGTCGATCTACGTCGTCATCGGGCTCGCGCTCGCCTACGCCATCCACCGCCATCACCGGCCGGTATCGATCCGCTGGGCGCTCGAACCGCTGCTCGGCAAACGGGTGCGCGGTGGCTGGGGCAACCTCATCGACGTGGTCGCCCTGGTCGGCACGCTGTTCGGAGTCGCCACCTCACTGGGGCTCGGCGTCGTCCAGATCAGTGCCGGGCTGGAGAGCGCCGGCATCATCGCAGCATCCGAATTTCTCAACATCATCCTCATCCTGATCATCACCGGCGCCGTGCTGTTCTCGGTGCTCTCCGGGGTGGCCAAGGGCATGAAATGGCTGTCGAACATCAACCTCATGCTCGCAGGAATGATCGTCGTCTTCATCCTCATCGTCGGCCCGACCCAGTTTCTGCTGCGGGATTTCGTTCAGTCGATCGGCGCCTACCTGCAGGGATTCATCGGGCTCTCGTTCAACACCGCCGCGTTCAGCGGAGCTGAGGGCGAAGCGTGGCAGGCGACCTGGACCACGTTCTACTGGGGCTGGTGGATCTCGTGGGCACCCTTCGTCGGCATCTTCATCGCCCGGATCTCGCGCGGCCGCACGGTGCGGCAGTTCGTCACCGGTGTTCTGCTCGTACCGACGTTGATCACCTTCCTCTGGTTCAGCGTGCTCGGCGGGACAGCGCTGTACTCCGAACTGAACGGGCCGGGTGGTCTCGTCGGCGCGGACGGGACCGTCAACGTCGAGGGCGCGCTGTTCGCGATGCTCGATCAGCTGCCGGCCGGGTCGGTGCTCACCATCGGCGCGATCATCCTCATCGCGGTATTCTTCGTGACGTCGGCGGACTCGGGCGCGCTGGTGATGAGCATGATCGCCAGCGGAGGACAGGTGGAACCGAAACGGTGGATCCGCGCGTTCTTCGCGTGCGTCACATCCGCTCTCGCCGTCGCGCTGCTCCTGGCGGGAGGTCTGCAGGCCTTACAGACGGCCGCGATCATCATCGCGCTGCCGTTCAGCGTGATCATGCTCCTGATCTGCTGGGCGACCGCGATTGCGTTCAGCCGGGAGCATCGCGCCTACGAGCGGGCCCGTCGTGCGGCGTTCCTCGATCGGATCGGCGACCACTACGGCCTCGAGTCGGACGAGACGACGAACCCGGCGCTGACGGCAGGGCGACGGTCGATCTTCCGGCGCCGCAACCGGGGTGGCTCGTCCGGGGAGCCGCCGACGCAGGTGTTCTAGGACGCACTCGCTTCCGCCGGCCTACTCACGTGTTCCGGACCAGATCACGCTATACGCCGCGTGAGCCGGTCCGGAACACGTGAGTACGTGTGGTCCTACGTGCGCGAGCGGGGTAGCCCTACGCCGCCTTGCTCACGCCACGGCTCATGATCGCCGACATCAGCGCCTGCACCGGTTCCTTCGCCGCCGACGGATTCGCCATCAGAACGTAATCGACGTCACCAAGCTCCGGCAGCGAGAACCTGTTGCTCACCTTCACCAGATCGGAGGGGATCAGCGAGTGCGGGAACGGCGCCACACCGATGCCGGCCCGCACCGCCGCCAGCACGCCGTTCACGTCTCGGGTGTTGCACGTGATCCGCCAGGTCCGCCCGGCGCTCTCCAGCGCCTCGATCGCGAGCTGCCGGCTGAGGCTCGGTGCCTGGTAGGCGATGAGCGGCACGGGCGCGCCCTCGTCGAGCGCCATGCTGTCCTGCGCCATCCACACCATGGTGTCCTTCGCCACCCGGGTGCTGTCGCTCGACTCCCCGGCGCCCTGCTTCACGAAGATCAGGTCGAGGTGCCCGCCCTCGAGCCGCCGCCGCAACGGGCCGCTCTGGTTGACCGTCAGTTCGAGATTGATCTGCGGGTACAGCTGGCGGAAGTGACGCAGGATCCGCGGTAATTGCGTGATCGCGAGGTCATCCGCCGCGCCGAACCGCAGCCTGCCCTTCATGGCCGACCCACTGAAGTAGCTCTCCGCTGCGGCATGCGCGGCGAGGATCGTCCGGGCGAAGCCCGCCATCGCGTCGCCGTTGTCGGTGAGCCGCACTTCCCTCGTGTCGCGGACGATCAGCATCCGCCCCGCCGCCTTCTCGAGCTTGCTCATCTGCTGGCTCACCGTCGGCTGGCTGATGCCCAACCGCAGCGCCGCGTTCGTGAAACTGTGCGTCTCAGCCACCACGAGGAACGTCTTCAGCAGAACCGGGTCATACACGGGGAACTCCGTTTCGTCGCGAGGCTATTCGATACACCAATGGCACTAATTCTATGCATTGAGGGACCGAATACGGATGCCGTCGCTAGCGTGGAGAGCAGCTTCCGTTGCACCGATTCACCGATTCACCGATTCACCGATTCACGTTCCACGTTTCTAGGAGAACATCCGTGGCCTCCGCGACCCCGACCGCCTTCCCGCCCACCGAACCCCTCTCCGTCCAGTCCGGCACGCTGCCGTGGCGCAAGACCTTCGTCGCACTGAGTGTGCCGAACTTCCGCCTGTGGACGACCGGCAACATGGTGGCCATGACCGCCGGCTGGACCCAGCGCATCGCCCAGGACTGGCTCGTGCTCGAGCTCACCGGCAGTGCGACCGCCGTCGGCATCACCGTCGCCATGCAGTTCGCGCCGATGCTGTTCTTCGGCCTGCTCGGCGGCGTGATCGTCGACAGGCACAGCAAGCGGATGCTCATGATGATCACCCAGTCGATCTTCGCCGTGCTCAGCCTCGGGCTCGCCGTGCTGACGATCGCCGGCGTCGTCGAAGCCTGGCACGTCTTCGCGATCGCCTTCGCCACCGGTCTGGTCACCGTGATCGACAACCCTGCCCGCCAGGTCATCGTGACCGAACTCGTCGGCCAGCGGAACCTCCGCAACGCCATCAGCATCAACTCGTCGGTGTTCCAGCTCGCCGGGATGATCGGCCCCGCGATCGCCGGCTTCCTGCTCCTCACCGTCGGCGCGGGCCCAGCCTTCGTCGTCAACGGGATCGCCTGCCTCCTCGTCATCGTCATGCTCGGGATGCTCCGCACCGGCCAGATGACCCGGGTCGCCCCCTCCCCGCCGGCGAAGGGGCAACTGCGCGAGGGGCTGCAGTACGCGATCGCTAAGCCGACCATCGTCTACCCGGTCATCCTCGTCGCCGTGTTCGCCGTGTTCGGGCTGACCCTTCCGGTGCTCCTCGCGTCCTACGCCGATGACGTCTTCGCTGTCGGGCCTGGCGGCTACGGCCTGTTCAACTCGATGGTCGCGGTCGGCGCGCTCTCCGGGGCACTGCTGTCGACCCGACGGGCATCCGTCCGCCTGCGGACCATCGTCATCGGTGTCGGCGTGACCGGCCTGCTGCAGGCCGCGGCCGGATTGATGCCGTCGATCGCGCTGTTCGCAGCCGCCCTCGTCACGGTCGGCGTGGCATCCCTGCTGTTCCTCACGGCGGCGAACTCGCTCGTACAGCTGTCGAGCAACATCGGCGTCCGCGGCCGGGTGATGTCGCTCTACGTTCTCGTGCTGCTCGGCGGCCAGGCCATCGGCGGACCGCTCATGGGTCTCATCATCGAGAACTTCGGAGCGCACGCCGGGATGGTCGTGTCCGGTGCGGTTCCCGCGCTCGCCGCCGCGATCATCGCACTCGTGCTGGCGCGACGCGGGCAACTGAAGCTGCAGGTGCGGCTGAACCGCTTCGTGCCGTCGGTGCACATCGCGTCTCGGGTGTGAGGTCGCGGTCTACTCACCCGTGCCGGACGCACTCACCTGGTACGCGGGGTGAGTGCGTCCGGAAGTGGTGAGTAGGCGCCCCTCGCCCCTACCCGCGTTTCGCGACGATCGCCGCCGCGACCCGCTCGATCAGGTCGAACGGCACGGGCTCCTTCCAGGGGAACGTGACCGAATCCTTCTCGCTCCGGTGAGGGGAGACCTCCGCCTCGAGTTCACCGTCGAACACCGGCACCGGGTAGAGCCCGATGTGCTTCTTCCAGCCAGCGAAGTGCAGCGCGTACCGTCCGCCGAGCATGACCGCAGGCATCCCGTACCGGATCTTCTCGCTCTCCTCCGGGATGCTCGCAGCCGCGACCCCGCGATGGATCGCCTCGCGGATCAACTGCAGCGTCCGCGCCTGTTCGGGCTCGAACCCGGCGATGTACTCGTCGACGGTGGAGGGTGTGGGGGTCATGCGTCGATCCTTCCGTCAGGCGGCCTCGCGCACAAGATACGCCTCGATGCGGGCGAACGCACCGACCCAGACCTCGCTGGCGAAGAAGTCGCGGACCTCGACCACGGGGAAACCGCTCTGCACGACGGTGACGAGGCATCCGTCGTCCTGGGCCTCGAAGGTCACCTCGACCCGGGTCGTCATGGTCATGCCGTCGGGGCTGCTTCCACTCGACTCGGTGACGAGACGGTGCGGACGATCGATCTCGAGGAACGTCTGCGTCTCACGAAACAGGGTGTCGGCATCCGGACCCCAGACCGCTGTCTGCTGCCCGCCGACCCGCAGGTCGACCTCGATCTCGACGATGCCGGGCTTCTCATCGAGGATGCTGAACCAGATCTTCTGCTTCTCGGCGTCGGTGTATGCGTCGAATACCTGGTCGGGCGTCGCCGGGAGGAGCCGGGTCATCCGCAGCTCGATGGTGTCGGTGTTGCTGGTCTGCTCAGTCATTGCTCTGTTCCCTTCAGGAGTGTGAAGTAGGCGTCCAGGCCGTCGAGTCGACGCTCCCAGAGCCGCTGGTAGAAACTGATCCACGCCATGGCGTCGTCCAATCGCTCGGTTCCGATGCGGCACTGCCGCGCTCGACCGACCTTCTCGGTGACGACCAGGCCGGCATCCTCGAGCACGGCGATGTGCTTCTTCATGCCCGTCAGGGTCATCCCGGCGGGTTCGGCGAGTTCGCCGATCGTGGCCGGACCCTCCCCGAGCCGGGTCAGGATGCCGCGTCGCGTGGCATCCGACAGGGCGGAGAACGTGCGGTCGAGGGCCTGTTCGTGAACCATATGGTTCAGTGTAGAACACTGAACCAGAAAGTTCAATAAAGAATCCTCGGCGGGCGTCGTCGGCCGTCGCACTATAACTTTGCCGATGGCTTCCGTCGACCCTCTGGCCCAATTCGAAGCGCGTTGTGACGATGTTTACCCGAATCCAGGGACCGGATGTCGCAACGAGATGGGGCAGCGTGATGGCAACACACGAGAAGACCAACGATAAGGGCCGCGAAGACAGTGTGGCGAAGGCGCAGAACGCGCCTGACCCCGACGACTCGCGCAAGCCGGACGATCCGACCGACGTGAAGAAGCCGTCGTGGGGTTACGTGCTCAAGAGGACGCTGCGCGAGTTCGGACGAGACAAGTGCACGACGCTCGCGGCCGCACTCACCTATTACACGGTGCTCGCGATCTTCCCGGCGCTGCTGGCTCTGATGTCGCTCATCGGCTTGTTCGGGCAGGCCGAGCAGACCAGCCAGATGCTGCTCCAGATCATCGAGAGCTCAGCGGATGCCTCGACCGCCGAGACCCTGCGCCAACCGATCGAGCAGCTCGCCAGCGCACCAGCTGCCGGTCTCGCGTTCGTTCTCGGTCTTCTTGGGGCGATCTGGTCGGCATCCGGCTACGTGAGCGCCTTCAGTCAGGCCATGAACCAGATCTACGAGATCGACGAGGGTCGCCCGTTCTGGAAGCTGCGCCCCACCGTTCTCCTGATCACGATCGTGCTTCTTGTGATCGCGGTGCTGATCGTGCTGCTGCTGATCGTGTCCGGTCCGATCGCCGAAGCGATCGGCAATGCCATCGGCCTCGGCGAAGTAGCGCTGACCGTGTGGAGCATCGCCAAGTGGCCGGTGATCGCGCTCCTGGCTATCCTCATGGTCGCCGTGCTCTACTACGGAACGCCCAACGTGAAGCAACCGAAATTCAAGTGGATGACCCTCGGTGCCTTCATCGCCCTCGTCGTCATGGCCCTGGCGACCCTGGCCTTCTTCTTCTACGTGACGAATTTCTCGAACTACCAGAAGACATACGGGAGCGTCGCCGGTGTCATCGTGATGCTGCTCTGGTTCTGGATCGTGAACCTCTCCCTCCTCTTCGGCGCTGAGTTCGACGCCGAGATGGAGCGCGGGCGCCAGCTCCAGGGCGGTATCGAGGCCGAAGATTCGCTGCAACTCCCGCCGCGTGACACGAAGGCGAGCGACAAGAAGCAGGAGAAGGAGAAAGAAGACATCGAGACTGGGCGCAGGTTGCGTGAGACCGAAGGGGAGACGAGCAAGAAATAGCCGCCTTCGGTGTCACGGATGCCGCAGGGCCGGTTCGCGACGTGAATAATGGGGCGCATGCCCCTGCTCCCGGAATCGCCGGACCCACGCTTCGTTCTCTCGACCGACAACGTCCGCATCGCCACCTATGAATTCGGCGACCCGGGCGGGCGACCGGTCGTGCTGGTGCACGGATTCGCGTCTGGAGGACTGCTCAACTGGCACCACTCCGGCTGGACCCGCGTCCTCAGCCGGGCAGGGTTCCGCGTGATCGCGATCGACCAACGCGGGCACGGCGCGAGCAGCAAGCCGCACACCTCCGACGCGTACACGATGCCGCTTCTCGTCAACGACCTCCTCGACGTGCTCGACACCTTCATGCTCGACGAGACCCTCTTCGTCGGCTACTCACTCGGTGCCCGCGTCGGCTGGCAGGCCTGCCTCGACCTGCCCGACCGGATCACCCGCGCCGTTCTCGGCGGCATTCCCGACGGTGACCCACTCACCCGTTTCCGCACCGATGAGGCGCGGGAGTGCCTGGCGACCGGCACCGCACCGGCCGACAAGCTGACCGCGGCATACGTGAAGATGGCCAGCGGCATCCGGGGCAACGATCTCGCCGCACTGATCTCTCTCGTCGAAGGGATGCGTGGTGGCGCCCAGCCCGAGCCGGAGAACCCGCCGCAGCAGCCCGTGCTGTTCGCCACAGGCAGCGAGGACTCGATCCTCGAGAAGTCACGCACCCTGGCGAGCCACGCGCCGAGCGGCACGTTTTTCGAGATCCCGGGCCGCAACCACTTCAACGCCCCGACGTCGAAGGACTTCAGGGCCGCAGCACTGGAGTTCCTCGGCGCCGGCGCCTGACAAAAGCGACAAAACCGGCGAGCGCAAGGGGGTCCCGAAAGCAGGGCTCCAGGGCCCGACCGGTTCTAAGGTGATTCCATGTCTCACTCCTCTTCATCGTCGTCCGCGGCATCCGCCCGCAACGCCGCTTCGCGCCTGCAGGACAATCACGCGTTCCAGCTCGTCGCCCGGACCGGGTTCGCGGTCAACGGCCTGCTGCACATCCTCATCGGCGGCATCGCGCTCGGCGTCGCTTTTGGTTCCGGCGGCGAAGCCGACCAGGGCGGCGCGCTCGGCGGACTGGCGTCGAGCCCCGGCGGGTTGTTCGTGCTCTGGGTCGTGGCGATCGGCCTGATCGGTCTCGGCCTGTTCCAGGTGCTGGAGACGGCGCTCGTGCGCGGAACCGACAAGGATGCCTGGGCCGACCGTGGCAAGGAAGGCGGCAAGGCGATCGCCTACCTCGCCATCGGAATCTCGGCGGTCAGCGTCGCGATGGGCGGCGGAAGCGACAGCTCGACCCAGACCCAGAGCCTGACGGCCAAGCTGCTGGCGACACCGGGCGGGGTGTTCCTCGTGATCCTTCTCGGGCTGGGCGTCATCGGCATCGGCGTCTACTTCATCATCAAGGGAGTGAAGAAGAAGTTCCTCGAAGACGTCTCGCTGCCCGCAGGCAAGACCGGCCGCTCGGTCACCACCCTCGGCCGGGTCGGCTACATCGCCAAGGGAATCGCGATCGTCGTCGTGGGCATCCTCTTCTGCATCGCCGCCATCACCTCCGACCCCAGCGAAGCCACCGGCCTCGACGGCGCCCTCCACGCACTCGCGGCGCTGCCGCTCGGCATGGTCATCCTCACCGTCGTCGCGCTCGGACTCATCGCGTACGGCGTGTACTGCTTCGCCCGGGCGCGGTACGCGCGGCTGTAGCTACGCCGCCCTTCACCCGCCGGCATCCGAAATGTAGGGTGAGCGGATGCCGATCCTCCCGACAGAGCGCGACCCGCGTCTGATCACCATCCGTCGCGGCGGAACCCTGACTGACGAGCACCACCACCTGCTGGCCGAGTGGGCCGCGCAGTGCGCCGAGCACGTGCTGCACCTGTTTGAAGACCAGCAGCCGGGGGACAGTCGTCCGCGCGACGTTCTCGAGGTCGGGCGCGCCTGGACCCGCGGTGAGGTGCCCATGAAGGTCGCGCACCAGGCGGCGTTCCAGGCGAACGCGGCCGCTCGCGGACTGCCCGACCCGGCGAAGTTCGCCGCGCTGTCGGCCGGCCAGGCAGTCGCTGTCGCCCACGTAGCCGCGCACGACCTCGGCGCTGCCGCCTATGCGATCCGGGCCGTCGAGGCCTCCGTCCCTCCCGCCATGGCTGCGGAGGCCCAGGCCGCGGAACGGGAGTGGCAGCGGACGCAGCTTCCCGACGCCGTTCGCGAGCTGGTCCTCGACGACCAACGCCGCCGGAGCGCCATCTGCTGGAACGTGTTCGACGACTGACGACTGACGACTGACGACTGACGCCGGACTCCGAACACGTGACGTCGACGGCCCGTGACCGGACCCGTTCCGCGGAGTAGGCTGCCGCACAACGGGAGCAGCGGGGAGGCGCACGTGTTCGAGATGGAGGGCATCGACCCGACCGTGGCGCCCGTCGGCACGATCTGTCTCGACTGCGAGGCGATCGAGGGCTGGTGGGTGCACCTGCGCCGCTGTGCCCTCTGCGGACATATCGGATGCTGCGACAACTCCCCATCGAAACACGCGAGCGCCCACTTCGCCGCGACGGGGCATCCGGTCATGCAGAGTTTCGAGCCCAACGAGAGCTGGTTCTGGAACTACTCGACGAAGCTGCGTTTCCACGGCCCCAGGCTCGCCGAGCCGCGCAGCCGTCCCGACGACCAGCCGTCGCCCGGCCCCACCGAACGCGTGCCAGACAACTGGCGCGACCTGATCGGACCGTACTGATGGAGGCGTACACCGCCGCCCAGGTCCGAGCCGCCGAAGAACCCCTGCTCGCTGCCGGTGTTCCGCTGATGGCGCGCGCGGCCGCGGCGCTGGCCCGGGAGATCCGCCTGGTGCTGCCCGCCGACCGGCCCGGCCGGGTCCTGATGCTCATCGGCCCCGGCAACAACGGCGGTGACGCCCTCTTCGCCGGCGCCGAACTCGCCGCCGCGGGTACGGTTGTCACTCTCGTTCCGACG
The DNA here is from genome assembly GCF_056713165.1 of Mycetocola sp. Y171. Lineage (NCBI taxonomy): Bacteria > Bacillati > Actinomycetota > Actinomycetes > Micrococcales > Microbacteriaceae > Mycetocola > Mycetocola sp. Y171. The sequence goes on from NZ_JBWYGX010000001.1 coordinate 1,569,491, forward strand.
GCCGACCGCATGCACGAGTCCGGTCGCGCCGCCGCTCTGGACGCAGGCGCTCGGATACTCCCGCCCGATTCATTGACGGATGCCGTGGCATCCGTCGCGCACGACACCGACGTGATCGTCGACGGCATCCTCGGCACCGGAACCAGCGCCAGTCCGGCGCTGCGAGGTCGTGCGCGAGAGCTCGTGGCCGCGCTGCTTCCAGTGCTGGCGAGGGAGGACCCACCCGTCGTGGTGGCGGTCGACATCCCGAGCGGGATCCACCCGGACGACGGATCGGTGCCAGACCCGACCGTGCTGCGGGCGGATGTCACGGTCACGTTCGGCGCCTGCAAGACCGGCCTGCTGCTCCCGCCGGCCGTCGAGTATGTCGGGCGTCTCGTCGTGGTCGACATCGGCCTCGGGCCCGAACTGGAACGCGTCGCACGGACGTCCTGACGGTGCCGCGGTCGGCGGCGTCGCGCTGAACAGCGAATAATGGAGGGTGCCGCCGCGGGCATCCGGCTCGCTGGGCGGCGATCGTTCGGAGCTGCACCCCCATGACCTCACCCCGCACTTTCAGCCGCTACGTCGCGCTCGGCGACAGCTTCACCGAAGGCGTCGGCGACGAACTGCCCGACGGGCGCGTCCGCGGCTGGGCCGACTTTGTGGCGCTGGGCCTGCAGGCATCCGCCGACGAACCGATCGGGTACGCGAACCTCGCCATCCGCGGCCGCAAACTAGGTCCGATCATCGCCGAGCAGCTGGAACCGGCGCTCGCCCTCGAACCGGACCTGATGACATTCAACGGCGGAGGCAACGACATCCTGCGCCCCCGCGTCTCGATCGGCTGGGTCGTCGACGAGACCGTCAAGGTCGTCGACCGCGCGCTGCAACAGCCCGGCCTGCACCTCGTCGTGCTGGCCGGCGCCAACCCGTCACGGCACTTGCCGCTGGGTGGACTGATGCAGAAACGCGGCGACCAGCTGTCGGATGCCGTCCTCGGCGCCCTCAAGTCGACTCCCGTCACGCTCGTCAACAACTGGGGCGACGAGACGCTCACGCATGGCAGGTACTGGTCGGTAGACAAACTGCACCTCAACGCGCTCGGCCACGCGCGTGTCGCGTCGAACGTGCTGACCGCGATCGGTGTTCCTGTGCCCGAGGAGTGGGGCGTCGACGAGGTCGCGGAGGCCGGCTCGGGGTCGCGCTCACGCAACACCGCTGCGTACTACCGCGAGTTCGTGCTGCCGTGGATCGGCCGCCGGGTCACCGGACGCTCGTCGGGCGACGGGCGTGAGCCGAAGCGGTCGACGCTGCTGCCGGTGGAGTAGCTCGGCGCGACTCAGGGGCCTACTCACCTGTTCCGGACGCACTCACCAGGTGCGCCGGGTGAGTAGGTCCGGAAGTGGTGAGTAGACGCCCGTCCGGGGGTCGAGCGTGTCGAGACTACCGGTGATCTCGACAAGCTCGATCAGCGAAGCGAACCAGAGCACATTCGAGACTTGAGCCGGGCTGGCTCAAGTTTTTGAACCCTTCGGGAATAGTCGGTATTGTGCTGCCGTTGAGTTGAGTCACAGGCACTCAAGTTCCAGGAGGATCCATGCCCGCATTCTTCGGTCCCGCAGGTTCGGGAAACGAATCGTTCGACGAGTTCATCGCGCGTTACCTGCAGGGGCAGCGCGCCGCCCAGTCCGGGCGGACGATCGACATCACCCGTCTGCTGAGCCGACGCACCCAGGAGGTGCTCGCCGACGCCGCGCGGTTCGCGGTCGACCACGGCCACTCCGAGGTCGATGCGTTGCACATCCTGCGTGTCATGGTCGAGGCGGCCCCGGTGGCCGACGCCCTTCGCGCCCTCGGCACCGACCCGGCCGAGCTGGCCGAAGCAGCCGAGCAACGACTGCCCGAACGATCCGACCGCGACGTGCAGACGCCGCCGTCGATCACGTCGTCAGCCCAGCGCGCTCTGCTCGACGCCCACCAGGTCGCCCGCGCGTTCGGTTCCACCTACATCGACCCCGAGCACCTCTTCTTCGCCTTCGTCGTGAACCAGGAGATGCCCGTCGGTCAGGTCCTCGCCGGTTTCGGCGTGACCCCTCAGACCCTGCAGGCCGGATACGAATCCGCTCGCGAGGCACAGGCATCCGGCACAGCGACAGCGGGCACCGAGGCATCCACCACTCCGCTGCTCGACCAGTTCGGCACCGACCTCACCGCGCTCGCCCGTGACGGCAAGCTCGACCCGGTGATCGGCCGTGCAGACGAGATCGCGCAGACCATCGAGATCCTGTCGCGCCGCACGAAGAACAACCCCGTGCTGATCGGCGAGGCCGGCGTCGGCAAGACCGCCGTCGTCGAAGGACTCGCGCAGGCGATCGTCGACGAAGAAGTTCCGCGGCTGCTCCGCGGCAAGCGCGTCCTCGCGCTCGACCTCGCAGCCATGGTCGGCGGCACCCGCTACCGCGGCGACTTCGAGGAGCGGCTCACCAAGCTGCTCGACGAGATCTCCGCCAACCAGGGTGAGCTCATCGTGTTCCTCGACGAGATGCACACGGTCGTCGGCGCAGGCGGCGGTGGGGAGAGCGGCGGACTCGACGCCGGAAACATCCTCAAGCCACGCCTGGCCCGCGGCGAACTGCACGTCATCGGTGCGACGACACTCAACGAGTATCGTCGAGTCGAGAAGGACCCGGCGCTCGAACGTCGCTTCCAGTCCGTGCACGTGAACGAGCCCAGTGTCGGCGATGCCGAGAGCATCCTGCGCGGACTCCGTCCCCGCTACGAGGAGTTCCACGACGTCAGCTACACCGACGAGGCCCTCCGTGCCGCCGTGGATCTCTCCGCCCGCTACGTCACCGACCGGTTCCTGCCAGACAAGGCCATCGACCTCCTCGACCAGGCCGGCGCGCGACTGCGCCTCCGCCAGATCGTGAAGATCGACACAGCGCCGATGCGTGACGAGATCGCCATCCTGGAGAAGTCCAAGGATGCCGCGGTCGCCGCCGAACGCTACGAAGAGGCGTCGAACCTGCGCGACGAGATCGAGAACCTCACCGCCGAGATCGCGGCTGCTGAGGCGACGGATGCAACGGCATCCGCCTCGGCTCCCGCCATCGTCGGTGAGGCGGAGATCGCCGAGATCATCTCGCGTGCCACCGGCATCCCGGTGACCAGGCTCACCCAGGACGACCGCGCCCGCCTCGCGCACCTCGAGACCGAGTTGCACGAGCGCGTGATCGGACAGGATGACGCCGTCGAATCCATCGCCAAGGCCGTGCGGCGCAACCGCACGGGGATGGGCGACCCGAACCGTCCGGTCGGCAGTTTCCTGTTCCTCGGCCCCACCGGAGTCGGCAAGACCGAACTCGCGAAGGCCCTGGCCGGATCGCTGTTCGGAGACGAGAGCGCCATGCTGCGGTTCGACATGAGCGAGTTCGGTGAGCGCCACACGGTGTCACGGCTCGTCGGTGCCCCTCCCGGATACGTCGGGTACGACGAGGCGGGTCAGCTCACTGAGCGCGTGCGTCGCAACCCGTACTCCGTCGTGCTGCTCGATGAGATCGAGAAGGCCCACCCCGACGTCTTCAACCTGCTGCTGCAGGTGCTCGACGACGGACGCCTGACCGACGGTCAGGGTCGCACGGTCGACTTCCGCAACACGGTGATCATCATGACCTCGAACATCGGTTCGGAGTTCCTGGCGAGCAGGAGCGGTGCACTCGGATTCATCGCGGATGCCGGCGACGGCAGCGGGTTCGGCTCCGAGAAGGCGCTCCGCGACCGCGTCATGGGCAAGCTGCGTGAGGCGATGCGACCCGAGTTCCTCAACCGGATCGACGAGGTGGTGCTGTTCCGCAAGCTGGAACAGGAGCAGCTGCATGACATCGTGCGGATGCTCCTCGGCCGCACCGCCGCCAGGCTCACCGCTCAGGGGGTCGGCTTCGAGGCGACAGACGAGGCCGTCGACTGGATCGCGACCCGCGGCTATGAGCCCGAGTACGGTGCCCGTCCACTGCGTCGCGTGATCCAGCGCGAGGTCGAGGACCGCATCGCCGGACTCATGGTCGACGCCGAGCTGACTGCAGGGTCGTCGATCGCGGTGTCCGTCGCCGATGACGAGCTGCACGTCACGTCGGAGGTCGAGGCCCGGCTGGCCGCTTAGCCCGCACCACGAAGGCCGTCACCGCGCTGCGGTGGCGGCCTTTTGTGTGTGCGCGATCCCGGTCCCCGTTTCCAACTTCGGAGATTCGGGACGAATCTCGCGCAAAACCGGCCGCAAGGGCCGCGATCGCGCGAAATCTCCGATGTTGTGAACAGGGTCAGGGAGTACGAGCGCTCAGCACCCCGAGAACCGCGAGCGCATAGGCATCCGGAGCCGTCGTGGCGTCGAAGCGCAGCTTCTGCCCGGCACGATCGACCTCGACCACATACATCTCGTCGACGCGCAGCAGGAAGCTGAACGTCCCGCCGAGCAGGTCGCGCAGCTGGTCCTCACGCGGAAGCCACAGTGTCTTCTCGAGCGCCACCGAGTCGAGGGCCCACTCGGTGGTTCCGTTGAATCCGAGGATCGTCCCCGAGTCATAGTCGTGCGGCTCGATCGTCATGTCGCTGACGGTGAACACCTCGCCGTCGAACTCCGCCGTGTTCAGGCAGAACTGGTCGCCCGACTCGGGGATCCAGCCGAGCCCTGCATCGTGGAGTTGCTGCGCGAGCGCTACGGATGTCGTGGTGACCGTCATTCTCCGATCGTGGCACGCACGCATGAGAATCGCCCGCGAGTTGGCAGTTACACACCCAAAACGGCCGGGAACTCCCGCGTTGGGTGCGTAACTGCGATCTCGGTGTCGCGCGACCGCGCGACCGCGTCACATCCGGAAGTCGTACTTCAGCGGCAGCGGTTCACCCGATGCCCCGGCAGCGGCCTGGTACTCGTTCCACAGGTCCTCGAGCAGGCCGTCGCCCTCCCGCAGGTCGATGATCCGAAGGTCTCCGTCGAGGATGCCGCGGCACCGGACCACGTCCCCGGTCGCCAACGCCGCGCGCGCCTCTGCGACGAGTACTCGGCCATCCGATCGATCCGCCCCGCTGAGTGAATCGATCAGCTCGAGCACCTCGAGAGCCCGCCCGTCCCGCTGCAGAACCGCGAGCAGCTCACGGGTCAGCGGCAGCAGCCCTGGCGCGAGTTCATGCGCGGCCCGGTAGAACCGGACCGCTTCAGCCGTGTTACCCCGGTCGTCCGCGAGCGCGCCGAGGTTCCGCAGCGCCCACGCGTTCGGAACGTGGTCGACGGATGCCTGCCAGAGCGTCCCAGCCTCGACGAACGACCCCTGCGCGGCCGCGATCACCCCCAGGTGGAGCGACGCCAGCCAGTCGTCGCGCTGCCGGAGCAACGGCACCCAACGTGGGTCGATCTGGTACGAACGCGGCGCGACGGCCGGGTCCAGTCCGGCCTCCGCAGCGGGCTCGCCACGCAGCAGTCGCAACCAGAACTCCTCGTCGGAGCCAATGGCATCCGAAGAGAACGGCGTCACCTCCGCCGAGAACGGTTCGAGCCCCGAGTGCTTCCGCAGTTCGTTCTCGACGGCACCCCACCCCGAGCCGTCCGGAATGACCTCGACGATGAGCTCACCCGACTGGTCGCGATCCCGGAACCGAGACAGCCGATCGTCCAGGTCGCGCGCCGCGAGGTTCTCGGCCACGGCTTCGGTCGCGACCGCCCAGTCCGACGACCCCGCCGCGGACGCATGCACCTGCACGGCCCCGTAGGCCTCGACCCACGACCACTCCGTCTCGGCCGGCATCCGCAGGTACTCGAGCTGGGTGCGCGCGAGCCCGGCCTGGATCTCGCAATACGACCCGGCCCCTGACACCCATTCCTGCCAGTGCCTGCCGCCGGAGTTCTGTCCCCAGACGAAGAGCTTGCGGCCCTTGAGGTTGCCCGTCGACGCCTGCACGAGACCGAAACCATCGCGGTCCACCGCGGCGATCCATGGCATCCGGATGCCCGCCGTGTCGAAGAAGTAGTCGACCGTGTCCTCGGTGCGCGCCGGCCAGGTGATGTCGAAGCCGTCGACGACCGGCACGGGCACGGTGGTGAGCACGCGCTCCTGGCCGTATTTCCAGGCGGATGCCGCCGGCACGAGCACACGCGTCTCCTCCTGCTGCGGAACGGCCATGTTCGACCACCAGTACATCGGCGTCGCCTCCGGCTGCGCGTTGAGAATCGTGCCGCGGATGAACAGCTCGTGCGAATCGGCGGGCAGCCAGGCGTCCACGCGGAACGTGACGTTGCGGATGCGCTCGTACTCGAAGAACCGCAGCCCGACTTCGCCGTCCGGCCCGCTCAGCGCTGCGGTGTGCATCGGTGCACTCGTGAATGGGGAGTGCCCGATCATGCCGATGTTCCACTCGACGCCGCCGGCGAACCACGCGTTGCGGAGGGCGAGGTTACGGAACCGGATCACGTCGTTCTGGTGCAGCAGCTCCCGCCCGGTCATGCGGTCGATGAGCGACCACAGCCGGCCACCGAGCCCGGGCAGGAACGTCGCGGTGACGTGCTCGTTCTCCAGTACGACGGTCGCGTGATCGTGAGGCTGTTCGTCGGCGCTGTAGCCGTCCTGGTCGAGATACGGCATCGCCGTCTGACCGCGACTGGCCTGCTCCTCGACGCCGGGCTCGTCGACGCCTGGCTCCTCGGCTGCGTCCTCGAAGCCGGACTGGGCGTGGATGTCGCCGGTGCCGAAGATGTTCGGTAGTGGATTCGACGGCCCCCACGTCGACGTCGGAAGTGTGAGTGTGCCCATTCGAATCGAACTCAACGCTGATCCCTGTCGCTTTCTTCTCCGGTGAATGATGCCCCCGACGATGAGAGCCCGCATCGAGTCTGGAGTCTCCCGGTGGTCGGCGTCCAGTTTTCCGGCGAGTGTCGTTCCCCTGAGGTCAGGCGCGTTCCTCGAGCGGCACCGTCTCGCCGGTGAGAAGCGACTGACGGGCGGCGAGTGCCACCTCGAGGGCACGGACAGCGGATGCCGTCGGGCTGAACGCAGGATCGGTCCCTGCATGCACGCACTCGAGGAAGTACTCGACCTGCCGCGTGTAATGGTCGAGCGCTGTCAGCGTCTCACTCGTGCCGCCGCCGACGGTCGCCAGCCGGTAGGAGTTCACGCCACTGAAGCGGTCCGCCGCCGTCGGAGCATCCGCCGAGAAATCGTAATCGAGGATGCCGTCGGTGCCGACGAGGCTGAGCGAGCTCGTGAACGGCGCCCCGGCCGGGACGCCGGCGAAGGTGAGCACCTGGCCGATCGCCCCCGAACGGTACTCGATCGTCGTTTCGATCGGCCCGAGCGGATCATTCGACGTGCTCGTGACGGCGACGGGCACGCCGAGGAACAGGTTCATCTGGTCGAAGTCGTGAATGCCGACGTCGACGACGGCTCCGCCGGACTGCTCATCGTCGAACCACCAGGGTGTATCCGGCTTCGTGATCAGCCGCCGGGCTCGGGCTGACAGCACCGTGCCGATGCTTCCTGCTTCGACGTCCGACCTCGCCCGCCGGTAGCCCTCGAAGAACCGGACGACGTGCGCGACCATGAGCACCCGGTCGCTGGATGCCGCGGCCGCCGAGATGGCGAGGGCGTCCGCGATCGTCAGCGCGATCGGCTTCTCGAGCAGCACGTGCTTGCCGGCGTTCAGCGCGCGCACCGCGATCTCCCGGTGGGTGGCCGTCGGCGTGCAGACCGAGACGATGTCGACCGCGGGGTCGCCGAGCACGGCGGTGAGGTCCGTGACGATGCGTGCGCCGGGCGCCTCGTCGAACGTCGTTCCGGGGTGACGGCTGCACACGTACTTGATGCCCGAGGCGTACCCGAGAGCAGACCACGCTGCCGCGTGCGTCCTGGCCATGTAGCCGGACCCGATGATCGCGATGGTGGTCATGCGTTCTCCTCCTGCCGCGGAGCATCCGCCCGGGGCCGGGCCATGCGCGGTGTGCGCCGTCGCCCGTCACCATTCTGGCGGTCGCGACGGGTGCGTGGAAGGCCGCTGTCAGCGGTTGGGATTGCCGGGTGACGGATGCCGGGGTGCCTGCCGTTTCTGGTGGGCGAACTCACCGCCGGCACGGCCGCCGTAGGGGCGGCCGTGGTCGGCATACTCTTCACGAAAGAACGCCATCCGCCACGGTCCGAGCTCGATCCTTGCGCCGGTCCGGAGGATCTGCCCGTCTGTCTTCCTCCCGCTCGACGTCGTGGCACCTGCCCGGCCGGACGGGTAGTAGACGTACTCGTCGTTTGTGTCGTGAACGATTTCGGCATGAGTGTCCAGCAACCCGGCGAGCCTCAGGTCGGCCGACTCGCCCGATCCGATGCGGGTGACTGTCGGCAGCAGGTCGAACTCGCGCGGCCGCTGGCCGTTCCAGTTCTCCGAGCCGACGACGAAGATCAGCCTGGGCCGCCCGGAGCCGGGCGTGTAGTGCGTTGTCGTCACACGACGGCGAACGCGGCGATCGAACGTCGGCGCAAGCGGGAACAGGGTGCCAGGCGGCAGTTCAAGTGCCGCCTCCGCATCCGGGTCCCGTCGTTTCGGCGTCAGCAAGGGCGCGACGGCGCTCGGTGCACCGAGCTCGATGTGCGGGGACCTGGTCACCAGCCGTTGGGCAACGGTGGTGTGCACCGCCCCGAGCCGCGCGATCATGCCTGCCGGTCCGCTGATCGCGACGGTCAATCCGCGCCGAGCGAGTTCATCGGCCACGACGCGCAGACTCGAGAGCTTTGGCCGCCGGCCCGCGAGCATGAGCTCGGGGTCGCTGGTGTACAGCTCGACCTCGGTGCCGCTGGCGGTCATCCTGCCGCGCACCCTCGGAGCATCCTCGCCGGCTTCCGGCTCGACCAGCGAAAATGTCAGGTCGATGTCGAGAAACGTCGACGACATGGTCAGGAGCCGGATGCGTCGGAGCGGGAAGCCTGATCGTCACTCGTGGTGATGCGGACTGTGCCGTTGAACTTCCAGGTGGCGCGGGGAGCGTCCGGCCCGATGTCGCGGGGAACTTCGACGGTCATGTCGATGAAGTTGTAGTCGATGACGGCGCTCCGACCGGTCAGGTACGACCACATCTCCTGGCCCAGATCCGCCCAGTCGCGGATGCTGCGCTCGCTGGCCGCGCTGGCCGCGCTGGCGGCGCTGTCCGTGCCGACGGCGTCGTTTGTGTCACTCATGATGGAACCCACCTTCCGGCCGCTCCGTTGCGGCTCAAGTCTGATCACCCTAAGTCGGGATTCCGGGGTGAACGGCGATTCTCAAATAATGCTCAGGTTTCTGGACGGCGTCTCGATATTCGGCGGGGGCGGGGCTGCTCGACGAACGGGTCGTTCGACGTAACGCGACGTGAGGCCGCACCGGCCATGCGGAAGACTGGGAGCATGACCGCAGAACCGAAGAAGCTCATCCTCAACCTGTTCGAGATGGCGTGCGTGAGTCACATCACCCACGGTCTCTGGGTGCTCGACGGCAACCAGCGCGATCGCTACGCCGACATCGACTACTGGACCGAGCTCGCCCAGCTCACCGAGTCCGGCGGGTTCGATGGAATCTTCCTCGCCGACGTCGTCGGTGCCTACGACGTGTTCCGCGACGGTCCCGAAACGGCCATCCGTGAGGGGCTGCAGATCCCGAACCTCGACCCGCTGTCGATCGTGCCCGCCATGGCCGCGGTGACGAAGCACATCGGTTTCGGCGTCACCTTCTCGACCAGCTACGAGCCACCGTTCGCGTTCGCGCGCCGGATGAGCACGCTCGACCACCTCACCCGTGGCCGGATGGGGTGGAACATCGTCACCTCCTACCTGCCGAACGCCGCACGCAACTTCGGCCTCGCCGACGAGATCCCGCACGACAAGCGCTACGAGATCGCTGACGAGTACCTCGACGTGGTCTACAAACTGTGGGAGGGCTCGTGGGATGACGGCGCCGTCGTCAACGATCGCGCCGCCGGGATCTTCACCGACCCGGCCAAGGTGCGCTACATCGACCACGTGGGCGAGAACTTCCGCGTCGCCGGTCCGCACCTCGTCGCGCCGTCACCGCAGCGGACCCCCGTGCTGTACCAGGCCACCGGTTCGCCTGCCGGTATCGAGTTCGCCGGGCGCCACGCCGAGGTCGTGTTCACCGGTGGGCGGAGTGCCGCTGATTTCCGCCGAAACACCGACGGGATGCGGGATGCCGTCGAGCGTCACGGTCGCGATCGGAACGACATCCGGTTCATCGTGCAGGCCGGCGTCGTCACCGGCCGGACGGATACCGAGGTCGAGAAGAAACTGCAGGAGTACCGGGAACACACGAGCGTCGACGCGATCCTCGCGCACTACGGATTCGTCATCGACCCGACCGCATACCCCCGCGAGACCCTCGTCACCGAGATCCTCGAGCGGGAGGGGAAGACAGACACCGCGTTCGCCCGCACCGTCGCGCCGGGAAAGACGGCGGGCGAACTCGTCGATGAGGCACGCACCGGGCGCGAGGAGCGGTACTTCGTCGCAGGCACCCCCGGAGTCGTCGCGGACGAGATCGAGCGCTGGCTCGACGAGGACGGCGTCGACGGGATCAACCTGCGCCAGTACCACTCGTTCGGCACGACGAGGGACTTCGTCGAACTCATCGTGCCAGAGCTGCGCAAGCGCGGCCGGCTGCACGAGGGCTACACGCCGGGTGAGACGCTTCGGGAGCGGCTCTTCGGTGCCGGACCGCACCTTCCGGTCGGCCACACAGCGGCGCGGTATCGCGGGGGCGCGAACCTGGACAACCCGGTGGAGCCGCTGAAGCTCAGCAATCACTGATGGCGGCATCGAGAGCGCAGTAGTGGTTCGAAAACGGCGGTTTACCGAGCCACTACTGCACTCTCGGCCCCTTGCGGGCAAACGGGACGTCGCCGAACGGAACTGAAGTCGGGGGTCAGCCCGGGAAGTCGTCTGCGGCGAAGCTCGATTCCGAACCCGTTACCGAGCCGGTGTGGCCCAGGCTGAACTCGTCATAGTCGAGTCGCTCGATTCCGTCTGGTGCTGCCGGCGCGGCTTTGGCGGGGATGCCTTCGCCGGCATCGGTTCCGCCCAGGGGATCAGTGGCCATCGGGCAAGTGTAGGTCGTTCTGCGACCGATGTATGTCCCCCATCGAGCCGATCTTCCGTCAGTCTTCGAGCAGACCGCGCACGTCATCGGCGGTGAGCGCCGAACTGAACACGGCGTCATCATCCATGACCGCGTTGAACAGCTTCGCCTTCTGGGCCTTCAGCGCCATGACCTTCTCCTCGATCGTGCCGTTGGCCACCATCCGATAGACCATGACGTTCCTGGTCTGCCCGATCCGGTGGGTGCGGTCGACGGCCTGCGCCTCCGTGGCCGGGTTCCACCACGGGTCGAGCAGGAACACGTAGTCCGCCTCGGTGAGGTTGAGGCCGAAGCCACCTGCCTTGAGGCTGATGAGGAAGATGGGTGCGACGCCCTCTTTGAAGCTTGCGATGACATCCGCCCGCTTCGTCGTCGACCCGTCGAGGTAGGCATACGGGATGCCCTCGGCGTCGAGTCGGGCTGCCGCCTTGCCGAGGAACGAGGTGAACTGGCTGAAGATGAGCGCGCGGTGCCCCTCAGCGAGGACGTCCTCGAGCTGTTCGAACAGCGCATCGAGCTTCGACGACGGCACGTGTGCGTATGCGTCGTCGACGAGTGACGCGTCGAGGCTGAGCATCCGCAGCAGAGTGAGGGAGCGGAACACGATGAACCGGTTCTTGTCCATGTCGTCGAGCAGGCCGAGCAGTTTCTGCCGTTCGCGCTGCAGGAACGTGTCGTAGAGCTTCTGGTGCTTCGGGTTCAGGTCGATCGTGAGCACCTGCTCCTGCTTCGCGGGCAGGTCGCTTGCGACGAGTTCCTTGGTGCGCCGCATCATCAGGGGGCGGATGCGACGGCGCATCCGGGTGAGGAGCTCCGGGTTGCCTCCACCCTCGATCGGCTTCGCGTAGTCGTCGATGAACCGGCGCGCAGAGGGGAACAGGCCTGGCGCCACGATCGCGAACAGCGACCAGAGCTCGAGAAGGTTGTTCTCCATCGGCGTGCCCGTGATCGCCAGCTTGAACGGGGCGTCGAGATCGCGGGCGCTCTGGTGCACCTTCGCCGTGCGGTTCTTCACGAACTGGGCTTCGTCGAGGATCAGCCCGGCCCACTCGTGCTCCGAGTACGCCGCGAAGTCGAGCCGGAACAGCGTGTACGAGGTGATGACGACGTCGACGCCGTCTAGCGCGGGTTTGGCTCCGCGCTTCGCACGGGTCTCGGTGATGGCCCGCACGGTGAGCTCGGGGGCGAAGCGCTCGGCCTCGTGCTGCCAGTTGGAGACGACGGATGTCGGCGCGACGACGAGGAACGGACGGCGCTCGTCCGGCGCGGTCGCCTCCTTCGCGTGGGTGATCAGGGCGAGGGTCTGCAGCGTCTTGCCGAGTCCCATGTCGTCGGCGAGGATGCCACCGAGCTGGTGCTTCCAGAGGAACGCCAGCCAGGCGAAACCGTCGAGCTGGTACGGGCGGAGGGTGGCGTGAATGCTGGCGGGAAGCGGGGTGGGCTCGAGGGCGGTGAGTTCACGCAGACCCGTGACCGCGGCCTGCCAGGATGCCGCCTGCTCGGATTCGTCCGCGAGATCCTCGAGGTCCTCCCACAGGCTCGACTGGTAGCGGCTGATCCGCAGGCCGGTGTCCCACTCGGCGAGGGCACGGGCCTCCTCGATGAGCTCGTGCAACTGCTCGAAAGCGGGCTGCTTGAGCGACAGGTAACTGTTGTCGACGAGCAGCAGTTTGGTCTGGCCCTTCGAGAGGGCCTTGAACAACGGCCCGAACGGAATCTTCTGCCCGTCGATGGTGACGATCACGCCGAGGTCGAACCAGTCCCTCTGGTCGGTTTCGACCGTGGTGATCTTGAGTTTCGGCGGTTCGGTGAGTTCACGGTAGTCGGGGCGCTCGCCGGTGACGTCGACGCGGACGCCGTCGACCGCCTCGATGCCCGGCAGGACCTTGTCGGTGAACTCGGCGGCGTCGAGACCGACGAGGGTCTGCGGTTCGAGCGAGGTGATGTCGCGTGCCCGACCTGAGATGGCGTGCTCGACTGTCAGGTCGCGAAGACCGGAGTCGTGTGCGGTCGCATAGAGCGGCATCCGCGTGGTGCGATCGCCCTCGGTGTACTCCCAGTCCCAGGCAAGGGTGAGGGTGTGTTTCGCCGAGAACGCCGCAGTGAGCACGAGAACGGGTGGGAGAACCGGCGGGAACTCCACCGTCGCATCCGTGGAGGTGATGGGGATGGTGTGGCGCAGCCGCGGGTAGAACTCGGCGAAGAACTCGTCGATGTCTGCGGCGGGGACGAGGACGCTGCTCGGTCGCCCGACCAGCCGGCGCTGTTCGTCGGTGAGCCGCTCCGCGGTCGGGGCCAGGGTGAAGGCCGTCTTCGGCTCGAGTGTGTAGGTGTAGACGCCGTGGTCACCGAGCAGCCCGGCGTCGCCGGTCGGGTACCTGTCGCCGTCGATGGTGAGGACGGCGTCGAGGCGGAGATCGGTGTCTGCTGTCGCGTCGAGGCTGATCTCGGCGGCGCGGCCGACGGTGACGACGGCATCCTTGCGGCTGCCGACGAGTTCGATGCCGAGACCGGTCGCCTCGGCGAGCAGGTTCCACAGCAACGGGCTGTGGAAGTCGTCGAGATACAGCCAGTCGAGGTCCTGGCCGACCGCATAGGTGCTGCGTGCGGCGCGGTGCAGCGCGGCGAACTGGCTGAACCAGCGATGCTGTGCCGGATCGAGACCGAGCCGGTTGACCTGGTAGCTGAAGGTGTTCCAGCCGACGTTCGTGCGGACCCAGTTGCCTTTGCTGTTGCGGATCACCGGGCGCACACCGAGTCGGTACTCGCCGAGTTCCGAGGTGGACTTCGCGGTGCGGGCGGTCGGTCCGTTCCAGCGGTGCCTGGTATGCGGGGTCTGCTCGCGCAGTTCGAACTGCAGGCCCATCGGGGTGTTCGAGGTGCCGGATGCCGCGTGCTGGCCGGTGAGGGCACCGACCGCCGACTTCCACGCGGGTTGCGGCGGACCGGCAGGCTCCGCCGGCGGTTCGGCCGGGCGTTCGATCGTGCTGCCTCGCGTGTCCGACCAGGAGTCACTCGGCCAGGTCGTGTCGCCCTGCCACCATTCGTCTGCTTCGCGCATCTGACGGTCGATCCAGGCGCGGTCGTGTGCCGCGGCGTCCGTCAGCCCGGAGGACGGGAGCGCGATGGATTTCACCGCGGACGAGTTGCTGGCCAGGAGGGTGGCGGCGATGTGCTTGCAGTCCAGCTGCTGGGGGCAGGTGCAACTCGAGGCCGATGGGCGGCTGAAGTCCTTGCGGGAGGGCGCGAGCACGACGCGACAACGGTAGGGGCGGTCGGCTGTGCCCTGGACCTGTGCGGTCAGGGTTCTGCTGTCGTCATCCCAGTCGAGCGAGGTCACCGCCCCTGTGCGGGCATACGTTGTGCCGCGGTTGAACGCGGCGTTGCCGACGAGACGGATGATGTCGGTGACATCCACCAGGGGAGCGGCGGCGGGCGACATGCTCCCATGCTCTCACGCTCCGCTGACAGAGAGCGCTCGCCGGGATCGCCACCGAGAGTGCCGTGGTGGCGCGAAAACCGGAAGAATTGGCGCCGCTGCCCTCGAAGGACCGGTCCCTTCGGTCAGCGGCTGGCGCCGCTGCCTCCAGGGACCGCTGCGCTCTCGACAGTGGCAGGGGCTAGTCCGCGGGGCCGCCCGAGGCAGTGTCCTCGGCGGTGTCGTCGTTGGAGCCGGTGTTCGTGCCCGAGCCGTCCGGGATGCCATCGGCTGACTGCCCGGGGCGGTTTTCCGTCTCGTCGTGGTGCGAACGGTCGCGGGGCTTCGGGTGATCGGTCTGCTCGTTGTCGGTCATGGCCCCACGCTACGCGGCCCGGGGGCGTCGGCGATAGAGCGGTGTGACATCCGCTCTGGTGTGCTACAAGCCTTCAGAGGGCGGGGCCGCCTGACGCCGTGTCGTTGTCGGTGTCGGGGTGCCCGTCGGATCCGGACCCGTCAGGGATGCCGTCGGCCGGCTGGCCGCGCCGCATCGGGTGAGTCGTCTCCGTCGCTTCCACGACACCGTTATCGCGCGTGTTCATGGTTCAACGGTACGCCTGGCGGAGGACTCCGGGAAGGGGTCCGTGCTCTCGCCTCGACTGTCGGATGCTGCCGCTAGCCTCGGACTGTCACCATCGGAGGTCCCGTGTTCTTTCTCGACGACTCGCTCGAACGAGGTTCGCTCGTCACCAGTGCGAGCGACCTCACCACCGCGTCGAAGTGCGAGTTCGCCTTCCTCCGCAAACTCGACGCCAAGCTGGGGCGGGCGGAGCGCGTCGACGAGGTCGTCGACGACATGCTCGCCCGCACCGGTCGACTCGGAGACGAGCACGAGGCCCGCGTCCTCGGCGCCTACCGGCACGACTTCGGCGAGCAGGTCGCCCTGATCGAGCGCCCGGATGAGCTGACCCGCGAGACGCTCGCGGCCGCCGTCGCCGCCACCGAGCAGGCGTTCGCGAGCGAATCCGACGTGGTGTTCCAGGCGACGTTCTTCGACGGCAGCTTCGTCGGCTTCGCGGACTTCATCGTGCGCCAGCCAGACGGACGCTATCTGGTCCAGGACACCAAGCTCGCCCGATCCGCCAAGGTCACCGCCCTCCTCCAGCTCGCCGCGTACGTACAGCAGCTGCGCAAGATGGGGGTCGAGCCTGCCGACACCGTGCAGCTGCTCCTCGGCAACGGAATGACGAGCGAACACCGGGTCAGTGACATCCTCCCGGTCTATCTCAAGCGGGAGCAGCGGCTGCAGCGGATCGTCTCCGAGAGGTTCGCCGACACGGTCGCCGTCGCATGGCGTGACCCCCGGTATGCGATCTGCGGTCGCTGCGAAACCTGCGAAGCCGAGATCCAGGCTGCCCGCGACGTCCTCCTCGTCGGGGGCATGCGCGTGACGCAGCGGGCGAGGCTCGCCGCCGTGGGCATCACGACGATCGAAGAGCTCGCCGACTCGACGGCCGACGTCGACGGGATCGGTGGCACGACGCTCGCGGGGCTGCGGCTTCAGGCGAAACTCCAGCTCGAAGGGCCGACATCCCCCGACGACCACACGCCGCCCCCTGTGAATGTCTTCAACCCGCAGGCACTTGCCGCTTTACCCGAACCGGACGCAGGCGACATATTCTTCGACTTCGAGGGCGATCCGCTCTACACCGAAGGCGACGCACGGTCCTGGGGTCTCGACTACCTCTTCGGCCTCATCGACACCGCCGAGACGTTCACGGAGTTCTGGGCGCATTCATTCGCCGAGGAACGCGTGGCCCTGCGCCGGTTCCTCGACTTCGTGGCCGAGCGGCGCCGTACATTCCCGAACCTGCATATCTACCACTACGCGTCATACGAGCGGACCCACCTGTCATCGATCGCCGCCCGTCACGGCGAGGGAGAAGAAGAGGTCGACCAGTTGCTGCGCGACAACGTCTTCGTCGACCTCTACCCGATGGTCAAGAAGAGCGTGCGGGTCGGATCCCGCTCCTACTCGATCAAGAAGCTCGAGCCTCTGTACATGGGTGACAAGCTGCGCACCGGTGACGTCACGAACGCCGCCGCGTCGATCACCGAATACGCGGATGCCATGGAGCTCATCGCGAACGGAAACGTCGCCGAAGGGCAGCACAAGCTCGACGAGATCGCCGACTACAACACCTACGACTGCGTCTCGACGTTGCGCCTCCGGGACTGGCTGCTCGAACGTGGCCGCGAGCACGGCATCCGTCCCGGTACGTTGCACGAGGCGAAGGACTCCGTGCCCGAGACCGAGCCGTCGCCGCTCCGCTACGCCCTTCTCGCGCTTGCCGGAGACCGGCTGGCCGCCGGGCGCAGCGCCGACCAGACCGCTGCGGCGTTCGCGGCCGCAGCGATCGACTACCACCAGCGCGAACAGAAGAGCTTCTGGTGGGGGCACTTCGCCCGCCTGATCCAGGATGTCCAGACCTGGGAAGACACCCGCGACGTCCTCGTCGTCGACGACGGTGGCGCCTCGGTCGAGAAGCCCTGGTTCCGTGAGGGCAAGCAGCGCACAGACCGCCGGTGGGTCAGGCTCACCGGCAAGTGGGCGCCCGGCAGCAGCACCAAGCCGGGCGATTCAGCAGGCCCATATGTTCTGTACGAGCACCCAGGGCCTTTCGAGGCCAGCATCGGCGACCCCGGCTCGCGGCCGAGCCGTACCGTGCGCGTGCTCGAGGTCGATGACCGCGGGGCACTGATCGAGGAGGGACTGCAGGCGGGCGTCGAGCCGTTCGACACCCTCCCGATCGCGCTGACCCCGGCCGCCCCACCTCCTCCAGGGCAGCAGAAACCCGCCATCGAGGAGTGGGCGCAGGCGATCGTCGATGCGCAACCGGAATGGCCCAGCGACCCGGTCGTCGACATCCTCCGGCGCACGCCGCCGCGCACCCGATCCGGGGCGCTGACGCCGGTCACCGGTGAGCGGATCGACGCCGTGATCGCCAGCATCCTCGACCTCGATGCGTCCTACCTCGCCGTGCAGGGCCCCCCTGGCACCGGCAAGACCTACCTCGGCGCGCATGTCATCACCGCCCTCGTCCGCGACCACGGCTGGAAGATCGGCGTCGTCGCCCAGTCGCACGCGGTCGTCGAGAATCTGCTCGGCGCCGTGGTCAGGGCCGGTCTGCCGGCGGACCTCGTCGGCAAGGTGCAGAAGTCGGGGGCGGATGCCGACGACGTCCCGTTCACCGCTCTCCCGTCGAACGGACACCTCGACTTCGCCGCGCAGAACGACGACACCGGGTTCGTGCTCGGCGGAACGGCCTGGGATTTCAGCAACAAGGCGCGATTCCCACGCCGGTCCCTCGACCTGCTCGTCATCGACGAGGCCGGGCAATACTCGCTGGCCTTCACGATCGCGGCCAGCGTCGCCGCGAGGAACCTGCTGCTGCTCGGTGATCCACAACAATTGCCGCAGGTGAGCCAGGGCCTCCATCCCGAGCCGATCGACACCTCTGCGCTCGGCTGGGTCAGCGACGGTCACGACGTCCTCCCGGCCGAGCTCGGCTACTTCCTCGCCGAGAGCAGGCGGATGCACCCGGCGGTCACCGAACCGGTGTCGCGCCTGTCGTACGAGGGCGAGCTGCACGCGCACGACGTCACGTCCACCCGTCACCTCGATGGAATCGAACCGGGGCTGCACGTCGAGCCGGTGGAGCACACCGGCAACGCCATCTCCTCCCCCGAGGAGGCGGCCCGGGTCGTCGACCTGGTCCGGTCGGCGATCGGGCGGGCGTGGACGGATCCGACCGAGTCGCGCGACCGCGACCCGCTCGACCAGGACGACATCATCGTCGTCTCGCCGTACAATGCTCAGGTCGCGCTCGTGCGTGATGCCCTCGCCGCCGCAGGATTCGAGCGCATCCGGGTCGGCACCGTCGACAAGTTCCAGGGGCAGGAGGCGGCGATCGCGATCGTGACGCTCGCGGCATCCGCTGCGTCAGAGGTGCCGAGGGGGATGGCGTTCCTCATCCTGAAGAACCGGCTCAACGTCGCGATCTCGCGGGCGAAGTGGGCCGCGTACCTCGTCTACTCGCCGGCGCTGACCGACTACCTGCCGGTGACGGCGACCGGGATCACCGAGCTCAGTGCGTTCATCACGCTGGTGGAGCCGCACCAGCAGTAGCGCTCAGCGTCAGCCCGAGGGTCAGCGGCGGAGCAGGTCGGCGCGTTCGGGGTGGTCCTCGAACCAGTCGACGACGAACGAGCAGGTCGGCACGATCCGCAGGTCGGTGGTAGCGGCCACATCGTCGACCGCGAACTCGACGAGGGATGCCGCGTAACCGTTCCCGCGACGCGGCGGCGACGTGTAGGTGTGCGTGAAGTAGATCTGCCCCGGCCGGATCGAGTAGTCGGCGACACAGACGAGTTCGTCGCCGATGCGCAGCGTGTACCGGTTCGCGTCGGGTTCGTGGGCGAGTTCGGGAGACATCCCTTCAGCGTATGCCGATCGGGGCAGGTTGACCACGCGCACGCCCGGTGCTCTCATGGGGGAATGACCCACTCCATCTCCGGCGTCGCCGCCCTGTCCATCGACTGCGCCGATCCGATGGCGCTCGCCACGTTCTGGCGGAACCTTCTCGGTGGCGAGCTGGTCGTCGACGAAAGCGAGGACGGTGTCGAACTGCACCCGTCCGGCGGCTTCGCGCAGATGGATTTCTTCCGGGTGCCGGAGGCCAAAACGGGCAAGAACCGGCTGCACCTCGACCTGCGCAGCCGGAACTATGAGACCGCGATCGCTGATGCGCTGGGGTTCGGCGCTACCTTGGCCAACGACATCTACGACGGCAAAGAGTGGCAGGTGCTCCGTGATCCGGAAGGCAACGAGTTCTGCATCCTGCGCCCCCGCTCCACCGCCTGACACCCCTTCTTCGTGTCGGATGCCGGTGGTAGCGTGCCCGCATGACTGAGACATCCCCTGCAGCAGCGCTGAAAGCATCCGCATTCCTGGCGATGAGCCTCGACGGGTTCATC
This sequence comes from Mycetocola sp. Y171, assembly GCF_056713165.1. Classification (NCBI taxonomy): domain Bacteria; kingdom Bacillati; phylum Actinomycetota; class Actinomycetes; order Micrococcales; family Microbacteriaceae; genus Mycetocola; species Mycetocola sp. Y171. Next base: position 1,589,079 of record NZ_JBWYGX010000001.1, read on the forward strand.
GCCAGGCCCGACGGCGGTCTGGACTGGCTGCTGGGGCGAGGTGAGTCCCTCGGTGACACCGGCTACGACGACTTCTTCGCATCCGTCGACTCAATGGTTCTCGGCCGCAACAGTTACGACATCGTTCACGGTTTCGACGAGTACCCCTACGCAGGCAAACGCGTGCTCGTGCTCAGTTCCACCCTCGACAGTGTCGACTGGCCGGATGCCACGGTGCACCGCTCATTGGACGACGCACTCGAGACCCTCGCCAGCGAGAACCGGAGGCACGTCTACGTCGACGGCGGAACCGTCGTGCAGCAGTTCATCCAGGCCGGGCTCCTCGACGAGCTCACCGTGAGTGTCGCCCCTGTGCTCATCGGCTCAGGGATCCCGCTGTTCGGGGGTCTGGACCACGACGTCCCCCTCGTGCTCACCGGCACAGAGGATCTCGGCTCCGGCTTCACCCAGTCCACCTACACCCTGCGCTGAAAGGAGAGTTGCCCGGTCCAATCGGTGCAGCGGAAGCCGCACCCGCGAATCCGTGCAACTCTGATCTGGCTCGAGGCTCTAGTGGCCGACGGGCATCCCTGCCGGCACGTCGGCAGGCTTACGGACGAACAACGCCAGGATCACTGCCACCGAAGCGATGCACGCACCGACGAGGAACGCGGCGTGCACACCCTGCGTCAGAGCGAGCGGTGCGTCAACGCCGTCACTGATCGCCGCAGCGGAGGTCACGGTCATCAACGTCACGAAAAGAGCGGTGCCTGCAGCGCCGGCGACCTGCTGCACGGTACCGACGATCGCGCTTCCGTGCGGGTACAGGCGTCGGGGGAGCGAGCCGAGCGCGGACGTCATGAGCGGGGTGAAGACCAACCCGAGTCCGAGGTTCAGTGCGAGGTGTACGGCGATGATCCACCCGACGGTGGTGTCCTGGTCGAAGGAGGCCATGCCCCACAGCGAACCGGCCGCGATGACCATGCCAGGGATGACGAGAGGCGTCGGTCCGAACCGGTCGAACAGGTTGCCGACGACCGGCGCCATGGCACCCATGAGCACGCCGCCGGGGAGCAGCATCAGTCCCGCGGCGAGCACGTCGAGTCCGAGCACCTGCTGCAGGTAGATCGGCAGGAGGATGAGCGAGCCGAAGAGCGACGCCATCACGATGGTGACGAGGCCGACGGCGAGGCTGAACGTCCTGCTCTGGAAGGTGCGGAGGTCAAGGAGCGCGCCGTCCACCTTCTGCAACTGGAGCTGACGCAGGACGAACGTCACGAGCGCTACGCCACCGATTGCAAGGGGCACCCAGACGGGGACGGGAGCGTGGCCGGCCGCAGCTTCACCGATGCTGCTCAATCCGTAGATGAGTCCACCGAAGCCGAACGCCGAGAGAATCACGGACAGGACGTCGAAGCGTGCGTCGGGACGAGTCTCGGTCACGTTCCGGACCCACACGGCACCGAGCGCGAGAGCGAGCAGTGAGATGGGAAGGATGATCCAAAAGATGGCGTGCCACGTGAGCGTGGAGAGGATTACTCCTGACACGGTCGGGCCGACGGCGGGCGCGACAGCGATGACGATGGTGATGACCCCCATCATCCGTCCGCGGTGCGACGCGGGGACGACGTTGAGCACGGTCGTGAACAGCAGCGGCAGCATGATCGCCGTGCCACTCGCCTGGATGACGCGGCCGGCCAGGAGTACCTCGAAGACCGGCGCGACAGCGCTGACGAGCGTGCCTAGCGAGAAGAGAGTCATCGCCGCGAAGAACACCGTCCGCAGTGTGAACTTCTCGAGCAGGAACCCGGTCAGCGGGATGACGATGGCCATGGTCAGGAGAAAGCCCGTCGTGAGCCACTGGCCGACTGATGCGGTGACTCCGAGGTCCTCCATGATGCGGGGAAGCGCAATGTTCATCGTCGTTTCATTGAGGATGACGACGAACGCCGAGACGACCAGCAGCGCGATGACTGGACCGGTCCTGGTGACCTTCTCCGCGGGGAGAGAGCCGGTGTTGGGTGAGGTGTCCTGCAGGGTCAAGAGAGGTCCTTCGGTGGGTGCGGCGCAGCGCAGCGCGTGGGATGTTCGGGGCCTCGGAGCGTGCGAGCAGCTCATGGCGATAGAAGCGGGCGTAGAGAAAAGAAACGAAGGGGCCGTTCAGGCTATTCCCGGTTTCGGGAGGAAACTTCGATTCCCCGTCGATGACGATAACGGATGCCGCCGACCCCCGCCTGCACACGATCGCTGTGGGGAGCGAAGCGGGTTCAGGTCCCGATTTCGACGAGTACCCGGGGCAGCTCATCGAGCAGTTCGCTGGCAAGGAATCCGAGCGGGCCAACGGGGACGGCCAGCCGGTCACCGGCTGCCGCGTGAGCGTGCGTCGCCCAGACTGCAGCCTGCTCAGGGGAGGCGCCTCTCGCGCACAGCCCGGTGATCGCGCCGGCGAGCACGTCGCCGCTTCCGGATGTGGCGAGACCGCCGCCTCCTGTCCCTGTTCGCCAGAGCCTGCCGTCCGGATGGGCTATCACGTCGTAACAGGTGACCACTGCGCGGTACCGCCTGGCGATCTCGGCCACGTCGTCGGCCAGGTCGCCGAGTTCACGTTCGAGCAGACGGGCGGCCTCCTCCTTGTTCGGGGTGAGCACGAGCCTGCCGCCGAACGCGTCGACGAGGGCAGGCACGCGCGGAGCGACCCCGAGGGCGAACGCGTCGAGGATCACGGTCGCATCCGCACCCGCCTGCGAGACAAGACCGGACAGCATCCGTTCGAGTTCGTCCGGATCGTCGAGTCCTGGCCCGACGAGGATCGCGTCCGCCTCCGACAGGTCACGCTCGGCGGCCGTGAGAGCTGAACCGCTCACGTGTCCGTCTGACGTCTCGTCGAGCGGGACGACTCCGCACTCAGGAACCGCCACGGCGACCGCTGTCGCCACCGACGACGCGACCGCGAGGGTCAGCCGACCGGCACCGACCCGTAACGCCGCGAGACCGGAGAGCATGGTTGCACCGGGGGAACGCCTGGCGCCCCCGACGACGACGACCTGGCCACGACCGTACTTCGAGTCGCCGGTCTCCGGCAGGGGCCAGTCGCGCAGCAGGTTCGGCGTGACGATCGTGGCTTCAGCGGGGCTGGACATCGGTGTCTCCTCCGTGGTGGGTCACCGGGGCGCCGACCGCCTCGAGGTGATCGTCGTGCGAGAACACCTCGAGGGTCCAGGCCTGGTCTCCCGGCCGCCGGCTCAACCGGGTGACCGAGGCATTGAGCACGGTGTTGGCAGCGGCGAAGTCCAGCAGCTCCTTCTCGGACCAGCCCAGGCAGATGTAGAGGAGGATCAGCACGACGGCGTCGTGGGCGGCGATGAGCACGGGGCCGGACGGCTCGGACGAATCGACGTCGCGAAGGAATGAGCGGAGACGGAGCGCCACATCGGTCCAGGCCTCGCCCCCGGGTGGGCGGTAATAGAACTTCCCCAGCCAGCTCCGCCTCGCCGCCTCCTCGGGCAGCCGCCGGTCGACACCGTAAGAAGTCAGTGTGTCGAGGATGCCGAGCTCGCGATCGCGGAGACGCTCGTCGACGCGGAACCGGTGGGCCAGCCCGGCCGTGTCGACTGCGACCGAGATGGTCTGCTGCGCGCGCAGGTACGGCGAACTCCAGATCGACGCCGGAGACGACTCGTCGGCGTTCGCCGCCAACCACACCCCCAGCGCCTCGGCCTGGCGGAGTCCTACCTCTGACAGCGGCACATCCGCATCCCGATGGGTGACGGCGATGACCTCTTGCGCGGTCTGCTGGGCCCGGGTGGCGAGGACATTCGCCGTCGACTCGCCGTGCCGTACCAGCCAGAGTTCCGTTGCGCTCATGGGCCAAGGCTAAACGAGAGCACCGGCCTCGTCCCGGATCGGGCAGGGGCTTGATTTCCGACAGGCGAAGCGACCTGCGGCACCCCGGCGTCGCGCGCGGGCAATGTCGGGGGGCCGGGTTACCGTGAAGACATGAGAATCCTGCACACCTCCGACTGGCACATCGGTCGCACGTTCCATGGTCACTCGACCATCGAGAACCTGCGTACGGTGCTCGCCGCGCTGGCGGTACAGGTGAAGGAACACGCGGTCGACGTCGTTGTCGTCTCCGGCGACATCTTCGACTCTGCCACTCCGGCCGCCGAGGCCTACACCGTGCTCGAGTCCGCGGTCGTGGCGCTGCGTGAGGCTGGAGCATCCGTCATCCTCACGAGCGGCAATCACGACTCAGCGACCCGTCTCGGGTTCATGTCCCGGTTCTCCGGCCTGGCCGGCGTCCACGTGGTCACCAGGCACGACCAGCACGACCAGCCGATCACTCTCGCCGACGAGCATGGGCCGGTGCATTTCTACGGTATCCCCTACCTCGAGCCTGCCCTCATCCGCCACCACTACCCGGATGTCAGACTGCGCACCCACGAGCAGGTCCTCAGGTTCGTGATGGACCGCATCCGCGCCGACAGTGCCGAGCGAGGCGGGCGCTCCGTGGCGATCTCCCACTGCTTCGCGGTGAACGTGGCGGCGGCTTCTGCCGGTGACGACGGCGCCGCGAGCGACGTCGAACGCGACATCACCGCGGGCGGGATCGACTACGTGCCGCTGTCCGTCTTCGATGGCCCTGACTACGTGGCCCTCGGCCACATCCACGGTCGGTCTACGCTCAGCGAGCGGGTCAGGTACTCCGGCGCACCGCTCCACTACTCCTTCTCCGAGGCAGCGAAGCCTCGCGGCAGCTGGCTCGTCGACCTCGATGCGTCCGGCCTCGTCTCGGTCGAGTGGGTCGACCTTCCCGTGCCCCGCGCGCTGCGGGTGGTCACCGGCCGGCTCGACGAGATCCTCGCGGATGCCGGTCTGGCCGAGGCAGAAGGCCAGTGGCTGTCGGCGATACTCACCGACACCGTGCGGCCGCTCGACGGGATGCGTCGCCTCCAGGCACGGTTCCCCTGGTGCGTCACCCTCGAGCACCGGCCTGCCGTCACTGCCGACGCTCCAGAGACCAGCTATGCCAGCCGGGTACGCGGGCAGTCCGACCTCGACATCGTCTCCGGTTTCCTCGCCCACGTCCGCAACGGCGTCGGCCCGACCGACGCCGAGAAGACCCTCCTGGCCGACGTCTTCGTCACCGTCGAGCGCTGCGACGAGCCGTTCGCCGAGAACGTGCCTGCGACCGTGAAAGAACTCGCAGAGGTCGACGCGTGAAGATCCAGCGACTGACAATCGCCGGCTTCGGCCCATACAAAGACGAGCAGCGGATCGACTTCGAGCGCTTCGACGATGACGGCATCTTCCTCATCACCGGCAAGACCGGAGCCGGAAAATCGAGCCTGCTCGACGCCATCTGCTTCGCGCTGTACGGCAGCGTGCCCCGTTACGACGGAACCCAGCCGAAACTGCGGAGCGACTACTGCGCCCTCGGCGACCCGACCTACGTCGAGCTGGAGTTCAGCATCAACGGCGTCGCCTACCGGGTCAGGCGCACCCCCGAATACGACCGGCCCAAGGCTCGCGGCACCGGAACGACCACCCAGAAGACGACAGCGGAACTGTTCGAACTCCGCGACGGCGGCTGGCACGGGCTGGCCGCCCGGCCTGTCGACGTGGGCAACGAGCTCGACACGGTCCTCGGCCTGTCGAAGGACCAGTTCCTGCAGGTCATCCTTCTCGCTCAGAACCGGTTCCAGGAGTTCCTCCTCGCCAGAAATGACGACCGGCAGGCTGTGCTCCGCACCCTGTTCGGCACCCGTCGTTTCGAACAGGTGGAACTGGAGCTGATCGAGCGGCGCAAGGCCCTCGCCGCCACTCTCGACTCGGCGGCAGGCACGCTCCGTGGCTCCGCCGACGTTGCCGCAGGGCTGGTGCAACAGCCGGTCCCCGCAGAACCCGACCTCGCCTGGTTCGATGCGATCCTCGCCGAACTCGAAGAGTCCCAGGCTGCCGCAACCCAGGCCGCGACAGTGGCAGACGCCGAATTCACCGCGGCGGATGCCGAGCACCGGGCCCTCCAGGACCAACGAAGGCTGCAGCTGCGTCGCGACAGCGCCCGCCTGCTCCTCGACACCTTCGAAACGCAGACCGCGGCCATCGACGCAGACCGCATCGTTCTCGCGAACGCCAGCAGGGCGGCATCGGTCTGGCCGCACGTAGCCGGTCTCCGCGGCGCCATCGCGGCTCGAGACAGGGCCGTGTCCGTGGCATCCGAACGCCGTACGGCGTTCCTCGCCCTGGCCGCCGACGCCGAGGCCATCGACGGGATCGACTCAGAGCCTCTCGACAGCGCAGCGCTTGAGCCTGTCGTCGACGACCTTGCCAGACGGCTCGGCGGCCTCGACCCGGTGCTCACTGACGAGAAATCTCTTCCGGGGCTGCGGTCGGCCGTCGTCCGGGAGGAGTCGAACCACGAGAAGCGTCGTGCCGCCCTCGCCGACGCAGAAGCGCTCATCGCCACCCTGCCCCAAGAACTCGACGACGTCGCCGAGGCACTCGCCATCGCGCGGGTGACGGCAGCAGGGGTGGGCAGGGCGAAGGAGCGCGTCGCAAGAATCGACGCTGCCCGCGCCGCAGCCAAACATGCGGTCATCCTCGACCGCCAGCTCATCGAGGCGCGGTTCGCCGAGAAGGATGCCAGCGCCGAACTGACCGCGGCGACCCTGCGCCAGGACGATCTCTTCGCCAGGCGCCTGGCCGGCTACGCGGCAGAGCTCGCGACCGAACTCATCGACAACGAACCGTGTGCCGTCTGCGGTTCGCCGGCGCATCCGCATCCGGCCGAGCCAGACGGAATCCCCGTCAGCGAAGCCGACATCGACGCCGCGCGTGCCACCGTGGCGGCCAGGCGGGCCGAGCTCGACACCGCAACGACGCACGCGCAGGACCTCGTCGCGAAACTCGCCCAGGCCCATGCCACAGCGGGCAACAAAGCGATCGACGAACTCGAAGCCGAACTCATCGAGGCGACAACGGCTCTCCTCGAGACCGAGGCAGCTGCATCCGTCGTCACCGAGTGCGGGGAGACCCAGGCCGAACTGAAGGCAGCCCTCGAGAATGCCTCGCCTCTGCTCGCCTCACTGCGCGCCGAGCTCACCGAATCTGCCGAGAACCTCACCACGGCACGCAGCAGGCTCGACGCCGCCCAGGCCCGCATCGACGAAGCCCGCACGACGTTCGACTCGGTGGCCGATCGGGCGCACCACCTCTCGGCTCTCCTCGATTCGGCAAAGGCGCTGGCCGCCGCGCTGACCCAGGCCGAAGTCCGCGAGGGCGCCGTCTCCGCATCCGGCGAGGTCCTCGCCGGCCAACTGTCCGAGAACGGGTTCGCCGATGAGGCCGCCGTCGGCACCGCCCGGCGTGACCCTGCCGAGATCGCAGCGCTCGACGCCCGGATTCGCGAATACGACCAGTCGCTCACCTCGGCGCGGACAACCCTCGCAGAACCCGACCTCGCCGCAGCCCCCACCGAACCCATCGACCTCGAACCGGCTGCCGCGCGAGTGGCCGCCACCAGCGCCCACCGTGACGAAGCCCTGCAGGCCGCCGGGCTGCTCGCCGACCGGGTCACGCAACTGCGCGCGATCGTGACTCGCGTGCATGGCGAGCAGGAAGCGTCCGCGCGGCTGCGCGACGAATACGACCGGGTGCGTGCCCTCGCCGCTGCCGTCGCAGGCAACGAGCCCAACACCCGGCGGATGCGGCTCGAGACCTACGTGCTCGCCGCCCAACTCGAGGAGATCGTCCAGGCCGCGAACGCCCGCCTTCGCACGATGACGAGTGGTCGATACACGCTGCAACACGACGATTCGGTGCAGTACCGCAACACCCGCTCCGGACTCGGCCTCGCCATCCTCGACGAACACACGGGCAGGGCCCGCGCAACGCATTCACTCTCTGGAGGGGAAACCTTCCTCGCCTCGCTCGCCCTCGCCCTCGGGCTGGCAGAGGTCGTCACCAACCAGGCCGGTGGCATCACGCTCGACACCCTCTTCATCGACGAAGGCTTCGGATCCCTCGACGGAGAGACTCTCGAGATCGCCATGTCGACGCTCGACAGCCTGCGCTCCGGCGGCCGGACGATCGGCCTGATCAGCCACGTCGACGCCATGAAGGAGCAGATCCCCGCCAAGCTGCGCATTACCGTCACCGACGGTGGTTCCAGCCGGGTCGACTCGACGCTCGAACTCGTCTGACTCTCTCGGCAACCGGCACGACCCTGAGCGGGAATCAGGTGGAACCCCGATTGTGGCCGCTCGGCGGTGGTGCCAGTCTGGTGCCATGAAACTCATCCGACCCCGGCGCGGCCGGGTTTTTGCCGGCGTCTGCCTCGCGGTCGCCAACCGTTTCGGCTGGTCGCCCACCCTGGTCCGTGTGCTCACCGTGCTCAGCATCATCCTGCCGGGACCGCAGGTCATCATCTATGTCGTTCTGTGGATCCTCATCCCCGGAGAGAAGGACTGACGCCTGGCATCACTTGCCGTCAAGCCGCGCCGCGACGTCTGGTGGGAAACCGCCCGTCGCGATCGGTCCCCAGCTGACCGGGGTGATCCGGATCAGCGACTTGTCCTGCACGGCCATCGCCTCGCGGTACTCGTCCCAGTCGGGGTGTTCCCCGGCGATGCAGCGGAAGTAGTCGACGAGGCCGTCAGCGGCCTCGGGCATGTGGAGCACCTCGGCGTCCCCGTCGAGCTGGACCCACGGGCCATCCCACTCATCCGAGAAAACCAGGACGGATGTTTTCGAGTTCCTGACGGCATTCCGGGTCTTGCTCCGCGACGGATACGTCGAGATCACGATCCGGCCGTGGTCATCGACGCCGCCGGTCACCGGTGACATCTGCGGCCGCCCATTCGAACGGGTGGTCGCCAGGATCATCCGGTGCCGCGGGCGGACGAAGTCGATGACTTCGTCCCGGCTGGCCGGGGTTGTGGTTGCAATGCTTCGAGCCATCCTCAGACCCTACCCGCGACATGACAAAACGCCCCGGGGTTGCAGGGCCAGGGGCGTTCGGTCGTTCTCAGCGTTTGGCGATCTTGATGAGCAGCCCGATGACGACCACCACGGCGATGGCGGCGACGGCGATGACGGTGCCCGGACGTTCTTCGTACTTGCGCTGGAGGTCGGTCACCGCAGCACTCGTCGCCTCCCGCGCGGCGTCGACGGCGTCGCGCGAAGCGGCTGACGCCTTCTCTGCGACATCCCTCGCAACGTCGGACGCGTCGCGGGTTGCGTCCTCGAGGGTCGCGGCCACCTCTGCGACGCGTGACGCGACCGTAGCGCCTGCCCCGGCGGCTGCCTTGCCCAGGTCCCCGGTCTTGTCGGCCAGCGGGCCGGCGGCCTCAGCGCCCTTCTCGACGGCGTCGTGGGCGGCATCCTTCAGCGCCTCGGGGGCATCGGGGGCCGCGTCGACTGCCTCATGGGCGTCGGATGCGGCGGCGTTGATGTTCTCGTCAGCACGTTCGTTGGAGTCGGTCATATGTTCCTCCTGGTTGTCTGTGTTCTGCCGTGATCAGACGGCAAGCATACGCCGCGGCGTCTGCAGTGTTACCTGCGGGCTTTCGATATGTCGCGGCCGGCCTTCTTGGTCTGCTTGACGACTCCGCGGCGGGTCTTCTTGACCGTCGGGTCTTCCCAGAATTTCGTCACGCTGCCCTTGATGGCGTCGTAGCGTTCGCGGCCTGCCCGGGCCCCGAGCAGATAGGCACCGAACGCGATCGCGGCGATGAACAGGAATCGTGGGCTCATGGTTGCTCCTCAGTCGTCTTTTCAGCGTGTGCCCCATCTTTTCGCACCCGGCAGGGGGAGCACAGGGGCTTGCGCTGCATCCGGATACGCGTAGAGGGCGGCGATAGCATGGTGCCGTGCCGTACCTCACCGCCTCCACTCGAGCCGCCATCGAACGGATCCTGGCCGGAGATGCCGCCGATCCGGCCCCGGGTGGGATCGACAGACTGCGCGCCATCCGTGGCCTCCTCACCGAGCTCGAGCAGGACCCTGCAACGCTGCAGGCCGTCCGCGATGCTGTCGCCGCCGGGTCGGAGTGGGACGAGGTCGCAGCGGCCGCCGGGTTGAAACCCGCGGCGGCGAAATGGCGCTGGCAGGGAACGGATGCCGAGATCGCCGAGCGCCACGAAGCAGGGCGCAAGCGATCAGCCCGGCCGAGCAGTGTGCCCACCGACCTCCCTGGCCTGTCGGTGGCCGAGGCGGCGAAACAGCTGGGAGTCAGCGCCCAGGCGGTGTACCTGCGGATCACGCGAGGGACCCTCAGGGCCGAGACGGTGCAACTGGTGGACGGGCGCGCATACAAACGTGTCTTCATCGACACGGATGCCGGTGGCAGTGCGTCCTGAATGTTGCCCCGTGTGACGGACGCGAGTGACAGTGCCCGGAACCCGACCTACCGTTGATGAACGCGCCGGAATTCGTCCGGCAGAGCATCGGGCAGGAGGTCAGGATGTCGAATCTCAAACCAGGAGTCGGGCAGGTCATGCAGTGCTCGAGCGCGGTGGGCGAGAGTTGCGACAAGGCCGGCCCCGGCCACGTGCTCCGGCCCTTGCAGGAACGAATCGCCGCGGCTACCCCGAGCAAATGGCGCGACGGCATCGTCACGTCGATCTCGGACGGCTGGCTCGCCGTGACCTTCGTCACCACGGGCGAAACCGCGTGGGCGTGGACCCATGCGATCCCTGCCGGTCTCACGATCGGACAGCCGGTCGCGCTGCACTCGCTGTATTCGACGCTGGCGTTCGGCCGGGAACGACTCAGCGTGCTGGTGGCTGCGGCCCTCTGACCGCCCGCAGCGGTCTAACCCTTCGGCATCGCGCTCATCGCGTCCATCATCTTCTGGCAGGCCATCGCGCACTGACGGCACGTTTCAGCGCACATCGCGCAGTCCGGGCTCATGTCTGCGTGGCTCATGCACTCGTCGGCGCACGCCATGCACATCGTCATGGTGGCCTGAAGCATCGCCATCATGCTCTCCATGTGCATGCCGGCTGGGCGCATCATCATCCGCATCATGGTGTTCGTCATGTCTGCGGTGTTCATGCACATGTTCATGCACATCGACATGCCGTCGCCCATCATGGTGCTCGCGCACATCGTGCACGCCTGCTCGCACGCCGAGCAGGCCTCGATACACTCCTGCATCATCATCATGTCCATGCCCTGCATGGGCATGTCCTTCTGGTGTGACTCCATCATCTGCATCGCCATGTTCATGGTGGTTCCCTTCGTCGAAATCGGGGTTTCCTCGCATGTTACGCCGCCGTCAACGACCTGTCAGCGGTGATTTTCACGACTTAACCTCGACGAAACCAGCCGGTCATCCCGCCGCGATCACCGGGGGCGATCCGGAAGCCCGGATCACCGCCCGGCGGTCGGTCGGTGACGTCGATTCCGTCCACGACGGCGCCGGGCGGGCCGTACCGAAGCGAGTCCAGCAACGCGTCCACAGCGGCCGGATCGCCTTCGAGCTCGGCTTCGACGCTGCCGTCCTCCCGGTTCCGCACCCAACCCCGAACGCCGAGTCGTTCGGCTTCGCCGCGCGTCCAGTAGCGGAAACCGACGCCCTGTACCCGCCCGGAGATGAGGGCGTTGCGGCGGATGTCCGCCATCGCTCAGTCCTGGACAGGCACCGTCTCGTCGACGGCATCCGTGCCAGCGTCGCTGTAGTTCCCGGTCTGACCGGACGCTTTCGTCCCCCCGGCGTCGTCTGCACCGTCGACCGACGTGTCGGATGAGCTGAGTGTCGAGCCGTCGTCTGGCGGGTCCTCCAGCGATGACGAGGTGGCCGCCTCGTTCTTGTCTTCCTCGTAGCTGCCGTCCCTCGGGCCCTGGTCGGCAAGCGGGGGAGTCGTCTCGTTACCGTTGTCCGTGTCGTATTCCTGATCCATGAGTGTTCCTTTCGTGGTCTGGTTGCCGACGATACGCACCCGTGCCTGTGTGCTGCGATGCCTTTCGGCCGGTCCGCGTTCGGAGTAGCGTCGGTTCGAGGTCTCCATCACGCCGGGCGAAAAATGTGTGTCGCCCCGTGCAAGACGCGAGGCGGACGCGACATAGTTCTGATGTGAGGATCGCCAGCACCGCGGCAGCCGCGGACGTGACCGAGGGAGTGGCGATGCCCGACAGCGCCGACCCGCCAGCCGCGTCCGCTGACCCGGACTGGTTCACGGCGATCGTCCGTGAGCATTCGACCGCGCTCGTGCGGTATTTCGCCCGTCGTGGTCCGCGCCAGGACGCCGAAGATCTCGCTGCCGAGGTCTTCGCCACCGCGTGGCGTCGCCGCGACGATGTTCCCCGCGACGCCGTTCTGCCGTGGCTCTATCGCACCGCAGGATTCACGCTCGCCAACCACCGCCGCAAGACCTTCGACCTTCCGGTCGACGAGGTGCCTGAGTCCGGTGCTGTGCGCGTCGACGCCGATCCGGAACTGAACGCGCTCTTCGACGCAGAACTCAGGGGCGCGCTCAGGAGTGTGGGCGAGCGGGACAGGCAGATCCTGTTCCTGCATGCCTGGGAGGGTCTCAGCGGAGCGGAACTCGCCGACGTCCTGGGGATTTCCCGATCAGGAGCGGATGCCGCGCTCTCACGGGCCCGTAAGCGGCTTCGGGATGCCTGGGGTGAGCGGATGTCGTTCTAGACCGCTGCAAGATTTCGGTCGCCGCACACATATCCACAGGTGAACCGCTTTCCGGAGGCTGATGGACATGAACCACGACGACGACACGGACCCGATCGCGCGACTGCGCGCCGCCGACCCGGCTGGAGACGTCGTACCCAGGGACGGGTTCGCCGACGAGATCGTCGCCAGGACGCTCAGCCCGGAGGCCTCGTCCGTGACGGGGCCGGCTCCCGTGTCCGACCTGGCCGCGGAGCGGGTCCGTCGCCGCCCACGCTGGATCGCGATCGCTGCCGTCGCCGCGTCCGTCGCGATCGTCGGTGCGGCCGGGTACGGCTTGGGAGCGACGACCGGTGGTGCCACCCTCGCCGACGGGGCTGCCCCGCCGATCTCGCTGCAGACCGGCGGAAGCCCTGAAGGGATTACGGAGGACGGACGCGAGCCTGCCACGGGCGGAGGCGCCGTGACCGAACAGTCGATGTCTTCGACCTATCCGTACGGATCCGGTCGGAACCACTTCAGCGCCCCCGATCTCAGCACGAGGAAGGGTGTTGCAGCGGCGTACGCCTTCGACCCCAGTGCCACAGTGGGCGCCGCCACGGTCACCGCACTCGCAACCGCGCTCGGCATCGACTCACCAGCCGAAAAGAAAGATGGAGTCTGGATCGTCGGCCCGCAGGACGGCAGCGGTCCGAGCCTGTGGGTGAACCCGGACGGACTGCTCTCTTTCTCGTACAACGACCCGCAGAACAACCCATGGATGTGCGAGAAGACCGGCGAGGCCTGCGAAGAAACGAGCGCAGCGCCCGACGAGGCCTCCGCGATTGGGGCACTTCGCGCGCTCGTCGTCGCTGTGGGCCGTGACCCGGAAGCTTTCGAATTCACCTCGCACGTGTGGGAGGAGTCACCCGTGCGGACGGCAGAGGCGAGGCTCGTGGTCGACGGCCAGGTCGTCGACCAGGCCTGGTCGATGGACTTCTCTGAGGCCGGCGTCGTCAGCGTGAACGGAGTCCTCGCCGACGTCGTCGGGCTCGGCGAGTATCCCGTGGTGAGCCAGCAGGAGGGTTTCGAACGGCTCGCGGATCCACGGTTCGGCGCCGCGATGGCGATCATGCCGTACGTCATTGAACCGCAGGTGTCAGCATCCGACCAGCCGGTACCGCCGAGCTCGCCCCCCGCGACGCCGTCAGCCGGAACATCGCTCTCCTGGCCCGTGAACGACGTCGAATTCGTCAGCGTCCGACTCGGTCTCGCGAGCCAGTGGCAGCCGGACGGAAGCGTGCTGGTCGTTCCGGCATACGAGTTCACCGACGCAGACGGAGGCACCTGGTCGGTCATCGCCGTCGCCGAATCGAAACTCGACTTCGACTCCGAATAGCGCGAATCCGCCGCCGCCCGCCCTTCCCGGGTGCCGGTCGCTCGTGCAAAGCTGGCGTCATGCCCGAGTCTCCAGAGGTGCAGGCGCTCGCCGAAGATCTCAGTGAACGGCTTACCGGTCACGGGATCACCGGCGTCGACGTCCTGGAATTCCGTGTCACGAAGACCCGGACGCGTCCGCCGTCGTCGCTCGTCGGGAAGCGGGTGCATGGGGTGTCACGCCACGGCAAGCATCTCGCCATTTCCGTCGACGACTCGCACCTCATCGTCTCCCTCGGACGGCACGGCTGGGCGCGCTACGCCGACGGAGGAAGTGATTCGCCGACGGATCCGGATGCCCCTCCCGCGTTGATCGCCTTTTCCTTCGACGACGGCGACGTCGTCGAGTTCACCGACGCAGGGGACTGGGTGTCGCTGGGCTGCTGGATCGTCGACGATCCGGCCGAGGTGCCGGCGATCGCGAAACTCGGCCCTGACCCAGCGGAACCCGGGTTCGCCCGGGCGGACTTCGACCGGGCGATGGTAGGTCGCCGCAAACAGGTCAAGGCTGTGCTGCAGGAGCAGGAGTCGATCGCCGGCATCGGCAACGCATACTCCGACGAGATCCTGCACGCTGCGAAGATCTCGCCGGTCGTTCACGCCGCGACGCTGACGCCGGAAGAACTCGACCGCCTCTTCGAGAGCACGGTCGAAACCATCACCGCGGCCGTCGACGCGCGCCGAGGCATCCCGATCTCCGAATTGAAGGCCGCGAAGGTCGCCGCCATGCGCGTGCACGGCAAAGCGGGCGAGGTGTGCCCGGTGTGTGGCGGCATGATCCGCGAGTTCTCGTTCGCGAGCACGACGGCAGAGTACTGCCCGGTCTGCCAGACCGGTGGTGACCTGCTTCCGCTGAAGTCCGCTTGAGACCGCGGGTGCCGGAGCGTCTCGCAGGGTGTCATCGACGCCTTCCGGAGGGGCGGCGTTCGGAGTAGCGTCGGGACCACAGGCGGACAACGCCGCCACGGACATCGGAGTTCGCTATGCCGGCCCTTTCCTCATACGGTCAGGCGATCGCCTCGACCACTCTCGCCCTGCAGGACCTGCTTGCCGCGTCACCTGCCAAGCTCCAGGTGACCGCCCGCACACCGGATGCCGCGCGTGACGGGGTGTCGGGGGCATCCGTGAACCTGTTCCTCTACCGCGATGAGCTGACCGGGTACCGGGACGGACGGGAGCCACCCGGATCGAGCCACAACATCGCGGAACTGTTCTACCTGGTCAGCGCCAACGCGGGTGACACGTCGGACGCCGACGCCGTCAGCCATCGGGCGTACGGGACAGCGCGTGCCGTGGTGCAACAGCATCCGGTTCTGCTGGTGCCGCTGGGTGAGCAAACCGTCGACGTGCAGTTGCGCGGTCACTCCCTGAGTTTCGATCAGCTCACAGCCCTGTGGCCCGCCCTCGGAGCACCGCTCCGGCTGTCGTTCGGTGTGACAGCCACGTTCACGGTGAGCGGGTAAGCAGCCGACCGCAGGGGGCTACTCCAGCCGACCGGTCAGCCGGCGATGGAATGTGGTCGAACGTTCGTCGAGTCCCACGAATTCGACAGTCGCGCCGTGCGCGGCGTACTTCGACTCGACTGAATCGAGCACGGCGACGGTCGACGCGTCCCAGATCTGCGATGCGCTGAAGTCGACGGTCACCCGGGAGGGGTCGACCCCGTACGAGAACTGCTCGACGAGGTCGTTGCTCGAGCCGAAGAACAGCGGACCGGTCACCGTGTACCTGACAGAAGCTCCGTCGGCCGACGCGTCGCGATCCACATGGACCACGTGCGCCACGCGGCGCGCGAACAGCACCATGGCGAGGAGCACGCCCGCTGCGACGCCGACGGCGAGGTTGTGACTGACCACGACCACGAGAACCGTGGTGAGCATGACGATCGTCTCGGGGACGGGCATCCGTCTCAGGGTCGACGGTGCGACGCTGTGCCAGTTGACAGTGGTGATGGCGACGATCATCATGACGGCGGCCAGGGCGATCATCGGGATCTGTTCCATCAGGTCGCTGAGGACGGTGACGAGGATGAGCAGGAAGACGCCGGCCACGAAGGTGGAGATCCTCGTCCGCGCACGCCCGAGCTTCACGTTCACAACGGTCTGGCCGATCATGGCGCAGCCGGCGATACCGCCGTAGAACCCGGCGAGGATGTTGGCGAAGCCGAGCGCCCACGATTCGCGGCCCTTCGCCGACCTGGTGTCGGTGATGTCGTCGACGAGCTTCGCCGTGAGGAGGGTCTCCATGAGCCCGACGAATGCGACGCTGAGCGCGGTCGGCCAGATGATCTCCAGTGTCTCCAGGTTGAGCGGGACCAGCAGCGGGGTGATCCCTGGCAGTCCGCCCGCGATCTCACCCTCGTCGCCGACCGTCGGAACGTTGAGATGGGCGATCATCGTGATCGCCGTGACCACGACGATCGCGACGAGCGGCGCGGGGATCGCTGTGGTCAGCCGGGGCAGGACGAGCACGATGAGGATTGTCAGGGCGAACAACGGGTAGACGAGCCAGGGCACACCGAGCAGGTGGGGCACCTGCGCCGTGAAGATGAGGATGCCGAGGGCGTTGACGAAGCCGATCATGACCGACCGGGGGATGAACCGCATCAGCCGGGCAAGGCCGGTGACGCCGAACAGGATCTGGATGATCCCGGCGAGGAGCACTGCAGGCAGCAGGTATTCGACGCCCTGCTCCTTCACCAGCGGGGCGACCACGAGGGCGACGGCGCCGGCGGCAGCGGTGATCATGGCCGGACGGCCGCCGAGGATCGACATCGAAATCGCGAGGACGACGGATGCCACGAGGCTGACCTTGGGATCCACGCCGGCGATGACCGAGAACGAAATGACCTCGGGGATGAGTGCGAGGGTGGTGACGACGCCCGCGAGTACTTCGACACTGAACGCCCGGGGATTGCGCAGGGTCTGCATGACCGTCGGCGCGACTGGTGTGTCCGCGCGAGCGGAATCTGCTGGAGGGAACGGCACCGTGCCACTGTATGCGTTCGCGGCTCGCGTCGGGCCCGTCCTACGATTGCCGGATGCCTTCCTTCCGCGTGACCCTGACGATCGGCGCCCTGCGTCCAGGCGTGCAGCCGGAGGCGGTGCTGCCGTTCGCTGCCGACGCGACCGCGACACGGGCGGTCGTCGAGGCATCCGATCTCGCCGTCGTCCGCGGGGCCGCGCGCATCATCGTCCGGTTCACCGCTGACGATGCGGGGGTCGCCTGGCGGATCGGCCGCGACGTCGTCCGTGACGTCCGCCGGGTCGCCGAGCCTCTGGCCTGGACCGTGACGATGCGTGACGGCGGCCGCTGGTACCCGGTGCATCCGCCGGATGTCGACGACCGGACGGCGTGAACCGGGTCCCGTAACACCGGCTCGGCCTTCCCGTAATAGGGATAGCGGGATGCTTGCGCCCCTGCTTACCCTGAAGGTCAGATGCCAGCAACCCGACTGCCCCCGGATTCTGCTGCCGTTGCCCCGGGCCTGATCGGACGGGACAGGCAGCTCGCCGGTGTTGCCCGCACGGTGGCCAGGGTACGCACCGGGCGCGCTCAGTTCGTGCTGATCGAGGGGGAGTCCGGATTCGGCAAGACCGCGCTGCTCCGGGCAGTGGTGGACACCGTCCGGCAATGGCCGTTGCGCTCAGCCGTCGCAGACGAGAACGAAACCGAACTGCCGTACGGGGTACTCAACCAGCTGCTCGCCGACGTCGACGCGCCGGAAGACCTCGACCCGCTCCTTGCCGGCGGTGTCGCCGCTGATGTTCCGCCGATGGCGGCGGGAGCGGCCCTGCTCCAGCTGATCGATACGAGCGAGGGAGCGACGTGCGTCACCATCGACGATGCACAATGGATGGACCAGCGGTCGGCTGAGGCGCTCTGGTTCGCCGGCAGGCGCTCCTTCCGGGACCGCCTGCTCATTCTCATCACCGCACGGCCCGATGAGACTGCGTTCCTGGAACGGGTCAGGCACCTGGTCGCCGATGAGGAACGCGGCGTGCGGCTCCAGGTTGGCGGGCTCACGGTCGACCACGTGTCAGCGTTGATCCGGCGGCGCACCGGGTTGCCGGCGTCACGCCGTCTGGCCACCAGACTCGTCGCTGCGACGGACGGCAATGCCCTCCATATCCAGACCATCCTCAACCAGGCGCTCGCTGGTTCCGACCCGCTCGGCTCGCTCGACCGGTTGCTCTCCGGGACGCCCCCTGCGGCGCCCGGCTTTCGCGCGATCACCAGGGAAACCCTCAACGGGCTCAGCCCTGAGGCGCGCGCGGTGCTGGAGATCGTTGCCGTTCTCAACGACACGTCGACCATCACAGACGTGGCCGCGGTGGCCGCGAACTACGGTGGGCACCGACTCGACACCGCGAACATCGACGAAGCTCTCGCCACCGGGCTGATCTGTCTGGCCGGCGACGACACGCGGGTGAGGATGCCTCACCAGCGCGTGCGGGCGGTCATCGTCGGTGACCTGCCCCTGCAGGCGAAGCGCGAACTCAACGCAGCGGCGGCGCAGGTGATCGGAGGTCACAGGGGACTCGTCCACCGTGTCCACGCCGCGGCCGGGCCCGATGATGTACTTGCCCAGGAACTCGACGCAGCAGCAGCCCTCGCCTCCGCCGGTCACGAGGTGGAGCGTTCCTTCCGCTACGCGCGGTGGGCGGCATCCCTCAGCTCCCGACCCGCTGACACGGAGCGTCGCACCGTCGACGCCGGGATCTACGCGCTTTCCGCGCGACGCATCGGGCTCCTCGTCCAGGCGGTGAGTGATTTCGAGAACCTCAGCGCCGGCCCTGAACGCGAAGTCCTCCTCGGTAACGCCGCCCTCGCCGGTGCCGACCTCGTCGCCGCGCGCAAGCACCTCCTGCCTGCCGTCTCGGCCGGGCCGCCCGCCACCGCTCGGGCGCACACGATGCGTGCGTCGGCGAATGAGACCCTCGCGCAGCTCGCTCTCAACGAAGACGATTTCGACGGGTGTCTGCACTTCGCCGCCGCCGCACTGGATGACATCCGTGAGTTGCGGGCCGACCCCGCTCAGCTCGGCGAAGGCGCGACGCTCGACATCGGTGAGATCGAGGGCAACGCGGTGTGCTGGCGTGCGCTGGCCACCTGGCAGCCCGGTCGCGGAGCTGGCGGCGTGAAGCGGATCAACGCACTCATCAGCAGGGCGAGCGAGACCGGTCTGCTGGCTGAGCACGGCATCCTCTTTCTCACCCGCGGCTTCATCCGACGTCAGCAGCTGCGACTCGCCGAAGCCATCGCCGACCTCGAGGCCGGCATCGCGCTCACCGACCTGGGTCGCCCCGAGCTGGCGCCGTACGGCCGGATCGAGCTCGCCCTCGCCCTGTTCAGGAACGGTGAATGGGATGCCGCTGCGACCGCAGCCGCTGCAGCGGCCTCGCTGGCGGAAGACGTCCAGAACCCGTGGCTGCACTCGACGGGGTTCGCCATCGCCGCCGTTGTGCCTGCCGCGCGCGGTGACCGCGCGACGGCGGAGGCCTGGCTTGCCGAAGCGGAGGCAGGACCGGAGCCGCTCCGTTCCGGGTCCCTGCGACGGCTCGCGATGTTCGCGCGCGTCCTCGAAGCACGGGCCGCAGGCGACAAAGCCACGGTCATCACCCTCACCC
The DNA here is from genome assembly GCF_056713165.1 of Mycetocola sp. Y171. Taxonomy (NCBI): domain Bacteria; kingdom Bacillati; phylum Actinomycetota; class Actinomycetes; order Micrococcales; family Microbacteriaceae; genus Mycetocola; species Mycetocola sp. Y171. The sequence goes on from NZ_JBWYGX010000001.1 coordinate 1,608,735, forward strand.
GCAGGGCGATCGCCGAAGACCCGGAGAACTCGCAGATCGAACGGTCCTGGTGGATCGAGCTCTTCGAGGAGGCCCGCCGCCCGTCCAGCCCGGTGCGCAACGCCGATCCTCTCGCCGTGCTGAGCAGCAGGGAACGTGAAGTCGCCCACCTTGCGGCTCAGGGCATGACGAACCGGGAGGTCGCCCAGAAGCTGTTCGTCTCGGTGAAGGGCGTCGAGTATCACATGGGGAATGTGCTGGCGAAGCTCGGAATCGCCTCCAGGCGAGGCATTCGCTCGATGATCGAGGGGAACTAGGGAGTTCCCCTAGGTCGCATCCGCGTCCGCTCCCTCACACTGGACGGAGTGGATCATACGGTGCACTGTTCTTGCGGGGCAGCTTGAACAGAACAGCGCATGAGCTGCAAACCAACCTGTTCCCTACAGGAGGATTTTCCGGCACGCCGTTCTTCGACCGGTCGACACGGCGTGCCGGATGATCCATCTCCGACCCGGCCACGGGACCCTTCGGCGCGTCCCGCTACGATTGACCCCATGGTGAGCATGGCGGAGTCGTTGGTGCGCCTGTCGGAACTCGCCGCCTCCCCGGTCGTCTCGAAGGTGGCATCCGCGTTCGCCGACGCCGGCTTCGAACTGTCACTGGTCGGCGGTCCTGTCCGTGACGCAATGCTCGGCCGTGTCGTGAGCGACCTCGACTTCACGACAGACGCGTCACCCGACGAGATCCTCAGGGTCATCACCCCGATCTCCGACGTCCAATGGGACATCGGGCGCGAGTTCGGCACCATCGGTGCCCGCGTCGACGCCGGTTCCGTCTCCGAAACCGTCGAGATCACCACGTACCGCGCTGACGCCTACGACGGTGTCACCCGCAAACCGGTCGTCGCATTCGGGGACAGCCTCGAAGGCGACCTCAAACGGCGCGACTTCACCGTCAACGCGATGGCGCTGCGCATCCCCGAGGTGCGCCTCATCGACCCGTGCGGTGGCGTCGAGGATCTCATCGCCCACACCCTGCGGACGCCGAGCACCCCCGAGGTGAGCTTCGGCGACGACCCGCTGCGGATGATGCGTGCCGCCCGATTCGCCAGCCAGCTCGGCTTCGTCGTCGACGCCGAGACGCAGGATGCGATGGCCGCCATGTCCGACAGCATCCGGATCGTCTCGGTCGAGCGGATGCAGGTCGAGCTGTCGAAGCTCCTCTGCACCGACGAGCCGCGCACGGGGATCGAACTCCTTGTCGAGTCCGGCCTCGCCGAGATTGTGATGCCCGAGATTCCTGCCCTGCGCCTGGAGATCGACGAGCACCACCACCACAAGGATGTCTACCAGCACTCCCTCACCGTGCTCGAACAGGCGATCGGCTACGAGAAATCGCGTCACCCGGGCGAAGACCCCGACCTCACCCTGCGCCTTGCAGCGCTCATGCACGACATCGGCAAGCCGGCTACCCGGCGCCTCGAACCCGGGGGAGCGGTCAGCTTCTACCACCACGACATGGTGGGGTCGAAGCTCGCGAAGAAGCGCCTCACGGCGCTCAGGTACGACAACGACACGATCAAGGATGTCTCCCGGCTGATCGAACTGCACCTGCGGTTCTTCGGCTACACGGACGGCGCGTGGAGCGATTCGGCGGTTCGGCGATACGTCCGCGACGCCGGTCACCTGCTCGAACGCCTCCACATGCTCACCCGCGCTGACGTCACCACCCGGAACCGCCGCAAGGCCGACCGGCTCGGGTTCGCCTACGACGACCTCGAGAACCGGATCGCCGAACTGCGCGAGCAGGAGGAGATGGATGCCGTGCGTCCTGACCTGGACGGCAACGCCATCCAGCGGATCCTTGGGATCCCGCCGAGCCGCGAGGTCGGCCTCGCCTACAACTGGCTGCTCGAACTGCGACTCGACGAAGGCCCGCTCGGCGAAGAAGAGGCCGAGCGCCGCCTGCGCGCCTGGTGGGCCGAACAGGGCACGTAAGTCCCGTCGTCACAGGGCCGATCGGGCCCCGCGGGGGCAATAGCCTGAGATCATGACGAACTCGAAGCGCCCGGACAAGCACGACCCGTCGACCCTGGGTTTCCCCAGCCAGGCGGTGCACGCCGGCAATGTGATCGACGCGGGTTCCGGGGCGATCCGTACGCCCATCGTCATGGCGAACTCGTACGAGCTGCCCGAGGATGCTTCCACCATCAGCTGGTCGGGAACCGACGTCCCGCTGTACACCCGTAACTCCGGCGCCAACCAGCTCGGGTTGCAGGCCAAGCTCGCGGCGCTCGACCACGGCGAGGACGCGGTCGCCCTCGCCAGCGGGGTCGCCGCGCTGCACGCCGTGTTCTTCACCTTCCTGAAGTCCGGTGACCACGTCGTCGTCGGGGATGTCACCTACGAGGCCATCTACCGTCTGTTCTCCGAACTCCTCCCCGAGAAGTACGGCGTCACCGCCACGTTCGTCGACGCGGCGGACCCGGATGCCGTGCGCGCGGCGATCCGGCCGGAGACCGCGCTCGTGCACGTCGAGGTCATCGGGAACCCGACGACCAAGATCACCGACATCGCCGCGGTCGCGGCCATCGCTCACGAGGCCGGCGCACTGCTCAGCGTCGACTCCACCTTCACGCCTCCGCCGCTGTTCCGACCGCTCGACCACGGCGCCGACCTCGTCGTCCACTCGCTGACGAAGTACATCAACGGTCATGGTGACGCGATGGGCGGGGCCGTCATCGGTCGACGCGAGCTCATCCAGCCGATCAAGTCGGATGCCATGGTCGACGTCGGAGGCGTCATCTCTCCGTTCAACGCGTGGCTGATCATGCGCGGGTCAGTGACCCTTCCGTTGCGGCTGGCCCAGCACCAGGCATCCGCCCAGAAAGTCGCGGAGTTCCTCGACGCCGACCCGCGGGTGGTATTCGTCGCCTACCCGGGGCTGCCCGGGCACCCGCAGCACGAATCGGCGTCCCGCCAGTTCGACGGCAGGGGATTCGGCGGCATGCTCGCCTTCGCCGTCGACGGCGACGCGGCCACCCAGGACAGGTTCGTCTCCGCTCTTCGTGTCATCACGTCAGCCGTGTCGCTCGGCCACGACGAATCTCTTATCGTGCATGTGGCAGGCGGGGCGGATGCCGGTCCGAGGGTCGCCTTCTACCCGGAGGAGTTCCGCACCTGGGGGCACCTGCGTTTCTCTGTCGGGCTCGAGGACACCGACGACATCCTGGCCGATCTCTCGGCGGCCCTCGACGCCACGTTCGGCTGAGTATCGGGCAGCCGTCCGACGAGTGGCGAGCAGGGATCGAGCTCATGACGAACGCGTTAAATTCTCACGTCTTCGAGTCAACCCCCTGACGCAAAAACGTTTTTGACCCTAGTTTGGGTGTCTGGGGAGCCACGTCGCCGTGGTGGAAGCACAGAGAAACAGGGGCACCACGACCATGAAGACATCCGATCGTCGTACGAAGCAGCTTGACGCCACCTGGAACGTGCACGTGCACTTCGAATCAGGCAAGGTCGACACGGATGTCGAGGTCTCCCTCGACCACCTCAAGAACGATGTGGAGCGCGTCGTGGTCAACGGTCGCCAGATCGGTTACGTGCACCACGTGACTCCGGTCTGGGTCGCCCTCAGCGGCCCCGACCTCGCGCGTGCCGTCGAAGTGTCACAGAAGCTGACCCTCGACCAGAGCATCCGTGACCTTCTCGACACGGTCCCGATCGAGGTCATCGACCCCAGCTTGGCGCAACGCGCCTGACAGGCAGTCATGGTCGGCGGATACCGGGGGCACGGCATCCGCCGATCAGGGCTCAGTTCGCCTACCCCCGAAACGCCGGGAATCGCAAGGGCCTTGAAGCCCGGATGCTGCGCGGCGTAACGTCGCCGACATGACGAACCACACGAACGACGGCGACACGGACTACACGACGACCGGCGACCCGATCGACTCGCCCCAGCACATCGCCGAAGAAGAGCGAATGCATGCGACGACCGGGGTGCCATTGACGGGCGAGGACGACGTCGAGGGCGCCGCCGACTTCACGACCCCAGGCAACCCGATCACCTCGGCCCAGCACGAGGCGGAGGAAGAGATCCCGCACGCGACACCGGGCAACAACTCCGCCATCTCCGAAGACTGAGCCGCGAGGCCGAGGCCCGCATGCTCCGGCATGCCCGCATCCCGCGCGGCCAGCTGCCACTGTCGGCCATTCTGCGCAGAGCTGAAACAGCTGCTCATCAGCGCAGCAACTGCTAGCCTCCAATCGCAGCGCAACGGCACCCGAACCCGTGGCGCAGCTGCAAACCCTACTGGCGCGTCCCGCTCCTTCTGGTGTTCCTCACGATCCAGAAGCCGTGACGTATGCGAATCCACGGATTCACGCAGAGAGAAAGTCCCGAATGGCTCAGCGACTCACCACGATCGCGACGATCGTCGCGGCATCCGCCCTGCTCCTGTCCGGCTGCTCAGCAGCGGGCGCCGACTCGGGGTCGACAACGACGACCGTCAGCTTCCGGCTGTGGGATGAAACGGTCGCGGCTGCCTACGAGGACTCCTTCGAGGAATTCGAGGACCAGAACCCCGACATCGAGGTCGAGGTCAACGTCGTCGACTGGGCCGATTACTGGACGAAGCTGCGCACCGACGTCGCCGGAAAGACCATGGACGACGTGTTCTGGGTCAACAACTCCTACTTCGGCGCCTATGCGGACTCGGGCAACCTGGTCGACATCGATGCGGTGTTCGGCGAGGAGGCCAGGTCAGGGTGGGAGGAGAGCGTCGTGAAGCAGTTCACTCGCGACGGGACCCTCTGGGGTGTTCCGCAGTTGTACGACGCCGGGATCGCCGTCTACTACAACGCCGACCTGCTCGAGGCCGCGGGCATCGATCCGGCCGAGCTCGACGATCTCGTCTGGTCACCGGACGAGACCGAGGACACCTACCTGCCCGTCGCCAGGCAGCTGACGCTCGATGCCGCCGGCGTCTCGGCCGCGGCATCCGGCTTCGACGGGAAGCCCGTGCAGTACGGGACGAACCTCGCTTACGACCTCCAGGCGATCCTGCTGCCCTTCATCGGGTCGAACGGCGGCGCGTATCAGGACGGCGAGGAGTTCGCGTTCTCCGACCCGAAGACCGTGGAGGCGGTCGAATACCTCGTCAACGGCATCAACACGGCGAAGGTCGCTCCCGCGGCAGCCGAGACCAGTGCCGACGGCGACCTCAGCCGTGATGCGTTCCTGAACGGGTCGATGGCCCTGTTCCAGTCCGGTCTGTACAACCTCAAGAACGTCGAGGACGGCGCCGATTTCGACTGGGGCGTCGCGTCCATGCCTGCCGGCCCCGAAGGCCGCGTCTCGGTGACCAATGGTGTCGTCGTGGCCGGCAACGCGGCATCCGACAAGCAGGATGCGATCAGCAAGGTGCTCACCTGGCTCGGCTCGGAAGAGGGCAACAGCTACCTCGGCGCGGAAGGTGCGGCAGTGCCTGCCCTCCAATCCGCGCAGAAGTCCTACTTCGACTACTGGAAGAAGAACGACGTCGACGTGAAGCCGTTCTTCGACGTGGTCGACGACAAGACGTCCATCCCTGCGCCGGCCGGCCCCAGCTTTGACAAGGGCTTTGCCGAGTTCGACCCCATCTTCCAGCAGATCTTCGCAGGCAAGGTTGACCCCGCGGAGGGGCTCCAGCAGGCCGAGGACGCGGCGAACCGGGCGATCGCCGGCTAGCTTGCCCGGCACCCGGGCACCTACTCACCCGTTCCGGACCTACTCACCGGGTACGCGGGGTGAGTGCGTCCGGCACGGGTGAGTACGTCAGCAGCGCGGCAGGCCGGCGTCGAGCAGGATCCTCGTGAGACGTGGTGCGCGAAGCGCGTCGTCCCAGAGCCACCGAACCATTCCGTTGCCGGTCGCCCGCATCAGGTCTTCGCGCTTCTTCTCTGCCCACACGAGTTCGTCGATCGAGCGACCGCGGGTGTATTCGCCCCGGGTGTACTTGGCGAAGCCGTCGAACTCCCCGAGCAATCGGAACCGGGGCCACGCGAAGTCGGCATGCCAGACCCTGCCGTTCCTGTCGATGACGGGGAACTGCAGGATCGGGCGCGGGAACCGGCAGAGGTGCATCTGAACCCGGCTGACGGACTCTCCGGGCGAATCCGCGAGCGGTGATGAGAATGCGACCGCCTGGCGTGCCCGGCTTGTGCCCGGTGCCCGGCCCAACTCGTCGAGGCGTTCCAGGAGGAGAGCGCGCAGAGTCTCGGCGGCATCCTCGTGGTTCTCCTCAGATACCGCGAGAGCGAGCCCGGCATCGAGAGTTGTCACGGCGGACGTGAACGTCGAGCTCCGCGCCAGATCCAGCATGGTGCGGACGCGACTTGTGACGAGGACCCCGTCGATCTCGACCACATCGCTTTCGGGCAGCGGAGCGGTATGCCAGATGATGCCGTTGGCTGAGTTGCGTCTTCGGCCGTCGGCGGCGAATACGTGTACGTCCTTCCGCGGGCCGATCGTCGGCAGATTCCAGAGGGCGGCCGCCGATTCGTGGCTGAATACGGCATCGTCTCTTCGGGTGTCCAGCACCGCCCGCATCCGCGTCAGGTATTGATCGCCGGATGGGAGGTCGGCCCATACCGATGTCGGCACGTACACGCCGCGGCGAATGATTGTCATCGTCCCCGCGGCATGCTCGCGCCTGAGCGACCGGCCGTCTGCCCCCACCAGCGATTGTGAACGGGAAAGGCGCACCGCTTCGTGGTCACGCAGGGGGTCGATGCTCATGCCGTCCAGCGTTGCCGAGAGGAGGCATCCGTGACCGATGGCGTGGGTGATCGGTGGAACGCGCAGGCAGTCCCCCTGCCTGTGGAGGGCTAGCGGTGGCGGGCCCCGCGGGCACCTACTCACCCGTTCCGGACCTGCTCACCAGGTACGCGGGGGAGTGCGTCCGGAACGTGTGAGCAGACGCCGCGGGGCGGATGCCGCCGGCCGCGGTAGCGAGGAGCGGCGCGCATCCGGTAAGCTACTCAGGTTGCCCGTATGCGAACACTCTGTTCCCGTCCGGTGCAACGATGCTAGAACCCTCCTGCTGCAGATCGTCTGCAGCCGTTCGAGTCCGAAGGAGGTGGGTTAGTGACGCATCAGTATGAACTCATGGTTATCCTCGACCCCGAGATTGACGAGCGCACCGTTGCTCCCAGTCTCGACAAGTTCCTCAATGTCATCCGCAACGATGGTGGAACCATCGACAAGGTTGACATCTGGGGCCGTCGTCGCCTGGCTTATGAAATCAACAAGAAGACCGAAGGCATCTACGCCGTCGTCGACTTCACCGCAACGAGCGCTGCCACGCAGGAGCTCGACCGTCAGCTGAAGCTGTCCGAAGCCGTCATGCGCACCAAGGTGCTGCGGGCCGAAGAAGCCATCGCTCTCGTCGAGTCCGAAGGCAAGCGCGCCGAGGAGAAGGCCGCCCGCAAGGCAGCTGCCACCAAGGCCAAGGTAGACGCCAAGCCCGCAGCGGCAGAAGCGAAGGCTGTTGCCGACGCCAAGCCCGCCGCCGAGCAGGACGCTTAGTCCCGATGGCCGGCGAGACCGTCATCACCGTGGTGGGCAACCTCACGTCAGACCCCGAACTGCGTTACACGCAGAACGGACTGGCGGTTGCCAACTTCACCATCGCATCCACCCCGCGTAACTACGACCGTGCGTCGAGCGAGTGGAAAGATGGCGAAGCACTGTTCCTGCGCGCGAGCGTTTGGCGTGAATTCGCCGAGCATGTCGCCGGATCGCTCACCAAGGGTAGCCGTGTCATCGCTACCGGGCGTCTGAAGCAGCGTTCGTACGAAACGAAGGAAGGCGAGAAGCGCACCTCGATCGAACTCGAAGTTGACGAGATCGGTCCCTCGCTTCGCTACGCCACCGCACAGGTCACCCGTGCGCAGTCCTCGGGTGGAGGCGGCGGCCGCGGCCCCGCAGCCGTCCAGGACGAGCCATGGGCTGCCAGCGCTCCGACGGCCCCTCCGGCCGGCGGCGCAATGGCGTCAGGTTCAGGATCCGGCGACAGCTGGAACACGCCTGGCTCCTACGGCGACGACACCCCCTTCTAAACACTTCTCCGCTGAGGCGGGGGCTTCGGCTCCCGCTCCGGCAATACACCTAAGGAAACCAATATGGCTGGAAAGTCTAGCGGCGCAAGCCGCAAGCCTGCCCGCGGTGGCAAGGGCGGCAAGCCGCTCGCTCCCGCGAAGGCAATCCGCGTTGGGGTCATCGATTACAAGGATGTCCCCACCCTCCGCAAGTTCATCTCCGAGCGTGGAAAGATCCGCGCGCGTCGCATCACCGGCGTCTCGGTCCAGGAGCAGCGCCTGATCGCCCGTGCCGTCAAGAACGCACGCGAGATGGCCCTTCTTCCCTACGCCGGCTCCGGCAGGTAAGGAATACCGACATGGCAAAACTCATCCTCACCCACGAGGTCACCGGCCTCGGTACTCCTGGTGACATCATCGAGGTCAAGAACGGTTACGCACGTAACTACCTGATCCCGCAGGGCTTCGGCATTGCGTGGAGCCGCGGCGCTGAGAAGCAGGTCGAGCAGATCAAGGCCGCGCGTGTTGCGCGCGAGCTTGCAACGCTCGAGGACGCTCAGGCACTCAAGGCAGCTCTCGAGAGCACCAAGGTCAAGCTCGCCGTCAAGGCAGGCGCTGAAGGCCGTCTCTTCGGTTCGGTCAAGACCGTGCACGTGGCGGATGCCGTCGCTGCAGCCGGTCTCGGACAGATCGACAAGCGCAAGATCGAGATCTCCGCACCGATCAAGTCGGTCGGCCAGCACGAGGCGACCGTTCGTCTCCGCGAGGACCTCAGCGCAGTCATCACCCTCCAGGTGGTCGCTGCCAAGTAGGCACGATTCTCATACTGTGGCGACGGGCTCCGGCTCGTCGCCACAGGTGTTTAAGCCGTCGGATTCCGGCCGCGAAAACGTGAGGAAAGATACACCCGTTTTCGCGATTCTTATACCCCCCGAAGCACTTGAGTCAAGCTTTTTGTACACAGGTATGACCCGGATGGCGAAACGTTCAACACAGAGTCTAGACAGTTTTGTACCCACAGGCCTCCGACCGGTAATTTCCTGATCAATGATGTTTTCTGCGACGAGAATTCTTTTTTCTCCACAGGTTTGCCCACAGGTTGTGCACACAGCACCCGGCGTTTCACGCAATCTACTCACAGAGTTATCCACAGGGGCATTTGTGCGGGGGATGCCGCGCTCGTAGTGTGAGGCAGCGCAGGTTTCCACCGGGGTGCGCAAGGCCTGATTCCCCCACCGTGTCGGTGGTTGGTGATGGTCTGGATTCTGAGCATGAGGGCCATGCGTCAGCCGGTCGAGCCGGCGAAAGTCGCTGAAGGAGAAATGCGTGTCGATCGCCCATCTCGGTCTGTCCGAACAGTCACCGTCCGGTGAAAACCGGGGCGAGTACCGGGCCGAGCGCACTCCGCCACACGACATGCTCGCCGAGCAGTCCGCCCTCGGGGGCATGCTCCTCTCCAAGGATGCCGTCGCCGACGTCGTCGAGTCGGTTCGCGGCGTCGACTTCTACATCCCCAAGCACGAGATCATCTTCGACGCAATCCTGTCGTTGTATTCCCACGGCGAGCCGACCGACGTCATCGCCGTCACCGACGAACTGATCAAGACCGGCGAGCTCTCCCGCGCCGGCGGTGCCGACTACCTGCACACGCTCACCAGCCTTGTTCCGACGGCGGCCAATGCCGGCTTCTACGCGTCGATCGTCGCCGAGCGCGCCCTGCTCCGCCGACTCGTCGAAGCAGGAACCCGGATCGTCCAGATGGGTTACGCCGGCGAAGGCGAGGTCCTCGACCTCGTGAACACGGCCCAGGCGGAGATCTACGGCGTTACCGGGTCGACGACGGCCGAAGACTACGTTCCACTCAACGAAGCCGTCGGTACGGCCTTCGAAGAGATCGAGGCGGCGAACGGCACCGACGGCAAGATGGTCGGTACGCCGACGGGATTCGCGGAACTGGACGACCTCACCAACGGTTTCCATGGCGGTCAGCTCATCATCGTCGCCGCCCGCCCCGCGCTCGGTAAGTCCACTCTCGCGCTCGACTTCGCCCGCGCGGCTTCCATCGGCAACAACGAGCCATCGATCTTCTTCTCCCTGGAAATGGGCCGAAGCGAGATCGCCATGCGCCTGCTCTCCGCCGAGGCATCCGTTCCGCTGCAGAGCATGCGCAAGGGAACCGTCGACCAGAGGGACTGGAACAAGCTCGCCGCTGTGCGCGGACGCATCAACGACGCCCCGCTCTACATCGACGACAGCCCCAACATGACCCTCGTCGAGATCCGCGCCAAGTGCCGTCGGCTCAAGCAACGGGTCGGCCTCAAGCTCGTCGTCATCGACTACCTCCAGCTGATGACCTCAGGCAAGCGCGTCGAGAGCCGCCAGCAGGAAGTCTCGGAGTTCTCCCGTGCTCTCAAGCTGCTCGCCAAAGAGCTCAAGGTTCCCGTCATCGCCCTGTCGCAGCTGAACCGTGGACCGGAGCAGCGCGCAGACAAGATGCCTGCGATCAGCGACCTCCGCGAATCCGGTTCGCTCGAGCAGGACGCCGACATGGTCATCCTGCTCCACCGCGAGAGCGCATACGAGAAAGACAACCCGCGTGCGGGTGAGGCCGACCTCATCGTGGCCAAGCACCGTAACGGTCCGACCCGCACGGTGACCGTCGCCTTCCACGGGCACTACTCGCGCTTTGCGGACCTGGCGCCTGCGTAGGGATCTCGACACGCTCGCGGAGCGAGCTGCCCGATCAGCCCGCGGATGTCGACGTTGCAGCACCGAGGCAATGGAGCGATGCTCAGGGGCGGAGTCGCCCGAGTTCTACGGGACGTAGACTAGACAGGTCCTGACGCACACAACGAAAGAGGCGCAACCCGTGGCCACCCCCGTCGCTGCCGCTCCCGGCGGCGCTGTGAATTCGCGCTCGCGGTACTGGCTCGTTCCCGTTGCCCGCGCCGCCGTTGCTGCCGTTGCCGCCGTCGTCATCACCTTCTCCGGCGACCACTCACCCTGGCTCGGGCTCTCCGTCTTCGGCGGGTTCGCCGTCCTGACCGCGCTGGTCGAGGTCGTCCTCGGGTACGGTCCGCTGGCATCCGACCGGGTCGCACGCCGGATCCTCGTCGCGCAGGCCGTCGTCACAGTTCTGGCCGGAGCCGTCGCGCTTGCGCTCGCAGCGACCTCAGGGCTGCCGGCGTTCTACGCCATCGTGATCGTCTGGGCGCTCCTCACAGGAGCGCTCGAGCTGTACAGCGGTTTCCGCCTGCGCGGCCGCTCGCCGCTCGCCAGGGACTGGATGACCATCGGCGGGCTCACCCTGCTCCTCGCCGTCGCCTTCCTGCTCGTCCCGCCCGGGCTCGACCAGCAGTTCACCGGGCCTGACGGTGTCGACCGCAGCCTCACAGCATCCGTCGTCACCGTCGGGATCTTCGGCGCCTACGCCGCCATCGTCGCCGTCCTGCTCGTCATCGGCGGGTTCTCGCTGAAGTGGGGCACCGATGAGCGCGGCCGCGTGACGGCTGAAACGGAGTCGCAGTCATGACCCAGCCCCGTCCTGAGCAGCCGAGCCGGCGCGACATCCTCAAGCCGATCGAACTGCTCCTCTTCGCAGCGGTCGCCGGAATCTTCACCGGCCTGATCGTGCTCATGTCGACCCGTGACATCGTGTTCGCGCTCATCGGCTTCGGCGTCGCGTTCATCGTCACCCTCGTCGGCATCGCGATGTTCGCTCTCTCGGTCAAGCCGGGCGACCTCGAGAAGAAAGACATCGACGAGCAGAACTCCGGGCACTGAGCCGCAGGAGTCACGGAGCCGAAGGAGCCAGGCGGGCGGCAGGAGTCGCCGTGCCGCGCTCAGCCCGCGGTGGCGTGCTCGATGACGCAGTCGGGACCCGGGTAGACCAGGCTCTCGTGGCCGTCGTCGAAGCGCACGTAGTAGGGCGGTTCGCCCTCGTTTCCACGCACCTCGAGGATCAGGCCGTGCCGGTCGGGTGCGCCGACGGTCTGGCCACGGATGATGATGCGTTCCCCAGCCGTTGTTCTCATGATGGCCTCCCGATCACAGGGTACGCCGCAGGTCGCGGGGCTGGAAGGCCCCGCGACACCGTCGATCAGGGCAGGTAGTTCACCAGGTCGTCGGACAGCCCGACGTACCCGGCAGGAGTGAGCGCGAGGAGTCGCTGCTTCGCCTCGTCGCCGATGTCGAGACCGGAGACGAACGCGACAAGGTCGTCGCGCCCGATCCGCTTGCCGCGCGTGAGTTCCTTGAGCATCGCGTACGGGTCGGAGATCTGAGAACGGCCGGCGACGACCTCGGCACGGATGACGGTCTGGATCGCCTCGCCGAGGATCTCCCAGTTGCTGTCGAGGTCGGATGCCAGTGCGTCGCGGTCCAGGTCGATCTCGCCCAGTCCGCGGGCCAGGTTGTCGAGGGCGAGCAGCGAGTGGCCGAACCCGACACCGATGTTGCGCTGGGTGGTGGAGTCGGTGAGGTCGCGCTGGAGGCGGGAGGTGACCAGGGTGGCCGCAAGGGAGTCGAGCACGGCGCTGGAGAGCTCGAGGTTCGCCTCGGCGTTCTCGAACCGGATCGGGTTGATCTTGTGCGGCATCGTCGACGATCCCGTCGCGCCCGCCTGCGGGATCTGACGGAAGTAGCCCATCGAGATGTAGGTCCAGACGTCCGTGGCGAGGTTGTGCAGCACCCGGTTGGCGTGGGACACCCGGTTGTACAGCTCCGCCTGCCAGTCGTGCGATTCGATCTGGGTGGTCAGCGGGTTCCAGGTCAGGCCGAGCGACTCGACGAACTCACGGGAGATCGCGGTCCAGTCGGCGGACGGGTCGGCGACGACGTGAGCGGCGAACGTGCCTGTCGCGCCGGAGAACTTGCCGAGGACCTCTGTGCCGTGCACCTGGTGGGCGATGCGTTCCAGCCGCCACGCGACGACCGCGAGCTCGCGCCCCATGGTGGTCGGGGTGGCCGGCTGTCCGTGGGTGCGCGCCAGCATGGCATCCGTCCGGTGCTCGATCGCGAGGCCGCGGAGGATGTCGATGACGCTGCGCAGCTTCGGCAGCCACACCTGCTGCACGGCGGCAGACACCGTCAGTGCGTACGACAGGTTGTTGATGTCTTCACTGGTGCAGGCGAAGTGGGTCAGCTCGGCGATCGAGTCGAGGCCGAGGGATGCCAGCCGGTCGCGTACGAGGTATTCGACGGCTTTCACATCGTGGCGGGTGACCGCCTCCTTCTCGGCGAGCCAGTCGATGTCGGCCTGGCCGAAGTCGAGGTAGAGCGCGCGAAGCGACTCGGTCTGCTCGGCGGTCAGCGGTGAGGATCCGAACATCCGGTGGGAGGTGAGGTAGAGAAGCCATTCCACCTCGACCTGCACACGTGCCCGGTTCAGTCCCGCCTCGCTGAGGTACTCGCCGAGAGAGCTGACGGCGGCCTGGTAACGGCCGTCTAGCGGGCTGAGTGGCTGGGCGGGTAGTGCTGTCATCGAATGGCTCCCTGTCGAATTGCCGGTTCGAGCTGCCGAAAGAGTTGGCGGCTCGCCCTCTCAATCATGCCCAATACTCGGTCAAACATCTCATCGCCCGCGTAGTAGGGGTCGGGAACATCGGTCATATGGCTCTGCTGCTGATCGAAACTGAGGAGAAGGGCCACCTTGCCCCTGTCCGTTTCGGTGGGCGCCCACGCCTTCAGGATGCGGTCGTGACCGCTGTCGAGAGCGACGATCAGGTCGAGTCTGTCGAACCATTCCGGGTTGAACTGTTTCGCCCGGTGATGGGCGCCGTCGTAGCCGCTGCGGGCCAGAGCGGTGAGCGTCCTGGAGTCCGCCTGCTCGCCGACATGCCAGTCACCCGTGCCTGCTGACAGGGTTTCGACATACTGCGTAAGGCCTGCCTGCCGCACCATGCTCTGGAACACAACCTCTGCCATCGGGGATCTGCAGATGTTGCCTGCGCACACGAAGCACACGCGGAAGGGCTGGACCTCGGTAGGGACCGGGTCGGAAATCATCCCCCCATTCTGTACTGCACACCGGCCCTCTGCTGCCCCCCATTAACGCCGTATTTCGGACCGGTGCGATCCGCGTCCCTCGGACTGGGGCGTGACATCCCTGGCCGCAGGGCTAGGCTCGCTGGCATCAGGGTGAGAGGGCGCCTGACCGGCGAACCTGGTGGCCGCGCAACTCTGCCCGAATGCGAGAATCGCATGTCTCATCACCCGCCCGCCGCGAGCCTGGACGTGTCGCCCTCGCGCCCTCCACACCGGTCTCCGGTGTCGCGCATGCCCACAGAATCGGGACAGCACGGTCGACGACGCGAGCGGGACGCAACCATGGAACCGCGCCGCAACCGCGACGGCATCCGACTCTCCGGGGAGAAGGAGCGATGAACGACCCAACGTCCACGGCCATGGCCGGCATCACCCTGAGCGACGTGTCACGAGCCAGGGCGCTCGACCTGCTCGATGAGCAGCGCCGCCGGATCCTCGAACTCTCAGACGCGGTCGTCGACGGCCAGAGACAGCTGCAGAGGTCCATCACGTCGCTCTCGTGGCGGTCGCCGTCGCGCTTCGAATTCGACGTCCGGGTGAGCGACCTCCTCGGCGGATTCGCCAGGAGCGCCGGTTCGTTGCGGGCGGCGCTCGCTGAGTGCGATCGCGCCCGCGACCTGCTGCGAGCCGACACCACGGTGGAACGGCGCGGTGGCGGGTGGGAGAAAGAATTCTCGGGCAGACCGGCGGACCGGCGATGACCGTCGGGCTCGACACGATCGACGTCATCGATGTGTCGTCCGGATCGATCACGAGCGTCGAAACGGACGAACTGTTCCTCGCTGCCGCGACTCTCTCCGCCCTCGCCGCCGGTGCCAGGGACTGGGCGCACCAGGCGGCCATGGCTCGGTGCATCACGCAGTGGTCAGGAGACGCTGCACCGTTCGGCTTCGCCGAGTCCGATCTGACCCGTTCGTCCGCGGTTCTGCAGGACACCGCGTCCGACGCGGAAGGCCTGGCGTGGCTCGTCGAATCTGCTGCCACCTCCTACGCCGCGGGGGAGGAGCGCAATGCGGATGTCTCCAGTCTGCTGTTCGCCCTCGGCGCGTTCCTCGCCGGCGGCGTTGCGCACAACCTCGTTCTCGGAGCCGCCCTTCCGCTCGCACCGTCGGCGCTGCTCACAGCGCTCGTGGCGCAGCACACAGACGGCCGCCGCGTCGCCGCTGTGCTCGGCGAGCCGCTGGCCGCTGCACTCGTCGACCATGGCGGGCTGGTCGCGGATCCCGCCTTCGTGAGCCTCGTTCGCACCATCGTGTCTTCGGCAGACGAGTTCGCGCTCGGTGCTGCAGGTGTCGCACCTCCGCTCGCACACCTACTCGGCGACAGGGGCGCGGGTGTCGTCGGGCTGGGAAGCATGGCCGGTGCCTTGCTGATCCTGTCCGGCCGCAACGCCTACATCGCGAAGCCCGTGACCGTCAGCCCATCTGCTCCGACCGCCGTTGCCCCTCCCGTCTCGCTCGCCGACGCCGCGGCGCGGATCCCGCCGAGCGGTCCAGGCAGGCCGCAGGTCAGGATCGAGCGCTTCGACGGCCAGGCCGGCCAGGCGTCGTACGCCGTGTACATCGCGGGCACGAGCGCCATCGCCGACGGCAGCCCTGAACCTTTCGACATGGCCAGCAACCTCGCCGGCATCGCGGGCGACGACGCGGCCGCCTATTCCGCGACCATCGACGCCATGGACGAAGCGGGCATCCGCCCCGGCGATCAGGTCTCTTTCGTCGGGCATTCGCAGGGCGGGCTGGTGGCTGCGCGGATCGCCGCATCCGGCGCCTACGACACCGACGCGCTCGTCACGTTCGGCGCACCGACCGGGCAGATCCCCGTGCCGGGCGGCGTGGAGCACCTCGCTGTCGAGCACGCCGAAGACATCACCCCTGCGCTGGGCGGCGAACCGCTGAGTGGCGCTGGTGGCAGGGACCGGGTGGTCGTCTCCCGTGCCCTCTTCGGCGGCGCGCCTTCGCCAGACGCTTCTCCGATCGCCGCACACCACATGTCGCGTTACGCAGAGACGGCTGCGCTCGTCGACGCATCCGACGATCCACGGCTCGAGCCGGTACGGGATGCCCTCGCCCGGCTGGGCGCCGGCGCGTCGGTCGGTTCCGCGACGCTCTACCGCGCGGAGCGGGACAGCAGCTGACTCAGCGCCGGTTCCTGCGGTCCTTCATCTGGGGCCGCAGCACAAGCGCGAGGATCCAGTTGATGATGCTGATCACCAGTGCGCCGAGCACGGCCCACCAGAAGCCGTCGGTCTGCAGCCCGAAGCCGAAGAAGGACATGATCCACTCGACCAGGAGCAGAAGCAGTCCGTTCACGATGAACGAGATCAGGCCGAGGGTGAGGATGTAGAGCGGGAACGCGACGATACGGATCAGGGTCCCGACCACACCGTTGACGATCGCGAAGACCAGGCCGATCAGCAGGTAGGTCAGAACGGAGGCGAGGACGTCGTCCGCTGTGTACGGAGTCACGTGCACCCCGGCGACGATGAAGGTGGTCAGCCAGATGGCGACGGCGTTGATGATCACACGGAGAAGAAACCTGAGCATCGCACAATGATGGCAGTCCTTTCGCCCTCCCGCGACCCGACGCCTGTGGTCGCAGGTTCCGAGCATTCCCATCCCGGAATAGCGCCTGTCTAGACTCAGACGGTGACATTCACCCCAGCCAACGCCGACGAGCCCGCGCCGCCCGCGGTCAAGCTCCGCCCGGAAATCCTCGCCAGCCCGCCGTACCGGCAGGGCAAGCCCGCAGGGGCTGACGCTTTCAAGCTCTCCAGCAACGAGAACCCGTACCCACCGCTGCCGGGTGTTCTCGAAGCGGTGATGGCCGCAGGCGCCTTTAACCGCTACCCGGATGCGTCCGCGCTGGCCCTGCGTGAGGTCCTCGCCGCCAGGCACGGCGTCACCAGTGACGAGATCCACGTCGGTTCGGGGTCGGTCGCCCTGCTCAGTCAGTTCATCGCCGCAGCCGCAGGGCCCGGCACGACGGTCGTCTACCCGTGGCGCTCCTTCGAGGCATACCCCGGCCTCGTCACCGTCGCCGGCGCGACCAGCGTGCAGGTGCCGAACCGCGCAGACGGATCTCACGACCTGCCCGCGCTCGCCGCAGCCGTGGACGACACCACCCGGGTCGTCATCGTGTGCTCACCGAACAATCCGACGTCCACGGTCGTCACGGCATCCGCGTTCGACGAGTTCATGGCCGTGGTGCCGTCCGACGTTCTCGTCCTCCTCGACGAGGCATACGCCGAGTTCGTCACCGACCCGGATGCCGTCCGCGGCCTCGATCTCGTCGGCCGGTACCCGAACCTCGTCGTCCTCCGCACCTTCTCGAAGGCCTACGGCCTCGCCGGACTCCGGGTCGGCTGGGCGATCGGCCCCGTTCCCCTCCTCGACGCGGCACGGGCAGCGG
This sequence comes from Mycetocola sp. Y171, assembly GCF_056713165.1. Taxonomy (NCBI): domain Bacteria; kingdom Bacillati; phylum Actinomycetota; class Actinomycetes; order Micrococcales; family Microbacteriaceae; genus Mycetocola; species Mycetocola sp. Y171. The sequence continues at coordinate 1,626,251 of NZ_JBWYGX010000001.1, forward strand.
CCATCCCACTCTCCGTGACCCAGCCTGCGCAGGTCGCCGCAGTGGCGTCGCTGCAGCTCGAAGACCAGCTCCTCGAGCGGGTGGCCAGACTCAGCGCACTTCGTGACCGGTTGCGATCCTCACTCGAAAGCCAGGGCTGGGTGATCCCGGCCGCGCAGGGCAACTTCGTCTGGCTGGCCACAGGTGCTGAGACGGATGCCGCCAACGACACCCTCCTCGCGTCGGGTATCGTCGCCCGCGCGTTCCCCGGCTCAGGCATCCGGGTGAGCATCGGGGAGGACGAGTCTGTGGACAAACTCCTACCGATCGCGCAGGGAATTGTGGAGTCTCTACCAGCCGGGCATCCGGCGAGGCGGTTAGGTTAGAGCAATGGCGGAAACTGAGAGCACATCACCCGCGCCTGCAGTGCAGATCCTCACCACCGATGGAACGATCGCGCCGACCGCGTCGGCCGAGCCCTACCTCGGTTACCTGGACCGGCTCACCGAAGCCGACCACGAACAGTTCTACCGGGACATGGTCATCGCCAGGGCATTCGACACCGAAGCCGCGAACCTGCAGCGCCAGGGCCAGCTCGCGCTGTGGCCGCCGTGCCACGGCCAGGAAGGCGCACAGGTCGGTTCAGGTCGGGCCGCCCGTGCCCACGACCACATCTTCCCTTCGTACCGGGAGCACGCCGTCGGCCTGATCCGCGGCGTCGACCTGCTCGGCATCATCGAGGTCATGCGCGGAACCACGCACTCCGGCTGGGATATTTCCGACCCGGCCAACGGAAACTTCCGCCCGTACACGCTCGTGATCGCGGCGCAAGCGCTCCATGCCACCGGCTACGCGATGGGCGTGAAGTTCGACGGCGACACAGCAACGGGTAACCCTGATACCGACCAGGCCGTGATGGTCTACTTCGGCGACGGTGCCACCAGCCAGGGCGACCTCAATGAGTCCCTCGTCTTCGCGGCCAGCTACCAGACGCCGCAGGTGTTCTTCCTGCAGAACAACCACTGGGCGATCAGCGTGCCTGTGACCACGCAGTCGCGCACGCCGCTGGTCCAGCGCGGGTCCGGATTCGGCATCCCGAGCGTCCAGGTCGACGGCAACGACGTGCTCGCCAGTTACGCAGTCACCGCCAAGCACCTCGACGATGCCCGATCCGGCGGCGGACCTCAGCTCATCGAAGCGCTCACCTACCGGATCGGCGCCCACACGACGAGCGACGACCCGACGAAGTACCGCACGCAGGAGCTCACCGACTCCTGGGTCGCCAGAGACCCCATTGTCCGCTTCGAAGCGTTCCTGCGCGGCCAGGGCGCGTCCGACGCGTTCTTCGCCGGCGTCGCCACCGAAGCGCATGACTACGCCGCAGACATCCGCCGCCGCACCCACGCGATCGAAGACCCCGACATCGGGCTCATGTTCGACTCCGTCTACGCCGACGACCACCCGGTGATACTCGAGCAGAAGCAGTGGCTCGAACGGTACGAGACCACGATGGGCGGTGGAGCCGCGTGAGCGAAAGCATCGACAGCGCGCTGCAGACCATGCCGATGGCCAAGGCGCTCACCGCCGGCCTCCGGCAGGCCTTGGCGAACGACCCGAAGGTCCTGCTCATGGGGGAGGACATCGGTAAGCTCGGCGGCGTCTTCCGCATCACTGAGGGACTCCAGGCCGAGTTCGGTGAGAAACGCGTGCTCGACACCCCGCTGGCCGAATCCGGCATCATCGGAACCGCCATCGGTCTGGCGATGCGCGGCTACCGCCCGGTGTGCGAGATCCAGTTCGACGGGTTCATCTACCCGGGGTTCAACCAGATCACCTCGCAGCTGGCGAAGCTCGCGAACCGTAACGAGGGTTCACTGCAGATGCCCGTCGTCATCCGCGTGCCGTACGGCGGACACATCGGAGCCGTCGAGCACCACCAGGAGAGCCCTGAGGCGTACTTCGCCCACACGGCCGGCCTCCGTTCGGTCAGCCCGTCGACCCCGAACGACGCCTACTGGATGATCCAGGAAGCGATCGCGTCGAACGACCCGGTGATGTTCTTCGAGCCGAAGAGCCGGTACTGGCCGAAGGGCGACGTCGACCTCTCCGGTTCCGCCGCTCCGCTGCACGCCAGCCGAGTGGTCCGGCTGGGAACCGACGCCACCCTTGTCGCGCACGGGGCAATGGTCAGCGTGCTCCTCCAGGCCGCCGAGCTCGCCGCTGAAGACGGCATCAGCCTCGAAGTCGTCGATCTGCGTTCGATCTCACCGATCGACTACGGACCCCTGCTGGAGAGCGTGCGCAAGACCGGCCGTCTCGTCATCGCACAGGAGGCATCCGGAAACGTCTCCGTCGGTTCGGAGATCGCCGCCACCGTCGCAGAGCGCGCCTTCTACTCGCTCGAAGCCCCCGTCCTCCGAGTGTCGGGTTTCGACGTGCCGTTCCCTCCTGCGAAACTCGAAAAGCTCTTCCTCCCCGACGCGGACCGCGTCCTCGAGGCCGTCGACCGGGCACTTGCCTACTAGCGTCCTTCGACGCTGAAAGAGAGAAACCATGAGCGAGTTCCAGTTCCTGATGCCGGACGCCGGTGAGGGACTCACCGAGGCCGAAGTGGTGTCCTGGAAGGTGGCGCCGGGCGACACCGTCGAGCTCAACCAGGTGATCGTCGAGATCGAGACCGCCAAGTCACTCGTCGAACTGCCGTCGCCGTACGAGGGCACCGTGTCGGCCATCCTCGTCCAGGAGGGCACGACCGTCGACGTCGGAACGCCGATCATCTCGATCGACGCCGTGGCCGACGAAGCGGATGCCGGCGCACCGGCCGCCGCTGCTGTCGCCCCTTCGGCGGTCTCAAGCGAAACCGAGGAAGCCGTCGCGGACACCCGCAGCTCCATCGACGAGGAGAAGCCGGGAGCGGTCCTCGTCGGATACGGCAACGCCGGCCACGTGACGTCGCGTCGCCGCCGCGGACAGGCGGATGCCGTCGCACCCGCGGCCCGCCCGGCATCCACCACGTCCGCCCCTGTGGCCACCGGTCCGGTGATCGCGAAGCCGCCGATCCGCAAACTGGCCAAGGACCTCGGTGTCGACCTCAAGCTCGTCCTGGGGACCGGAATCGGCGGGGAAGTCACCCGCGACGACGTCGTCCGCGAAGCCGGCCAGGCCAGCGTCTTCCGCAACATCGAGACGCCCGAGTGGGGCGACAATCGCGAAGAGCGGATCCCGGTCAAGGGCATCCGCAAGCAGATCGCCAACGCCATGGTCGAGTCGGCGTTCAAAGCGCCGCACGTGTCGCTGTTCGTCGACGTCGACGCGACCCGCACGATGGAGTTCATCAAGCGCCTCAAGAACTCCACAGACTTCGCCGGAGTGAAGGTGTCGCCGCTGCTGATCATGGCCAAGGCGATGATCTGGGCCGTGCGCAGGAACCCCACGGTCAACGCCACCTGGACCGATGAGGAGATCATCGTTCGGCACTACGTCAACCTCGGTGTCGCCGCGGCCACCCCTCGGGGCCTGATCGTGCCCAATGTCAAAGAAGCGCAGGGGATGACCCTGCTGCAGCTGGCGCAGTCACTCGAGCAGCTCACCCTCACGGCGCGCGATGGCAAGACGCCGCCGTCCGACCAGCAGGGCGGGACGATCACCATCACCAACATCGGCGTCTTCGGGATGGACACCGGCACGCCGATCCTCAACCCGGGTGAGGTCGGCATCGTCGCCCTCGGCACGATCAAGCAGAAGCCGTGGGTCGTCGACGGTGAAGTGCGACCGCGATTCGTCACAACGCTCGGTGCGTCGTTCGACCACCGTGTCGTCGACGGTGACGTCGCATCCCGGTTCCTGGCCGACGTCGCGTCGATCATCGAAGAGCCAGCGCTCCTGCTCGACTGACCTGCATCACCGCTGACGCGCGGGTGAATCGGCTCCGCGCGGGTGTTTTTCCACCCGCGTCAGGCCGAAACGCCCGCGCGTGCGCTCAGGCTCGGCTAGAAGCCGCCGCCGAAGTCCCCTCCGCCGCCGAAGTCGCCGAAGCCTCCTCCGCCGAAGTCGCCGCCGCTGCCACCGAAGTCGCCGCCTGCGTTGTAGTCGCCGCCACTGTAGTCGCCGCCCGCGTCCGCGCTCGCGTCACCACCGGTGTCACCGCCAGAGTCTCCACCAGAGTCCCCGCCGGCGTCACCGCCCTCACCCCCGGCGTCGGGCATGAACGCCCCGACGACGGCCGATGCGACGAAGTAGCCGGCAACGGTGCCGAGCAGGGAAGCGCCGAGCATGCTGCCGAAGCTCGGGCCGGTCATGGTGCGTTCCATGGTCCCCGGCTGCCGCAGTTCGGTGCGGGTCGCCGACTGCGCCAGCGAATGCGCGTCGTCACCCCGCGGGGCATCTCCAGGCGCGGCGTCCGCACTGAGCTGCTGGAAGAGCAGGCGGCGCTGCTCTGGAGTGAGCTTTGCGAAGGCCTCTTCGTGGGCCTGCTCGATCGCCTCGGGCGGCGCGGTGCGCAGTAGATAGCGGTAACGCTCGACGGCGATCTCGTCATCGGTCCGTGCGGTTCGCGGCTGAGGAGCGTACTGCGGCCGTTGCTGCGGCTCTGGCTGCTGCGTGCCGAAAAGTCTGTCGAAAAAGCCCATGGTCTGCTCCCTAGGTTCGAAGTGAACACCTCCAGTCTAGGAACGGATGCCGTGAGCCCACTGCGAATAATTCGGCGGCATCAAGCGAAGGCCCGGGACCGCCGAGCGGCGCGAAATAGGGCTTCGGTGCCCAACCTGTTAGGGTCATTGACGGCCATGAAGGCCGAAACGCTAGTCCGCGGACGAATGTGACACAGCAATGTCGCGCATTCGGACGTATGGTCCTGCGACGTTGGCGGTGGCCCCATGGCCGCGCCGGCACAACCCCCGATTCGCTTCTGACGCACAGGTCGTCGCCGCTTGATGGGTGGGGTTCGTGCATCCGTCCCTGACCCGGTCGTAACTACGCGAGCAGCTGTTCGCATCGAGCCGGATTTCGACCGGAGGATGCCTCACGCCTGCGTGCGCCTGGAGAACACGTGACCGACACGATTGCCGTCAAGGCGAACAATGTCTACAAAGTATTCGGCAAGAAACCGCGCGAGGTCGTCAAGCGACTTTCAGCGGGAAAAACCCGCGACGAACTGAGCCCGCTCGGGACCGCCGCCGTCATCGACGCCTCTTTCGAGGTGAAGAAGGGCGAGATCTTCGTCGTCATGGGGCTCTCGGGCTCCGGCAAGTCGACGCTGATCCGCATGCTCAACGGGCTTCTCGAGCCGACCTCTGGGACCGTGACCGTCGACGGGTCCGCAGTCAGCGGGGTCCCGGCGAGCCAGCTCCGTGAGGTGCGCCGCACGAAGATCTCGATGGTGTTCCAGCACTTCGCCCTGCTGCCGCACCGCACCGTCCTCGACAACGCCGCCTACGGCCTCGAAGTTCAGGGCGTCCCCCTCGCTGAGCGTCGCGCCCGGGCACAGGATGTCGTCTCCCGCGTCGGACTCTCCGGCTGGGAAGACAAGCTTCCGTCCGAACTGTCCGGTGGAATGCAGCAGCGCGTCGGCCTCGCCCGCGCCCTGGCAGCCGACACCGACGTGCTCCTGATGGACGAGGCCTTCTCGGCCCTCGACCCGCTCATCCGTCGTGAAATGCAGGAGCAGCTCGTCGACCTGCAGCATGAGCTCGGCAAGACCATCATCTTCATCACCCACGACCTCAACGAGGCCATGTTCCTCGGCGACCGGATCGCGGTCATGCGTGACGGACGGATCGTCCAGGTCGGCACCCCGGACGAGATCCTCACCGACCCGGCCAACGACTACGTCGCGCAGTTCGTGCAGGACGTCGACCGTGCCAGGGTCCTCACCGCAGCCAGCGTGATGGAACCCGCCCGCGCCGTCGTGTCCGGCTCTGCCGGCCCCCGCGCCGCTTTGCGCACCATGCGCGACATGCAGACATCCTCCGCCTTCGTGGTCGGCAACGGCCGCAAGCTCCTCGGCGTCGTGCACGACCGCGATGTGCTCAGGCAGGTGAAGGCCGGCAACGCCGACCTCATGGAGATCGTCCGCAACGACCCCGCAACGGTCGGCCCCGACCAGTACCTCGTCGACCTCTTCGAGCCGGCAGCGGAAAGCCAGCTGCCCGTCGCGGTCGTCGACGACAAGGGCCGCCTGCTCGGTGCGATCCCGCGCGTCACCCTCCTCGCCGCCCTCGCCAACGTGTCAACGGCGACCGGTGAGAACCAGATCATCGAGTCGACGGCCACCGTCGCCGTCGACGTCATCACCCAGACCCTGCGGGAGACCGCCGGCCTCACCGACGAAGTCGATTCGAGCAGGGTCGCCTCCGCCGACAATGCCGATGCTTCGCGAGAAGGGAGCTTCGCCTGATGGACTTCCGTATTCCGATCGGCCAGTGGGTCGAAGACTTCGTCGATGTTCTCACCGACACCCTCCAGCCCGTGTTCGACGTGCTCCGTGCCGTCTTCCTGGGTCTCTACGACCTCGTCAACTGGGTGCTCCAGTCGCCGCCGTTCTGGGCGATCCTGCTCGCGGTCGCCGTGCTGGCCTTCCTCGCGAAGGGCTGGAAGCTCGCCGTCGGCGTGCTCGTCGGCTTTGGGCTGATCGTCGCGGTCGACCAGTGGGAGAACGCGATGGATTCCCTGTCGCTCGTCCTCGTGGCCAGCTTCATCGCCGTCCTCATCAGCGTGCCGCTCGGCATCCTCGCCGCCCGATCGGACAGCGCGTCTCGGATCATCAAGCCGATCCTCGACTTCCTGCAGACGATGCCCGCCTTCGTCTACCTCATCCCTGCGCTGATCCTGTTCCGCGTCGGTGTCGTCCCCGGCATCGTGGCGACGATCATCTTCGCCCTGGCCCCCGGCGTCCGGCTCACCGAGCTCGGCATCCGCGGCGTGGACAAAGAGGTTGTCGAAGCCGGACACGCCTTCGGTTCATCGCCGTTCCGCATCCTGCGCCAGATCCAGCTTCCGCTCGCCATGCCCAGCATCATGGCCGGCGTGAACCAGGTCATCATGCTGTCGCTCTCGATGGTCGTCATCGCCGGGATGGTCGGCGCAGGCGGACTCGGCGGCGACGTCGTCGCCAGCCTGAACCGCATCGACATCGGACTCGGCTTCGAAGCCGGACTGTCCGTCGTCATCCTGGCCATCGTGCTCGACCGGCTGACGGCATCCCTCGGCACCCGCAAGCCGCGGGTGAAGAAGGCGGATGCGCCTGCATCCGATCCAGGTGCAGACGAGCCCTCCGAGCAGGGGCAGCTCGTCGCGGCTGGTCCTCGTCGCTCGCCCGGAACCTCGGCCTGATCACCGCCCCCACAATCGTCGAACCCGCCCACGCGGATTCGATCTGTCCAATCGCACCAACGAGAGGAAAATCATGAAGAACAGCAGCAAGATCGCCATCGCAACACTCGCAACAGCAGGACTGATCGGCCTGGCCGGTTGCGCCAGCCCCGACGCGGGCGCGAGCGGTGGAGAAAAGACCGACATCACTCTCGCCGTGTTCAACGGCTGGGACGAAGGGGTTGCCACCAGCTGGCTCTGGAAGACCATCCTGGAAGAAGAGGGATACGACGTCGAGCTCGAATTCGCTGACCCGGCTCCCGTCTTCGAAGGACTCTCCTCCGGTGACTACGACTTCACCACCGATGTCTGGCTGCCCAACACCCACGAGGCCTATCTCGAGACCTATGGCGACGAGATCGTCGAACTCGGCGCGTGGAACGAGGACTCGAAGCTCACCCTCGCGGTGAACGAGGATGCTCCGATCGACACCATCGCTGAGCTCGCCGACAACGCGGACCTGTTCGACAACCGCATCGTCGGCATCGAGCCGGGCGCCGGCCTGACCGCAGCCATGGAGGACGAGGTCATCCCGACCTACGGCCTCGACGACATGGAGTTCCTCACCTCCTCGACCGCAGCGATGCTCTCCGAGCTGAAGTCGGCGACCGACAAGGGTGAGAACATCGTTGTCACGCTGTGGGAGCCGCACCGCGCGTACGCGCAGTTCCCGCTCAAGAACCTCGAGGACACCGAGGGTGCCTTCGGCGACACCGAGAGCCTGTACAGCTACGGCAGCACCGAGTTCACCGAGAACTCCCCGAAGGCCGCCGGCTGGCTCGAGGACTTCACGATGGACAGCGAGACCCTGATGTCTCTCGTCGAAGCGATGTTCATCGACTACGAGGGTGACGACTACGCCCCCGTCGTCGAGAAGTGGATCTCCGAGAACCAGGACTACGTCGACGGCCTGACCGCGAAGTAGAACCGTCACACGAATTGCCCGGATCTCGGGGTGTGCCTTCACCGGCACCCTGACATCCGGGCGATTCGTTTCTCCGGCGTCTCGTGTTGATAATCGTTATCAATACCGGTAACGTATTCCGAGTGAACCTGCCCCGCCGTCTCGCCCCACTCGTCCTTCTCCCCGCAGCAGCACTCGTTCTGAGCGGATGCGCCGCCGCCGAAGGCGACACCGCCGACGCAGGCGGGATCACCGTCGTCGCCTCCACCAACGTCTACGGTGACATCGCCGAGACCATCGGGGGAGACACAGTGACCGTCACGAGCGTCATCGACTCGGCGGCCCAGGACCCGCACAGCTATGAGGCAAGCGCCCAGGACCAGCTCGCGATCTCCAAGGCAGACGTGATCGTCGAGAACGGTGGCGGATACGACCCGTTCATCGACACCCTCATCGACGCGGCCGCCGCAGACGACGTCACCGTGCTCACCGCGGTCGACCTGTCCGGGCGTCTCCCCGACGCGGCTGAGGGCGAGCACGCCGAGGGTGACGAGCACGACCACGAGCACGACGCCGATGGCGACGACCACGGCCACGTCGAGGGGTTCAACGAGCACGTCTGGTACGACCTGTCCACCGCAGACGCCGTCGCCGAGGAGCTCGCACACCACTTCGCCGAAATCGACCCTGACAACGCCGATAGCTACGACGCCAACTACACCGGGTTCGCCGCCGACATTGCCGCGCTGACGGAAGCGGCATCCGTCATCGAGGCCTCCGCCGACGGAACCGGTGTCGCGATCACCGAGCCGGTCCCGCTGTACCTGCTCGAGGCATCCGGCCTGGTCAACCGCACACCTGAGGCGTTCAGCGAAGCGATCGAGGAAGGCACGGATGTCAGCCCGGCCAGTCTCAGCGAACTGCTCGACCTGATCGGCGCCGGCGACATCTCCCTGCTCGCCTACAATGAGCAGACGAGCAGCCCCGAGACGGAACGCGTCCGCGAGGCAGCCGAACAGGAATCCGTCCCTGTGGTCTCCTTCACCGAGACCCTGCCGGACGGCGAGGACTATGTGAGCTGGATGACCGACAACATCACCGCGATCTCGGACGCGCTGGATTCGTGACCGAACCGGCCCACCGGCATCCCAGCGATCCCATTCTGAGCCTGTCCGACGCTGCTCTCGGATTCGGCGATCGGGTGCTCTGGAAGGACCTCACCCTCGACGTCTGCGCCGGGGAGTTCCTCGCCGTGCTCGGGCCGAACGGGTCAGGGAAGACCAGTCTGCTCAAGACGGTCCTCGGCCAGCAGCCGCTCGACTCGGGGACGATCCGTTTCGACGGGCACCCGGTGCGTCGTGGTGACCGGAGGATCGGTTACATCCCGCAGCAGAAACTCATCCCAGGCGGCACGCCGATGCGCGGACGTGACCTCGTCGCCCTCGGCGTGAACGGCCACCGGTTCGGACTGCCCGTCAGTCGTGGCGCGGAGAAGAGGCAGGTCGATGAACTGCTGGATGCCGTCGGCGCTTCCGGCTACGCGGACGAACCGGTCGGCAACCTCTCCGGAGGCGAGCAGCAGCGACTCCGGGTCGGCCAGGCGCTCGCCGGCGACCCGCGGATGCTGCTCTGCGACGAACCCCTGCTCAGTCTGGACCTGCAGCACCAGCGCGGGGTCTCCGAACTCATCGACAGGCGCAGGCGCGAGCACGGAACCCCTGTCGTCTTCGTCACCCACGACGTCAACCCTGTCCTCGGGATGGTCGACCGGATCCTCTACCTCGCCGGCGGGCAGTTCCGTGAGGGGACGCCGGACGAAGTGCTGCGCAGCGAGGTCCTGACCGAGCTGTACGGAACCCCCGTCGAGGTGCTCCGCACCGGCGGCAGGGTCGTCGTCGTCGGCATCCCGGACAGTGAGACCCATCATCATCACCACCACCCCCACGGGGAGGTGGGCGCGTGATCGCCGGACTGATGCGCCTCGCCGAGGACGACCTGTGGTCGCGGATGTTCAACTTCGAGAACTACGGGGAACTCCTCGGCCTCGTGCACAACTCGATCGCCGCAGGTGCGATCCTCGGCATCGTCGGCGGGCTCATCGGAGTCTTCGTCATGCAGCGCGACATGGCATTCGCCGTCCACGGCATCAGCGAGTTGTCGTTCGCCGGCGCCGCCGCTGCCCTCCTGTTCGGGATGAACGTCGTGGCCGGGTCGCTGGCCGGTGCGCTCGTCGCCGCCATCGTGATCGGGATCCTCGGCTCGCGTGCCAGGGACAGGAACTCGATCATCGGCGTCCTCATGCCGTTCGGGCTGGGTCTCGGAATCCTGTTCCTGGCCCTGTACCCGGGGAGGAGCGCCAACAAGTTCGGCCTGCTCACCGGCCAGATCGTCTCCGTCGACGACCCGCAGCTGGGCTGGCTCAGCGCGATCAGCCTCGTCGTGCTCGTCTCCCTGCTGCTGATCTGGCGCCCGCTGAGCTTCGACAGCCTCGACGCCGACGTGGCCGCTGCACGGGGAGTGCCGACACGATTCGTCTCGCTAGCGTTCATGGTGCTGCTCGGGCTGATCGTCGCCGTCTCCGTGCAGATCATCGGCGCACTGCTCGTCCTGGCGCTGCTGGTCACGCCTGCGGCCGCCGCCCTGCGCCTCTCCGCCTCTCCGATCGTCGTGCCAGTGCTGTCGATGCTCTTCGGATTCGTCTCGGCAGTCGGCGGCATCCTGTTGGCGATCGGCGGCTCGCTGCCGATCAGCCCATACATCACGACGATCTCCTTCGTCATCTATCTCGTGGCGAGGCTGGTGGGCCTGAAAGCGAAGCCCCGGCCCGGGCTACGCTAGAACCATCGACAGAGGCGGTGAATCGTGGCAGTGAAAAGAAACACCTGGCAGCGCGAAGCTGTCCGTGAGGCGCTCGATTCGCGCGACGGGTTCGTCAGTGCGCAGGGCCTGCACCAGGGGCTCCGAGATTCGGGATCCCACATCGGACTCGCCACCGTCTACCGGGCCCTCGCCGACCTGGCCAACGTCGGCGAAGCCGACTCCCTCCAGTCGCCTGAGGGCGAGAGCCTCTACCGTGCGTGCGCATCCACGGGGCACCACCACCACCTGATCTGCCGCAACTGCGGCCTCACCGTGGAGATCGCGGCCACCGAGGTGGAACAGTGGGCGAGACAGACGGCATCCGACCATGGATTCACGGATGCCAGACACATCGTCGACATCTTCGGGCTCTGTGCCGCGTGTACGGCGGCAGCGGCGCACTAGCGACGCCCGTTCGCAGAACCGCGGAATCTCCTGTACGATAGACCCTTGGCTGAGTGGGCACCTCCCACTCGGATCGCATACACAATCCCCTCGTCGTGAAATTCGAGCGGTTTCGTGTGCCGACAAGAGATCTTGGGCAGGACGAAAGTCCTGCGGTACTGAAGGAGAGAACCATGGCAGCAACCTGCCAGGTGACCGGAGCCATTCCCGGCTTCGGACACAACATTTCGCACTCGCACCGACGCACCAAGCGTCGCTTCGACCCGAATGTGCAGAAGAAGACGTACTTCGTTCCGTCGCTTCGCCGTAACGTCACGCTCACGCTGAGCGCCAAGGGCATCAAGGTCATCGATGCTCGCGGAATTGAGTCGGTCGTCAAGGACCTCCTGGCTCGTGGGGAGAAGATCTAATGGCAAAGGCACAGGACGTACGTCCGATCATCAAGCTTCGTTCGACGGCAGGAACCGGTTACACCTACGTGACCAAGAAGAACCGCCGCAACGACCCCGACCGTCTCGTACTCAAGAAGTACGACCCCGTAGTGCGCAAGCACGTTGAATTCCGAGAGGAGCGCTAAGCCATGGCTAAGAAGAGCATGATCGCGAAGAACAACCAGCGCAAAGTTATCGTTGAGCGTTACGCAGCCAAGCGCCTCGAGCTGAAGAAGGCCCTCGTGGACCCGAACGGCACCGACGAGTCGCGTGAAGCGGCCCGCCTCGGCCTGCAGAAGCTTCCGCGCAACGCTTCACCGGTGCGCCTGCGCAACCGTGACGCCGTCGACGGACGCCCCCGCGGCCACCTCTCGAAGTTCGGCATCTCGCGTGTCCGCTTCCGTGACATGGCGCACAAGGGCGAACTGCCCGGCATCACCAAGTCGAGCTGGTAAGCACAACAGACTCACCTCAAAACGGGTGTTGGCCTTCGGGCCGGCACCCGTTTTGTCGTTCCACCCTCCCGCGCGTGTTCCAGAGGGCGCGGGGTGTCGTAGAGTGACTCCAGCATCTCCCCCCGCTTTCGTTGATCGGAACACACCCGTGAACGCATCCGCTCTTCGTGGTCTCGACGGCTTCCGCGCGATTCTCTTCGACCTCGACGGCGTTCTGACGCCGACGGCCGACCTGCATCGCTACGCCTGGAAGTCGATGTTCGACGAGGTCTTTGCCGAGAAAGATGTGGCGATCCCGTACAGCGACGACGACTATTTCGAGCACCTCGACGGGAAACGTCGCTACGACGGCGTCGCCGGCATCCTGAGGTCCCGCGGCATCCACCTGCCGCTCGGTTCGCCAGACAACCCACCCACGGCAGACACGATCTCGGGCATTGGGAATCGCAAGAACGAGTACTTCGCCCGCGCCCTCGACGTACAGGGGATTCGGCCGTACCCCGGTTCGCTCACCCTCGTGAACGAATTGTGGGAGAAAGGGGTGCCCATGGGCGTTGTTTCGAGCTCGAACAACGCGCGCTGGGTGCTCACCGCCTCTGACCTCATCGACAAATTCCCCGTCATCGTCGACGGGGTTGTCGCCGCTCAGGAATCGCTCGCCAGCAAGCCGGCGCCTGACATGTTCCTCTTCGCTGCGCAGCAGATGAACGTGCAGCCCGCCGACGTCGTCGTGTTCGAGGATGCGATCTCGGGGGTCGCCTCAGCGCGAGCCGCGAACGTCGGCCTCGTCATCGGCGTCGATCGAGGCGCCGGCCCCGACGCTCTTCTCGGCGCAGGAGCCGACGCCGTGATCGACGACCTCGTGGACTACACTTCCGCACACTCCGCACCTCACAGCTGACTGCAGGCCCGGCCCCCGCCTGCATCGCTACTTTCCCAAATTCGACCCGACCACTTAGAGAGCCCCTGGCGAATGAACCGTGACCGTTTCCCCATCGACCCGTGGCGGCTCATCGAGACCGAATACGATGCCTCAACACTCGGCCTGACCGAGTCCCTCTTCGCCGTCGGGAACGGCTACGTCGGAATGCGTGGGAACGCCGCCGAAGGCCGAACGGCGCATGAGCACGGCACATACGTGAACGGACTCCACGAGACGTGGAAGATCCGTCACGCCGAGGCGGCATACGGCTTCGCCGAGGTGGGTCAGATGATGGTCAACGCACCAGACAGCAAGGTGATGCGGCTCTACGTCGACGACGAGCCGCTGGCGCTCGACGTGGCCGACCTGCTCAGCTACGAGCGCACCCTCGACTTTCGAGACGGCGTCCTCCGACGTGACTTGCTGTGGCGGACGCCGTCGGGCAAACGCGTCCAGGTGCGGGCGACCCGAATGGTCTCGTTTCCTGAGCGTCACCTCGCGGTGATGACCCTCGAGGTCACGATGCTCGACGACGATGCACCGCTCACCATCTCGTGCCAGCTGCTCAATCGTCAGGATGGCGAAGACGAGTACGACGGCTCGAACGCCGGCGATGAGATGCACGATCCCCGCACGGCCGGCCGTGTGACCGACCGGGTCTTCCACCCGCAGGAGCACTGGCAGGACGGCGATCGCAGTGTTCTGAGCTATCGGGTCGCGAACTCGGGAATGACGCTGGCCCTCGCGGCTGACCACGTCATCACCACGCCGAACGACGTCACCGTCGAGCGATACATCGATGGGAACATCGCGAAGAACGTGTACGCCATCGATGCGCGGAAGGGCGACACGGTCACCGTCACCAAGATTGTGACGTACCACAGCTCCCGAAGCACCCCCACTCGCGAACTCGTCGACCGGTGCCGCCGCACCCTCGACCGGATCCGATCGGCAGGGGTGGCCGAGCAATACACCAGGCAGACGGACTGGCTGGCCGAGTTCTGGGAACGTTCGGATGTCGAGATCTCCGGACACGACGACGTACAGCAGGCGGTGCGATGGAACCTCTTCCACCTCGCCCAGGCGGCGGGGCGCGCCGACGGCCTGGGTATTCCGGCGAAGGGAGTGACCGGGAACGGCTACAGCGGCCACTACTTCTGGGACACCGAAATCTACATGGTGCCATTCATGTCGTACACGAGTCCGCACTGGGCGAGGAATGCCCTGCGCATCCGTGAACGGATGCTGCCGGCTGCCCGCGATCGCGCACGCAAGCTCAATGAAGCCGGTGCTCTTTTCCCATGGCGCACGATCAATGGCGAAGAGGCGTCTGCTTACTATGCGGCCGGAACCGCTCAGTATCACATCAACGCCGACGTGACCTATGCCCTCGCGAAGTACATCGATGCGACCGGCGATGTCGATTTCCTGAGTCACGGTGCCGTCGACATCGCGGTCGAGACGGCCCGGCTGTGGACGACCCTCGGATTCTGGCGATCGAACGGGGAGGATCGGTTCGAGATCCACGGGGTCACCGGTCCGGACGAGTACACCACTGTCGTCAACAACAACCTGTTCACCAACGTGATGGCCCGCTTCAACCTCCGCTACGCGATCCAGGCGCTCACAACGCTCGAGCAGGAGAGCCCTGACGCCTACCGTCGGGCCGTGAAACGGCTCGATCTCGACATGGCCGAGCTCGTCGAGTGGGAGCGCGTCGCTGCCGCCATGTTCATTCCCCACTCCGAATCACTGCAGATCCACCCTCAGGACTCCCAGTTCCTCCAGCGTGAAGTGTGGGACCTCGAGGCGACGCCCGACGACCGCAAACCGCTGATGCTTCATTTCCACCCGCTTGTGATCTACCGGTTCCAGGTGCTCAAGCAGGCTGATGTCGTTCTTGCCCTTTTCCTTCAGGGTGACCAGTTCACCTTCGAGGAGAAGCTCGCCGACTTCGACTATTACGACCCGCTGACGACGAGCGATTCGAGCCTGTCGAAGATCGTGCAGTCCATCATCGCCGCCGAGGTGGGCTATCAGGACCTCGCACTCGACTACTTCCTCGACACGGTGTTCGTCGACCTCGAAGACAGGCACGGCAACACTGGTGACGGTGTTCACGTCGCCGCCGCCGGAGGGGTGTGGAGTTCCCTCGTCTCCGGCTTCGGTGGGATGCGTGACTACGAGGGAATGCTGACGTTCGATCCGCGACTTCCGAAGGACTGGCCTGAGCTTCGATACCGGTTGGCGTGGCGCGGAACCCGCATGCTCGTCACCCTCACCGCCGAGTCGATGCGGGTCTCCGTGGTCGACGGTGAAGGACCTGTCACGTTCACCGTGCGCGGAGAGTCGTTCGAGGTCGCGGCCGGCCGTGATGTCGATGTAGCGCTCGACGGTCAGGGCCCGACCCGCGGTGATGCGCCCGTCCAAAAACGCCGCAACCGTCGGGACGATGGCAGCATGATGGTTCCGTCTGCAGCGCAGTTCACCGACGACTGAGCGGCGCCCTGCGTGGCAGAGGCCACCGTGCTTCACATTCGGCGGAATTCCGCGGATTTTCGCTCACAGCGTGATTCGGGCCCTCAAAAGTGGTGTCAAAGTGACGGATGCTGTGACACGCCGCATAAAAAGGGGCCACACGAGCGAGATTTCCGCGAAAACATGCGGATCTCTGATACGTTCGAGGCGGTCAATCAGACCGGCTCGAGTGCACTATCGACTCGGGTGAAGTTCTAAACAGGCTGTAGAAAGCAAAGTCCGAGGAGGACAACTCAATGGCTGATAAGTCGCTTAACAAGACCGAGCTCGTTGCAAAGATCGCTTCAGAGTCGAACCAGAGCCAGGCCACCGTCGGCGGCGTCCTCGACTCGCTGTTCGCCGTTCTCGCTGACTCGGTCAGCAACGACGTCAAGGTCACCATCCCGGGCTGGCTCGCAGTCGAGCGCACCTCGCGTGCAGCACGCACGGGCCGCAACCCGCAGACCGGTGCAGAGATCCAGATTCCGGCCGGCCACTCGGTCAAGGTTTCGGCTGGTTCGAAGCTCAAGGCTGCCGCTAAGTAGTCGTCTCTCTGAAGGGGGATGCCGCGCACCGCGTGGCATCCCCCTTCTGTCGTTAACGGGCGCCTCAGACCCGCGGGCACCGGCGCAGGAGCGTCAGGCTGCTCGGAGCTTCGGAGCCGGCCCACGACGTAGGCTTAGACGGTGCCTCGAGTAACCCGAATCGCCGGACCGGCTGTCCTCGTCGCCGCCGCTCTCCTCCTGCTCGTCGTGGGACTCGCGTACGGCGGTGGCGCCGACGAGCGACCGATCGGCGACCCAGGCGCCCTCGTGCGATTCGGGCTCCCAGTCGCGAAGCTTTTCGTCAACATCGGTGCGGCCGTCACCCTGGGCGCCATCACCCTCGCCCTGTTCGCCCTGTCACCGAAGAAGGACGAATACCACCGCGCCCTCGACGTCGCCGCGGCAGGCGCCGCGCTGTACACGGTCGCGGCAGGGGCGACCGGGTTCCTGACCTTCCTCAACGTCACCGGCACGAGCGTGACCTTCGACGACCAGTTCGGCGCCAAGCTCGGCCTGTTCGTGACCGATGTCGAGCTGGGGCAGGCGTGGCTCGCCACGACCCTGATCGCCGCAACCCTGACGGTTCTGTGCTTCGCCGTGCGGGGCCAGATCCTCATGGTCTTCGTCGGAGTGCTCGGGCTCGTCTCTCTCGTCCCGATGGCGCAGCAGGGGCACGCGGCGGGCACTGCTGGCCACGACGCGGCGATCACCGCCCTCGGACTGCACCTCGTCTTCGCAGCCGTCTGGCTGGGTGGGCTCGTCACCATCGTCCTCATCCGCGACACCCTCAAGTCCGGCAGGATCATCCCGGTGATCAAGCGGTACTCCAGCCTCGCGCTCGTGTCGTTCGTCGTCGTCGCCGTCTCCGGATACGCGAGCGCCGAGCTGCGGATCGGCTCTCTCGAACGACTGCTCACGCCCTACGGGGTCCTCGTCCTCGCGAAGGTCGCCGCACTCATCGCGATCGGCATCTTCGGAGCGATCCAGCGCAACTGGCTCATCGGCCGGATGGAGGGCGCCCAGAAGGCGATCGGGCGCTACTTCTGGTGGCTCGTCGTGGCCGAACTCGGTTTCATGGGCGTGGCGTCCGGTCTCGCGGCAGCCCTCGCGCGCACCGCGACCCCTGTGCCCGAGGTGGCGGCATCCGCCCCAACGGCTGCGGAATTGCTCACCGGTGAACCGCTCCCGCCCGAACTGACCCTGGCGCGGTACGTGAACACCTGGGACATCGACCTGATCTGGCTGCTCTTCGCGGCCTTCGCGGCCTTCTTCTACCTGGCCGGTGTCGTGCGGCTCCGCCGTCGCGGCGACAAGTGGCCGATCCACCGGACGGTGTTCTGGGTGGCCGGGATGCTTGTGCTCGTCTACCTGACGAACGGCGGGATCGCCGCGTACCAGGACTACCTGTTCAGCGTTCACATGCTCGGACACATGGGACTCACCATGCTCGTCCCCGTGCTGCTCGTCCCTGGTGCCCCCGTCACCCTCGCCATGCGAGCTGTGACGAAGCGGGACGACGGGTCCCGCGGGCCGCGCGAATGGATCCTGCTCGCCGTTCACTCGAAGTTCGCGGGTTTCATCGCCAACCCCGTCGTCGCTGCCGTGCTCTTCGCCGGCTCGCTCTGGGTCTTCTACTACTCTCCGCTGCTGCGCTGGGCGATGACCGACCACATCGGCCACGAATGGATGATCGCCCACTTCCTGCTCACCGGTTACCTGTTCGTGCAGTCGCTGATCGGCATCGACCCGGTGCCGTTCCGCCTGTCGTACCCGATGCGCCTGCTGCTCCTGCTCGCCACGATGGCCGCGCACGCCTTCTTCGGGCTGGCCATCATGTCGAACGTCGGGCTGTTCCTCGCCGACTGGTTCGGTGCGATGGGTCGTACGTGGGGCCCGCCGCCCCTCGAGGACCAGCAGATCGGTGGAGGGATCGCCTGGAGCCTCGGCGAACTGCCGACGATCGCCCTTGCGATCACCGTGGCCATCCAGTGGAGTCGCAGCGACACGAGGGAACAGAAGCGCGTCGACAGGAACGCCGACCGCACCGGCGATGCCGAACTCAACGAATACAACGAGCGCCTCGCCCGGATGGCCGGACGCGACTGACCCGGCTTACGCGTTCGGGTCTTCCTCGAGCGTCACCTGGACGTCGTCGTCGGACATGATGTACACGTTGCCGATCATCGAGAACGCCACGTCCTCGTCGTAGTTCGTGATCGAACCGTCGAAGAGTGACTGCACGTCGACGACGAGGTGCGCGTCACCCTCGGTGGGCGGGATCACCCACGACTCGGTTCCGGCCTCGATCGTGATCTCGGGGTACTCGTCGATCGACCACACCGGGTCGCCGGAGATCCGGTCGTCGATGACGATGCCGAAGGGGCATCCGGTGGGCTGCAGCACCTTCTGCTCGGCGCAGGCGTCGAGCTGGGCGTTCGTGGCCTCCTGGGCGGCGGCGACGAATTCCTCGGTGGGGGATGCCGTGACGACCGCTTCGTGCACGCGCGTGGGTTCGTCGACGAGGACGGATTCCTTCTCGGACTCGAGGAGTGTGCTGCTCGACTCGAACACGTAGGTGCCAGGGGCGAACACCTGCACGTTGACGATGTTGTCGAAGCCCTGGGCCTGTTCGGTTGAAATGGCGCGGGTATCGAGGTCGAAGCCGTTCGCGCTGAACGCGGTCGCGTGCTCGACGGCGAGGTTCACGACGGCGAGCGGGCTCTCGTCGAACGACCAGGTCGGGATGAGCGGGAAGCGGGCGCCCGTGCTCTTCACCAGGAACGTCGACTCACCATAGGTGCCGTCGCTCTCGTAAGAGTAGGTGACCGCACGGATGCCATCGCCTGCGTCGGCATCCTCGATCTGGGTGATCTCGGTGAGCTCGGCGAGGGCGGCACTGCGCAACAGGGCGTTGGAGCTGCCCTCGGGGAGGCCGGAGTCCTTGAGCGCCGATTTCTCGAGGGGCACCCCGGGAATGGCGAGCG
This sequence comes from Mycetocola sp. Y171, assembly GCF_056713165.1. Taxonomy (NCBI): domain Bacteria; kingdom Bacillati; phylum Actinomycetota; class Actinomycetes; order Micrococcales; family Microbacteriaceae; genus Mycetocola; species Mycetocola sp. Y171. The sequence goes on from NZ_JBWYGX010000001.1 coordinate 1,645,620, forward strand.
CGCCTGCGGCATCCTTCACCTGCAGTTTGCCGAGATAGTTACCGACGAATGCTCCGGCGCCGTAGACGTCACGGTTGAGCGCGCCGATGGCGGCGAACGCAGCGGCGATGAGCATGGCGCCGACCACGGCCCAGATGATGGCGGCCTTCGACCGCTCTGACATCGACGCACGCTCCTCCGGTGCCGGTGGCTCAGTCCAGCCTGCCGGCGCGCCGGGCTGGGCGTGCATGTGGGTAGGGCTTTGGGGCTGGCTCACGGAGCTATCCTATGGGGATCGGCGAATACAGTTGATAGACCAGCGTCCTCCAGTGAAGGCATCCGTGACGAACTCCCAGCCGAAGATCGAGCTCTCCAGCGAGCAGCAGTCCGTCTTCGACCGCATCGAAGGAACACGGGAGCACGTCTTCGTGACCGGCCGTGCCGGGACGGGCAAGTCGACCCTGCTCAACCACCTGGCCTGGCAGACCGAGAAGCAGATCGTGATCTGCGCGCCGACCGGTGTCGCCGCCCTGAACGTCGGCGGGCAGACCATCCATTCGCTGTTCCGGTTGCCGATCGGGCTCATCGCCGACCACGACATCGACCAGAGCGACCAGGTCAAGAAGCTCCTCAACACCATCGACACCCTCGTCATCGACGAGGTCTCCATGGTCAACGCCGACCTGCTGGATGCCATCGACCGCAGCCTCAGGCAGGCCCGCCAGCGCAGGCACGAGCCGTTCGGCGGGGTGCAGGTCGTGCTCTTCGGTGACCCATACCAGCTCGCACCCGTGCCAGGGCAGGGGGAGGAGCGCAATTACATCGAGGACACCTATCGCTCGTTCTGGTTCTTCGACGCGAAGGTGTGGCAGGAGACCCCGCTCAACATCATCGAACTGACCGAGATCCACCGGCAGTCGGACGCGGACTTCAAGTACATGCTCAACGCGGTGCGGCACGGTCAGGTCACGGCCGAGATCGCCGGTGTCCTCAACTCGATGGGGGCGAGGACTCCACCGGACGACGGCACGATCACCCTCGCCACCCGCAACGACATCGTCAATCGCATCAACGCGGCGGCGCTGGCGAAGCTGCCCGGCCGTGTTCTCAAGGCCAACGCCGAGGTGAGCGGTGACTTCGGCAAGTCGTCGTACCCGGCCGACGAGACCCTCGAGCTCAAGGTCGGTGCGCAGGTGATGTTCCTGCGCAACGACACAGGGGGAGGAGGCGAAGGGCAGCGCTGGGTCAACGGAACGATCGGCCGCGTCACGAAGATCGACGCCAACGTATTCGTCGAGATCGACGGCGAGGTCGTCGAGGTGGAGCCGGTCGTCTGGGAGAAGTACCGGTACAGCTACATCGCCGCCACCAAACAGCTGAAGAAGGACATCGTCGCCGAGTTCACGCAGTTCCCGCTGCGGCTGGCCTGGGCTGTCACCATCCACAAGTCGCAGGGCAAGACGTACGACAGCGCCATCGTGGACCTCGGGTCGCGGGCATTCAGCCCCGGGCAGACCTACGTCGCGCTCAGCAGGCTGACGTCGCTCGAGGGGCTGTACCTCACTCGCCCGCTGCGGCCGGGTGACATCCTCGTCGACAAGGACGTGGAGCGGTTCATGCGGTTCGACCGCCCGTCTCCGCTCGGCTCCGCCTCCACCCTCTAGGCCACGCGGCGGCTGCCGAGACTGCGTCGGGTCGGTGAGTGCCGGCGCACGGATTACAGGAGATTGCAGGGATAGCAGGATCGAATGGGCCAAAGCATCCTGATGATCGTGTGATCTCCTGTGAACCCTGCGAGAGGGTTCCGGCTTCTTCCTTGTCGGGGGTCGGCTGTGCGACAGCCCTAGCGGTCGCGAAGCGCATCGACGAGCGCGACGGCGAGCTCCTTCGGCTTCGTGACCTGCGGCCAGTGCCCGGTGGGAAGGTCGACGATCTCGTAGTCGCGCACCTTCGCCAGTTCGGCAGTGAACACCGCCCCGGACTCGATCGCCTCACGCATCGCCGCGGAGGGGAACGTGCAGGTGATCACCGTGACAGGGACGTCATAGCGTCGCTCGTCGGAGAGTTCCTGACGGTCGAACGCGACGGCACGGGGTTCAGGTACGGCGATCTGCCTGAGCTGCCGCCGGAGGTCCTCGTCGAGGTCGGTCAGGTCGGCCTCCGAGAACTCGGCCCATTCGGGAAGCGGCAGATCGTCGCCGGACGTGGGCATCTCGTCGTTGATGAGGTAGCCGTCTGCGAGCGGTCCGCTGTCGACATAGACCGCCCGAGCCACGCGGTCGGGTCGTGCGTCGACGGCGGCGTGGATGATCGCCCCACCGCCGGAGTGGCCGACCAGGGCGACCGGGCCATCGATTGAGTCGATCGTCTCGACCACGGCGTCGACGTGATCTCGCAGCCCGATCCCGGTGCGACGCGCATCCAGCGATTCCAGCCCGGGGAGAGTGAGCGGATGCGCGCGGTGGCCGGCTTCGGTCAGCGCGGGGATAACGGGGTCCCAGCTAGACCCCTTCAGCCAGAAACCGGGAACGAGGATGACATCCATGCCACGACGATACGACGTGGCACCGACGTCGTCCACGCCTTCGACGATCGAGAGTGCAGTAGTGGCTCGAAAAGCAGGAGCTTTCACGCCACTACTGCACTCTCGGCACGACGGCCAACCGTCAGTCGGCGAGCATCCGCTCCCTGACGTCCTTGCGGAGAACCTTGCCGATGAGCGAGCGCGGCAGGTCGTCGACCTGCACGATGCGCTTCGGGATCTTGTAGGCGGTCAGGCCCCTGCGGCAGAAGTCACGAAGCGCGTCCTGGTCGAACACCGCCCCGTCGCGCAGCACGACTGCGGCGGCGACATCCTCGCCACCGCTCTCCCGCGGCAACCCGACGACCGCAGCCTCGCGCACGTCGGGGTGGCTCAGCAGCGCGAGCTCCACCTCGGACGGTGACACGTTGAACCCGCCGGTGACGATGAGTTCCTTCACCCGGTCCACGACCGTGACGAAGCCGTCAGCCGCGACCTCGACGATGTCCCCGGTGCGCAGCCAGCCCCCGGGCAGGAGCGTGGCCGCGGTGTCAAGCGGACGCTTCCAGTAGCCGGAGAAGACCTGTGGGCCACGGAGGAGCAACTCACCGGCCTCGCCTGGGCCCCTGTCGACCTCAGGGTCGGCGGGGTCGACGACCCTGATTTCGGTGCTGGGGAACGGCACGCCGACCGTCCCGGGGCGGCGCGATGGTCCGATCGGGTTTCCTAGCGCGACCGGCGACGTCTCGGTCATGCCGTAGCCCTCGACGAGCAGACCGCCTGTGGCGGACTCCCACCGCTCGACGATCGACACGGGCAGGCTCATCGCGCCGGAGATCGCGAACCGGATGCCGGACAGGTCCACTTTCCGGCGCTCGGCCGCACGCGCCAGCGCCTCGTAGATCGGCGGAACCGCGGGCAGGAACGTGGCCGGTGTCTTCGCGAACGCGCTGAGCACGAGGTCGACGTCGAACTTCGGGAACAGCACCACCGTAGCGCCGATGCTCATGGCGAAGGTGAGGCAGAGGGTCATGCCGTAGGCGTGGAACAGGGGCAGGACCGCGTAGAAGACTTCGTCGCCCTCCGCCAGCCCCGGCACCCACGCCCGGCCCTGTTCGGCGTTCGCCCGCAGATTGAAGTGGCTGAGCATCACGCCCTTGGGGCTTCCGGTCGTGCCGCTCGTGTACTGGATGAGCGCGAGGTCGTTCACGTCGGGGCGTTCGTGCTTGCGGCGCAGCCGTCCGTGCGAGAGCAAGGATGACCAGCTCGTCGTCCCCTTCACCGCAGCCCCGGTGGTCAGGGCCCGGCGGGAGGTGCGGGCCTTGGCAACGGGGAGCCGCAGCGCGACCCTCGTGCCGAACGGCATCCCAGTGGTCACGTCGACCGAGATGACGGCATCGAGCGGGATGTCGCTGGGGAAGTCTGTGATCATTCCGGCGACCTTGTCCCAGGCGACGACGACGCGGGCGCCGTGGTCCTCGAACTGGTGGCGCAACTCCCGTGCCGTGTAGAGCGGGTTGTGCTCCACCACGACGGCGCCGAGCCGGAGCACGGCATAGAACGCGACGACGTGCTGGGGGCAGTTCGGCAGGACGAGCGCGACCCGGTCGCCCTTCGTCACCCCGAGCCGGCGAAGACCCTCCGCCGCCCGATCGATCTGCTCGCCGAGCTCTGTATAGCTCGTCGTCCGGCCAAAGAACTCCAGCGCCTCCTTGCCGCGGAAGCGGGAGACGGCATCCTCGACCATGTCGACGAGGGACCCGGTGGGCAGTTCGATGTCATGGGGGACACCTGGCGCGTACGCGTCAAGCCAGGGTTTCGACGTGAATTCGCTCACACTGCTCCTCGGATGCCGCGGCGCCGCGTGGGCGTCGCGTTCTTGTTAGGCGACCGACTGTGCCTTCGCGGTGGCGAGGTCTGTGAACAGTTCGGTGTTGAAACGGTACGCCACAAGGACCTCGTCGATCACCCGGTTGCGTTCCGCGTCGTCCCAGGGAACGGCATCCAGCTGCTCACGGTAGGTGTCCTTGAACTCCTTCGGCTTCGCGATGTCGCCGAAGAGGTAGAAGCCGACCCCGTTGGTCTCGAAGCCGAACTGTCGCTGCATGATGGTGCGGATGATCTGGCCGCCGGACAGGTCGCCGAGGTAACGCGTGTAGTGGTGGGCTACGAAACCGCCTGCCCACGTCGCGCCGACCTCGCGGATGCGGGCCACGTACGCGGACGTTGTCGGCAGGGGACTGATGTCCTCACGCCAGGTGTCGCCGATGAGGAACCGGAGGTCCTCTTCGATCGCGGGGAGCCTGGTGAGCTTGTCGGAGATGAACGGCGCCGCGACCGGGTCGTTCTTCATCCGGTCGGCTGCCCACTCGATGGCCTCGTAGATGAAGTAGTGCTGGGCGACGAGGGCGATGTAGTCCTCGCGCGTGCCCTTGCCCGTCATCAGGTCACCCATGAAGTCGGCGCCTTCGCTTTCGGAGTGGCTGGTGCGCGTACGCTCCCGCAGTTCCTGCGAAAAGGGAATGAGGTTCGACATCGGGCTCCGTCTGGCGGGGTTAGGGTGCCCTTAGTATAGCCATCCTCGACGGTGGGGTGGGTGTCAGTGTCCTTGGTGTGACGGCGACTCGTCCGTGACGATCGTCGTGCCGTGCTCGCCGTGTGGAACGGCTCGGGATCCTGCATTCGTCCCGGCGAGGGCCGGGGTGACGAGTCCGGCGACGAGCGCGGCCCCGCAGGTCATGCCGAGCAGGTAACGCCCCGGGCGGGTGACGGTTGCCGTGGTGCGCCGAGCGCGGGGGGACTCCGCCCGTCTGCGGTTGACCGCGAGGCTCAGCCCGATGAAGAGGCTGAGAGCGGATGCCGCAAGCATCGGACCGAACGGCAGCGCCGCGGTCATGCTCGAGCTGCCGAGTGCGATCCCGGCGGTGACGTCGAGCCCCCAGAGGGCGACTGGTGCGAGGGAGAGCGGGAGTGCGACCCGCGGGAGGATGATCCGCCCACGGGCGAGTATCGCGATCCCCCAGCCGAGTTCGGCGATGCCGAACCCGACCAGGAGAATCGCGGGGAAGAGAGGGGAGCCCGCTCCGACGGCGAGATGGACAAGGCCCACCCCCAGGCTCGCCAGGGCCATCACGCTTCGACTGCTGTCGTTCACGATAACTCCCCTCTCCGTCTGAGTCAGTTACTCGGTCGGTTACGCGTGAGCGTTGACGGTCCGGACTGACTTGTCTGCGGCGAGACCGACTCCGAGCAGCACGATCGCGCTGGCGAGGTGCAGGAAGTGGTCGGCGGTGTTGAGGGCAAGGATGTTCAGAGCGGTGCCGACGAGGAAGAACCCGACGATACCGAGGAGCAGGTAGACGGCGCCGACGACCGTGTTGACGGTCTTGGCTGCCGCAACGTTCGAGAGCCCGGCGATCAGCAGCGCTGCACCGATGAGAAGGTGGGCGATGTTGTGCAGCGGGTTCACCGCGAAGAGGCCGAGCAGCAGGTTGCCCTCAGTGGCGATGAAGCTGACGCCGCCGGTGACGGCGAAGCCGAGAAGACCGACGAGAACGTAGACGCCACCGAAGATGGTGGCAAGGAGACGATTCGGTGAAGTGCGCATGATGGGGGTTCCTCCTGGATAGTCCGTGCGGCCAACTGCCGCACACCATCACATTCGGACCCCTCGCCCGATCGGTTTGGTCACCGGGGCGAATACAGGCAGGCGCCGGTCAGTGCGCCCGCGGCGGAAGCCCCAGCTTCTCGCACGCGGCGTCGTAGAGCACGACCACTTCGCGGCGGATGCCTGCGCGTTCGGTGACAGGGACGGACCACGCGATCCTGGCCTCGGACTCCTGGCCGGCGGATGTGACGGACCAGGTGCCTCCGTCGCCGTCGAGGCCCGTCATCACGGCGGAATCGGCGGCGGGATCGGCGAACGCCCGAACGATCACGAGGTTGTCTGCGAGGTGATCGGTGTTCATGTGCCTGAGCACGGCGTCGACGATGTCGGCGGTGAAGACGTGGGTGGTCATGCCCCCATTGGAGTGCAACGGACTCGACGGTGTCAATTCGCCGCTAGCACGGCACGCGTCCGAACCGCGAGGGGTAGCCGTCACGTCGGGCCGCTGCCTAGGCTCGGCACCGACCGGAAGGGTATGAATGACAGTCATCGGCTTCCACGCCTCCCACGAACAAGTCCACCCTCGCGCACTGCTCGACGCGGTCGTCCGCGCCGAAGCCGCCGGATTCCAGGCCGCCATGTGCTCGGATCACTTCGCCCCATGGAGCGAACGGCAGGGCCAGTCCGCATTTGCGTGGTCCTGGCTCGGCGCAGCGCTGCAGGCCACCTCGCTTCGCCTGGGTGTCGTCAACGCGCCTGGACAGCGGTACCACCCGGCGATCATCGCGCAGGCCGCTGCCACGCTGTCCGCGATGTACCCGGACCGGTTCTGGGCGGCTCTCGGCTCGGGGGAAGCGGCGAACGAGCACATCACCGGAGATGGCTGGCCGAGCAAGGACGTGAGAAACGCCCGGCTCCGGGAGAGCGTCGACGTGATGCGGCGGCTGTTCGCCGGCGAGGAAGTCAGCGTAGACGGCCATGTGACCGTCGATCGGGCGCGCCTGTGGACCCGGCCCGAGACACCGCCGCCGCTGCTGGCTGCGGCGGTGAGTCCGGCGACCGCGGCATGGGCCGCCGGGTGGGCGGATGGGCTGGCCACCGTCGCCCAGGCGCCCGCCGACCTCGAACGGATGGTGGATGCCTACCGAGGGGCGGGCGGCAGTGGTCCGCTCGTGCTGCAGGTCCACGTGAGCTACGCGCAGACCGATGAGGAAGCGCTCGCCATCGCCCACGACCAGTGGCGCACCAACGTGTTCTCCCCTCCGGTCTGCTGGGATCTCGACAGCCCAGAAGCGTTCGACGAGGCGGCGAAGCACGTCACACCCGACGACATGCACTCGACGGTGCTCATCTCCTCTGACCCGGGCTGGCATGCCGCCAGGCTCGCCGGCTTCTTCGACCTCGGCTTCGACGAGATCTACCTTCACCATGTGGGAGTGGAGCAGTCCGAGTTCATCGATGTCTTCGGTGACCGGGTGCTTCCGCAGTTCGTCGAGCGGGCGGGGGCGACAGCATGAAGATGACCGATACGGCCGACCTGTGGTGGAAGACCGCCGTCGTGTATTGCCTCGACGTCGAGACCTTCATGGACTGGAACGATGACGGCGTTGGCGACCTCGCCGGCCTGGCGCAGAGGATGGATTACCTTGCCGAGCTCGGAGTCACCTGCCTCTGGCTCATGCCGTTCTATCCGACTCCCGACCGCGACGACGGCTACGACATCACCGACTTCTACGGGGTCGACAAGCGGCTGGGTCACCATGGTGACCTCGTCGAGATGGTCCGCACCGCGCACGACCGCGGCATGCGGGTGATCGTCGACCTCGTGGTGAACCACACGTCCGACCAGCATCCGTGGTTCAAGGCCGCCAGGTCGAGTGTCGATTCGCCGTACCGGGACTTCTACGTGTGGAGGGATAAGCCGCCGAAGAAGCAGGCGGCGACGGTGTTCCCCGGCGAGGAGTCCAGCGTCTGGGAGCTCGACGAGAAGACTGGGCAGTACTACCTGCACCGGTTCTACAAACACCAGCCCGACCTCAACGTCGAAAGCCCGCGCGTGCGCGATGAGATCGCCAAGGTGATGGGTTTCTGGCTGGAGCTCGGGATCCACGGGTTCCGGGTCGACGCGGTCCCGTTCTTCCTCGAACCGTCGGCGGGCAAGGCGACCGGCGACACCTACGGGGACCCACACGACTACCTGAAGTCGCTGCGATCGTTCCTGGGCCGCAGGACCGGCGACGGCATCCTGCTCGGTGAAGTGAACCTGCCCAGGGAAGAGCAGGTGCAGTACTTCGGTGGTGAGGCAGCCGACGAACTCACGATGCAGTTCGACTTCGTCGCCATGCAGAAGTTCTACCTCTCCCTGGCCCGCGAGGATGCGCGGCCGCTGGCCGACGCCCTCGCCGCCCGGCCCGCGATCGGGTCGCAGTCGCAGTGGGCGAACTTCCTCCGCAACCACGACGAGCTCACCCTCGACAAGCTCACCGAGTCCGAACGCGCCGAGGTGTTCGACGCGTTCGCGCCCGAAGAGAAGATGCGGGTGTACGACCGCGGCATCGTGCGGCGGCTGCCGTCGATGCTCGACGGCGACCCGCGTCGCATCCGGATGGCGTACAGCCTGCTGTTCTCGATGCCTGGCACACCTGTCCTCTTCTACGGGGAGGAGATCGGGATGGGAGAGAACCTCGCCATTCCCGGGCGCGGCTCGGTGCGCTCTCCGATGCAGTGGACGAGCGGGACGAACGGCGGATTCTCCCGCGCCAGGAAGTCGCGGCTGACGGCGCCTGTGGTCGACGACGGCTTTTCGCCCGAGCACGTCAACGTCGCCGACCAGCGCCACGATCCTGACTCGCTGCTGCATTTCATGCGCCTGTTGATCAGGATCTACCGCAACTCCGCAGAGATCGGCTGGGGCGACTTCGCCGTGCTCCCGCAGCCGAACGATGCCGTACTCGTACACACCGTCACCGGCGCCGAAGGACAGATGGTGGCCGTGCACAACTTCAGTCCCGATCCGACGGTCGTGTCGATCACTGTTCCTGGAGCGGATGCGTCGACGCGGCTCATCGACCTCCTCGAAACGGGCGAGGTTGCATTGTCGGATGGCGGCGGCGCCGATCTGACGCTGCCCGCATACGGCTGCCGATGGCTGCGGGTTGCCGACGACACGACGAAGCGATTGTACTGATCGTGTAACGGTGCATAACATCCAGCGGTTCTCGTCATCGAGCGGTGACGGGCTCGGCTAGACTCCCCATTTGTAGGGCCATCAGGGGGATGGATGAGAATGAGTAAAGCTCGCGGCAGTCGCACTGCTTTGCTGACGGTCGCGATGGGGGTTGTTCTCGGCCTGTCCGCATGCGCCGGCACCTCCACCACTCCCGTCGAACTGCCCGAGCAGCCGGCCGAAGCGCTCCCGGCAGCCTCCGCAGATGCCCTCGACGCGGCGTTGACCGAAGCGATGGCGCTCGCCGCTGCATCCGGAGGAATCGCCGGTGTCTGGGCACCGTGGTCAGGAAGCTGGGTCAGCGCGGCAGGGACCACAGCACCCGGCGGCGGCGAGAAGATGACGACCGACATGCGTTTCCGGGTCGGAGACAACACCAAGCCGATGACGTGCGACGTCTTGTACGGCCTCGTCCAGGACGGCACCGTCGCACTCGACGACAAGGTCTCAGACCATCTCCCGTCGATCGTCGGGATCGATGGGATCACCCTCGGGCAGTTGTGCCACGGCACCTCAGGACTGGGGGACTACAGCGGGAGCCTCGGCGCGATGTTCGCCATCAATCCAACCCGGCAGTGGTCACCGGTCGAGCTCATCTCGGACGGGATCGCCAACCCGGGCACCGGTGCGCCTGGCGAGGCATACGCCCCGTCCGACACGAACTATGTCCTGCTCGGTCTCGCCCTGCAGGAAGCAACGGGCGATGACTGGCAGACGCTGTACAAGCGTTACGTCTTCGACAGGCTCGACATGGACGACTCCCTCTTCCCCGAGCCTACGACGCTGACCATCTCGGCTCCGTTCGCGCCAGGCTGGGAGTCTTTGAAGCTCGCCGACGGCACGCTCGCCTGCGACGCCCCCACGGACGAAACGGCGCTGTCCAACTCGCAGGTCTTCACAGCGGGCGGAGTCGTGTCTTCCGTCGACGACCTGCACAGGTACGCCCAGTCATTCGCGACAGGCGCGCTGCTCGGCGAGGAGCTGAAAAAGGACGCCTGGACGACGGTTCCGCTCGGCGAGGATGCCCCCGCGTGGCAGGCATTCGGCCCCGGCGGACTGCAGATGGGCCCGATGCGCGGACAGGCCGGCTCGATCCCCGGCCACATCACCGCGATGCTCTCCGACCCGACGACCGGCCTCACCGTGGTGGTCATGCTCAACAACTCCACTGCCGGGGCGGGTTTCACCCAGTTGCTTGCCATGAAACTGGCGGCCATCGCCGCGAAGGCCGCGCCCGTGAAGGGACAGAAGCTTCCCGTCGTCGGTCTGCCATGGTCAGAGGAACAGATGACCGAACAGCTCGCGGGCAAAGCCGTCTGCCAGCCCGCCGCCTGACGCGTCGTCGGCGATCCGTGCAGTCGGTCGCGTCTGTGGCGGTTGACCGGAAGTCGACGCCTGTCGGCAGTTTTCCATCGGCGGACACGGTCGGATCGGCCATAGGTTTGGGGCATGGTCATCACACCCGACACGAAGAACTGGACCTGGGTCCTGGAACGCGAATGCCCCGAGTGCGGGTTCGACTCGAGCGGAGTGACGCTCGGAGAGATTCCCGACCTGCTCCGTGCCAACGTGCGGGGGTGGCCGGAAGTGCTCAGGAGGCCAGACGTGAGGGCGAGGCCGGACGACGCAACCTGGTCGCCCCTCGAATACTCCGCCCATGTGCGGGATGTCTTCCGGATCTTCCACACCAGGCTCGATCTCATGCTCGCCGAGGACGACCCCGAGTTCGAGAACTGGGACCAGGATGCGACCGCTGTCGCAGAGCGCTACGAGGAGCAGGACCCGCAACAGGTCGAGTCAGACCTGGTCGCAGCGGGACTCGCCCTCGCCGACGCGTTCGAGCGGGTGCCGGACGATGCTGCAGAACGCACGGGGCGTCGCAGCGATGGGTCGCGGTTCACCGTGGTGACGCTGGGCAGGTACCTCCTGCATGATCCGGTGCACCACCTGTGGGACGTGACCCACTGAGCATCCGATTCGGCCGGATCAGCGACGTTCGACGGGTGAGCCGACCAGTTCGGCGCTGAGGTCCCAGAGTCGCGCGGCGAGCCCGGTGTCGTACGCCTGCGGGTTCGCCTTCGCGATCTGCCGCTTGTCGTAGTACGCGCCTGGCACCCAGTCGACGCCCGGCACCGTCGTGGCCAGCCAGACGAGCGTGTCTGCGCCTTCCTCCGGTGAGATCAGGAAGATCTTGAACACGCTGCGGTAGACGAGGCGCATGAGGCTGGTCGATCCGGTGGCGAAACTCGTGGCCACGATCCCGGGATGGAACGCCGCGGTGGAGATCCCGCGTTCGGCGTAGCGGTTGTGCAACTCGACGGTGAAGAGGATGTTTGCCAGCTTCGCGTTGCCGTACGCGCGGTTCTCGGAGTAGCCGTGTTCGGCGTTCACGTCGTCGATGTCGAACTTGCCGAACCGGGAGTTCGCCACGCTCGAGGTGTTGACGACCGTGGCCCGGCTCTCGGCCAGGCGGTCCATGAGCAGGTTCGTCAGCAGGAACGGAGCCAGGTGGTTCACCTGGAACGTCTTCTCGTTGCCGTCGACGGTGGTTTCCCTGTGGCCGAGGATGCCGCCGGCATTGTTGGCGAGGACGTCGATCCGCGGGTACCGCTCGAGGAGGGCGGCGGCGAGTTCGCGGACGTCGTCGAGGCGGGCGAAGTCCGCGACGAAGAAGTCGGCACCGATGGCGGTGGCGACCGCCTTCGTCTTCGCGGGCGACCGACCGACGACGACGACCCGGTCTCCGCGCTCGGACAAGGCCCTCGCAGCAACGGCACCGATGCCGTCGCTTGCTCCGGTGATGATCACGGTTCGTGCGGTCATGGTCCCTCGCTCCTGGTCGAAGGTCGAGCCTAGACCGCCCACCGGAGAATCGCCCGGTGAATCGGCTCACGGAAGTCAAAGTCAAGTCCCTGCCGCGCCAGGACGCGGCGAAATAGCTTGATTCCAGCGGGGCACGCGGCCGATGGCTCTCCGCGTCGGCTGGTCACACTCTGAACAAGGAGCACATCATGACATCTCGACCTGCAAATGCCCAAAACACGCGGACGGGGCGCGCGCCGGTACAGCTGGCGGCGCTTGTCTTCGGAATCGTCTTCATTCTCGTGGGTGTCCTCGGATTCATCCCTGGCATCACCACCAACTATGACGCGCTGCTCTTCGCCGGAAGCGATTCTGCGGCGCTTCTGCTCGGGGTGTTCCAGGTGTCGATACTGCACAACATCGTGCACCTGCTGTTCGGCGTTGCCGGTGTGGTGCTCGCGCGCAGCTTCAGCGGCGCCAGGAACTATCTCATCTGGGGAGGCGTGATTTACTTCGTCCTGTGGATCTACGGACTTTTCGTGTCCGGTGACACGCCGGCGAACTTCGTCCCGGTAAACAACGCGGACAACTGGTTGCACCTGGTCCTGGCGATCGCCATGGTCGCATTGGGCGTACTGCTTGGGCGCCGGAACACCACGACGAAAGCTCGCGGCTGAATGTCCGCGAAGCCCGACGCTGCGCAGAACCTCTGGTCGGGGGTTCTGCTCGGCATCGGCATTGCCGCATTCGTCGATGAGACCGTGTTCCACCAGTTGCTTCACTGGCACCATTTCTACGACCGTGGCACCCCCGCCGCCGGTCTGATCTCTGATGGCATCTTCCACGCATTCGGCTGGTTCGCCACCGTAGCTGCGCTGTTTCTCTTCGCAGACCTGCGCCGCAAGCACAGCCTCGACCGGCGCAGGTGGGGAGCAGGCATCCTTCTTGGCGCCGGCGTGTTCCAGCTGTACGACGGAACCGTCCAACACAAACTGCTCGGACTTCACCAGATCCGGTACGACGTCCATCTGTTGCCGTATGACATCGCATGGAACGTGGTCGCCGTTCTGCTCGCCGGTGCAGGAGCAGTCCTGCTCATCCGCAGACGGCGTGCACCGGGACGAGCCGGGTCGGACGATGCATGACCACGGCGGCGGCATCTCGCCCGTGGAGGTGGGCGGGTTGGTCCTGCTCGTGCCTCTTGCCGTCTATCTGATTGCCGCACTCCGCTCAGGGGGCCGCGCCCGGTGGCCAAAACGTCGGATTCTGGCCTGGATCCTCGGATGCCTCGTGGCGGCGGTCAGCATGCACGTCGCGACGACTCGACACGAAGATTTCACCGCACACGCTGCCGCCCATGTCGGTCTGGGGATGCTTGCGCCTCTTCTGCTCGTGCTCGCGGCCCCGGTGACGCTTGCACTGCGTTCCCTGAGCGCCGTTCCCGCCAGGAGGCTCGCAGGTGTCCTGAAGAGCTGGCCGGTTCGGATTCTCGCCCACCCGGTGACAGCGGGATGTCTGAGTCTTGGAGGAATGTGGCTGCTGTACGCGGGCGGACTCTACGGGAGTATCCACACCAACGGCATCCTGTTCGTTGCCGTCCACGTTCACGTCTTCGCTTCCGGGTGCCTCTTCACCGCTTCCATCGCCTGTGTCGACCCGAATCCGCACCGCTCGGGTTTCGCCGTTCGCGCGGTCGTGCTCTGCCTCGTGGCGGCCGGGCACAGCATCCTGGCCAAATATCTGTACGGTCATCCGCCCGCCGGAGTCTCGTCGGCGGATGCTGAGACAGGAAGCCTCCTTATGTACTACGGCGGAGACGTCGTCTCGGTTGCCCTCGCCGTTGTGCTTTGCGCAGCCTGGTACCGCGATGTCGGACGACGACGGGAACGCACCCGGGCACGACAGCGGCCGAGCGGGTTCCACACGGACAGCTTGTCAGCCGAGCCCGCCTGGGTGGAGGAAGGCCTGCGGACTCAGCGCTCGTCGTCGCCCTGATGCTCCAGTGACGGAAGGTCCACCTCGAGCAACAATCGCAGCCGGTCCTGACGGTCGAGAACGTAGTCGGGGTCGTCGGAGAACGATTGCATCCGTTGTTCGACTTTGGCCTTGACGTTCTCACCGATGTCCTGCCACGCCGCTGCGCGCGCCCGTTCGGCGAGTGTTGAAACGGCATCCGGGTCGTTCCGTGCCTCCTCCAGCGAGTCGGCAAGAGCGAGATAGAGCTGTTCCCGACGCCGAAGCGTGCCTGCGTCGATGAGGTGGTAATCGTGCGCATGGTCCGCCAGTCCACCGGAGAGGTCGGTCGCCGCCCTCGCCTCGGTCATCATTTGAGCGTTGTCACGCTGCTCCCTTGCGGCACGCGCCAGTTCGTCAGCCACGATGTGCGCGGTCGCCTCCTCGTCGAAGGGGAGGTTCTCCTGCAGGGCGCGGAGGATGAGGCGATTCTTCACGGCAAGGGTCACGCCGTGCCTGGCGATGAGGAGGCCCTCCTCGAGGGCCTGTTCGAAGGGTGCGAGTGGCTGCGGCTCCGGCCGGAACGGCGGTCGGCGAGGCGTCCGCCTCAACACCTTTGCCAGCCAGGACCTGCTGGAGCGCTTGTCACTCTCCACACCGCCAGCGTATGCCATCCTGCCTCCGTCGGTCGGGCCGCTGGTCACTTCCCGGCGGCCTGCTTCGCGGCATCGAGCTGAACCTGGTCGTTGTTGTGCACGATGAGCACCGGGCAGGTGGCATGGGCGACACAGGCGGAACTGACTGAGCCGAGGAGCAGGCCCGAGAATCCGCCGTGCCCGCGGGAGCCGAGAACGAGCATCTCCGCACCGGCGCTGTATCTGATGAGCGCCTTCGTCGGGATCCCCTGCTCGTATGACAGCGTGAATCGCGCCGGCCGGTCCGAACCGAAGGCGGCCTGCGCGGTGTCCTCGAGCAGCTTCTCGATGTCCTTCTCCGGGGTCCAGCCGGATTCGTACTGGTAGAAGTCGAACATGGAGTGACTGCGCTGCCAGACCGCGAACGCTTCGAGGGGGACGTCGAGGGCGTCAGCGAGCCTGCGCCCTTCGCGGAGCGCTTTCACGGAGGACTCTGACCCGTCGATTCCTACGATGATCGCGGGTGTCGCCTGGCTGCCGGAACCCGCGTCACCGGCACGTTCATTGTCCGTCATGGTGTCAGTATGCTCCGACGGGTGTCCGGGTGGAAGGGTGCAGGCGCCGACAGGGTGCTCTGGACTGTTCGGAGCGATCGGCGTACCATGATCATGATGTGAACGGATGTTCGCTAGGTGAACGGATGAAGACATGATTTCAAAGGTGATCGACGGTCTCGAGCAGGCAGTCTCCGATGTCGCCGACGGTGCCGTCGTGATGATCGGAGGATTCGGTCGAGCGGGGCAACCCGTGGAGCTGATCGACGCCCTCCTGGCACAGGGCGCTACCGACCTCACGGTGATCAACAACAACGCGGGCAACGGGGACACGGGTCTGGCAGCCCTGCTGGCCGCGCGCCGTGTCAGACGGATGATCTGCTCGTTCCCCCGCCAGAGTGACTCGCATGTCTTCGACGCGCTGTACCGCGCGGGTGACATCGAGCTCGAGCTGGTGCCTCAGGGGAATCTCGCCGAACGCATCCGTGCTGCCGGTGCGGGTATCGGCGCCTTCTACACACCGACGGGGTACGGCACGGCGCTCGCCGACGGCAAGGAGACGCGCGAGATCGACGGCCGGTCCTACGTCCTCGAATACGCCCTGCCTGCCGACGTCGCACTGGTGAGCGCCTGGCGCGCCGACCGCTGGGGAAACCTCGTGTACCGGAAGACCGCGAGGAACTTCGGCCCGATCATGGCCGCGGCCGCGACGACGACGATCGTGCAGGTCGACGACGTCGTCGAGCTCGGCGCACTCGACCCGGAGGCTGTCGTCACCCCTGGCCTCTACGTCGACCGGGTGGTCGCTGTGGGTGAACGCGCCTGGCTGCGAAACGGTGAGTTCATCGGCGACGGTTCGCTCGCCGACGCTGGAGCCGTCGCATGACCACCAGAATCAGCCGCGACGAACTGGCCGCCCGGATCGCCCGCGACATCCCCGAAGGTGCCGTGATGAATCTCGGCATCGGTGCACCGACGCGCGTGGCGAACTTCCTTCCGGCAGATCTGGAAGTGATTCTTCACACTGAGAACGGGATGCTCGGCATGGGCCCCGAGCCGGAAGCGGGCCAGGTCGACCCGGATCTCATCAATGCAGGCAAACTGCCGGTGACCGAACTCCCGGGGACCGCATACTTCCATCACGCCGACTCGTTCGCCATGATGCGTGGCGGGCACCTCGACGTCTGCATCCTCGGGGCGTTCCAGGTCTCCGAACGGGGCGACCTCGCCAACTGGTCGACAGGTGCGGCCGACTCGATCCCCGCCGTCGGCGGTGCCATGGACCTCGCCATCGGCGCGCGGGAGGTCTACGTGATGACCGATCTCTTCACCAAGTCGGGGAAGTCGAAGATCGTCCGTGAATGCAGCTATCCGCTGACCGGTGTCGGCTGTGTGACCCGGATCTATACGGACCACGCGATCTTCGATGTCACCCAGGACGGCCTCGCGGTCGTCGAAGCCTTCGGCGACAATACCGTCGAGGAGTTGCGGCTGGCCACAGGACTCGACCTGACCGACGCAACGGCCACCGACGACAGGACGCACGCATGACCGGCAGTTTCATCTACGACGCAGTGCGCACGCCGTTCGGTCGCTACGGTAAAGGCCTCGCCGGGGTCCGGCCGGACGACCTCGCCGGCCACACTCTCGCGGCACTGCTCGCGAGGCATCCGGGGTTCGACCCCGCCCGGATCGACGATGTCCTGCTCGGCGACGCGAACCAGGCCGGTGAGGACAACAGGAATGTCGCGCGCATGGCGGTGCTTCTCGCCGGGTTGCCGACCTCCGTGCCGGGTGCCACCGTGAACCGGCTCTGCGGCT
Organism: Mycetocola sp. Y171; assembly: GCF_056713165.1. Classification (NCBI taxonomy): domain Bacteria; kingdom Bacillati; phylum Actinomycetota; class Actinomycetes; order Micrococcales; family Microbacteriaceae; genus Mycetocola; species Mycetocola sp. Y171. The sequence continues at coordinate 1,662,718 of NZ_JBWYGX010000001.1, forward strand.
CAAGCGTCGAGAGCGTGATCCAGGCCAGTCGTGCCGTCGAAACCGGAGACGCCGACATCGTCGTGGCCGGCGGCGTCGAGTCGATGAGCCGCGCCCCGTGGGTGATGCTCAAACCGTCGAAGCCGTACCCGGCCGGACCGGAGACGCTGCATTCCTCAACGCTCGGCTGGCGGATGGTGAATCCGCGGATGCCTGACCAGTGGACCGTCTCCCTCGGTGAGACCGCTGAACTGCTCGCCGAGCGGTTCTCGCTCAGCAGGGAAGACCAGGACGCGTTCGCGGCTCTCAGCCACAGGAATGCCGCAGCGGCGTGGGCCTCCGGTCACTACGACGCCGAGATCGTCCAGGTGCCCGGCGCGACCCTCAGCAGGGATGAAGGCATCCGTGACGACGCGTCCGTGGAATCGCTGGCGCCGCTCAAGCCGGCGTTCCGTGAGAACGGCTCGGTGACGGCGGGCAACTCGTCGCCGTTGAGCGACGGTGCCTCGATGCTCGTGATCGGCGGAGAAGATGCCCCTCTGGATGCCGAACCGCTCGCGCGGATCATCGGACGCGGGGTGAGCGGAAACGATCCCCACACCTTCGGCATCGCGCCGGTCGAAGCCGCCAACCGGGCGCTGGCCCGCGCTGGCAAGACCTGGGCAGACGTCGACCTCGTGGAACTCAACGAGGCATTCGCCGCCCAGAGCCTCGCCTGCCTGAAGCTGTGGCCGGAGCTCGACCCGGCCAGGGTGAATGTGCACGGCGGAGCGATCGCACTCGGTCATCCGCTCGGGGCGTCCGGCGGCCGGATCATCGGACACCTGGCGCAGGAACTGAAACGACGCGGCGGCGGTGTGGGTGTCGCCGCGATCTGCATCGGGGTGGGACAGGGCCTGGCCGTCGTGCTCGAACGATAGCGTGGGGAGCATGACCGACGATCCTGAACCGAGTGGACAGTACGTCCAGTCTCTGGCACGCGGCCTGAGCGTCATCAGGGCGTTCGGGCGGGACCGTCCGAGCATGACGCTGAGCGACATCGCCGAAGCAACGCAGCTGACGCGCGCGACGGCGAGGCGATTCCTGCTCACTCTCGTCGAACTCGGTTACGTGCGAGCGGACGGGCGCCTGTTCGTCCTCACGCCGCGGGTACTCGAACTCGGTTTCTCCTACCTTTCCGGACTGGCACTGCCGGAGATCGTCGGTCCGCACCTCGAGCAGCTCTCCCGGCGGCTCAACGAGTCAGCCTCCGCTTCGGTGCTTGACGACGGCGACATCGTCTACATCGCCCGGGTGCCCGCCCGGCGGATCATGACGGTGTCCATCACAGTCGGAACCCGGTTCCCCGCCCACGCCACGTCGATGGGGCGGGTGCTCCTCGCCGGGCTCGGAGATGACGACCTCGAGCGTTATCTCTCCTCGATCGCGCGGACCGCCCTGACCGAGAGCACGATCACGGATGCAGTTGCCCTCCGGGACACCCTGCACCAGGTGCGCGAACAGGGCTGGGCGCTCGTGGACCAGGAACTGGAACAGGGCCTGCGGTCGATCGCCGCTCCACTCCGCGGGGCGGACGGCGCGGTGGTCGCGGCGATCAACGTGTCGACGTCGACCTCGACGGCCAGCCTCGAACGGATCAGGGACGACTACCGTCCCGCCATCCTCGCCACTGCCTCGGACATCAGCGACACTCTCGCCCACCTCTGAACGATGGCCGTGTCCTTCGAGCTCCGCACCCGGCTTGCCATGCCGGTTCAGGCCGCGTTCGACCTGTCACGGAGCATCGACGAGCATGTCGATTCGATGGCGGGTAGCAATGAGCGCGCTGTCGGCGGGGTCACGTCCGGGCTGATCGGCGACGGGCAGGATGTCACGTGGCGCGCCGTGCATTTCGGCATCCCGTTCCGGATGACGAACCGGATCACCCGCATGTCTTCGCCGGATTCGTTCGTCGATGAGCAGGTCGACGGACCGTTCCGGTTCTTCCGGCACGAGCATGTGTTCGTTGCGGACGGGCCCACGACCACGATGATCGATCGCGTCTCTTTCGCGGCGCCGTGCGGCATCTTCGGAATCCTCGCCGAGAAGCTGGTCCTCGGGCGCTATCTGCGCCGGTTGATCGAGGAGCGCAACCGTTTCCTCGCCTCTCCGCAGGTCTGACGTCCAGCGTCGCGGCTTTCAGGCTGTGCCGGCCACCAGCTCGGTGTCCTGCTTCGGCCGCACGGACGTCCAGTTGCGCTCACGGAGGCGGTCGAAACCGTCGAGCAGCAGGTCGAGCGCGAACTCGAATTCGAATTGGTCGTCGCATCCGCTGCCGACGACCGACTCCTCCTCGTGTTGCACTGACGCGGCCATGGTGGCGATGTTGGGGTAGCGCTCCGCCAGTTGCTGCAACATGGCGGGCGGAACCGTTGCTGTCCCCTCCACTGCTGGAGTCGTCGAGTCATCGAAGAGCTCCTGTGTGAATCCCCACATCCGGCCGCCGATGGCGTGCATCACGTGGTGGGTCAGATCCACCGAGAAGCCTCCGGCGAGGAACATGCCGATGAATGAGTCCATATAGTCGAGGACGGGTGGGGTTTTGTTCACGCGCGACTCGATGGCCTGCCGTGCCCAGGGGTGTCGCTGGAGTGCCTGCCGCGCAGACAGCACCCTCATCCTCACTGCGCTCTTCCAGTCCGCGTCTGCGACCGGTGGGTCGATCTCGCCGATGATGACCTCGACCATGCCGTCGAGGAGAGCCTCCTTGTTTTCCACGTGCTTGTACAGCGCCATCGGAACGACGCCGAGTTCATGTGCCAGCCTGCGCATGCTCAGTGCTTCGATGCCGATCTCATCGGCAAGGGTCACGGCGGCCTGCAAGACCCGCTCGCGATTCAGGCGGACACGGCGCTCCGCGTCGATCTGCTCGGGCATTGGTTTCCTCCGTTGCGCGTCTCGCTACGTCACTCTTGACAGGAGTACACAGTACACATTAGCCTGCCCAACAGAGGTGTACGCCGTACACTCACGCTGAATTCACGAGAAGGAATCGGCCATGACCGCAGTCGCCACCCCGCCCAGACGCACGCGAAGCCAGTGGCTGGCCCCGGCCGGACTGATCCTGCTGAGCCTCATACCGATCCTCGCCGGAGCCGCGCGCCTGACAGAGTTGACGGGAGGGGCGGAGATCACGCCTCGGAATGAGCGATTTTTCGACTCACCGATCCCCGTCGTGACTCACATTGTCACGGTCACCGTGTTCAGCGTGCTCGGGGCATTCCAGTTCGCCCCGAGCCTCCGCCGGCGAAGCTGGCACCGGGTGGCCGGCCGCGTCCTGGTGCCTGCCGGCGTGCTCGCCGCGGTGTCCGGCCTGTGGATGACGGCCTTCTCTGACCTGCCCGCTGGAGACGGGGTGGTCCTCATGGTCCTCCGCCTGATCTTCGGATCGGCGATGGTTGTGAGTATCGGCCTCGGATTCGCCGCAGCCCTGCGTCGCGACTTCGTCGCGCACAGCGCCTGGATGACGCGCGGCTATGCGATCGGCGTCGCCGCAGGAACGCAGGCAATCTTTCTCATCCCGGCAGCGCTCATCTTCGGCCCCACTCACGAGCCGTCGCGCGCGGTCTTCATGGGCGCCGCGTGGGTGGCGAACCTCGCCGTCGCCGAATTCATCATCCGTCGCCGGTCGGCGCGTCCAGCCGGACCGACACATCGCAGGGCGGCGCATCGCGAAACTGCCAGGACCTCTTGACAGGCGTACGCCGTACACCTTAGTCTCCTCGTGAAGGGTGTATACCGTACACCTTCTGATCCAAGGGGCTCGTCATGAAAACCACTCCTTCTCCCACCGCATCCATGCTGCGCCAGACCGACAGCGAACGCGCGGAACCGTCGGGCACGATGGCGGCAGCCGTCTACCGCCGCTTCGGGTCGCCGGACGTCGTGCGGATCGAGACCGTCGCCAGGCCCACGCCAGGTGAGGACGAGATCCTCATCAGGGTCGAAGCGAGCACAGTGAGCATCGCCGATCATCGCGCCCGCAGCCGTTCCGTTCCGAAGGGCCTTGGGCTGCTTGCCGCGTTCGGACTCGGATTCTTCCGCCCCCGCCACCGCATCCTGGGGATGGACGCGGCCGGCGTGGTTGCAGCAGTCGGATCGAGAGTCACCCGATTCGCCCCCGGTGACGAGGTCATCACGATGCTCGGAGCCCACTGGGGTGGGCACGGAGAATACGTCTGCGTGAATCAGGATGCCGCCGTCACGGCGAAGCCACGCAACATGACGTTCGAGGAGGCGGTTGCGCTCGTCTTCGGCGGGATGACCGCCCGGATCTTCCTGAACCGGGCGGACATCAGGCCGGGCGACCGCGTCCTCGTGAACGGTGCGTCCGGGGCGGTGGGAACGGCAGCCGTGCAACTGGCGAAGCACCTGGGCGCCCACGTGACCGGAGTCTGCAGCGGCGGCAAGGCTGACCTCGTCGCCTCCCTCGGCGCCGATCGGGTGATCGACTACAACACGGAGGACTTCGCCGCAGACCCGGCAACCTACGACGTCATCGTCGACTGTGCGGGCACCGCCACGTTCACGCGGGTGGAAGCATCCCTCAGACCGGGTGGCGCGTTGCTGATGGTCGTCACGGATCTCGCGGGGATGATCCGGGCCGCGAGCCGCACCCGGAAGAGCGGAAAGCTGGTGGCATACAGCGGCGGTCCGAATCGGGCGGAAGACCTCGCCTACCTCGTCGACCTCGCGGAATCGGGCCGGTTCCGTCCGGTGATCGACCGCACGTTCGACCTCGAAGACATTGCCGAGGCCCACCGGTATGTGGATGCCGGTCACAAGACGGGGAACGTCGTGCTGCGAATATCGTCCAGCGCACGTCGCCATACCGCGGCGATGGAATGACTCCCATCCGCCCCACGACTACGGCCCGGCGATGCCTGCCTCAGGCCGACACCGTCATCCGCAACGGGTGAACTTGGGCCGCGGTGGGTGCAACCGGTGTCCACTCCGTTGACCGTGTGGCCGTGCCAGGAGAATAATCGGTGCCGTTACGAGCAGTTCGGCACGTCTGCGCCGACCACGAGGCCGGCTGCAGGGCATCAATGGAAAGTGGTCGGGATCATGAGTGCTTCCTCAGGAACACAAGAGTCAACGTCGGTCGGCTGGGCCGGTTGGGCCTATTTCGCGGCGGCAATCCTCTTCGTCAACGGCATGTTCAGCACCACCCAGGGCCTCGTGCTGCTGATCGGACCGGAGAACTACCACTCGGCAAATGTGAACGGCGAACTCGTGCTGTTCAACCTGGTCGGCTGGGGATGGTGGAACCTGATTCTCGGCGTGCTTCTGATGATCGCCGCCAGCGCGCTCTTCGCCGGGGCCACGTGGGCGCGCGTCGTCGCCGTCATCTTCGCCGTCGTCAGCGCAACCCTGCAGCTCCTGCTGATTCCGGTGCAGCCGTTCTGGTCACTGATCGTCATCGCGATCGACGTCATCGTCATCTTCGCGATCGTCGTTCATGGCGACGAACTCCGCAAGGCCTGAGCCGACCCGCTGAGCTCTCGGTCAGCGCGACCCTGCAGCGAGGTACTCGGCGATCGAGTCGACGACCAGTTGGTGGTCGTCGTCCGAGGCCAGCCCGGACACGGTGATGACCGCGACGACACCGGCGCCGGCGACCCGCACGGGAAAAGCGCCGCCTGAGGTCGAATACTGGGTGGGGTCAAGCCACCCGTCGACGGACGGGTCCACCCCATTGGCGGCGAACTGCTCGCCGAGAAGTGCCGTGCTCGACTCGAACCGGAAGGCGGATGCCGACTTCCGCTGGATCCAGGCTTCCTGATCGGCGGTCGACCCGGGCAGGGCTGCCCGGAAGAGAATGAGCCCGGGGCGGCGGATGTCGATGGCGATCCGGTGGCCGGCATCGAGTCCGCGCTGAGCGATCAGCGAACCCAGCCGCCAGGCATCTGTGTTGTCGAAGGACTCGAAGACGAGTTCTTCCTCGTGCCTTCGGAGTTCTGCGATTCTGGCGGTCCGGTCTTCGTTCGTCGTCATCCCGCCAGCATCCCACAGGAGCGTCGTTCGCGAGGGGGCGGCCGGTCCGGCCATCGAGCAGCGAAGAAATTCAAACATGAGGAAAGCTCAGACCCCGTGTCTTTTCGGCCCGAAGAGGAGTAGCTTGGCGCGATGAATCGCAAAAGCCGCCACTTCGCCGACGTCGGGGTCATTGCCCTCGCTGCGTCCATCCTGACCACAGGAATTCTCCTCCCGGCAAGTGCGCAGGCCTCGCCGTCCACGACCGCCACCGCCACGACGACAACGTCCGTCACCACCTACGTTGCACTCGGTGACTCGTACGCAGCCGGACAGGGTGGAGGGGCATACGAAAACGCCTGCCTGCAAACGCCCAGCAGCTATCCCGAGTTGCTCGACGACGCGGCCGGCATCGCGCTCAAAGCCGATGTCAGTTGCAGCGGAGCGACGACGACGACCGTGCTCACCCGCCAACTCCCCGCCGTCGTCAAGGCCGTGAAGAAGACCAGGGATATCGGACTGGTCACCCTGACCGTCGGAGCGAATGACCTGGGCGTCGGCACCATCACGGCATACTGCTCTGTTTCGTTCGTCTCGCCCGAATGTCAGGCGGCCCTCAACAAGGCGTATGCGCTCCTGACCCCGCAATCGCCACGCATCCCGAGCAAGCTGGGCTTGCGACTCGCCGCGACATTCGCTGGCGTCGCGCTCGTCGCTCCGAAGGCGAAGATCCTGGTGACGGGGTACCCCTACCTCTTCGAGACGCCTCCGCCGACGGATCCGAACTACGCCGCCATCGTCCAGCTCAATACTGCGACGGCCACGATGAACGCCACCATCCAGGGCGTCGTCGGCCAGCTCGCCCGAGCGCGCGTCAACATCCACTACGTCGACGTCACCACGGCATTCGCCGGGCATGGGATCGGCAGCCCGGTGTCGTGGATTCACGCAACGGGTCCTGACGCCTATCACCCGACAGCGGCCGGCCACCAGGCGTACGCCGCTGCGCTGACAGCGGCGCGCTGACACTCGGCGCTCGCGGCGGGGCTAGCGGGAGATTCCGCCGCCCGCCGCGAGTCGCATGAGGTCGGTATCGAAATCGACATCCGACGCGGCGCGCTCTGACCGCGTCGCGTTGCCCGAGAACTGGTGCTGGTACCCGGCCCAGGCGTCGTCGGCGATCGACCGGCCGACTCCGCTGCGCAGGAACAGGAGGAGTTCGGTGGCGGCCCTTTCGATGCGGTCCCCGAGCGCTGAAGAGCCCCAATCGTCCGGCGCGGCGAACAGCCCTGTCGGCACGGGCAGGGCACGGAGGAAGGCGAAGAGTGGTCGCAGGTGCTCGTCGACGACCATGGCGTGCCTGGAGGTCCCGGCCGTTGCGGCGAGGATGACCGGTTTGGCGATGAGCAGGTCGTTGTCTAACAGGTCGGCGAACGATTTGAACAGGCCACTGATGCCGGCTTTGTACACAGGGGTGCTGGCGATCACGGCGTCTGCGGAGGCAAGGCGTTCGATCGCCGCCTGCACCCGCTCGTTGGGGAAACCCGAGACGATGGCCTGGGCGATATCGACCGCGAGCGGACCGAGTTCGATGACGCCGACGGATGCCTGAATCCCACCTTCGCGCAGCAGGTCGAGTGTCTTCTGCGCGGTGCGATCGGCGAGCAGGCGAGTGGATGACGGGTCGCTGACCCCCGCGCTGACCACGACCAGACGCACCGGGGTGCCGTCTGTCGTCGTCTCGAGCGCGATGGACTGGCCGATGGTCATGAGAATGTCCTTTCAATGGCTGCACGCTGCACGTCGGCGGCGGTTCCACTCGCACCGGCGAGAAGGGTCAGGCTGAGGTCGCGGAGTGTGATCAGTTGGTCGGTGTCGAGGGCGCGGGTCATCGCCCCGGCGATCGTGCCGGTCAGCGCACGGCCGACGAGCCGCTGGCTGGCGACGCCGTCTGCGGTAAGGCGGATGCGACGCGCGCGCGCGTCTGCGACATCGCCACGTCGTTCGACGAGTCCGCGCTCTTCGAGGCGTGCGATGAGCCGGGACATCCCGGGCTGGGTGAGGAGCACGTCGTCACCCAGCTCGGTGATCCTGAGCCCGTCAGGTGCGGTGGAGAGCGCGTGGAGCACGGCATACTCCTTCGGCTGCAGGCCGTGCCAGATGTCGGACTCGCTGAACTCCTGCGCGAGGGTGGCCTGGGCGCGGAAGTACGCCTCCCAGGCTTCGTTGGCGAGGCGTTTGTCGCTGATCACCCTCACACCGCCAGCGGGAACGACGCCCGCACATCGGCCGGGCTGTCCTGATAGGGCGAGGCGCCGGAGAGGTTGTCGCCGCGGTTCGGGTTCGGGCGGGGCTGTCGGGGCTCTGCGTCACCGTACTTCTCGGTGATGAGGCTGGAATGGGTCGGGGCATCGGATGCTCCGGCTGCGCGCCTGGACGCCATCTCCTTGCGCAACACTGGCACGACTTCGGTGCCGAGCAGCTCGACCTGCTCCAGCGCCATCTCCAGGGGAAGCGCGAGTCCGTCGACGGCGAAGAGTTGGCGCTGGTAGTCGCCGAAGCCCTCCTGGAAGGTCAGCGTCTTGTCGATGACCTCCTGGGGGCTGCCGACCGTCAACGGTGTGCGGGACATGTAGTCGTCGAGTGAGCTGCCCCTGAACACCGGGTAGTTCTCGAAATACGGTCGGAATGTCCTCACGGCATCCTGCGAACGTCTGGCGATGAACGCCTGACCACCGAGGCCGACGATCGCCTGCTCCTTCGTCCCGTGGCCGTAGTGCTCAAAGCGTTCGCGGTAGAAGTCGACCAGCGGCTTGAAGTGCAGGTTCGGGGCGAGGATGTGATTGGCGAAGTATCCGTTGCCGTAGTACGCGGCCTGTTCGGCGATCTCCGGCGTGCGGATGGAGCCGTGCCAGACGAACGGCGGGACGTCGTCGAGTGGACGGGGAGTGGAGGTGAAGCCCTGCAGCGGGGTGCGGAACGTTCCTTCCCAGTCCACGACATCCTCCCGCCACAGGCGGTGGAGCAGGTTGTAGTTCTCCAACGCGAGGGCGACGCCCTGTCGGATGTCCTTGCCGAACCAGGGGTAGACCGGGACGGTGTTGCCGCGGCCGACCATGAGGTCGAGCCTGCCTTTGGCCACGTGCTGCAGCATGGCGTAGTCCTCGGCGATCTTGACCGGGTCGTTCGTCGTCATCAGGGTGACAGAGGTGCTCAACATGATCTGCTTGGTCAGCGCGGCGATGTGGCCGAGAAGCGTCGTGGGGGATGAAGGGACGAAGGGGGGATTGTGGTGCTCCCCGATGGCGAACACATCCAACCCGACCTCATCGGCGCGTTGCGCGACGCGAACGATGTTGCTGATGCGCTCAGCCTCGCTCTGCGTGTAACCGGTGGTCGGGTCAGGGGCGATGTCGCCGACGGTGAAGATTCCGAACTGCATTGTGTCCGCCTTTCTGCGGTGTCTCACCGAAGTCAAACAACATGACTGCGCATGTATTCCCATCGCTGTGCACGTGGCCACCGGCATCCGTCTTCGCGTGTCGTGCTGGGATACTGAGGGCTGGACCGACCTTCCTCCCCACCACCGAATCGAGCGAATGATGCGTGTACTCATGGCTGGAGCCGGCGCGACCGGCGGAGCGTTCGGAACCCGACTCCAGGAGGCCGGCCGCGAGGTCACCTACCTGGTCCGCCCGAATCGTGCCGCCGCTCTTCGCGACCACGGCCTGACGTTCGACGCGCCGGACGGCAAACGGATGAATCCCGTGCGGGTGATCACCGCCGCCGAGGTGTCGGAGCCGTTCGACATCGTCATCGTCGCGGTGAAGTCCAACGGATTCCCGGCTGTGATCGACGACATCGCACCGGTGGTCGGGGACGACACGTTCGTCATTCCGTTCCTCAACGGCATGGCCCATATCGACCAGCTGCAGGCGAGGTTCGGCGATCGCGTCCTCGGCGGGCTCGTCAAGATCGTGGCGACGGTGCGGGGCGATGAGATCGTGCAGATGACCCCGCTCGCGACCATGACGCTTGGCCCGCTCGGTGAGCGCCCCGAGAACTTCGATGCCGTCATGGACGTGATGCGTGTGCAGGGAATCGAGGTCACGGAGTCACACGATGTGGTCGGAGCGCTCTGGGCCAAATGGGCGTTCATCGCCGCGGCCGGAGTCGTGAGCTGCCTGTTCCGTGGCTCGGTGGGCGACGTCATCGAGGCCGGCGGACTGGGCTACATTCACGCTGCGATCGATGAGACGGAAGCGGTCGCGGCGGCAGCCGGGCATCCGGTGAGTTCGAGCGCGCACGAGCAGGCGGTCGGGCTGCTGACAGAGCCGGGCTCCTCGTTCACGTCGTCGCTGTACCGCGACGCGGCTGCCGGCAACCCGACGGAAACCGAGCACATTCTCGGCGACTACGCGTTCCGCGCGGCGGCACGGGGAATCGATACCCCGTTGCTTGACCTCACGCTGGTCCAACTCCGTGCAGGCGAGATCGCCCGCATTCGCGGCTCGATCTGAGTCGAAGCCGCTGATGCGTCACCGGTACGCTCCTTTCTCCGCGAATGCGGCGATAGCATGAGTCCTATGTCGCAGATAAGCGTGAAAAATGCAGCACTATATCTCGGTGTGAGCGATGACACCGTCCGTCGGTGGATCGACAACGAGCTGCTTTCGAGTGGCAAGGACGAGTCAGGTCGGACAGTCGTCGACGGCCTCGAGCTGGCGCACCTCGCGCGCAAGAATGCCGTCCTGCCCGCTGATCCTTCAGAAATCGGTCGGTCGGCACGCAACAGGTTCGTCGGGCTGGTCACCGACATCGTCGTCGACACAGTCATGGCGCAGGTCGAGCTGCAGTGCGGCCCGCACCGCGTCGTCTCCCTGATGAGCAGCGAGGCCGTGCGGGAACTCGGGCTGGAGCTCGGGTCGGTGGCCATCGCGGTGGTGAAGGCGACGACGGTCATGGTGGAGACCCCCGGGGGGAAGGTCTAGCGGATGCGCCGGAAGGTTCCCGGAGTCCTGCTCGCTGCGGCCGTCGCTGTCGGGCTCGGCGCCTGCTCGAGCGGTGAACCGTCACCACGACACCCTGACGATGCTCTTTCCGGCTCGATCACCGTGTTCGCGGCTGCATCGCTCACGTCGACATTCACCGAACTGGCTGCCGAATTCGAGAACGCACACCCCGGGGCATCCGTCGATCTCAACGTCGCCGGCTCGGCAGACCTGGCCACGCAGATCATCGAGGGTGCGCCCGCCGACGTGTTCGCCTCCGCCGACGGGAAGAACATGGCGAGGCTGACCGAGGAGAACCTCCTCGACGGCGAGCCCACCGACTTCGCGACCAACGTCCTCCAGATCGCGGTCCCTCCGGAGAACCCCGCAGGTATCGAGACGTTCGCCGACCTCGCCGACGCCGACGTGCGGCTGGTCGTCTGTGCTCCCGAGGTCCCGTGCGGTGCTGCGACCGTGACGGTCGAGGAAGCGACGGGTGTCGTGCTGAGGCCCGTCAGCGAGGAGTCGTCTGTGACTGATGTGCTCGGCAAGGTCACTTCGGGTGAGGCGGACGCCGGCCTCGTGTACGTCACGGATGTCATCGCAGCCGGTGATGCGGTGAAAGGCATCGAGTTCGACGGGGCGGGTGAGGCGGTGAACACCTACCCGATCGCCACGCTGACGGCATCCGGGGCTGCGGACGTGGCTGAGGCGTTCGTCGCATTCATCACAGGGGATGCCGGACGGTCCGTGTTCGAAGCAGCCGGATTCGGCAGGCCATGACATCGTGAAACCGGGCCAGACAGCATTCGCGGGTGTTCCGCGCTGGATTGCGGCGGTCGCCGCCGTCGGCGCTCTCTTCCTCGTGCTGCCGCTGATCGCGATGGTCACCCGGGTGAACTGGGCCGAGTTCGTCCCGCTGATCACGTCGGAGTCGTCGATCGCCGCACTCTGGCTGAGTCTTCGCACGTCGGTCGCTGCCACCCTGCTGTGCGTCGTCTTTGGAGTGCCGCTGGCGCTCGCGCTGGCACGGGCACGATTCCCCGGACAGAAGGTGCTGCGGTCACTGGTGCTCCTGCCGCTGGTGCTTCCGCCGGTGGTCGGCGGAATCGCCCTGCTGTACACCTTCGGCAGACGGGGACTCCTCGGGTCGAGCCTCGAGTTCCTCGGCATCGACATCGCGTTCTCGACTACGGCCGTGGTTCTCGCGCAGACCTTCGTGGCGCTGCCCTTCCTGGTGCTCAGCCTCGAAGGGGCGCTGAGAACGGTCGGGACGAGGTTCGAAGGGATCGCGGCGACCCTCGGCGCGAAACCCACCACCGTCCTGCGGCGGATCACCCTTCCGCTGGTCACCCCGGCGCTCGTCTCCGGCGCCGTCCTGTCGTTCGCCAGGGCGCTCGGCGAATTCGGCGCCACCCTCGCATTCGCGGGGAGCCTGCAGGGCACCACCCGGACGCTCCCGCTGGAGATCTACCTCCAGCGCGAGATCGACCCTGATGTCGCGGTGGCCCTCGCTCTCGTCCTCGTCGTCGTGGCCGTCCTCGTCGTGAGTTTCGCCCACCAAGCCAGCAGCCTTTCGCTGGTCGGACGGGGTGGACCCCGATGAGCTTCACCTTCTCAGCGGCCGTGCCCGAGCGGCGATTCCGGATGTCCCTCGGCGTGGAACCCGGGGAGACCGTCGCGATCCTCGGACCCAACGGTGCAGGCAAATCGACGCTGCTGAACGTCATCGCCGGGTTGCTCCGCCCCGAGAGGGGTCGCGCAGAACTCGACGGACGCGTCCTGTTCGATCTCGATGCCGGCAGCAGGAACGTGTGGACTCCTCCCCACGGCCGCGGTGTCTCGATGCTTGCCCAGGACGCCGACCTCTTCCCTCACCTGACCGTGCTCGAGAACGTCGCTTTCGGTGCTCGCAGCAAGGGGATGCACCGTGCCGCCGCGCAGGATCTCGCTCGACACTGGCTGACGGAAGTCGACGGCCTGGAGTTCGCGGACCGCAGACCGGGCGAACTCTCCGGAGGACAAGCCCAGCGCGTCGCCGTCGCCCGCGCTCTCGCCTCGGAGCCCGAGCTTCTGCTCCTGGACGAACCGATGGCCGCTCTCGACATTTCGGTCGCGCCCGCGCTCCGTCGAATGCTGGCGCGCGTGCTCCGCGACCGCACAGCCATCCTCGTCACCCACGACATCCTCGACGCACTCATGCTCGCCGACCGTGTCTACGTCCTCGCGGACGGTGCGGTCGTCGAACACGGACCGACCCGCGACACCCTCGATCGACCGCGTACCGCCTTCACGGCCCACCTTGCCGCCCTGAATCTGCTTCACGGGGTGCGCACAGCCACCGGGATGACCACCGACTCGGGCATCGACATCCTCACCACCGGGCCGAGCGTCGCAGCTCACGGGTCACGGGTCGCCGCGACTGTTCGTCCGTCGGCCGTGCGGGTATCCCTCGGTCGATCGGATCAAGCAGACAACCGGATCGGCGGGACTGTGATCGACATGGAACCTCGCGGCGACGTCATTCGTGTTCGGTCGGAGATCATCTCGGCAGACCTCACACCTGCGGCCGTCGCGGATGCGGGAATCGAGACAGGCACGACGGTCTACTTTTCATTCGACAGAGGCTCCGTGACCATCTACCCGGCCTAGCCCAGGACTGGCAGACTGCCCCCATGAGCATTGAACAGTGGTGGCAGGCACTACGCGCTTCGACCAGGGAGTGGCTGATCGCGAACAACGGTGAAGCCGTCACCCCCGAGATACGTGCCGAGATCGAAAGCGCTGGCGGCACGGTCGACGGCATCCACCTCTCCGACAAGGAGTCCGACTGGATCGAGGCCGTCGCCAACGACGAGTCGCCCTGACTCCGCACGGATCGCGGGCAACCGTTCAGGAAGTCCGCGTCGCCCGCACGATGACGTCATTCAGGGTCCGCCCCGTGTGCGTGCCAGTGCTCCGCGTGCGCTCTTCGGCCGTGTCGATGCGCCACGAACCGGAGTCGAGGCCGCGGATGATGTTCTCGAGCGTCGCTGTTGCTTTCTCAGGAGGATGATGATCGGCTTCCGTGGAGTCGGGGACGTGGAGGTGCCCGACGATCAACAGCGTTCCACCTAGGGCCACCCACTCCGCGATGCGCTCGTAGAACTTCAGTTGAGGGATCGTCGGATGCGCGTAGTTGGTCGTCACGAGATCGAACCGCTTGGCCGGCTCCCAGACGGTCAGATCCGCCTCGATCCAGGTCACGCGGTCGGTGACCGACGCCGCTTCGGCGCGCTCGGATGCCTGGGCGAGCGCGCTCGACGAGATGTCTGCTGCGCTCACCTGCCAGCCTCGCCCGGCCAGCCAGATGGCTTCCGCGCCGGCGCCGCATCCGGCATCCAGCGCCGTGCCCGGTTCGAGGCCGCGCGTCTCCTCAACGAGGTACGGGTTCGGTGCGCTTCCGCGCAGGTTGGAACCCGACGCGTCCTGGGACTCCTCCCAGTGCCGTTCCCAATAGTCCTTCTCGAAGCTGTGCGTCATCGGCTCACCTTCTCCGTCCGTCATCATGGCCCGGCTCTGAAGGATACGCGCTGGACCGCACCGGGCCCGAGCGCGAACGCGTCCACTCCGTCGATCGCCACCGTCAGTGCGACGTCGCCGAGGTTTCCGACGATGCCCGTCGAGTCGTCCTCGAGGTTGCCCGCCTTCGAGATGGCCAGCCCGACGATCGCCGGATGGGCGGACTCGAGCGGGGCGACCGCGCCGCCGGAGAGTTCCGCGATCCACCCGAGCACCTCCGCAGCCGGGGTCCTCCGGCCGTCCGCGTCGGAGAGTCCGCGACGTCCGGATGCTTCGAAGTACGACACGGATGCCACCCCATCGACGGCAAGCGCGGCGACACTTGCGAGAACCCACGCTCCGAGTGACCGTGCGGCCTGCCGGATGTCGGTGGCCCCATCGACCAGCTCGGGCCCGAATCCCTCGTCGAGGGTGTCGGACCGGGGCACAGGGGGAGCGGATGTTGCGACGGCGTTGAATCGCGCTCCGAGCGTGATCGGGCCGACGTGCACCGGACGGCCATCCGCAATCGCCAGCGCTTCGCCCACGACGAGTCGCTGCATCGCCAGGGACTCGACGAGCTGATGCCCTGCCCTGTCGTGCATGAACGGCGTGATGCTGAACGTCAGCGGGCCGTCCCACTCCGTCAGCCGCGAGTGGTTCCGGTTGAGTTCGGTGAAATGCGCGCGGGTGCCGCAGAGCAGCTCAGTTGGGATCCCACGATCGTCGAGTCGCTTCCGGACGTCTGCCAGGAGCCCTGCTTCTGAGAGATGGGTTCGCCGGTCGAAGACGCCGATCCTGGCGGTCGCCACGCCGGCGCCGAGGAGTCGGTCGAGCACGGGCTCGATCTCCCGGGGGTGCCCGACGATGAGCCGCAGGTCGAGCGGCCGCCCTCCGGATTCGATCGCCGCGCGGTCGAGGACTGCGCTCCAGTTGGCCGTGGCAGGATCCAGCTCGCAGAGCAGCGGCCCGAACGCCGCGGGGATCGGCGCGCCCGTGGCTGGTCCGCTCGATACGGATGTCGTGATCGCCGGTAGTCGCACCGTGGCATCCGGTGGTCCGAACGTCGCCCGAGCGTGTGCGGGGCTCTCCGTTACGCCGTCGTTGGTTGGGCTGTCGGCCGGATCGGCGCTCGTGCACTGCAGCTCGACCGCCTGCTCGACGACCGTTCCCGGTTCGAGATCGACCGGGAACGGGATCGACAGCGGTGTCGAGTAGGTCTTGTAGGAGGCGTCGGTCCAGTTGCGCTGGTCTTCCATCTCGAAGACGTCACCCGAGAAACGGAGAACGCTGTCGACGGCTGGCCCGTGGTCGCCAGCACCGGCCCGCCACGACAGCGCGGTGATGTCCTGCGCCGGCTGATGGGGGGAGATGTGCTCCGGGAACACCGTCGTGGTTGCCGAGCCGTCAAGGTGGTCGACGCCGAACGAGCGACCGGCCAGCTGTGGCGGGTGCAGCACGATGAGGCCGAGCCGGTTGCGCCGGAAACGGCTGGTCGCCTCCACCCGCGCAGCCACCTGAAGTGTGCCATCGTCGATCCGCACCGAAAGGGTCCAGGAGCAGACTCCGACTCCATCCCCGGCACGCCCACGCAGGGTGAGCACGGATCCGGTGCCGAGGCCGCGTGGGGGTTCTGCGCCGTCCAGCTGCAACGGCAGGGTGCCCCAGTCCTCGTCGCGCACGATGAGACGGATGCTTCGGAGGACGGGGACACCGTCGTAGGTGATGTCGTCGAGCTCGGCACCGCGAAGAGACAGCGACCACCGACCGTGAACGAGTGTGGTCTCCCCGGCCTCCCGGGCGAGGAGGAGGTCCGTCGGCGGCCGGACGCTTCCGGTCCAGGATGGTTTCGCTGACGATTTCATGGACATGGTGGGCCTACAGGGAAGTCATGCCGCCGTCGACGCGGAAGATCGCGCCGGTGGCGAACGTGGACTCATCGCTGGCGAGATAGACCATGATCCCTTCGACATCTTCTGCCCGGCCGGCGCGGCCGACCGGGATACGGGACACGATGGCAGCGCGTGCTTCGGCGTTCCCCGAGATCGCGGTGACCAGCGGGGTCTCGGTGTACCCGGGGACCACGGTGTTCACGCGGATGCCCTCGGCGGCATATGCGGCGGCGACGGTGCGGCCCATCCCGTGGATGCCCGCTTTGGAGGACGAGTACGCCGTGAAGTCCCTGCCCTCGCCGTTCAGACCGGTCGGGCTTCCGGTGAGGATGATCGAACCGCCGCGACCGAGCATGGCCCGCACCGCGTGCTTGACCGTGAGGAACGTGCCGGTGAGGTTCACATCGATCGTGCGTTTCCAGGCCTCGAGCGAGAGGTCGGCGATCGGGGCATCGTGGCCGAACAGCTGCACGCCGGCATTGGCCACGACCACGTCGGGGATGTTGCCCGTTCTCGCGAGCTCCGCGAAGCCTGCTTCGACACTCGACTCGTCGGAGATGTCGAGCTCAAGCGCGATCGACCCGGGGATCGCCGAGGCGACGGCCCTTGCGGCGTCACGGTCGCGATCAGAGATGACGGCAACCGCGCCCTCCCGGGCGAATCGCTCTGCGACCGATCGACCGATTCCCGACCCTGCCCCGGTCACGAGCGTCGTCTTGCCGTGTAGTCGTCCAGTCACTTGTCCATCTCCTTTGATCGAGACCCGTGTGGCCTGTGCCGGGTGCGCCGGCGGGCTCTGCACGCATCACAGACATATTACGAGGAAAAGAGACAAACCGGTTGACCAAAACCGGTGGAGTGGTACAGGATGGGCACGCCCGTCCATGAAATCGATATAACGCAGCACCTCAGAACCGCCGACGACACTGTCGCCGACGCCCTCGATGTGCCTGACCCGCAAAGGAGCGGTCGATGACCCTCTCAGCACCGCGACGCCGACTGTTCGTAAAGCTCACCGGGGCGGTGATCGCGCTGGTCGTCGTCGGAGCGGCGATCGCCAGCACCAGGGTGCTCTCGATCGAGGAGTCGGCTGAGGCGTCCCAGGCCGGCGCATTCGAACCGGCCGACTACGCCGCCGAGCATTTCGACGAGGACATCGCCCAGACGATCACCGACGAGGCTGTCGACCTGTCCACCCTTCTCGGCGATCTGGCCGGCGGCGCAGACGAAGCCGAATTCGGTCACTCCGCCGGGTCATCGAGCGCCTATTCCTTCCCGGTCACGTTCACGGGAGTCGCGGGGGCGCCCAACGGGTCGATCCTCCCGGTCACCGTCGAAGGGCTCCCCGAGGGCGTCATCGTCCAGGTGCAGATCGGCCCGGCCATCAACGGCACGGCGATCCGGGATGCCACGGGCACCGTCAACTTCAACGACTTCACCAACCAGCTCGAGTTCCAGGAGGTCGCGACCGAGCTCAACACTCTCGTCAAGGAGCAGGTGCTGGCCGATGTGGACCCGGCGACGCTCGAGGGCAAGACGGTCACGGTCACCGGCGCGTTCACCCGGGTCAATCCGGCTCTCGTCTCGGTCGTTCCCGTCGAGTTCGGGGTGGAACAGTGAGTGACACCGATGACGTCGTGATGCGCGCCATCGGCATCACGAAGAGCTATGGAGCGACCCGCGCGCTGAAGGGCGTCGACTTTTCGATCCGCAAGGGCACGGTCACCGTGCTGTTCGGCGAAAACGGTGCTGGGAAGTCCACGTTGATGAAGATTCTGAGCGGCGTTGAGTCGCCGACGTCCGGCACTCTCGAACTGGACGGCGAACCGCTGCAGCTCCGGGACACCGTCGACGCGGCATCCCGTGGCATCGCGATCATCCACCAGGAACTGAGCCTCGCACCGAATCTCAATGTGCGGGACAACATTTACATGGGTCGCGAAGAGGCGCGTGGGGGCATTCTCATCGACTACGCCGCGGAGAACGCCACCACCGTGCGGCTGATGGAGCGCCTCGAAGAGCGGCTCGATCCGAAAACACTCGTCGGTGACCTGCGCCTCGGACAGCAGCAGATCGTCGAGATCGCCCGCGCACTCGCCGGCAACGCCCGTGTGCTCATCATGGACGAACCGACATCGGCGTTGAGCGGCAGCGAAGTCGAGGTCCTGTTCAAGCTCATCCGCGAACTGACGGCCGAGAATGTGGCGATCGTCTACATCTCCCACCACCTCGAAGAGGCGCTGGAGATCGCCGACCACGCCGTGGTCTTCCGCGACGGCGACCTCGTCGCCATCGGAGACAGGAACGAAATCGACCTCAGCTGGGTCATCTCCAACATGGTCGGCCGCGATGTCGGCGACCTGTCGCCTGATCTCCTCGGAGAGTTCGGCGAGCCCGTGCTGTCGCTCGAGAACATCGTGATCGCGGATCCGTCCAACCCGGCTCGACTCGCCGTCGACGACCTCTCGCTCGAGGTCCGGGCCGGAGAAGTCGTCTGCCTCTACGGGCTCATGGGTGCCGGTCGGACGGAACTCCTGGAGGCCCTTGCCGGCCGCATCCCGATCCAGTCGGGAACGGTGAAGCTCAAGGGCGAGGTGCTGGACAGGGAATCGGTGGCCGAGCGGATCGGGCTCGGTCTCGCGCTCGTTCCCGAGGACCGACAGCGTGACGGTCTCGTGCAGACCATGTCGGTGGGGGAGAACGCGTCACTCGCGAACCTGCTCGCCTTCGCGAAAGGCATCGTGCTCAACCGGCGCAGTGAACGCGCCAGCATCGACAAGGCCGTCGCCGACGTCAAGGTCAAGACCTCAGGACCCGGCGCAGCCATCTCCTCGCTGTCCGGCGGCAATCAGCAGAAGGTCGTGATCTCGAAGATCCTGATGACCGAACCGGACGTCATCCTCCTCGACGAGCCCTCCCGCGGGATCGACGTCGGGGCGAAGGCCGAGATCTTCGGGCTCATGGCCCGCGAAGCGAAACGCGGACTCGGGGTCCTTTTCGCGACCTCAGAAGTCGGAGAGGCCCTCGGCGTCTCCAACCGGGTGATCGTGCTCTCCAAGGGGCGCATCGTCGGCGAGTTCGACCCGAAACACACCGACCGCGAGGGCCTCATGGTCGCCTCCGGCGAATCAACCGAAGCTGCGGAACCAGAGAATGGACTCGTGAAGTGACTGCAACGAACACGGGCGTGCGCCCGTCCACGAACGGCCGGGGCCCCGACAACGGCAAGGCGGGGTCGGAGAAGCGGCAGATCGACTACCTCGGGATCCTCCTGGAGGGGCGTGCGTTCATCGCCCTCATCGTGCTGATCATCATCTTCGCGCTGCTCTCCGACTCGTTCCTGACGTTCAACAACCTGCTCACGATGACGAAGCACGTGGCGTACAACGCGATCCTCGCGCTCGGCATGCTCTTCGTCATCCTGAAGGGCGGCATCGACCTCTCCGTCGGCTCGACCGTCGGTCTCTCCGGAGTGGTGGCCGGTGTCTTGCTCCAGGGCTGGCAGCTCGAGATCCTCGGTGTCGTCGTCTACCCGCCGGTCTGGGTCGTGGTTCTCTGCTCGCTCGCCGTCGGCACCCTGGTCGGCTACGTGAACGGCCTTCTGGTGACGAAGTTCAACGTCGCCCCGTTCATCGCCACACTGGGCATGTTGTACGTCGCCCGTGGGGCCGCGCTCCTCATCTCGAACGGTTCGACCTATCCGCGGCTGGGCGGTGAGGAATCGCTCGGGAACACCGGATTCGGGCTCATCGGCGGGGGGCGCCTCCTCGGCATCCCGACCGCGATCTGGATCATGGTGGTGTTCGCGCTTGTGGCCGCTTTCGTCCTCACGAGGACGCCGTTCGGCCGCTGGGTGTACGCCACCGGTGGGAACGAGCGCGCCGCAGAACTCTCCGGAGTCCCCGTCCGAAAGGTCAAACTGCGGGTCTACATGATCAGCGGCTTCTGCGCCGCGACGACCGGGCTCATCATCTCGTCCGAACTGACCAGCGCGGCGCCACAGCTCGGAGAATCCTTCGAGCTCAACGCCATCGCCGCGGTCGTCATCGGTGGCGCAGCGCTCACCGGAGGGCGGGGCAACGTTCGTGGCGTCCTCATCGGAGCGTTCGTCATCGGGTTCCTCAGCGACGGTCTCGTGATCGTCGGAGTCTCCACGTTCTGGCAGATCACGATCAAGGGCGCCGTCATCATCCTCGCGGTGATGCTCGACCAGGCACAGCAACGCATCAAGCGGTCGAAGAACGCTGCGCTCGCAGCCAGCTCCCACAGCGACCCGGCGCCGGCTACCACCGCCACCTGAATTTCCTCCATCCCACCGCGATGTCAGCACCGCGGCACACCAAGAAAACGAAAGGCATCCAAGCAATGAAGCGACAGATACTCGCTGCGACAGTCGCAGCGTTCACCATCGTCGGCCTGGTCGGCTGTGCGGGGGCCTCCGGCGGCTCAGGCTCAGGAGACTCAGACAGCGGCTCAGACGAGGCCGGCGGCCTCATCTCGATCATCACTCCTGCGCAGGAGAACCCCTTCTTCAAAGCCGAAGCGGATGCCGCCAAGGCGGAGGCGGAGAAGCTCGGTTACGAGACCTCCGTCGCCTCACACGATGACGACCCGAACAAGCAGAGTGAGCTCATCGACTCAGCGATCAGCAAGGGTGCGAAGGCGATCATCCTCGACAACGCGGGCGCCGACGCATCCATCGGCCCGATCAAGAAGGCCGAGGAGGCCGGCGTTCCCGTCTTCCTCATCGACCGTGAGATCAACGAGAACGGAATCGCGAAGGCGCAGATCGTCGCGAACAACGCGCAGGGCGCTGCAGCGGTCGCCGAGTCCTTCGTCGCCGCTCTTCCCGACGGCGGAAAGTACATCGAGCTCACCGGCAAGGAGTCCGACACCAACGCGGGAGTGCGCTCCGAAGCCTTCGCGAGCGTCATCTCCCAGTACCTCAACCTGGTCCCAGCGGCCAAGGAAACCGCGAACTGGAGCCAGGACGAGGCCTTCTCGAAGGTGGAGACGCTGCTCCAGCGCGACCCTGACATCCAGGGCATCATCGCCGGCAACGACACCATGGCGCTCGGCGCCGTCGCCGCCGTCGAGGCCGCAGGGCTGCTCGACAAGATCAAGATCGTCGGTTTCGACGGCAGCCCCGACGCCGTGCAGGCGATCAAGGACGGCAAGCTTGTCGCCACGGGACTGCAGCCGGCCGTGCTCATCTCCCAGCTGGCCGTCCAGCAGGCGGACGAGTTCATCCGCACAGGTGAGACAGGCGCCGAAGAGAAGCAGTCGATCGACTGCATCGTGATCGACTCCACGAACGCCGAGAAGTACACGAGCTTCGCGATCGAAGAGTAAGCGCACGAAGGCGATCGGCGGGTCCGCTTTCGCGGGCCCGCCGATTTCGTGTTCCCGTCGTGCCTACGGCGTCATCGACCGGGAGAGCCTGGCGCCTGCGGTGTTCATGTGAACGGCCATGGCAGATGCTGCGGCATCCGGATCCCGCGTCGCGATCGCCGCATACACGGCGGCATGCTCCTGGATGGCAGCGGCGGCCTCTTCCGGTTGTTGAACCGCACGGTCCACCCAGACGCGCAGGAGGGACCGGATGCTTTGCAGGAGTTCGAGCAGCACGGTGTTGTTGATGCTTCGCGCGAGCTCGGAGTGGAACTGGAGGTCGGCCTCGACGAAGGCGCCGAGGTCGTCGATGTTGGCCCGCATCCCGGCGAGGTGCGAGCCGAGTCTCTCGAGCGCCTGATCGGAGATCCGGGATGCCGCCAGCCGGGCTGCGTAGATCTCCAGCGCTCCCCGCACCTCGATCAGCTCGATGGTGCGCGGCTCGCCGAGCATCAGACCCCAGCTGAGGGTCTGGGGGAGGAGTTCGCTGGTGGCTCCCCTCAGGTACGTCCCCGAACCTGGCCGCACCTCGACGATGCCGAGGATCTCGAGTGCGGCGAGTGCCTCGCGCACTGCGGACCGTCCGACACCCAGCGTGGAGGCGAGCTGGCGCTCCGGAGGGAGGCGCGTTCCAGGCTCGATATCGCCCTTGGTGAAGATCTCCAGGAGTCGTTTCGCCACCGCGGAGACCGGGGTGCCGCCGGTCAGGCTGCCGATTGATGCAGCGATGTCTGACGAGGCGTCATTCGGGTATGCGGGCATGGCTCAAAGGTACAAGATCTGGCCCGAAAAACATGTCCACCGGTTGACTGATATTGGTCAACCGGTTGACAGGATGGCGAAGTTGGCGAATACTTGTTTCTGCGACCACCGTGGGTTTCGGCCGAGGGGGTTGCAATTCCCCCCTCACCAAAGGAGTTAATGTGGCCTCCTCCACACAGACGATTCCCGCGCAGTCCGCGGTCGAAAAATCCGCCATCAAGAAGGTCGCTGTCCGGCTCGTACCCTTCGTGGCGCTGATGTTCTTCATCAACTACCTCGACCGCACGGCCATCGCCTTCGCAGCCCCGAACGGGATGAACGACGACCTCGCCCTGTCAGCGGCGCAGTTCGGCTTCGCATCCGGAGTCTTCTTCATCGGCTACATCCTGCTCGAGGTTCCGTCGAACCTCGCCCTGCACCGCTTCGGCGCACGCAAGTGGCTCGCCCGCATCATGGTCAGCTGGGGTATCGTCGCGCTCCTCTTCACGTGGGTCCAGAACTTCGAGCAACTCGTTGCCCTGCGCTTCCTCCTCGGCGTCGCCGAAGCCGGCTTCTTCCCCGGCGCGATCCTCTTCCTCAGCCTCTGGGTCCCCGCGGCACATCGGTCCAAGATCCTCGCATTGTTCTACCTGGCACAGCCGCTCACCACCGTCATCGGAGCCCCCTTCGCCGCGATCCTCATCCAGCAGGGTGAACGGCTCGGCATCGAAGGATGGCGCTTCATGTTCCTCGGTGTCGCGATCCCTGCCATCATCATCGGCATCGTCGCCTGGTTCTACCTCAAGGACCGCCCGGCCGACGCCAAGTGGCTCACCCTCGAAGAGCAGACCTGGCTCACCGCCGCCCTCAAGTCGGAGCGCGCGAACACCGAGAAGGCCAACCACACCGTTCGCATCCGCGATGCGTTCAAGAGCGGCCGCGTCTGGGTGCTCTCCTTCATCTACTTCGGCTTCATCTACGGTCTCTACGCCCTCGCGTTCTTCCTGCCGACGATCATCGAAGGATTCCAGGCCGAGTTCGGTACCGAGTTCGACGTCTTCCAGAAGGGTCTGATCACAGCGATCCCGTACCTCTTCGCCGCCGTCGCGCTGTACTTCTGGGCACGGGACGCAACGAAGCGCG
Source organism: Mycetocola sp. Y171 (assembly GCF_056713165.1). Taxonomy (NCBI): domain Bacteria; kingdom Bacillati; phylum Actinomycetota; class Actinomycetes; order Micrococcales; family Microbacteriaceae; genus Mycetocola; species Mycetocola sp. Y171. The sequence continues at coordinate 1,686,410 of NZ_JBWYGX010000001.1, forward strand.
GGCTCAAGACCTGGCACATCGCAATCCCGGCGTTCGCCGGTGCCCTGAGCATCCCGCTCGCCCTCTTCGCCGGCTCGCCCGCAGCGACCATCGCTGTCATCTCGATCACCGCCATGGCCATCTTCTCGGCCCTGCCCAACTTCTGGACCCTGCCGACCCAGTTCCTCACGGGAGCCGCAGCAGCGGCCGGGATCGCGCTGATCAACACCGTCGGCAACCTGGCCGGGTTCTCCGCTCCGTATCTCACCGGCGCTGTGGCCGACTGGACGGGCAACTACGAAGTGCCGATGTTCATCGTCGGTGGCTTCATGGCCATCTCGGGTGTGCTCGTCCTGCTGCTTGCCAGGGCAAACAAGCGCCGCACCGCGGTTCCCAGCACGCTCGACGCGGAGCCGCACGAGCTATAGACACGAGTGGGGCGGCCGCTGCCGGCCGTCCCACCGACCCTCACAACCTTCGGAGCACAGAAAATGACTCGCCTGTTCAACGACCCCGTCGCCTTCGCCGACGAGATGATCGACGGATTCGTCGCCGCCAACGCGTCCCAGGTCCGCCGTGTTCCCGGCGGGGTCGTCAGGAGCACCGTCTCGGAACCCGGATCCGTCGCTGTCGTCATCGGCGGCGGATCGGGCCACTATCCGGCCTTCGGCGGCCTCGTCGGCCAGGGCCTCGCCCACGGCGCGGCAATGGGCAACCTCTTCGCATCGCCGTCTGCCCAGCAGGTGCATTCCGTCGGCGCGGCGGCGCACCTCGGTGGCGGTGTCCTGTTCAGCTACGGCAACTACGCCGGAGACGTCCTGCACTTCAACCAGGCGCAGGAGCGCCTCCTCGACGAAGGCATCGACTGCAGGACAGTCGTCGTCACCGACGACGTCGCGAGTGCATCGGTCGCCGAGCGGCACAAGCGCCGGGGGATCGCAGGCGACCTCACCGTGTTCAAGGCGGCCGCTGCGGCATCCGAGGCCGGTTACACACTCGACGAGGTCGTTCGCGTCGCCACGCTCGCCAACGAACGCACCCGCTCATTCGGCGTGGCCTTCACCGGATGCACCCTGCCGGGAGCCGACACCCCACTGTTCACGGTTCCTGAAGGCCGGATGGGTGTCGGCATCGGCATCCACGGCGAGCCGGGCATCGGTGAGACCGACGTTCCCACCGCCAACGGTCTCGCCGAACTCTTCGTCTCGACTCTGCTCGCAGAACTCCCTGAGGGCATCGCGGAGGCGAAAGGCCAGCGCGTCGGAGTCATTCTCAACGGCCTCGGATCCGTCAAGTACGAAGAGCTCTTCGTCGTCTACCGACGGGTCGCCGAACTGCTCGACGAAGCGGGCGTCACGGTCGTGGACCCTGAGGTCGGCGAACTCGTGACGAGCTTCGACATGGCCGGCGCCTCCCTGACCCTGTTCTGGCTCGACGACGAACTGGAGACCTTCTGGCGCGCCCCGGCCGACACCCCCGCGTACCGCAAGGGCGCCGTGGCCGCAGCCGAACAGGCCCCCGTCACCGACAGTGCCGACGAAACGGACGAGATCCCTGAAGCGAGCGACGACTCCCGCGCGGCCGCCCGTGCCGCGAGCCAGGTCATCGACGCCATCGCCGAGGTCATCGACGAGAACGTCGACGAACTCGGACGGATCGACGCCGTTGCAGGCGACGGCGACCACGGCATCGGGATGCAGAGGGGCGCGCAGGCTGCCCGCGCAGCCGCAGCCGACGCGCTCGAACGTGGCGCAGGCGCCAGGACGCTCCTCACCCGAGCCGCCGATGCGTGGTCCGATCGTGCAGGGGGAACATCCGGCGCACTATGGGGCGCCGCCCTCACCGCTGTGGCCGTTGAACTCGGCGACACCGACGCACCGACGGCCGCGACGGTAAACGCCGGCGTACAGGCGGCGACGGCGAGGATCCTCACCTTCGGCGCGGTGCTCGGCGACAAGACCATGGTCGACTCGCTCGTCCCGTTCGCCGACACCCTGTCGAGCGAGATCGCCGGAGGAGCGCGGCTGGCTGCCGCATGGGCGACAGCGGCGAATGCCTCAACCGCCGCCGCTGCCGCCACAGCGGACCTCTTGCCTCGGATGGGACGCGCCCGTCCCCACGCGGAGAAGTCGCTCGGCACACCGGACGCAGGTGCCCACTCGCTCGCGCTCATCGTGCAGCGCATCACGACAGTCCTCACCGACAACGAACAGGAAAAGTAATGGACAAGCTTCGAATCGTCATCGGATCGGATGACGCCGGTTTCGACTACAAGGAGATCCTCAAGAAGGATCTCCTCGCGAACGACCTCGTCGAAAGCGTCACCGACGTGGGTGTGGACGCTGACGGTCACACCCCATACCCCCGCGTCGGCGTCGCCGTCGGTGAGACGATCGCCGCAGGCGAAGCGGACCGCGGCCTCCTCATCTGCGGAACCGGGATGGGCGTGGCCATGGCGGCAGGAAAGGTCAAGGGCATTCGGGCATCCGTCGCCCACGACAGCTTCTCGGTCGAACGCCTCGTCCTGTCGAACAACGCACAGGTGCTCGCCCTCGGCCAGCGTGTGATCGGCGCAGAGCTCGCCCGCCGCCTGGTCCGCGAATGGCTCACCTACCGTTTCGACGAAACGTCGGCGAGTGCAGAGAAGGTCGCCGTCCTCGACACGTACGAATCCACCGGCAGCTGCTGATGTCTCCCGTCGTCGTCGGAGTGAGCCTGAAGATGTATTTCGGGCACGAGCGTGCCCGGGAGTGGTTCGGTTCCGTCGCCCGGCTTGCCGGGGAGAACGCGTCCGTGGCGAGCGGCGCGGTCGAGCTGTTCGTCATCCCCAGCTTCGTCTCCATCCCCGCGGCGATCAGCGCCCTCGCTGGCACACCGGTGACCGTCGGAGCCCAGGACCTGTTCTGGGAAGACAACGGCGCGTTCACCGGTGAGGTCTCGGGCGTCGAACTCGCCGAACTCGGTGTCGGTGTCGTCGAGGTCGGCCACGCCGAGCGTCGACGGATCTTCGGCGAGACCGAGGAGATCGTGGCGGCCAAGACCGCTGCGGCCCTGCGCAACGGCATCGCCCCTGTGCTCTGCATCGGGGAGACCGTCCGGAGTGAACCGGATGTCGCGGCCGCCGAGGTCGAGCAGCAGCTGATCTCCGCGCTCGACGGCGCACCCGCCGGCCGGGTTCTCGTCGCCTACGAGCCCGTGTGGGCCATCGGCGCAGCCGAACCCGCCGCACCCGGCCACATCCGCGCCGTGTGCGCCCGGCTGCGCGGCGTGATCGGGTCGCTCGACGGTCGCGAGGGAAGCTCTGTGATCTACGGAGGCTCTGCCGGCCCCGGGCTGCTGTCCACGCTGGGCGATTCGGTCGACGGGCTCTTCCTCGGTCGATTCGCGCACGACCCGGCCGCGCTGGCATCCGTTCTCGATGAGGCCGCGGTACTCGCCGAAACGACGGTGCGCGCATGATCGGCCTCGGAACATACGTGTTCTTCTGGCAGCACTCCGACCGCGTGCCTGAACCGCTCAGCCTCGTCGGTGCGTTCGAACGCACACGGGAACTCGGCGTCGACCTCTTCCAGATCTGCGACTACGCGCCACTCCTGACGATGTCGGCATCCGAAATCGATGCGGCGGCCGCCGAGGCCCGGGCCCTCGGGCTCGCGATCGAACTCGGCACCAAGGGAATCAACCCCGCCCACCTGACGGACTTCCTGCGCCTGGCCGACGTGTTCGACGCGACACTCATCCGGAGCATGGTCTACTCGCCCGACTTCAGGCCGAGCCTCGACGAAGCGGCACGGATCCTGGACGGCATCCTGCCCTCGTTCGAAGCCGCAGGCGTCACGCTCGCGCTCGAGACCTACGAGCAGGTGCCCACCGTCGATCTCGTCGGTCTCGTCGAAAGGGCAGACAGCGACCGGCTCGGCATCTGCCTCGACCCGGCGAACGTGGTCGCAGGACTTGAGCTTCCGAAGGATGCCGTGAACCGGTGCGCACCGCACACCCGCAACATCCATGTGAAGGATTTCGCCTTCACGCGGCAGGACGGCTGGGTCGGATTCACCTACAGCGGCGCCCCGATGGGCGAGGGTCTGCACGACTACCCCCACTTGCTCGACACCGTGCGGCCCGATGACCGCGGCATCAACGAGATCGTCGAACACTGGCTGCCCTGGCAGGGCGACCCCGAGACCACCGTCCAGGCAGAGATCGCCTGGACGGCCAACACCCTGGACTACCTAAGGAGAAACCGATGACCACCACACAGGACACCCCCACCATCGCCGTGATCGGCGCAGGAGGAAAAATGGGGACACGCGTCTCCGACAACCTCGCCAAGACCGACCACATCGTCTTCTACAGCGAGAACTCGCCCGTCGGCCAGGACCGCGTGCGCGCGGCCGGTCGGCAGCTCACGGAGACCGCAGACGCCATCGCCGACGCCGACATCATCGTGCTCGCCGTGCCCGACCTCGCACTCGGCCCGGTCACCGCCGAGATCGTTCCCCAGCTGAAGTCCGGCGCCATCGTCCTCACCCTCGACCCTGCCGCCGCGTACGCCGGGTTGCTCACCACCCGCGACGACGTCATCCAGGCCGTCGCGCACCCCTGCCACCCGTCGATCTTCCTCCAGCGCACGACGCCGGAAGAGTACGCGGACACCTTCGGTGGAATCGCGGCCCCGCAGGATGCCATCGCCGCCATCGAATCGGACGACCCCGCCAAGAAGGCCATCGTCGAGGCCACTGTGCGTGCCATCTACGCACCGGTCGTCGACGTGCACTGGGTCACGATCAAGCAGCTCGCGCAGCTCGAGCCCACCCTCGTCGAGACCATCGCATGCATGATCGGCGCCCTCCTCAAGGAGGCCCTCGATGAGGCCGTCAACACCATGGGTGTCCCGGAGCCGGCCGCGCGGTCGATCCTTCTCGGCCACACCCAGGTCGCCCTCGCCAACGGTCTCCGTGGGGACAACCCGTTCAGCGACGCGTGCCTGATCGCGATGGACTACGGCAAGGACTCGATCATCAAGGAGGACTGGAAGAAGGTCTTCCAGGACGACGAGCTCGACAAGAACCTGGCCAGGATGCTGCACCTCGACAAGATCGAGCGCTAGGTCGTCGCCCGGCGGGAATGCCTCGCCGGGCCTCGTCACTCACCCTGATTGTTCACTTGACAGGCTGCTCGGCGCTCCCGCTAGGGTGAGCGCATGACGGCCACCGAGGTTCCCGATCTCCGCGCGCAGACTCGTCGCGTTCCGTGGCTGTCCGTCATCGGATCGCTCGCCGCGGCTGTGTTGTTCCTCGTTGCGTCGGCGCTCCAACTGTCGGCCTCGTTCCAGCGATGGGTCGTGTTCCGAGGCTCGCGGACGGGCGACGACCGTTCAGCCGAAGACCACCTCTACGACTACTCCTATCCCTACGATCCATGGGAGCCCATCGGGACCGCCGCTCAGGTCTATGGCGTCGGCCTACTGCTCACAGCGGTGGGCGTGCTGATTCTTCCGCTCGGCGTCGCAGCGATGAGGCAGCCCCGAACGCGTTTCGGCGTGGTCCTTGCCATCGTCGAGATCGTGCTCGCTGTCCTCGTCGCCGGCGCGCTCGGAATCGACGGAGCGCATGCGCTCATTTCGGGCCTCACCGGTACTCCGTCGCCGCTGCAGCACACCGGCGCGGTGGGCTGGATCGCGCTCCTGGGGCTGATCGCCTTGGGTGTCACATGGCATAGCTCGCGGGCTGCAATAGCGACGTGCGCTTTCCTGATCGGGTCAACGTGGCTGGGCTATCTTCTGGCCGCGTTCTTCATCGCGCCGCTGTTCGCTGGTGGGTCGCACGATACGACTCCATGGACGGAGACCGTCATTGCCGCGACGACGGCCGCGGCGGGGATCGCCATGATCGTCGGCGCCTGGGGAGTGGTCCGCAGAAGCTCCGCTCAAACGCGACCGCCGAAGTAGACCTCGACTTCTCGGACCCGGCCGTCTTCCACGCGGAGTGCCTCGGCGTTCCGGTAGCGGACGCCCTCCACGGCGTACTCGTACCGGTGCAACACGATCCCGTCCACTTCCACGATCTCCAGCGTGGAACCGGGGCTGTCGAAGTGATCGGCCGAGGGGAAGCACCGTTCGAGCCAGGCGGCTTTGTCGATGTGGTCGTCCTGGGGACTCGTGAACACGAAGTCGTCGCTCATGAGCGCTGCTGCCGCCGAGCGATCCTGTTCGTGGAAGGCGCGCATGAAGTCGAGAACGATCCGTACCGAAGATGTACTGGTCATAGGTGTCAGTCCGCAATCTAGGTGAGACACGAAGTGTAGATAACCCTAGTTTTCGTACTCCGGATAAGACAGAGGGTCTTTCTCGCTACCGATGACATCCTCTCTCGTTACGACTGAAGCCACCGCACGCCCGCCCAGAATTTTCCCCGGCGGACTCCTTGCGGCACCGGAACGGACGGGCCATACTCGGCTGCAGCAGAGCTTGTTCGTCAAAAGCCTGCACCCGTTCCCGGCTCGAGCGCACCCTCTTCACGTGCAAGCCCTCCACAAAAAACCGTTGGAGGTTCACCATGTTTCTCAAGTCTTTGCGGGTTCTGATTCTCGCGACCGTCGCGACCGTCGGTGTCCTGACCCCCGTTACTTTCGACGCACCGGCCGAGGCAAAACCTCCGGCCGTGGCCGACGCGGCGGTCATCACTCAATGGGACGCGATCGCCGCCCGCACCATCTTCACGGAGAACGCGACTCCTGCCCCGTCGTCCAACCTGTATTTCGGTTATATCTCCATCGCCGTGTACGACGCTGTCGTGGCGATCAAAGGCGGATACGAGCCGTACAACCCACAGCGACGGGCTCATCGCCACGCCTCGGTCGAGGCCGCGGCCGCAACAGCGGCATACGGCGTGCTCCGCTATTACTTCCCCAGCTCGGCACGGGCACTCCGCGCCGACTATCTGAAGACACTGTCCGAAATGCCAAAAAACAAGGCGCTCGCTCGCGGGATCGTGGCTGGGGCGTCAGCCGCGGCATCCCTCATCCGTTCGCGGTACGGGGACGGGCTCAAGGCCCCGATCACGTTCGATGTCGAACCCGCCCCTGGAATCTGGCGTCCCACCCCGGATGGCTTCCTACCTTTCGCGGTTCCGTGGTTGGGCTTCGTACGCCCGCTGGCGCTCGAGTCGGCAACGCAATTCGACCTCCCCACGCCGTACCCGCTCGACAGCGAGGCGTACGCTGCGGATTTCGCCGAGGTGAAAGCATACGGTTCGCTGACCGGTTCAGCGCGGAACGACGTGCAGACAGAGATCGCCCGGTTCTTCAGCGCCAACCCGGTACCGCAGTATCACGCGGCCCTGCGCGACGCTGTGACACGACGGGGGCTGAACATCGTCGACAGCGCACGAGCGTTCGCGCTGCTGGGAACGTCGAACGCCGACGCATTGATCACGTGCTGGCGCGCGAAATTCGACGTTCCCACCTGGCGCCCGATCACTGCGATCCGCGAGGCGGACACAGACGGCAACGATGCAACCGTGGCTGACCCAACGTGGACGCCTATGGTTCAGACTCCGCCCTACTCCGACTATGCAAGTGGGCACGCCTGCGTGACCGGCTCGACCACCAACGTCTTCGGCTACCTGTTCGGCGAGAATACTCTCGACATCGACATACCCGCCCTGGTGGACGGGACGACGACGAGGCACTACGACAGCACCGATGCCTGGGACCAGGATGCGATGAACGCACGAGTCTGGCTCGGGCTCCACGTTCGTTTCTCGATGGGATTCGCGAACGAAGTCGCGCACAAGGCGTCGGACTGGGTCATTTCCACCCAGTTCCTTCCGGTGGACTGAGCGTTCCGCCACCGGATTCGTCCGGTGGCGGAATTGGGGCCGCCCACCCGGTAACTCTCACGTCGCGTGCGAAAGGTCTCATCTGACGTGGAAAACTAAAGTGGCTGCGCGCGCGACCCCAAAGGCCGAACCGAGGGCTGAAGAGAGCGGATGACGGGAATCGAACCCGCGCTATCAGCTTGGGAAGCTGAAGTTCTGCCATTGAACTACATCCGCGCGACACCCGGAGATCAAAGTCACCGAGCGACTTTCGCAATCTTAGCAAGGGCTTCCCCGATAAACTGACCCCGTGCTTCTCTCCGATCGCGATATCAAATCTGAGCTGGCATCCGGGCGCATCGGTCTCGAACCGTCGCACACCGAGATGGTCCAGCCCTCGAGTGTCGACGTGCGCCTCGACAGGTACTTCCGTCTGTTCGACAACCACAAGTACCCATACATCGACCCGGCCGAAGACCAGCCGGAGCTCACCCACCTGATCGAGACCCGGCCGGACGAGGCATTCATCCTGCACCCGGGCGAGTTCGTGCTCGGCTCGACCTACGAGCAGATCACCCTGCCAGACGACATCGCGGCTCGGCTCGAGGGCAAGAGCTCGCTCGGCCGGCTCGGTCTGCTCACGCACTCGACCGCCGGGTTCATCGACCCCGGTTTCAGCGGACACGTCACCCTGGAGCTCAGCAACGTCGCGACGCTCCCCATCAAGCTCTGGCCGGGCATGAAGATCGGCCAGCTCTGTTTCTTCCAGTTGAGCTCGGCGGCAGAGAAGCCGTACGGATCGGCCGAATACAGCTCCAGGTACCAGGGGCAACGCGGCCCGACGGCATCTCGGTCGTTCCAGAACTTCCACCGCACAGACGTCGGCGTCGTCGACGTCGGAAGTCCCGGCAGCTAGAAGAAAGGCCACCGCCATGAGTGACCCCGCCGACCTCCCTTTCGCCGATGCCCTCATCTCGGATGCCGCAACAACGCAGTACCCCACCCGCATGTCCCGGTTCGGCCGCATGGTCGGCAGCTGGGCGGTGCATTCCCGCCGTCTCGACGAGACGACCGGCCACTGGCACGAGTCCGACTTTCTCTGGATCATGTCGTTCATCCTCGACGGCAAAGCCGTTCAGGATGTCGCGCTGCATCCCCGTGAGGACGGCGGCTACGACGCGATCGGCACGGCCGTGCGCGTCTATGACCGCGACATGGGCGCATGGCGGGTCAGCTACTTCGAACCGCAGCGCGGGGAGTACGCCCACCTGGTGGCCACCGCTCACAAGCGTGACGGCATCCGCCAGGACGGAACCCGCAACGACGGGCTGCTGATCCGCTGGAACTTCTCGAAGATCACGGATGCCTCATACATCTGGGAGAGCTTCGTGTCTGAAGACGAGGGTGCGACCTGGGTGCTCAATGAGCACAACGAGGGCAAGCGGATCCGTTAGCCCAACCTCCGATCGGAGGCGATGAGCAAACGGCGCTGGCCAGGTGGAGCGCTCTCATCGCAGTGATTCCGTTACCAGACGCCTCTACCCAGAAAGGTGAGGATCTGTCATCATCGAGAAGCGGCCGCCAACGACGACGGGGCACCAGGAGGGGTTCACCTCACCTCACAGAAGGGTAGAGACGTGAAGAATTCTTCATTTGTCTCCGCTGCCGCACTCGCCGGGATCTCGGCGCTGCTGCTGGCAGGTTGTTCTTCCGGTGGCGGCGGCGGCAACGGGGGTGGAGACGGCGGGAGCGACGCGGAAGCGACGCGTGCCTGTGTGATCCTCCCCGATGCTTCGTCCTCTCCACGCTGGGAAAACAACGACAGACCATATCTCCAGGACGGACTCGAAGCCGCCGGATACGAGGTCGACATCCAGAACGCCCAGGGCGACACCAACAAGTACGCCACCATCGCCGATCAGCAACTCACCAAGGGCTGCGGAGTGATGCTGCTCGTCGACTACAACGGTGCGGGTGGCGCCGTCGCCGAGAAGGCCAAGGCAGAAGGCATCCCGGTCATCGCGTATGACCGCCCGATCGCTGGTGCCGACTACTACGTGTCATTCGACAACGTCGAAGTCGGGCGCCTCGAGGGCCAGTCGGTCCTTGACGGGCTTGAAGCCGCTGGCAAGGACCCGGCCAGCGCCGTGGTCGTCTACATGGGTGGCGATCCTTCAGACGGGAACGCCAAGATGTTCCACGACGGCGCCGCTGAGGTCATGGAAGCTGCGGGCATCACGCCGGCGGCTGAACCACCGGGCATCTGGGACGGTGACAAGTCGGCGACCAACTTCGAACAGGCTCTCACCTCGCTCGGAGGCAAGGTCGACGCCGTCTGGGCCGCCAACGACACCAACGCGGCTGGGGTCATCACCATCCTCGACAAGAACGGCCTCACGGTTCCGGTCTCCGGGCAGGATGCCTCGGTAGCCGGCCTGCAGAACGTCCTCCTCGGAAAGCAGACCGCCACGGTCTACAAGCCGATCAAACTCGAGGCCGACGCGGCGATCGACCTGGCGGGCAAGCTCCTCGAGGGCGAGACTCCGGAGGCCGACCAGGAACTCGAGGACGGAACGCCGTATATCGCGGTCACCCCGATCCTCGTCGGGCCTGAGGAAGTCGTCACTGTCGTCGACGCAGGCGACGCCGATGCCACCGAGCTCTGCGCGGGCGAAGTCGCAGCCGCGTGTGAGAAGTACGGCGTCAGCGGGTAACCATCCGGATGTGGGGTCCGGGCTGTGCCATCCGGCCGGCCCGGACCTCACCCCACCCCTCGCTCAGTGCTCGTGACCGCGTGCACACTGAGCGGGGACAAAATGTCGTGTGAAAGGGAGCCGGACATGGACGTGCCGCTTATCGAACTCTCCGGAGTGGTCAAAAGCTTCGGACCTGTCAGCGTCCTCAAGGGCGTCGGCTTGAAAGCGTACGCCGGCAAGGTGACCGCACTCGTCGGCGACAACGGTGCCGGAAAATCGACACTCATCAAAGGCCTCGCCGGCGTGCAACCGTACGATGAAGGAACGGTGACGTTCGACGGCGAAGAGGTCGCCCTTCACACGCCGCGGGATGCCGCGCGCCTGGGGATCGAGGTCGTCTATCAGGACCTCGCACTCTGCGACAACCTCGACATCGTGCAGAACATGTTCCTCGGTCGTGAGGAGACACAGTTCGGCACCTTCGACGAAGGCCGCATGGAGCGCGACGCGTCAGACACCCTCCGCTCGTTGTCGGTGCGCACCGTCACGTCGGTGCGGCAGAAGGTCTTGTCCCTCTCCGGAGGGCAACGACAAACGGTCGCCATCGCCCGCGCCGTACTGAAGAAGGCGCGTGTAGTCATCCTCGATGAACCGACAGCCGCCCTCGGCGTCGCGCAGACGGAGCAGGTCCTCAACCTCGTCAGGCGACTGGCTGAGCAGGGCGTCGCCGTCATCATCATCAGCCACAACCTCGTCGACGTGTTCGCCGTCGCGGACCATATCAACGTGCTGTACCTCGGTCAGATGGTCGCATCCATCGAGACGAAGGACACGACGAGCGACGAGGTCGTCGGCTACATCACCGGAACGAAGATCCCGGCAGGAGTGACGCCATGAGCGTGCAGCAGAAGATCCCAGACTCAGGGTCCATGCCGGTTCCGGACCAGAGCCACCAGATCGGGAGCGGTCAGGAGGGTGGCGTCGCCGACCAGGTGCGTGCCTGGGCCCAGCGTGTGCGCGGCGGCGAAATGGGTGCGCTCCCCGCGGTCGGCGGTTTCATCGTCCTGAGCATCCTGTTCTCGATACTCAGCCCGGTCTTTCTCACCGAGCGCAACTTCGCGAACCTCATGACCCAGGCCGCGACGCTCGTCATGCTCGGCATGGCGCTCGTCTTCGTCATCCTCCTCGGTGAGATCGATCTCTCGGCCGGTGTCACGGCCGGTGTCACGATGTGTCTCTTCATCGTGCTCGTGAACGTGCAGGGCGTGAACTGGGTCCTGGCGCTGGCGATCGCATTCGGGTTAGGCATCGCCATCGGCACGTTCATCGGTTTCTTCGTGGCCAGGGTCGGTATTCCATCATTCGTCGTGACCCTCGGCTTGTTCCTCGGTCTGCAGGGTGTTGAACTGATGATCATCGGGGCCGGCGGCCTGTATCGCGTGCAGATCCCCGAAATCCTCGCCATCCAGAACCGCAATATGCCGCCATGGGCGGGCTGGACCATGCTTGTCGTCATTCTCGCGGTGTCGGCGGCAACGTCGTTCTGGGACCGGGCCCGCCGGTCCCGCGCCGGTGTGCTGAACCGCACCATCGCGCTCGTCTGGATCAAGCTCGGCGTCATCGCCCTGCTCGGCGGCACCGTTGTGTTCATCCTGAACCAGGATCGCGGGCAGTCCATCCGTGCTGTCCAGGGCGTGCCCATCGTGGTGCCGATCGTGCTCGTGATCCTGTGGGCAGGAACGTTCGTGCTCGACCGCACCAAATTCGGGCGCAATATCTACGCGATCGGTGGCAACGCGGAGGCCGCACGGCGAGCCGGCATCAAGGTCGTCATGGTCCGCTGGACGGCGTTCATCGTGTGCTCGACGCTCGCGGTGGTCGCCGGCCTCTTCTCGATCAGCAAGGTGGGCTCGGTGGACGCCGCCGCCGGTCGCGACCTCGTCCTGAGCGGTGTCGCGGCGGCGGTCGTCGGTGGCGTCAGCCTCTTCGGAGGGCGCGGTCGTCTCCTCCATGCGGCGATCGGTGCCCTGGTGATCGCCGTGATCACGAACGGGCTCGGGCTGCTCAACCTGCCCGCAGGCGTGAACTACGCGGTCACCGGCGGCGTTCTCATCCTGGCGGCCACAGTCGACGCCGTCTCCCGCAAACGGGCGGGCGGGTCCGTCGTGCGTGTCTGAGAGGGCACTACTGCTGCCGCACGCTCGCGAGCGTCGGCCGGCTACAGGTCGAACGTGAAGCGCAGGTCCTCAGGAAACTCACCCAATGCAGTGAGCGTCGTCGCGGCGCGCTGCAGCGCGGCGAGGGCCAGGCCCATCGTCTGCGGGCCGAAACTGACGCGTGAGATCCCGAGGTCGGCGAGACGCTGCAACGGGATTCCGCCGAAACCGCCGATGGTCGAGATCCGGCCGTTCACCTCATCGAGGGCACGCTTCACGAGGTCCTCGTCCTTCAGGCCGAGGAAGAAGATGACGTCAGCACCGGCGTCGAGGTAGGCGTTGGCGCGCGTGACGGCGTCATCCCAGGTTCCACCGCTCACGAGCGTGTCCACGCGGGCGTTGATGACGAGCGGGATGCCTGTGGCGTCGCCGGCACCGCGAGCGGCAGCCACGCGGGCCACCGACGAGTCGATGTCGCGCTGTGGGCCGGTCGCCGACGCGAGCGAGTCCTCGATGTTGATGCCCACAGCACCGGATTCCTCGATCAGGCGACGGACGTTGGCGCCGACACCGGCGGCATCCGCGGCGTAGCCCTTCTCGAAGTCGATCGAAACAGGCAGGTCGACCGCGCCTGCGATGATCCGCGCGGCGCGAATCGCCTCGTCGACGGAGAGGCCTTCGTTGTCTGAGACGCCGTGGGCGAAGGAGACGGAGTGCGACGCACTCGCCAGGGCGGTGACGCCGGGCGCTTCGGAAACGATCTTCGCGCTGATGGCGTCCCAGACGTTCGTGACGATCAGGGGGTCGCCCGGTGCGTGGAGACGGTTGAGTAGTTCGGCTTTCTGCAGTTGTGAGGTCATCGTCCCAGTCTGCCGGGGACAGGGGCGCGATTGCCAGACCGTCCGCCCAGCGCGGAACGCGGGCGGACGGCGTGTCCGGTTACTCCGGGCGCAGGCGGAGTTCCTGCATGCCGCCGTCGACCGCGATGGAGGTGCCCGTGGTCGACCCGGAGCGCGGGCTGGCCAGGTACGCGACGGCGTCGGCGACCTCGGACGCCGCAACGAGGCGCCCGTGCGGCTGGCGCGCGTTGAGCGCGGCACGCTCCGCCTCCGGATCGGCGGCGCTCGACAACAGACGTCCGATCCACGGGGTGTCCGCGGTTCCCGGGTTGACCGCATTGACACGGATGCCTTCGCGCAGGTGATCGGCGGCCATCGCGCGGGTGAGTGCCAGCACGGCGCCCTTCGACGCGCTGTAGAGCGCGCGGGCGGGGAGGCCGGCCGTCGCAGCGATCGACGAGGTGTTGACGATCGCCGCTGACGGCGACTTCCGCAGCCATGGCAGCGCCGCGCTCGACACCCGGGCGATGCCGGTGACGTTGATGCTGAACACCCGCGCCCACTCGGCGTCGTCGTTGTCGGCGACCGTGCCCTGGGCTCCGATGCCTGCGTTGTTGACCACTATGTCGATTCGGCCGAACTTCTCAACGACTGCGGCGACGGCGGCGTCGACGGAGGCACGATCGGCGACGTTGGCTTCGATCGCGAAGTGCACCGGGTCGGCATCGGCCGGGTTGAGATCGAACACCGCGACCTGTGCTCCGGCCCCGGAGAGTCGGTCCGCAATTGCGGCGCCGATCCCTGAAGCGCCACCGGTGACGACGGCGACGAGGTTGTCGAACTCTGGCATGGGGTTGCTCCTAGCTAGTGGTCTGCGGATGCGCGGTCGGCTGGGTGCGCGACGAATTGCTGCCTCTGGCGGCCGAGACCTTCGATCTCGATCTCCACGACATCACCGTCTGCGAGGTACGGGAACCGGCCGGACAGTGCGACACCCTCAGGTGTGCCGGTGAGGACGAGGTCTCCTGGCTCCAGCGCCAGGTACTGACTCAGGTGCCAGATGACGTAGTTGACACCGAAGATGAGGTCGACGGTCGACGAGTCCTGCCTGGCGTCGCCGTTCACGAAGCTCGTCAGGCGCAGGTTGCCGTGGTCGATCTCGTCCGGCGTGACGAGCCATGGCCCTGTGGGGTTGAAGCCGGGCGCGCACTTGCCCTTCGACCACTGGCCGCCCGAGACCTCGAGCTGGAACGTGCGCTCCGAAACATCGTTGGCGGTGACGAAGCCCGCGATGTAGTCGCCCGCCTCGTCGGGGGAGTCCAGGTACGACGCCCGCTTGCCGATCACGACGCCGAGTTCGACCTCCCAGTCGGTCTTCGTACTTCCACGGGGGATCTCGACCGAATCGTTCGGGCCGACGACAGTGTTCGGGGTCTTCATGAACATGATCGGGATCTCGGGCGGCGCCGACCCCGACTCGGCGGCGTGGGCCGCGTAGTTCATGCCGATGCAGATGACGGCGCTCGGGCGCGCGATCGGCGCACCGATACGCAGATCAGCCGCTCCGTCGAGTTCGGGGAGTGACCCATCGGCGACCGCAGTACGCACGCGCTCGACCCCGTCCGATGAGAGGAAAACACCGTCCACGTCGCTGGTGATCGACGAGATGTCGAAATACGAGTCGTCGTGGAGAACGACGGGGGTCTCAGAGCCGATCGGGCCCAGTCGAGCGAATTTCATGCGGCAACTCTCTGTCTCGGTGTCCAGCGTTCGCGCCCGATCGAGAAGCCCCGGCGGTGGAACGTCTGAACTATTCTGCCGCGGATCCCGATGCCTGAGCCGAGATCAGCGACACGTGTTCGTGATTGACATTCTATACATCGGATGTTTAGGGTGAGGAAGCCGACCAAGGAGATCATTTCCGTGAGCACCATCACCGCGCTGGAAACCAGCGACATCCGCTTCCCGACGTCGACATCTCTCGACGGTTCCGACGCCATGAACCTCGACCCCGACTACTCCGCGGCGTACGTCCGGATCCTGACCGACGCCGACGACGGTCTCGAAGGGCACGGCTTCGTCTTCACCATCGGACGCGGAAACGACGTGCAGGTCGCCGCCATCCAGGCGCTCGCCGGCCACGTCGTCGGCCGCAGTGCCGAAGAGTTGCTCGCCGACATGGGCGCCACGTGGCGGGAGTTCGTCTGGGACTCACAGCTGCGCTGGCTCGGCCCGGAGAAGGGCGTCATGCACATGGCCATCGGCGCCGTTGCGAACGCACTCTGGGATCTCAAGGCCAAACGTGCCGGCCTGCCGCTGTGGCAATTGCTCGGACGGATGAGCCCGGAGGAGATCGTCGAACTCGTCGACTTCCGCTACCTCACCGACGCGCTCACGCCCGATGACGCGCTCGAGATCCTTCGCGCGTCGGTCCCAGGGCGAGCCGAACGCGAAGCCGAACTCCTGTCCACCGGATACCCGGCATACACGACCACCCCCGGCTGGCTCGGGTACAGCGACGAGAAACTCGTCCGCCTGGCGAAGGAAGCCGTGGCCGACGGATTCAGCATGATCAAGCTCAAGGTCGGCGGCGACGTCGACGACGACATCCGGCGGATGCGACTGGCCCGCGAAACCGTCGGACCCGGCATCCGCATCGGCACGGACGCGAACCAGCGCTGGGGCGTCGACGAAGCGATCGAATGGATGTCCCGGCTCGCGGAGTTCGACGTCGCGTGGATCGAAGAGCCCACCAGTCCTGATGACATCCTCGCCCACGCCGCCATCGCCCGCGGTGTCGCCCCGATCCCCGTCGCCACCGGTGAGCACATGGCGAACCGGATCATGTTCAAGCAGTTCCTCCAGGCCGACGCCCTCCAGGTGCTCCAGATCGACGCCTCCCGCGTCGCCGGCGTCAACGAGAACATCGCCATCCTGCTGCTCGCAGCGAAGTTCGGTGTTCCGGTCTGCCCGCACGCCGGCGGGGTCGGGCTGTGTGAGGCTGTGCAACACCTGTCGATGTTCGACTTCGTCGCCGTCTCCGGTTCCCACGACGGCCGTGTCATCGAATTCGTCGACCACCTGCACGAGCACTTCGTCACCCCGGTCGACATGAAGGACGGGGCGTACCAGGCGCCGATCGCGCCAGGGAACGGTATGGAGATGCACGCGGCCAGCCGGGCCGAGTACGCTTTCGGCAAATGAGCGAACTGCACCTGCCCAGGCTCGGCTACGGCGCCGCCAACGTCGGCAACCTGTTCCGCGCGCTCAGCGACGACGACGCGTGGGAGATCCTGCAGTCGGCGTGGGATGTCGGCATCCGCTACTTCGACACCGCCCCGCACTACGGACTCGGGCTGTCCGAGCGGCGCCTCGGCGCGTTCCTCGCCACCAAGCCGCGTGATCAGTTCGTCGTCTCGACCAAGGTCGGCCGGCTGCTCGAAGACCACCCGGAGGGCGCGGCGGAGCTCGATATGGAGAATGACTTCGCCGTCCCTGCCGACAAGCGGCGGGTCTGGGATTTCTCGGCCGACGGCATCCGGTCCAGCGTCGAGGATTCGCTCGAACGCACCGGTCTCGACCGGTTCGACATCCTCTATCTTCACGACCCCGAACGGAACAGTCTGCGTGACGGGCTCGACGAAGCCGTCCCTGCGCTCGCCCACTTCCGCGACCAGGGCATGACGCGTGCCATCGGCGTCGGATCGATGGACACCGACGCCCTGCTCGCCTCGGCCAACACCGGGGCACTCGACCTGCTCATGGTCGCCGGCCGGTACACCCTCGCAGAACAGCCGGCACTCGCCGACGTGATCCCGGCCTGCCGGGTGAACGGAGTCGGGATCGTCAACGCGTCCGTCTTCAACTCCGGGCTGCTCGCCACGGACAACCCTGGCGCCGACGCCAGGTACGAATACGGCGGTGTACCCGCACCCGTTCTCGCACGGGTGCAGTCGATCGCCGAGGTCTGCCGTGAGTTCGGCGTCTCGCTCCCGGCCGCTGCCCTGCAGTACACGCTCCGCGACGACACGGTCCGCTCGATCGTCGTCGGCGGAAGCAAACCCGAACAGCTTCGCCAGAACGCCGCGCGCATGATGGAGACGATCCCTGACGACCTGTGGTCGACGCTCACCGAGAGAGGGCTCATCCCGGCATGAACGCTCCGCTGCGCATCGACGCGCACCTGCACCTCTGGGACCTGACCGTTTCGGAGTACGGCTGGCTCGGACCGCAATTCGGCCCGCTGTACGCCAGCTGGTCCGCGGAGCAGGCCGAGCCTGAGCTCCGCCGTGCGGGTATGGACGGTGCGATCCTCGTCCAGGCCGAGGACTCCCGCATCGACACGCAGTTCATGCTCGACACGGCCGACGCCCACGAGTGGGTGCTCGGCGTCGTCGGCTGGGTGCAGCTCGATTCGACGGATGCTGCGCGCCGCGACCTCGACGTGTGGACCCGGCATCCGAAATTCCGTGGCATCCGGCATCTGCTCAACGACGACCCGCGTGACGGATTCCTCGACCTGCCCGACGTGCGCGCTTCGCTGGCCGAGGTCGCCAGGCGAGGGCTGGCCTTCGACGTGCACGACGCGTGGCCGCGTCACCTCGATGCGGCTGCACGGCTGGCCGGCGACCTGCCCGAACTGACCCTCGTGCTCGACCACCTGGCGAAGCCGCCGCGTGGGCACGACGATTTCGCCGACTGGCAGGCGAGCATGACCCGGTTCGCGGCGCACCCGAACACGGTCGGCAAGCTGTCGTCGCTGCGTCGCCCCGACCAGCCGTTCACCGTCGACGCGCTTCGCAAGGTGTTCGAGCTGGCGCTCGAATCGTTCGGACCAGACCGGCTGATGCACGGCGGCGACTGGCCGATGACGATCCCGGCCGGCGGCTACCAGCCGACCTGGGAGGTCATGAGCGCGCTCATCGCCGAACTCAGCACAACCGAGCAGGATGCCATCCTCGGCGGGACCGCCGCCCGGGTGTACGGCATCCGATGATCACGATCACCAATCGAGAGGAACGAGCCACATGCTGCAGGGCATCAACCCCCTATTGACCGGCGAACTGCTGTTGCACCTGGACGAGATGGGGCACTCCGACACCGTCATCATCGTCGACGCGCACTTCCCGGCATCCCGGCTCGCCGAACGACTGGTCACGCTGCCGGGGACCACGTCGCCTGAGGTGCTCGAAGCGGTGCGCAGCGTGCTGCCGCTCGACGACAGCCCCGCCGTCGACCTGATGACCTCCGCCGACGGCACAGTGCTCGACGTGCAGAAGGAACTGCTCACGGCCGCGGGTGTCACGGAATCCGATGTGCGTTTCGTCGACCGTTTCGACTTCTACGACGACGCCGAAGACGCCTATGTGATCATCCGCACGGGGGAGACCCGCAAGTACGGTTGCGTGATCGTGCGTAAGGGACTCGTCGGACACGAATCCGCCTGATTGCAAGGGGATTGCGCCCCCGAACGCGGCACACGCGATACTGGTACTCGTGAAATGGTCGCGGAAACGCCGGGAGGGCGCCAACCGGCCACGGAGAGAAACGGTGACCAGACGTGTCAGACATGTCGAATGAGCCACACATCACTGCCCTTGTCCGTGCTGACGGCACGGGCGAAGTGTCCGTCGACGGCGACACGTCGCAGGTCCATGCCGACGACATCGAGGGCGTGCGGGCGGCGATCATCGCCCGCGTGACCGAGGTGGCCGTCGAGCGCGACCGCCCGGTGCGGGTCGCAACGACGGACCTTGACGGCATCTACCCGCTGATCGTCCACCCCAACGGTTCGGTCGACTCCGACGGGCCCGTCATCCTGGCGGATGCCGCAGTGGGCGACGGCGACGTTCATGGGTCGCATGTGTCACATGCCGATGACGGCTCCGACGATGACGATTCGGATGATGACGATTCGGATGTCGCGGGCGAGGTCGACGAAGACGCCGGCTTCGGCGTGGACCCGGCTTCCGCTGGGAACCCCGGATTTGATGTCGGCACCGATGACGACTCCGACGACGGCTCCGACCAGAACCACGGAGGCGACGACGGTTCCGATCGCGCCGACCAGGCATCGGATAATGACGCCCACGGCCCTGGGGCGAACCAGGGAGACAGCGGCGGTCATCCTTTCGTGGGTGACAGCAGCGACGACGCTCCGGTCGACAACGCTCCGGTCGACGACGCTGACGGCGATGACACCGAGAGCGGCGTCTGGCGGCTCGGTGACGACACCCCCGTGCCCGTCGATTCTTCGGAGCCTGAATCGGACGACGAGTCCCGGCCCGACAATCAGGCCCAGTCGGTGGAACCTGCCCTGATCCCGCCACCTCCATTCGGGTTCGACGACCTCCTCACCCCGTCGGATCCCGCAGACGGATTCGTCTCGGCGCCGACGAGACGATCGACGTTCCAGTCGTTCGAAGCGGCGCTCGGATTCGCCGACAACCAGCCACATCAGGGCCGCGACCGGGACGAACCACTCAACGACCCGGCTCCCCATGGCGCCGGTGGCTTCCCGGTCTCTGACTCAGCGGGCACCGCCGGAACCGATCCGACACTCGGCGCGGAACGGTCCACCGAATTCGCACCGACCGCAGCTCCAGAGAACGCGGCCCCGGTTCCCGACCTTCCCGTAGCCGGCCTTCAGACGTTCTCGCCCCCCGCCGTCGCGGCCGGTGATGCCGACGACTCGGCGCCGACCCTCGACGATTTCCTGCAGTCGCGGCCATCGGCATCCGTCGGCCCGGCGAAGAAGGGCTGGCAAGGGCTCATCACGCGCATCACCGGCGGGCTCATCTCGCCGAAACCCGGCAAGGCCGAGCGCGCGCACCGTGATGCGATCGAACGGGTGCAGCGGAGCCTCAAGGGCCCGCGCACCATCGTCGTGCTCAATCCCAAGGGTGGGGCGCACAAGACCACGGCGACGCTGCTGCTCGCCGCGACCTTCGGCACGCATCGAGGAGGGTCCACCCTGGCGTGGGACAACAACGAGACCCGCGGCACGCTCGGCTGGCGGGCGCAGCCGTCGCGCCATTCGAACACAGCGGTCGACCTGCTCCGCGACCTCGACCGGTTCGCCGACGTGAAGTCGGCGAGGGTCGGCTACCTCGACAGTTACGTGCGCGCGCAGGGTGATGCGCAGTTCGATGTGCTGGCTTCGGACGAGGATGCCGCCGCGTCGTCGACGATCGACGCCGCCGCGTTCAGGAGCCTCCATTCGACGCTGAGCCGCTTCTACCGGGTGCTCGTCATCGACACCGGAAACAACATGAGGGCGTCGAACTGGGAGGCTGCCGTCGAGGCCGCGGATCAGCTCGTGGTCGTCACGACCGTCAACGAGGAAACAGCAGCCAGTGCCGCCTGGCTGCTCGACGGACTGCGCCAGAAGGGTCATCAGGACAAGGTCGGCAAGGCCGTCACGATCCTGTCGTCACCCGGAGACACCGTGCAGCCGGAACTCTCCCAGCGCCTGCACGCCCACTTCGCCGCGCTCACCCGGGTCGTGCTCGAGGTGCCGTACGACCCGGGATTCCAGAGCGGTGGCCCGCTCAACGTCGACCTGCTCGACCCGAAGACACGTGAGGCGTGGCTGCAGGTGACGGCCGCGGTGGCCGACGGGCTGTAGCCAGGACCCGAACCCGACCGCGGTCGGTGAGCCCGGGACAAGGACAGCAGGCATCCTTGTGCGGGGGCTCTGCCCCTGTGCGATGGTGATGCACTCGCACGGATATCAGGAGATCACACGGTTCGCAGGACAGTTCGGGGGGAAAAGTCCTGACAACCGTGCGATCTCCTGTTTTGATGCCGATCTCGATGCGCGGCCTCGCTTCGCTCGCTTGCTACTCGATCAGCGGGGAGGCCTAGTGCAGACTGATCGACTCCACCGCACGCAAATGGTCACGGATGAAGCGGTTCGCGTGCGCGGCGAGGTCGTCGGAGTCGTCCCACAGGTTGCGCCAGATTCCGAGCATCCTGCTGAGGTCCTGATTGACGACCGCCGACGAGAACGACTCGAATACGACGGGTCCGTCGTACGAGACGCGGGCGAGGCCACGGAAGAATGACCCGAAGTCCACGGTGCCCGAGCCGAGGTAGCCGCGGTGGCTCTCGCCGATGTGCACGTACCCCAGGCGCGAGTCGACATCGAGCACCGGGGTGTAGAGGTCCGACTCCTCGATGTTCATGTGATACGTGTCGAGGTGCACCGAGACGTTGGAGTGGCCGATCTCGTCGAGGAACCCGAGCGCCTGCCTGCCCGTGTTGATCACGTTGGTCTCGTAGCGGTTCACGACTTCGAGGGACAGGTGCACACCGACGCCCTCGGCCCTGGAGGCCAGACGTTTGAGCGCAGCGGCACTCGATGCCCGGCCGGAGGGAGTGACCGGTTCCATGTATTTCTTCATGGCGCTGTAGATCACGCCGCAGAGTCTCGTGCCTCCCATGGCGTGCACGATGTCGATGCATTCCTCGAGCATCCGTTCGCCTGCGGCCACGACGGCGGGGTCGTCGCTGGTGAGGTCGGTGGCCTCGCTGAGGCCGAGCGATGCGCTCACGGCGAGGTCGTTCTCCTTGAGCAGGCGAGCCGCAAGCATCCGATCAAAGCCGAACGGGTCCATGAGGGGAATTTCGATCAAGTCGAAGCCGGCCTGCTTAGTCTTTTCGATAGCCAAGGTCAACCCCGCCTGCTCGAATGAGCCGGTGAAGACGAGAGCGTGTGCGCCAATGAGCACGATCGTGTCCTTTCACTTCACAAGCGCCCCAGATCGGGACGCCGGTTTTGGATCCACCCTATTCGGATGCTGCGGAATTAGATACATTAGGGTACAACTAGTAGTCCGGCCGAGGAGAAATCTTAAATTGGTCGGATCTTTGAGCAATTCCGTGGCATGATCATCATGACCGGAACCTCAGGTTCCATCCTCCGATGAAGTAGGTGAATGAGTGACTACCCAATTGCTGAAGGTCAGCGGGATCAGCAAGAGCTTCCCCGGCGTGCAGGCACTCCAGGACGTCCAGTTCGAGCTGAACCGCGGTGAGGTCCTCACCCTCGTCGGCGAGAACGGCGCAGGCAAGTCCAGCCTGATGAAGATCCTCTCGGGCATCTACGCGAAGGATGCCGGCACGATCGTCCTCGAGGGCGAAGAGGTCGACATCGACAGCCCGCGCACAGCGCAGCACCTCGGTATCAGCATCATCCACCAGGAGATGAACCTGATGCCGCACCTCACGGTCGCCCAGAACATCTACATCGGACGTGAACCGCGCACGATGGGCTTCGTCAACGAACGCAAGCTCAACAAACAGACCGACGAACTCCTCAAGCGGTTGGGCATCCACCTGAAAGCGCGTCAGAGCGTCGGCGAACTGACCGTCGCCCACCAGCAGATGGTGGAGATCGCCAAGGCGCTCTCGTTCGACGCCAAGGTCCTGATCATGGACGAGCCCACGTCGGCGCTGACCGACTCAGAGACCGAGACGCTGTTCTCCCTCATCGCCGGCCTCAAGGAGCACGGTACGGGGATCATCTACATCTCCCACCGGATGGAGGAGCTGCGCCGCATCGCCGACAGGGTGACCGTACTGCGCGACGGGCGCTACATCGGCAGCCTCGACAAGAACGAGATCGACATCCCGACGGTCATCGAGATGATGGTCGGCCGTCACATCGAAGAAGGCGCCCGCCCCGAAGCCCGCGAACACGCCCACGACGACATCGTGCTCAAGGTCGAGACCCTCGGCACACGGCACCTGCTCAAGGACATCAACTTCGAACTCCGCCGCGGCGAGATCCTCGGGTTCGCCGGCCTGATGGGTGCAGGACGCACCGAGGTTGCCCGCGCGATCATCGGAGCAGACCCCTCGGAGGGGTCGGTGATCACCGTGCAGGGCAAGCAGGTGAAGATCTCGCAGCCGGCGGATGCCGTCGCGCACGGAATCGGCTACCTCTCCGAAGACCGCAAGGCGCTCGGCCTCCTGCTCGAGCGCGACGTGAACACGAACATTCTGCTCGCGTCGCTGAAGGACTACACCGGGCCGCTCGGCTTCATGCGCCCCGGCAAGGGGAAGCAGAAGTCCCGCGGCTACGTCGAATCACTCCGGATCAAGACGCCGTCGATCAACCAGATCACCAAGAACCTGTCCGGTGGCAACCAGCAGAAAGTCGTCATCGCCAAGTGGCTGGCCAGGGACTGCGACATCCTCATCTTCGACGAACCGACGCGCGGCATCGACGTCGGTGCCAAGGAGGAGATCTACAAGCTGCTCAACGACCTCGTCGCGCAGGGGAAATCGATCATCATGATCTCCTCCGAGCTTCCTGAGGTGCTGCGGCTGTCACACCGCATCGTGGTGATGGCCGGGGGACGCATCACCGGCATCCTCAACAACGAAGACGCCAGCCAGGCGAAAATCATGGACTATGCGACCAACATGGGCGACGAGAAAGAGTAAGAGCAATGAACGCATCTCCTGTCATCGAACAGACGCCGAAGGCACCGGACGCCGCTCCGGCGAAGTCGGGTGGGGCCATGTCCTTCCTCCGCGCCAAGCTCCAGCAATCGCTGGCGTTCGGCACGCTCATCGTGCTGGTGATCTTCTTCTCGATCGCGAGTAGCAACTTCTTCAGCTGGTCGAACATCTCGAGCATCCTGCTGGCCACGGCCGTGATCGGCATCCTCGCGCTCGGCACGACGTTCGTGATCATCACCGGCGGCATCGACCTGTCCATCGGAACGGGCATGACACTCGCCGCGGTGATGACCGGTATCTTCCTCGTGAACATGCAGTTGCCGCTCATCGTCGGGGTGATCGGCGGAATCCTCACCGGTGCGTTGATGGGTGTCATCAACGGTGTGAACATCGCGATTCTGAAGCTGCCGCCGTTCATCGCGACGCTCGCGATGATGCTCATCGCCCAGGGCCTCGCCCTGGTCATCTCCGGCGTCCGCCCGATCTACTTCTCCAGTGTCGAGGGCTTCAAGAACATCGCACTCGGTACCCTCATCCCCGGGCTGCCCAACGCGGTGCTCATCCTCTTCCTCCTCGCCATCGTCGCGTACCTTCTGTTGAGCAAGACCATCTTCGGCCGGTACACCTTCGCCATCGGCAGCAACGAAGAGGCCACCCGCCTCTCGGGTGTCAACACCCGCAAGTGGCTCATCGTGGTCTATACGGTCGCCGGCGTCTTCACCGGTTTCGCCGGCGTCGTCATCGCCGCCCGCCTCGACTCGGCCCAGCCGCAGATCGGCGTCGGCTACGAACTCCAGGCGATCGCGGCCGTCATCATCGGCGGTACCTCACTCCTCGGCGGACGCGGCTCGATCATGGGCACCGTGATCGGTGCACTCATCATGAGCGTGCTCATCAATGGCCTGCGCATCATGTCGATCCAGACCGAGTGGCAGAACGTCGTGGTCGGGATCGTCATCCTCATCGCCGTCTTCACCGACACCCTCCGGCAGCGGAGGTCGGTCTCCTAGGCCGTCACAGACCGGGAAGGGCTGGCAGTACCCGAGAGGCCGGGCTGCTCTTCCCCAGCCGATCGCGAAATCGATTGCATCGGCGGGATTACAGGGATATAACGATCTTGTATCTACATGTACTCTCGCCACCACACGGTCACTCGAACGAAATAGCATGGCCGAGTCAGCCCCCCGGCTGGCCCCGAACGAACAATGGAGTTATTCGATGAAAACAGGTATGAAAGTCGCAGTCCTCGCGACCGCGGCCGCGGTGGCACTCAGCCTCGCCGGCTGTTCGAACGGTGGCGGCGGCGGAACGACCGACGACGCCGAAGGCGGCGACGGCGACATCACGATCGCACTCGTGTCCAAGGGCTTCCAGCACCAGTTCTGGCAGGCAGTCAAGACCGGTGCCGAACAGCGCGCTGAAGAGCTCGGTGTGACAGTGACCTTCGACGGCCCTGCCGCCGAAACCGAGATCGATGGCCAGCTGCAGATGCTGCAGGCGGCCATCGACAAGAAGCCGGATGCCATCGGCTTCGCGGCCCTCGACCCCGAGGCCTGCATCCCGTTGTACGAATCCGCTGAGTCGGCAGGCATCCCGATCGTCGAGTTCGACGCCGGCTGCTCCAGCGAATACGGCCAGAGCATCGCTAAGACCGACAGCCTGGGCGCCGGCGCACTCGCCGCCGACCACATGGCTGAACTGATCGGCGGAGAGGGCGAGGTCGCGATCGTCGGCCACAGCCAGATCAACTCCACCGGTGTCGAGCGTCGTGACGGATTCGTCGAGCAGATGGAAGCCGAATACCCCGACATCGAGATCGTCGACATCCAGTACGGTGACGGCGACCACCTCAAGTCGGCTGACATCGCCAAGGCCATGATCTCGGCCCACCCGGACCTCAAGGGCATCTACGGCACCAACGAGGGTTCGGCCATCGGCGTCGTCAACGCCGTCGGTGAGCTCGGCCTCGACGAGGGCGAACTGACCGTCGTCGGCTTCGACTCCGGCCAGGCCCAGATCGATGCCATCACCAACGGCATCATGGCCGGCGCCATCACCCAGAACCCGATCGGTATCGGCGAGGAGGTCGTTCAGGCGGCCTACGACATCATCCAGGGCGACACCCCTGAGGAAGTCATCGACACCGGCTACTTCTGGTACGACGCCACCAACATGGAAGACGAAGAGATCGCTTCCGTCCTCTACAAGTAACACCGCTCCATTGCAGTGCCCGGCCCCTTCCCCGTTCGAGCGGGGGAGGGGCTGTGCTGTACCCGGAAGGATCCGCCCCAGTGACGACCCCTGCGAGCCCCATGGATTTCGGCCGCCTCTCATTCGGCGGAGCATCACTCGGCAACCTGTTCCGGGCCGTCGAC
Source organism: Mycetocola sp. Y171 (assembly GCF_056713165.1). Lineage (NCBI taxonomy): Bacteria > Bacillati > Actinomycetota > Actinomycetes > Micrococcales > Microbacteriaceae > Mycetocola > Mycetocola sp. Y171. The sequence goes on from NZ_JBWYGX010000001.1 coordinate 1,712,745, forward strand.
GACGCGCAGGCCGCCGCGACACTCGAAACGGTCTGGGACCTCGGCATCCGTTACCTGGACACGTCGCCGCACTATGGGCTCGGGCTGTCCGAGCGGCGGATCGGCGAGTTCCTCACCGGCAAACCACGTGACGAGTACCTCATCAGCACCAAGGTGGGACGGCTCCTGGAGCCCACCCCTGAGCGTGCCGGAGAGCCTGACGACACCTGGTTCCTCGTGCCCGCGACAGCGCGGAGGGTCTGGGACTACTCGGCCGACGGCATCCGTCGCAGCCTCGACGACTCTCTCGAGCGGCTCGGGCTCGACCGTATCGACATCCTCTACCTGCACGACCCCGAGCAGTACGGGGTGCAGGATGCCATCCCCGGCGCGCTCGAAGCGCTCGCCTCCCTGCGGAACGAGGGACTCGTGCGTGCGGTCGGCGTCGGCACGAGCGACGTGGGCATTCTTCAGGCCGCCGTCGACGGCAGTGACATCGACCTCGTGATGGTCTCGAACCGGTACACCCTGCTGGATCAGCCGGCCCGGTCAGCCCTCTCGGAGCTCTGCCTCGCGAGGGGTGTCGGCATCGTCAACGTGGGCGTCTTCAACTCCGGACTGCTCGCGACCCCCGAACCCCGTGCAGACGCACACTTCGAATACGGGCCCGTGCCGCCTGCGATGCTCGAGAAGGCCGGGCGGATCGCTGCGGTCTGCGCAGCGCACGGAGTGGAGCTCCCGGCCGCGGCGCTGCAGTACAGCCTCCTGGACCCTGCCGTCCGCACGGTTGTCGTCGGATCGGCGGACCCGGCCGAGATGCGTCAGAACGCAGAACGGATGGCTGCGGTCATCCCCGATGCGTTGTGGAGCGACCTGGCCGCTGAAGGCCTCGTGGCCTGATCAGTGACCGTCCCACGCCAGCCAGCGTTGCGGGCTGTCGGAGAGGATGCCGCGAACGGCCTCACCGCCGATCCGATCGGCCAGGCGGGGAAGATAGCGCTGCCCGAGGTACGCGAGTCCTGGCATCCCGCCGTACGCAACGTACCGCGTGCTGCGGGCGACGTCGCCGCCGAGAAGCACCGAGGCGCCCCCCGCGACGACCTCCGCGGTGAGGTCGAGTAGCTCGGCATCCGTGCGCGTGCGGGGCCGAGCCATCCCGTCGTAGCCGAGAAACGCGCCGCGGGCGGCCAGTTCGAGATGCAGCCCGGCGTCCGGGTTCCTGTCGGCGTGGGCGAGAGCGACACGGTTCGACGGCACACCACCCTGCTCGAGAAGGTCGAGCACGTCGTGCGCGGCCGTGCAGAATTCGAGGTGCACCATCACCGGCGCGCCCGTTTCGGTGTGCGCGCCCGCGATCGCGTCGATGACGGTCCGCTCGAACGCCGAGATGTTCCAGTAGCCGATACCCGCCTTGAGCACTCCGGCGCGCACCGGCGTCCCATCGGGGCCGGATGCCCGTTCCCCTGAGCCGTCTGAGTGCGGCATCCCCGCCGTCAGGTCCGTGAGGAACAGTGCCGTCAGCGCCGTGACATCCAGGTCCCTCAGCCAGTGATCCGCCGGGTAGTGGGCATCCCGGTGGGCGCCGGTCGTCGCCACGACCGTGAGGCCGGTGGCCCGGCTGATCCTCGCCACCGCTGCCGGGTTCCGCCCGAGGCCGACCGGGGTGGCGTCGACCATCGCGTCGAAGCCGCTCGACCGCAATGACGCGGCCTCCGCCTGCGACGCTGCCTCGTCGGTCAGTTCGTCCCCCGGCAGGAGCGGTGAGACCTGGAAGAGGTGTTCGTGGTAGTCCACCCGGCCGAGGTCCGGAGCGGGTACGTCGCCGAGCACCGTGCGGACGAGACCGGGCGCGCTGGTCATCGCGCGTCCGCCGCCGATTCGGCGAGACGCTCGACGAGCGCGTCGGTGAGGTCGATGGCGAAGACCTCGGCGATCACCTGCGTCCAGCCGTGGATGAAGTACCTCCAGCCGTCGATGACCACGAGGTCGGATACCGACTCCTGCTCCCTGGCCTGGGCGAGGAACTCGAGGGTTCCGCGGTAGTTGAACTCCCAGACGAACGCCCCGTGGGGGAATGCGGCGTCGTCGGGGACGGGGGAGCCGGGCCGGTCCTTACCGAGCCCTGACGCGTTCACCACGAGGCTGGACGCCGGCAGCGCTGCGAGCAGGTCCCTGGTCACCTGGGCGTCGGATGCCAGGACGTAACGGATGAGCTCCGCCGGTGTGCCGCGGCGAGAGTGGACATCGCGGAGGTGGTCGAGCCTCGCTGTGCTCGTGTCGGTCACGACGATCGCGCGTGGACGGTCGTCGCGCTCGCTGAGGTACCAGCTGAGCGCCGTCCCTGCGCCGCCCGCTCCGAGGATCAGGACCTCGGCGCCGGTCGATGCGAAATGGTCCGAGGGGAGGAACTCGCTCGCCGCGAGTCCCGCGGTGATCGGGTCCTTGGCGTGACCGAGCAGGGCGCCGTCACGCTTCGAGATGCTCGACACCTCGCCGCAGAGGGTGCTGAACGAGTCGAGGTCGTCGAAGAGGTCGCTCGCGGCCTCGAACAGCCCCATCTTGTGCGTGGTGACGAGGGCGCCGAGGTGGTCGGGGTCGTCGCGGATCTGCTCGACGAGCGTGCGGTAGTCCGTGGCCGAGGCGTCGAGCGGGAGGTCGTGCCCGACGAGGGTCCTGGTCGGCAGGTCGAGGATCTCGGCCCAGCGGGGGAAGATCTTCATGATCGAGGAGCCGGAGGTACTGACCCCGACGAATCCCATGTGTCCGCTCATACGGATGCCCCGGTGCGCGAGAACAGCTCGGCGCGGCGGGTGATCTCCGCCCAGTCCTGCCCGGACAGCGCTGCGACCGGGCAGAGGTCTCCACCCGCGCCGACGGCGATCGCGCCTGCGTCGAACCATTCGTCGATGTTCTCGGGGGTGACTCCTCCTGTGGGCATGAGCGGCACGCCGGGGAATGGGCCCCGAAGGGCTCTGAGGTACGCCGGCCCGCCGAGCGACGCCGGGAAGATCTTGACCACGTCGCTCCCGTACTCCACCGCGGCCATGACTTCGGTGGGGCTGAGCGCGCCCGTCATGACCACGAGACCCGTGGCCTTCATCGCGGCGGTGAGCGACTCGCGTGTGCCGGGGCTGACGAGGAATCGTGCACCGGCATCCGCTGCCCGTTCCGCCTCCCGCGCCGTGGTCACCGTTCCGGCTCCGAGATAGATCCTGTCGCCGTACTTCTCGTCGAGCGCTCGGATCACGGCTGGCGCGTCCGGGGTCGAATAGGTGATCTCGAGGCCTGTGACGCCACCGTCGACCAGGGCGTCGGCGGCGCGGATGGCGCTCTCGGCGGACGGCGCACGCAGCACGGCGAGCACACGGGTGGACTTCAGGGTTTCGAGCGACATGCTCAGCCTTTCGACGGGACGGGATGAGGAGGAGCGGCGCCGCCCAGCACGGCGAGCACGTTGTCGACGGCGAGCGAACCCATGCCGTCGACTGCTTCGACCGTCTGAGCGCCGAAATGCGGGGTCACGATGACCCGGTCGGCGATGTCCTCCGCCAGCAGCGCGGAGGGGAGGCCGCTCGTGTCCCCTGTGAGAGTGTCCGCGGCGAATCCGGCGATGACGCCGTTCCGGAGGGCGGTGGCGACCGCCTCCTCATCGACGAGGTCGGGGCGGGCCGTGTTCACGAGTACGAGACCAGGGCGGGCGGATGCCAGCCAGCCGGCATCCACGATCGCGGTTCCGCCCGGTGCGTGGAGGCTGACGAGGTCGCACCGTGCCGCCATCGACGCGACGTCGAGGGGTTCTGCGCCTGCTGCGCGGATGGCGTCGCCTGCCAGCCACGGGTCGTGGGCGACGACTCTGGAGCCGAAACCGGACAGTCGTCGGGCGACCCCCTGGCCGATCCGTCCGAATCCGACGATGCCGACGGTGAGCGACCCGAGTTCACGGCCGCGGAGCACCGACCAGTCGCCTGCGCGCACCCGGCGATCGCCCTCGGTCGTTCCGCGGAGTACGGCGAGCATCAACCCGATTGTGTGGTCTGCGACGGCGCTGCTGTTGGCGCCAGGGGTGTTGGTCACGACGACGCCGCGCTCGCGCGCTGCTTCGAGGTCGACGGCCTCGAAGCCGACGCCGTACCTGGCGACGACCTTCAGCTGCGGGGCGGCAGCCAGGTGTTCAGCGGTGACCGGGCCGGTCCCCGCGATCCACGCGACGGCGTCGGCGAGGGCGGGGCGGAGCTCGTCGAGGTCGTGGCCGGATCCGGCGACGATGACGGTGTGGCCCGCGGAGGCGAGCTCACCAATCAGGTCGCGGGAGCCGGAGGAGAACGACCTGCTCGTGGCGAGGATCACGGCCATCAGCGCGTGGTCCTTCCGCTGTTCCACGCTTCGAGCCCGGCGTAACCGTCGAGGAAGACCCGGTGCCTGCCGAGGTAGTCGGAGTGCCTGGAGGCGTCGGGGGAGAACTCGGCGGTGACCTCGGAGAGGCCGCGCGCTGCGCCGAAGTCGTCGACGAGGCCGAGCCCGACCGCCGCAGTGACCGCAGCGCCGAGGCTGTTCGCCTCCTCTACGATGCTCCGGCGGCGCACAGGAACGCCCCAGACGTCGGCGAGGATCTGCAGCCACACGTCGCTCGCCGCGCCTCCGCCGATCGCGTCGATCCTGTCGACTGTCGCGCCGGATTCGCGGAAGGCCTGGATGCAGGTGAGCAGGTTGAAGGCGACGCCCTCGAGCACGGCACGCGTCATGGCGGCCCGCCCGTGGTGCCTGCCGATTCCGAGAAAGGCGCCTGCGGCATCCGGGTTCCAGTACGGGGAACGCTCGCCGAGGAGATAGGGGAGGAAGTAGAGCCCGCTCGTCGAGGCACCCGCCGTGGAGGCATCGGCGACGAGCGCTGAAAGTGAGGCGCCGGACGGCTCAGGGCTGAGCAGCTCGTTGACCCACGCGAGCGCAGCGCCTCCCGCCTGCATGGTGGCCGTGGGCACGTAGCTCCCCGGCACGACGTTGTCGAACGTCATGGTCCGCATCAGAGGGTCGTAGACCGGGGTGTTGCTGGCGAAGGAGATCCACGAGGAGGTACCGAGGCAGACGTATGCACCGTCTTCGGGAGCGACGATCCCGGCGCCGACCGCGGCGATGGGGCCGTCGCCTCCGCCCATCACGACACGGGTGCCGCGGTTCAGCCCCGTGGCGCTCGCCGCATCCGCGGTGAGTTCGCCCACGATCTCCGTCGACTCGAGGACGTCGGGGAACAGGGCGGGGTCGAGCCCGGCCGCGGCGAGCATGTCGGGCGACCAGGTGCCACGCCCCTGGTCGTATGCGTTCGTGGCGGATGCATCCGACCGGTCTGTGGCAAGACGTCCGGTGAGTCGGTGGATGACGAAGTCCTTGGCGACGCAGAAATGCGCGACCCGCGCGAAGACGTCGGGTTCGTTGTCGCGCACCCACATGATCTTCTCGAGCGAGTAGGTGGGGTTGAGCCGGTGCCCGAGCAGTGAGTACGCGCGGCCCTGGCCGATGACGGACTCCAGTGCCGAGGTCTGCGCGCTCGAGCGCGTGTCTGCCCAGATGATCGCCGGTCGCACCGGGCGGTAGGCGGAGTCAAGGAGGACGGCGCCCATCATCTGGCCGCTGATGGCCATCCCTGTGACCTGCCCAGGGTCGACGTCGGAGCGCGCGATCAGGTCGCGCGTCGCCTGGACGACCGCGTTCCACCAGTCCTCAGGGTCCTGCTCGGCGACGCCGCCGTCGGCGAAGTGAGCGGGGTAGCCGACCGTGACGGCGCTGACCAGGCGGCCGTCGTCGGTGTGCAGCGACGCCTTGTTTCCCGTGGTCCCGAGGTCGTGCGCGATGATCATGTCGATCAGCTCGCGTCGTAGTCGACGAACTCGACGCCGGAATCCCCGGCGAGAACACGGCGGCCCATCCCGTGCTCGAGGACCCAGCCGTAGTCGTGGCCGGCGCCGCCGGGGTACACGGCGAGGAACGAGTAAGGCTCGTCTCCGACGTTGATGCTGCGGTGTGCCCAGCCAGGCGGCATGTAGCCGATCGTTCCCGGCGTCATGTCGACCCACTCGGTCTCTGTGCCGTTGAACATCAGCAACCCGCCGTGACCGGAGATGCCCAGGTAGATCTCGCCCTGGTGGTTGGGGTGCTGGTGCCCCTTGGTCATCCAGAGCTCGCCTGCGGTCGCCCCCGGCTGGATCGTCGTGATCGACTGGGGGAGTTCGCGTTCGACCTCAGGCACACGCGACGAGACGACGGAGTAGACGACGGGGTCGCCGTCCGCGACGGCCTTCTCCCAGGCCGCGTGGTCGCGGAACAGTCCTTCGAGATCTGACATGCGACGGGTGAGGGTCGGTCCCTCCGGCTGGAGCGTTCCTCCGGCCGGGTCGAAACGGATGCTCATCGGCGGAACGGGAAGGGCGGAATAGGTCGGCACGGTGTCTCCTCGGTCGGCGCAGCGGCGATGCTGCAGTTACAGAGTACCTGTAATTACAGGTGACATGTAATTACAGGTTGCATCCGGTCTCGGGTTGATCAACGCAGCCCGGTGTGGCGCAGCGACGCAGTGCTGGGGTCGTTGGGAGACGCGTTGAGCTGGAACTCGAAGCGGCTGCGATCACCACGGTGGTACGCGATGAAGAACTCCATCGGCCGGTCGTTCTCGTCGTAACCGACGCTTCGAAGCACGAGGAGGGCCTGGCCGGTTCCGACTCCGAGCAGGTCGCCCTGCTCCTCTGTCGCAGACGCGGCCTCCGCTGAACGCACGCCGCGGACCGCGCGGATGCCGTGGGTCCCGAGCAACGCGTAGAGCGACTGGTCCCGCAGGTCGTCCTCCAGGACGAGAAGGCCGATGTCGTGAGGCAGGTACGTCGTCGACCAGGACCACGGCTCGTCGTCGACGTGCCTGAGCCGATCGATGACGACGACGGGGGCGCCTGGGGCGACTCCGAGGGCATCCGCCACCTCGTCGTCGGCCGGGGCGACCTCCTGCCTGCGGACGTCGCTGTGCACGTGGCCGCCGCGGGCGGCGACCTCTTCGTACAGCCCGGTGAGCGTGTGGACGAGGCTTTCCGGGGTCTTCTGGTGTGCCACGAAGGTGCCCTTGCCCTTGACGCGCTCGATCACGCCCTGGTGCTCGAGTTGCGACAGCGCCTGCCGGACCACCGTGCGCGACACTCCGAACTGCTCGCAGAGCCGGTGCTCCCCGGGCAGAAGGTCTCCCGGGCGCAGGCCAAGCCTGGCGATGTCGTCGATGATCCGGTGTTTGAGCTGGTGGTACATCGGCACTGGAGCCTGCCGGTCGATGTCCGCGGCGGTGCCGCGGTCGAGTTCTGGGTCGGTCGCGAGGGTCACTGGGGTCGATTCTGCCTGGGCGTTAGTAGGCCACGCCGGCCTGGAGGATGACGTTGGCGTACGGGGTGAACTCGCCCGAGCGGACGAATGCCCTGGCGTCATGGGTGCGGAGCTTGAATTCCACGTGGGGGATGAGTTCGATGGTGACGCCGAGGGGGTCGAGCCGGTCGCGGAGGCCCTGAAGGACCTGCGGGCTGCGCTCTTCGACTTCGGCGGAGACGATGGCGCCCTCGATGACGAGTTCGGCGAGGACGGTGTCGAGCACGTCGAAGAACGCCGGGTCGCCCGGGCGGTAGGCCAGGTCGACGCGTTCGGATCCGACGGGGATGGGCAGGCCGGCGTCGGTGACGACGAGAAGATCGGTGTGCCCGGTCTCCGAGATGATCCGGGAGAGCTGCGGGTTGATCGTGGTGTTCGAGCTCCTCATCGGCTGACGGCTTTCTGTGAGGCGGCGAGAGCGTCGACCTCGTCGCGGTGGGGGAGGCTCGGGGAGGCGCCTCGGCGGGTCACGGTGAGCGCACCGGCGGCGATCGCCCGGCGGATGGCATCCGTGATCCCGTAGCCGTCGGCGAGGGAGGCGCCGAGGTAGCCGGCGAAGGCGTCACCTGCCGCAGTCGTGTCGACGGCGTCGACCTGGATCGAGTCGAACGTCTCGACGTCCTCCGCGGTGACGAGGACAGCTCCGGCCGCCGCCATGGTGATCAGCGCGCTCGTGGCTCCCCTCGCGGTGAACCAGCGGCCGGCTTCGATGGCGGATGCCTGATCGGTGACGGCGATTCCCGTGAGGATCGATGCCTCGGTCTCGTTCGGTGTGACGATGTCGACCAGCGGCCAGATGCTCTCGTCGAGGGCGGCGGCAGGGGCGGGGTCGAGGACGACCGTCAGCCCGGCGTCATGCGCCTTGCGGACGGCGTACTGGGTGAGCGCCCAGGGGATCTCCAGCTGGGTCAGGAGCACCCGGCAGCGGGCGCCGAGCTCGTCGAACGCGGTGTCGATCTGCGACTCGCTCAGCGATGAGTTCGCCAGCGGCACCATGACGATGTCGTTCTCGCCTGAATCGTCGACGCGGATGTGGGCGATCCCGGTCGGACCTGGCACGGTACGGACGTGGTCGATGTGCACGCCGGCATCCCGCAGTCCGCCGGTGACGAGATCGGAGAAGAGGTCGGTGCCGACGCAGCCGACCATGTGGGCATTGCCCCCTGCCAGCCCGGCGGCGACAGCCTGGTTCGCGCCTTTCCCGCCGAGCACGAGGGTGAAGTTCTCGCCGAGGATGGTCTCGCCTCGTGCAGGAAGTCGGGAAGAGAACGTGGTGAGGTCGGCGGTGATGCTGCCGACGATCAGCACGCCGCCCGGCGCGGATGCCGACGACTGTGTCTGGCTCATTGTTGCCTTTCGCAGGGCGTTGCGCCCGTCACGGGAACCCCTCGTCGGGTCCCCTGTTGCTTGTCATTACATTAGCGGACAGGTGGGCCAGCCGCGTGGTTTTCCGGGGTGGGAACTTGGTACGCTTCCCGGACGAGATCCCCCGTGAACCGAAGGTGCTCCCATGCCAGCCGAACCCCGTTTCTACGCCGACAGCGCCGATGTCGATGCGGTCGCCGAGTTGCTCACCTCCGGATTCGTGCACGGTGTCACGACGAACCCGACCATTCTCGAACGCGGCGGGAAGAGCGTGAACGACATCCCCTCCCTCTACGCGCGGTGGGAGTCAGAGGGTGCGAAAGAGATCTTCTTCCAGACCTGGGGCGGGACGACCGCAGACATGCTCGCGAACGCCGACGACATCCTGGCCCTCGGTGACCTCGCCGTCGTGAAGGTGCCGGCGACACGGACCGGATTCGCCGCGGCATCCGAGCTGGTCAGAAACGGTGCTTCGGTGCTGATCACCGCCGTGTACTCACCGGCGCAGGCGCTCGCGTCAGCAACGATCGGCGCGCGCTACATCGCACCGTACCTCGGCCGGTTGAACGACTCTGGCAGGGACGGGCTCGCCGAGATCGCCGCGATGCAGGCTCTCGTCTCCGGCAGTGGCACAGACGTGCTCGCAGCGAGCCTGCGCAGCCCGTCGGACATCGTCGATCTGGCACTGCGCGACGTGCCCTGCTTCACCGCGGCGCCGCCAGTGCTGCTTGCCGCGTTCCAGCACGATGTCAGCGACTCCTCGGCCGTCGAGTTCGAGGCGGCGGTGGCGCGCGGGCTCTAGACCCGCTCACCCGGATCAGCCGACGGCATCCCTGAGCCACTGCTCCACACCGGAGATGTGCACGACGGTGAGCGCCTGCGCGAGTTCCGCGTCTCCGCGCTCGAGCGCGTCGACGATGGCCCTGTGCTCGGCAAGCGTTCGGTCCACCGAGTTCTTCTGGGTGAGTCCCCGCCAGATCCGTGCGCGCACCGTGTGACTCGACAGGGATTCGATCAGGCTGCCGAGATAGGCGTTCCCGGCCGTGGCGACGATTGCGCCGTGGAACTCGAGGTCGTGGGCGACGAGCCCCTCGACGTCAGTGGCGTTGTCGACGGAGTCGATCCTGGCGCGGAGCTCGGTGATGACGGCATCCGTCATGTGCCCGGTGGCGAGGGCGACAGCCGCCGGTTCGAGGATGCGGCGCACCGCGAACAGTTCGAGGATCGATGAGTCGTCGTGCAGGTCGACGACGAAGGACATCGCCTCGAGGAGGAGCCGGGGTTCCAGGCTCGTGACGTAGGTTCCGTCGCCACGACGGACATCGAGGACCCGGATCACCTCGAGCGCCTTGACCGCTTCGCGCATCGAACTGCGGGAGAGACCGAGGCGTTCGGAGAGCTCCTTCTCGGGCGGCAGCCTGTCGCCAGGACCGAGCTCGCCTGAGATGATCATCTCTTTGATCTTGAGAATTGCTTCGTCGGTGACCGCCATGCAGAGATCCTATCTTTCGGCAGGGCGTGAGGCCGCTATTTCAGGGATTGCTGCTTCGCCTGGACCGGGAGGAGCAGCAGAAGTCCGACGAAAATGACGAGGACGATACCGAGGATGCCCCAGTACTGTTCTCCGCCGACGGTCACGAAGAGGGCGAACGCGGTGGGGGCCAGGAACGAGACGGCTCGGCCCGTTGTGGCGTACAGACCGAACACCTCGCCCTCGCGACCGGCGGGTATGAGCCGTGCCAGGAACGACCGGGACGCCGACTGCGCAGGGCCGACGAAGAGGCAGAGGGCGAGACCGAAGGTCCAGAAAACGATCTGGCCGCCGTCGTGGAAGAAGAAGACGGCGAGACCGGCGATGACGAGGCCGATGAGGGATGCCATGATCACCGGCTTGGCGCCGAGCCTGTCGTCGAGAAGGCCGACGGTCATGGTCGAGATTCCCGCGACGACATTCGCGGCAATGGCGAAGACGATGACCTCGCCGGCCGAGAAGCCGAACGACCCGGCCGCGAGAACGCCGCCGAAGGTGAAGACGCCGGCGAGTCCGTCGCGGAACACCGCGCTGGCGAGCAGGAAGTAGACGGTCTGGCGGCTCTCGTCCCAGAGCTTCCTGATGTCGTTGAACAGTCGGCGGTATGAGGCGAAGAAGCCGATCTTCGCCCTGCGCGCGCCGACGCCCTCGTACTCGGGAACGGACAGGAGCACGGGGAGGGCGAAGACCCCGAACCAGATCGCCGAGATGAGCACGGTGACCCTGATGTCCATCCCGTTCTCGCCGGTGATCCCGAACAGTCCGACGTCGGGCTGGATGAAGCCGAAGTACACGATGAGCAGCAGGACGATGCCGCCGAGGTAGCCGAGTCCCCAGCCGATGCCTGATACGCGGCCGACCGTCTTCGGGGTGGAGACCTGGGCGAGCATGGCGTTGTAGTTGACACCGGCGAACTCGAAGAACACGTTGCCGGCGGCGACGAGGAACAGACCGAGCCAGAGGTATTCCTGCTCGGGTGCGACGAAGAACATGCATGCCGTGAGGGCGACGACGATGTAGGTGTTGACGGCGAGCCAGAACTTGCGTCGGCCGGAACTGTCCGACCGCTGCCCGGTGACCGGGGCGAGGACGGCGATGAGGAGGCCGGCGCCTGCGAGTGCCCAGCCGAGCTGAGCTGACACGACCGCCTCCCCACCGAACGCATCAGAGGTGAGGTAGACGGTGAAGACGAACGTGGTGACCACGGCGTTGAACGCAGCGGATCCCCAGTCCCAGAGCCCCCAGGCCAGGACCCGTTTCGGGCTGATCGCCTTCGGGGTCTCGGAGAGGGCAGGGGCGACGGTTGGCGGGTTGCCGTCGCTGGCATTCGTGCTCATGAGGTCAGGCTAGTGGCATCCGGGAAACCGGAGGTGAAGTTTCTGCCCGCAACACCTGCGCCGTGTCGACGCTTCAGAGCAGTTTTCGCTCGAGAGCCCATGCGGTCAGTTCGTGCCGCGACGACAGCTGGAGCTTGCGCAGCACGCTCGACACGTGGGTCTCTACGGTCTTCACGGAGATGAACAGGGCGCTGGCGACCTCCTTGTATGCGTAACCGCGGGCGATGAGGCGCATCACCTCCTGCTCGCGTGCGGACAACCGGTCGAGTTCGTCAGAAGCTTCAGCGGTCTCACCGGACACGGCGCCGAAGGCGTCGAGCACGAAACCGGCGAGCCGCGGCGAGAAGACGGCGTCACCGTCTGCGATCCGGTGGGCTGCATCGGACACGTCGGCACCCGATGCGCTCTTGGTGATGTAGCCACGGGCTCCGCTCCGGATGACGGTGACGACGTCGTCCGCGGCATCCGAGACGCTCAACGCGAGGAATTTGGTCTGCGGGGCCGCGGCTGCCGACCGTCGGATGACCTCGGCTCCGCCCCCACCTGCCCCTCCCGGCAGGTGGACATCGAGCAGGACGACCTGCGGCTGGGTAGCGGAGACGAGGGCGACGGCCTCGTCCACTGTCGCCGCTTCGCCGATGACACGGATGCTGTCGGCCAGGTCGGAACGCAGCCCTGAGCGGAAGATGGAGTGGTCGTCGACGATGACGACCGTGAGATCCGGCCTGGTCGGTTCAGCTGTCGACATGGTGCACTCCATCGGTCAGGGGGAGAAGAAGACGGACTTCGGTGCCTGTGCCGCCTGGGCCGGGGCGGAGCTCGGCGGTGCCGTCGATCCGTCGCATCCGTCCGAGGATCGACTCCCGCACGCCCATCCTGTCGTTCGGGATGTCGTCGAGGTTCAGGCCGGGGCCGCGGTCGGTGACGGTGAGTTCGACGCTCGTCGGCGAGGACTCGAGGTAGACCGAGACGGTTCCACCTGCGTGCCTGGCCGCGTTGAGCATGGCCTCCCTCGCCGCGCCGAGGAGCGCGTCTGGCACCGTGTCCGGGCTCTGCCCTGCGGACACGACGTCGATGTGCGCCGCGTACTCCTGCTCGATCACCGCGGCGATCCTGCGGAGTTCGTCGGCCAGGTTCACTGAGGCCCCTGGGGATCCGGCGAACAGCCAGTCGCGCAGTTCGCGTTCCTGGGCCCTGGCCAGCCGTGAGGCTTCACTGGCCGGGTCGGCCTTCTGTTGGATCAGGGCAAGGGTCTGGAGCACGGAGTCGTGCAAGTGTGCGGCGATCTCGGCGCGGTCGGCTTCGCGGACGCGGGCGGCACGCTCGTCGGCGAGGTCCCTGGTCAGCCGGACGAGCCACGGCGCGACGACGATGGCGACCCCGACGAGGACGGCGATGGCGGCGACGAACACGGTCCAGAGGTTCGGTTCCTCCCCGGTCACGAAGAACAGCAGGATCCCGAGGGCGACGAGCACGAGCGCACCGAGGGCGCGGACGAGCAGCGCGGAGGAGGAGGACGATCGCTGCCGGCGGAGGTCGTCGAACTGTCGCCAGGCCAGGCCGGCCCCTGCGAGCACGACGATGGTGGGGATGATGAATGCGAGCGGGACATCGACGCCCATTCGCGACGCCACGAGCGCGCCGCCGGCCGCCAGCAGGGCGAGCCCAAGCAGGATCTCCGTCACGGGGGCGGAGCGCCTGTCTTGCGGCGCGTCGATTGCGTCCGGTTGTTCCGCGGGGCGGGTGAGTGTCCTCTTCACCGGCTCGACGGCATCCGTCCTGGTCGGGGTCGTCGCCCACAGCCAGCCGTAGAGGAGGAATCCGGCGCCGCCGCACACCGCGAGGACGACCGTGGCGGTGCGGACGAGCGCGAGGGGAAGACCGGTGTGATCGGCGAACCCCGCGCAGACGCCACCGATGAGCCGCACCTGCGGGCGGGTCATCACGGGGGTATCCATATGAGCCATCCAAGCACCCTGACTGCGCGAATACAGCCGCCCCCGGCGCATCTCAGGGTGCGATCAGGGTGATACCCCATGGCAGCGGCCGCCCGGCCGCTCCACACTCGAAGCATGACGAACGCACCATCAAGCCCGGCAGGACCGTCGGCGACACCGCCAGGAGCGCAGTACTCCGGCTCATTCTTCGACTGGATCCGGGGACTCGGCCTCAGCCGCTCAGACGACCACTGGCTCGCCGGTGTGGCCGGCGGGATCGCGGCCCACACTCGGCTCGACCCGCTGATCATCCGCGGCGCCATCCTCGTCGTCGCGATCCTCGGTGGCCCCGTGCTCTTCCTCTACGCCGTCGCCTGGGCGCTCTTGCCCGACTCCAGAGGCCGGATCCACGTCGAGCAGGCGATCAAGGGCGTCTTCGAACCCGCCATGGTCGCCATCGGCGTGCTGATCGTGCTCACCTTCCTTCCCTTCATGCAGGGCGTCTGGTGGCGCGGGGTCCCCGACTGGTGGAACATGCCCGGCTGGCTCGAGGCCACCCTGCGCACCGGCTGGATCCTTGCTCTGGTCGCCGGCCTGATCTGGCTCACCGTCTACATCGCCCGCCGGGTGCCCCGGGCGCCGGTTCCTGCCGGCACCTCCCACGCGGAGTTCTGGACGCCGCAGCCGACAGATGCTCCGACTGCGGGCATGGCGGATGCCACTGCAGCCGCCGGCGCCGCCGGTGCTGCATCCACGGCAACCGGGTTCCCGGAGTCCCCATCGACGCCTGCGGATGCATCGCAACCCCTCACCGGCTCGTCCACCGCGGGCTCGTCGAGCTGGTACGCCACCCCGGCGGCGGCACACCACGGGTTCCCGAACCCCAGCGTGGCCGAAAGAGAAGCGCAGCGGCGTCAGCGCGACGCCGCCCGGGCCGAACAGCGCCGCGAACACGAGGAGCGCTATCGTCGACGCCAGCCAGGCGCCGCATACGTCTCGATCTCCCTCGGGCTCGCCGTCGTCGCCGGAGCGCTCGCGCCCCTGCTCTTCGGTTACCGGGAGTGGTCGAACGCGGCTCTCGTCCTCGGCCTGGGAACCGCCCTCGGCGTCCTCGCGGTCGCAACGATCATCGCCGGCATCCGGGGCAAGGAGAGCGGGGCGCTCGGCTTCTTCTCGGTCCTCGCCATCATCGCGATCCTGTTCGCCGGAGTCTTCCCCCGCGGCACGTCCGTGTCGGTGGTCGGAAACACCACCTGGATGGTCTCTGACGCACCTCAGGACGAATCGACAGGGTACGCCATGGTTGCCGGCGCACCCACGCTCGACCTCACCGGACTGGACGACCAGTCGGCGGACGTCGGGGGAACGGTGGATCTCTGGCTCGCCGCGGGCTCCCTCGACATCGTGCTCCCGGAGGACGTGCCCGTCATCATCGAGGTCAACGGCCTCGTCGCCGGGCTCAACTACGTCGATGAGGATGGCGACGACCACAGCCGCGGAGGCGTCTTCTACCGGGACGAGGTCCGCTACGGCCTCACCGCCTCGGACGACACGACGACCGTGAGGGTCTGGGTCGCCGCGGCCGGAGTGAACATCGATGACAGCGTGAGGAGCGGACGATGACCGACAACGACAACGACAACCGACCGACCGTGCCGATCGACCCGGCCGGAACGACGCGGCCGACGGAGCCGATCAGCCCGGACAGCCCGACCAGGCCGACGGAGCCGGTCAGCCCGACCGAGGACGCCACGGACCCGGCGTCCTGGTTCCGGACCGACTACACGGCTCCGGCGGCGACGCCCCCCGCGCCGGCCGCGGACCGCAAGCGGCTGCCCGCACGATTCGGGACGATCTTCTGGGGTGTGCTGCTGCTCGTGTTCGCGGGATTCATGGTCGCAAACGCGGTCGTGCCGTTCGTGCAGGACCCGGTGACCTGGCTGATCGCCGGCCTGATCGCCGCCGGCGCTGTTCTGGTGATCGCGGGGATCGCTGCCGCCGTTCGCCGAACCGAGTGACGGCATCCGCCGACTGACCTGAAACGAGCGGTCCCTGCGGGGGCCGCTCGTTTCGTCGCATCCGGATGTCCGGCAAAGTTGAGTCGGGCTGGCTCAAGATTCGCTGTGAGAAGTTGACAGGCTTCCACGCGCCGGTAAACTTGAGTCATCGCCGCTCAACTATGAGGGGCTTTCACGAACTTCGACTCCGGCCGCTTTTCAGGCCCCATTCGAATCAGACCGTACCCGGTCTCAAAGGAGATAGAAACACATGGCACGTGCAGTAGGAATCGACCTCGGAACCACCAACTCGGTCGTTGCCGTCCTCGAGGGTGGTGAGCCCACCGTCATTGCGAACGCCGAGGGCCTCCGCACCACCCCGTCGGTCGTCGCGTACACCAAGGACGGCGAGGTGCTCGTCGGTGAGACCGCCAAGCGCCAGGCCGTCACCAACGTCGACAGGACGATCGCATCAGTCAAGCGCCACATGGGCACCGACTGGACCTTCGCCGTCGATGACAAGAAGTACACCCCGCAGGAGATCTCGGCACGGATCCTCGCCAAGCTCAAGCGCGACGCCGAGCAGTACCTCGGCGACACGGTGACGGATGCCGTCGTGACGGTCCCCGCGTACTTCAACGACGCCGAGCGCCAGGCCACGAAGGAAGCCGGCGAGATCGCCGGACTCAACGTGCTCCGCATCATCAACGAGCCGACCGCTGCCGCACTCGCCTACGGCCTCGACAAGGGCAAGGAAGACGAGCTCATCCTGGTCTTCGACCTCGGTGGCGGAACCTTCGACGTCTCGCTGCTCGAAGTGGGCAAGGACGACGACTTCTCGACCATCCAGGTCCGCGCGACCGCCGGTGACAACCGCCTCGGTGGAGACGACTGGGACCAGCGCGTCGTCGAGCACCTGATCAAGCGCTTCAAGGAGACCACAGGCGTCGACGTCTCGAACGACAAGATCGCCAAGCAGCGTCTCAAGGAAGCCGCTGAGCAGGCCAAGAAGGAACTGTCTTCTGGCATGTCCACGTCGATCCAGCTCCCGTACCTCTCGCTCACCGAGAATGGTCCGGCCAACCTCGACGAGACGCTCACCCGCGCCCAGTTCGAGCAGATGACCAGCGACCTCCTCGACCGCACGAAGAAGCCGTTCCAGGACGTCATCCGTGAGGCCGGCATCAAGGTCGGCGACATCGCGCACGTCGTGCTCGTCGGCGGTTCCACCAGGATGCCCGCCGTCTCAGCGCTCGTGAAGGAAGAGACCGGTGGACAGGAGCCCAACAAGGGTGTCAACCCTGACGAGGTCGTCGCCGTCGGCGCCGCACTCCAGGCCGGTGTGCTGAAGGGCGAGCGCAAGGACGTCCTCCTCATCGACGTCACCCCGCTCTCCCTCGGCATCGAGACCAAGGGCGGCATCATGACCAAGCTCATCGAGCGCAACACGGCCATCCCCACCAAGCGCAGCGAGACCTTCACGACGGCGGACGACAACCAGCCGTCCGTCGCGATCCAGGTCTTCCAGGGTGAGCGTGAGTTCACCCGCGACAACAAGAACCTCGGAACGTTCGAGCTCACGGGCATCGCACCTGCGCCTCGCGGCATCCCGCAGGTCGAGGTCACCTTCGACATCGACGCCAACGGCATCGTGCACGTGTCCGCCAAGGACAAGGGCACGGGCAAGGAGCAGTCGATGACGATCACCGGCGGTTCCTCGCTGGCGAAGGAAGACATCGAGCGCATGGTGCGCGAGGCTGAAGAGCACGCTGCAGACGACAAGGCTCGCCGTGAGGCAGCCGAGACGCGCAACACGGCCGAGCAGCTCGCCTACTCGATCGACAAGCTCATCAAGGAGAACGACGACAAGCTGCCTGAGGACGTCAAGAGCGAGGTCCAGGGCGACGTCGACGCACTGAAGTCCGCCCTCGCCGGCGACGACGAGGCCGCGGTGAAGACCGCGTACGACAAGCTCAACGAGAGCCAGGTCAAGCTCGGCGAAGCGATCTACTCGCAGGCCCAGCAGGCGGAGTCGGCTCCGGCCGAAGGCGCTGAGCAGCCCACCGAGACGGCGTCCGATGAGGATGTCGTCGACGCCGAAGTCGTCGATGACGAGACCGAGACCGAGAGCGACAAGAAGTAAACATGACTGACAAGAACCCGACTCCAGACAACGGTGACGAGGTTCAGCCAGTGGACGAGGGGTCGGAAGCGCGAGCTTCCGACCCTGAGTCGCAGGTGGACTCCGAACTGCCCGAGACGACCGAAGACGAACTGACGGTCCAGGACATCCTCGACGCCGCGCAGGCCGACGGCCTCGACGAGGACCTCGGCGAGCGCGTCGCTGACGCAGATCCTGAGCACGAGCACCTCGTCGACCTCAAGCGTGTCACCGCCGAATACGCCAACTACCGCAGGCGCACCGAGGCGAACCGTGAGGTGGAGCGCGAGCGCGTCACCGGTGATGTCATCAAGCTGCTGCTGCCTGTGCTCGACGACCTCGACCGCGCTGAGAAGCACGGAGACCTCGAGGGCGACGCGCCGTTCGCGACCATCGCGGCGAAGCTGCGTGGGAGCGTCGAGAAGATCGGCCTCGTGCCGTTCGGCGCGAAGGGCGATGCGTTCGATCACAACGTCCACGAGGCTGTCTTCCAGCAGCCGTCGCCGGACGTCGAGGCTGCCACTGTGATCGATGTCGTCGAAACCGGCTACCTCGTCGGCTCGACTCTGCTTCGCGCGGCCAAGGTCGTCGTCGCGGTTCCCGCCGAGTAGACGCGATGGCAAGTCAGGACTGGTTCGACAAGGACTTCTACAAGATCCTCGGCGTCAAGAAGGATGTGACGCCGGAGGAGCTGAAGAAGACCTACCGCAAGCTCGCGCGCAAGTACCACCCCGACTCGAACGCGGGCGACGCCAAGGCTGAATCCCGGTTCAAGGAGGTCAGCGAGGCATACTCAGTGCTCAACGACCCCGAGCAGCGCAAGGAATACGACGCCGTGCGCGCGATGGGATCAGGAGCCCGCTTCACCGCCCCAGGCGGCGGCGGGGCATCCGGTGGCTTCGACGACGTCTTCGGCGGGATGTTCGGTGGCGGCGCACGCGGCACCAGCACCAGCTACCAGCAGGCCGACTTTGAAGACATCCTTGGCGGGATGTTCGGGCGCAGTGGGGGCTTCGGCCAGCCCACGGGCGGATACCGCGGGTTCGGCGGGCCGACGCCCGGCCGCGACGTCACAGCATCCACGACGATCGACTTCCTCACGGCGACCAAGGGTGAGCAGATCACCCTGCAGACCGCCGAAGGCCGCACGATCAAGGTCAACATCCCGGCCGGCGTCGCCGACGGGCAGAAGATCAAGTTGCGCGGCAAGGGGCACCCGTCTCCGGACGGCGGCCCTGCCGGCGACCTCGTTCTCACGGTCACCGTGCGCAAGCATCCTGTGTTCGAACGAGACGGGCTCAACCTGCGCGTGAACGTGCCTGTCACGTTCGTGGAGGCCACCCTCGGCGCCACGATCGAGGTGCCGACACTCGGCGGCGACCCCGTGAAACTGCGGGTCGCTCCTGGGACCCCCTCTGGCCGGATCCTTCGGGTCAAGGGCAGGGGCGTATCGACAGCGAAGGGCACCGGCGACCTGCTCGCGGTCGTCCAGGTCGCGGTCCCGTCGCACCTCAGCGCGGAAGCCAAGGCCGCTCTCGAGCACTTCCACGAGCTGGAACCGCACGAGAACCCACGCGAGGACCTCATCCACCGGGCGCGAGGATAACGAGGATGGACGAGAATTCGCCGATCTTCGCGATCGCGATGGCGGCCGAGCTGGCCGGAATGCATCCGCAGACCCTGCGGCAGTACGACCGGCTCGGCCTCGTCTCCCCGACGAGAACCGCGGGCAAGTCCCGCAGGTACTCGATGCGTGACGTCGCACAGTTGCGCGAAGTCGCCCGGCTGAGCGCGGAGGGCGTGAGCCTCGAGGGCATCAGTCGCATCCTCACCCTCGAAAACGAGGTGGCGGCGCTGGCCTCGCGCGTCCGCGAACTCGAGCATGCCCTCGCGAGCGAGCTGGTGAAGTCGCCCGGGCGCCGCGTGTTCGCGGCCGGATCGCAGGGTGACGTCGTTCCGCTGAAGAGCGGCACGCGCGCCCAGCGACGCACCGAGCTCGTGATCTGGCGGCCGTTCCAGCGCTAGCCGCGGCCGGCATCCCGGACCCGCTAAGCGTCGAGTGGGCCCGAAAGGTCGTTCGGACGCCGCGCGGGCAGCCGTTCAGGACCACTCGATTCTGCTGGCCGCCCTTTGGGGCCGACCGGCCGGGGTTTTCGGGCTGATCGGAGGCAAAATCCGACTGGGCCGACCGATTTGGCCGCGTGGGTTACGCGGATGCGAACGGGTCGTTAAGCTGGCGGCATGAGCGAGCACGAACAGCACGTTCCCGACAATCCTTCGACCCCAGGAAAGCAGCCGGGGCCTGACCCGACGGCACCGCAGCCGCCGGTGGAACCCCAGCCGCCCGCAGCGCCGGACGGCCCGCCGCCCGGATCACCGCTGGCCCCGCCTCCCGGCGCGCCGGCGCCTCCTGCCCCTGACTCGCCCGAGGCTCCGGCACCCGGGCCCATGCAGGCTCCCGCGTACCCGACCGCCGGATATCCGCAGCAACCCGGGTATCCGCAGCAACCCGGGTATCCGCAGCAACCCGGGTATCCGCAGCAACCGGGCCATGCACAGCAGCCGACTGCGTATCCGCACCAGCAGCAGGGCTATCTCCAGCAGGCGCCTGGGTACACCCAGCAGCAACCGGGATACGCACAACCGGGGTATCCGCAGCAGGCACCCATCGCGTACGCGCCAGGGCCGACGGTGCCCCGCCGTCCGCCGCTCGGCCCGCGTCAGAAGCGCGGTGCCATGATCGCCGGCGCCGTCTCCTTCACCCTGATGAGTCTCGGGTTCGCCCTGGTGATGATTCCACTGGCCATCGCGGCGTTCGGCGCATTCTTCGGAGCCTTGTTCGGCTGGATCGCCAGCCGTAACCCTGAGGACTTCTCCCAGGACGGCCTCGCCGGCCCTGACGTCGTCGAGCAGTTCGTCCGGGATGCCTGGTCGACGGCGGCTCCCTGGTTCATCGGGATGGTGATTCTCGGGGTGATCATCTGGGTCCTCGGCTACCTGTCCAGTATCTGGATTCTTCGCGGCCACACGGTGAACCGCCCGGTGGCCGTCACCTGGAGCGGACTCGGCATTGCGATCGTCGCCAACGGCTTCATCAGCGGCATCACTTCGCCTCTCCTCAACCTGGGGAATATGTTCACCCCGACCACGAATGTGCCTGAGGGCCTCGGCGACCCCGGCGGGCTGGATTCACTCTCCGACTTCGACTTCACCCCGCTGGTCACCGTTGCCGCTGTCGGCGGCATCGTCAGCCTCATCGTGAGCGCCCTGATCGGGCTGCTCAGCTGGTGGTGGATGGCGCACGCCTTCCGCGAGCGGCCCACGGGAGACACGTCAATGCAGGCGCCACCGATACCCTGATTCAGTGACAGACTTCCCGTTCGACCGGCTCCGCCGGTGGCCAGACGTGGAAGCACCGAACCTCCTCGCGTCAGACGCCACCGACCGGCTCCTCCTCGGCACCGCAGCAGAAGCGCTCGCTGCGTCCGCACCAGGCGACGTCGTCGTGATCGGCGACCGTTACGGGGCGCTGACGCTCGCTGCGGCGACGGCAGGAGCCACAGGCATCCGCGTGCACCAGGACGAGCTGTCCGGTGAGCGGGCACTCGCCGCGAATGCGGACAGCTTCGGGCTGACGGATGCATTCACGAGCGTGCCGCTCGAGGCATCCGCCCTCCGCGGGGCCAGGACCGTCCTGCTCCAGCTGCCCCGCTCACTGGACGCACTCGCCGAGATCAGCGAAGTGCTCGCGCTCACCGCGAGCCCGGACGTCGTGATCTTCGCCGGCGGCCGGGTCAAACACATGACCCACGCCATGAACGACGTGTTCGGACGATCCTTCGAGACAGTGGCAGCATCGCTGGCGCAGCAGAAATCACGGGTGCTCGTCGCGAGCGGACCTCGGCATGCGACGGGCGATCCGGCGTGGCCGGCCCGCGAGTTCCACGACGACCTCGGGCTGTGGGTGTGCGCGCATGGAGCCGCATTCGCCGGCACCAAGATCGACATCGGCACGCGGTTCCTTCTCGGCTTCCTCGACTCTCTGCCCGCCGCCAGGGAGGCCATCGACCTCGGCTGCGGCACCGGGGTCCTCGCCACCGCCGTCGCCCGCGCCCACCCGGACATTCTCGTCACCGCCACCGATCAGTCGGCGGCCGCCGTGGCATCCGCACGCCAGACCGCCCTCGCGAACGGCGTGGCCGACCGGGTGAGTGTCGTGCGGGATGACGCTCTGTCCGCGTGGGCGGACGCCTCCGCCGAGCTCATCCTGCTGAATCCTCCGTTCCACGTCGGAGCGACCGTGCACGCCGGCATCGCGGAGAAGCTGTTCCAGGATGCGGCTCGCGTGCTGAAACCGGGAGGCGAACTGTGGACAGTGTGGAACTCCCACCTCGGCTACCGCCAGACGCTCGAACGGCTTCTCGGGCCCACCCGCCAGCTCGGGCGGAACTCCAAGTTCACCGTGACCGTCTCCGTGAGGCGCCGGGCGGAGGACGCCCGCGGGTAGGTTGGACCAATGGCTCGCAGGTTCACGTCGGTCGAACAGCTGATCGACGATGCCGCGCATCGCCTGCTCGATACGGCGCCGACGGACGGCATCCGCTCCAAACTCGTCGAATTCCTGGTCTTCGGAGCGAAACAGGCGTGGGCGTGCGCGTTCGGTGCAGCGCTCCTGGTCGTCATCGTCGCGGCACGGCTGTGGTACCCGGATGACGCGGCGCTCGCCCGCAACGACGCCCTGACCCTCGCCGCCATCGCGATCCAGATCGTCATGGTCGCCGCGAAACTCGAGACCCTGCGGGAACTGCGGGTGATCACCCTCTTCCACGTCGTCGGCACGGTGATGGAACTGTTCAAGACCGACGTCGGATCATGGATGTACGAGGCGGAGGGCATCCTGCGCATCGGCGGAGTGCCCCTGTTCAGCGGGTTCATGTACGCGGCGGTCGGGTCGTACATGGTCCGCGTCTACCGGCTGTTCGACCTGCGCTTCGACCGCTACCCGCGGCGCTGGATCACCGCCATCGTCGCCTCGGCGATCTACCTCAACTTCTTCACGCAGCACTACATCGTCGACCTCCGCTGGCTGCTGCTCGCCGCGGTGATCGTCGTGTACCTGCGGACCGTGATGCACTTCCGCATCTTCCGGCGCACGTTCCGGATGCCGTTGCTCATCGCTTTCGCGCTCGTCGCGATCTTCATCTGGCTGGCCGAGAACATCGGGACGTGGGCGGGCGCCTGGCTCTACCCGGACCAGCTCGATGGCTGGAGCCTCGTCAGTGCCGCGAAACTCGTCTCGTGGTTCCTGCTGATGATCATCTCGGTCGTGCTGGTGGCGTGGGTCTACAAACCACGCCCGCCGGACTCAGTGCCCGCCGGGCCGCTGGGCCTGGGCGATGTCGATCTCGAGCTCCTCGCGGTCGCGCCGCGGCCCGTAGGCGGCCGTTCCGACCTGGATGCGCCAGCTCTCCGCGAGTCCGCCGATGTCGAGCACGTCGAATCCGATCGCGTCGATGAAGGCGCCCACGGTGACCTTGGCAGCCGCGTCCTCCCCGGCGACGATGAGGGCCCGCCGTTCAGCGGTCCCCGCTGACTGGGCGTCGTCGGTGATGGCCGACGCGTAGATGTGATTGAACGCCTTCACGATCCTGGCGTCGGTGAAATGCGCCTGCACCAGTTCGGAGACCGTCGTCTGCTCCTCGTCGAGCGCCGCGATGCGTCCGTCCCGCTGAGGGTAGTAGTTGCTCGTGTCGATGACGACCTTGCCGGCGAGGAGGTCGGCAGGCAGGTTCTCGATCTCCCTGAGCGGGATCGCGACGGCGACGAGGTCGGCCGCCGCGGCATCCGCTGTCGTCCCTGCTGTCGCCCGTTCACCGAGTTCGAGGATGAGCTCGGTGAGGGACTCTGGTCCGCGGGAATTCGAGACGATCACGTCGTAGCCGTGCGAGACGGCGGCGCGTGCGAGCTGGGAGCCGATGTGGCCTGACCCGATGAGTCCAAGAGTTGTCATGCTGAGTGGAAGCCCTTCTGCGTCGGGTTTGTTCCCTCAGCGGCGGAGTCTATGGCGTCGAGATACGCGAGCTGTGCTTCGACCGAGTACTCGGCGGCGAAGCGGAGTGGAGGGTCGATGTCGGCGTAGACGATGTCAGTCACCGCAGCGACCGTGGCATCTGCGCCGAGCCGCACACGCGCCGACCGCACGTCGTCGAGACGTGAGCGCCGGTGGGCGAGGTACTCGTCGCAGGCTGCCTCGAGATCGGGGAGCATCGGCCCGTGAGCGGGGAGCACTGTCAGGGGTCCGAGTGAACGGAGCCTCTCGAGCGACGACAGGTACGCCGCGAGGTCGCCGTCGCCGCGCGCGATCACCGTCGAGCCGTGCCCCAGGATCGTGTCACCGGTGAGAATCGACCCGTGAGGTCCATCCCCGCCGATGACGAAGCAGACCGAATCGGCCGAGTGACCGGGAGTCGTAACGACGCGGATGCTCGTGCCCGCTGCCGCGATGACCTCCCCGTCGAGAAGCGGCGCACCAGCGATGCAGAACGCCGGATCGAACGCACGGACAGGAGCCCCTGTGAGTCGGTGGAGCTCAGCGCTGCCACCCGTGTGATCGGGATGGTGATGCGTGATCAGGATCAGGTCGATCCTGCCCGCGGCCGCCAACCGACCGACATGCCCGGCATTGCCCGGTCCGGGATCGACGATCACGATGCCGCCCGATTCCCGGGCGCCGACCAGATAGCTGTTCGTGCCGTCCAGGGTCATCGGCCCCGGATTCGGTGCCCGTATGGCCCTGGTCAGCGGAGTGTTCTCCCCGAGCATTCCCTAGCCGAGCTCGCGGAGCCGCGGGGCGAGGTCACGCTCGAAGAGGTCGAGGAACCGCTTCTGGTCGCCGCCGGGGCCGTGGAAGACGAGGTGGTTCAGGCCGGCGTCGATGTACGGCTTGATCAGCGAGACGGCTTCGTCGGGGTCGGAGGAGACGATCCAGCGCTTGGCGACCTGTTCGATCGGGAGGGCGTCAGCCGCCGCCTCCATCTCGATCGGATCCTCGATGGAGTGCTTCTGCTCAGGCGTGAGCGAGAGCGGGGCCCAGAAGCGGGTGTTCTCGAGCGCGACATCGCGGTCCGTGTCGTAGGAGATCTTGATCTCGATCATCTTGTCGATCTCGTCGGCATCGCGGCCGGCTTTCGCTGCGCCCTCGGCGACAGCGGGGAGGAGTTTGTCGGTGTACAGCTCCATGCCCTTGCCGGACGTGCAGATGAAGCCGTCACCGGCGCGACCGGCGTACCTGGCGACGACGGGGCCGCCCGCCGCCACGTAGACGGGCACGCCGCCGTCCGGCACGTCGTAGATCGACGCACCGCGGGTCGTGTAGTACTCGCCGTCGAAGTCGACACGGTCGCCGACCCAGAGCTGGCGCATGAGGTCGACGGCTTCACGCAGGCGGGCGAAACGTTCCTTGAACTCGGGCCACTCGCCCTGGTAGCCGGTCGCGATCTCGTTCAGGGCCTCGCCGGTGCCGACGCCGAGGAAGACGCGGTCAGGGTAGAGGCAGCCCATGGTGGCGAAGGCCTGCGCGACGACGGCCGGGTTGTACCGGAAGGTCGGCGTCATCACCGATGTCCCGATGCTGATGCGCTCGGTACGCTCACCGACCGCGGTCATCCACGCGAGGGAGAAGGGCGCGTGGCCGCCGTTGTGTCGCCACGGCTGGAAGTGGTCGCTCACGGTGACGCTGTCGAATCCGTGCTCCTCGGCCATGACGCCGATCTCGACGAGGTCGCGCGGGCCGAACTGCTCCGCCGACGCCTTTACTCCAAGTTTCAACACGTTCACTCCCGTCGTCGATGGGCGCGATGCCCTTCTGACGACAATACGCAACGACCGGGGAACGCCGCTGACGATTGTGATCCTCCGGCCCCGGCGACGGGGCCTCGGAGGGGCGCGCCCCATCCGCGGGCTGTGCTTTGGACGCGTCGAGTGCAAAGCTGGGAGCGTGCCGCAACTAGACCACCGCCAGGACCTCGCCGAGTCGCTCACGCTCGGAACGCCGTGGAACGCTGTGGTGTGGGATGACCCGGTGAACCTGATGACCTACGTTTCCTGGGTGTTCCGCAGCTATTTCGGGTTCAACCAGGCGCGTGCCGACGAACTCATGCTCCAGGTTCACAACTCGGGCAGGGCCGTCGTGGCGACGGGGAGTCGCGAGGAGATGGAACGCCACGTGGTTGCGATGCACGGCTACGGATTGCTGTCGACGCTGGTCAAGGTGCCCGAATGAGAGCGTTCGACGCACTCTCCGGTGGAGACCTCCTTGCCGAGTTCGAAGTGCAGGAGGTCGTCGTCTTCACCGACCTCGTGCAGCAGATCATCGGACTGCTCGAGCGGGTGAAGGAAGGCGAGGCGAACGTCGACCCCGGCGTGCTGGCCCGTCTGTTCCCGGATGCATACGCAGACGATCCGGAGGCGGCAGACGAGTTCCGCCGGTTCACCCTCGACGACCTCATCGACCGCAAGATCGAGAACGCCAGGGGCGTCCTCGTCTCGTTCGACAACGCCGAGACCCTCCGGACGGGCGACGGAGAGGTGCGCACCGTGCAGCTCGACCGCGAGTACGCGATGTACTGGCTCGGAACGCTCACGGACCTGAGGCTCGTCCTGGCCACGAGTCTCGGTATCGCCACGGGAACCGAGCCGGACGTCGACTCGGACAACGACTACGTCGAGAGCCTGTACGACTGGTTCGGTTTCGCGCAGGGGTCGCTGCTCGAGGCGCTGGAAGAGGTCGAGGGCATCAGCGGCTGACCGCAGGGTTGCCCGGCTACGCTTGTTGGACCATGCACATTCTGATGTTCAGCGACCAGCACGCGGATTCCCTCGGCGGAGTGCAGGTCTCACTCAGACTGCAGAAGCGTTTCCTCGAGAAGGCCGGGCACACGGTGACGGTCTGTGCCCCGAAGATGCACCGCGAGCATCCCGGTGACCCGGACTATGTCGACACGCCGTCCGCGCCGATCACCCTCGACCGCGAATACTCGATGACTCTCGTCTCCCGCCGCACCGACCGCTTTCTCGACGCGGCACTTGCCACGCGACCGCCGGTCGACATCGTCCATGTGCAGGCCGACTACTGGGGCGCGATGCTCGGATACCGCTATGCCGCGAGGCACGGCATCCGCACCGTGCACACGTTTCACAACCACATGGAGTTCGGGATCGAGCAGGTCGTCCCGTTCCCCCGGCTGGCGGTGCGCGGGCTGCTCTGGTGGCAGCACCGGGTGCTCAAGCCGACGCGGTCCCGCCTCGCCCCCAGCGCGTGGTCATTCCTCAACGAACTCGCCGTTCGCGCGGATGCCTCGACGGCGCCGAGCGGGCACTTCGCGTCGCTGCTGGAACGGAAGGGCGTCGCCGCGGACGTCGACGTGATCTGGACAGGGGCGGACGACGCCGTGGTCGAAGAGGTGCTCGCCGATGCCGTGCCGAGGCAGCGATCCCGGCCGCTGTTCGTCTGGATGGGGAGAATGAGCGCGGAGAAGCGAATCCTCGAATATCTCGAGGCGATTCGGGTGGCCGACGTGGACGCCGAGTTCCGGCTGTACGGTGCAGGCCTGCTGCTGTCGAAGGCCCAGGCGTTCGTGCGCGACCACGGCCTCGTCGGCCGGGTCCGGTTCGCGGGCAAGGTGCCGTACCGGGATGCCCTCACGGCGATCGCCTCAGCCGACGCCCTCGTGCAGACGTCGATCGGCTTCGAAACCCAGGGCATGACCGTGTTCGAAGCTGCCGCGCTCGGAACACCGTCGATCGTGAGCGACCCGAACATCGCCGGGGAACTCCCGAAGGGCACTTACTGGCAGCCGGACGACGGGTCGGTGGCGGCGCTCGCCGAGGCAATCCGTCGCGTGGCCGCCGACGTGGCATCCGGAACGAAACTGGTGGTGGAGCCGCAGACCAGCCAGGAGTTCAGGCAGAGCTATCAGACGGCCCGCATGATCGACGTGTACGAGCGGGTGCTCGCCGGTCCGCCCGCACGCTCACCAGGAACCGCCCGCTGAAATCGGGCGCTTGCTCCTGTCGAGCGTCGCGCGCGAGCAGTTCGTTCTGTCGAGCGCGCCCCGGGCGTTCTGTGACGCCGTGTGTCGGCCCGGCCAGCGCGAAAGCCGGATTCCCCGCACGATGGGACGATGGCCCGTCACATTCGCTTCAATGCCTTCGACATGAACTGCGTCGCCCACCAGTCCCCAGGGCTCTGGCGCCACCCGGACGACCAGTCGCACCGGTACACCGACCTCAGCTACTGGACCGAACTGGCCCAGCTGCTCGAGCGCGGTAAGTTCGACGGGCTGTTCATCGCCGACGTGCTCGGTACCTACGACGTCTATGGCGGCAGCAACGAAGCCGCGCTGCGCAACGGCGCGCAGGTCCCGGTGAGCGACCCCCTGCTGCTCGTCTCGGCCATGGCGGCCGTGACGAAGAACCTCGGCTTCGGGATCACCGCAGGAACGGCCTACGAGCACCCGTACCCGTTCGCACGGCGACTCTCCACACTCGACCACCTCACCAAGGGTCGTATCGGCTGGAACGTGGTCACCGGTTACCTGCCCAGTGCCGCCCGCAACATGGGTCACGACGACCAGGTCGAACACGACGAGCGATACAACATCGCCGACGAATACCTCGAGGTGCTCTACAAGCTCTGGGAGGGTTCGTGGGAGGACGACGCCGTCGTCCGTGACCGCGAGACGGGGATCTTCACCGACCCGGCCAAGGTGCACGAGATCGGGCACGCTGGGAAGAACTTCACCGTGCCGGGCATCCACCTGTCCGAACCGTCCCCGCAGCGCACCCCGGTGATCTTCCAGGCCGGCGCCTCAGGGCGTGGCATCCAGTTCGCCGCAGAGAACGCCGAGGCCATCTTCGTCGGATCGCCGACGAAGGCCGTTCTGAAGTCGACGGTGTCGAAGATCCGGGATGCCCTCGAAGCGGCTGGCCGCGACCGGTACTCCGCGAAGATCTACCAGCTCGTCACGATCATCACCGATGAGACGCCCGAGAAGGCCCAGGCCAAGCACGAGGACTACCAGCAGTACGCCAGCGCTGAAGGCGCCCTCGTCTTCATGTCCGGGTGGATGGGAGTCGACCTGTCCCAGTACGACCTCGACGACCCGATCGGCGACGTGAAGAGCAACGCCATCCAGTCGGCGGTCGCAAACTTCCAGGCGGCATCCGAAGACGGCAGCGAGTGGACGGTCCGTGACATCGCGAACTGGGCCGGAATCGGCGGCCTCGGGACCCGGATCGTCGGTTCGGGGGCCGAAGTGGCCGACCAGCTGCAGTCGTGGGTGGACGAGACCGACGTCGACGGATTCAATCTCGCCTATGCGATCACGCCGGGCACGTTCGAGGACATCGTCGAGTTCGTCGTTCCCGAGCTCCAGAAGCGCGACGCCTACCCGAGCGACTACGAGCCGGGAAGCCTTCGCAACAAGCTCCACGGGCGCGGCGACCATCTCCCGGCCGAGCATCGCGGCGCCGGCTTCAAGGTCAGTCCGACCCTCGCCTGATCGTCTGTCAAGGGTCTTGCCGTCGATATCCCCGCGCGTAGCGTCGGGGTATGAACGAAGAACGAGACATCGAAGACCAGGTGAAGATCACCGACGCTGACGGAGAAGTCAGCACGGCCGATCGCACGGGGCCTGTCACCACCGGCTCCGAATCCGTCGACGCCACGAGCGAGAACGTGGGCGTGCTGGGCGACGTCGCCCACCCGTTCGACCAGACCAACGGCATCCTCGACGATTTCGACGAGACGCACCCCGGGAATGTCACAGGCGAGTCGCCCAGCGAGTTCGCCGCAGCGGCGACGCCGGAAGGGGCCGAGGCACCGAGCGCGGACCGTTCCGACGACACGTATATCGACAACGACACGCCCGTCATTCCACCGCCAGGGCCACCCGCGGGCGATAATTGAAAGGTTGCGGCTCAGACCGCATTTGCGCAAAACGACCCGCTTTCCCAGTGCCCCCTGGGAAAGCGGGTCGTTGTTTTGCGTTCGGACGGGTCCGATTTTGCAGTCAGTGTAGTCCTGCGTGCCGCCGATCTCACCCTCCGACATAGAGCTCGTGGATCGACTCAGAATTGCAGTGCTGGCCGGTCGAGCGAGAACAGGTCGATCGGCAGGTCCGTGCGTCCCCTCGTCGACAGGTCGGCGGCGATCTCCCCGACGACCGGCACGAACTTGAAGCCGTGGCCGCCGAAGCCGGTGGCGACCGTCACCTGCGAGAACTCGGGGTGCAGGCCGATCATGAAGTGGTCGTCAGGAGAACTCGGGTACAGGCAGGTCTGCGCATCGAGCAGGCGGCCGGTGAGGTGCGGGAAGAGTTCGAGCGCTCGCGCCTGCATGCGGGCGACTTCGAACGGGAGAACCTCGCGATCGACGGCATCCGGGTCCGTCGGCCGCTCGTCGCGGAAGAACCCGATCTTGATGCCCCCGGCCGGGCCGTCGGCGATCGGGAACCCGTAGACCTGGTCGTTACCGTCGGTGCGTTCGATGAACACCGGCTGTCGACCTGCGGCGTAATCCTCGTACGCAGGGCGACCCGGCGCATAGCCGGGAGCGAACCAGTAGACGACCTGGCGCTCGGGGGTCACAGGCGCCCCGACCTCGCCGAGCAACTGGGCCGACCAGGCGCCAGGCGCGACAACGAGACGGTCGGCCCCGTACTTTCCCTGACTGGTCACCACTTCGACACCGCCACCGCGGGTCGCCGACCACGACAGCGCGGTCTCGCCGAAATGCAGTCGTGCGCCGTGCTGCGTCGCGACCTGGATGTTCGCCGCGGTCGTCAGCTCCGGGTTCACGAACCCGGCGTTCGCCTCGTAGAGGCCTACCGCGTGGTCGGCGGGGCGCATCGCCGGGAAGCGAGCGGTGATCTCCGCGCTCGTCAGCACCTCATGTGGCAGGTTCCATTCCTGTGCCGACCGCAGCGCGCCCGTGAAAGTCTCCTCCCCGGGGTCGCCGATGTAGATTCCCCCTGTGAGAGAGACGAGAGCGCGCCCTGACTGTTCCTCGAGCCGGCGCCAACCCTCGTATGTACGACGGAGGAGCGGGACGTACTCGACGCCTTCGTAGTACGACTGGCGGATGATCCGGGTGCCGCCGTGCGCTGAACCGCGGTCGTGGGACGGCCAGAACCGCTCGAGGCCGAGCACTTTCAGTCCGCGTTGGGCCAGGGTGTTGGCTGCGGCTCCTCCCATGGAGCCGAGGCCGATCACGATCACGTCGACATCGGGCATGGCGCGGCCTCTCACTGGGAATTCGATGGTTCACCCAGCCTACGATCCCGCGGCGCTGGCATCACCCGTCGAGTCGCGCTAAACTTGAGTCAGTTCGACTCAACTTTCACGTAGGAGATATCACACATGCAGCCTGGCCAGCAGTCGCAGGAGGAGCAGAAGAGCGCCCTGGAACTGTACGGGGTGAACCTCACCCAGATCGCGGCATCCGGCAAACTCGATCCGGTCATCGGTCGCGATGCAGAGATCCGCCGGGTCAGTCAGGTCCTGACGCGCCGCACCAAGAACAACCCTGTCCTCATCGGAGAACCCGGTGTCGGCAAGACCGCCGTCGTCGAGGGCCTTGCCCAGCGGATCGTCGCCGGTGACGTCGCCGACTCGCTCAAGAACAAGCAGATCGTCTCCCTCGATCTCGCCGCGCTCGTGGCGGGCGCCAAGTATCGCGGGGAATTCGAGGAGCGCCTCAAGGCCGTGCTTCAGGAGATCAACGACGCCGAAGGCTCGATCATCACCTTCATCGACGAACTCCACACCCTGATGGGAGCCGGCGCAGGTGAGGGCTCCGTCGCCGCAGCCAACATGCTCAAGCCGATGCTGGCCAGGGGTGAACTCCGCATGATCGGCGCGACGACGCTCAATGAGTACCGCGAATACATCGAGAAGGATGCCGCCATGGAGCGGCGGTTCCAGCAGGTGTACGTGGGGGAGCCGAGCGTGGAAGACACCGTCGCGATCCTCCGCGGGCTCAAGGAGCGGTACGAGGCGCACCACAAGGTGACGATCGCCGACTCGGCGCTCGTGGCCGCGGCATCCCTCTCGAATCGGTACATCCCGGCCAGGCAGCTGCCGGACAAGGCCATCGACCTCATCGACGAGGCCGCCTCGCGGCTGCGGATGGAGATCGACTCCGCCCCGGTGGAGATCGACGAACTGCGTCGCAGCGTGGACAGGCTCAAGCTCGAGGAGCTGGCGCTCAAGAAGGAGAAGGACGACGCGTCGAAGGAACGCCTCGCCAAGCTCCGGGAAGACCTCACGGAGCGCCAGCAGACGCTCGGCGAACTGCAGGCCCGCTGGGACAAGGAGCGTGCCAACCTCAACCGGGTCGGTGAGCTCAAGGAACGTCTCGACACCGCGAGGATCGCCTCCGAACGCGCACAGCGTGAGGGCAACCTGGAGAAGGCCTCCCGTCTGCTCTACGGCGACATCCCCGTGATCGAGCGCGAGCTTCAGGAAGCAGAGCAGGCCGAGACCGACGGACCCCTCATGGTCAACGACCAGGTCACGTCGGACGACATCGCCGCGGTGATCGCCGCGTGGACGGGTATCCCCGTCGGTCGGCTGCTGCAGGGGGAGACCGAGAAGCTGCTGCATCTCGAGACCGAACTCGGCAAGCGGCTGGTCGGTCAGAAGCAGGCGGTCAAGGCGGTGGCGGATGCCGTTCGGCGCACGCGGGCGGGCATCTCGGATCCCGACCGGCCGACCGGCTCGTTCCTCTTCCTCGGCCCCACCGGTGTCGGCAAGACCGAGCTCGCGAAAGCACTCGCCGAGTTCCTCTTCGACGACGAGAAGGCCATGGTCCGCATCGACATGTCCGAGTACGGCGAGAAGTTCTCGGTCTCACGACTCGTCGGAGCCCCTCCCGGCTACGTCGGCTACGAGCAGGGCGGGCAGCTGACCGAGGCGGTCCGTCGCCGCCCGTACTCCGTCGTGCTGCTCGACGAGGTGGAGAAGGCCCACCCCGAGGTCTTCGACGTGCTGCTCCAGGTTCTCGACGACGGCAGGCTCACCGACGGCCAGGGCAGGACTGTCGACTTCAGGAACACGATCCTCGTCCTGACCTCGAACCTCGGTTCGCACTACCTCGTCGACCCCGACCTGTCGTGGTCCGAGAAGGAGGACGCTGTGCAGCAGCTCGTCCGGCAGGCGTTCAAGCCCGAATTCGTGAACCGGCTCGACGACATCGTCGTGTTCTCGTCGCTCACCGAGTCCGACCTCAGCCAGATCGTCGAGTTGTACATCGATCGCCTGCAGCGCCGGCTGCACGAACGTCGACTCGAACTCGCTGTGACTCCCGATGCGCGGAGCTGGCTGGCCGAGCGCGGGTACGACCCGATCTACGGGGCGAGGCCGCTACGCCGGCTCATGCAGAACGAGATCGACGACCGGTTGGCAACGGCCATCCTCGAAGGATCGATCCGCGATGGCAACACGGTTCGCGTCGACCTCGACGCCGCCAGGGACGAACTCACCGTGGCCGCGGTGGCAGGGGATTAGACCGCGAAACGGCGAATCGAAAACGGGCGGATGCTTCGGCATCCGCCCGTTTGGCGTGTGGTGAGAGCCGCGACGGTACGCTGACGCCCGCGGTTCGGTGAGAGTGGCCTACACGTTGACGAGAACGAGCTCGTCGAGAGGGCGCCTGCTGCGCGGCGCGACTTCACGCTCGCGAAGCACGTCGCTGGACAGGGCATCCGGTTCGCCCAGAACGCCGAGTGCAGTGACGGAGATCGGCTCCAGGTCGGTGCTGATGCCGAACGCGTTGCGCAGGCCGGCGACGTCGATTCCGCCCATCTGGTGAACGTGCAGGCCGTCGTGGTGGGCCTGGATGGTCAGGTTGGCCACGGCCTGGCCGAGGTCATACTGGGCCCAGCGCAGTGGGGTTCCTTCTGCTGTCGTCACCGAGGCGAGGTTGACGATGAGGACCTGTGCCGATGCAGCCCAGGTCTGGTTGAAGCCGACGAGGTTCTCGACGATGGTGTCGTGCTCGGCCGATCCCCTGCGGGCGACGATGAAGCGCCACGGCTGGGTGTTCGACGCTGAGGCCGACCAGCGGGCCGCCTCGAGGGCCGCGGTGATCTTCTCGTCGGCAACCTCGACGCTCGAATCGAACGAGCGCGGGCTCCAGCGTTCGGCCAGCACTCCGTGGATCGGTGTGCTGGTGACGGCGGTGCGGTTGAGGGTTGAGGTGGTCATTCCGGCTTCCTTCGCTGGGTCGAGTGCAATGTCGGGTCGCCGTTGATCCATTCATATGCAAGCAAAAGGCGCCGCGGAGTATTCCGCGGCGCCCTCGCCACTCTCTTCACTGTACGTCGGCGACCGTTCGTCGCGCCGAGCGCGACGAAACGTTACGCCCCGGTCAGCTCAGCGCTGGGATGACCTCACGCTCGAACAGCTCGATCCCGGACCGGTCGTACGCCGCCTCGGGGAAATAGGTGATGGCATACGCGAGGCCGAGGTCGCCCATCGCGCGGAGGCGTTCGACGATCTGTTCAGGGGTTCCGACGCCAAGCGCCTTCCCGCTGCGGTACTCGGCCAGGAAGTCAGCGGCCTTCGCCGCACCGAGGTAAGGGGTGACGCGTGCCTCGATGGCGTCGAGGCGGTCGGCGACCTCGGCCTCTGTCGAGGCGATGACGACGTTGTAGTTGGAGCTGCGCACGATCTCGTCGAAGTCCCTGCCGATCTTGTCGCAGTGCCCGCGCAGGATCTCACTCTTGTGAGCGAATCCTTCAGGGGAGCCGTCGAAGTTGGTGTACTGCGCGTACTTCGCCGCGATCCGCAGCGTCACTTTTTCCCCGCCGCCGGCGATCCAGAAGGGGATGCCATCGGCCTGCAGCGGTTGCGGCCGGACGATGGCGCCGTCCACCTGGTAGTGCTTGCCGTCGAGGGTGGCCGTGCCGGTCTCCCAGGCCTGTTTCATGATCTGGACGCCCTCGTCGAGCCTGCCGAGGCGGTCGCCTGCGCCGGGGAAACCGTACCCGTATGCCCGCCATTCGTGCTCGTACCAGCCGCCGCCGATCCCCATCTCGACCCGTCCGCCTGAGATGATGTCGATCGTGGCCGCGACCTTCGCCAGGTAGGCCGGGTTCCTGTAGCTCATGCACGTGCACATCTGTCCGAGCCGCACCCGCTTCGTCGTCGCGGCGAAGGCGGACATCAGCGTCCATGCCTCGTGCGTGGCCTCCTCCGAGGGCACGGGCGTTGTGTGGAAGTGGTCGTACACCCAGATCGATTCCCAGGGTCCGGCGTCCGCATGGGCCGCAAGGCTGTGCATCGTCGCCCACTGCTCTGCGGGGTCGATTCCAACAAGGTCGTATCGCCATCCCTGAGGGATGAAGGTTCCAAATCGCATGGGGATCAGCCTAGGGGCGGCGTCCGTTTGCGAGATGGCAGTTGCGCACTCACGAACTCCGTTGTAGAGGGTTGTGGGTGCGCAACTGCGATCTCGATGAAATCGCGGCGCCGGTCAGCCGCAGTTATAGGTCCGTGTCGTTGTCATCGGGTAGAGCGTGATGTTCACGACTCCGGTCCCGATCGCCGTCTCGCTTCCGTCCGACAGGATTCTGGTGACGAGGACGGTGGAACGGCCGAGCGGAATGGTCGACGGCACGTTGTACTGGGTCAGTTGGACGTAGGAGTTCCAGCCGTCTGCGGAGTGCGTGATCTTGACCCCGTTGACGTACAGGTTGTAGCGCAGTGAGGCCTGCGGAACGCCTGCGGGTGGCGTCCACGAGTACGTGGCCATCCAGGTGGACGAGGAACAGCTCAGGCTCGGGATCACTGCGAGACTCACCGAGTTCGATGCCGGCGAGACGTTTCCGGCGGCATCCTTCGCCCGCACCGTGTATGCGTAGGTCGACCCGGACGTGAGTCCGGTATTCGAGAACGTCCTGACCGCTGCCGTCGTCTCGCCGACCTGGACGCCGTTGCGATACACGACGTACCCCGTGACGCCCGTGGCGTCGGTCGAAGCCGACCATGACAGCGACGCCGTCGTGCCGTTCAGGGAACCGCTCAACGTGGGCGTGGTGGGGGCGGTGGTGTCGACCTCACGGAAGCTGAAGGTCTGGGCGGGGTCTGCAGCGTTGCAGGTGACCTGCTCGTAGCCGACATCGACGGCGAGTGAACCGCCGATGACGGCCATGCACTTGCTGCTGTTCCGGGCCATGAACTGGTAGGTGTCCGGTGCCACCAGGCGAACGGTCCACTGCTGGTTCACTCCGCCGTGCGGCCCGTACAGGATGACGCGGGCGGCATTGTCGCCGGATGCCGCTTCGATATCCCAGACGACCGTGCTGGTGTGCCGCGGCACGACGGTGTAGTACCCGTCGGCGTTCGGTCCGGAGAACGACCAGGTCTGGTTCATCGGCGCCGGGTTGCTGCAGGTGTTCTGGACGAGCGGGGAGAAGTTGACGGTTCCTGCGCCCTTGGCGTCGATGCACAGGCCGCTCTTGGTGTTGACGAGCCGGTGCCAGCCACTCGGCGGGGCGGCCGTCAGAGTGGTGACACTCGCCGATGCGGGTGCTGAGGTGTGGGCGGCACCGTCCTTCGCCCTGACCGAGAACGTGGTCGTCGTCGAGGACGAGAGCCCGGTGACCGGGAACGTGGTTGCCCCCGTCGTGCTGCCGATCAGCGTTGCTCCGTTGTAGATGTCGTAGCCGGTGACGGCAACGTCGTCAGTGGACGCGGTCCAGGTGAGGGTCGTCGTCGTCTGGGTGGTTCCGCTGAAGCCGAGGCCGGTCGGAGTGGACGGTGGGGCGTCCACGAACGTCTGCACCACTGCCGCTGCCGAGGAGCTCGTCCAGGTGTTGCGCTTCATGGCGGTGGTGAACGTGCCGGTGACCGACGTGTTGGACGCCAGGCCGACCGGTGTGGTGAGGTTCGTCTTCACGCAGTAGAACTGTGAGGCGCCCGCACCGAGAGTGCCGGTCAGGACGGGGAACGAGGACCACGTGCCGGTGACCGGGGACACTGGCGTCGTGCATCCCGCAGCGGCAGTCGATTTCCAGACGACGACCTGGACTCCGCCGGCAAGGGCGGACGAACCGGTGGCGGTCGTTGTCGTGGTGTACGTCGCATCCACGGTGCCTGCGTTCGTGATCGTCAAACCACCGACCTTCTCGGTCGTCCCGGCCGAGAACGTCACAGCCGGCGATGGCGCGACCGCAGTGGCGGCGTTGATCGAACCCGCAGTGAAGAGCGACGCCGGCTGCGAGCCGGTTTCTGACCACTGCGCCATCGTTCCGCCGGGCGTGCCCGAGAGGGCGAGGGCGACGACCGAAGCGATCGCGGCAGCCGCGACCCACAACGGTTTCAGCGAGCGCTTCCTCGCAGCGGCAGGGGTCGCCGGGCGTTCGGAGGCAGGAGCGGACATGTCTTCACCATGGTCGGGAGGCGGTGGACTCTCATCCTAAACGACGACCCTGTCGCCGAGCCGGGAACGTCCGACCCAGTTCGGGGCGCAGGGCCACCGTGATCGAGGTGATCGAGCAGGTCGCATGAGGCCCCATCGAGATCGTGCGGCCTGATCTCGATACTCCTTCGTCACCGGGACACTGAGCCTGTCGACAGGCGATCACCGATTGCCCGACGCGAGGTGGATCTCCTCGATCCTCGCCGGCACCGTGTCGTCCTGCAGGCTCGTCACGTCGCCGAGCGGGCGGCCGTCTGAGATGTCGCCGAGCAGCCGACGCATGATCTTGCCCGAGCGTGTCTTCGGCAGGTCGGGCACGATGATGACGTCCCGCGGTTTCGCGATCGGTCCGATCTGCCTGGAGACGTGTGACCGCAGGAGTTCGGTGAGTTCGTCACTCAAACCAAGCCAGTAGTCGGGATGCTCCGCCTCGGGCCCCGAGGACCGGGTCGCCGGGATGACGTACGCCGCGATGGCCTGCCCGGTGATGGCATCCGTCACGCCGACCACTCCCGCCTCGCCCACAGCGGGGTGGGCGACGAGCGACGATTCGATCTCGATGGTGGAGAGCCGGTGCCCGGAGACGTTGATGACGTCGTCGACCCGGCCGAGCACCCAGATGTCTCCGTCGGCGTCCCATTTGGCACCGTCGCCGGAGAAGAAGTAGCCCTGCTTCCAGAACCGGGACCAATACGAGTCGCGGTAGCGCTCGGGGTTGCCCCAGACGGTGCGGGCGAGGGCGGGGCCAGGGCGGTCGACAACGAGGTATCCGCCTTCACCGAACGGAACAGGGTCGCCGGCGTCGTCGACGATGAGCGTCGACAGGCCGGGCAGGGCGCGGTTCGCCGACCCCGGCTTGAGCGTTGAGACTCCCGGGATCGGCGCCATTGCGGCAGCTCCTGTCTCCGACTGCCACCAGGTGTCGACGATGGGTGCCTGTCCGCGGCCGAGATGGGTGTGGAACCAGACCCAGGCTTCAGGGTTGATCGCTTCGCCGACGGTGCCGAGCAGACGGATCGACGACAGGTCGTAGCCGGCGGGCGGGCCGTCGGGGAACCACGTCATCAGCGTCCTGATCAGGGTCGGCGCCGTGTAATAGGTCGTCACCCCGTACCGCTCGATGATCTCGAAATGTCGCGCCGTGTGCGGCGAGCTCGGGGTGCCCTCATAGATCACCTGCGTGAGGCCGTTGGAGAGAGGCCCGTAGATCTCGTAGGTGTGCGCGGTGACCCAGGCGAGGTCGGCGGTGCACCAGTGCACGTCGTCGGCTTTCGCATCGAAGATCGCCCAGTGGCTCCACGACGCCTGGGTGAGGTAGCCACCGGAGGTGTGAACGAGGCCCTTCGGCTTCCCGGTCGTGCCGGACGTGTAGATGATGAACAGCGGGGTCTCGGCGTCGAACGCCTGCGCCTGATGGGTGTCAGGCGCGGAGTCGACGACGTCGTGCCACCAGACATCCCGGCCCTGGGTCCAGGCGATCGGGGGGATCTCGTCGCCCGCTCGGCGGACGACGAGGACGTGTTCGATGCTCTCGACGCCGTCCACAGCGGCGTCCGCGTTGTCCTTCACAGCGACAGCGGCCCCGCGCCGGTACTGCCCGTCCGTCGTGATGAGCAGCTTCGCGCGGGTGTCCTCGACGCGGAACCGCAGCGCTTCGGCGCTGAAACCGCCGAAGACGAGGGAATGGATGGCGCCGATCCGCGCGACCGCGAGGGTTGCGATGACGGTCTCCGGGATCACCGGCAGGTAGATGACGACACGGTCGCCCTTCCCGACGCCGAGCGCTTCGAGCGCGTTCGCGGCCTTCGACACCTCACGCTGCAGTTCGGCGTAGCTGATCGCGCGGCGGTCGCCCTGTTCGCCCTCGAAGTACAGGGCGATCCTGTCGCCGTTTCCGGAGGCCACGTGGCGGTCTACGCAGTTCACCGCAACATTGAGCGTCCCCCCGGCGAACCACTCGGCCTTCGGCACGGTGAGTTCGCCGTCGGCACCCTCCGTGACCGGTTCCCAGGTGTGGGTCGTGTGCCACGGCTCGACCCAGTCGAGCCGTTTCGCGGCATCCGCCCAGAACGCGTCAGGATCGGCGTCGGCCCTCGCCCAGTCCTCGGCCGTCACGTTGGCCTGCGCCGCGAACGCCGCGTCGGCGGGGTAACGCCTGGTCTCGGTCAGCAGGTTGGCGATCGTGGGGGCGGATACGTCGAGGGCAGGCATCCTTCGACGTTACGGCGGGTGGGCGCGACGGCCGAATCGCCGAGCAACGGAAGGTAACGTTCGCGAGTTGCCAGGTTTGAGGGGGTCTTCGGGCGGTCCAACCCCTGCAAACCCAGCAAGTCGCGAGAGGATGGGCACATGAGTGCAAAAAGTGTGTTGTTCATCGGTGGCACAGGTGTCATCAGCTCCGCCTCCGTGGCCCTCGCCGCCGAGCGCGGCTGGGACGTCACGGTCCTCAACCGCGGACGGTCCGGCGACCGTCCGCTGCCGGACGGTGTCGAGTCGCTCAGCGCCGATGTCCGTGACGCGGATGCCGTCGGTCGCGCGATCGGCGGTCGCTCGTTCGACGTGGTCGCCGACTTCCTCAGCTTCACCCCCGACCAGCTGCACCTCGACCAGCTGCGCGGGAACACGGGGCAGTACGTGTTCATCAGCTCGGCCTCGGCGTACCAGACCCCGCCGACGCGGCTCCCGGTGACCGAATCGACACCGCTCAGGAACCCGTTCTGGGAGTACTCGCGCAACAAGATCGCCTGCGAGGACACCCTGATCGGCGAATACCGCGACAACGGATACCCGGTGACCATCGTGCGTCCGTCGCACACCTACGACCGCACCCTGCTGCCCACCCTCGCCGGCTGGACCGACATCGACCGGATGCGCCGCGGCGTTCCCGTCGTCGTCCACGGCGACGGCAGCTCGCTCTGGACCATCACCCACACCACGGACTTCGCCGTCGGCTTCGTCGGACTCCTCGGCAACCGGGCGGCGATCGGTGAGGCGTTCCACATCACCGGCGACGAGGCTCCGACCTGGGATGCGATCTACCGGATGCTCGGAGCCGCTGCCGGCGTCGAGCCGATCCTGGCCCACGTCACCAGTGACGCGATCGCCGCAGCAGCACCCGACCTCGGCGACGGCCTGCTCGGTGACAAGGCCCACTCGATGGTGTTCGACAACAGCAAGCTCAAGAAGCTCGTGCCCGACTTCGCGCAGCGGACGCTCTTCGCCGACGGCGCCAGTGAACTGATCGACTGGTACGACGCAGATGCCTCCCGTCGCGTCGTCGACGGCGAGAAGGACGCGTTGTTCGACCGTCTGGTGGGGCAGGCCTAGAGCCCGCCCCACCTTTCGCTACTCGGCCTGCGGGCTCGGAGCGGGCGGCTCCACCCGCTCCGAGTGGCGCGGGCTCTTCGGGTTCATCAGCGAGTGCCTGCGGCCGTAGAAGAAGTAGATGACGAGACCGATCAGCAGCCATACACCGAACCGCATCCAGGTCTCCCAGTGCAACTGCAGCATGAGGAACCCGGACGCCACCACACCGAAGGCCGGGACGATCGGCATCCACGGCAGCCGGAACGTCCGCGGAGCGTTCGGCTTCTTGTAGCGGAACACGATCACCGAGGTGCAGACGACGACGAATGCGGCGAGGATGCCGATGTTCGTCAGGTCGGCGACCTCTTTGATCGGGAACACCCCGGCGAGGAACGCCGCGGCGATGCCCGCGATCCAGGTCACCCGCTGCGGTGTGCCGTGGGTGTCGGTCTTCGCGAACCAGCCGGGCAGCAGGCCGTCCCTGCTCATCGAGAACCACACCCGGGTGACGCCGAGGAGGAAGGTGAGCATGACCGTCATGATCGAGATCACGGCGAAAACGGCGATGATCGTCGCGATGACCGGCAGGCCGACGCTCGTGAACGCCGAGGCGAACCCGGCCGTCGGGTCGATCTCCGTATAGTTCTGCATCCCGGTGAGCACGAGGGTCGCGGCGACGTACAGGATCATGGCGATGATGAGCGACAGGATGATCGCCTTCGGCATGTGCTTCTTGCCGTCGGTGGCTTCCTCCGCTGCCGTGCTCATCGCGTCGTAGCCGAACACGGCGAAGAACACGGTGGCCGCACCGGCGACGACGGGGCCGAACCCGCTCGGCATGAACGGGTCGTAGTTCGCTGTGTCGATGAAGAAGACGCCCAGTCCGATGATGAACAGGATCAGGAGAACCTTGATGGCGACGGCGACGAGCTCGAACCGGCCGAACGTCCTGGTGCCCCTGCTGAGGATCCACGTGACGAGGAGACAGACGACGATCGCGGGAAGGTTGACGATCCCGCCCCTGCCTTCATCGGCCGTCGACGTCATCCAGGCGGGCATGTCGATGCCGATTCCCGACAGGAAGGCATCGAAATACCCGGAGATGCCGATGGCGACGACCGCGACGATGGCGATGTACTCGAGAAGGAGATCCCAGCCGATGAACCAGCCGATGATCTCGCCGAGGGCAACGTACCCGTAGGTGTACGCAGACCCGGCGCGGGGGATCATCCCGGCGAACTCTGCGTAGGAGAGGGCGGCGGCCGCAGACGCCAGTCCAGCGATGAGGAAGGAGATGAGAACGGCTGGGCCGACCCCCGGGGTGTCCTCGCTCCCGGCCGCAACGAGGCCGGCGAGCGAGAAGATGCCGACACCGATGATCCCACCGACGCCGATGGCTGTCAGCTGCCAGAGTCCCAGACTTCTGAACAGGCCGCTGTGCTTGTTCTCTTCTTCGATCTCT
Organism: Mycetocola sp. Y171; assembly: GCF_056713165.1. Taxonomy (NCBI): domain Bacteria; kingdom Bacillati; phylum Actinomycetota; class Actinomycetes; order Micrococcales; family Microbacteriaceae; genus Mycetocola; species Mycetocola sp. Y171. The sequence goes on from NZ_JBWYGX010000001.1 coordinate 1,754,695, forward strand.
TCGATCGGTTTGCGTCGCAGAATCGATTGCGCTGGATCTCGTGCGGTCATGGCGACCCCCTTACTGGGGTCAAGCTTGGCGTGCACGCTCACCTTTTGGCAAGGATTTTCGAGCGCCGGCGCACCGGGTGCCTGAGGACCGGTCAGGCGGCGAGCTCGGCCCTGATGCCCTCGACGAAGGCGTCGATGTCTGCCTCGGTCGTGTCGAACGACGCCATCCACCGCACCTCGTTCTGTGCGGCATCCCAGTCGTAGAAACGGAAGGTCTCACGCAGCCGGTCGGCCGAGCCGGCCGGGAGGGTCGCGAAAACCGCGTTCGACTGGGTGGGCTGGCTGAACTGCAGGCCGGCGATCGTCCCTGTGGACTGGAGGTCCTCGAGCGACGCACGCAACCTGGCCGCCATGGCGTTCGCGTGTGATGCCGAGCGCAGCCACAGGTCGCCCTCGAGCAGGGCGATGAGCTGGGCCGAGACGAAGCGCAGCTTCGACGCCAGTTGCATGTTGAGCTTGCGCAGGAAGATCAGGCCGTCGGATGCCTCCGCGTTGAGCACGACGACCGCCTCACCGAACAGCAGGCCGTTCTTCGTGCCTCCGAACGACAGTACGTCGACGCCGGCGTCGGTCGTGAAGTCCCTGAACGGCACGCCGAGCGACGCGGCCGCGTTCGAGAGTCGTGCGCCGTCCATGTGCAGTTTCATGCCGTGGCTGTGCGCGTGGTCTGCGATGGCACGCACCTCGTCGACGGTGTAGAGCGTGCCGAGTTCGGTCGATTGTGTGATCGAGACCACGAGCGGCTGGGCACGGTGCTCGTCGCCCCAGCCCCACGCCTCCTGGTCGATGAGCTCGGGGGTGAGTTTGCCGTCAGGGGCGTCGACCGTGAGGAGTTTCATTCCGCCGACCCGCTCAGGGGCGCCGTTCTCGTCGACGTTGATGTGGGCAGTGGATGCCGCGATCACCGCTCCCCAGCGGGGGAGCATCGACTGCAGGCCGATGACGTTCGCGCCTGTGCCGTTGAAGACGGGGAACACCTGCACGCCGCCACCGAAGTGCGACGCGAAGACCTCCTGCAGCTTGTCGGTGTAGACATCCGCCCCGTATGCCGTCTGGTGGCCGCCGTTGGCGGCGGCGATCGCCTCGAGCACTTCGGGGTGCACCCCGGCGTAGTTGTCGCTGGCGAAGCCTCGGGATTCAGGATCATGCAGGGTTTCAGTCACACCCCTAGTTTTGCGCATGCCGGCGGGCGGCGACGAACCAGAAACGTGCACGCACAGGGGAGGACTGCACGAACGATGCGTCCAGGCCCGGTTTCAGTCCCCGAACAGTTCGCTGTACTTCTCGTGGAGGTCGTCCCAGCCGTGCAGCTTCGCCGAGTCACCGACCATCCGCGGAACATCCTTGCCGCCGGCGACGCCGTCGAGCGCTGTGAGGCAGAGGTGCCAGCCGGCCGCGTAACTCGCGGCGTTTGAGCGGTCGTCGAAGGTGTGGCTCAGCCGCACGACGGTGTCGGATGCCGTCGGTGCCAGCTCGATGTCGAGAGGATCCCCGCCCCAGATCAGCGACAGCATCCGCTGGGGTGCGACGGTGACGATCGTTCCGATCGAGTCTTCGGTGTCGTCGTCCCTGCGCTCGATTCCCGCCTCGGGCAGGGCGACGAACCCCGTCTCGGTGAGGTCGCGGTCCGGGTCGAACGGTGCCCACCGGCTGACCAGGTCGCGTTCGGTGATCGCGGCCCAGATCGCCTGGGGCGGATGGGGGAGGGTGCGTTCGACGGCGAGGAGCCAGCGCTGGCCGAGATTGGTGAGCGTCGCCTCGATCGGATGCTCCTGAACCTGCGTCTGCGACATGGAACCCTCCTTCTCAGTGGGTACCAGTCTCGTCGGCGACGCCGCGTCCGTCCAGCGGGGGACCGGACGGACACGACGTCGCGGTCAGCCCCCCAGGACCGCCAGCAGCGGAGGAGTCAGGGCAGCCCAAGCAGCGCCGAACACGGCCGCTGCGACGATGCCGGTCACCGACAGCGCCTTGCGTGTCGGCTCGAGGCCGACGCCGAGGACGCCGAAGACGATCCCGGCGACCGGGATGATCACGGTGAAGCCGAGGAAGAGTGAAGACAACCCAAGCACCAGGGCGGTGACGCTCAGGCGCTTGGGCTGTACTTCGATGTGCACAGGTTCGGGGATGTGCACGGGGTTCACCATCGGGTGATAGCGGAGCGGGTTGAGTGCTGCTTGTCGTTCACGGCGGGTGAGAACGGGTTCAGGCACGATCGAGTGAGTCATTACGGTCCCTTCGGGTAGACACCGAGTAATGACCGCAGACTATTCCTGAGAAATCCTCATGTCACTAGGGTTCCCCCAAATGACCCCTGAAGACGGGTCAGGACTCAGCCCTTCAACGCCTCGCCCCACTTCACCCGTGCGCCCATCTTGAGCAGCGAGTTCTGGTAGATCCGCGATCCGAGCCAGATCACAACGAGGGTCGTCGCCGCGAGGATGCCGAGGGAGAGGAGGGGCTCCCACCAGGCCGCCGAGCCGAGGAACAACCGGACGGGCATGGCGACGGGCGCCGAGAACGGCACGTACGACATGATCGCGAGAACCGTGGGGTTGTCGTTGAAGAAGATCACCAGGAAGTACGGGAGCATGACGAGCATCGTCACCGGAGTCGTGGTCGCCCCGATGTCCTCCTGCCGGGAGACCATCGACGCCGTTGCCGCGAACATCGCTGCCAGCAGCACGAACCCGACAGCGAAGAACAGGGCGAACCAGACGATCGGCATGCCGAGACCGGCCAGCAGGTCGGTCTGTCCGGTGATGGTCAGACCGATGATCGACAGCGCCGAGATCACCGCGATCTGACCGAAGGCGAGGATCGAGTTGCCGAGCACCTTGCCCGCCAGCAGCGCGTGGACCGGGATCGCCGACATGAGGATCTCGACCACGCGGGTCTGCTTCTCCTCGACGACGTTCTGGGCGATGGTCGAGCCGAACGTCATGGCAGACATGAAGAACACGAGACCGAAGCCGAGCGCGACCAGATAGGCGATGAGCGGGTTGGTGGCGTTTTCGTCGAGCAGCACCACCGGTGGCGCCAGGCTGAGCTGGCTGACCAGCGACGTCGGGACCTCGGTGTCGGCGATGACGGCGATACCGAGAGGCGTGGAGTCATCGGGCACGACGGCCGCATCGACGGTGCCGTCCTCGACCAGAGCGGTCGCCTCGTCGACACTGCCTGCCTCGGTCACGTCGAGGCCTTCGGCGTCGCCGAGAGCCTGCGAGGCCGTGCCGACGACGGCGACGGGGGTGTCTTCGGTGTTCTGCGCCGCGAAGCCCCCGATGACGATCGACGCCAGGACGAGCAGCAGCAGGATGCCGGTGGAGATGAGGAAGGTCTTGCTGCGCAGGCGCATGGTCACTTCGCGTTCCGCGACGAGCCACGTGCTCTGGGCGAGGCTGGGGGAAGCCGGGCGTGCGGTCCGTGTCGAGATGCTCATCGGACGACCTCCTTGAAGATCTGGGCGAGTGATGGATGCTGTGGAGCGAACGTTGCGACGTCGCCGCGGCCGATGGCGTCGCGGAGAACGGCCTGCGCCGTGCTCTCGGAGTCGACGTCGAAGAGGGCGTAGCCCCCGTCGAAGTTCACGACGCTGACGCCGGGGACCGATCGCAGCCAGCCGGCATCCCCGCTGGAAATGAGCTCGTAGCGGAGGGTCGAGTGCTGGGCGCGGAGCGACTCCCGTGACCCGTTCGCGCGGATCTCTCCGTTGGCGATGATGACGAGGTCGTCGCAGAGTCGCTCGACGATGTCGAGCTGGTGGGAGGAGAACAGCACGGGGGCGCCAGCTGACGCCCGGTCCTTGAGAACGCCGACGACGACGTCGACGGCCATCGGGTCGAGACCGGAGAACGGCTCATCGAGGACGAGCACTTCGGGGTCGTGAACGAGCGCAGCGGCGATCTGGGCCCGTTGCTGGTTGCCGAGGGAGAGGCTCTCCAGGGTCGACGTGGATCGCTCGGCGAGGCCGAGTTGCTCGAGCAGCGCTGAGGCGTTGCGCTTGGCGGCGGTTGTGGTGAAGCCGTGCAGCCTGGCCAGGTAGACGAGCTGCTCCTCGACCTTCATCTTCGGGTACAGCCCGCGCTCCTCCGGCATGTAGCCGAACAGGCGCCGGTCGTCCGGGGTCAGCTTCGCGCCGTCGAGGGTGACGGTGCCGCCATCAGACGAGAGCACACCGAGGATGATGCGCATCGTCGTCGTCTTGCCTGCGCCGTTGCCACCGACGAATCCGGTCATTCTCCCCTCGCGGACGTCGAAGCTGACGTCCGTGAGCACGTGCTTCGTGCCGAAATGCTTGTTGACGTCTCGAATCTCGAGCATGTGGGTCTCCTCTGTGACTGTGGTTCCACGGTACGTCCGGGAGCGTCCCAGTGGCATCCGCCTGTCGACGGGTCTTTCGGCTCCGCCTGAAGGGGGAGTCGCGTCTGGCCAAGATGGCTTCCCGGCGGGCATACGCTTGGCTGGTGTTCCGAGTCCCGATGATCCGCCGTCCGGCGGCCGATCGACCGCGACTGTCTCGCGACGTCAAAGTGCTCGGTGTCGTCGCCTTCTTCGTCATGGTCGGGTTCGGGGTCGTCGTTCCTGTCCTGCCCGTCTATGTGCGCAGTTTCGACGTCGGCTACCTCGAGGGTCGGGGCAGTGGTCTCGGCCTTCGCGCTGATGCGCTTCGTCGCCAGTCCATTCTGCGGGCGGCTGATCGACCTGCTCGGGGAACGGGTGCTCCTCGCCATCGGCATCGGGATCGTCGCGGTCTCGAGCGGGCTCGTCGGGCTCGCCCACAGCTACGTCGAAGTTCTCCTTCTGCGTGGGGCAGGCGGAATCGGCTCGGCGATGTTCACGGTGTCTGCGATGACGCTGCTCCTGCGGTCGACGTCGCCGGACATGCGCGGGAGGTCCGTCGGCTTCTACCAGGGCGGGTTCCTCATCGGCGGCATGGCCGGTCCGGCGATCGGCGGTGTGCTCGCCACCATTTCGCTGACGGCCCCGTTCTTCTTCTACGCGGGCACGCTCGCTGTGGCCGGCCTCGTCGGCATCCTGATGCTTCGCCCGAAGGACGCCGGGACGGAGCTGGCGAGCGGGCCGGGCGTCCCGCTGCGAACCGTGTTGCGCGACCCGAGGTTCAGGGCCGCGTGCCTCGCCAACTTCGCCAACGGATGGACGTCACTCGGGGTCCGGAGCGCCCTCGTCCCCGTCCTCGTCGTCGACGTGCTCGCAGGGACCGCGGCGTGGACCGGCGTCGCTTTCGCCATCGCCGCCGTCGTGCAGACGATCGCCCTCGGGCCTGCCGGGCGGTTCGTCGACACCGTCGGGCGCAGACCGGCCATCCTCGGCGCATACGCCGTCGCGGCGGTCACCGTGCTCGGCATCTCTGTGGCGCCGAACTTCGCGGTGCTCACCGTTCTGCTCTGCGTCTACGGTGTCGCTGCCGCGTTCATGGGCACGGCTCCTGGCGCCGCTGTGGGCGACGCGACCGGTGGGTCACGCGGTGGACGACCCGTCGCGTTGTTCTCGATGGCCAGCGACCTCGGCGCGATCGTCGGGCCGCTCGTGGCCGGCTGGCTCGTCGACGTGGCGTCGTTCCCGGCCGCATTCGCGGTCGCTGCCGCGTTCCTCCTGATCGCGTCGGCGTCGGCACTGCGGATGCCACGTGACCGGGCCTGATTCTTCGGGAGGAAAATCGGGGGGTCTGTCGTCCATACGTCGAAGGACTGCCTGATTCTCCTCCCGAAACGCAGGCGCGGGGTGTGCGGCAGGCGTCAGGCGCCGGGGACCGCCACGCGGTTCTCGTACGCCCACACCACGGCCTGGATGCGGTCGCGAAGCCCGAGCTTCTGCAGCACCTTCGACACGTGTGACTTGACTGTCGCCTCTCCGACGAACAGGCTGCGGGCGATCTCAGCGTTCGACAGGCCCTGGGCCACGAGCTGGAGCACCTCCGCCTCGCGGTCGGTGAGCGTGTCGAGTTCGGAGGGCGCATCGGGGTGCTTCGCGGCATCCGTCTGCGTCCCGAAGCGTTCGATCACCCGGCGGGTGACCCTTGGCGAGAGCAGGGCGTCACCGGCAGCGACCACCCGTACAGCGTCGATGAGTTGCTCGGGCGTCGAGTTCTTCAGCAGGAACCCGCTCGCCCCCGCCTGCAGCGCCTCGAACAGGTAGTCGTCCCGGTCGAACGTGGTGAGGATGAGAACGGCGGATGCCACGGTGTCGTCCGCGACGATCCGCCTGGTCGCTTCGAGCCCGTCCATGTCCGGCATCTGGACGTCCATGCAGATGACGTCGGGGGAGAGCTCAGCCGCGCGGGCGAGGGCTTCAGCGCCGGTCGCTGCTTCACCGACGATCTCGATGTCCGGTTGCGAGCCGAGGATGATCCGAAACCCGGCGCGAACCATCTCGTGGTCGTCGGCGAGGAGGACGCGGGTCGCGGTCATCGGGTGCTCCTCGGCTGTGCGGGTTGGGTCGTGTCGGTGTTCTCGGCCGGCTCGCCGGTCCGGTCGTCTGCCGCCGGACCCGGGGCGTCGCCCTCCCCAGGTGTGCCACCGAGCGGGACCCGCGCACGGACGAGGTAACCGCCCCGCTGACGCGGCCCGAGCTCGAGGCTCCCGGCCAGCGCGTCGATCCGTTCGCGCATTCCGACGTGCCCGAGCCCGCCCCGACGGGGCGTGAGCGGAACACTTCCGGTGTTCGAGACCTCGAGCTCGATGGCGTCGTCGAGGTACCGCACCCGCACATCGGCGGTCGCCCCTGCGCCCGCGTACTTGCGGGCGTTCGTGAGGGCTTCCTGCGCGATCCGGTAGAGCGAGAGCCGCACCAGCCCGGAGACCTCGGCGGGCTCCCCGATGACCTCGAGGGTGGTCGGCAGTCCGGATGCCGTCGAGTCGGCGACGAGCGCGGACAGGGACTCGAGCCCGAGCGTCGACGCGCTCGCAGACGCCGGATCCGCGTTGTCGTTCTCCCGGAGCGTGTGGAGCAGCTTCTGCAGCTCGTCGATCGCCGTTCGGGCCCCCAGTTCCACGTTCGCGAGGGCGTCGCGCGCCGCAGGCGGGTTCGAGTCGAGCACGGTGCGGGCTGCACCGGCCTGCACTCCCATCACCGACACGTGGTGGGCGACGACGTCGTGCAGCTCGCGGGCGATCCTCACCCGCTCGAGCGCGACCGCCTGCCCGGCCGTCCGCTCCCGTTCGCGTTCCAGCTCGTCCGTCCTGTACTCGAGCAGCGCCTGCTGGCGCGCGGACGCGTACGACCGGTCACCGAAGAAGTACGCGCCTCCGAAGTAGAGCAGGTTGGTGAGGATCTGGATCATCAGGAACGCGACGAGTGGCGAGAAGGTCCCCACCCGGGAGAACCCCTCGAGTGCCTCCGGATCTGTGGTCTGCCTGAACATCGACAGCACGAGCCAGATCAGCATGGCCACGATGATCCCTGCACGAACGAGGAGCCCCGTGCGGCGGTTGTCCACCCAGGCGCCGACGGCGTAGAGGGCCATGAACAGGGTGATGTTACAGATCAGCAGTTCGGGAACGTGCAGTTCGCCGCCTGCGATGAACGCTGCGGCCACGACGATGGCCGCAGCGTTGGGCCAGCGCCGGCGCACCGCGAGCGGCAGGGTGATCAGCACCGCCCAGATCAGGCTCAGCCACATCGGCGCCGGGTCGTCGTAGACGCCGGCGACCTGGTAGAGCATCAGGCTGAGGAGAGCACCGACGAAGAGCACGACGGCGAGGATCGCGTCCGTACGAAGTTCCCGGCGGGTCACCGGCGGGCGTCGCCACCGGGGATCGGTCGGGTCGGCGGGAAGAACAGGGCTGGTCACAGTCCTACGCTAGCGAGGGGCCGGACCGCCGGCATCCGTCTGAGGGCGGAAATCAGCCGTCGCTCAACACGACACGGTGAAGCGGGGCGGATGCTCCCGCGTCGTCCCAGAGACCGGCAACGGCGCTCGCCAGTTGCTGTTCCAGTCCGTCGAGTGCCCGGACGGAGAAGATCGTTGCGGATGCCGTCGGTGCCGACTTCTCGAACCCGTTCGCGATCGCCGTGACCCACGTCTCGGCCGCGGCCTTGGCTGCCGCGTAGTTGGCTCCGCCAGGCATCGGCTTGTCGAGGGAGGTGCTGGAGACGATGGCCAGCCGGCCGGCATCCGATTCGCGCAGGTCGTCGACGAACGCGCGAGTGGTGTTGCGGAGAGTCGCCACGACCCGGCGGTGCAGGAACTCCCAGTCCTCATCGCTCTGACCGGCCAGCCCGCCCCCGCCGCGCCAGCCGCCGACGAGGTGGATGAGGCCGTCGACCCGGCCGTGTTCGGCACGGATCCGCTCGGCCAGGGCGGTGACGTCGGCGAGGTCGGCGAGGTCGGCGACGAGACCGACGGCGCCGGGGACCTGTCGGGTCACAGCGCCGACCCGCTCGGCGTTCGAACCGACGGCGAGCACGCGAGCTCCTGCCGAGGCCAGTCCTGCGCAGACGGCGATGCCCGCCGCGCTGGTCGCACCGGCAACGAGCACGGTGCGACCAGCGACGGACTCAGTCACGACCGGTGATCCCGGCCGTCGACTCGATCACGTCGCGCATCTTCTTCGAGAGGGCCTCGTAGAACATCGACAGCGGGAACTCGTCGTCCATCACGAGGTCCGTGTAACCCTTCGGGGCCCCGGTGAGGACGTCGTCAGGCAGTCCGCGCGCCCACGCCGATGCGGGGTGCGGCTCGACCGTGCCAGACACGAGTTCGTACGCGGCCAGCCAGTGTGACACCTTCGGCCGGTCGATCGAACGCCAGTAGAGCTCGTCGATGGTCGCACCGAGCGAGACGACGACATCCGGCACCTCGGCCCAGTCGATGGTCAGCGCCGTGTCTGTCCAGTGCAGCACGTGGTGCTGGTGCAGCCAGGCGAACAGCAGCTGGCCGCCGAGCCCGTCGTAGTTGCGCACCCGGCTGCCGGTCAGGGCGAACCGGAAGATGCGGTCGAAGATCACCGCGTACTGCACGAGCTTCGCGTGGGCGAGTATCTGCGTCTCGGCCTCGGTCAGTTCGGCAGGACTCTGAGCGGACAGCGTGCGTTCGAGCTTCACCGATTCGCGGAACGCGGTGAGGTCGCAGCGCAGCTCCTCGAGCGAGTAGAGGAAGAACGGCATCCGCTGTTTGATCATGAACGGATCGAACGGCAGGTCGCCGCGCATGTGGGTGCGGTCGTGGATCAGGTCCCACATGACGAAGGTTTCCTCGGTGAGCTTCTGGTCGTCGAGGAGCGCCTGCGCGTCTGCAGGCAGCTCGAGCTTCGTGATCTCGGCAGCGGCCTTCACCACCCGGCGGAACCGTGCGGCCTCGCGGTCGGCGAAGATCGCACCCCAGGTGAACGTCGGGATGGCACGCATCGCGACGGTCTCGGGGAACAGCACGGCCGAGTTGGTGTCATAACCCGGCGTGAAGTCGATGAACCGGATCGGCACGAACAGCTTGTTCGAGTACTCACCGGCCTCGAGCTCGGCGATGAAGTCCGGCCAGACCACCTCGATGAGCACGGCCTCGACGAGCCGGTCGGTCGACCCGTTCTGCGTGTACATCGGGAACAGCACCAGATGGGTGAGCCCGTCGGTGCGGTGCTGTTGCGGCTGGAACGCCATCAGTGCGTCGTAGAAGTCCGGAACGCCGAACCCTTCTGCCGCCCAGCGCTCGAAGTCGACGACGACGGCGTCGAGGTATTCCGCGTCCCACGGGAACAGCGGCGCCAGTTCGCGGACCGCTGCCGTGATCGTGGCGACGTGCCCGAGGGCGGATGCGTGAGCATCCGGATCCGGGACCGACCCGTCCTTGACCTGCAGCGGGCGGATGCCTGCGGCGGCGGTCTTGAGACGCAGCCAGGCCGGGTGGACGGCGAGGGTGTGTGCGTCCTCCAGCACCTCGGGCTCGCCAACGATCACATGCGTGTGAATTTCAGACATAACAACCCTCCCGGTGCCGGAATCGAATAGTGGATATGACGAGCGTATCCGGGGGTCGTCAGGCGTTTCTTTGACTCCGGCGGAGTTTGGCTGCGCAGACGGCCGTGGGCGCGCAGCTTAACTGCGTGGCGTGCCATTCCGGCTCCGGTCTAGAGTTCGAGGCATGACGGATGCCACAGCCGCAGACGTGCGTGACGCCCTCGACGCCGTCTCTTCGCCCGAGCGCGCGCTCGGTTCTGCCCGGTTCTTCAAGACCGGCCCTGGCGAGTACGGGGAGGGTGACGTCTTCCTGGGTGTGACGGTGCCGGCCACCCGGGTCGTCGTCAAACGGTTCGCCTGGCTCCGTCTCGCGGAGGTCGATGTGCTGCTCGACAGCCCGGTCCACGAGCACCGGCTCGCCGGGCTCCTGATTCTCGTCGCGCGCTTCGAGCGGGCGAGTGCCGCCAGGACGCGCGACGATGCGCTGCGCCACGAGCTGGCCGCGTTCTACCTCGCGGCCGTTCGCCGCGGCCGGGTCAACAACTGGGATCTCGTCGACTCGTCGGCACCGCCGCTGCTCGGGGGCTACCTGCTCGACCGGCCACGTGACATCCTGTTCGACCTCGCGGCCAGCGACATCCTCTGGCATCGTCGGGTGGCGATGATCGCGACCGCCGGGTTCATCAACGCGGGCGACGCCTCGACGACACTCCAGCTCGCGGAGCGGCTGCTCGACGATCGCGCCGACCTCATGCAGAAGGCGGTCGGCTGGATGCTGCGCGAAGTCGGCAAGCGGGTCGACCGCGACGTGCTCACCGGCTTTCTCGACGAGCACGCCGCGGCACTCGGCCGGACGGCGCTGAGCTACGCCACCGAGCACCTCACCGCAGAGGAACGGGCGCGATACCGCGCCATGCGCTGATTCGCGGCCCCGCCGCGTCGCTCGAGTCGCCACGTTCGGTGGTTGCGGGTGCTCGAGTCGCCACGTTGTGTCGCTCCTGAGAGCCGTGGGCAACGTATCGTGGCGACTCGACCCCATCGAGCCCGAACAGTCACCGCCGCCGTTAGGCCGGCTGCAGGAACTGCCCTGTCGCGGGAGCAGACGGCGCCTCGACCGGAGCCGACGGCATCGCTTCGGGTGCGGGCGGCAGTGTCGCGCCCTCGAGGCGGTCGGTCGCGAGCTTCTCGGCGGCCGCCAGGGTGGTGATGCCCTGCTCACTCGCCGAGCGGTAGACCGCGCGCATCGTGTCGCCGATGCCGTCGACCCGCTGAAGGATGGACCCGAGGTCCGCCCCCGGCTTAGACGCCATGTCGAGGTAGATCACTCCACCGGCGTTCGCCACGAAGTCCGGCGCCCAGAGGATGCCGCGCTCGGCGAGCTGTTCGGCGCCGTCCTGGTCGGCGAACTGGTTGTTCGCAGCACCGACGACCGCTGAGCACCGCAGCTGGGAGATCACGTCGCGGCTGAGCGCGCCACCCACGCCGCACGGCACGAACAGGTCGGTCTCGAACAGGTGCTCGTCGCCCGGGTCGATCCAGCTGGCGCCGATCGACTCGGCGAACGCGCGCCTGGCCGGGTTCACGTCGGTGACGATGAGGGATGCTCCAGCGTCGGCGAGCCGGCGGGCGAGACGTCCGCCGACCTGTCCGAGCCCCGAGATCGTGGCGCGCCGGCCTCGCACGAGGGGGCTGCCGAAGGTGGTGTCGAGGGTGGCGAGGATCGCCGAGTAGACGCCTGCTGCCGTTGCGTCGCTCGGTTCGCCGACGCCGCCGCGGTCGGCGGGGAGCCCGCTGACGTGGTTGGTGCGCTCGGAGACGACGGCCATGTCTTCTGCGCTCGTTCCGACGTCTTCTGCGGTCTGGTACATGCCGCCGAGGCTCTCGACGGCATCGCCGAGGTCGAGCATGGCCGCACGCTTGGCGGTGGCGTCGAGGGTGGTGCCGCTCGGGACGAAGACCACTGACTTGCCGCCGCCGCGGGAGAGGCCGGCCGCCGCGTTCTTGAGGGTCATGCCCGCTGAGAGCCGGAGGGAATCCTCGACGGCCTCGAGCCACGAACCGTAATGCCAGACCCGTGCGCCGCCGAGCGCTGGTCCGAGGCGAGTGGAGTGGACCGCGACGCTGATCGTGAGCCCGGAACGGATACCGCGGGTGATCAGGACTTTCTCGTGGTCCAGTGAGGGGGAGTGCAGGGCGTCCAGGGACGCGCCTGCATTGAATGCTGACGTCATTGTCGTATCTCCTTGTGGGTGATGTCATGCCCTTGGTGTGGGCTCGTCGGCGATCGCGCGGGTGGCGCGGGTACCGACAGATCCATCACACCAACAACGGGCGATTTTGACAAGGGCGACGTGCCCCGGGCGCCTCTAGCCGGCGGCGGCGCGGCGGTCGATGTGCGGGACCAGGTGGGTCATCGCGCGGGTGGCGAGGTCGATCCTCACGGCGGTGTCGGACGGCATCGGCGTCCAGCCGGCGGCATCCAGACCGCTGGAGATGATGTGGACGGCGTCGTCCGTCACCCGGTAGTCCATGGCGTAGTACTCGGTGGCGTGCCTGGCCGGCATCGAGTCGTCGCTTTCGAACAGCCGCCGGAGTGCTCGCGGCGGCGACTCCGCCCGGCTGTTGATGTGCACGGCGAACAGGGCGCTCGGCGTCAGCAGCAGGGCGTTGAGGCTGCAGTCGGGGAACTCCCGCTGGAGGATGCCGAGACCGAGGACGACCCCTTCGGTCTCGTCACCGGTCTGCTCGATGCACTGCAGTAGCAGGTGGAAATAGCGCTCGGTGTCCGTGTCGCCCTGCAGCCTCGCCCTGGATGAGGGCGTGAGCAGCCCTTCGAGCCGCGGTATCGGCGAGATGTTGCCGTTGTGGGCGAAAGCGTACTCGCCGTCGGTGAATGGATGCGTGTTTTCGGCGGACACCGGGAGCCCGGCAGTGGCCCAGCGCAGGTGCAGCAGGCCGCTCGAAGCGAGCGGCTCGTTTGCCAGCTCGGAGTAGGTCTCGTCGAGGACGGCCGTCGCGGTCGATTTCATCGATCGGATCCGCCCATCGGTATCGTGCCAGGCGGCGCCCCAGCCGTCGCCGTGTACGGCGGTGAGGGAGGTGAATGCCTCGAAATCATCCTCGCCGAGAACGTCGACGACGGAGGTCGGGCGAGCGGCGACATACCCGAGCAAACGGCACACGGCAACCACCCTCCCGAAATCGTTTCTTCGAGCTTTGCGGATTACTTACCAAGAGGCAACTCAACTGGCAGAGTGGCCTCATGCGAACCGTCGGGGTCGAGGAAGAGCTGCTGTTGGTCAGTGCGGACACTGGGCGCCCGGTGTCCGTCGCAGGGGAGGTGCTGAGACGCGTTCAGGATGCCGGCGAAGGTGGTCATATCGGCGGCGCTCTCGACCACGAATTCAAGCAGCAGCAGGTGGAGACGGCCTCGGCGCCTCACCGTTCGATGATGGACCTGCGTGACGACGTCAGGTCCTGGCGGACCACAGCGATCGCTTCCGCACGAGCGGCCAATGCGCTGGTCATCGCGTCGGGGACGTCGCCGCTGCCTGCCGAGTCCGAGCTCATGCCCGATGCGCGGTACGCGCAGATCGCCGACCTCCTCGCGCAGACGGCCAGGGACCAGCTGGCCTGCGCGTGCCACGTCCACGTCGCCGTCGAATCGGACGAGGAGGGCGTCGGCGTCCTCGACCGGATCCGGGAGTGGCTGCACGTTCTCGTCGCGCTCAGCGCGAACTCGCCGTTCTGGCAGGGGCTCGACACCGGGTACGCGAGCTACCGCTCCGAGGTGATCCGGCGCTGGCCGACGGCCGGTGTCCAGGAAGTCTTCGGCACACCGGAGAACTACCACACCCTGGTTGCAGCCATGAAGGCGTCCGGGGTGATGCTGGACGAGGGGATGGTGTACTTCGAGGCCCGGCTGTCTCACCACTACCCGACCGTCGAGATCCGCGTGGCCGACGTCTGTGCCGATCCCGATGACACCATTCTCATCGCCGCGCTGTGCCGTGGCCTCGTGGACACCGCTGCAGCCGAATGGCGGGCGGGAACAGCCGTCCGACCGGTCCCTGCTGCGGTGATCCGCCTGGCCGCGTGGCACGCCGGACGGTTCGGGATCAGCGGTGATTTGCTCGATTCGGCGACCATGACGCCGATGCCGGCCAGGACCGTGGTCGCCGCGCTGGTCGACCACGTGCGGAACGCCCTCAGGGAGAACGGCGACGAAGAGTTCGTGGACGAGCAGATCCGGCGCATCCTCGACCGGGGCAACGGTGCCGACCGTCAACGTGCGGTGCTCCTGCGCACCGGAACGCTGGCAGAGGTGGTCGCGGACCTGGCCAGGGCGACCGCGGGGCTGCCCGGGTAGCTCCCCGGGCGCGCCCAGGTGCTACGCCCAGCGCCGGTTGACCCAGCGCTCGAACACGCCCACCAGTGAATCGGTGAGCTTGCCGAGGATGGCGAGCAGGAGGATGGCCAGGAAGATCCTGTCGATGCGGCCGTTGTTCTGCGAATCCGTGAGCAGGAACCCCAGCCCCATCGATGAGGCGATCAGTTCGGCGGCGACCAGGAACAGCCAGGCCTGGGCGAGGGCGAGGCGCAAGCCGGAGACGACGGAGGGGAGCACGGCAGGAAGCTGGACGGTCGTGAACAGGCGGGTGCCGTTCAGTCCGAAGGCGCGTCCGGCCTCGACGAGCTGCCTGTCGACGTGCCTCAGCGCTGCAGAGACCGTCGTGTAGACGGGGAAGAACGCGCCGATCACGATGAGGATGATTTTCGACTCTTCGCCGATCTTGAACCACAGGATCAGGAGCGGGATCCAGGCGAGCGACGGCACGGCGCGGATCGCGCCGAGGACGGGGGAGAACAGGATGTCGCCGAGGCGCGACAGCCCGACGATGGCTCCGAACACGAGGCCGAGTGCCGCACCGATGAGGAATCCGATGAGAACACGCTGGGTCGAGATCGCGATGTACTGCCCGAGGAGGCCGCGTTGCACGAGGTCGACGGCGGACTGCCACACCATCTCAGGGGACGGCAGTTGCGAGACGGAGACGAGTCCGAGGGAGGTGACGGTCTGCCACACGACGAGGATGAGAATCGGGATGATCGCGCCGCCGACGATCCTGAACCAGGTCCTCCTGGTCAGGGGGACGCGGCCCGCGGCGCGATCGGATGCCTGATCGGCGGCTTCGGTGGAAGCGACGACCCCGGGCCTTGCACGCACCGCCACCGGCTGCTGGCTCTCCAGGCCGGTCGACGAGACGAGGCCTGTTCGGGCCCGGTCGCTCGTCGTGAGGTTGTCGTTTCGGCTCATTCTCAGTCCTGGGAAGTGGGAGGGACGGGGGAGGCGGGGCCGGAGTATCCGGCCCCGCCCGTGCGGCTAGCCGATGGCGTCGGCGTCTGCCTGCTTCGCGAACTCGTCGTTGATGATCGAGTCGAGCGCTTCGTCGACCTGTGCCTGAGTCGCGACGTCACCGGATTCGACGAAGATCGGGCCGATGATCTCGAGCACGTCGCGCTGGGCGCTGCCGGGGATCGGGTCGACATCGAGGTTGGAGCGTTCGTCGATGACGCGCGTGGCGACCTCGATGTCGAGACCGGCGACATCCGCGAGGATCTCTGCGGTCTCCTCGGGGTTCTCCGCAGCCCAGACCCGAGCGTGTTCGTAGGCGTTCACGACGGCCTGTGCCAGGTCTGGCTTCTCGGTGAGGAACGCCTCGGTGGCGTTGAGGAAGCCGTAGCTGTTGAAGTCGACATTGCGGTAGATGAGCTTGGCGCCCGCCTGCTCCGCGCCGGCCATGATCGGGTCGAGACCCGACCAGGCGTCGACCGAACCGTTCTGCAATGCAGCCCAGCCGTCGGCGTGCTGGAGGTTCTCGATCGTGACGTCGGTCTGGCTCAGTCCGGCTTCCTCGAGCGCCTGCAGCAGGAAGAAGTACGGATCGGTGCCCTTGGTCGCTGCGATCGTCTTGCCCTTGAGCTCGGCGACATCCGTGATCGTGGACTCGGGACCGACGACGAGGGCCGACCATTCCGGCTGCGAGTAGAGGCTGATGACCTGGATCGGCGAGTCGTTGGACCTGGCGAGCAGCGCCGCGGAGCCCGCGGTCGAGCCGACGTCGATGGCGTTCGCGCGGAGCGCCTCGTTGGCCTTGTTGGAGCCGGCCGACTGGACCCAGTTGACGGTCACGTCCTGGTCTGCGAGGGCGTCTTCGAGCCAGCCCTTCTCCTTGATGATGAGGGAGAGCGGGTTGTAGGTGGCGAAGTCGATGTTGAGCGCGCCGCCCTCGGTGACGGTGTCGTTTCCGGAGCCGGAGGACTCAGCCTCCGGTGCGGCGTTCTCGCCGGCGACGCAACCGGTGAGAAGAAGAGCGGCGACGCCTGCGACGAGTGCCGCGGCGGAGAGTCGCTTA
The DNA here is from genome assembly GCF_056713165.1 of Mycetocola sp. Y171. Taxonomy (NCBI): domain Bacteria; kingdom Bacillati; phylum Actinomycetota; class Actinomycetes; order Micrococcales; family Microbacteriaceae; genus Mycetocola; species Mycetocola sp. Y171. Next base: position 1,771,076 of record NZ_JBWYGX010000001.1, read on the forward strand.
CGAATCATGGTGAGGTCCTTTGCTGGGTGCTGGATGCTGGGTGCTGGGTGCTGTGATCAGTACGGGAAGTGCGGGACGTTCTTCGTCGACTCCACGCCGCGGACATCGCCGTGGCGGTCGATGCCGAGGCCGGCGAGCAGTCGGCCGCGAAGCTCTGCCAGTTCGGCCGAACCCCTGTCGCGGGGTCGACGACCGGGAACGACGATCTCCTGGACGATCGATGACCCGTCGACTCCGTCTTCCCGGCCGAGCAGGATGATCCGGTCGGCGAGCTGGAGGGCTTCGTCGACGTCGTGGGTCACGAGGAGGACGGTCGTCGGTGCAGCGGAGTGGACGTCGAGGAGCAGGTCCTGCATCTTCAGGCGGGTCAGCGCGTCGAGGGCGCCGAACGGTTCATCGAGCAGCAGGACGCCAGGGTTCCTGGCCAGTGCCCTCGCGAGGGATGTGCGCTGCGCCATTCCCCCGGAGATCTCGCGAGGGCGGTGGCCGGCGAAGTCGGTCAGCCCGACGAGTTCGATCAGCTCGCGGACCCGGTCTGCTCCGTCGGCCTTCGGAGTGCCGCGGGGCAGTCCGAGGGCGACGTTGTCTGTGACGCTCCGCCACGGCAGGAGCCGCGGCTCCTGGAAGCCGACCGCCGTGCGGTCGTCGAAGTCGGCGACCGGCTGGCCGTCGATCAGGACCTGGCCGGTCGATGCGGAATCGAGCCCGCCTGCGATCCGCAGCAGGGTGGACTTTCCGCAACCGCTCGTACCGAGGATCGCGAGGACCTCGCCGGGCTCCACAGCGATCGAGACGTCGCGGAGCACCTGGCGCGCCGTGCCGCCCTCGCCGGGGAAGGAGCGGCCGACGGCCGCGAACTCGACCGTGTATGCGGCATCCGTCGTCCCAGACACAGCGCGCGCGGTGCCGGAGAGAGCCGGTGCGGTGCTGGAAGATGGCATACGGGACTCCCGGAGGAATGTCGAGGGCAGGTCTCCCCACGTTAGTGACGGGTCAGCCCCGGTGTCGTCCCGGCTGCAACACTGTGTAACACTGGCGCGGCAGGACGAATGAGCAGCAGGGAGCGTGAACATGGTCGTCGTAGACAATGCGGTGTACGTCCGGGGCGAACGCGTGGCGACCCCGCCGAGCCTCGACGACACCTACGAGGTGCTGCACGAGAAGAAGGGCATGGCCTGGATCGGCCTGTACCGACCGGATAAAGCCGAACTCCACTCGGTCGCCGCCGAATTCGGCCTGCACGACCTCATGGTCGAAGACGCGCTGTCCGGCCACCAGCGGCCCAAGATCGAGCGCTACGCCGACACGCTCTTCGCCGTGTTCAAGGCGGCCCGCTACCTCGACGCCGAGGAGCGCCTGGAGTTCGGCGAGGTCCACGTCATCATCGGACCCGACTTCGCCATCACCGTCCGGCATTCGGAAACACCGGACATCGGTGCGATCCGCAAACGACTCGAGGGCGACGCCCGGCTGCTTTCGCTCGGTCCCGAATCGGTCCTCTACGCTGTGCTCGACGAGATCGTCGACGGTTACGTCCCGGTCATCGCCGGCCTGCAGAACGACATCGACGAGATCGACGACGCCCTGTTCGCCGAGGGCAGGGAGTCATCGAAACGCATCTACGCGCTCAGCCGGGAAGTGATCGAATTCCAGCGGGCGACGAAACCGCTGGTCGGGATCTTCGAGGCACTCGCCTCGGGCTTCGAGAAGTATGACGTGGACCTCGAACTCCGCCGGTACCTCCGCGACGTGCACGACCACGTCCTCCGGGTCGTCGAGCGGGCGGATTCCTTCCGCGCGGTTCTGCAGAACGCCCTCACCGTGAACAGTGCCCTCGTCGGCCAGCGCCAGAACGAGGAGACGAGGCGGTTGTCCGAAGCCAGCTATGCGCAGAGCGAGCAGGTCAAGAAGATCTCGAGCTGGGCGGCCATCCTGTTCGCCCCGACCCTGATCGGCACCGTGTACGGGATGAACTTCACCTACATGCCCGAACTGAACTGGCTGTGGGGGTATCCGTTCGCGCTCAGCCTGATGGCCGGGATGGGCATCACCCTCTACATCGTCTTCAAGAAGAACAAATGGCTGTGACACCCTCCGTCGTCTGGTTCCGCGACGACCTCAGGCTCGACGACAATCCCGCGCTCACCGCCGCCGTCGAACGCGGCGGACCCGTTGTCGCCGTCTTCGTGCTCGACGAGGAATCCGACGGCATCCGCCCCCACGGCGGAGCCGCACGGTGGTGGCTGCACCAGAGCCTCACCTCCCTGACCGCCGACCTCGCGGCTGCCGGAGTGCGCCTGATCCTGCGTCGCGGACCCGCGGAGGCGGTCCTCGTCGGCCTTGTCGAGGAGACGGATGCTGGAGCCGTGTTCTGGAATCGCAGGTACGGCCAGGCGGAACGCACGGTCGACGCCGGCATCAAGACGCGGCTCCGCGACGCCGGACTCGAGGTGTCGAGTTTCGCCGGGTCGCTGTTGTACGAACCGTGGACCATCGCGACCGGACAGGGCACGCCGTACTCGGTGTTCACGCCGTTCTGGCGGGCCTGCCAGGCCGCGCCACCACCGCGAGCCCCCGTCGACGCGCCCGAAGCCATCCACGGCTGGACAGGTGATGCCGTCGCCGACGACATCGACGACTGGGGTCTCGAACCGAGCCGCCCGGACTGGGCAGGCGGCCTAAGGGAGGCCTGGCAGCCGGGCGAAGCATCCGCCCACCGGTTGCTGGAGACGTTCCTGGCCGACAACCTCGACGGCTACGCCGAGGAACGCGACCTTCCCGCCCAGCAGGCGACGTCCCGTCTGTCACCTCACCTGCGCTGGGGCGAGATCAGCCCGCACAGGGTCCTGCACGAAGCCGACGCCGCCCGCAGGGGAGCAACCGGCCGTCGCGCCGAAGGTGCCACCCGGTTCCTCACGGAACTCGGCTGGCGTGAATTCTGCTCGCACGTGCTGTTCGCCGCCCCCGACCTCGCAACGGTCAACTGGAGGCGCGAGTTCGACGCGTTCCCGTGGCCACCGCTTGACCGTGCCGCGCTGGAGGCCTGGCAACGAGGCGAGACCGGCATCCCGATCGTCGATGCGGGCATGCGTGAACTCTGGCGCACCGGCAGCATGCACAACCGGGTGCGGATGGTCGTCGCGTCGTTCCTCACCAAGAACCTGCTCATCGACTGGCGCCTCGGCGAGCAGTGGTTCTGGGACACGCTCGTCGATGCCGACGCGGCCAGCAACGCGTTCAACTGGCAGTGGGTCGCCGGTTCAGGGGCGGACGCCGCCCCGTACTTCCGAATCTTCAACCCGGAACTGCAGGCGAAGAAGTTCGACCCGCAGGGCGAGTACATCAGGCAGAATGTGCCCGAGTGGGGAACGGATTCCTACCCGCAGCCGATTGTCGATCTCGCCGAGACGCGCCGCGCCGCGCTCGCCGCGTACGAGGTGGTCACGCAGTCGAAACGTTGACGGGTCCCTGTCACAGACTGTTCTGGGCCAGCCAGGGCGACACGACGGCCAGGAATTCGTCCGGATGTTCCACGCTGGGCAGGTGGGCGGCATCCGTGAAGAGGTGCCTTGTCGCGCCGGGGATCGTCGCAGCCAGGTATTCGAACTGCACGAGTGCCGGGGTGATGTCGAACTCGCCGACGGTGACGAGGGCCGGGATGTCGAGGTCGACGACGCGGTCGTACGCCGGGGGCTCGAGCTCATCCGCCGCGTGCTCTTCGGGCGACTGATGGTGCAGGTTGGCGCGCCCAAGGGCATACGCCGTCCTGACGAAGTCCTGCTCGAGGTCCTCCTCGTCGCGCAGCGGCCCGATGGCCCACAGTTTTGTCTCGAGGTCGATCATCTTGTGGTAGTCCCGCGCCTCCCAGGCGGCGTCGAGGTCGGTGCAGAGCGACTCCTCCTGGTCGGTGAGCTCAACTTCGGGGAATCCGCCTGGGCCCGAGCCGATCGTGACGATCCCGGTGACGCGCTCCGGTGTCTCCACGGCAACGTCCAGGGCGATCCGGCCGCCGCGTGAGGCGCCGATGAGCGTGGCGCCGGCGACACCGAGGTGATCGAGGATGGCCCTCGCGTCGTCGCGGTTGGAGAAACCGGATGCCTCGCAGCTTGTCTGCCCGAACCCGCGGGTGTCGTACCTGATGACGTAGTGGTCGGCGGCCAGGGCCTCGATGAGTGGGTCCCACATCCTCAGCGTCGCGATTCCCGCGTGGATCAGAAGGAGTGGCTCTCCTGAAGCGTGACCTTCGGTTTCGTAGTACAGCCGGGCTCCCGGCACGTCGACGTGGGGCATGGTTCGAGACTAGCGAGGCGTGGGCGGCACAGCTATAGAGCGGAGGTACTTCTGGCGGAATGCGCACCAACGACCTGTCAGACTGGGCAGATGTCTGGCGTCCTCACGGGTTTCGGCGTCATCGGCGTCATCATCGCCGTCGGCTACATCGTCGGCCGGGTGAACCTCCTCGGGCCGACGGCCCAGCCGGTGCTCGCGCGCATGGTCTTCTTCGTGCTCTCGCCGTTCCTCCTGTTCACGGTGCTTGCCGACGCCGAGGTCGAACGGCTGTTCTCCCCGCTGCTCGTGGTGTCCCTCCTTGCTGCGGTCGTCGCCTTCGTCGTGTTTCTCGCTATCGCCGGCCTGATCTGGCGCCGTTCGCTTCCCGACGCCACGATCGGAGCACTGGCGTCCGGTTACGTGAATGCGAACAACATCGGTATCCCGGTAGCCGTGTACGTGCTCGGGGATGCCGCGTATTCGGCCCCGGTCGTCCTGCTCCAGCTGCTTGTCTTCACCCCGATCGCCCTGACACTTCTCGACCTGGGCACGGGAGGGAAGGCATCCGTCGGCCGGGTCCTCAGCCAGCCGTTCAGGAATCCGATCATCATCGGTTCGCTGCTCGGGCTGCTCGTGTCGGTCACGGGGCTGGAGATCCCCGCACCGGTGATGGAGCCGTTCCATCTCATCGGCGCAGCGGCCGTGCCGATGATCCTGATCAGCTACGGCATGTCACTGCATGGGACGAAGGTTCTCGAGCCGGGAGCAGGCAGACGTGACGTGGTGCTCGCGACGACGATCAAACTCGCGATCATGCCGGTCGCGGCGTGGTTGATCGGCCAGTACATCTTCGGCATCACCGGGGAGGAGCTGTTCGCGATCGTCGTGCTTGCGGGGCTCCCCACTGCGCAGAACGTCTTCAACTACGCCCAGAGGTACAACCGTGGTGAACTCGTTGCGAGGGATACGATCCTGCTGACCACCATCGGCTCCGTCGGAGTGCTGCTCGTTGCCTCGTTGCTCCTGCACTGACCTGGCTTCGGGCGGGTATCGGTTTCGGTCGTGCGGGGGTGCAGGGGCTGGGGTGTCTGGCTGGGGTGTCGGGCTGGGGTGTCGGGCTGGATGAGAATTTTCTCCTCAGCTCAAACAATGAGGCGTGAGGCCAGGGGCGCCGAGCCGCGCGGATCATGACGCCCGGGTGACGCCCCTGGCCTCACGCCTCATAACTCGACACCCCGAAAACACTCATCCATCCCTCTTGTCGACCGCGAGCTCCGGATGTGCAACCGTGCGTCAGAACGGTGGCTGATCGTCTGGGTTCGGCGGGGGCAGCGCGTTCCGCGGCTGCTGGTCGGTTGGACTGACTCGCCGCGCCTTCGGCGGCCGGCTCGGCAGCGCCTTCGGCGGCTGCACGTCGGTTGGGCTACTTCGCAGCGCCTTCGGCGGCTGCGATGTGTACGGTTCAGCAAACTGCGGCGGCGGGTCTGGGGTGGTGAGCAGGACCTCGGGTTGGGTGACGTAGCTGTGGCCTCCTGGGGAGGTCCACTCCTGGACGCCGTTGCCGAGCTGCCTGGTGTGCCAGGTGGTCTGGTGTTTCAGCCGGTGGTGTTTCGGGCAGAGGTGGGACAGGTTCTCGCACTCGGTCGGGCCACCGAACGCGAACGCGGTGGTGTGGTCGATGTCGCAGTGCCGGGCCGCCCGGTTGCAGCCCGGGAACCGACAGGTTCCATCCCGGTAGGCGAGGAACCGTTTCATAGATTTCGACGGCCGGTACGTTGTCGAATCCAGGGCGAGTGGTGCTCCGGATTTCGGGTCGGTGAGCATCCGGAACCAGGTGTTCGACTGGCCCGCGAGCAAGCGTGCGGTGTCCGGGTCGATCGGCCCATAACCCTCGAGTGTGCCCGGTTCGTTGGTGAGGCCGAGGAGGGTGAGGGCCGGGACGGTGACCGTGACGGTGGGACGGATCCGACGGAACGCACTGGCGGGGTCGGCCCCGAACCCGGACCCGACGGCCGCGTCCGGAGTCGAGGTCGAGGTCGATGTCGGAGTCGAGGTCGACCTCGAAGCCGGCGATCCGACACCGGCATTTCCGGGCACTCCGGCCGAGCTGGGCGTGAGTTCTCCGGACAACGCTGCGGAGAGGGCGTCGGTGCAGACGTCGGCGGTGAGCTGGGTCAGGGTTCGCGGTTCGGCCGGGTTCTTCAACGCCACGGCCCGGTCACGGACGGTGGCGTAGATCGATGTTGCTTGGGGTGCGGTCGTGTAGAGGTTCAGCCACGCCATCCCGTCCGGGGCGGGCTGGAACTCCAACCGGCGATCGGTCGTGGATTTCGCCACTCGGGCGGTGATCGACTCCGGATCCAGCTGCTCCCGCACCTGGCGGGCTTTCGCCGTGAACTTCGACACGGTCAGGGTGCGGGCGAACGGCAACGCCTGCTCCTCCACCGCCAAGGCAGCCTGAGGGCTGAGCGTGGTGGTCTGGTCGACGAGCACCTGAGCGTGCCGGTAGGAGATCTCCCCAGCCCGCAACGCATCCATCGTGCCAGGCAACCGGTGGATCAACGCTTCACTGTCGGTGACCATCCGGATCACCGTGACCTCTGGCATCCGTAACGCACACGCCAACTCGGCCACCAGCGACCGGCGCGCCATCTCCTGCCGCTGCGTCGCGGAGAGTGTTGTGTCGACGGTGAGGACCCCGCGTTCGGTCGCTTCGGAGAGGAGGCGGGCGTCGTCAATCAGCTCCATCTGCCATGCCTTCAGCAAGGCTTCGCTGGACTGCAGCTTCGCGACCTGGTCGACGATCGAACTGCACAGCTCCGCCCGCAGGCCGCTGAGCGGCGACTCGACGAAACCATCGTCGTCGTACGCCTCAGCCGGCGGGTCGTGGAGCTCTTCCATGCGTCCATTCTCCCGGCCACCACCGACATTGGCGCGACATTTCCGGGGTGAAAGGGCTGGTTGTAGATAGTTTCCGAAACCCGGTCCGTTGTGGAGGAGTGAGGAATCAGACAATTTCCTTGACCCCGCGACTAAACCGGTATAGTTTTGACCTAAACCGGTTAAGACCGCTTCGGTCCACCTTTACCTCAGTGCGGAGGCGACATGGCTGCTCGCAAGCCGACCATCACGGATGTCGCGCGCACAGCCGGAGTGAGCAAGGGCCTCGTCTCCTTCGCCCTCAACGACAAGCCGGGTGTCTCGCCTGAAACACGGAAACGCATCCTTCAGGTGGCAGGCGACCTCGGCTGGCGTCCGAGCCTGAGTGCCCGGTCACTGTCCACGAGCACCTCCTTCGCACTCGGCCTCGTCATCCGCCGCAAAGCCGAAGTGATCAGCGCCGACCCCTTCTTCCCGGCCTTCATCGCCGGAGTCGAATCCGTCCTGGCCGATGAGGGACGAGCACTCGTCCTCAGCGTCGTCCCTGACGCGGACGCAGAACTGCGGAGTTATCGCACCCTCGCCGGCGACAACCGTGTCGACGGCGTCTTCCTCACCGACCTCCGCAAGAACGACGAGCGGTTCGCTCTGCTGACAGAACTCGGACTCCCCGCCGTCGCCCTCGGTCGGCCGGGACCCGGTGTCTCGATCCCCTCGGTGGAGGTGGACGACACCCACGGGATCGCCGCCGCTGTCGAGCACCTCGTCTCGCTCGGACACACCCGTATCGGCCACGTGGCAGGCGACCCCCACATGATGCACGGAGGACGTCGCAGAAGCTCGTTCGACGAGGCCATGCGCGAGGCAGGACTCGACTCCTCGCTCGTCATCGAGACGGACTTCTCCGCCTCGGAAGGGGCGGATGCCACGAGGCGGCTCCTCGACGAGGCGAACCCTCCGACCGGGATCGTCTTCGCCAACGACCCGATGGCCATCGCGGGACTCGGTGTCGCCCAGCAGCGTGGCCTCCGCGTCCCAGACGACCTGTCCATCACCGGGTTCGACGGCACGGACATCTCGGGTTACGTCTTCCCGGCCCTCACCACGATCACGAGCGACCCTGTCGAGTGGGGCAGGGTCGCAGCCCGTACTCTCCTCGAACTCATCGCCTCGGGCGAAGCCGAGAGTGTCGAGCTCCCACCGGCGGCACTCCTCGTGCGCGCTTCCACCAGCCCCCCACCATCAGAACGCGGCACCGTTGCCGCACACAGTTAAGGAGAAAACCGTGCATCGACGCACTCTCGTCACCGCGACCGCGGCCGCGGCCGTCGCACTACTGGCGCTCACCGCGTGCTCAGGAGGAGGCGCGGCCAAGACCGACGCCCTGACCTCCCGCGGTGACATCACCGTCTGGTACTCGAACAACGAGTTCGAGGTCAAATGGGCCAAAGCCATGATCGAAGCCTGGAATGCGGAAAACCCGGACGAGCAGATCAAGGGCCAGGAAATCCCCGCCGGAAAGTCGAGCGAGGAAGTCATCGGAGCGTCCATCACCGCAGGCACAGCACCCTGCCTCATCTACAACACCGCACCGGCTGCAGTCGGCCAGTTCCAGAAGCAGGGCGGTCTCGTCGACCTCGAGTCGTTCGAAGACGGCGCCGACTACATCGAAGAGCGCAGCGGTGACTCCGCCGAGCAGTACAAGTCGCCTGACGGCGGCTACTTCCAGATGCCGTGGAAGTCGAACCCCGTCATGATCTTCTACAACAAGGACCTGTTCGCGGCAGCCGGGCTCGACCCGGAGAACCCGAAGCTCGCCACCTACGACGAGTTCCTGGCCACATCGAAGACACTCGTCGACGCCGGTGTGTCTCCGTTCGCCATCAACCCGGCTCCGACAAGCGAGTTCTTCCAGACGCTGTTCGACTTCGTGCCGACCTACGCAGCTGAAAGCGGCGGAACCGGCATCGTCGAGGACGGCAAGGCGACATTCGCCGGCGAAGAGGGCCTCGAAGCCGCCACCTTCTGGAAGTCGCTCTACGACGGCGGGCTTGCAGGCAAGGAGCAGCACCAGGGTGACGCGTTCGCCGACGGATACGCCTCCATGGCCATCGTCGGCCCGTGGGCCGTCTCGGTGTACAAGGATCTGAACTGGGGTTCAGTGCCTGTTCCGACCAAGGACGGCATCGCGCCGGAGGAGACCTACACGTTCAGCGACGCCAAGAACGTCGGTCTGTACTCGGCCTGCAAGAACCAGGCAACCGCCTGGGACGTGCTGAAGTTCTCCACGAGCGAGGAGCAGGACGGACAGCTCCTCGAGCTGACCGGCCAGATGCCACTGCGCCAGGACCTGCCTGAGGTCTACGCCGACTACTTCGAGGCGAACCCGGCCTACACGACGTTCGGCGACCAGGCCTCCCGCACGATCGAGGTGCCGGGCGGCAGCAACACCGTTGAGATGCTGCAGGTCATCCGCGACGCATACACCAAGGCCGTCATCGCCGGCGAAGGCGACCTCGAGGAAGCGCTGAAGGGCGCGGCTGACAAGGTCACCGAACTGGCGTCACAGGGATAGACGATGTCATCCGAAACGCTGGACCGTTCCGCGGGGGCTACCACCCCCCGCGGAACGGCGGGCGCGGGGCGGCGCCGGCGGCCCGTCACGCAACGCGTGCTCGGCAAGCACCCGCTCGGGTGGCTGCTGAGCGCGCCGTACCTGGTCTTCATCGTGCTGATCTTCGCGTGGCCGCTGATCTTCGCGATCTACATGTCGCTGCACGACTACTTCTTCTCAGCCCCCGGCGCCGTCGTCGACCGGCCGTTCGTCGGCCTGGACAACTACGTCGCCGCGCTGACAGATCCGTCCGTGCTTCAGTCCTTCAAAAACGTCGGGGTCTTCCTGATCATCAACGTGCCACTGACGGTGGTTCTGTCGTTGGTGCTCGCCACTGCCCTCAACAAGGTCGTGCATCTCCGCACCTTCTACCGGGTGAGCTACTACGTTCCCTACGTCACTGCCAGTGTCGCTGTCGTGGCCGTGTGGATGTTCCTCTTCAGCGGCGGCGGACTCGTGAACACCCTCCTCGGGCCGCTGGCACCAGATCCCTCCTGGCTGATCAACCCGGACCTCGCGATGCCGACCATCGCTCTCTTCGTGACATGGAAGCAACTCGGACTCTTTATCCTGCTGTACCTCGCCGCGCTGCAGAACGTGCCGAACGAGCTCTACGAATCGGCGTCAACTGATGGCGCCGGCGCGATTCGATCGTTCTTCTCCGTCACCGTGCCCGGGGTGCGACCGGCCACCGTGCTGGTTCTCCTGCTCGCAACGGTCACCGGTGCCAACCTCTTCACCGAGCCGTACCTCCTGACCGGCGGCGGCGGCCCGAACGGAGCGTCCACATCTCCGGTCCTCATCATCTATCAGCAAGGTCTCCAGCAGGGGAAGCCCGGCTTCGCCGCAGCAATCGGCGTCATCCTCGTCATCGTCGTGCTCGTCCTCGCCCTACTGCAGAACCGGTTCGCCGGCGGAAAGGACCAGTGATGGCCAGACAACACCGGGTCCCCGGCCAGCTCACCAGGGGTCAGTCGGCGCTCCGTAGCGTCGTTCTTGCCCTCGGAGCGTTGGTGTTCCTCTTCCCGTTCTACTACATGCTGATCGGGTCGCTGCAGACAAACCCTGACACGTCACTCGCGGGGGTCTTCCCGAACCCCGCAAACATCACCGGGGAGAATTACGTCGCGATCAACGAGCGGATCAACCTGTTCTCGGGTCTGCTCAACTCGGGAATTTTCGCCGGCGCCGTCGTGCTGGGCACGGTCGTGTTCGGGATGCTGGCGGGCTACTCCCTCGCCGTGCTGCAGTGGAAAGGCCGGGGAACGACGTTCGCCCTGGCGCTCCTCGTGCAGGTCGTCCCGTTCCAGCTGCTCATGGTCCCGCTCTACGTGCTGATCGCGCGGGACTACGGACTGGGAGACACCCATCTCGGAATGATTCTGCCGTTCCTCATCAACTCCACGGCGGTCATCATCTTCAGGCAGTACTTCCTGCAGGTGCCGAAGGAACTGTTCGATGCTGCCCGGATCGACGGGGCCGGCGAGGTTCGGCTCCTTTTGCAGGTGGCGATTCCCCTCGTGAAGCCTGCTCTGGTCACCGTCGTGCTCCTCACCTTCATCGGCCCGTGGAACGAGTTCCTCTGGCCGTTCCTCATCACCAAGGAGGCGAGCCTCCAGCCCCTGGCGGTTTCCCTCGCCAACTACATCTCGACGATCGCGTCGTCGACGGCCAACCCGTTCGGCGCGATGCTGGCCGGCGCTGTCGTGCTCGCCGCTCCGGTCGTCGTGCTGTTCATCCTCGGCCAGCGGTTCTTCATCTCCACGGACATCGGGTCCGGCGTGAAAGGTTAACAATGTCAGTCTCCACCTCCCCCTTCCCCTACAAGCTCACCCGGGTCGGCGTCGTCATGACGCCGGAGCCCGGCAACGAGCTCGAGGCCGAAGGTGTGCTCAACCCCGGCTCGGGCCGCGGGCCGGACGGCGAGCTCTACCTGCTGCCCCGGATGGTCGAGACGGGGAACATCTCCCGCGTCGGCCTGGCGAAGGTCGTCGTCGAAGACGGCATCCCGGTTTCGGTCGAACGGGAGGGCGTCGTGCTCGCCCCGGACCGCGGCTGGGAGCGAGGCGTCGGAAACGCCGGAGTGGAGGATCCGCGCATAACCTGGATCGCCGACCTCGGCCTGCACGTCATGACCTACGTGGCGTACGGCCCACTCGGCCCGCGCAGCGCGCTCGCCACCTCACCGGATCTCAGGGAGTGGACCAGGCTCGGGCCGGTCCTGTTCGAATACGAGGACGCCCTGGACATGGACCTGAACCTGTTCCACAACAAGGACACGGTCTTCTTCCCCGAAGCCGTCACCGGACCCGACGGGGTGAAGAGCTACGCCGTTTTGCACCGCCCGATGTGGGACCTGGACGAGGTCAAGCCCGGTCAGGGCATCCGCGTCCCCGCCGGGATCGAAGACACGAGGCAGAGCATGTGGATCAGCTTCGTCCACGTCGATGACGTCGCTCGCGACATCCGTTCGCTCACCTTCTGGCGCGGCCACCGCTTCCTTGCCGGGCCGGAGTTTGCTTTCGAAGAGGTCAAGGTCGGCGGAGGCCCTGCACCGCTCCGCGTGCCGGAAGGCTGGCTGCTCCTGCACCACGGAGTGACCGGTGTGCTCGCCCGCGCGTTCGACCAGCAGCAGAACGTCAACTACGCGGCCGGCGGCATGATCCTCGACGCCGACGAACCGTGGAAGGTGCTCGCCCGCACCCAGGAGCCGCTGCTGGCTGCCGAGACCGAGGAGGAGAAGAGCGGCATCGTTCCGAACGTCGTCTTTCCCACGGCGATCGAAGAGATCGACGGCAAGTACTTCGTGTTCTACGGGATGGCTGACTCGAAAATCGGCGCCGCCCAGCTTGAAAGCGTAAGCTGACCTGCACTCGCAGGGACGCGAGTGAGAGGAATGGCCTGATGCTCACAGGAACACGCCACCGGATCGTCGGGGGGCTGACCGCTGCCGTCCTCGCGCTCGGAACCCTCGGACTTGCTGCCCCGGCAGTCGCCGCCCCTGCGCCACTGACCAACCTCGCCCACCTCGACTTCCTCCTCGACGAGGTCGCCCCGGCGTCCACGGCAGAACACACGACGTACCGCCTGGCTGAAGAGCCGGACCTGGTGATGCCGTGGACCTATGCCGACGCCAGGGAAGGCGGAACGTTCCAGCGGGTCGGTGGAGGGGCGCTCGATCCCGCGACCGGCCACTGGGGACAGGGCGCGTACAACGCCGACGACGTCACCAGGACGGCGGTCGTGTACCTCAGGCACTGGAAGCAGTTCGGAGACGGAACGTCGAAAGAGAAGGCGTACGAACTCCTCCGCTCCGTCGCCTACCTCCAGACGGCGACCGGTCCGAACGCCGGCAACGTCGTGCTCTGGATGCAGGATGACGGAACCCTGAACCCGAGTGCTGAGCCGGTCGAACTCCCTGACCCGTCCGACTCCGCGGAGAGCTATTGGGTCGCGAGGACCCTGTGGGCGCTCGGCGAAGGCTATGCCGCATTCCGTGACGTCGACGCCGACTTCGCCTCGTTCCTGCAGGAGCGGATGAAGCTCAGCGTCGCAGCCGTCCAGCGCCAGGTGCTCGACACCTACGGCACCTACCACGTCGTCGACGGTGTCAAGCTCCCCTCGTGGCTGATCACCAACGGTGCGGATGCCAGTGCTGAAGCGGTCCTCGGCCTCGCCGCGTACTCGACGGCGGCCCCTGAGGATGCCGCGGCACGCGACACCCTCGCGAAGCTCGCCGAAGGCATCTCGAAGATGGGGGCTGGGAACGCGAAGACCTGGCCGTACGGTGCGATCCTGCCCTGGGCTGAATCGCGAACGAACTGGCACGCGTGGGGCACGCAGATGCCTGCTGCGCTCGCCGCCGCATCCACCACCCTCCGCCAGCCCAAGCTGCTGACCCCGGCCATCGCCGATTCGGCCGTCTTCGATCCCATCCTGCTGACGGCAGGCGGGCCGGACAACGCGTGGCTCCCGACGCCCATCAACGAGAGCCAGATCGCCTACGGCGTGGACTCGCGGCTCCAGTCACTGCTCGGTGTGGCCGCGGCGGCGACACTCCCCGGCCTGAAGGAACTGGCAGCCCTGGTCGGGAGCTGGTACTTCGGAACCAACGCCTCCGGTGAAGCCATCTACAACCCGGACACCGGAGTGACCTACGACGGTGTCGAGGCGAACGGTGACATCAACCGCAACAGCGGAGCTGAGAGCACCATCCATGGCCTGCTCTCCATGCTCGCCCTCGACGCGAATCCGGATGTCGCCAAGCGCGCCACTGGAGTGAACACCGTCGGTTCCCGCTCCGGCCTCACCGTTGTCGAAGCCGAGACGACGGCGGTCACGACCGGATCGGTCGTCGTCCCTGAGTCGAAGTGGACAGGCGAGTCCGAGTACTCCGGCACCGGATACCTCGAACTGACGCGCGGCGAGACCGCCACGTTCCGCCTGCCTTCTGCAACGGGTGCCCGGCTGATCGAGCCTGTCGTGTTCTCCGCGCAGGACGGAAAGGCCAGATCGCTGTGGCGAAGCGGTGTGTTGCCGCTCGGTGTGCTCAAGCACAGCGTCGGTGCGCAGGGCGTCACCGCCGTGCCTGGGGCGCTGCTGCCCCAGCCGCTCCCGATCCCGGTTCCGGCGAAGCTGTCCACCGTGTCCGTCACATCGCTGACAGGCGCGGTCGCGCTCGATGCGCTCATCGTGCGTCCCGTCGTCGGGCGGCTCGTCTTCACCGGTGAGGCCGGTCGCACCGAGCTGGCGCACTCCTCCGCCGTCCTGCCCCAGCGCGTCACGATGAACGCCGGCGGAAAAGCGGGCACACTGCGGAACTACGACTCCGGCGGCAAGCTCATCGCGAAGTACACGATCTCCGGTACGGCCACCGTCACAGTCAAGTCTGGCGGGTTCGCCGTGGTGACGAGTCCCTAGAAGATCATCGGGCGGTCGTCGTCGTCCTCGGTCGCGAGATCGAGGTCGACGAGGACGGGCACGTGGTCGCTCGGCGCCTCGCCCTTGCGTTCGTTGCGGTGGATGGAGGCATCCGTCACCAGGCTCGCGAAGTCGGGAGAGCCGAGGATGAAGTCGATGCGCATGCCCTCGTTGCGGGGGAAACGGAGCTGCTTGTAGTCCCAGTAGGTGAAGCCGTCAGGCACGATCGGCCGCACGACATCGGTGAGCCCGATGTCGCCGAATGCGGCCAGGGCGTCGCGCTCCGGCTGCGAGACGTGGGTCGACAGGCCGGGAACGACGCTCGGGTCGCCCATGTCCGCATCGAAAGGAGCGACGTTGAAATCGCCCATGAGCGCGAACGGGACGCCGGGGTTCGCGGCCAGCCAGGCTGCGGCATCCGCCTTCAGCCGGGTCAGCCAGTCGAGCTTGTAGACGTAGTGAGGGTCGTCGAGGGAGCGGCCGTTGGGCACGTACAGGCTCCACAGCCTGACGCCGTTGACCGTGGCGCCGAGAGCGCGGGCCTCGAGCGGGAGCCCAGGCCCTTCCTGGCCCTTGAGGAATCCGGGCATGTCGGTGAACTGGGTGACGACATCCGTCATCGGCAGGCGGCTCGCGATGGCGACGCCGTTCCACTGGTTGAGCCCGTGGACGGCCACCTCGTAGCCGGCCTCCTCGAACGCCTCGAGCGGGAACTGCTCCGGCTTGCACTTGATCTCCTGCATGGCGAGCACGTCGACGTCCTCGCGGACCATCCAATCGACGGTACGGGTCACACGGGCTCGGATCGAGTTGACGTTCCAGGTGGCGATACGCATGGACTCCACGCTATCCGACACCGGCGACGCCAGAAGGACGGTCAGGTGACGCCGAGGTGCGCCAAGATGGGGGAATGGGTTCACTTTCGATCGGCTACGCAGCCATGCTCGAGCAGTTCGCGCCGCAGGAGGCCGTCGCCCTCAGCGCTTTCGCCGAGCAGCACGGCTTCAGCGGGGTGATGGCGGCAGACCACTTCCAGCCGTGGGTGCCGCAGCAGGGCCAGTCGTCGTTCGTCTGGAGTGTGCTCGCCGCCCTCGGCGAACGGACCACAGGCGACTTCGGGCCCGGCGTCACCGCGCCGACCTTTCGCTGGCATCCTGCGATGGTCGCCCAGGCATCCGCGACGCTCGCCGCGATGTACCCGGGCAGGCACTGGCTCGGGCTCGGTTCGGGTGAGGCGCTCAACGAACACATCGTCGGGCAGTACTGGCCCGAGGCGCCCGAACGGATCAACCGCATGTTCGAGGCCGTCGACATCATCAAGAAACTCTTCGCCGCATCTCTCGCCGGCCGCGACGTGAAGCACAGCGGCCAGTTCTTCAAACTGGAATCCACGAGGTTGTGGACCATGCCCGAGGTCGCGCCCGAGATCCTCGTGGCCACTGCTGGGCCGGTCACCGCAAGACGTGCGGGCAAGCACGTCGACGGACTGATCACCGTCGGCGCCCCGCTCGAGAAGATCTCGATGCTCTTCGGACGGTTCGGCGAAGGGGCGCGTGAGGCGGGCCGCGACCCGTCGACGATGCCGAAGGTGCTGCAGTTGCACCTGTCCTGGGCACCGACGGACGAGGAAGCCATGCGCAACGCCCTCGTCGAGTGGCCGAACGGAGGCATGAAGTTCCCCAAGGGTGACATCCGTTCACCGTTCGAGTTCGAGCAGATGGCGAAGATGGTCCGGCCGGAGGACTTCGACGGCAGGATGGTCGTCTCCTCAGATCCCGACGTACACAGGGCTCACATCCAGCGGTTCGCCGACCTCGGCTTCGACCGCATCTACCTCCACAACGTCGGACGCAACCAGCGTGAGTGGATCGAGACTTTCGGCCGGGACGTGCTGCCCGCCCTGGTGCGCTGAGCCGTGCTGAGCATCTGGGCTCCTGAGGGCATCGGCGAGATCGACGCGGGTGACGATCTCACGGCGATCGTGGCGGATGCCGTCGGCGGCGACCTGCAGGACGGCGACATCCTCCTCGTCACCTCCAAGATCGTGTCGAAGGCGGAGGGCAGGCGCATCGACGCGTCAGACCGGGAACAGGCGATCACCGACGAGACCGTGCGCGTGGTGGCGAGCCGCGAGCATCCGAACGGGGTGACGCGGATCGTCGAGAATCGGCTCGGCCTCGTGATGGCGGCCGCTGGGGTCGACTCGAGCAACACTCCCGACGGCACCGTGCTGCTGCTCCCCGTCGACCCGGATGCCTCCGCGCGCGCACTGCGGGCCGGCCTGCGGTCTCGACTCGGAGTCTCGGTCGGCGTCGTCATCAGCGACACCGTCGGCCGCCCGTGGCGCGACGGCCAGACCGACATCGCGATCGGAGCGGCGGGCATCCGTGTCGTTGACGACCTCCGTGGGCAGACGGATGCGTCAGGGCGGCCTCTGACCGTCACGCTTCCGGCGGTCGCCGACGAGCTCGCCGGTGCGGCAGACCTCGTGAAGGGCAAAGCGTCAGGGCGCCCGGTCGCCGTGGTTCGCGGGCTGCCTCACCTGCTCACAGAGGACGACGGCCCGGGAGCCCGCGCGCTCGTCCGCAGCGCCGAGAAGGACATGTTCCGGCTGGGAACCGATGAAGCGTATGCAGCCGGGTTCGAGGCGGGGCGCGAGGTTTCGGGAGGAAAGAACGAGGGTCCGTCGACAACAGGTCGATCAACCCCCTGATTCTCCTCCCGAAACCCGCTCAGGTCGTGTCGAAGGCGATCAGCGGCCGCCCGGTTCGCGGGTGGGCGAGGACGTCGGCCCGCACCCCGTAGACCTCGCTGATCAGGTCGCCGGTGAGAACGGATGCCGCGGGTCCGGCCGCGACGACACGGCCGGCGCTGAGCACGATCACCGTGTCGGCGTACGCGGCGGCGATATTGAGGTCGTGCAGGGCGGCAACGGCCGTGATCCCCGCAGCGGTCTGCGCGCGAACCAGAGAGAGCAGGCTCAGCTGGGCCCGCACGTCGAGGTGGTTGGTCGGTTCGTCGAGGAGGAGCAGGCGCGGTTCCTGAGCCAGGGCGCGAGCGAGGTGCACCCGCTGCCGCTCGCCGCCGGACAGCGTGTCAAATGGGCGGTCGGAGAAAGCGGTCATTCCGACGGCCGCGAGGGCGTCGGAAACGATCCGGCGGTCGTCAGGTCCCTCAGCCGACCAGCGGCCGATGTGCGGGGTGCGGCCGAGGAGGACGACATCCGTGACGCGCAGGCCGGTGTCACCGTCGCCGTGCTGTTCGCTCAGGGCCACGATCCGCGCCCGATCGCGGCGGCGAAGCGCCAGCAGGTCGTCGCCGTCGAAGAGCACGGCACCTGACGCGAGGGGCAGGGTGCCGACGAGGAGCTGGAGCAGGGTCGACTTGCCGGCCCCGTTCGGACCGATGACGGCGCCGAACGAGCCGACGGGCAGCTGAACGTCGACGCCGTCGATGACGAGGACGCCGTCACGCGAGAACGACAGCCGACGGGCGTCGAGCGCGGGGGACGTCTCCGTCGGGGCCGGGCTCACCGCGTCGCCGAGGCTGCGGTCTGTCGTCGTCACGAGATCCTCTTCGATCGGAGCAGGAGCAGGGCGAACACCGGTGCGCCGACGACGGCGGTGAGGATGCCGACCGGCAGTTCGCGCGGGTCGAACAGCGTCCTGGCGCCTGTGTCGATCCAGATCAGGAAGATCGCCCCGGCGAGAACCGACAACGGCAGCACGACGCGATTGCGTTGCCCGACGACGAGCCGCACCGCATGCGGCAGGATGAGCCCGACGAATCCGATCGAGCCGGACACGGCGACCATGGCGCCGGTGAGCAGCGCGGTCGCGGTGAGCAGCAGCCAGCGGGTCGAATTCACGCTGACTCCGAGGGCGGATGCCGCGTTGTCGCCGAAGGCGAACGCGTCGAGGGTGCGCCCGGTCAGCAGAAGCGGAATCCCGACGATGAGCAAGGCGCCGAGCGCGATCGCCACAGCAGGCCAGCGGGCTCCGCTGAGCGAACCGAGCAGCCAGCTGAGGATCTCACGGTAGGTGTCACCCGTCGCCGACCAGAAGATCACGAGGCTGGTGAGCGCGCCGAAGAACGACGAGACGGCGAGTCCGGCGAGGACCGTGCGCGTGGGAGTGAGTGTTCCTGACGCCCCGGCGAGGAGAAGCGTGCCGAGCAGGGCGACGATCGCTCCGCCGAACGCGGCGACGGGAAGCAGCACGCCGAGACCGAGGAGGATGACGGCGACGGCGCCGAGGGATGCCCCGGACGACAAGCCGAGGAGGTACGGGTCGGCGAGCGGGTTGCGGGTGATCGCCTGCATCACCGTTCCGGCGAGGGCGAGCCCGGCACCGACGGCCGCAGCGGTGAGGACACGGGGCATCCTGAGCTCCCACACGATCCCGTCGCGGAGCGGCGAGAGGACCTCGCCGCCGAGGAGGGTCGGGTCGAGACCGAGGTGGCCGAGGATCGACCCCCAGACCTCCGCCGGACGGATGTCTGCGGGGCCGAACGTCACGGCGAACACGATGGACAGCAGCACGAGCACAGACAGCACGACCACGAGCAGGCTGGTCGGCACGCGTCGCAGTCCGCGGCGCCCCGGCGATGCCGGGGTCGCCGGGGTCTCAGCCGCTGTCGCCGTGGTCACAGTCCGAGCGCCTCCAACTGGTCGGCGATGGTCTGTGCCGCCTCGACGTTCCGCACGCCGGCCTCCGTCGCAGCGAAGGGCACGGTGATGAACCGCTTGTGAACGACGGCGTCGAGCTTCGCCGTGGCCGGGTTGGAGGTGAGCACGTCGATCTTCTTCTCGGCGCTGCCCCAGTCCGAGACGACGAGGACGATCACGTCCGGGTCGGCATCGACGACGGCTTCCCAGTTGAACGGTGTCCACGAGTCGTCAACCCCCGCCGCGATGTTGGTGATGCCGACGGCATCCAGAATCATCTGGGGAGCACCGCTGCCTGCACCGACGTACGGAGTGTCCGAACCGCTCGAGTACCAGAGCGCACTCACGTCGTCTGCCTGCTGAAGCTCGTCGAGCGCGGCGCGCTGGTCGGCGACGAGCTCGCCGGCGGCATCCGAGACGCCGAAGACGGCACCCATCTCGGTGATCTGGTCGAAGACGTCGTCGAAGGCGAGTGTGTCCGGCCGACCCGCTTCCTTGCATGCGGCAGGGGACACGTAGGTGTTGACGCCCAGGTCGCCGAGGGTGGCCCTGTCGCCGGCGCCGTCAGCGGAGAAGTTCGACTCCCATCCCGCGTAGACGAGGTCGGGTTCGAGGTCGAGGACGGCCTCCTGGCCGGGGACCTTGTCGCTGATCACGGGGATGTCCTCGCCGCCGAGGTCAGCGGGAATCGGGCCGTCAGGGAACGCCCGGCCGAGGATGTGGTCCTCGAGCCCGAGCGCCAGGAGCATCTCGGTGGTGGTCGACTTGATGGTCAGGACCTTCTCCGGGGCCTTCTCGAATGTGACCTCTGTGCCACAGTTGTCGATTGTGAGCGGGTAGGCGGATGCCTCGGGCGCAGCGGACGACGGGGGTGCAGCGGGTGTCGCGGCACACCCGGTGACGGCGATCAGGGCGGCGGCGGTGCCGGCGAAGACGGCTGAGCGAAGGAACGGGGAACGGAAGACGGATGTCATGAGACCTCGGGTGTCGGGGAAACGGCGGAGTGCAGCACGAAGTGCCAAACGACCCGCCACCCAAGTCCGGGCAAGCTCAACCGGTCAAAGCCAACCGGTGGTCTACGTCAACGATACGCCCGTCACGTTTCCGAAAGGTACATCGCTCACGACAGGATGTCCTTCGACGCGAACCGACCGTAGGCGAGCGAGAAGAACACGAGGATGTACGCGCCCTGCAGGAGAGCGTTGTCGCCGAACGACGTCCAGTCGATCGGCTGGCTCAGCAGGCCGGCGAAGCCGAGCCAGTGGTGGCTGAACAGCCACGGATGCAACCACGACAGCTGGGGGATCACATCGAGGATCTGCGCGACGACGGCGACGACGACCGTGGCGGCCATCGCCCCGACGGGCACGGAGGTGAGGGTCGAGATGAACAGGCCGATTGCGCACAACCCGAGGAGCGAGACGGTGACGTACGACGCCACGAGCACCGACCTGAGGAACGACTCGGGCACGTCGATGACGTCTCCGGAGAGGAGTGTGACCGGCCCGACCGGGAAGAGGACCGTACCGATGACGGTGCCGGCCAGGACGAGGGTGAGGGTCGCGGCTGCGCAGAACGCGGCGGCTCCCGCGAACTTGACGAGCAGGAGCCGGAGCCGACCGGCCGGGGCGACGAGCAGGTACCGCAGCGTTCCATGCCCGGCCTCCCCGGCGATCGTGTCGCCGGCCACGACCCCGATCGTCAGCGGAAGGAACAGGGGAATGGCCACGACCATCGCCGTGAAGCTCACGAACAGGCCGTTCTGAGTCACGCGATCCAGAAAAGGAGGGCCGTCACCGGGGTCGAGTTCCTCGGAGGAGAGCCGCACCGCGACGGCGAGCAGGATCGGGATGAGCGCGACGGCCGCGAGCATCGCCCATGTGCGACGTCTGCGGAAGAGCACGGAGAGTTCGGTGCCGAGCAGGCCGAGACCTGCCGTCGGGCGGGTCGCGGTGACCGTGTCAGCGGAGGACATCGAATCCCTCCCCGGTGAGGGCGACGAACCGGTCCTCGAGGCTCGGTTCGTCGACGGTGAAGCCGCGAACGCGCACGCCGGCCGACACGAGGGCAGGCACGATCAGGTCGGCGTCGATGGAGTCGTGCGCGAGGATCGCGGTGACCTCGGGGTGCGGCCCGGCGTGCGCCGTGGCATCCGTCTCCAGGCCGAACCGGGCGAGGACGGAGATCGCGGCTTCGGCATCCGGTGTCAGCACCCGGATCTGCCGGTCGCCTGTGCCCCTGAGATCGTCGAGCGACCCCTGGGCGACGAGCGCACCAGCGCTCATGATCGCCGCGTGGGTGCAGACCTGTTCGACCTCCGCCAGCAGGTGGCTGGAGACGAACACGGTGGTGCCTTCGGCGGCGAACGACCGCACGAGCGCCCGCACCTCCCTCGTGCCCTGCGGGTCGAGCCCGTTGGTGGGTTCGTCGAGCACGAGCAACTCCCGCGGCTGAAGAAGCGCGTTCGCGATCCCGAGCCGCTGCTTCATGCCGAGCGAGTACGCTCCGGCCTTCTTCGTGGCCGCAGCCGTCAGGCCGACGCGGTCGAGCGCCGACGCCACGCGGGCTCGCCTGGTCCGCGGTGACGCGCCACGATCGGCACTGTCCAGGCGGCGGAGGTTGTCCTCGCCTGACAGGAACGGGTAGAACGCCGGGCCCTCGACGAGCGCGCCGACCTGCGGAAGGACGCTGCGCAGCCGGTCGGGCATCGTCTCGCCGAGAACGCTGATCTCCCCACTCGTCGCCCGGACGAGGCCGAGGAGGAGACGGATGCTCGTGGTCTTGCCCGACCCGTTCGGGCCGAGGAAGCCGAAAACCGCACCGCGCGGTACCGCGAGATCGATGGCATCCACCGCGACCTGACGACCGAAGTTCTTCGTCAGTGCCCGGGTCTCGATGGCGAGGTCGGCAGGCGGATTACCGTCGCTCACAGGATGACGTTCACGATCGCCGGATGTCGTCAGCTCGCCGCAGCCAACAACCGGTCGACCGGGACCGACCCGGCCAGAATTCGGCCATCGTCGGTGAAGAGCACGGTGACGAGCGCCGTCGAGAATGCGCGGCCACCATCCACGTCCGTCGTGAGTTGAGCGAACAGGGGGTCGGCCGCGAGGTCGGCAGGGACGGATGCCGCAGGAACCTCCACGATCGCATCCCAGCCGGTGCCGGTGACGACCGGTTCCCCGACCGGAGTGCGGGTGTCGTGCGTGCCGGCGTCAGGCTCGGAGGGGAACGGCTTCTCCTCGACAGTGACGTCGCCAGGGGTGAACTCGAACAGGCTCGCAGCGGGCTCGGCGAGGTCGATCGCGGTGAATCCGACCTCGAACGCCGGGTCGTCCTGGCCGGCGGCGGCGACAGTCACCTGGAGGGGGAGCCCGGTCTCCGAGTCGACCGAGATCGACACGGATTCGGCGAGGGTGCCCGATGCCTTCGGGGTCAGGATCAGTTCGTACACCGTCCGCCCGGCGACGGTGGAGTCGGTTCCGACAGCGAAGTCCGTGCTCGGGCCGAGCTTGTCGATGATGCGGTCGGCGACCTCTGCAGGAGTGGCCGGGGCGGAGGTGGCGTCGACGTGCTCGCGGAACGTCTCCGCGGCATCCGCAGGGATGGCCACATGGGTGGCGACGTTCGTCTCGGAGTCGTAGTACCAGGCGTCCGTGCCGTTCGTGATGGCGCTGCGTTCAGCGAGCGAGTCGTTGGTCTGCACGCGCAGGTTCGCCGGTCCGTCGACGAAGACCCGTGCCTCCTGCGTGCCGCTCAGCAACTCGAACAGGTCGGAGACCGCACCGGCGTCTCCGCCTCCGGGCGCGACGGCATCCATGCCTTCGGGGATCGACGGGAGCCCGAGGTCTGCGGTCTTTTTGACAGTTCCGGAGAATGAGTCCTCAGTGCTCTCGGCGATCAGGACCAGTACCTCGTCCGCCGATTTGTCCGGCAGATCGACCGATGCTCCGGCCTGCATCGGTACGGCGATGACGGCGACCGCTATCACGGCGGGCGCGACGAGCGCCGGAAGCCAGTTGAGCGATTTTCGCGACACGATCCACATCCTTTGTCAGACCACGACTGTGACCCGAATGGTACGCCGTCGAACTGGGAGTTGCCAGCTCTTCCAGCGTTCCCGTGGTGTGATCTCAGCGCCCGGTGAAGTCAGGTTTCCGTTTGGACTGGAAAGCGGCGAAGCCCTCCCGGTAGTCCTCGGTGTCGCGGAGCGCGGTTTGCGCGGCATTCTCGTGGGCCATGGACTCCCACAGCCCGAGTCGTTCGTCGCGCAGCTCGGCGACGAGTTTCTTGCCAGCCAGGAACGCCTGTGTCGCGCCGGTGGATGCCGCGACGGTAGCGGTTTCCGTCGCCTCGCGCACCTCGTCGGCAGCAAACACGCGGCTGAACAGACCGGATGCGACGGCTTCCGTCCCCGACATCAGCCGGCCGGTGTAGATCAGGTCGAGGGTCTTGTGGGCGCCGAGCCGGTCGGTGAAGAGCGCGTGTCCGCCCGAGTCGAGGGTGGCGCCCAACGCGGCGAACGGAGACCCGATCTTCGCCGTGTCTGCCACGTAGACGACATCCGTGGCGATGAGGAGGCCGAGACCGACGCCAAGACAGGCGCCGTGAGCCGCCGCGAAGGTGGGGGCGGGAAACGCGCTCATCCGTTTGAGCAGCGGTGTCACGAGGCCGTCGAGGTATCCGGAGACGTCGTCCGTCGCGGGGTCGACGCCGGAGATGTCGCGACCGGCGCAGAACGCCCGCCCTTCGCCGCGCAGCATGAGCGCGCGCACGGCCGCCTTCTCCGCGTCTGCGTACGCGGCGTCGAGGGCGACGAGAGCGTCGGCATCCAGCGCGTTCAGACGATCGGGCGCAGACAGCGTGACGTAGGCGACGTCGTCGGTGACGCTGAGGTCGATCATGGGGTGTCCTTTCGGATGCCGGGTGTCTTGCCAGGTCAGACGTCGTAGTCGACGACGACCGTCGGGGTTCTCGGATGCGACTGGCAGGTGAGGATGTAGCCCCGCTCGAGTTCGTCCGGTTCGAGCGCGTAGTTCTCGGTCATGGTCACGTCGCCGGAGACCAGGCGGGCGCGGCAGGTGCCGCAGACGCCGCCTGCGCACGCGAATGGGACGTCCGGCCGCACCCGCAGGGCGGCGTTGAGGATGCTCTCGTTCGCTCCGACGGGGGTCGTGACGGTCGCCGTCTGCCCGTCGAGCGTGAATTCGATGCCGATCGTCTCGTCGCCAGGCCTCGTGATCACCGGGCGTCCGGAATCGCCGTGGGCTCGAGTGGGATCGCCGGTGGTGAACAGCTCAAAATGCACGCGAGCAGCTTCGACGCCTGCGCGCTCGAGGGCGTTCCGGCAGAGTTCGACGAGATCGAACGGTCCGCAGAGGAACCATTCGTCGACGGTATCCGGTAGCAGGATCGAGCCGAGCATCAGGTCGAACTTGTCCGAGTCGATCCGTCCGGAGAGCAGGGGGCTCGAGCGTTGCTCCCGCGACAGGACGTGGTGCAGCGCCAGACGGGCCGGGTGACGATCCTTGAGGTCGGCGAGTTCTTCGAGGAACATCACATCGAGCGCCGTCCGGTTCGTGTAGACGAGCGTGAACCGGGACGAACCCGATGCGGCCAGAACCGACGACGCCAGTGACATCAAGGGAGTGATGCCGCTCCCGGCGGCGATTCCGACGAGATGCTCGCCGGCGAGGTCGTCAATGGGGACGGTGAAGGTGCCCTGCGGGCTCATCACGTCGATGCGGTCGCCTGGCTTGAGGGTGTCGTTCGCCCAACCGGAGAACGCACCGCCGAGGTCGCGTTTGATCGCGACGCTGATCGACCCCGTGGTCGGCGGTCGGCAGATCGAGTAGCTGCGTCGCAGTTCGTGCCCGTCGATCGTCGCCCGGAGCGCGACGTGCTGACCGGGCACATAGTCGTACGACCCGTGCAGTTCGGGCGGGACCGCGAAGGTCACCTCGACGCTGTCTGCGGTGAGTGGGCGGATGCCAGACACCTCCAGTGTGTGGAACCTCGCCCGGTGCTTCGTGGCACCGAGGTTTCTCGCGGCCACGGTTAGAGGACCTTGAAGTAGTCGAACGGTTCGAGGCAGTCGGCGCACTCGTAGAGGGCCTTGCACGAGGTCGAGCCGAAACGGGCGAGTTCCCGTGTCTTCAGCGACCCGCAGCGTGGGCATTTCACCGACAAGGTCAGCCGCACAGGTCCGGAGTCCCGCGCCGGAGCGTGGCCGTTCGGGGCCGCGATGCCGTAGCGGCGGAGCTTCTCCTTGCCTGCGTCCGTCATCCAGTCGGTGGTCCACGCGGGGGACAACGCCAGCCTGACCGTCACCCTGTCCCATCCGGCTTCGGTCAGCGCTAGTACGACGTCGTCGCGCATCGCGTCGATCGCCGGACACCCTGAGTAGGTCGGGGTGAGGACGACCTCGACGCTCCCGCCGTCGACCCGCACGTCGCGGAGCACGCCGAGGTCTTCGATGCTCAGCACGGGGATCTCCGGATCGACGACCGTTGCGGCCGTCGCCCACGCCTCCGCGCGGCTGCGCTGCCTGGTCGCGGTCACCATGATGCCCCAGGGTGCCTGCGAGCCAGCACCTGCATCTCGGTGAGCAGGTATCCGAGGTGCTCGGAGTGTCGCCCGTGCCTCCCGCCGCCCGCGGCTGGAGGAGGGGTCGGGACCTCGAGCTCGGCTTCGGCGAACAGGCCGGCGAGAACGCGGTCGAACGCCGGGCGGAGGAGTGTGGGTCGGACGGCGATGCCGTCGAGTTCGTCGTGCAGCGGCTCGTCGCGGAACAGCTCGTCAGCGTACGGCCACAGGTCGGAGAGCGCCAGGAGAAGCCGGCGCCTGGACTCGTCTGTGCCGAGGGCGAGGCGCAGGATCCACTGTGACGCGTGGTCGCGGTGGTAGTCGACCTCTTTCACGGCCTTGCCGGCGACGGCGGCCAGCGTCTGGTCGGTGGACCCGGCGAGGCGGTCGTACAGTTCGAACAGGTAGACGCTCATGATCGCCTGGCGGACGATCGTGTGGGCGAAGTCGCCGTTCGGCTGCTCGACGAGGTGCACGGACCGGAATTCGGTCTCGTCGCGGAAGTAGGCGAGATCGTCCTCGGTCCTGCCGGATGCCGTGCCGGCGTAGTGGAGGAACGATCGCGCCTGGCCGAGCAGGTCCAGCGCGATGTTGCCGAGCGCGACGTCCTCCTCGAGTTCGGGGGCCCGGGAGATCCACCAGCCGAGCTGCTGGGCAAGGATGAGGGAGTCGTCACCGAGCCAGGTCGCATATTCGGCGACGGCCGGCGACGCGACAGAGGCCCGCTCGACGAGTTCCTCGCCCAGTGTCACCTCGGTCACATCGACGTGTCCGTGCGGGTGTTCTGTCACAGGTGTTTCACGCCCTCTGACTTCGTGTAATACGACGCGTGCCGGTAATTCTTGCCCGCGGGGGACTCGAAGAACGCGCCCTTGGCATCCGGATCGCTCGTGGTGATGTCTGCTGCCCTGACCACCCAGATCGACACGCCTTCACCTCGCCTCGTGTACAGGTCGCGGGCGTTGCGCACGGCGAGAGTCTCATCGGGAGCGTGCAGCGAGCCGACGTGGACGTGCGAGAGACCGCGGCTCGGGCGCACGAAGACCTCCCAGAGCGGCCAGGTGTCTGTGGTGTCGCGCTCGCCTGGTGTGGTCATGACGCCTCTTTCAGGGATGCCGCCGCCTGCTTCTCGGCGTAGGCGGCCGCGGCCTCACGGACCCAGCGTCCGTCCTCGTGGGCCTGACGTCTGCGCTGCATCCGCTGGGTGTTGCACGGCCCGCGACCGGCGAGGACCTCGTGGAACTCCTCCCAGTCGATCTCACCGATGTCGTAGTGCCCGCGCTCGTCGTTCCAGGCCAGCGCCGGGTCGGGGAGATCGAGGCCGAGCACCTCCGCCTGGGGCACGATCATGTCGACGAACCGCTGCCGCAGGTCGTCGTTGGAGAACCGTTTGATCTTCCACGCCATCGACTGTGCCGAGTTGGGGGACTCGTCGTCCGGAGGACCGAACATCATCAGGCTGGGCCAGTACCAGCGGTTCACAGCATCCTGCGCCATCTCGTGTTGTGCAGGTGTGCCCTTCGCCAGTTCGAGCAGGATCTCGAAGCCCTGCCGCTGGTGGAAGGATTCCTCCTTGCAGATGCGCACCATGGCACGGCCGTACGGTCCGTACGATGCGCGGCAGAGCGGTACCTGGTTGCAGATCGCCGCACCGTCGACGAGCCACCCGATGGCACCCATGTCCGCCCAGCTCAGGGCCGGGTAGTTGAAGATGGACGAATAGCGGGCCTTGCCTGCGATGAGCTGCTCGGCCATCTCGTCG
Source organism: Mycetocola sp. Y171 (assembly GCF_056713165.1). Classification (NCBI taxonomy): domain Bacteria; kingdom Bacillati; phylum Actinomycetota; class Actinomycetes; order Micrococcales; family Microbacteriaceae; genus Mycetocola; species Mycetocola sp. Y171. Next base: position 1,798,772 of record NZ_JBWYGX010000001.1, read on the forward strand.
CGGCCGATGCCGAGGGTCTGTGCTGCCGAGTAGAGATAGAGGCCGTGGCCGGCTTCGTCCTGCACCTTGGCCATGAGGATTGCCTTGCGCTTGAGGCTGGGCGCGCGCGTGATCCAGTTCGCCTCCGGCTGCATGCCGATGATCTCGGAGTGGGCGTGCTGGGAGATCTGTCGGATGAGGGTGCGACGGTACGCAGCGGGCATCCAGTCGCGGGGTTCGATCCGGGAATCGTTGTCGATGAGGTCGGTGAAGTAGCGCTCGGCGTCCACATCCGCCTCGGAAGCCGCCTGCTGTTCCTGGCTCATCGTCGAACCCCTCGCTTTACTGAACGATCGTTTGGTAAGTATATACTGGACGCCGCCGCACGGGCAACGCGGGCGGCGGATCCCGGCCCCAGGGCCCGTGCCAGACTGGACGAACATGTCACAACCAACAGTTCCTGCCGTGCCGCACGGTGAGCCGAAGCGCGGTCGCCCCGGCTACGACCAGCGGCAGGTGCTCGACATCGCCGTTGCTGCGTTCATCGAGCACGGCTACGACGCCACATCCATGGGCGTGCTCGCCGAGCGGCTGGGGCTGAGCAAGTCCGCGATCTACCACCACTTCCCGTCGAAGGGCGACCTGCTCCGCCTCGCCCTTGACGAGGCGCTGTCAGCGCTCGAGGGAGTCCTGGCGCTGCCGGGCGCGGTGAGCGGACCTGCGGCAGACCGGCTCGCCGTCGTCCTGCGCGGCGCGGTTGTCGTGCTCGTGGACAAGCTGCCTTTCGTGACACTGCTGCTGCGGGTCCACGGCAACACCGAGGTGGAACGCCATGCCCTCGCGCGGCGTCGGGCGTTCGACCGCGCCGTGACCGCGCTCGTGGTCGAGGCCTGCGACGAGGGCTCGCTGCGCGGCGACATCGACCCTCGGATCGTCACCCGTCTGCTGTTCGGAATGATCAACTCGATCGTCGAGTGGTACCGGCCCGGCGGACCCGAGTCGACCGAGAAACTCGCCGACGACGTGCTCGCCGTCGCGCTCGACGGCCTCCGGGTGCCTGCCGCGCGAGTCTGACCCGCCCCGTCCGGATGCCGCCGCGCTGACGGCATCCGCGGCCTGCCGTCGCTGCGAACGGTGTCAGCCCTGCGTCTGCGCGATCCACTGCGTGAGGACGGACCTGAGCGCGTCGGCGCGCTCGTGGACCTCGTCGGCGGAAGCGAACGTGAGCACCGCGCGGTCGGTGCCCTTCCAGTCGAGCGGCAGACCGGCAGCCTCGATGTCGACCACGAGCGGCGTCGCCCGCTTCACAGCGCCGGTGTGGAGCACGAGCCGCAGCGCGCCGGCCGGTGAGAACCCCGTGGTCGCGAAATGGTCGGCGATCGCGAAACTCGGGGCGTTCCACTTGATGCTCTCCTCGACCCGTGGATCGACCGTGCGGATGAGTGCGCAGAGGTCAGCGAGTGCATCCGTCAGGGGCTGTTCGCTCGCCTCGAGGTACGCGTCGGTCTCCTGGCGGCTCATGTCTGCTCTCCCTGGCTTCGGTGCCCCGCTACTCCTTGGCGACGAGGGTCAGCACATCGTAGCTGGCGACGAGTTCGTCCTTCTGGTTCGAGATCACCGCGTCCCAGCGCACCTCGCCGTACTCGTCGGTCTCCCGCGGCGTGATCTGCTTGGCGGTGAGTGCGACCCGGATGCTGTCACCAGGCGACACCGGCGTGACGAATCGCAGGTTCTCCAGCCCGTAGTTCGCGAGGACGGGCCCAGGGTCAGGGTCGACGAACAGCCCGGCCGCCCATGACACGAGCAGGTAGCCGTGGGCGACGCGGCCGGCGAAGAACGGGTTCGCCGCTGCGGCTTCCTCGTCGGTGTGGGCGTAGAAGGTGTCGCCGGTGAACTCGGCGAAGTGGCCGATGTCGTCGAGGGTGATCTCCCGCTGCGCCGACAGCACCTGGTCGCCGATCCGCAGCTCGGCCAGGCTCTTCCGGAACGGATGCCCTCCCGTGGCGTTCGCCGAAGCGCCTTGGTGCCAGATCCCGGTGATCGCGGTGAGCATGTCTGGAGAGCCCTGGATGGCTGTGCGCTGCATGTGGTGCAGGACGGCGCGGATGCCGCCGAGTTCCTCCCCTCCACCCGCGCGGCCGGGCCCGCCGTGCACGAGGTGAGGGACGGGGGAGCCGTGCCCGGTCGAGGTGCTGGCGTCGTCGCGGTCGAGCAGCAGCACGCGCCCGTTGAGGGGAGCGATGCCTGTCATCACCTCGATCGCGACGGCCGGGTCGTGGGTGGCCAGGCTCGTGACGAGCGAGCCGCCTCCGCGTGCCACGAGGCTGATCGCGTCGGGCAGAGTGTCGTAGCCGATCACACTCGACACCGGGCCGAACGCCTCGACCGTGTGCACGGCATCGGCTGTCCCGTCGGCGAAGTGGAGGAGCAACGGCTCGACGAAGGCGCCGTCTGCGGACGGGCCCGACGTGCCGTCGGCGTGCCGGACCGCAGGGGCATCCGTCGATCCGATGACGATGCGTCCGCCGGCGTCGACGAGCCTGCCGACCTGGCGGAGCACTTCGTCGCGCTGCGCCGTGGAGGCGAGCGGCCCCATGGTCACGCCATCGGCCCGCGGGTCGCCGAGCACGACGCGGTCGGTGATCCGCGCCTGAACCGCGGCGACGAGCGGGTCGACGAGGGCATGGGGAACCAGAGCGCGGCGGATGCCTGTGCACTTCTGGCCACTCTTACTCGTCAGCTCGGCGACGAGCTGCTTCACGAAGGCGTCGAACTCGGGGGTCTGGGTTCCGGCATCCGGGCCGAGGATCGATGCGTTGATCGAGTCGGTCTCCGAGCTGAACCGCACCCCGCCGGTCTGCACGCACGGGTGTGATCGCAGCTGCTCAGCCGTCGAGGCCGAACCGGTGAACGCGACGATGTCGCCGAGCCGGAGGGCGTCGAAGAGCCCGGGGACGCCGCCGGAGACGAGGGAGAGCGATCCGTCTGGAAGCAGCCCGGACTCGACGAGGATGCGCACGAACGCCTCGGTGAGGTAACCGGTCGGGGTGGCCGGCTTCACAACGGTCGGGACGCCGGCCAGGAACGCCGGGGCGAACTTCTCGAGCGATCCCCAGACCGGGAAGTTGAACGCGTTAATCTGGACGGCGACGCCTGGGAGCCTCGTGTAGATGTGCCGACCGAGGAATGACCCGTCTTTCGACAGCGACTCGACAGGGCCATCGGGGTAGACGACGGTGTTCGGCAGTTCCCTGCGTCCCTTCGACGAATAGGTGAAGAGCACGCCGATCCCGCCGTCGATGTCGACCCACGAGTCGGCCTTCGTCGCGCCGGTGCGCGAGGAGATCTCGTACAGTTCGGCCTTGCGCTCGGTGAGCAGCTGCGCCATCTGCTTGAGCAGCACCGCGCGCTGATGGAAGGTCAGGGCGCCGAGGGATGCCTGCCCGGCGGTCCTCGCGTAGTCGAGGGCCGCCGCGAGGTCGAGACCCTCCGTGCTGACCCTGGCGACCTCTTCCCCAGTGGACGCGTCCCGAATGACGGTGCCGTCGACTCCGGATGCCGGGGTCCACCAGTCTCCGTTGACGTAGCTGGGCAGGATGGTGCTCATGGTGCCTCCGGTGATGGGGATGTCGCGAGTTGCTGGGTTTGCAGGGGTCGAGGGCCGCATGCACCCCGGATAGTCAGCAACTCGCGGTGGTCTGGGTACAGTGGGTGCATGGCGTGGGAGATCGTGCTCGGGGAGCTGGACGTCAAGATGGGCGTGACGATCGTCGAGCAATCTGCGGAGCGGGTCGTCGCCACCATGCCTGTCGAGGGCAACCGCCAGTCGTTCGGATTGCTCCACGGCGGAGCATCCGTCGCCTTCGCCGAAGCGCTCGGGTCGTGGGCGGCCGTCATCCACGCCGGCCCCGGCCGCACCGCCGTCGGCGTCGACATCAACGCGACACACCACCGTGCGGCGACGAGCGGCATCGTCACCGGGGTGGCGACCGCCGTGCAGCTCGGCCGGACCCTGGCCTGCCACGAGATCGTGATCACAGACGACGAGGGCCGCAGGCTCTGCACGGCGCGCATCACCAACCTGCTCCGAGACATCCCCTAGGCACCGTCCCAGTCGAAGAAGCCCCTGCCGGACTTGCGCCCCAGATCGCCGGCGGCGACCTTGTCGCGCAGCAGCTGAGGGGGAGCGAAGCGCTCGCCGAGTTCGGCGTGCAGATACTCGGCGATGCCGAGCCGCACGTCGAGGCCGACCTGGTCGGTGAGCCGGAGCGGCCCGACGGGGAACCGGTAGCCGAGCACCATGGCCGCGTCGATGTCTGCGGCGGACGCGACCCCGTCTTCGAGCATCCTGATGGCCTCGAGCGCGATCGCGACGCCGAGCCGTGACGAGGCGAATCCCGGCGCGTCCCGGACCGTGATCGGCGTCTTGCCGAGCGCCGTCACCCAGCCGACGGCCTGTTCGGCGAGACCGGATGCCGTCGAGCGCCCGAGAACGACCTCGACGAGCGCGGATGCCGGAACCGGGTTGAAGAAGTGGAGGCCGAGGAACGACTCAGGCCGACGGAGTGAACCGGCGAGGGCGTCGATCGAGATGGAGGAGGTGTTGCTGGCGAGGGCTGCGCCGTCGCGGATGACGTCCTCGACGGCGCGCAGGGCATCCGTCTTGAGCGCGCGATCCTCGGGAACCGCCTCGATCACGAGCTCGCAGTCCCCGAACTCGGCGACGGCCACTGCGGTGCGGAGCCGGCCGAGCACGGCATCCGCCTGCTCGGTCGTCGAGCCGCGTTTCACGCTCGCGGCGACGGCGGCACCGATGCGGTCCGCCGCGGCATCCGCCTCGGCCTCGTCGCGCTCGACCACCACCACGTGCGCGCCGCCGAGCAGGAAGGCGTGCGCGATTCCCGCTCCCATCCTCCCGCCGCCGAGCACACCGACCGCGTCGGGAAGGTCCCCGCTCACGATCGCTTCCTCTCCAGGAACGCCGTCATCCGTGCGGTCTTCTCCCGCGACTCGAAAAGGACGGCCTGCTCGTCGAGGTCGACCCGCGGATGCTCGCTGCGCGCGGCAGCGAAGACCCGTTTCGTCGCACGGATGGCGGCCGGGTCGCCGCGGAGGATCCGGCCGGCGAGGGCCCTCGCCGCGTCCAGCAGTCGATCAGCCGGGTGGAGTTCGGTCACGAGGTGCGCGGCGAGAGCCTCGTCGGCGGTGAGGATGCGGCCGGCGAGGAGGATCTCCTTCGCGAGGGGTTCGCCGACGAGGTCACGCAGGCGCCAGCTCGCTCCTGCGGCAGCGATGATGCCGAGGGAGGGCTCCGGGTTGCCGATGCGGAGGGAGGGGGAGGCGATCCGGAAGTCGGCGGCGTAGGCGAGTTCGGCGCCGCCTCCGAGCGCGTAGCCGTCGATGGCGGCGATCACCGGCATCGGCAGGTCGGCGATCCGCTGGAACAGACCGGTGTTGATGCCGGCGAGGGCGTCGGCGGCGCGCCTCACGAGCAGCTCGGCGATGTCGGCGCCGGAGGCGAAGACCCCGCCGGCTCCACTGAGGATGAGGACGTGCGGCTCCCGTTCGAGCTCATCGCAGACGGTGTGAAGCTCGTCGATCATCGCCTGGTTGATGGCGTTCCTGGCTGATGGACGGGTGAGCAGAACCTCGACGGCGGTCTCGGTGCGGGTGATCCGCAGCGTGGGCTCTGTCATTACTCCCCAGACTTCTTCGTCGGTGCCGTCGACCGGAATAACCGACCGTTCGGACAGTAAGTCTGTCATACGCGCACTCACACAAACAAGGTGATCGTGAGCCCGACTGCTGGCCCGCCCGTTGGCGCCCGGCATACACTGGCCGCATGATCGCTTCGGTTCATCGCCGGGCCGCGCAGGCACTGGCCGCTGCAGCCCTGTTCGCCGCTGTCCTCTCAGGGTGCGCAGCCTCACCGACCGCCCCCGTCGAAGACTTCACGGGAATGCCAGACGTCGCGGACGGCGAGGTCGAACTCGACGACAACGGAGCCGGTGGGGCGTGGCTCGACGACGGGTCGACGTTCGCTGTGACGCTCTCCGGCTCATCCACCTGCCCGCCGCGGGCGACCGGGTACTCCGTCACCGGTGAGAACACGGTCACCGTCACCGTCGAGAAGATCCCTGACGACAAGGCGTGCACCGCCGATTTCAGCCCGCACACCACGGTCTTCAAGACGGAGGACGAACTCGACCCGACCGAGGACCTCACGGTCAACGTCGACTCCAAGACGGTCACCATCCCCGCGATGTCCTGACCCGGCCGCCATCGAACTGGCACATGGCCGCCACTCAGGGGATGATGGGCGGATGCGGACGGTTGAAGAGCATCAGGAAGCCGTTCGCGCGCTCCTCGCGCCGCTCGGTTCCCGCCCGGCCGAGACGTTGAGCTTCCCGTCGCCTGCAGACGTGGTGCGCGCAGGTCCCGATCGCGTCCTCGCGGTCGAGGTCCGCTCACAGGTCGACCTTCCGCCGTTCGACAACTCGCAGATGGACGGCTACGCCGTCAGGGCAGACGAGGTGCTGGCAGGGGAACCGCTCCGTGTCGCCGCCCGCATCGTCGCGGGGCACGCTCCCGCCGCGCTCGAACCGGGATGGGCGGCGCCGATCATGACGGGTGCCCCGATGCCGGCCGGGGCGGATGCCGTCGTCCCGATCGAAGAGGCGATCCCCGACGCCTTCCAGGACGAAACGGGTGGTCACGTCGTCGGCTTCAGCCGCGAGGTCGTCGCCGGGGCCTTCGTCCGCCCGCGCGGAAGCGACCGCAGAGCCGGCGAGGTGCTCGTTCAGGCCGGAGCCCGTCTAGGCCCGGCCCAGTGGGGTGTGATCTTCGCGTCAGGCCTGTCGGAGATCCGGGTGTTCTCGCGGGTACGGGTGCTCGTGGTGTCGACGGGGGATGAGCTTCGCCCGCCAGGCGTGCCGCTCGCACCAGGCCAGATCCACGACACGAACGGGGCCTCGATGACCGCGGCGCTGAACGGTGCGGGGGCAGAGTGCGTTGCCGCGTTCACCGCCCCTGACGACGCCGGGTCGCTCCGCGCGCTCCTCGCCGAGCACATCGGCCAGGCCGACCTCATCCTCACCACCGGCGGGGTGAGTATGGGCACCAGGGAGGTCGTTCGTGACGTCTTCGATGGGGGAGGAATCGACTTCGTCAGCGTGGCGATGCAGCCGGGCGGCCCGCAGGGGCTCGGCGTCGTCACGATGTCCGATGCTCACGGTGTCCGCGTGACGAGACCCGTCGTGGCGTTCCCCGGGAACCCGGTGAGCGCGCTCGTGTCGTTCGAGACGTTCCTGCGCCCTGTGCTCCGTAGCCTCCACTCCCTGCCGCAGGACCGGGAGCGATTCACAGCCCCGCTCGCCTCGGCGGTCGACTCGCCGGGAGACAAACATCAGCTGCGCCGTGGCGTTTTCGACGCGGACGGGCGGGTCGCCCTGGTCGGAGGGGCGAGCTCCCACCTGCTGCACGGCTACGCGTCGAGCACACTGCTTGTCCATCTGCCGGTCGGGGTCACGCACCTCGAGGCCGGCGACCCCGTCGACGTCTGGAGAATCAGTGACTGACCCCGAACTCACCCACCTGCGGCAGGACGGATCGGCGCACATGGTCGACGTCGGCGACAAGCCCGTGACGAAGCGGCGCGCCGTCGCCCAGGCGATCGTGATCACCAGGGAGGAGGTCGTCGCCGCCGTGCTGACCGGCGACCTGCCGAAGGGTGAAGCGGTCGGCACCGCACGCATCGCCGGGATTCTGGCAGCGAAGCAGACCTCGACGCTCATCCCGCTGTGCCACCCGCTCCCGCTGACCTCGATCACCGTCGACATCACCGGAACGGCCGACCGGCTGACGGTGGTCGCCGAGGTCGCGACCACGGCACCGACCGGCGTCGAGATGGAGGCGCTCACCGCGGCATCCGTCGCTGCCCTCACCCTCTACGACATGATCAAAGCCGTCGACAAGACGGCGGTGATCACCGACATCCGCGTGCTCGAAAAACAGGGCGGGGCATCGGGCGACTGGACCCGTCCGTGACCCGTCGCGCCGTGGTCATCGTCGCGTCGACCAGGGCGGCCGCTGGCGAGTACGAGGACAGGACCGGCCCTGTCATCGTCGACTGGCTGATCGCCCACGACTTCGACACGGCTGCCGCTGTCGTCGTGGCCGATGGCCCGGATGTCGCCACAGCGCTCACTGAGGCGGTCGCGTCCGGCGCCGACCTGATCGTCACGACCGGCGGCACCGGCGTGGGAGAAGGCGACGGCACCGCGGATGCGACGGCGCGGCTCCTCACGGCCAGCCTGCCCGGGTTCCAGGAGGAACTCCGTCGGCGGGGTTCCCTGAGCACCCCATTCGCCCTGATGAGTCGCGGCCTGGCCGGGATCGCGGGGAGATCGTTCGTGGTGAACCTTCCCGGCTCGACCGGCGGCGTGGCTGACGGACTTCAGCTTCTCGGCGAGGTCGTCGAGCACGTGCTCGATCAGCTCGCCGGCGGCAACCACGACGGCTGAGCCAGGCGGCTCCCGGCAGGCGCGACCGCAGCGAGGGCCTCGGCGACCTCGGTGAAGTCGTCGCGCAGCATCCCGACCGTCACCCGGACGAACTGCCGGCCGTCCTGCGCGGACAGATACGGTGTCCCGCCGGTGACGCGGATGCCTGACGCAGCCAGGTGCACGAGGGCCTGGCGCTCGTCGTCGACCTCGATCCAGGTGTTGAGGCCGTCGGTCTGGGGGGAGTCGAAGCCGGTGACGAGCCTCGCGTCCGCGAAGAGCTTCTGCCGGGAATGGTAGACGCTGCGCGCTGCAGCGACGGTGCTGACGGCCGCTGAGCTGGTGAGGAGTTCGAACAGGATCGTCTGCACCATGCGGCTGGTCCAGCCCGGGCCGAGCATCCGCCTGGCGACGACCTGGTTGATGAGGGCTTCAGGGCCGCCGAGCGCGGCGATCCGCAGGTCGGGGCCGTGGGACTTCGAGTAGCTGCGGATGTGCAGCACCCGCTCAGGCAGCCAACGGCCGAGACTGACCTCAGGGGACGCGCTGATTCCAGCGGAGTGGTCGTCCTCGATCACGATCATGGCGGATGCCTGCCTGCTTGCCGCGATGATTCCGGCGAGTTCCTCAGCGCGTTCGGCGGTCATCGAGACGCCTGTCGGGTTCTGCGCACGCGGCTGGAGGAGCAACGCAGCCGGACCGAGCGCGAGAGCCCGCCGCAGTGCGGCAGGGTCGAGGCCGTCGGTGTCGACGGCGACGGGGACCCGTACGGCGCCGAGCTGGTCGAGCAGGTCGAAGAACGGCGGGAAGGACGGGTCCTCGACGATCACGCGGTCGCCGAACCTGATCACCTGCTCGAGGGAGCGGGAGAGGCCGTCGAGCGCGCCGTCGACGACGGTGATGGCATCGGCGGGGTATGGCCAGCTGGAGCGGAGGTGATCGAGGAGTTCGGGGATCACCGGCACCTCCTGGTAGCTGAAGGTCTCGGCGTGCTCGGAGACCCTGGTGAGCGCGAGGGCGAGGTCGGGGAGCAGCAGAGGATCAGGGGTTCCTCGCGAGAGGTCCAGCCGTGCCTCTCCGAGGTGGCCGGCCATGCGCTGGACCCGGGGGGTCAGCCAGGGCACGGGCGCCGACCGGACGAAGCTGCCGCTGCGCCCGCGCGAGACGATGAGGCCGACGCTGCCCATCGCCTGCCAGGCCTGGCTCACCGTCGCAGGGCTGACACCGAGTTCGGCACCGAGCTCACGAACGGTCGGCAGCCGGTCGCCTGGTGCGAGCACGCCGGCGGTGATGAGCCTGGCGATGGCCGCAGCGATCCCGCGGGGCGACTTGTCGTCGATGAGTTCGCTGTATGCCGGATTCATGCTCTTCTTTCCCGCCACCTGCGAATTGGGTATTTACGAATGCGTCACAGAGGGAAACAATGGAGAAATGTTCAACTCGAATAATAACAAATGAGCGGAACAGCAACAGAGTTCCCCGGCTGAGGTTTTCGGACCCCGGCCATGGGACAGAACAAGGCGTACAGCGCCCACCGCTCAATGACGATACGGAGGCTAGATATGACGGTAGTTCGCGCCGCAATCACCCAGACCACCTGGACCGGCGACAAAGAATCCATGATCGCGAAACACGAGCAGTTCGCTCGTGACGCCGCGGCAGACGGCGCCCAGGTCATCTGCTTCCAGGAACTGTTCTACGGCCCGTACTTCGGCATCACCGAAGACAAGAAGTACTACGCGTACGCCGAACCGGCCGACGGCCCGATCGTTCAGCGTTTCGCGAAGCTGGCAGCGGAACTGAACATGGTGATGGTCCTCCCCATCTACGAAGAGGACATGCCTGGCGTGTACTACAACACTGCCGTCGTCGTCGATGCCGACGGGTCGATCCTCGGGAAGTACCGCAAGCACCACATCCCCCACCTCGACCGGTTCTGGGAGAAGTTCTACTTCCGGCCGGGAAATCTCGGCTACCCGGTGTTCCAGACCGCTGTCGGACCGATCGGCGTCTACATCTGCTACGACCGTCACTTCCCTGAGGGTTGGCGCGAGCTCGGGCTCAACGGGGCCCAGATCGTCTTCAACCCGAACGCCACGAAGCCGGGTCTGTCGAACCGGCTGTGGGAGATCGAACAGCCGGCGGCAGCGGGCGCGAACGGGTACTTCGTCGCCGCGGCCAACCGCGTCGGCCGTGAGGACAACGAATACGGCGAACTCGCCGTCACCTTCTACGGCAACAGCCAGTTCGTCGACCCGCAGGGCAATGTCATCGGCGGGTACGGGAGCGGGGACTCGGAAGAGGTCGTCATCCGCGACCTCGACATGGACATGATCCGCCAGGTGCGAGACGACTGGCAGTTCTACCGCGACCGTCGCCCGGACTCCTACACCTCGATCCCGAAACCCTGACCGACCAGCTGAGACAGGAGGAGGAAAAATGAAGACCCTCATCAAGAACGGCACCGTCGTGAACTCGACGGGATCGGCGCCTGCGGACGTCCTCATCGACGGCGAGAGGATCGCCGCCGTGCTCGCCCCCGGCTCACACCTGCTCGGGTTCGACATCGAGAACAACGTCGACACCGTGATCGACGCCGCAGGCAAGTACGTCATCCCAGGAGGCATCGACGCTCACACCCACATGGAGATGCCGTTCGGCGGCACGAAGGCGAGCGACACCTTCGAAACCGGCACGCGTGCCGCCGCTCACGGCGGCACGACGAGCATCGTCGACTTCGTCGTCCAGTACGCGGGTGAGAACGTGCTCGACCAGTACCACCTGTGGCACGAGAAGGCACGGGACAACTGCGCGATCGACTACGGGTTCCACCAGATCCTCAGCGACGTGCAGGACTCCTCGCTGACGGCGATGGACGAGCTCGTGCGGGAGGGCGTCTCCAGCTTCAAGCTCTTCATGGCGTACAAGGGCGTCTTCCTCTCGGACGACGGCCAGATCGTGAAGGCCATGCAACGGGCATCCGACAACGGCTCGATGATCATGATGCACGCTGAGAACGGCAGCGTGATCGACCTGCTCGTGCAGCAGTCCCTCGCCGCGGGGAACAGCTCGCCGTACTACCACGGGATCACCCGCCCGTGGCAGGCGGAGGAAGAGGCCACCCATCGCGCGATCATGCTGGCGAACCTCACCGGCGCTCCGCTCTACGTCGTCCACGTCAGCGCCAAGCAGGCCGTCGAACAGATCGCCGCAGCGCGTGACAACGGACAGAACGTCTTCGGTGAGACCTGTCCGCAGTACCTCTACCTCTCCCTCGAGGACAACCTCGGCGCATCGAGTGACGAGTGGGGCGAATTCGAAGGCGCCAAGTGGGTGTGCTCGACGCCGCTGCGGTCGAAGGCGGAAGGTCACCAGCACCACATGTGGCAGAGCCTGCGCACCAACGACATCCAGATGGTCTCCACCGACCACTGCCCGTTCTGCATGAAAGGGCAGAAGGACATGGGCCTCGGCGACTTCTCGAAGATTCCCAACGGGATCGGCGGCGTCGAACATCGGATGGACCTGCTCTACCAGGGCGTCGTCGACAAGAAGATCTCGCTCGAGCGCTGGGTCGAGGTCACGTCGACCACTCCTGCCCGCATGTTCGGCATGTACGGCAAGAAGGGAGTGCTCCAGCCCGGAGCCGACGGCGACGTCGTCATCTACGACCCCAACGGCCACACCTCCATCGGCGTCGGCAAGACCCACCACATGAACATGGACTATTCGGCGTACGAGGGTTTCGAGATCGACGGGCACGTCGACACGGTGCTCTCCCGCGGCAAGGTCATCATCGACGACAACCAGTACCTGGGAACCGCGGGCGACGGCAAGTACGTCAAACGCGGCCTCAGCCAGTACCTGATCTAAGGGCATCCATGGACTTCGGAGCAGTACTTCAGACCAACCCGCCCGCCTCACGAACCGTCCACCTCGCGAAGCTCGCCGAACAGTACGGGTTCAGCCATGTCTGGACCTTCGATTCGCACCTGCTCTGGCAGGAGCCGTACGTCATCTACAGCCAGATCCTCGCCGAGACGAAGCGGATCACCGTCGGCCCGATGGTCACCAACCCGGCCACCCGTGACTGGACGGTGACGGCATCCACTTACGCGACGCTCAACGAGATGTACGGCAACAGGACGATCTGCGGGATCGGCCGAGGAGACTCGGCCGTGCGCGCCACGAACGGCGCGCCGACAACCCTCAAGACGCTTCGGGAGTCGATCCACGTCATCCGTGAACTGGCCAACTCCCGCCCCGTCGAATACCACGGCGCCACCGTGCAGTTCCCGTGGAGCGTCGGATCGACGCTCGACGTCTGGGTGGCCGCATACGGCCCGCTCGCGCTCAAGCTCACCGGCGAGGTCGGCGACGGTTTCATCCTGCAGCTGGCAGACCTCGACATCGCCGAGTGGATGATCAAGACCGTCAGGGATGCCGCCGAGAAGGCCGGTCGCGACCCGATGTCGATCAAGTTCTGCGTCGCAGCACCCATGTACATCGGTGACGACTGGGAGCACATGCGCGACCAGTGCCGCTGGTTCGGCGGGATGGTCGGCAACCACGTCGCCGACATCGTCGCCAAATACGGAACAGGCGGCGCCGTGCCGCAAGCGCTCACCGACTACATCAAGGGGCGCGAGTCGTACGACTACAACGAGCACGGCAGGGCGGGGAACACCCACACCACGTTCGTCCCCGACGACATCGTCGACCGGTTCTGCCTCCTCGGCACCGCCGAACAGCACATCGAGAAACTCGAGGCGCTCAAGGCGCTCGGGGTGGACCAGTTCGCCGGTTACCTCCAGCACGACAACAAGGAAGAGACGCTGCGGGTCTACGGCGAGACCGTCATCCCGGCGCTGAAGGAAAAGATCGTGGCAACGGCATGACGACAGGCACGAGCTGGTGGCGGCGCTTCGGCTTCGGGCTGCTCGGCGTCGCGCTCCTCGCCGGGGTCTGGGAACTGTACAAGTTCATCGGACCAGCGGAGGGCGTCGTCATCAACGGCGTCACCGTGCTCCCTCGCACGAGCGACCTGGCCATGCCGCATGTCTGGGTCATGTTCGAGCGCCTGTTCGAACCGGTCACGAGCGCTGAGGGGTCTCCGCCGATGTGGCTGGCCGTACTCCAGGCCTCTGCGTTCACCCTCGGCGTCGCAGGGGTCGGCTGGCTGGTGGCCGTCGTGGTCGGGATGCTCCTTGCCCTGCTGATGCAGCGCCTGCGCACGGCCGAGCAGGCCATCCTGCCCTGGATCATCCTCAGCCAGACCGTTCCCCTCATCGCGATCGCCCCGCTGGTCCGCAGGTGGGGGTCCGCGATCGAGATCGGCGAGTTCTCCTGGGAGAACTGGATGTCCGTCGCCCTGATCGCCTCCTATCTCGCCTTCTTCCCGATCTCCATCGGGGCGCTCCGCGGGCTGGAGTCCCCGGACACCAACCACGTCGAACTGCTGCACAGCTACGCGGCCGGCTGGTGGAAGACGCTCATCCGGCTGCGTCTCCCTGCCAGCGTCCCCTACCTGCTCCCCGCCCTCCGGCTCGCGGCGGCCAGCGCCGTCATCGGCACTGTCGTCGCCGAGGTCTCGATCGGGCTCCGCGGGGGCATCGGCCGGATGATCGTCGAGTTCGCCGCGGCAGCTGGCGGAGACCCGGGCAAACCCTGGGCCCCGATCTTCGGTGCCGTCTTCGTCGGCCTCCTGGCCGCAGGCCTGATCTCCCTGATCGGCCTCACCCTCCGTCGCTTCCGGCGCGCCGAGGTTCCCGCATGACCCGGAAGGACTCCCTCCCCGTGACCGAAGCCCACGCAGTGAACGTGACCGGAGTCAGCCGGGTCTTCTCGATGAAGAAGAAGCCGGCGGTGACCGCGCTCGAGTCTGTGGATCTCACGGTCGCGCCGGGGGAGTTCGTCTCGCTGATCGGCCCGTCCGGGTGCGGCAAGTCGACCCTGCTGCGCCTCATCGCCGACCTCGACCAGCCGACAGCGGGCACGATCGAGGTCTTCGGTAAGACGGCACGGCAGGCGCGGATCGACCAGGAGTACGGCATCGCTTTTCAGCAGGCCGGGCTCCTGCCCTGGCGAACAGTGCGGGCGAACATCGAGTTGCCGCTCGAACTCCACAAGGTGGGTGCAGCGGCTCGGGCCGCACGATCGACTGAACTGCTCGAACTCGTCGGCCTCGGCGACTTCGGCGACAGCTACCCCGACCAGCTCTCCGGCGGCATGCAGCAGCGCGTGGCCATCGCCCGCGCGCTCGCCGAAAGCCCCAACCTGCTTCTCATGGACGAACCGTTCGGTGCCCTCGACGAGATGACCAGGGAGCGGATGCAGAACGAACTCATCCGGATCTGCGCCGAGACCCGCGCCGCCGTCGTCTTCGTCACCCACTCGATCCCCGAGGCCGTGTTCCTCTCCGACCGGGTGGTCGTGATGTCGCCCCGGCCGGGGCGCATCCGCTCGGTGCTGCCGATCCGCCTCGGCGGGCCTGACGACCGCAGCGAGCACATCCGCGAGGATGCCGCCTTCTTCGATGGTGTCAGCGCAGTGCGCGAGAGCCTCCACGGGACTCCGGATGCCGGGAAGGCTCGGGGGGTGGACAGCCGATGAAGCTCCAGTTCACCTCCGCGAGGACGGTTGTCGCACCGCTCCTGCTCGGACTCGCCGTCGTCTTGCTGTGGCAGCTCGCCGTCGTCGCCCTCGAGATCAAGCCGTTCGTGCTGCCAGGCCCCGTCGCGATCGCCGACCAGTTCTTCGGCAACATCGACAACGTCTGGACAGCGAGTGCCGTGACCGGCTGGAACGCCCTCGTCGGTCTCGTGCTCGGGTCGCTCGCCGCCGTGATCTTCGCAACCCTGACGGCACTGTGGCCGGTGCTCGACGAACTCAGCGCCCCGATCGTCGCAGCGCTCGCCGTCATCCCGATCGTCGCCCTCGCCCCTGTGCTGTACACGATGTACGGGGCAGGAGCAGAGACCGCCCGCCAGATCGTCGCCGCCATCGCCGTGTTCATCCCGGTGTACATCAACTCGCTGCGCGGCTTCCGCCAGGTCCGGCCGGTGCACAGGGAGCTCATGCACGTCTACGCGGCATCCGGAATGCAGACCGCGAAGAACGTGACCATTCCGAGCGCCCTGCCGTTCATCTTCACCGGGCTGCGGATCGCTTCGAGCCTCGCCGTGATCTCCGCCCTCATCGCCGAGTACTTCGGCGGGCCGGTCGGCGGGCTCGGCAAATCGATCACATCTGCGGCGTCGTCGAGCAACTACTCGCTCGCCTGGGCCTACGTGCTCGGGTCGATCCTCGTCGGTCTCGTCTTCTACTCGATCACCCTCGGCCTCGAGAAATTCGTCTCCCGGCACCGGGCGACCCCCTGAACGTCCGCACAGCGGTCGAAGCACCACCACAGCACCAGAGAAGCTAGAAGGAGGAAGAATGAAACACAGCAAACGGCTTGCCATCGGGATCGGCGCGATCGCCGCGGCAAGCGCACTCGTTCTGACCGGTTGTTCGGGCGGGGGAGCGACCACCGGCGACGGTGACGCGGACTCGGGCGAACTCACCCCGGTCAAACTTCAACTCCAGTGGTTCGCACAGGCCCAGTTCGCCGGGTACTACGCGGCGGTCGACCAGGGCTTCTACGAGGACGAAGGCCTCGACGTCGAAATCCTCGAGGGTGGCGCGGACATCGTGCCGCAGGATGTCCTCGCGGCAGGAGACGCCGACTACGCCATCTCCTGGGTGCCCAAGGTGCTCGGCTCGATCGAACAGGGGGCGAACATCACCAATGTCGCCCAGATCTTCGAGCGCTCGGCCACGACGCAGATCTCGTTCAAGGACAAGGGGATCACCTCGCCTGCCGACCTCGCAGGCAAGAACGTCGGCAGCTGGGGCTACGGCAACGAGTGGGAGCTCTTCGCCGGGATGCAGGAGGAGGGTGTCGGCCTCGAC
This sequence comes from Mycetocola sp. Y171, assembly GCF_056713165.1. Lineage (NCBI taxonomy): Bacteria > Bacillati > Actinomycetota > Actinomycetes > Micrococcales > Microbacteriaceae > Mycetocola > Mycetocola sp. Y171. Next base: position 1,815,205 of record NZ_JBWYGX010000001.1, read on the forward strand.
GACATCAGCCTCGTCCAGCAGGCATTCGACATGAACGGATTCCTCGCCGGCGACATCGACGCGGCCCAGGCGATGACGTACAACGAGTACGCGCAGGTCCTGGAGACCGTCAACCCTGACACCGGAGAGCTGTACCAGCCCGACGACCTCAACGTCATCAACTGGAACGATGTCGGAACGGCGATGCTCCAGGACGCCATCTGGGCCGATACCGAACGGCTCGACGATGAGGACTACGCCGACACGACGGTGAAGTTCATCAAGGCATCGATCAAGGGCTGGGCCTACGCGAAGGACAACCCTGAGGAAGCCGCCGGAATCGTCACCGCTTCCGGCTCCACCCTCGGCGAGAGCCACCAGCTCTGGATGACCAACGAGGTCAACAAGCTGATCTGGCCCTCGACGAACGGGGTCGGCCTGATCGACGAGGCAGCGTGGGACCAGACCGTCGAGATCGCCCTCGGAACCGAGAACGAGACCGGCGCGACCATCATCACCACCGATCCGCCGGAGACGGCGTACTCCAACGAGTACGTCCAGCAGGCGCTCGATGAGCTGGAAGAAGAGGGCGTCGACACCTCAGGAGACGACTTCGAGCCGATCGAGGTCACCCTCAACGAGGGCGGCAACTAGCACCACCGCCGGGGTCGGTCGGGAAACCGGCCGCCCCCGGCATCCACACGCAACGACGCAACAAAGGAGATGCCGTGGCTCTCACGCTCACGTCAGACAACAACCAGGCAGCGCTCGACCTCGATCGCGCGCACGTCTTCCACTCGTGGTCGGCACAGGGGGCGCTGAAACCCCTCGTGATCGCCGGCGGGCTCGGGACGAAGGTCTGGGACTTCGAAGGGAAGGAGTATCTCGACTTCTCCAGCCAGCTGGTCAACGTGAACATCGGCCACCAGCATCCTGCGGTGATCGCCGCCATCAAGGCGCAGGCAGACCAGCTCGCCACCATCGCGCCATCCACGGCAAACCTCACCCGCGGGGAAGCGGCGAAACGTGTCACCGGGCTTGCCCCTGGCGGGTTCAACAAGGTCTTCTTCACCAACGGCGGAGCGGATGCCAACGAGAACGCGATCCGGATGGCCCGCCTGCACACCGGGCGCGACAAGGTCCTGTCGACCTACCGGTCGTACCACGGCAACACCGGGTCGGCCATCGTCGCCACCGGTGACTGGCGCCGTGTGCCCAACGAATTCGCCCGTGGACACGTGCACTTCTTCGGACCGTACCTCTACCGCTCCGAGTTCTGGGCGACCTCGCCCGCCGAGGAGACCGAACGCGCGCTTCGCCACCTCGAGCGTGTGATCCAGGGCGAAGGCCCCGCATCCATCGCGGCGATCCTGCTCGAATCCGTTCCGGGGACGGCAGGCATCCTCGTGCCGCCACCCGGCTACCTCGCTGGCGTGCGTGCCCTCTGCGACCGCTACGGCATCATCCTCATCCTCGACGAGGTGATGGCCGGGTTCGGCCGGACAGGGCGCTGGTTCGCCTTCGAGGGATACGACGTCGTTCCCGACCTGATCACCTTCGCGAAGGGAGTCAACTCGGGCTACGTCCCCGCCGGCGGCGTGATCATCTCCGACGCCATCGCGGCCGACTTCGATGAGACGGTCTTCCCCGGTGGACTGACGTACTCGGGGCATCCGCTCGCCATGGCGTCGATCGTCGGCGCGCTCGACGCGATGGCCGACGAGGGCATCGTCGAGAACGCCGAGCGGGTGGGACGTGAGGCCATCGGCCCTGCACTCGCCGAACTCGCCGCGAAGCACGAGCTGATCGGTGAGGTGCGGGGCGAGGGCGTCTTCTGGGCCATGGAACTCGTCGCAGACCGCGAGAGTCGGGAGCCGCTGCCCGCAGCAGCCATGGGGCAGCTCAAGACAGCGCTCGTCGGGGAGGGTCTCCTGCCGTTCGTCCAGGACAACCGCATCCACGTCGTCCCGCCGTGCACGGTCAGCGTCGACGAAGTCGCCGAGGCCGTCGCCACATACGACACCGTTTTCTCGAACTTCCAGGGAGGAAGAGCATGACCACATACGTCAATCACTACATCGGTGGGGCGAGCGCCGACGGCGACTCCACCCGCACGGCACCGGTCTTCAACCCGGCAACGGGGATCGTCGAGAAGGAAGTCAGACTCGGCAGCGTCGCCGACGTCGACACCGCAGTGCAGGCCGCTGCCGCCGCGTTCCCGGGCTGGGCCGACACCTCGCTGTCGAAGCGGCAGTCGATCATCTTCACCTTCCGTGAGCTGCTCAACGCCCGCAAGGGCGAGCTGGCCGAGATCCTCACCTCCGAGCACGGCAAGGTGCTGTCGGACGCAGGCGGGGAGATCGCGCGCGGCCTCGAAGTCGTCGACTTCGCCACAGGCATCCCTCACCTGCTCAAGGGCGAGTACTCGGAGAACGTCTCGAGCGGCGTCGACGTGTACTCGGTGAAGCAGCCGCTCGGCGTGGTCGGGATCATCAGCCCGTTCAACTTCCCTGCGATGGTCCCGCTCTGGTTCTTCCCGATCGCGATCGCCGCCGGCAACACGGTCGTGCTGAAGCCCAGTGAGAAGGACCCGTCGGCAGCGGTGTGGCTCGCCGAGCTCTTCACGGAGGCCGGCCTCCCCGACGGCGTGTTCAATGTCGTGCACGGAGACAAGGAGGCCGTCGACGCCATCCTCGAGCACCCGGTCATCCAGTCCGTTTCGTTCGTAGGTTCTACGCCGATCGCGAAGTACATCTACGAGACCTCCGCAAAGAACGGGAAGCGCGTCCAGGCGCTCGGCGGAGCCAAAAACCACATGCTCGTGCTGCCGGACGCCGACCTCGATCTCGCCGCGGACGCGGCCGTGAACGCGGGCTTCGGCTCAGCAGGCGAGCGGTGCATGGCGATCAGCGTGCTCCTCGTCGTCGACACGATCGCCGACGACCTGGTCGCACGCATCGCCGAACGGATGTCGTCACTCACGACGGGCGACGGAAGGCGCGGCTGCGACATGGGTCCGCTGATCACCGAGGTGCACAGGGACAAGGTGGCGTCGTACGTCGACGTCGCGCTCGAGGACGGAGCGACGGTCATCGTCGACGGCCGCAACCCGACGGTCGACGGGGACGACGGCGGGTTCTGGTTCGGACCGACCCTCATCGACAACGTCGCCACATCGTCGACGGTGTACTCGCACGAGATCTTCGGGCCGATCCTGTCCGTCGTCCGGGTCTCCAGCTATGCGGAGGGCCTCGGCATCATCAACGACAGCCCGTACGGCAACGGAACGGCCATCTTCACGAACGACGGCGGGGCCGCCAGGCGCTTCCAGCGCGAGGTGACCGTCGGCATGGTCGGCATCAACGTGCCGATCCCTGTGCCGGTCGCGTACCACTCGTTCGGCGGGTGGAAGGAGTCCATGTTCGGCGACTCGAAAGCCTACGGACCCCACGGCGTCGAGTTCTTCACCAGGGAGAAGGCGATCACGAGCCGCTGGCTCGACCCGAGCCACGGCGGCATCAACCTCGGGTTCCCCGAGCACGACTGACCCCGTCGCGAGTTGCCCGGTTCGGCGGGTGTCCGGTGCGCCGGACCCGCCGAACCGGGCAACTCGCGTTCATCCGGGCTACACCCAGCGCGGCGACGTGAACGGCACCGGGTCCTCGACCGGGTTATGCGAGCGCTGGACGGCAGCGGCTTCGAGCTGCAGGGCGTCCGCTACCGTGCGCACCGCGAGCCGCTCGGCCTTGTCCGGGCGCATGAGCGCGACGATGTGGCGGGACATGTCCACTCCGCTCAGCGCACGGGTGACCAGACCGCGTTCGTGACCGGATGCCGTGAAACGCGGAATCATGCTGATGCCGATCCCTGCGGCGACGAGCGCTTCGGTGATCCTGTTGTCTGTGACGCGCTGGACGACATGGAGCGCGGCGCCGGTGACCGCCTCGATCTCGTGCAGGAGCCGGTCGAACGGGTACCCCTCCGGAACACCGATCCACGGCTCGTCGACGAGGTGCTCGGGAGTGAGGACGCTCAGCCCCGCCAGCCGGTGGCCGACCGGGAGGGCGATGTCGAGGGGTTCGCTCAGCAGGTAGACGTTGCGCAGGCCGCGACCGCTCCATGACCGGCTGCCGGGAACGGAATGTGCGAGGACGATGTCGAAGTCGGCTGTCAGGGCGGGGAAGTCCTCGGTCTCCGGGTCCCGGTCGATCATCGTGACCTCGAGCCCAGGAACCGACTGCAGTGAGGCGAGCACGTTGGGCATGAGCATCTGCCCAGCTGTCGGGAAGGTCGCGACGCTCACCTGGCCGGTGGGGTCGTTGCGGTACTCATCCCACACCGCCCCCGCACGTTCGAGGGCGACGGCGATGTCCGTCGCGCTGCGGGCGAGGGCGCGACCGGCATCCGTCAGGACGATGCCGCGTCCGCTGCGTTCGGTCAGCGGAAGTCCTGCCTCCCGTTCGAGCACCTTGAGCTGCTGGGACACCGCAGACGGGGTGCGGTGTGTGGCCACGGCGACGGCGTGGATGCTGCCGCGTTCGGCGAGTTCGCGGAGCAGGTCGAGCCGGCGTACGTCCATGTAGCAATGCTACCGAATCAGTCAAGTAACGTTCGCTTGTGCTGAACAATAGGACGCGATTGGATGTATACGTATCCAAACGGCCCGTGTCCGTTTCACCTCGAGAAAGGACTGGAATCCTATGTTCGTATTCTTTGCTGGAATTGCAGCCCTGAGCGTCGCCGCCATCGCCGGCAGCTTCGTCGTCGTGAAGCGTGACGGCTACCGCCAGGTGCCCACGCGCACCTACGCTCTGCTGCCGTAAGGCGGCACGTCGCGAATTCCGCGCCCTCCCCAGTGATCCCGCAGCGCCAGATGCGGTTGATTCTCGGGGGCGGCGCGGTTCTCGCGTTAACGCCTGTCTGCTGAGTCATCGCTAAACTTGCCTGCGTGACCGACGCGCGCCAGCAACTCATTGACTACATCTCGGCAGATGCCGTGTTCCACGGGGACTTCACCCTGACCAGCGGAAAGAAGGCGACCTACTACGTCGACCTCCGCCGCGTCAGCCTGGACCACCGTGTCGCACCGCTGATCGGCCAGGTCATGCTCGACCTGATCAAGGACGTCCCTGACGTCGTTGCGGTCGGGGGCATGACCATGGGTGCAGACCCCGTAGCCGCCGCCGTGCTGCACCAGGGTGCGGCACGTGGTCTCGCCTACGACGCGTTCGTCGTCCGCAAGGAGCCCAAGGACCACGGCCGCGGCAAGCAGGTCGAGGGTCCTGAGCTCGAGGGCAAGCGGGTCATCGTGCTCGAGGACACGTCGACGACCGGCGGTTCACCCCTCGCCGCGATCGAAGCGCTCAAGAAGGTCGGTGCCGAGATCGCCGGTGTCGCCGTCGTTGTCGACAGGAACACCGGCGCGCGGGAGATCATCGAGGCAGCCGGTTACCCCTACTTCGCGGCCATCGGGCTGTCAGACCTGGGGCTCGCATAGTGTCAGACGACACCCGCCGTCCGGGGGAGGACGACGAGAAGCCCACCGATCCGCCAACGGGCGAGGGCGAAGTCGTCGGTGCCGACTGGCTGCTGTCCCAGCTCGGAAGCGACCAGACCGGTGAGATCGAGCTGCCGGCCAAGGGGACGGATGCCGCGGCGAGCGATGCTCATGACGGGAACGCCGTTCCGGGCAAGGCCGGCGACGGACCGGTGAAGGCGTGGTGGCGCGAGAAGCTCGTGGCTGCTGACGCCCTGGTGAACCCTGAGCCGCGCACCGACGTGCCGGACGACGACGAACCGGTCCTGCCCGAACCGGGCTGGACCGCCAGGCCGGGCACCGAGCGGACCGAACCCGCGCTCTTCGGATCGGCCCGCCGCAAGAGCCCTGAGCCCGAGTCGGCCCCTGAGCCCGAGCCGACCCCTGAACCCGAGCCGACCCCTGAAGCCGTCGCGCCTGTCGCGTCGGACGCCGAAGACGACCGGGGCTGGAGCCTCAGCGCCGAGCACGGGCCGACCGAGCCGCCCGCTGACGAGCCCGAGACCGGTCTGATCCCGTCGGCCGTCCCGCCGCTCTTCAAGCCCCGCTCCGCGCGCGATCACATCGTCGAGGACGTCGCTCCGCCGGTTCCGGCCGGTGCGACCCCGCCGGAGGCCGCGGACGAAGCTGCCGTACCCGCCGCGGTGGTTTCTGAGCCGATTCCGCAACCGGATCCAGCCATCCAGTACTCGGCATCCGACGATGACGACGACGCCGTTGACGACGCTGTCGACGACGAGAGCGACGACGCCGAGCCGTTCACCTGGGCGCTGACACCCAACGACCAGCTCGATCCCCTCGTCCACCGGACCTCCAGTGGCGACGCACCCGCCGCCGAACCGGGCGACGGGTCTCCCGCAGCGGCGCCGGAGCCCGAGCAGACCGCGGTGCTCCCGACCGTGGCAGCGGCGGCCTCCGCAGCGACAGCAGGAGCGGCACGCGCTGAACCCGAGCAGGCAGACGACGCCGCGCTTCCTCCCCGCCGTCGTCGCCGTTCCACCCCGCCGACCCAGGGCGAACCCATCGTCATCGACACCGTCGCCGAGGAACCGGCGAAGCCGGTCAAGGCCCCTCGAGCGCGAACCGGTTCGGGAGGCGGTCGTCCGCCCCGGGCACTGGTGCTGGGTGCCATTGCCCTCGTGGCGATCCTCGTCCTCGTCGGGCTGTTCTTCCTCGGGTCGCGGCTCCCTGCGCTTCTCGCCGGGCCTGCGCCGACCCCGTCGGCGACGAAGACCCCTACCCCTTCGGCGACACCGACACCGACGCCGACCGTTGTGGCGCCCGTCGGCCCCGCAGCAGCGGGCGAACAGAAGTGGACAGCGCTCACCGGTGGGGAATGCCTCGACCCGTACTCGACCCCGTGGGCCGAGACCTTCACCGTCGTCGACTGCGCTGCGCCCCATGCGGCACAGATGGTCTTCTCCGCCCCCGTCAACACGGATCCGGCGGCCGGCTACCCGGGTGAGGACGCCATCCTCAGGCAGATCTACCTGTGGTGCAGCGCACCGGGAGTGCTCGACGCCGCTGCAGCAGCCGGCTACTCGGATCTCCAGGTCCAGGGAACGTACCCGGTCTCCGAGGAGCAGTGGGCAGACGGGGAACGCAACTACTTCTGCTTCGTGAACCGGTCGAGCGGTGAGCCGCTGACCGGATCGGTGGCCGTACCGCGCGGCTGAGCCCTGCCGCGCGGCCAGGCCGCGCCTTCCGGCTGGGTCAGACGACCTCTGACTCGATCGGGTGCGGCTCGAGCAGATCGACGACCCCGCCGAGGATCTCGGACGGACGGAACGGGTACTTGTTGATCTCGGCCTCATCGCTGATCCCGGTCAGAACGAGGATGGTGTGCAGGCCGGCTTCGATCCCGGCAACGACGTCTGTGTCCATCCGGTCGCCGATCATGCCGGTGTTCTCCGAGTGCGCGCCGATCTTGTTGAGTGCCGAGCGGAACATCATCGGGTTGGGTTTGCCGACGATGTACGGCTCCTTCCCCGTCGCCTTCGTGATCAGGGCGGCGATGGCGCCGGTGGCCGGCATCGGGCCGTCTGCGCTCGGACCGGTGGCGTCCGGGTTCGTCGCGATGAACCGTGCCCCGTTGTTGATGAGCCGGATCGCCTTCGTGATCGCCTCGAACGAATAGTTCCTGGTCTCGCCGACCACAACGTAATCAGGGGCCGTCTCGGTCATGATGAAACCGGCCTCGTGCAGTGCGGTGGTGATCCCCGCTTCGCCGATGACGAAGGCGGAGCCGCCGGGCATCTGATCCTTGAGGAAGGCGGCCGTGGCGAGTGCCGACGTCCAGATGAACTCCTCGGGCACGTCGAGGCCCGAGGCGCGCAACCGCGCACTGAGGTCGCGCGGTGTGAAGATCGAGTTGTTGGTGAGCACGAGGTAGGGCTTGCCCTGGTCGCGCCACTGCTGAAGGAGGTCGGCGGCACCGGGGAGCGGGCGGTTCTCGTGCACCAGCACGCCGTCCATGTCGGTCAGCCAGCACTCAACTTCGTCGCGTCTTGTCATGCAGCAACTCCTTCGCTCATGGCCAGTTTAGGGTCAGCGGTCGGGCGTCAGGCGCTGAGCCAGATCGCCGTGCGTGCAGGGGCGGGCAGTGCGATCCGTGTCGACCCGACGGTGAGGGACCCAGGAGCGACCGATACCGTCGTTCCCACTCCGATGCCGGACGCCTCGAGCTCACGCAACAGAGAAGGGTCCCTGTCGCTGATCCGCAGGATCGCCCCGGTGTGCCCCTCTGTGGCCTCCTCGAGCAGGACGGCTTTCTCACGCCGCACCGACCCATCGGCCGCTGGGATGGGGTCGCCGTGCGGATCCCGGTCCGGGTGGCCCAGCCGGGCGTCGATGCCAGCGAGCAGGCGGTCGCTGATCGCGTGCTCGAGCACCTCTGCCTCGTCGTGGACCTCGTCCCAGCCGAATCCCATCTCCCGCACCAGCCAGGTCTCGACCAGCCGGTGGCGCCGGACGACGGCGACCGCCGCCGCCGTCCCTGCGCCTGTGAGGGTGATGGCGCCGTAGCGGACGTGGGTGACGAGCCCTGACGCCGCGAGCTTCTTCACCATCTCGGTGACTGTCGATGGCGCCAGCCCGAGGCGCGTCGCGAGCGCGGAGGGGGTGATGGCATCCGCCTGCCACTCCGTGTGCGCGTAGATGGTCTTGAGGTAGTCCTCGATCACCGGTTTCGACTGCTTCATGGGCTCTCCAGCCTACCGGCGGGGGACTACGCGCCGCTGAACACGAGGATGAGGAGCACGGCGTTCAGCGTCACAAGAAGGACCGAGGCGATGACGCCGGCGGCGGTGGTCTGCCACCGGTTCGCGAACGTTCCGAGGATGCTCGATTTGGCGGTGAGAACGACGAGCGGAATGAGTGCGAACGGGATCCCGAACGAGAGAACCACCTGGCTGAGCACGAGAGACATGGTCGGGTCGAATCCGAGCCCGAGGATGGCGAGTGCGGGGATGAGGGAGATGACCCTTCGGGTCAGGAGCGGGATACGCACGTGGAGCAGGCCCTGCATGATCTCGGCGCCTGCGTATGCGCCGACGGACGTGGACGCGAGCCCTGATGCCAGAAGGCCGACGGCGAAGAGCGTGGCGACGACGGCGCCGAGGGAGGACTCCAGCGCGGCGTGTGCGCCCTCGAGGCTGTCTGTACCCGGTACCCCGGCGAGATTGGCCGCAGCGAGGAGCAGGATGGCGAGGTTGACGCTCCCGGCGATCACCATGGCGATGGAGACATCCCACCGGGTCACGGTCAGGAGCCGTTTCGTCGTCAGCCCCGGCGCGCGAACCGCGAAGCGGTCCCGGCTCAGGGCCGAATGCGCGTAGATGGCGTGAGGCATGATCGTCGCTCCGAGGATCGAGGCGGCGAGCAGAACCGAATTGGCATCCTCGAAGCGCGGAACAAGGCCTGACACGACCCCGGCGGCGTCGGGCGGAGCGAGGAAGACCCCGGCGCTGAAGCCGACGGCGATGATGATGAGAAGGCTCATGATGACGAACTCGAAGGCCCGAGGACCACGCCGGGACTGCACGGCGAGCATCACCATCGAGACAGTGCCCGTGATCAGGCCGCCGACGATGAGCGGCAGGTCGAACAGGAGGTTGAGGGCGACGGCCCCGCCGATGACCTCAGCCAGGTCGGTGGCCATGGCGACGAGCTCTGCCTGCAACCAGTACGCGAGGCGCCCTGGGCGGGATCGGATGCGTTCACCGAGGATCTGAGGAAGGCTCTTGCCCGTGACGATGCCGAGCTTGGCCGACAGGTACTGGATCAGCCAGGCCATGGTGTTGCCTGCGACGACGACCCAGACGAGCAGGTAGCCGTACTGGGCGCCTGCGGTCATGTTGCTTGCGACGTTGCCGGGGTCGAGGTAGGCCACCCCGGCGACGAGTGCCGGTCCGAGCAGCCAGAGCAGTCGTGGCGGCTGGGGGAGCGGGCGGGCTGGCGGGTCGACGGTGACCGCAGAAGATTTCGGCATACCGAAACCATAGCCGGATTTCGGCCGACCGAAAAGGGTGGGCCGCGGTGTCCTGCCTGCTGACCCGCCGCCGGGCGCGGTTAGGGTGGGAGGGTGCCAGACGCTGCAGAGAACCCGAGTCACGAACTGTCGACGAACGGTGTCGGACCGTGGCAGGGGGAGTGGCCAGAGGAGACCTGGTTCGACCAGGATCTGCTCATCCACGGTGACACCCGCAACGTCATCGACCGGTACCGGTACTGGAAACTCGACGCGATCGTCGCGGACCTCGACGAGCACAGGCATCCGTTCCACGTCGCCATCGAGAACTGGCAGCACGACATGAACATCGGTTCCATCGTGCGCACCGCGAACGCGTTCGGGGCGGACACGGTCCACATCGTCGGCCGGCGTCGCTGGAACAAGCGCGGCGCGATGGTCACCGACCGCTACCAGCACGTCCTCCACCATGCTGACGTCGCCGGGCTGGTGGACTGGGCGAGGGCGGAAGACCTGCCGATCCTCGGGATCGACAACGTCCCAGGCTCGGTGCTGATCGAGACCTTCGCCCTGCCTGAGCGGTGCCTCATGCTGTTCGGCCAGGAGGGGCCGGGCCTTTCGCCAGAGGCCATCGCAGCATCGGATGCCGTCCTCGAGATCAGCCAGTTCGGGTCGACCCGCTCCATCAACGCCTCAGCCGCCGCGGCCGTCGCCATGCACGCGTGGGTGATGCAGCACGTCAGCTTTCCCCGGATCGGGGTCTGATCCGGGCAGAGGGGGTAGCGTGAAGCCATGACTGAGATCACCGACGATCTGCCCGCCATCCTTCTTCGTGAGGAACACGCCGGCTGGAAGGCCATTCTCGCGGGGCACGGCGGTGAACACTATGCGCGGTCGATGACGAAGGATGCCCTGATGATCGTCGAGGGCGCTGCGATCGGCCGTGACGAGGTCACCGCCTCGTTCGCGGGAGTGGTGCCGTGGGACTCGTATGAGATCCACGAGCCGGCCATCGTCCGCCTCGGGGAACGGGCGGGTGTCGTCGCGTACCGCGCGGTGGCCAGGCGAGGCGATGACACCGTCGAATTGCGGATGTCGACGACCTATCTTTACGGCGGCGGGAGCTGGCACGTCGCTCTACACCAGCAGACGCCAGCCTGACAATACGGAGTAATGATCTGGCGCGGTGTCGGCGGGGTTGTCTACGCTAAAGCGAAGCGGGGCCACCCGATCGGCCTCAACCCAGGGGGACGTCCGCCATGATCAGGTTCGACTCGGTATCCAAGAGGTTTCCTGACGGCACGCTCGCCGTCGACGATTTCAGCCTGACGATCCCTTCGCGCACGACCACTGTGCTGGTCGGATCGAGCGGGTCGGGCAAGACGACCCTCCTGCGGATGATCAACCGCATGGTCGACCCGTCGAGCGGCTCCATCCACATCGACGACGACGACATCTCCAACCTCGAGCCGGTCAGACTCCGTCGGAGCATCGGCTACGTGATGCAGAACTCAGGGCTGCTTCCGCACCGGACCGTCGCAGACAACATCGCCACCGTCCCGCTGCTGAACGGCACGAAGCGCGCGGCCGCGCGCGACGGTGCCCTCACCCTGATGGACACCGTCGGCCTCGACCGCTCGCTTGCGGAACGCTACCCCTCACAATTGTCCGGCGGCCAGCAGCAGCGCGTCGGTGTGGCGCGTGGCCTGGCCACGGACCCCAACATCCTGCTTATGGACGAGCCGTTCGGAGCCGTCGACCCGCTCGTCCGCAGCGAACTCCAGCAGGAACTGCTGCGGATCCAGAAAGACCTCGCAAAGACCATCGTCTTCGTGACCCACGACATCGACGAGGCCTTCCTCCTCGGCGACCAGGTCGTCATCCTCAAGACCGGCGGCCAGATCGCCCAGGTCGGGACCCCAGCAGACATCCTTGCGAACCCGGCCGACGAATTCGTCGACACCTTCATCGGCGCCGACCGCGGCCGGCGCGCCTTACGGATCGAGGAGGTCTCCGGCCGCCAGGTCGTGATCGACGGCACCGGGCGCCTCGCCGGCATCCTCACCGAGAGCACACCGACGTGACCTGGGTGCTGGCGAACATCGAGCAGATCTGGGAACTCACCCTCGCCCACGTCCTGCTGAGCATCCTGCCGATTCTCGGGGGATTCCTCATCGCCGTGCCGATCGGCTGGCTCGCACACCGCTACCGCGTGTCGCGAGGAATCCTGCTCACCGTGTGCGGACTGCTCTACACGATCCCCTCTCTCGCCCTCATCGTCGCCATGCCGACCGTGCTCGGCACCCGCATCCTCGACCCGGCCAACCTCATCGTCACCCTGACCATCTACGCCGTCGCCCTCATGGTCCGGACCGCGACGGATGCCTTCGATGCCGTCTCGGCGGATGTCGCGCAGTCGGCCACCGCCGTCGGCTTCGGGGCGTGGCGCCGGTTCTGGCAGGTTGAGCTCCCCCTCGCAGGTCCCGTTCTGCTCGCCGGTCTTCGGGTGGTCTCCACGAGCACGGTGAGCCTGGTCACGCTCGGTGCCCTCGTCGGGATGTCCGGCCTCGGCTACCTCTTCACCGACGGCTACCAGCGCAACTTCCCGACCGAGATCCTCACCGGCATCGTCGGAACCGTCCTCATCGCCGTCGTCTTCGACGTGCTGCTGGTTCTGGGCGGGCGGATGCTGCTGCCGTGGGCGCGGGTCGACGCGGCGGCGAGACGCAGCGCGACAGCGGCCAGGACGAAAGCGGTCGCGGCATGAACGCCTTCATCGACGCGTTCGCGTGGATCTCGGATCCCGCCCACTGGGTGGGGCCGGACGGCATCCCCACCCGGATCGCCGAGCACCTGGCCTACACCGGGCTGACCGTGTTGATCGCGATCCTCATCGCTGTCACTCTCGGGCTGTACATCGGCCACACCGGCCGCTGGCGCGGGATCTCGATCGCGGCGACCGGCGCATTGCGTGCACTCCCGACACTGGGGTTGCTCACCTACCTGGCCATCGCGTTCGGCTTCGGCATCCGTCTCGCACTCATCCCCACGGTCATCGTCCTGGTCGTCCTTGCCATCCCGCCGTTGCTCGCCGGTGCCTACTCCGGGATCGAGTCCGTCGACCCCAGGACCGTCGATGCGGCACGCTCCATGGGCATGACGGAGTGGCAGATCTTGTGGAAGGTCGAGATACCGCTCGCGCTTCCGCTGATCATCGGGGGAATACGGTCGGCAGTGCTTCAGGTTGTGGCTACTGCGACGGTTGCCGCATACATCTCGCTTGGAGGTCTTGGCCGCTACATCATCGACGGTCTCCCGGTGCGCGATTACACCAAGGTCCTCGTCGGAGCACTGCTCGTCACACTCCTCGCCCTCGTGCTCGAGGGCATCCTCATCCTCATCCAACGACTCACCATTCCGGCGGGCGTCCGGGCAATCCAGACGACGCCATCACTCCGAACACCTCGGAAGTCCGTTCCGAGCGCGGTAGCACCCTCCCGCGCCGGATAGACAGCTCCGCACCACCCCACACAGTTAGGAAGTTCGATGTTCACTTCACGACGCGGCCGATTCGCCGCAGGAATTCTCGCAGCGGGAGCGGTTCTCGCTCTCGCGGCATGCGCTTCAGGCGATCCCCTCGAGCCGGCAGACGAGCCGGCCGGTGATTCCGAGACGATCACGGTCGGGGCGGCCGGATTCGCCGAGTCCGAGATCATCGCCCAGATCTTCGCCCAGGGCCTCGAAGCCAACGGCGTGACCGTGGAGTTCGCCGGCCAGATCGGCCAGCGCGACGTCTACGTCAAGGCTCTCGAAGACGGCTCGATCGACCTCATCCCCGACTACAGCGGCAACCTGCTGCAGTTCTTCGACGCCGAGTCGGAGGCGAAGTCGAGCGAAGAGGTCTTCGCCGCCCTTCCCGACGCGCTCCCCGATGGGTTCGAGGTCCTCGACCAGGCCGAGGCCGAAGACAAGGACAGCTACAACGTCACCAAGGAGTTCAGCGAAGACAACGGGGTCACGAGCCTCGCCGACCTCGCCGACCTCGACGTTCCGCTGATCGTCGGAGGCAACCCCGAATTGAACGAGCGCCCGTACGGCCCCCAGGGACTCACCGAGATCTACGGCGTCGACGCGGCGAACATCACGTTCGTCCCCGTCAGCGACTCGGGCGGACCTCTCACCACCGGCGCCCTGCTGGACGGAACGGTCAACATCGCCGACATCTTCTCGACCACCCCGTCGATCAAGGAGAACGGTTTCGTGACCCTCGAGGACCCGGAGAACATGATCCTCCCGCAGAACGTCCTGCCGCTCATCAACTCCGACAAGGCATCCGACACGGTGAAGGAAGTCCTGAACGCGATCTCGGCCGAGCTGACGACCGAGGACCTCATCGAACTGAACGCACGCAACCAGGGCGACGAGAAGGCCTCGCCTGAGGCTCTCGCCAAGGACTGGCTTGCTGAGAAGGACCTCTTCTAGGTCTCTCTCGCCAAGGCGGGTGCCGAATGGCACCCGCTTTGGGTCAATGCGACTCGCCCTGACCCTCCAGACAGAACGCGCTTTTTCTGCCACGATGAAAAGATGCGTTTGCGTTTTCGTTCTCTTATCGCGGCCGTGACACTGGGCGTCGTGCTCGCTGCCGGCGCGATCGCCGTGCCTGCCAGTGCAGCTCCCAGCTATCCCAGCTGGGACGACGTCAAGAACGCCCGCGCGAACGAATCCGCGAAGAAGACGCAGATCGACCAGGTCAAGAAACTGATCGAAGACCTGCGCAATGCATCAGCGGCAGCAGAGGAAGCCGCAGCGGTCGCCGCATCCGAATACCAGGACGCCCTCATCGTGGCCCAGGACGCCGAACAGAAGTCGGCAGACCTGAAGACGCGTCTCGAAGAGGCACAGGCCGCCGCGGACTTTTCCGCGAAACAGGCCGGATCACTCTTCGCCCGGATGGGGCGGACGAACTCATTCGATGTCACCGCCAGCCTGCTGGTGGACTCGAAGAACGCCGACGACACGCTCTACAAGCTGGGCGCCATAGACAAGCTCACCAGCCTCTCCACCCAGCTCCTCGACGAAGCCGAGCAGGACGCGAACCAGGTCACCTCGCTGAGCGAGCAGGCGGTCGTCGCGGCCACAGTGCTCGAGGAGGCCCGGGCTGAAGCCGAAGTGAAACTCCAGGAGGCTGAGGCCGCTGCAACAGCCGCGGCTGCGGCCGTTGCTGAGCAGGAGAAGCACGAGGAAACGCTGCTCGGCCAGCTCTCTTACCTCGAAGGCAAGACCGCGACCGTCGAAGCCGGCTACGCAGCTGGCGTCGCCGCAGCCAAGAAAGCCGCGGCAGAGAAGGCCGAACGTGAGCGCAAGGCTGCGCTCGCTGCGGCTGCTGCAGCGGCCGCGAACGGTGGCGGTGGCGGTGGCGGCGGCGGCGGCGGCGGTGGCGGCGGCGGCTCGAACGCCGGAGCGACCGGAACGTACTTCCACCCGTCGGCACAGGGCTGGTGGCGACCGCTCCCCGGCTACATCAGCTCCTGGTACGGACCGCGACCGATCATCTGCGGTGGGACCGGATGTTCGGTCTCCTTCCACAGCGGCATCGACTTCGCCAACCCCTGCGGCAAGGGCATCAGGGCCATCGCGGGCGGAACGGTCACGTTCGCCGGTTACGAAGGTGGCTTCGGTAACCGGGTGATCATCAACCACGGCGGCGGGGTCAAGTCGATCTACGGACACCTCCGTTCCGGTTCGTTCCGGGTCAGCGCCGGAAGCTGGGTGAGCGCCGGATCGCTCATCGCGAGCGTCGGAGACACCGGTGTCGCGACCGGGTGCCATCTCGACCTGAAGATCTATATCAACGGCAACCACGTCAACCCGGCGCCGTTCCTCCGGGCTCGCGGCGTCTCGGTCTAGGACATCCACCGAGCGGTGCGCCCTGCCCTCCTGCTGCTGAGGCGACGCGGTAGGCTAGACGCGTGACTGGAGACAATCTGCTTGGAGTGCCGGAGACACGCCTTCCGGCGGAGCCCGAGGTCGTCGACGCGCTCGACCGCTCGACCACCGTCGACGACATCGCCGCAGTGGCCGGGTCCCACCCGACCTCGTCACTGGCCTGGGCGCGTCTCGCAGAAGCATCGTTCGACTCGGCCCACCCGGTCACGGCCTACGCATACGCCCGTGTCGGTTATCACCGCGGGCTCGACGCGCTCCGCAAGGCCGGGTGGCGAGGACAGGGACCGATCCCGTGGTCGCACGAGCCGAACCAGGGATTCCTCCGCTCGCTCTATGCGCTCCGCAACGCAGCGGATGCCATCGGCGAGGTCGACGAAGTGACCCGCCTGACCGAGTTCCTCCGTGACGCCGATGAGACCGCGCCTGCGCGGATCGAGACCGAGGGTCTTCCGCTCGAACCGCCCCCATCGACTGAAGTCTTCTTCATCCGGGGACAGGACTAGGCCGACCAGGCCACCGACGGCCGTCGCAAGATTTTTCCGTAGGCAAAGAAGGAGCATCCGCCATGCCAGCAATCGTGATCGTCGGCGCCCAGTGGGGCGATGAGGGCAAGGGGAAAGCGACCGACCTCCTCGGCAGCCGAATCGACTACGTCGTGAAGTTCAACGGCGGCAACAACGCCGGCCACACCGTCGTCGTCGGCGACGAGAAGTACGCGCTGCACCTGCTGCCATCCGGCATCCTCACCCCAGGGGTGACCCCGGTGATCTCGAACGGTGTCGTCATCGACCTCGAGGTGCTGTTCCACGAGCTGGAGGCGCTGAGTGCCAGAGGCGTGGACGTGTCCCGCCTGAAGGTGTCGGCGAATGCCCACGTCATCACGCAGTACCACCGCACTCTCGACAAGGTGACCGAGCGGTTCCTCGGCAAGCGCCAGATCGGCACAACCGGGCGGGGGATCGGACCTGCGTACGCGGACAAGATCAACCGCGTCGGCATCCGGATCCAGGACCTGTTCGACGAGAACATCCTCCGGCAGAAGGTCGAAGGCGCTCTCGACGTCAAGAACCACATGCTGCTGAAGATCTACAACCGCCGCGCCATCTCCGCTGACGAGATCGTCGAAGACCTGCTCTCGTACACCGATCGTCTGCGCCCGATGGTGGCAGACACCGCACTCGAGCTGCACGAGGCACTCGAACGCGACGAGATCGTGCTGTTCGAGGGCGGGCAGGCCACGATGCTCGACGTCGACCACGGCACATACCCGTTCGTCACGTCGTCGAGCGCGACCTCAGGGGGAGCGGCGACCGGTTCCGGTATCGCTCCGAACCGGATCGACCGGGTCATCGCCATCGTGAAGGCCTACACGACCCGCGTCGGTGCCGGCCCGTTCCCGACCGAGCTCTTCGACGCATCCGGAGACCACCTCAGGTCCCGTGGGTTCGAGTTCGGCACCACCACAGGGCGTCCGCGCCGGGTCGGCTGGTACGACGCGCCGATCGCGCGCTACGCTGCCCGCATCAACGGCGTGACCGACTTCGTGCTGACCAAGCTCGACATCCTCGACGAACTCGACACGATCCCGGTCTGTGTCGCGTACGAGGTCGACGGAGTCCGCTACGACGAGATTCCGGTGTCCCAGTCGGACTTCCACCACGCGACGCCGATCTACGAGGAGTTCCCGGGCTGGAAACAGGACATCTCGGGTTGCCGCACGTTTGAGGAGCTACCGAAGAACGCGCAGGATTACGTGCTCGCGCTCGAGGGCATGAGCGGATCGCGCATCTCTGCCATCGGTGTCGGACCGGGGCGCGACGCCATCGTCGTACGCCACGACCTGATCGACTAAGCCATGACCGAGCCGGTGGCGGATGCCGCGGAGGCGCGCCTGGACGACGGCGACCGTCGCGCGCCCGACGCTGGTCGGGACGTCGACCAGGCGGATGCAGTGACGGCCAGGCATCGGCACGTGCGGCCGGCGAACCCGTGGACCGTCGTGAACCGGGTCGGCGGCACACTGCTCAAGGTCGTGAGCTGGGTCGTCCTCGTCGTCTGTGGGTTGCTGATCGTGGCATTCGTCCTCGTTCCCCGGATCGCCGGCGCGACGCCGTACACCGTGCTGACCGGGTCGATGCGGCCGACGATGCCGCCAGGGACCACGGTCGTGGTGAAGCCGATCCCCTTCGCCGACATCCAGGTCGGCGACGTCATCACCTACCAGATCAGTTCGGGGGAGCCAGCCGTCGTCACGCACCGCGTGATCGGGGTCAACGTCACCGCCGAAGGAATCCGGCTCGAGACACAGGGAGACGCGAATCCGTCACCGGACGCGGAACTCGTGCGCGAGGAGCAGGTGCGCGGAAAGGCCTGGTACTGGCTTCCGGTGATCGGCTACGTGACGAACGGTGTGTCAGGAGACACCAGGACCTGGCTCGCGCAGGGACTGGGGATAGCGCTCATCGGATACGCGGTGGTCACCCTCGTCGTCGTGGCCGCCCGCGGTGGCAGGAAGAAGGGCGCGAAGGACTCCGGTGATGAGCCGGTGTCGAGCGAGAACCCCGACACGGGGAACGACACCGAGGTCAACGCGAGCCCGCAAGATGCGGTCTATCCTGCGGACGAGAGCGCGGAAGACGTGATCTACCCCGCGCCCTCGTCAGACTCTGAAACCTCACCAGCGATGCGCGACGTCGATGACGAGCCTGCTGCCCGTCCCCGGTCCGTCCAGGATGAACGTCCTGAACGGTAGCCGCGCCCGTACGCCAAGGCCGAGGTTGGTCTGGCCCTCGAAGCTGCCTGCGTACGCCACCTGCCTGAACGTCGTGAATCCGCTGACGTAGACGAGCTCACGCAGGTTGCCCGGCGTCCACACCTGCTGCCCCGCCGAGTTGTAGTTCGGTAGGAAGGCGACGATCTGCAGGTCTGCAGCACCGCGAAGCGGAACGGCGATTCCGGATCCGTCCTGTCTCACCACACTGACGTAGCGCACGTCGTAGCCCCGGATGTCTCCCCTCACGTCGAGGACGAACCGGTCGTAGCAGGTATGCCGCCCGGCTCGAACGCCGGTGGGCGATGCGTTCGGAGCGCCGACGCGTTGCACGTCAGGGAGCGACCCCCAGGTGATGCCGCAGTACGGCGCGGCGGTCGCAGCAGGTCCGGTCGACACGAGAAAAACCGCGCCGAGCAGGATGCTGATCAACAATGCAAAGGAACGCTTCATCGCGGTCTCCTCCTCTGAGTTCAGGCCCCTCACCGCACATCGTACGCCCGCGGATTCGCTTGCGGGAGAGCCTGAATGTCACGGATCCGGCGTCATTTCGCCGGCCGAACCCAGCGTTCTCAGCGCGGATCGCAACTCTTGCGGAAATCTTGAGCCAACCCTGCGGCCTGAAGCCAGAATTCTTCGAACCTTGCGGCTGTACTGGTCGCTTCTTGACACTCGTTCGGAAATATCAATCTTGTTCGAAGCGCAAGGCGAGAACATCCCAGACTCTGAGTAGCTCCTCCGCTGCCAGGCCGAATGAAGGACACACCATGAAGAAGTTCAGCATGAAGAAGACCACAGCAGCAGCCGTCGCAGCAGCCGTCGGAGCAGCGCTGCTCCTCGGTGGAGCGGGCACCCTCGCTTACTGGTCCGACACCGAGACCAGCGCGACCCAGACGATCTCCTCGGGAAGCCTCGACCTCGGCACCCTGTCCGACGGCACATGGACCGTCACCAACGGATCCGTCGTGAACGCCGCATACACCGGCGCCATCGTCCCCGGAGACAAGCTGACCAAGACCGTCAACATCCCGGTCACCCTCTCCGGCCAGAACATCAACGCAACTCTGGCGGTGACGACTCCTGCCGTCAACACGGCCCCCAACCTGAGCAATGCAGACCTCGCCAGCGCGCTCACCGTTTCCGTCGCCTCGGTCGGCGGCGACGCCGGCGCAAGCAAGACCTTCACGGGAGCAAAGACTGCCACTCCGACGGTGCCGGTCGTCATCACGGTCGAGTTCCCCTTCGGAACCACCGCGGACGCCTCCGACCTCACCGAGCTGAAGTCGATCTCCTTCACCTCGAAGTACACGCTCACGCAGATCGCGCGGTAACAAGCTCCACCTTGCAGCGGAGGCGGGATCAGCCCCCGAGCTGATCTCAACGGGCCCTGTCGTGTACCCGACACGGCAGGGCCCTTATTCCTGCAAGCAGCGCCACAGCACGAACCGCACAACGACCACCAGCACCACGACCACACCGCACGGAAGGAGCCATCATGAAGAAGTCGACCCGCACTCTTCTCGGCACCTCCGCAGCAGCAGTACTCGGCGCCGTGCTCCTTCTGAGCAGCGCCGGCACTCTCGCCTTCTGGTCTGACACCACGACCAGCGCGACCCAGTCGATCTCCTCAGGAACCCTGGACCTCGGCACCATCGGGCTCGGCAACATCCCGACCGCGACGATCAAGCAGTGCCCCACGCCAGCCACCTGCACCACCCCCGTCGCCTACGGCGGCGGAGCGATCGTCCCCGGTGATGTCATCGCCGCCACGATCAAC
The DNA here is from genome assembly GCF_056713165.1 of Mycetocola sp. Y171. Classification (NCBI taxonomy): domain Bacteria; kingdom Bacillati; phylum Actinomycetota; class Actinomycetes; order Micrococcales; family Microbacteriaceae; genus Mycetocola; species Mycetocola sp. Y171. The sequence goes on from NZ_JBWYGX010000001.1 coordinate 1,835,681, forward strand.
GTTCCGGTCACCCTGGCCGGCCAGAACCTCAAGGCCCGGTTCACCGTCACCCCGTCGAAGGCCGCAGCCACCACCGCAGCCGCTGACGTCGCCCTCCGCGACGCGGTGTCCATCACCGTGAAGTCGGTCAACGGGACCGCGGCGACCGGGACCCCGTCCAACACCACGCTCACGCCGTCCCAGGTCACAGGCGGAACCGTCCCCGTGGTCATCGAAGTGAGCTTCCCCTGGGGCACGACCGGCCAGTACAACACCGCGATGGGCGGCAACGTCTCCCTCGGCGCCGTGTACACCCTGACGCAGATCGCAGGGTAGCGATCTTCATGTCCATCGACTCGAACCGCAGCCGCACCGTTCCCGCGAAGCCCGTGATCCTCGCGGGGGTCGCTCTCCTGACGGCATTCGCCCTTCTGGGCGGGCCGGTCACCTTCGCCTTCTGGAACGACCAGGAAACGCAGAGCCCCCAGGTCATCGACTCGGCCAGTGGTTTGTCCCTCGACGCCACCGTCACGTCAGCCTCATACGCCCTCGGGACCCTCAGCTCAACGGTCGCGTCGTCCACGACCGGACTCATCCCCGGCACTCGCGGCCAGCGACTCACCTACTCGATGACGAGCGGGAACACTGATGGAGTCCAGGGCTACATCTCCGGAACGATCGCCGCAGCAGCCAAGACCGCCTGGGCATCCGTCTATTCCGCCGGCTACCTGACGGCCTCAATCGCGTCGAGCGGAACCTGCACCGTCGACTCCACCCCGACCATCGTCGGCGGCGCCCTTTCCTGGTCGTTCTCCACCGCTGCCGGGCAGACCGTGAAGCCCGGGCAGACCTGCACCATCGTGCTCGACCTGTCCATCCCTGCGGTCAGGAACGGCGTCGATGTGTCGCGCGCGCTCCTGGCGTCCCGCGGAACCAACACGGTGATGAACCCGCTCGCCGACTTCACTGCGACCGCCGTTCTCACCCAGGTTCCCCGTGCGGAGGAAAACTGATGTCGGCGCTCAGACGATTCCGGATGCCGCACGTCGTCGCGATCGCCACGCTGGCAGCAGCGGCGATGATCGTCGTCGGTCTGCCCGCGGCCACGACCGGCGCCCACCTCACGGCCAGCGACGCCGCGACCGGCGGGGCAGGGGTCGGGAACTGGTGCTCAGTGCCCAACCCCACCGTCTCGACCAACGTCTACAGGCTCAGTGACTTCACCGAGATCCAGGCGCCAGAGAGCACGACGAACGCGTCGGCGCCGAAGACCACCGTCAGGATGCTTGTCCTTCCCGTCGTGAACGACGGAAGCTTCGACCCGATCGAACCACTCCCGGCGCAGGTCGGCGGCGTGGACAATCAACTCGGCGCGCGCCTGTGGAGCTGTACCCCCGGCATGAGCTCGACCCAGTCGATCAAGCTCACTGCCTGGCGTGGCAACTATGCGTCGACCTCGGCCGCCGCGTGGGTCTGGGATGTCGCCCCGACCACTGCTGTCCCGTTCGCACAGGCGCGCCTGAACACGAGCGCGACACTTGCGATCAACGGTGCGACGACGAACGCGACACGTCCGGGCGTTGAGATCCGCGACGCGCACCGGGGGATCAACAGCCTCGGCGGCCAGTCGGGTGCGAACGCCGACCCGGTGACCATGCGTTACAGCTGGATGCTCACGAACGGCCGTACCAAGAACGCCGACTCCGTCAACGACCCGACGTGTGCGAGCAAGACCTGCCACGTCGACGGCGGGGCAGGGGTGACGAATTTCAACAACGTCTTCTCCGGCGTCGACACGGCGCCGGCGTCCAACGCCGTGTTCAAGAACTCCACGACGTACCTCGCCGAGAAGTACTACTCGGGGGCAGGCGTCTGGCCGTCGACGACAACGACGACGACCCAGATCCAGTGCCGGTCCAGGTACGTGTGGGAGAACTGGAGCGAGAACTGGAGCAACAGCGCGACCGCCTGCCCTGAGAACAACTTCCTGAGGCAGTACCAGCAGCGGGAGATCCAGGTGCCGGTCACGGTCGATTCCACGCCGACCGTCACCCCCACCGTCATCGCGCCGCGGGGGACGAGCTCCATCGACTCCGTGCTCCGCGACACGACAGGGACGAAGATCCAGTACGTCGTCCTCGAGTGGTGGGGCACAGGCACCCCGCCAGCCGACCTCGAAGTCGAGGTGTTCGTCGCATGAAAACACACGTCATGAGCCGTCTGGCCCGGGCAGCAGCCGGAGCGATCGGCGTCGCCCTCGTCGCAGCTCTCGCGTTTTCCGGGGCCGCAAGCGCAGCCGCAGACACCGAGGAGCGCGCGCTCGCGGTGACCCGCGAAGACGGCAGCCCCATCGGCACGTTGTTCAGCGACTGGACCATGGTCCCTGGCGACATCGTCACCACGAGGGTGGTGGCCCACCGCACCGGAGGCGGGGTGTCCAGCCTTCTGATCACCCTCGGCGACGACTCGACCGACCAGAGAGCGACGCCGACGCCTGTCCAGAAGGATGTCGTCATCACCGTCGCAGGCAACGGGACCACGTTCCGGTCGACCGCAGCCGAGCTGCTGAGGGGAGACGTCATCTTCGACCTCGGCCGCAGTTCGATCGCGAGCGTCCCGATCGACGTCACGTTCGAACTGCCGTTCAGCTCAGGAAACGCCACCCAGTTGCAATCGCTCGACCTGTCGCTCGTGGTCGTCGCCGCAGACACAGAGGTCGACCCAGGCGACACCGGCGGTGGGTCGACGACACCTCCCAGCAACGCCGGGTCACTGCCGAACCTGCCCTCCACCGGGGCATCCGTTCGCGACGCGCTGATCGCCGCCGCCGTTGCCACCTGTCTGGGCCTGCTCCTCATTGGGGGTCGCCGCCGTCGTGACGAAGCGGTCGACCCCGACTAGAGTTGGTGGTGTTCGAAACTGATCGAACACCACGGCGCTCACTGGAGTGCGCGGCACTTCCGGGGGGAAAAGCACCACATGGCAGAGGACAGAGGCCGTACCGCTGTGGTCATCGAGGATGACGCCGACATTCGCGGACTCGTCGAAACCGTTCTGCGCCAGGCCGGGTTCGAGGTCAGCTCGACGGCCAGCGGGACAGAGGGTGTCGAACTCGTCCGCGAGAAGAGCCCGAGCATCGTCACGCTCGACATCGGGCTGATCGACATCGACGGCCTCGAAGTGGCACGTCGCCTCCGTCTCTTCACCGACTGTTACATCGTGATGCTCACCGCGCAGTCCGACGAGGCCGACCTGCTGTTCGGCCTCGAATCCGGGGCTGACGACTACGTCATCAAGCCGTTCCGTCCGCGAGAACTCCGCGCCCGCATCGAGGCAATGCTTCGCCGCCCCCGGGTCAGCCAGCTGGACCTCGCCGACCCGCCCAGCCCTGCCACCGGTGTGAGCGATGTCGTCGCGCCCCCCGCAGCGGAGCCGGCGCCCCAGCCGGCCGCACCGGCAGACGACGTCGAGCTCGTCTACGTCCACAACGGCCTCACGCTCAACGCCGACACGAGGACGGTCGAACTCGACGATGTCGAACTCGACCTGACCCGCACCGAGTTCGATCTGCTCCGCTCCCTGCTGCACAGCAAGCGGCGAGTCCGTTCGAAGGCGGACCTCGTCCGTGAACTCCGCGACGAGGTGTACGTCGCCAACGATTTCGTCAGCGAGTCGGAGGAGCGCTCGATCGAGGTGCACTTCGCGAACCTGCGACGGAAGCTCTCGGACGACCCGAAGCATCCGCGCTGGATCGAGACGGTCCGGGGCGTCGGCTACCGACTGTCACCCAACCAGAACTGAGTCAAAGACGGACGGGCCGCTCAGGCGGCGTGTTCGCGGCTCTGACGGCTGCGTGCTGCGGCCAGAGCATGAACGGTCTCGTCGCCGATCGATTGCAGGGACTCGAGGATCGGCAATGCGTCATCGAGACGGCCGGAGCGAACGACGCGTTCGAGTTCGCAGCCGTATGCTCCGAGCTGGGCGGCGCCGACCATCTGGCTCGACACCTTGATGCTCAGCGCGCAGTCATAGATCGCCGCATAATCCCTGGTCGCCACGGCCTCGGCGGCGCGGCGCAGTCGCTCGGGCCAGTGATTGATGAACGTGGCGACGAAGCCGTCGAGAGCTTCTTCATCCTGGTCGAGCGAGGCGAGCAGCGCGGCGAGGGCGGTGTGGTCGAGAAGGGGCAGATGCCCGGTGTCATCAGGGGGTAGTGCGGCGTTAGGGGGGAGTATCACCGCACACACCAATCCTGGTCATCCACCGGGTATCTGCCCGTGAGCGGTATTCGGGTTGCCGCCTGCTTCGATCATGGTCGCCGATGATCAGGATCAGGCAACGGCGAAGCTCAAGTTTTCGCTAATTTTCGACACCACTTCGGGGGGTGCGCCTTGAGGATCGCCGCGGGAGGATCACCGCGACGTCACCTGCGAATACCGGCGGATGCTGAGCGGAACGAAGATGACGAGGAGGATCACGATCCAGAGCAGCGTGGCGGCGACGGCGTTCTGCTGCATCCATGTGTCGCCGACGGGCGTGCCTGGCGGCACGTTGCCGAAGAGTTCCCTCGCCGCCTGCACGAGTGCGGTCACCGGGTTGTATTCCGCGATCGTCTGCAGCACGGGCGGCAGCGTCTCACTCGGCACGAACGCGTTCGAGATGAAGGTCAGGGGGAAGAGCACGAGGAACGAGACATTGTTGATGACCTCGGGGCTGCGCACCGTCATGCCGAGGAAGGCCATCATCCAGGACAGCGCGTATGCGAACCCGAGCAGGAGCACGACGCCCAGGGTGGCCTCGAGGAAGCTGGACCGGATGCGCCAGCCGACGACGAGACCGGTCGTCATCATCACGGCCATCGAGATGGCGTTGATGAGCAGGTCGCCGTTGGTCCTCCCGATGAGCACGGCAGACGGGCTCATCGGGAGCGAGCGGAACCGGTCGATGATGCCGTCCTTGAGGTCCTGGGCCATGGCCGAGCCGGAGTACGTCGACCCGAACACCACCGTCTGTGCGAAGATCCCGGCCATGATGAACTCGGTGTACGTGCTGCCGGGGATGTCGATGACGCCGGCGTACACGTAGGTGAACAACAGCACGAACATGATCGGCTGCAAGGTCGTGAAGACGAGGATGTCCGGAACCCGTTTGATCTTGATGAGATTCCTGCGGGTCGTGATCCAGCCGTCATTGAGCCAGCGCGCGACCGGCCCTGGGCCCGCTGGGATCTCCACACGATCGGTGGTCGACGTGGTCACGGGGCCTTCTCCTTCGTCGTCTCGGGTTCCGCGTCGACCGTCGCGGCATGCCCCGTCAGCCTGAGGAAGACGTCGTCGAGCGTCGGCCGCCGCATGCCGGCGTCGAAGAGCGCCACATCGTGCCGCTCCAGGTCTCCGAGGATCAGCTGGAGGGCCTCAGGCCCGCTCGCGACGCTCACGGTCACGGTCCTGCCATCGTTGGAAACCTGGGGTTCCGCGGTTCCGTACCTGCGGAGGACGTCGACGGTGGCAGGTGCGTCCCCGGCTGTGACGAGGTTGAGCTCGACGCGCTGTCCGCCGACGGATGCCTTCAGCTCGTCCGCGGATCCCCTCGCGATGACCTTCCCGCCGTCGATGACGCTGATGTCGTCTGCGAGCTGGTCAGCCTCCTCCAGGTACTGCGTGGTGAGCAACACCGTGGTTCCCTCGCGCACGAGGGAACGGATGATGTCCCACATGCCCAGCCGGCTCCTGGGGTCGAGTCCCGTCGTCGGCTCGTCGAGGAACAGGACCTGGGGTCTGGTCACGAGCGATCCGGCAAGGTCGATCCTGCGCCGCATGCCTCCGGAGAACCCCTTCACCGGTCGGTTCTGCGCCTCCGTGAGGTCGAAGAGGTCGATGAGTTCCCGAGCCCGCGCGCGCGACGACTTCGCGCCGAGGTGGTAGAGCCGGCCGACCATGTCGAGGTTCTCGAATCCGGTCAGGTTCTCGTCGACCGCTGCGTACTGGCCGGAGACGCCGATCATCGGCCGGATCGCCTCCGGTTGGCGCAACACGTCGATGCCGCCGATGGTCGCTGTCCCGCTGTCTGGCACGATCAGCGTGGTCAGGACCTTCACCGCGGTTGTCTTGCCTGCGCCGTTCGGCCCGAGCACGGCGGAGATCGTTCCCCTGGGCACGTCGAGGTCGAGGCCGTCGAGCGCGTGGACCGGCTCGGCTCCCTTGGGTGTGTATGTTTTTCTGAGGCCGACGGCCTCGACGAAATTCATCCTCCGACGGTACTACCCACCCGCCCGTCGCTGTCAACAGGTCAGGCAGGCGAAATCAGACCACGCTGAATCCCTCTGGCAGCGTCTCTCGCCCGGTCAGCGCCATCAGCACCTGCTCCCCGTCTCCCTTGCGGGCGGCGATCCCGGCCGCGAGGGCTGCTGCCTCCTCGATCAGATCCGGGTCGAACACTGCCTCCTGGTCTGTTGCCCTCGCGATGTCGATCGAGTGGACGACGAGCTCGAACACCCGGGTCCTCAGGTACTCGTCGAGCGGGATACCCATGCCGCCGAGCGACACAAGTCGTGACGGTTCCTGTGCGAGGATCAGCGCGAGCGCCCGCTTTTTGAGAGCCTCGATGCGTTCGACCTGTTCGTCCCCGAGCGCGATCCCGGCAGCGACGCCGCGCTGGGCGATGGCCTCCGGGTTCGTGTAGACGAGGTAGATCTGCCCGTAATAGTCGCCGGCCGTCTCCATGTCGACCTGGCTGGCAGGGTCGAGCTCGAGGTAGTCGCAGACGGTGATCAGCGCTCTCGCGGTGTGGCCGACGAGCGAGCGGACGCTCCACACGCCGAGGCCGAGCGTCTCCCACTGGTCGGAACGGATGCCGCGGACCAGGCCGACGAAGACGTCGGCTGCGCGGGAGAAACTGGCGGCTGTGCCCATGGTTCATGCTTGCACGATCTGCTGCCAGACTGAAGAGCATGGCACAGCTCGACGTTTCCAACCCGCTCTTCTGGCTCGGTTCGTACACCGAGAATGCGGGCGGCGCCGGTGCCGGACTCAGCGCCCTGAGGCAGGAGGATCGCGGCACGCTGCATCCGCTCTCGTCGTCTGCCCTCGACTCACCCTCCTTCGTCGCCACCCACCCGACCCTGCCCGTCGTGTACGCCGCGCTCGAACACTCGGGAACCGTCGAGGCGCTCGCCCGCCGTGGTGAATTCGGCCTCGTCCCGCTCGGCCGGCCGATCGAAGCGGGCGAAGCGGTCTGCCAGCTCACCGTCACGCCGGACGGGGCGGCCCTGATCGCCAGTTGCTACGGAGACGGGCGGATCGTCGTGTTCGCGCTCGCCGCCAACGGCTCGTTCGCGGCGGACGGCGTCGTCGGTGCCGCATCGAACGATCCGTACGGCAACCCGCTCGCCGCCCAGGCCGCCGCAGACGAGCCCGTCGACTTCGGCGACGACCCCTTCGCCGAGCTTGCCCTGCGCAAAGCCGTCACGGATGCCGCGATCGACAGGCCGTCCAGGGCGCACGCCTCCCTCGTCCTGCCTGAAGGCCGGATCGCAACGACCGACCTGGGGCACGACACCGTCCGGATCTGGGCCAGGAGCGGTACCCGGCTCTCGCCCAGCCAGGAGATCGTCCTGCCGTTCGGCGTCGGACCCCGCCACCTCATCGCCCACCCGTCTGGCCACGTCCACGTCGTGACGGAGTACTCGAACGAGATCTTCACGCTCGCCAGGGGAGACGACGGGAAGTGGCGCGTCGTGGCATCCGTCCCCGCGACGGCGGACACGATCGAGGAGGGCGACAACGCTTCGGAGATCAGCCTCGCGGCGTCACGCGAGCAGGTGCACGTCTCCATCCGCGGCACGAACCGGGTGAGCACGGTGGCCATCTCGGGCGATGGCTCCGCGCTTCGGCCGATCGCCGACGTCGACAGCGGCGGCAACTGGCCCAGGCATCACGCCGAGTCAGACGGACTCCTTCACGTCGCCAACGAGAGGTCGGGCGATGTGGCGAGTTTCCGTCTCGACGCACGGGGAGTGCCGTCGAAGAAGCTCGGCTCGATCGAGACGGGTTCCCCCACCTGCCTCGTTCGCGCCAGGGCGTGACCGACCGGCTCGTCTCCCTAACGTGACCGGCCGGCTCGTCTCCCTAAACTGGACCTGTGACTGCAGCGATACCCGTCAAGGCCCCGCTACCCGGCCGGTTCATCCGCCTCGACCCGATGACACCGGACGACTACCCCGGCCTGTTCGAGGCGATCGCCGTGCCAGAGGTCTTCGCCGGGGGCTACGGAGGAGGAGCAGCAGGGCTGCCCCGCGATGTCGATGAGTTCACCGTCTTCGCGTCGGGCTACTTCAGTCGCGGGTCGAATCAGTCGTTCACGATCAGGCTCGTCGGCGGCGATCACGACGGGTTGATCGTCGGCACTTCGACACTCGGCGATTTCGACACCGCCAGGGAGCACGCACACATCGGCTGGACGGCGTACACGCCGCGGGTCTGGGGCACAGCGGTCAATGCGGAAGCGAAACTGCTGTTGCTCGGGCTTGCTTTCGACTCCGGGTTCGGCCGGGTGAAGATCCAGGCTGATGAGCGCAACGACCGGTCCCGTGCGGCGATCGAGAGACTCGGCGCGACCTTCGAGGGGCTGATCCGCCGCGACCAGAAAAGGGCGGACGGGACCTGGCGGACGACAGCCCTCTTCTCGGTGATCATCGACGACTGGGCGGATGTCCGTGCGGGCCTCGAGGCGAGACTCTCCCGCTTCGACGGCGCCGTCGCGATGCGGCCGGTCTGAACGGCAGGATCTCTCTGTTCCGTGGCCGATATCCGCCAGTGGACGTCGGCGGGCGACGGTAGATTTGGCGGGTGACCAACCCCCGCTCCACGCGCACCGAATCGACGACGATCCCCGGCCAGACGGCATCCGCCGGGGCGCCTGCCGCTGCCAACCCGCGGATCGTCCTGCAGTTCGTCGGAATGGGGCTGATCTGGGGTGCCAGCTTCCTCTTCATGAAGGTAGCGCTCACCGGGGTCTCGTTCGGGCAAGTCGCCTGGAGCCGGATCATGCTCGGTGCGCTCACCCTCGGTGTCGTCGCCCTGATCACCCGAGCCCGGTTCCCCCGGCAACCTGTCGTGTGGCTGCACTACACCGTGATCGCGATCACCTTCTGTGTTGTGCCCTACCTGCTCTTCGCCTGGGCCGAGCAGTACATCTCGTCGAGCCTCGCCTCGATCTTCAACGCCGTCACGCCGATCACCACGGCGATCATGGCCACCCTCGTCTTCCGGGTCGAGAAGCTCAACTGGGGGCAGATCCTCGGAGTCCTCGTCGGCATGGTCGGCGTCGTGGTGATCGTCGCACCGTGGCAGGTCGGCGCCCTGCTCGGTGACTGGCGGGGCCAGCTCGCCTGCCTCGGCGCCGTCACCTGCTACGGCTTCGCGCTCGGCTACCTCCGTCGGTTCCTCGCACCGTACAAGGTGCCGTCGATCACGGCCGCGTTCATGTACATCGGCATCGCGGCGGTTCTCATGCTTCTCCTCACACCGATCGTGGCGTGGCAGCCGGTGAGCCTCGACATCTGGGTCGTGCTCAGCCTGATCGGACTGGGCGCCCTCGGCACGGGGATCGTATACATCTGGAACATGAACGTCCTCGCGGCATGGGGGCCGACCGCGACGAGCGGCGTCACCTACGTGACACCCATCGTCGGCGTGATCCTCGGAGTGCTCCTGCTCCAGGAGTCCCTCGGCTGGCACGAGCCCCTCGGAGCTGCCCTCGTCTTCGTCGGCATCCTGCTCACCCAGCAGCGCATCCGGCTGCACCGCCGCACCGTCGCGTAGCTTCACAACGTCACTCCCGAGGATGACACCGGGTCACCCTCGGGCACGATGTGCGGATGCCGGCGGGCGGCGAGGCTGTAGGCATGAATAATTCTTCCCCCATCCTGTCCGGGTCCGCCCTCGTCAAGACCTACGGCCCGAGCACCGCGCTTGCCGGGGTGGACATCTCGATCCGGGCCGGTGAATCCGTGGCGATCATGGGTGCGTCCGGTTCCGGAAAGACCACGTTGCTTCACACCCTCGCCGGTATCACCGCACCGGACTCGGGCAGGGTCGAGTTCTCGTCGGCAGCCGGCCCCGTCGACGTCACCGCAATGAACGAGCGTGAGCGCTCACGGTTGCGTCGGGAGGCTTTCGGCTTCGTCTTCCAGCAGGGGCTTTTGATCCCCGAGCTCACCGCCATTGAAAACACGGCACTTCCGCTCATGCTTGCCGGGTATCCCCGTCGCGAAGCCGAGGGGCGTGCCCAGCACTGGCTTGCCGCACTCGGCCTCGGCGGGATGGAAACGCGCCGCATCGGCGAGCTGTCGGGTGGCCAGGCGCAGCGTGTCGCCATCGCCAGAGCCCAGGTCACCGGAGCAACGGTCGTCTTCGCAGACGAGCCCACAGGAGCACTGGACTCAGCGACGAGCGAAGACGTACTGAGCGCGCTGCTCGGCTCCACCGTCGGCCAGGGCCACGCTCTCGTCGTGGTCACCCACGACGAGAGCGTGGCTGCCCGCTGCTCCCGTGTCATCCGCCTTCGTGACGGCCGTATCCTTTCTGACGGTGCTGCCGTCGGCGCCGCAGCAGGATCGACCGGAAACGTGGTCCCCGCGTGACCGCGACAATGACGGTCACGCCACCCCTCGCATCCGTTTCTCGTCCCTCTGGTCGCGCGCCCATCGTGAAACTGACCTGGCTGCTGGCCAGACCGAGCGCCCAGAGCGCAGCGGTGCTCGTGTTGCCTGCGATCGCCTTCGCGGTGACGACCGCGCTCATGCTCATCGTGCTCGGCGGCGGACTCATGTTCTGGCGCTGGACAATCGACGACAACCCTGACGCAACGGTGTACCAGACGCTGAGCGTGCTCGCCCTCGTGCTGCTGCTCGTGCCGCTGGCCTCGCTCGGCGGCGCTGCAGCGCGGTTGTCGGCTCGTCGGCGCGACGATCGGCTCGCCACGCTGCGGCTGCTCGGAGCAACGCCGGGCGTCGTGACGCGCATGACCGTGCTCGAGTCGACGGCGATCGCGGTACTGGGTTCCCTTGCCGGCATCGTGCTCTACCTGATGTCGATGCCCCTGGTGGGTCTCATCTGGTTCGGAGGTGGCCCGATCGGTGCCGGGGAGCTGTGGGTGGGACCCGGAGTTCTCGCACTCGTCGTGGTGGCGGTGGCCGCACTCGCCGCGATCAGCGCAGCCATCGGCCTGCGTCAGGTGACCATTTCACCGCTCGGCGTTCGCACCAGACAGACCGCACCCCGAATGCACTGGCTGCGCATCGTGATCGGGGTCGTCGCCATCCTCGCCGCCTATGCCCTTCTCGGGACGATGACGGGCATCGCCGACGTGGCGCTCACCATCGCGGTGCTCGGCACCGGGATCGGGATCGGAATCGGGGTGCTCAACCTGATCGGGCCGTGGGCCATCGGCATCGCCGCGAAGATCTCGCTGCGCCGCGCGAAGACCGCAGCAAAGCTCATCGCGGCTCGCGGCATTCTCGAATCGCCCAAGGCCGCGTGGAGGCAGGTGTCCGGTGTCGCCATGACGAGCTTCATCGCGGTCGTGGCGGGAACCGGAATCGCTTTCGTGAACACCCTCACCGGTGATTACGAGCAAGACACCCTGACGCTGCTCGCCGACGTCCGCGCGGGCATCATCATCACCGTTGTGATGAGTTTCCTCATGGTGGCCTGCTCGGTGGGAGTGAACCAGGCTGCGAGCATCCTCGACCGTCGCGACCTCTATGTCAGCCTCGACCGGCTGGGGATGCCGCGCGAGATCATCGAGAGCTCGCGGTCCCGCACCATCATGAGTCCATTGCGTTTCGTCGCCTTCGGTTCAGCGCTCATCGGAGCCGTCCTCGTCCTTCCGCTCGTCGGGATCACGTTCATTGTGGCTCCGGCGTCGCTGCTCGTCATCGCCGGGTGCCTCCTCGGTGGGGTGCTCCTGGTGTGGCTCTCGCTCAAGGCCACGGGCCCGGTTCTGACCCGGGTTCTCAGCCAGCCCGAGCGCCTCTGAAAAGCTGGTGATGCCCTGCGCCGGTCGGGTTCGGCGCTGGGCATCACCGTGGGTCGGCACGGTAGATTGAGTGCATGGCCGACGATGACGTATCAGCAGAGCTCACCAGTCTCAGAAGCAGCATCGACAACATCGATGCGGCGCTCATCCACATGCTCGCCGAACGCTTCAAGGCCACGCAGCAGGTCGGAAAGCTGAAGGCCGAGCACGGGCTCCCTCCCGCAGACCCTGAGCGGGAGAAGCGCCAGATCGCACGCCTGCGCGGACTCGCCGAGCAGGCGCACCTCGACCCGGCCTTCGCCGAGAAGTGGTTCAACTTCGTGGTCGCGGAGGTCATCCACCACCACGAGCAGATCGCCAGCGGCCACAGGTGACCCTGGAGCCCTGGCCGCTTCCTCCCCAGCACGGCAGGGTAGTTGCGGTGACCGGTGCGAACGCGGGGATCGGGTTCTGGACCGCGTACCGGCTCGCTGACGCCGGGGCATCCGTTCTCCTGGCCTGCAGGAACCCTGAACGGGCGGATGCCGCCATCCGCGCGATCCGGTCCCGCGTGCCAGGCGCCGAGCTGACGGCACTCTCTCTCGACACGGCCGACCTTGCCTCCGTCCGGGCCGCCGGGGCCGTGCTCGCCGCCCTGCCGCGGCTCGATGCGCTCGTGAACAACGCCGGCATCGTCCACCCGCCGAAGCGGCGGGAGGAGACCGTCGACGGACTGGAGAAGGTCGCCGCGACCAACGTGTTCGGCGCGTTCGCCCTCACGGCGGCCGCCCTTCCCGCGCTGGAACGGACACCGGGGTCACGAGTCGTCTCGCTCGGCAGCATCGCCACCATGCTCGTCTCACTTCACGTCGACGACCTCCAGCTTGAGAAGCGCTACACCGGCTGGCAGGCGTACGCCCAGTCCAAGATCATGCTCTCGTCGTTCGGTTTCGAACTCGATCGACGGCTGCGCGCGCGGGGGAGCGTCACCCGCTCGCTCGTGGCGCATCCGGGGTACTCGATCTCAGGACGGACGCCGCGGGTGCCAGGCGTCAACGAGCCGACGAGGATCACGCGCTTCGTCGACACCCTCCAGGCGCCGTTCACGCAGGGCAAGCATCGGGGAGCCGAACCGGTCGTGCGTGCGGTGGCCTCGCCTGACGCCGAGGGTGGAACCCTGTTCGGGCCGCGCTTCCTCGTGAAGGGTGAGCCTCGGCCGGCCAGGCCCGTACCTGTCACCACAGACGAGCGCATCGCCCGCGCGATCTGGGCAGAGGCCGAAGTGGCGACGCACACGCCGTTCCTCTAGCAGGGGACGGCAGGCTCACGCGGGTCTTCCGGCCCCGCGCGGGTGAAAAATCACCCGCACGAGGCCGATTCACCCGCGCGACGGCGTCGCGACGTCGTTACGCGGCGTGCGGGACGAGCTGGCGCACGGTGACCGTGCGTGACCGCGCAATCGCCAGTGTCGTCGCCACCAGGGAGCCGGCGGTCCACAGCACGAGGCCGACGATCGCGGCACCGAGACCTGCTCCGGAGCCGACGACGGCGTGCACGGCGTTCACGGCCGGCTGCACCGGGAGCACGGCGAGGATTTCGTCGAGCAGCGGTGGAGCGGTGGCGATGATACTCGTGCCGATGAGGACGAGGGCGACGATCATGGAGACGAACCGTCCCGCACCGCCGAACACGGCGTTGAGCGCCTGGTTGGCCGCGGCGAACGCGACCCCGATGAGGGCTGCGACGGCCGCGAAGCCGATCCAGCCCCCGGCGTCGAGCTCAACCATCGGCTGCAGGATCGCGGCGAGAAGGACACCCTGGAGGGCTCCGACCGCTGCGGCTGGCGCCCAGGCGCGGAGGGCGAGGACGACGGACGACCTGGTCGACCCCAGCACCCGGGCGGGTGTCGCCCGAAGCACGATGAGGCTGGCGAGGGCCCCCAGCCACAGAGCGAGCGCGGCGTAGAACGGCACCCCGGCCGAACCGAACGACAGGGCGTCCCCGCCGTCAGCGACGACGGGCTCAGCGACGACCTCGGCGAGGTTCGTCCGCTCCGTCTTGGAATAGCTCGGCAGTTCGTCGACGGCGGTCGACAGGCCGGTGGCGAGCGAGTCGACACCGTCCGAGACGCCCGTCGCGCCATCGGCGATGCCCGTCGCTCCCGTGCTCAGTTCGGCGACCCCTCCGGCCAGCTGGCTGGCCCCCGAACTCACGGAACTGCCTCCTTCGGCGAGTGCCGCGGCTCCGGATGCCGACTGGCTGATCCCTGCGGTCAGTGCGGGGAGCCCGCCGGCCAGGCTGGTCATACCGCCGGCAACCGAGTCGGCACCAGACGCGAGCTTGCCGGGGGCGGCGATGGCCGCGATGGTCCCTGCGGAGATCGCGGCATCCGTCGCTGCCTGCGTGAGGGCTTCACAGTTGTCGGTGACGACGGGAGAGCAGGCGTCCTGCGCCAGCGTCGCCAGGGTGGCTGCCTGCGTGTTGAGGGATGTGGCCTGTGCCCCGAGGGCGGCCTGCAGCTGGTCGATGCCGTCGGCGACGCCGGTGGCCCCGGTGGCAAGGGCCTCGGCCTGCGTGGGCAGGGCAGTGGTCTTGTCACGCAGGGTGCCGAGGCCGGTGGCCAGTGAGGAGACACCTGTCGTGTATTCGGAGATCCCCGATGCGAGACCGCTCGCGCCTGTTGACAGCTCCGCTGTGCCCGTTGCGAGGCTCGACGCCCCGCTCGCCAGCGCTGTCGCGCCGTCGCCGAGTGCCGCAGCACCGTCAGCCGCCTTGCCGAGCTCGTCGCCGAGGGTGTTGAAGCCGAGGTAGATGTTCTCGAGATAGGACGTGGTGAGTTCGTTCCCGACGAGCCCTGCTGCCGTCGTGGTGATGACCTGGCTGACCGCGTCGTCGACGATGCGGCTCTTGTCGCTCGTCGTCACGTCGATGGTGGCCTTCTGGGCTTCGGCGGCGTCTCCGGAGAACGACGTGGCCGCTGCCGAGAAGTTCTCGGGGATGGTGACGACGGCCGCGAAGTCGCCTGAGGCGAGACCGTCTGTGGCGTCGTCCTCATCGGTGATCACCCAGGTGTAGTTCGTGTCGTCGGATGCTTCTCCTCCGACCAGACCGGCGGAGAGCTGGCGGCCGAGCGGAACGGTCTGACCGTCGATCTCGACGGGGGCGTCGTTGTTGACGATGGCGGCGGTGACCTGTCCGAGCCGGTCCTGCGGGTTCCAGAACGCCCACACCAGCACGCCTGCGACGACGAGCGGGACGAGGATGATGCCGATGACCGAGAGACAGGTGACGCGCCCGGCAGAGCGGGCGGATTCGAATCGTGCCAGTGGCGTTGTCATGCGGATACCTCTGCTTCGTGCGACAGGTCTGAGGGGAGAAGGGAGATGCCGGCGGCGTCCGTGACGCCGGGGACGGCATCCGAGATCGCGTCGGGGAAGACGGTGCCGACGATCAGGGCGAGTGGACGGTCGTTCTTCAGTGCGGCGTCCTGTGCGGACAGCAGCGCGTCGTGGATGTTGCGGCGCGTGACGGCATCCGTCACCTGGTCGAGCCCGTCGAGGGTCAGGATGCGAGGCGTCTCACGGAGGGCGTCTGTGACGGCACGGACCGGGTCGATGGCCTCACTGAGCGAGACGAACCCGACGCGGGAGCGCACGGCGGCTGCGCGCACCGGAAGCACGAGCCCGGCGACCTTGAGGTTGCCCGAGTCGGCGTGCATCCGGCCCGAGAGGGTCAGCAGCAGTGCGGTCACACCCGTTTCCCGTTCGCCGGAGATGACGAGCGTGCCGCCCTCGGGGAGGGAGACGGACACGTCGGCGTAGAGCGGGACGACGCCTCCGTCGAGGGTCAGGCCCTCAGCGGTCACGATGTCGGTCGACCCGGCTGTCGGCCACTCGCGCAGCTCGATCTCGCGGGCGAGTCCTTCGCCCTCGACGTCGAAGGACGGCAGGATGCGGTCGAGCCACTTCGGGATCCACCAGGCCTTCTCGCCGAGAAGCATGAGGACGGCGGGGACGAGGGTCATCCGGACGATGAACGCGTCGACGAAGACGCCGACGGCCAGGCCGAGAGCGATCGGTTTGATGTTGACGTCTCCTTCGGGGACGAAGGCGACGAACACGGCGAACATGATGATCGCTGCCGCGGTGACCACCTTGGCCGAGCCGAGGAATCCGGTCTCGATCGAGGCGCGCGCCTTGCCGGAGTGGACGTAGTCCTCGCGCATCCTGGCCACGAGGAACAGTTCGTAATCCATGGCGAGCCCGAACAGCACACCCATGACGATGATCGGCATGAAGCTGATCACCGGGCCCTGCTGGGGCACATGGAGGGCGTCGGCGAACCAGCCGTTCTCGAAGACGAGGGCGACGATGCCGAACGAGGCAGCCACGCTCAGCAGGTAGCCGACCGTGGCCTTGATCGGCACCCAGATCGACCGGAACACCATGGTCAGGAGGATGAGCGACAGCCCGACGACGATGAGGCCGAAGGGGAGAAGGGCCGCTCCGAGTTTGTCTGAGACGTCGATTCCGACCGCGGTGAATCCGGTGACGGCGAGGTCGACGTCGTACTCGTCGAGGAAGTAGTCGTGGAGCGACCGCAGTTCGGCGACGAGGGCCTTGGTCTCCTCCGAGTCCGGGGCACCCTCGGGGATCACCTGGACGATGCCGGTGTCTGCCGTCTCGTTCGGCGTGGCGAGCGGAACGGCGGCGACGCCGTCGAGGCCCTCGATCTCACTCTTCAGGTCGGCCATCAGCCCGAGCGGGTCCGTCGAGGTGACGATGCTCCCCGTGACGATGAGTGGTCCGTTGAAGCCCTCGCCGAAGTGGTCGGAGACGAGATCGTATGTGACGCGAGCCGAGTCGTCCTCTGGCAGGCCGCCGGCATCCGGGAGCGCGAGGCGGAGGCCGAGTGCGGGAACGGCCGCGAGCCCGAGCACGGTGACGACCGCGAGGATCGTCGCGATCGGGAACCGTGTCGCTGCACGGACCCAGCCGGTGAAGAAGCGGTTGGGGCGGTGCGCAGGTGCCGGTGCGTCTCCAGCGGCGTCGGATGCTGCGTGTGCGCGGCGGGCTCGGCGGGATGCCTTCTTCGGCTTCGGTCGCAGACGGTCGCCGGCGAAACCGAGCAGCGCGGGGATGAGCGTGATCGAGATGATCACTGCCACACCGACGCCGACGGCTGCGGCCGCGCCCATCACGGTGAGGAACGGGATGCCGGCGACGCCGAGGCCCAGCAGGGCGATGATGACGGTGAGGCCGGCGAAGATCACAGCGGAGCCGGCCGTTGCCGTCGCCCGCGCAGCGGATTCCTCTGCGGTGAGATCTCCCCTCAGCTGTTCCTGATGCCTGGAGATGATGAAGAGCGCATAGTCGATGCCGACGGCGAGTCCGAGCATGAGGGAGAGCATCGGTGTCGTCGAGGTGATCGAACCGAACGCCGTGGCGACGAAGATCAGGGCGATCGAGATGGCGACACCGAGCAGAGCGGTGAGCAGCGGCATCCCCGCGGCGAGGAACGATCCGAAGGTGAGGATCAGGACGACGAGCGCCACCCCGACTCCGATGAGCTCGGTGACGGTGAGGGTCGGCATATTCTGGCTGAACAGCTGGCCGCCGAGCGACGCGACCGAGCCTTCGGGCAGCGCATCGTTGAGGGCGGCGACCTCGTCTTCGAGCGCCGTCTTGGTGCCGTCGGTGATGTCGGAGCTGACGCCGTCGAACTGGACGCTGATCAGGGCGGCGGATGCATCATCGCTCACGGCGCCTGTGATGTTCTCGTCAAACGGGGAGACGGCCTGTGAGACCTGGTCGAACTCGTCGATGGTGTCGACGGTGGATGTGATCGCGTCCGTGATCGCGGCATCCGTGACCTCGTCTCCATCCGGGGCGACGATGACGACCTGCGCCGTCGCGCCGCTCACCTGGGGGAACGTGGTCGAGAGCGAGTCGAGGGCTTCCTGCGACTCGGTGCCGGGGATCGAGATGTTGTTGTCGAGACCCTGGTTGAACAGGAGCGCGCTGCCACCGGCCAGGGCGAGGATGAGGATCCACGCGCCGACGACGATCCCGCGAGCGCGGAAGGCCCAGCGGCCGAGCGAATACAGCAGTGACGACACGGGACTCCTAGGAGAGGTGGGTGGTGTGTGGGGCGATGAGCGACCAGCGCTCTGAATACACCAGTGTATCCGCTACATGAACGTATCGGATACACTGATGTATCGCAAACACTCACAGTAAGGTGTCAGGATGCCCACGGGAGTCGAATTCGCCGAGACCGCGCAGGTCGAGAGCGCCCGCCGTCGCAAGACCCGCGACCGGCTCATCGACGCCGCATACGAGGTGTTCGCCGAGACCGGCGTGCACGCGGCATCCGTCGAGATGATCACGGAGCGGGCCGGTTTCACGCGGGGAGCGTTCTACTCCAACTTCGACACGAAGGAAGAGCTCTTCTTCGCCCTGGCCGAACGGGAGAACCGGATCCGGTTCGAGCGGCTGCAGGAGGGCGTCGACGCGATCCTGCCCGAGGTCGATCCGGCCGCGCTCACCGAGGCGACGCTCGGCGACCTGGTCACCCAGTTCCTCGTGCTCCAGGGCGACGATCGTCGCTGGTGCCTCGTCCAGTCCGAGTTCAAGCTCCTGGCCATGCGCGACCCTGCCGTCGCCGCGAGCTACCTCAACTACCAGCGCCACTTCCTGCAGGAACTCGCCGAGCGCATCGAGGCCGCCATCGGCTCGGTCGGCCTGCGCTTCACCGTCGATCCGCTCGACGCCGTCCGCATCATCGTGAACGTGTACGAGTCGGCGATGCAGGAGGCGATGCTCGAGGGTGCTGACGCGGCTGCTGACGACGGTGTGGTCACTGCGCCGCCGCTGGCCCGGTCGACGCTGCCCGCTCTCGTCCAGGCGCTCACCGAGCCCATGGCCTGAGCACGGGCTGCGATCAGATCAGGCTGCGGAGGAGTTCCTCTGGGCTGATCCCCGCCTGACGGGCGCGTTCGAAGAGTCGCACGTGCTCGTCATCCGTGAGCCACAGTGTGACCTCGTGCAGGTCGGGGTCCTCCAGCGCGAACAGGGTCGGCGCTTCAGCATCGATATCGTCGGCCCGGGCGTCTGGTTCCACGGCCGGCGTCTCTCTGACCTGGGCCGCGACCGTGGCGGGCACAGTGGCATCCGTATCGTCGTCGCTGGGCCAGCCCGGTCCCTCAGGGATCGGCCGCCCGGACTGAAATGCTTCGGAAACCGTCCGCGCGCGGATGTCAGCGGCCTCGTTCAGAGGGTGGCCCGCGTGGCCGCGGACCCACTCGAACCGGTAGCGCCTGCCGGCCATCGCCTCATCGAGTTCCTTGATGATCTCGAGGTTCATCACCGGCTTGCCGTCGCCCTTGCGCCAGCCCTTGGCCTTCCAGCCGCGCATCCACTTGGTCACGGTATTGATCACGTACTGGCTGTCGCAGAGCACGAGCAGGTCGTCGTCGAGGTGTGCCGTCGCGCGGAAGAGTTCGAGCACGGCTTTCAGCTCACCCTGGTTGTTTGTGGCGTGCTTCCAGCCGCCCGCCGCCCAGTGCTCGTCGTCGACGTACCAGGCCCAGCCTGCGGGGCCCGGGTTGCCGAGGGCGGAGCCGTCTGCGGCTGCGGTGATCGTCATCAGACCATCGTATCGACGGTCTATGTCGCGAAATGACGGTTGCGCACCCACAACGGCCGAACTCTCGCGTTATGGATGCGCAACTGTCATTTCGGGCGCCAGCCGGCACGGAGAAGGGCCTCGCGGATTGCGCGGACGCGGCCCTCAGCGCCGGTCGCCATGTGCTCGCGGTGCACCCGGATGACGCGCCACCCGTCCGCCATGAGCAGGTCGAGCCGGTCGACGTCGTGATGACCTTGTCGTTCAGACGCGAAGTGGTGGCTGCCGTCGTATTCGACGAGCACCTTCCACGTCGGGTAGACGAGATCGCCGAGGGCGAGAAATCGGCCGAGTACGTCACGGATCTCAGAGTTCACCAGGGGTTCAGGAGGTCCAGCGTCCACGATCAGCAGCCTTAGGCGGGTCTCCTGCCGCGAGTCGGTGCCGGGCCTCACGTGTGCAAACGCCTCTCGGAGCGCCCGCGAGCCGCGACGTCCGGCCGAGCGTGCGACGGCATCCGCGAGCTCGTTCATCGTCGCGAGAGGCCGGACCCGTCGGACGAGGCCGTCGCCCATCTCGACGAGTTCGGCAACGGTGAGAACGGATGCGAGTTCGCACCACGTGTCGACGGGGGATGCCAGGGGGATGCCGGCAATCGACACAACGCGAACGGAACCGGGTTCGGTGTGGTGGCCAACGACCCCGTGCGCGCGTGGCGCTGCGGCGGGGCGGAAGGCGGTGATGTGCAGGAGCGCGACGCTGTCGAGGCGTCGGGGGAGGTAGAGGTCGTGCAGCCGGGCGGCGGTGAGGTGGGAGAAGAACTGGCCGGGCCGGAGACGCCGGGCGGCTGCCGAGGCGACGCTGAAACTGGCGCCGGCGGATCTGTAGACGCCCCGAAAGACGCGCGTGACATCGACACTGCGCAGACGACCGCGGCTCAGCCCCTCAGCCGCTGCATCGCGAGCCGTGAACGGGGCGGCAACGAGCTTCGGAGGAAGCGGAATGCGGCGGGGCATCCCGAGAGTGTGCCCTGTTCCGTGCGTTCTCTGTGCTGCTTCTCCACAGCCCTCGTCTCCCGAGACGCGAAATGGCAGTTACGCACCCATACGGATGGAAAACCTCCGTTTTAGGTGCGTAACTGCCATCTCGGTGCAGAAGCGCGAGGGGTTACGCGAACGCCGCCGGCAGGGTCGCGCGGTGCGTGGAGCGCAGCTCGTCGATCGTCGCGGTGAACAGGTCCTGGATCTCAAGCGATCCGGATGCCTTGTCGGTCACACCGATGCGGAGCACGGGGTAGTTGCGGCCCTCGCACAGGCCACGGAACTTCACGTCGTCCTCGCGCGGCACAGACACGATCACCCGGCCGGTGGACTCTGAGAACAGCGCGGTCGCGACGTCGATGCCGTCACGCTCGAGCACGTCACCGAGCCAGACCCGGGCGCCGACGCCGAAGCGCAGGACGCTCTCGGCGAGGGCCTGGGCCAGGCCGCCGTCTGACAGGTCGTGCGCCGAACCGATGATCGACGACTGCGATCCGGCGTGCAGCAGCTCTGCCAGGTCCTTCTCGCGGTCGAAGTCGACTGCGGGCGGGAGTCCGCCGAGGTGGTCGTGGATGGTCCCTGCCCACGCCGAACCCGACAGCTCTTCGCTGGTGGTCCCGAGGAGGTAGATGTTGTCGCCCTCGTCCTGCCAGCCGCTCGGGATGCGACGTGCAACGTCGTCGATCACGCCGAGCACACCGACGACGGGCGTCGGGAAGATCGGGGTGTCTCCGGTCTGGTTGTAGAACGAGACGTTTCCGCCGGTGACGGGGACCTCGAGCGCGAGGCAGCCGTCAGACAGGCCCTCGACGGCCTGCGAGAACTGCCACATCACCTCGGGGTTCTCCGGGGAGCCGAAGTTGAGGCAGTCGGTCACGGCGGCGGGGACAGCGCCGGTGCAGGCGACGTTCCTGTACGCCTCGGCGAGAGCGAGCTTCGCACCGAGCGACGGGTCGAGCTGGCAGTAGCGGCCGTTCGCGTCCGTGGCGATGGCGAAACCGAGTCCCGACTCCTCGTCGACGCGGATCATGCCCCCGTCGTCGGGGAAGGCGAGCGCCGTGTTCCCCATGACGTAGTAGTCGTACTGGTCGGTGATCCAGCTCTTGTCCGCGAGGTTCGCCGAACCGAGCAGGGTGAGGAACTGTGAGCGGAGCGTCGCGGCATCCGTCGGCCGTTCGAGAGCGGATGCCGTGTCGGCCTGAAGCGCGTCGAGCCAGGCCGGGTACGCGACGGGGCGTTCGTAGACCGGGCCGTCGACGGCGACCGTCGACGGGTCGACGTTGACGATCTCCTCGCCGTGCCAGTTGATGACGAGGCGACCGGTGTCTGTGACCTCGCCCATGAC
This sequence comes from Mycetocola sp. Y171, assembly GCF_056713165.1. NCBI lineage: Bacteria > Bacillati > Actinomycetota > Actinomycetes > Micrococcales > Microbacteriaceae > Mycetocola > Mycetocola sp. Y171. Next base: position 1,857,689 of record NZ_JBWYGX010000001.1, read on the forward strand.
GGACGTCTCGACGTCCCACTTCGCGGTGACCGCGAGGAAACCCTCGAGCTTGCCGGGTTCGACGACCGCCATCATGCGTTCCTGCGACTCGGACATGAGGATTTCCTCAGGCGTGAGCGACGGGTCGCGGAGCAGCGTGTTCGAGAGTTCGATGAACATGCCACCGTCGCCGTTCGCGGCGAGCTCGCTCGTCGCACACGAGATGCCGGCTGCTCCGAGGTCCTGGATGCCCTCGACGAGCTTGTTCTTGTACAGCTCGAGGCAGCACTCGATGAGCACCTTCTCGGCGAACGGGTCACCGACCTGCACGGCGGGGCGCTTGGTGGGGCCCGCAGCGTCGAACGAGTCCGAGGCGAGGATGGATGCTCCACCGATGCCGTCGCCACCGGTGCGGGCGCCGAACAGCACGATCTTGTTGCCGATGCCTGAGGCGTTGGCGAGGTGAAGGTCTTCATGGCGCAGCACGCCGACCGAGAGCGCGTTGACGAGCGGGTTGCCCTGGTACACCTTGTCGAAGTAGGTCTCGCCGCCGATGTTGGGCAGGCCGAGGCAGTTGCCGTAGAACGAGATCCCGCTCGTGACACCGTGCACGACGCGTGCCGTGTCCGGGTCGTCGATCGCGCCGAAGCGCAGCTGGTCCATCACCGCGACGGGGCGGGCGCCCATCGAGATGATGTCGCGGACGATGCCCCCGACGCCGGTCGCGGCGCCCTGGAACGGCTCGATGTAGCTGGGGTGGTTGTGGCTCTCCACCTTGAAGGTGACGGCCCAGCCCTCGCCGACGTCGACGACGCCCGCGTTCTCGCCCATGCCGACCATGAGGTTCTTCTTCATGGCAGGGCTGACCTTCTGGCCGAACTGGCGCAGGTAGATCTTGCTCGACTTGTAGGAGCAGTGCTCGCTCCACATCACCGAGTACATGGCGAGCTCTCCCGAGGTGGGGCGGCGGCCGAGGATCTCGCGGATCTTCGCGTACTCATCGGGCTTGAGCCCGAGCGCAGCGTACGGCTGCTCTTTCTCGGGGGTGGCGATGGCGTTCGAGACAGTGTCAGCCACTGACGTTGCGGGGGTGCTCACGGGGCGAAGGCTCCTAGATAGAGGGCGTGCCGGATGGCTCAATTCTATCCGGTGAGCGGGAGCTGATCGGCGCGGCCGATTTCGCTACCTCTCGCCGCCTGGAGGGCCGATCACGAGCAGCGTCGCGAAGATGGCAACGAGGGCGACGACGAACAGCACGGTCAGGATCACCGGGTGGTTGAGGAACCAGCGCAGGGTGACATCGACCCAGCCACGGTCGCGCGGGTCGTCAGTGGCCGTCCGGCGCCAGGGGCCGTTCAACCGGCCGGTGCGGTCGGCCCAGAGATCGAACGGGATCGTCGCGTACGGCACGATCGCCGTGACGACGCCGAGGCCGATCAACGGGATGCTCCACCGCTGGTTCACCCCGACGAGGACGGCGGTCATGGCATACGCGAGGAACACGAACCCGTGGATCGTCCCGCCGACCCGCACCCCGAGGTCACCCAGGTCCCAGACGTACTTCATCAGCAGTCCGGTGATCAGGAGCGTCCAGGTCACCGCCTCGGCGATCGCGAGCGTGCGGTAGAACAGGCGGGGAGACACGGAAGACACTCCAGTGGAAGGGATGCAGCGGCCGTCGGAGGCGCGCAACGGGAATCGGGATGCCTCCATCCTCGCAGGGCGGTGCACCGCTCCGCGTCGTCCGAAAGTCGGAGCTTCGGCATCCGTCGTCATCTCCGCCGCGCGGGGGATGCCGGGGCGAAGCGAGTCCTGCCAGAGTAGAGGGGCACCCCCGCCCATCTACTTCAGGAGCAGCATGCCAACGGGAGTCCCCATCGAATTCGCCGGCCTCACCAAGCGGTTCGGCCCCGTCCCTGCAGTAACGGACCTCAGCTTCACCGTGGAACCCGGTCGCGTCACCGGCTTCCTCGGCCCGAACGGCGCAGGCAAGACCACGTCGCTGCGGATGCTGCTCGGTCTCGTCACTCCGACATCCGGTTCTGCCACGATCGGCGGCCTCCGCTACCGTGACCTGCCGTCCCCGCTCGGCACGGTCGGTTCCGCCCTCGAAGCGGCGAGCTTCCACCCGGGCAGGACGGCGAAAGACCACCTCTCGGTCTACGCGAAGGCCGCGAGGATCGACCAGAAGCGGGTAGGCGTCGTGCTCGACACCGTCGGCCTCGGCGAACACGGGAGCCGCCGCGTCGGCGGCTACTCCCTCGGCATGCGCCAGCGCCTCGGCCTTGCCTTCGCCCTGCTCGGCGACCCCGGCGTCCTCGTCCTCGACGAGCCGATCAACGGCCTCGACCCTGAGGGCATCAAGTGGATCCGCGGATTCCTGCGCTCGCTCGCCGCCGAGGGCCGCACGGTCCTCGTCTCGTCGCACCTGCTCAGCGAAGTGCAGCAGAGCGTCGACGAGGTCGTCATCATCGCGCGCGGCACCCTCATCCACCGCGGCCAGCTGTCCAGCCTCGAGATCGAGGGAGCCGCGACCAAGGTGATCGTCGATTCGCCGAACCGGGCGGCGCTCGCCGCTGCGCTCACCGCGGCATCCGTCTCATTCGAGGAAGCGCGTGCCGGGATTCTCGTCTCGGGGCTCGAACCCGGCCAGGTGGGGCATATCGCCTTCGCGGCCGGAGTGGAGGTGAGTTCCCTGCATCGGCAGAAGTCGGGGCTTGAAGACTCATTCCTCGCGCTCGTCGGAGAGGGGGGTTCGCTGTGAACACGTTCTTCTCCGCGCTCAACGCCGAAATCGGCAAACTCCTCACCACACGCATCTGGTGGATCCTCGCGATCATCCTGGTGGTCTACATCGCTTTCATCGCCGGAGGCATCGGCTCGCTCTTCGGGTTCTTCTCGACGTCGGACAGCCAGGCCGTGCAGCAGGAGGCTCCGCCGACCGAGTTCCTGGCGCCGATCCTCTACGGCTCTGTGAGCACATTCGGCTACGTCTTCCCTGTGCTTCTCGGTGCTCTCGCCGTCACGAGCGAGTACCGGCACCAGATGCTCACGCCGACATTCCTTGCGACACCGAAGCGTGGGATCGTGCTCGCTGCGAAGTCCGTCGCCCTCCTGCTGTTCGGCGCCGTCTACGGCATCATCGGCGTGATCGGTTCGTTCGGTGCAGGCGCTGGCGCGCTTGCGTTGTTCGGCCTCGACACGCAGCTCGGTGAGAGCGACACCTGGGCGATGATGGGGCGCGCCATCCTCGCCCTCGCCCTCTGGGCGGTCATCGGTGTCGGGCTCGGCACGCTCATCCCGAACCAGGTGGCCGCCATCGTCGTGATCCTCGCGTTCACGCAATTCGTGGAGCCGACCCTTCGTGCCGTGACGATGTTCGCGGACTGGGCAGCAACCGTCGGCAAATTCCTGCCCGGTGCCGCGAGCGACGCACTCGTCGGGGCGACGAGCTTCTTCAGTATCAGCGCGACCGGCAGCAGCGTCGAACCGCTCGAATGGTGGCAGGGCGGGCTCCTCCTCGCCGCCATTGCCCTCGTGCTCACCGTCGTCGGCTACTTCGTGTCGTGGAAGCGGGATGTGACCTAAACCGCCTGACCCGCGACACACCGAAAGGGCTCCCTGCGACGGCCGCATCGCCGCCAGTGGGAGCCCTTTTCGGTACCTCGACGCCTGCGGGCCGCAGGGCTCACCCACTCCGGACGAAGCACGGGCCGATCCGGTCTGCGACGATGCGAGCACCCATTCAGAGGGGGAGGCCGATCATGGATGCCACCGACGGATCGCGGAGCGCGGTCGCATCCGAATCGCTCGCTCTCGGAGCGGGAGCGGCCGCACTCGTCCTGCTCGGCAGCGTCAGCGTCCTGCTCACCCGCGGTGATGCGGTGCCTCTGTCCGGGCGCGGATCCGCCGGCGACATGGCCGCTATCGGTTCCGCCGTGCTCGCCGCCGCCGCTGTCGTCGGCGGGCTCGTCCGGCGCCGCAGGGCGAAGCCGTCCGCGCGGCGCGCAGGTGGGGTCTGGCGCGACGTCCTCGACATCGCCGCACTCGCAGTCGCCCATGGCTGCGTCATCCTGATCGGCACGCTCGCCCTGTTCTCGCTGTTCCAGCGGTCGTTCATCGGTGCGGTGGTGTTCCCATTCGCGTGCGCGGTCCTCGTCGGAACCGCCGGCGCCGTCAGCGTCTATTTCGCGTACCTCTCCGCCGTGAGCATGAACATCTACCGGCTGGCCGCGCTCCTGGCGGTGTTCCTCTCGATGGGGACGATCACGAGCATGCTCACCGCTGAGAACCCGCAGTGGTGGGAGATGAACCTCAGCGCCCTCGGAACGGGGGACGACATCTCCGGGTTCGCCTTCAACTTCACGCTGATCCTCGCCGGCTTCCTCGTCACCGTCGTGGCCAGCTATTCGACGAAGCAGCTCGAGATCGCGGCATTGTCGAAGTCGCCGAAATCGCGGAGGCGGGTGCGCCTGCTCCAGGGCGGACTCGTCGTCATGGGCGTCATGCTGGCGTGCGTCGGCCTGTTCCCCGTCGACGAGAACCTCGCGGTCCACAACTTCGTGGCCTCGGGGATGGTGACCGTGTACGCGGCCCTCATCATCAGCATCGGACGCCTCGTGCCGCCGATCTCGCCTGCCTTCGTCGCGCTCGGCTTCGTGTTCCTCGCTGTGATCGTCTTCGCCGGGGTGCTGTTCGCGCTCGGGTACTACAACCTCACGGCCGTGGAGCTCATCGCGGCATGCCTCATCTTCGCCTGGCTCATCATCCTGATCCGTAACCTGGGCGCTGTCGACGCTGACCACCTCGACGACATCCGCCGCCGTCACCCCCGTTACCGTCGCACGGACACCGGGAGCTTCGCGGCACTGGAGAGGTGACCCGCCCATAAACCGAACAGGGCTCCCCGCGGCGACGGATGTCGTCGGCTGGGAGCCCAGTTCGGTATCTCGGTGCGGCGGGTCAGACCGCCTGGAGCGCGCGCACGGCGCTCGTGAAGAAGGTGAGTCCGTCGATGCCCGACCGCATGGCATCCGCGGTGTCAGGACCGAATCCGGGTTCGACCGCGTGCTCGGGGTGCGGCATCAGGCCGACGACGTTGCCGCGTTCGTTGGTGATGCCGGCGATGTCACGGAGCGAGCCGTTCGGGTTCTTGCCGACGTATCGGAAGGCGACGCGGCCCTCACCCTCGAGGCGGTCGAGTTCGTCCTCGGAGGCGATGAATCCGCCCTCGCCGTTCTTCAACGGGATGGTGATCTCCTGGCCGGCGCTGAAGCCGTTGGTCCACGCCGTCGACGTGTTCTCGACGCTCAGCACCTGGTCACGGCGCACGAAGGTGCCGTGCTCGTTGCGGATCAGGCCGCCTGGCAGCAGGTGCGCCTCCGTCAGCATCTGGAAGCCGTTGCAGATTCCCAGCACGGGCATCCCCTTGTTCGCGGCGTCGATGACCTCGGCCATGATCGGGGAGACGGATGCGATCGCGCCAGCACGCAGGTAGTCGCCGTAGCTGAACCCGCCGGGCAGGACGAGAGCGTCGACCCCGTGAAGATCGTGTTCGCCGTGCCAGAGGGCGACAGCTTCGGCGCCAGCGAACCGGATGGCGCGCTGTGCGTCACGCTCGTCGAGCGACCCGGGGAAGGTGATGACGCCGATTCTCACGGCTACTCCGCCTCGGGGTAGTGGATGCCGACGACGTCTTCGATCACCGAGTTCGACAGGATGTCTTCGGCGATCCGCGCGACGGCGGCGCGCGTCTCCTCAGTGATGGGGCCGTCGACCGTGAGTTCGAAACGCTTGCCGATGCGGACACCGGTGAACTCGTTCCGGCCCAGGCGGGTGAGTGCGCCCTGGACGGCCTTTCCCTGCGGATCAAGCAGTTCAGCCTTGGGCATTACTTCTACGACGATTGTGGGCACCGATGTCTCCCGGGTGTCAGGGGTGGAATGCTCCCATCCTACCGGCACCTCGTCCTTTCGATTGATGCCGGGGTCCCGGCGGCGACGTAAGCTTCTGGCGAGAGAGAAGACGATGAATCATTCCGCCCTGACCCCGGTTTTCGCCGGGTTGCGCTGGTCGCTGCACCTGCTGCTGATCGGGCTCATCGTGCTCGTCATGGTCCGCTCGGTCCTCGCAGACGCACCGAACGTGACCGCCGTGCACACGGCATCTGTCGTGATGCTGGTCGTCTACCTCGGCGGCGCGTACATCGCCCACCGGCTGCCTGCGCTGGCCTCTCGACCCTGGACCGGCCGAGTCTGGGTCCTGGCGCTGAGCCTGGTCTGGCTCGTCCTGGTCTGGCTCACACCGGATGCCGCGTTCATCGTCTTCCCGTTGTTCTTCCTCTACCTCCAGCTGCTGGGCCCGGGAGGCGGTGTGGCCGCGGTTCTCGTGTCGACCGGCGTCGCGATCGTCGCCGTCGGCGTCCACTCGGAGTTCTCGATCGGTGGCGTGCTCGGGCCGATGATCGGCGCGGGTGTCGCGGTCGCGATCGGCCTGGGGTATCGCGCGCTCTACCGGGAGGCCGAGGAGAGGCAGCGTCTCATCTCAGAACTCGTGGAGACGCGCGACGAACTCGCCCTCGCGGAGCGGGCCGCAGGGGTGCTGGCCGAACGGGAACGGCTGGCGAGGGAGATCCACGACACGGTCGCGCAGGGCTTGTCGAGCATCCAGTTGCTCCTGCACGCGGCCGAACGCCTCGACGCCGAACGTCCAGGGCTCGAGCAGCTGCAGCTCGCGCGCCAGACCGCACAGGAGTCCCTCGTCGATACGCGCAGGATCATCGCCGAGCTGACGCCTCCCGCCCTCGACGACCGCACCCTTCCCGGTGCGCTCCGCCGCTTGGCCGCTGCGACAGAGCACACCCTGCGCGCAGGAGGAGCGAGCACATCCGTGCACTTCCAGCTGGTCGGAGACCCGGTCCCGCTGCCGATGAGCGTCGACGCCACCCTGCTGCGGATCGCCCAGGGTGCCATCGCGAACGTCGCCAGGCACGCCAGGGCCGGCCGGGCCGAACTGACGCTGACCTACCAGAGTGACAGCGTCACCCTCGACGTCGTCGACGACGGCGCCGGTTTCGATCCCGACGCCCCGGCGAGCGCTTCCGACCGACCGTCGTTCGGGCTGACCGCGATCCGGCAGCGGCTCAGCGCCCTCGGAGGCACCCTCAGTGTCGAATCGCGCCCGGGGGAGGGAACGGCGCTTGCCGCGACCATCCCGATCACCGGACCCGCCACGAGCATCCGTCCGCTGACGGCGGCCGAGGCATGATCCGCCTCCTCATCGCCGACGACCACCCTGTCGTCCGCGCGGGTCTCCGAGCCCTGTTCGCCACCGAGCCCGACCTGGCTGTGGTCGGCGAGGCTGCGACAGGGGCGGAGGCCGTCGAGCGGAGCAGGTCGGGCGTCGACATCGTGCTGATGGACCTGCAGTTCGGCGACGGCATGCAGGGGGCTGAAGCCACCAGACGGATCCGTGCCTCCGAGGACGCCCCGCACGTCCTCGTGCTCACCAATTACGACACGGATGCCGACATCCTGGGCGCCGTGGAGGCCGGGGCGAGCGGGTACCTGCTCAAGGACGCTCCGCCGGCCGAACTCGTTGCGGCGGTGCACGCCGCCGCACGGGGCGAGAGCGCGCTCGCGCCCCGTGTGGCCGGTCGACTCGAAGCTCGGCAGAACGCGGCAGACGAAGCGCTCAGCTCCCGCGAAGCCGAAGTGCTCGGGCTCGTCGCCGACGGGCTGTCGAACCGCGACATCGCGCGGGCACTGTTCCTCTCCGAGGCGACGGTGAAGAGTCACCTCGTCCACATCTTCGCCAAGTTGCAGGTCTCGTCGCGGACGGCGGCCGTGGCCTCGGCCCGCGACCGCGGTTACATCCGCCCCACGTGACTCTCGCCGTCGTGCAACGTGCGCAGCGCTCCGACGACGTCGGCGTGCCAACGGCGGGCGAGGGGGACGACCTTCGTGTACATGGCGGCTTCGTGAGTGGCGCCCTGGTACCTGACGGCGCTGGCCTCGACCCCTGACGCGCGCAGGGCAGCCGCGTACGACTCGCCGTCCGTGCGGAGGGCATCGTATTCCGAGGTGAGAATGTACGCGCGGGGGAGGCCGCGGTGGTGGGCGGCGCGGAGTGGTGACGCATATGGTTGCCGGGCGCGCGAGCGGTCGCCGAGGTAGGCGTCCACGACCTGGACGAGTTCCCGCCTGGCCAGGAACCGGGGAATGTGCATCTCGCGGATCGGTCCCATGTCGATCGACCTGCCCGTCAGGTCGGTGACAGGCACCTCGAGCACCTGGAGCTGCAGCGGGTGGTTGGCACGGTCCCGGTTGACGAGGGTGACGGCCGCGGCGATGTTGCCGCCGGACGAGGTTCCGTTGATGCCGATCCGTGTGGCGTCGATGCCGAGCTCCTCGGCCGAGTCGAAAAGCCAGCCGAGCGCGGCGTAGCCCTGCTCGATCTGGGTCGGGTAGCGGTGTTCGGGGGCGAGCGCGTAGTCAACGGCGACGTGGATCACGCGGGACTCGGCTGTCCGCATCCGGAAGGCAGCGTCGACGCTTGTGTAGTCGACGCCGCCCAGCTGGAACGACCCGCCGAAGAAGGCGAGCACCGCCGGCAGTTTCTCCCCGGCGCTTCCGGCTGGGCGGTACACGCGCACCCGGACGGCCGGGTAACGCGGAACGTCGACCGTCGCGTCGGTGATGTCGACCGCAGGCGGAGTGAGGCCGACCCTGCCGTACAGTTTCGTGTCCCACTTCTTCGCGTTGCGCCGCTTCCAGGCCGGGGTCCTGCGCCTGGCCGTCTCCTCCTTCGAGCGCGGCACGGAGGCGGCTTTCGCTTCCCGTTTGCCTGCCGTGGCCGTTCCGCTCGCCGCTGTGCCGACCGTCTGCGCAGGTGGGGCCGCGCTGGGAGCCGGCCCGGCGGCATCCGTTCGCCAGGGGATGAGGCTCACGAAGAACCCGGCGACCGCGCCACGGGCTTCGGCGATCATGTCCCGCCGCCTGGCCAGGTACATGTCGCGGAAGTACGGATCAAGTGGCACGGATGCTTCCCCTCACGTCAGGGGACGATGCTAACAAGTCGCGGGACCTGCTGCGACCGGTGTCAGGCGGTCTGCACCCGGATGAGGTTGGCCCACGGGTCGTCGAAGCTCAGGGTTCTGCCGTCGTCGCGAGTCGCGATCCCGAAGTGGGAGAGCCGTTCATGCAGCTCGCCGAGTGCATCCTTCCCCGGGACGTCGATGTCGACCCGCCCGAGTCCGAGCGCGGGCATGCGCGGGCCCGCGCCGCGTGAGTTCCAGACGTTCATGGCCATGTGGTGGTGGTAGCCGCCCGCTGACACGAACAGGGCCTGGTTGCCCAGGGATGCGGTGGCGTCGAAGCCGAGCGCGTCGACGTAGAACGCCCGCGCGGATGCCACGTCGCCGACGGAGAGGTGGACGTGTCCGACGCGCGCGGCGCCGAAGACCGACTCGTCTCCCGGTGCGGACTGGCCCTGCTCGGTGAGGTGGCTGGCCAGGTACTGGTTCGGGTCGAGGTAGATCGTGGCCATCTCGACCTGGCCGTGGGCCCAGCTCCACTCGGTGCGTGCGCGATCCCAGTACAACTCGACGCCGTTGCCCTCAGGGTCGGTGAAGTAGAACGCTTCGCTGACGAGGTGGTCCGCGCTCCCGGTGAAGGTCCCGGGTGCGTTCCGCGCCACGGAGTACAGCGCCGCTGCCAGTGCCGCCTGGCTCTCGAAGACGATGGCCGTGTGGAACAGGCCTGCGCTTCCCGCCGCCGCGTGAGTGAGTTCGGGTGCGTGTTCGAGTATCACGGCAGGGATCCCGTTGCGACCCAGGGTGACGGTGTGCGCTGTCGCCGAGATCGGATGCAGCGGCACGGCCTCGGTGTAGTACCGAGTCATGACGTCGAGATCGGCCACGAGGAGAGTGACCGGGCCCATGGCGGTGTCTGCGGCGAGTTTGTCTGCGGTCGGCTGGTCCGGGGATGCGAGCGGGTTCATGATGGCTACAACTATAGTTGTAGCAACAACATTCCCGCCAGGCCGATCGCGAGTGCGGTCAGGCCTCGACGCGACGCTTGCGGAGATCGAGCAGGCTGAGGACCAGCCCCACCAGAATGAACGCCACGATGATGATCAGGCTCTTGCCGATCGCGTCGCGGTGGATCGTCACCGGGTCGCCACCGGCCTGCTCGGCGTACAGGGTGGCGAAGAAGGTGCTCGACGCGACCGCGACGCCGATCGCCGTGCCGACGCGCTGCCCCACCTGCGCGACGGAGCCGGCAACGCCTCCCTGGGTCACCGGCACGTCGTGCAGGGTGAGGGTCTGGTTCGGCGAGATGACGAAACCGCCGCCGGCGCCGGCGAGCGTGAGGGATGCCGCCAGGAGCCAGGGCATCGCCTCGACAGATTCGAGCGCCGTGATCGGGTAGCAGAGGCCGATCCCTGCCGCGGCGAGGATGAGACCCAGAACCACGAGTTTGCGACCGTACTCGTTGACGAGCCGTCCGCCTTGCCACGAGGTGACGGCGGAGGCCAGGGCGAACGGGATCGACACCATCCCGGCGAAGACGGCTTCGAGCCCGAGGCCGCGCTGCAGGAACAGGGTGACGACGAGGAACATCGCGGGGATCGCGGCGAAATAGGTGGTTCCGATGAGGATGCCGTTGCGGTACGACGACAGCCGGAGCAGGCCGAAGTGCACGACGGGCGACTTGCCGATGCGGAGGTACCGGCGTTCCCACCAGACGAACCCGGCCGAGGCGACGACGAAACCGACGAGCCAGAACCAGCGCTTCGGATCGTCGTCCGGTCCGCCGGTGGTGAGCACGAACGGCAGCATGAGGCTGAACGTGGCCACCCCGAGCAGCAGGATCCCGACGAGGTCGAGCGTCTGCGCGCCGCCCTCGTGCGGTTGCGTCTTCGGCAGGAGCCGCCACGCGAAGTAGACGGCGATCAGGCCGAGGGGGATGTTCATCCAGAACAGCAGGCGCCACCCGTCCTCCTCGCCGCCGATCGCGATGAGGAGACCGCCGAGGGTGGGGCCGAACGCGGTGGAGAGACCGATGACGGCGCCGAACAGCCCGAACGCTTTCCCGCGCTCCCTGCCCCTGAACAGCTGTTGGATGAGCCCGAGGACCTGGGGCATCTGGATGCCGGCCGCGACGCCCTGCAGGATGCGACCGATCACGAGGATCTCGATGGTCGGCGCGACGGCGCAGAGCCAGCTGGCCAGGGTGAACGACGTCAGCCCGATCAGGAACATCCTCCGCCTGGACCGGATGTCTCCGAGCCGGCCTGAGGGCACGAGGGCGAGCCCGAACGCGAGCGCATAGCCGGCGACGATGAGCTGGAGCTCGGTCGCGCCGCCGCCGAGGGAGTCCTCGATCGACGGGAGGCCGACGTTGACCTTGGACAGGTCGAGGATGGTGAGACAGGCGACGCCGACACAGACCCAGAAACTCTCCCACTTGATCCGGTGGGCGTGGGCGTCGGCGTCTGTCGAGGGCTGTGAGGGGTTCGGCGAGGAGGGCATCCCTCAGAACTTTACGCCGTCAGACGCTCGAGGAGTTCCCGGTACCTCGCCGCCGTCCGCTCGACGATGTCGGCGGGGAGGTCTGGCGGAGTTCCGGCCTGGTCCCAGTTCGCGGCGAGCCAGTCGCGCACGATCTGCTTGTCGAAACTCGCCATCCTGGCCTCGGGCGTCTCTGCTGTGGCGTACACCGCCGCGTCCCAGTACCGGGACGAATCCGAGGTGAGGACCTCGTCGGCGAGGGTGATGACCCCGGTCTGGGTGTCCCGGCCGAACTCGAATTTCGTGTCGGCCAGGATCACGCCGCGCTTCTCGGCGATCGCGGATGCTTCGGCGTAGATCGCAAGCGAAGCGTCGCGCAGGGCGGTGGCATCCGCTTCGCCGACGAGCTCGACGCTCTGTTCGAAGGAGATGTTCTCGTCGTGTTCGCCCATCGGCGCCTTGTACGCAGGGGTGTACAGCGGCTCGGGCAGGCGGTCGCCGTTCGACAGGCCGGAGGGCAGCGGGATGCCGCAGACGCTGCCGTTCGCGAGGTATTCCTTCCAGCCGGAACCGGTGAGATAGCCGCGGACGACGCATTCGACGGGGAACATGTCGAGCTTCTTGACGAGCATGGCCCGGCCGGCCACCTGGGCGGGGATGATCTCCTCCACCCCGCCGTCTGCCCGCAGCTCGTGGTCGGGGATCAGGTGATTGGGGGCGTCGAGCTGGTCGAACCACCACAGGCTGAGGGTGGTGAGCAGTTCGCCCTTGCCGGGGATTCCTGGCGAGAGTACGTGGTCGAACGCGCTGACGCGGTCGCTCGCGACGACGAGGAGCGCGTCTGGTGCAGACCCTGATCGCGATGCGCGTTCGTACAGGTCCCGGACCTTGCCCGAATAGAGGTGGGTCCAGCCGGCCAGGTCTGTCGATGCGCTCACCCGTCCATTATCCCGGAGTACACGGCGGGCACTGACGTCGCATTTGGACTTCGATATTCCGGCGGGTAATATTCCAACCGGAATAGCGCTCTGCTCCCTCGCCCCCCGACGGCATCCGAAAGCCCCATGACTCCCAAACCACTTCCTCCGCTCGGCATCGCCGCGCTCGGGTTCCTGCTCGAGCGGCCGATGCATCCGTATGAGATGTATCAACTCGCCGTTCAGCGGCAGGAGGAACGGCTCATGGCGGTCAGCCCGGGGTCGCTGTACCGGGCGGTGTACGCGCTCGAGGAAGCCGGGCATGTGCGCACGATCGGCACAGACCGTGACGGGGCCCGGCCCGAGCGGACGACGTTCGAGATCACCGAGTCGGGCAGGGAGCACCTCTCCGCACGGGTCCGTGAACTCCTCGCCGTCCCTGTTCGGGACCACGCCCTGTTCCCGATCGCGGTGTCGGAGGCGCACGCGCTGACGAAGGAAGACGTCATCCGCGCGCTCGACGAACGACTCGTCGCACAGAAGGCGGACCTGGCGGCGCTGAACCGCCGCATCGACGACCTCACGGCGCGTGGCGTGCCGCGGCTGTACTGGATCGGGGCGACGCTCCAGCGTGCCTCCCTCCAGGCCGAGATCGACTGGGTCGGCCGGACCATCGCCGAACTGACGTCAGGCACCCTCCCCTGGGAGCACGCTGTTCCACTCATCCCCGAAACACCCTCGAACTAAAGGACCTCTCTCCGTGGAAAACATCGCGAAACCGTGGCCGGCGCTCTGGGCGCTCGTCCTGGGGTTCTTCATGATCCTCGTCGACTCGACCATCGTCTCTGTCGCCAACCCCGCCATCATGGAGGGCCTCGACGCCGGCATCAGCGACACCCTCTGGGTGACGAGCGCATACCTGCTCGCATACGCCGTTCCGCTTCTCGTCACCGGCCGGCTCGGTGACCGATTCGGTCCGAAGAACCTGTACCTGACCGGTCTCGTCGTCTTCACCCTCGCCTCCGTCTGGTGCGGCCTGTCAGGCGACATCGGCATGCTCATCCTCGCCCGGGTGTTCCAGGGGCTCGGCGCGTCACTGATGACACCGCAGACCATGGCGGTGATCACCCGCATCTTCCCACCGGACAAGCGCGGAGCGGCCATGGGCCTGTGGGGTGCGACCGCCGGCGTGGCCACCCTCGTCGGACCGATCCTCGGCGGCGTGCTCGTCGACAGCCTGGGCTGGGAGTGGATCTTCTTCATCAACCTGCCCGTCGGCATCCTCGCGTTCGTGCTGGCCTGGCGACTCGTGCCTCGGCTCACCACGCACCCGCACCGGTTCGACATCCTCGGCGTCGTCCTCAGTTCTGTCGGTCTGTTCCTGCTCATCTTCGGGCTGCAGGAGGGCGAGACCTACGACTGGGGCACCATCGCCGGTCCGATCACGGTCTGGTCGCTCATCGTGGCCGGCATCGTGGTGCTCGCGGGCTTCATCGTGTGGCAGGCGCTCAACAAGGGTGAGCCGCTGCTTCCCCTCGTGCTGTTCCGCGACAGGAACTTCGCACTCGGCAACTCGGTCATCGCGACTGTTGGTTTTGCGATCACGAGCATGAGCCTGCCGATCGTGTTCTTCTACCAGATCGTGCGCGGCCTGACCCCGACCCAGTCGGCACTCATGCTCGTTCCGATGGCCGTGCTGTCCGGTGCGCTCGCCGCCCCAGTAGGAAAGCTCATCGACCGGGTCAACCCGCGGCTCATCGCGACGGCGGGCATGACCCTGTTCGGGATCTCCCTGGTCTGGTACTCCGTGCTGATGACGCCCGAGCAGCCGATCTGGCTGCTGCTGCTGCCGAGCGCGCTGCTCGGTGTGGCCAACTCCGGCATGTGGGGGCCGCTCGCCTCGATGACGACGCGCAACCTCGCGCCGCAGCTCGCCGGGGCCGGTTCCGGTGTCTACAACACGGTCCGTCAGGTCGGCGCCGTCTTTGGCAGCGCATCGATCGCAGCCCTCATGCAGGCCAGGCTGACGGCCGAACTGCCCGGGAACGCGGGCGGATCGACGGACGCGTTCGGCGGAGGGGCTCTTCCCGAGTTCCTGCAGGGTGGCTTCAGCGCCGCGATGGGCCAGTCGCTGCTGCTGCCGGCGGGCATCGCGCTGTTCGGCGCCGTGCTCACCCTGTTCTTCGCGAAGCCGAAGCCGAGCATGTGGGGCAGCGACGGAGCATCCGCTGTTCCCGTGCCCGTGGACGCCGAACGGGCGTAGCCGCGGCATCCGGGCCGTGAAATGGCAGTTGCGCACTCACAACCCTCGATGACTGAGGTCTTGGGTGCGCAACTGCCATCTCGTGGCTCTAGCCCTTCACCGCTCCCGCGGTCAGGCCCTGCACGATGTATTTGCTCGCGAAGGCGAACAGGATCATGGTCGGAATGATCGTCAGCACGGCCGCCGCCGACATGGAGCCCCAGTCGATGTTGTAGCTCGAGATGAAGCCGTTGAGCGCAGTCGGGATGGTCTTGTTCGAGTCGCTGTTCATCAGGGTCACCGAGAGGAACAGTTCGTTCCAGCAGTTGACGAAGTTGAAGATGAACGCGGCGACGATCCCGGGCTTCATCACGGGGACGATGACGCGGAACAGCGCACCGATCCGCGAGCAGCCGTCGATCATGGCCGCCTCTTCGAGCGCGTCGGGAACGTTCGCGAAGAATCCGCGGAGCATCACCGTCGAGAACGGGATGCAGACGGCGATGTAGATGAGGATGAGGCCGAACTTGTTGTCGACGAGTTTCAGCTGCACCATCATCAGGTAGAGCGGCCCGAGAGCGATGAACGACGGAATCATCTGGGTGACGAGGAACGCCATCAGCAGCGCGCCCTTGGTCCGGAAGTCGAACCGGGCGAGCACGTAGGCGGACAGCATCGAGATCACCGTTGCGAAGATCGCGGCCACCGTCGAGATGAGGAGGCTGTTCACGATGTACGTGCCGAACTGGGCCTTCTCGAACAGGCCGACGTAGTTCTCGATCGAGAACACTTCGGGCCAGTACGTGAGCGGGTAGCTGAAGATCGCACCTGGCGTCTTGAAGCTCGTCACGATGATCCAGTACAGCGGGAACACCGTGATGACCAGCCACACGCCCAGGAAGAGGACGCGGGTGACCCGCGCAGGCATCGTTTCCTGGTTGATCATGACAGCACGTCCTTCTTCTCTCGGATGGCGACCAGGTAGAAGGCGGAGAAGACCATCAGGATCGCGACGATGATGAGCCCGAGAGCGGATGCCACGCCGTAATCACCACGCTGCGTGGTGCTGATCATCCACGTCGTCACGATGTGGGTCTGGTTCGCCGGTCCACCGCCGGTCATCGCCCAGATGATGTCGGGGAAGTTGAAGATCCAGATCACCCTCAGCAGGACGGTGAGCGCAAGCGTCGTCCGGATGTACGGGATCATGATCTGGAACAGCATCCGTACCTTGCCTGCACCGTCGAGCGCGGCCGCTTCGAACAGTTCGTCAGGGACGGACTGGAGCGCGGCGAGGATCATGATCGCAAAGAACGTGACTCCGTACCAGACGTTGGCGATCGTCACGGCGAGCATGGCCGTGTTCGGGTCGGCGAGCCACGGGATCGGGGTGTCGATCAGGCCGGCCTTCGCGAGGAGGTCGTTGATGACGCCGAACTCGCTGTTGAACATCCAGCGGAACAGGATGCCGATGAGGAATCCCGAGATCGCCCACGGGAAGAAGATGAGGGCCTGGTAGAGCCCGCGGAACGGGAACTTCCGGCGCAGCCACAGCGCGATCGCGAAACCGAGGATGAACTGCGGGATGATCGAGCCGATCACCCAGACGAGGGTGTTGCCGAGAACCGTGTAGAACACCGGGTCGGCGAAGATCTTCTCGAAGTTGCCGAAACCGACCCACGCGGTGTCGGTGAGGTTGTTGAGGTTCCAGTTGCGGAACGCCATCTGCGAACCCTGGATCATCGGATAGTAGATGAAGATCGCGACGAAGATCAGGGCGGGGGAGAGGAACGCGAAGATCGAGAGACCCTTGCGAACCGTGAACGTGCGGCGTGATCCGGCGCGGATGCCGTTCTCCGGCCCCGCGGGAGCGCCCGCCCGGTTCGACGGGCGCTCCACGGTTGTTGTCTGTGATCGAGTCATGGGCGAAAAGCGACCTAGCTGTTCTTCCACTTGTCGGTCCAGTACGCGTCCCAGCTCTCGAGGAGTTCGTCCTCTGTGAGTTCGCCGATGAGCACCTGCTGCACTTCGGAGTCGGACTTCTGGATCCACTCGGTCCACCAGCTGGAGTCACGAGGCTGCACCGCGGAGATCCAGGTCTCCGGGTCCTCGTTCATCGTGACGTAGCTCGCCCAGGCGCCGGTCTTGTAGAACTCGCTCTCGGCGGCATCCTTGAGGATCGGAACCAGGCTGTTCTTCTCGGCGAACGTCGTCGCCGCGTCGCCCTCTGACAGGAAGGAGATCAGCTTCGCTGCCTCTTCCTTGTGCTCGCTGGACTCAGCCGTTCCCCAGCCCGCTGTCGCCATCGGCTGGATGGCCTTGCCGGACGGGCCGACGAGGAGGGGAGCCGTCGACCACTGGTCGGCCGTGATGGCGTCCGACTGCTCGACGGTCGCGATGACCTCGGGGTCCTGCAGCAGGAAGCCGGTCGACCCGTTCGAGAATCCCTCGACCATTTCGGGGTAACCCCAGGCGACGGATGACGGCGGGGATGCCTCTTCGAAGAGATCGAAGTAGGTCTCGAGTGCGTCCTTCGCCTCAGGCGCGGAGAAGATGGTGTCGCCGTTGGTGAGCTTGAACGCGTTCTCCTCGTCGATCTGGTCGGCCACGTAGGCCTCGATCGCCACGACGACGTTGGAGTTGGCATTTGCGCCGCCACGGAACGCGTAGCCGAACTGGTTCTTCGACGGGTCCTGCAGCGCGGTGGCCTGCTCGAGGAGGTCATCCCAGCTGGCCGGTGGGCCGTCGAAGCCGGCTTCCTCGATGAGGTCGGTGCGGTAGAACAGGCTCAGGCCGTAGAAACCGTACGGCACGTAGAAGGTTTCACCGTCGGCGTTCTTCGCGTACTTCGTCGCGTTCTCGGTGAGGTTGTCCCAGCCGTCCCAGTCCTCGAGCTCGCCGGACATGTCCGAGAGCCAGCCGTTGGTGGAAAACGGTCCCACGGTGATGTCGCGCACTTCGACGACATCCACTCCGCTGCCCGCCTGGAGCATCTGCTGGATCTTCTGGTCGGCCTGGTCGGTGGGAGGCGACACCAGCTCGACGTTGATATCCGGGTTCTCCTCCTCGAAGTCGGCGATAAGTCCCTTGAGGACCTCGGTCCGTGCCGGGTTCGTCAGGGACTCGACCATCTGCAGGGTGACGGAACCGTCTCCCGCGTCTGCGGAGCATCCGGACAGTGCGAGTGCGGCGGTCAGACCGAGCCCGAGCCCGGCGAATGACTTTCGAATAGCCACAGCTTTCCTCTTTTCATGGTTTTTCATGGTGGGGTGGTGCGGAATGTGATGGAACGGTGGTGCGTATTACGGCGCGGTTCTCGCCTCCCGCGCCCACTCGAGGAGCGCGGGAACAGCACGCTCAGCGAAGATGTCGAAATCTGCGGCGGTGTTGTACACGTGCGTCGACAGCCGGTAATAGCCCACGCCGTCGAAGCTCGTGAACGCGCCTTCGATCCCCAGCTCGTCGACGACGCGGTCGCGCAGGGCGTCTGCCGTCGGGTGGGTGGTCGCGATTCCGTCAGGCAGCCGGACGAGCCGAAGCGCGTTCACCGGCATGCCGACGTCGACGAGGTGGTCCTCGCCGGTGACGGCGCCGAAGGCGTCGGCGATGCGGTGCTCGGCGTAGTCGGCGAGGTCGGACATGTATCCGCGTGCCGTGTCCCAGCCCCAGGTCTGCTCGATGAACTCGAGCGAGCGGGGCGCGGCCAGGTAGCTGGTGAGGTCGAGCGTGCCCTGCGTGTCGAAGCGCTCGGGGAACGCGTATGGTGCGCCCCACGAGTCGATGAGCGGATACAGTTCGTCGGCGAGGTCGCCCTGGGCGACGAGCACAGCCGTCCCGCGCGGTGCGCAGGCGAACTTGTGCAGGTTGCCGACCCAGAAGTCGCAGTCGATCCCCGCCGTCGGGTTCGCGTAGAGCCCAGGCACGTGGGCGGCATCGACGAGGACGGGGATGCCGCGGCGCTTCGCTTCTGCGGAGATCGACCCGACGGGGAGCACCCGGGCGGTCGGCGAGGTGATCTGGTCGATGACGACGAGGGCGGTCCGGTCGCTGAACTCGGCGACGATCGCGTCGTGGGCTTCGGCGGCGGTGGCCGCGAGCGGCACGTGGGCGGTGCGCACCGTTCCACCCCACCGGCGTGCGAGGCGTTCGGCGCCCATCGTGACGGCGCCGTAGCCGTGGTCGGTCACGACGATCTCGAGGCCACGCGTCACCGGGAGGCTCGAGTACACGACACTCGCTCCCGCTGATGCGTTCGGCACGAGCGCGGTGCGGCCGGGGTCGACGTCGAGGAAGTCCGCGATCGACGTGCGCGCCTCCTTGACCAGACCGGCCAGTGCGGGGAACCAGGCGACGGGGGCGGCATCCATCTCGGCGCGGAGCGCGTTCTGCAGGTCCTGCGTGACGCGGGGCACGGCACCGAACGATCCGTGGTTGATGTGGACGGACGTCTCATCGAGAGTCCACGCGTTCGCCGCGGCACCGCCGTCGGGCAGGCGCAGTGAAGCCGGTGCGGCGAGAAGCGGGGAATTCATGGTGCCTGGGGTCTCCTTTGTCGTCGGATGTCGTGGGGTCGACTCTACGAAGACATTAGATGACTTGGATTACATCTTTGTTTCCGGGCCGTGAATATGCAGCATAGGACGAATCTGCCGTAAAGTCATCTAATGACTTAGAGATTTATCTGTGGAACGCGATGTGAGCGTCGATCCGCGGTCCACGGTGCGGGTCCACTAGCCTGTCCACAGGCCACCGCCTCGAGGCAGAGAGGAACGAGACATGTCAGCCGTCGACGATGCGTTCCACGGGCTGCGGCACATGATCGCCTCAGGGCGCCTCGCAGCCAGTCAGAAGTTCCCGCCGGAGGCAGAGCTGTGCGAAGAGCTCGGGGTCTCCCGCGGCTCCCTCCGCGAGGCCGTCCGGATGCTCTCGGCGCTCGGTGTCATCGAGTCCAGGCACGGCTCAGGCACCTATGTGTCGCAGCTGAGGCCGGAGGAGATCGTCGGAAGCCTCGCGCTGACCGTCGACCTGCTGCCCCTCTCAGGGCTGCTCGACATGTACGAGCTGAGGCGCGTCCTGGAGGCACACGCCGCCGCACAGGCTGCCGCACGCATCACGCCGGATGAGCAGGAGGAGCTCCTCGGCCTCATCGAGGCCATGGAGGCGACGGCTGACCCGGATCTCGCCTCCTCCCTCGACGCCCAGTTCCATGCGGCGATCGCCTCGACGGGCGGGAATCCGACTCTCATGGCGCTGCTCGGGGTCTTCCGCTCGCGCTCGCGGGCGTATCAGGTCTTCGAGCTGCCCGACGGGCCGGAGTTGAAGCGGATCAGCGACCAGGGCCACCGGGCGATCGCCGAGGCCATCGTCTCGCGGGACCCGATCGCGGCGTCTGTCGCGGCCGCCGCCCACGTGGCGCAGACCGAGGTCTGGCTGCGCCTGTACCAGCCGCCGGTCTCCGAGCGCTGACCTCGCGGCTCCGTCGCGGCGAGATCGCAGTTACGCACCCAAGACCCGGGTCTACGGACGTTTTGAGTGCGCAACTGCACTCTCGTGCGGACGTCAGTCGGCGACGCGCGCCGCGATGTCCGTCCTGAACTGTGCTCCGTCGAGCGAGATGAGACCGAGAGCCTCATAGGCGCGCGAGCGGGCCTGGGCGAACGTCGTCCCCGTTCCGACGACGCTGAGCACGCGGCCACCTGTCGACACGAGGTCGTCGCCATTGATTCCGGTCGCGGCGTGCGCGATGTGGACGCCGTCGACGGCATCCGCTTCGGCCAGTCCTGTGATCGGGCGACCGGTGAGCGGAGTGCCCGGGTAGTTCTCGCTGGCCAGCACGACGGTCACCGCGCTCGCCTCGGCGAAGGCCGGCAGCGCATGGCCCGCCAGCGTGCCCGTCGCCGCGGCGAAGAGCAGGGCGGACAGCGGGGTCACCAGGCGAGGAAGCACGACCTGCGTCTCCGGGTCGCCGAAGCGTGCGTTGAATTCGATCACCCGGATGCCGCGATCGGCCTTGCTGTCACGGCGGGAGGTGAGGATGAGGCCGGCGTAGAGCAGGCCGATGAATGGTGTCTGCTCCGTGGCCAGTTGCGCGATGACCGGCTTGGCGATCGTCTCGAGCACCTCGTCGACGAAGGCCTCCTCGCCGCCGAAGTCCTTGTCGAGCCAGGGCAGCGGTGAGTACGCACCCATGCCGCCCGTGTTCGGTCCGGCGTCGCCGTCGCCGAGACGCTTGTAGTCCTGGGCGGGGGAGAGCGGGACGACCGTGTGCCCGTCGCTCACGAAGAACAGCGACACCTCCTGGCCGTCGAGGAACTCCTCGACGAGCACGCTGCCCTGCTCGAGGTAGGTCTTCGCGTGGCCGAGTGCTGCGGCGCGGTCGGTGGTGACGAGGACGCCCTTCCCTGCGGCGAGGCCGTCCGCCTTGACGACGTATGGGGCACCGAACTGATCCAGGGCCTTCTCTGCATCGGCGAGCGTCGCGGCCCTGTGGGCACGTCCGGTGGGGACCCCAGCCGTGTCCATGATGCGCTTGGCGAAGGTCTTGGATCCCTCGAGCTCGGCGGCGGCCTTCCCCGGTCCGAAGACGGGGATGCCCTGTTCGCGCAGCTCGTCGGCGACGCCGGCGACGAGGGGGGCTTCCGGTCCGATGACGACGAGGTCGACGGCGGATGCGATGGCGTGATTCGCGACGGCGACAGGGTCGTTCGGATCGAGGTCGACGGTTCTGACGACCTGCGCGATTCCGGCGTTCCCCGGGGCCGCGACGATCTCGTGGTCAGTCTCCTCGCCGAGGAGAGACAGGATGATGGCGTGTTCGCGCGCGCCCGAACCGAGGACAAGGATCTTCACGAGGACTAGCCTAGAGCGCATGGCACGTGCCCGTATTCCGGATGACGTTGGGCGCGAAGCGGTCGACAGGGCCGTTCGCGAGGCGGCGTCGCGCGACGAGATCGCCGCTGCCGTCCGGTACACCCTGCAGCTCCTGTCCGAACGCTCCTCAGGCAACACCCTCGAGGTCCGGGTTCCTCCGTTCGGGGCCGTGCAGTGCGTCGAAGGCCCCAGACACACGCGAGGCACGCCGCCGAATGTCGTCGAAACGGATGCCGAGACCTGGCTCGCCCTCGCGACCGGGCGGTTGTCGTGGACGGATGCCGTGGCATCCGGAACCGTCCTGGCGTCCGGTGCGCGCGCCGACCTGACCGGGCACATCCCGGTGATCCGCGGCGCTGGCGCATAACTCCGTCCATTCGCGGTCGACACGACCGGGCGGCGGCGAAAACCCGCGGGAGTTACGCGCGGGGGAGCGGTGCGATGGCCGGCAGGCGGTCGGTCTCGCCGAGCGCACGCCGGGCGAGCAGCGTCGCCCCTGCAGCTGCGGCCGGCATGGTGACGAGGGCGCCGAGCGGCAGGAGGAACAGCAGGAACACGGCGACCCCGAACCCGAGCGTCGTCGGCCGTTGCGCGCGGAGCATCCTGCGCCTGTCGTCGAGTCGAAGCCCGCGGCGTTCGAACGGCACGGTTGTGAGTTCGAGCGCGAGGAACCAGCCTCCGGTGAATGCCCCGACGACCGCGGCGCAGATCGGACCGATCACCGGGATGAACCCGAGCACGAGCAGACAGAGCCCGACGCCGAGCGTGATCGCGAGGACGCGCAGCGCCTCCAGGATGCCGCGACCGATGGACGGCCAGAACGGCACGTCGACGGCGGAGGGGACACCGCCGAGTGAGTCCTCGACGCGTTCGGAGATCTTCTCGAAGAACGGTTGGCCGATCAGCAGGGTCACGGCGGCGAACAGGTAGACGAGCAGCAGTGTCTCCCCGGCGATGAGGGCGACGGCGACGAGCAGGCGGATGGCCGAACGGAGGGTCTCGTCCCAGCCTTCGGCGAACGGGGTGAGGGTTCTCGCGAGGTTCTCGAGGTTGAGGGCGAGGATCACGACGGCCAGGGTGAACAGCGCCAGCGTGACGAGGCCGGGGATCGCGCCGATGAGCATCAGCCGAGGTGACGTCCCCCAGAGCCGGAACCCGCGCCCGAGCAACCGGACTCCCATCAGGAACCCGGCCACGAACCCGCTCTTCGTCTCGCCCGTCATCCTGACAGGCTAGCCGTCACCCGCCTCGATCAGTCCAGCCTCTCGGAGCCGGCGTTCGGATTCATGAGGGACAATAGAGGTATGAACACTGAGCCAGCCCGCTCTGAGCCAGACTCCCCCTCCGTATCGCCTGCCCCAACCGGCCAGCCCGCCAGCAGGCAGAGTGTGCGCGTGCGCCGCACCCCGAAGTTCGCCAACTTCGTGCTGCTCGGGGCACTGTTCGGCGCCATCGCGGCCTTCGTGCTCACCGTGGCGATCCCGCCGGACGCCGAGTACGCCCGCGCGAACGGGTTCGCTGAGTACTCGCAGCTCCAGATTTTCGGCTTCCTACTGCTGATCGGGCTCGTTGTCGGAATCGCCATCGCACTCACCGTCGCCATCCTGCTCGACCGCAGGAACAGCCGCAGAAGCACGGTGGTCGAAGCAGATAGGGTGGACGTGCGCGAGGTCCCCGAGGTCCTGGAGACCGTCGAGACGGATGCCTTCGAAGCGTCATCCGCGTCGGCCATCGAGCAGAATCCCCCGCAGACAACCCACACCACGAACGAGGGCAACGCGTGAGCACACACTCCCCGGCCGAGGACTCCTCCACGAGTTATCGGCAGGCCGGTGTCGACACTGCCGCAGGAGATCTCGCGGTCTCGCTGATGAAATCGGCTGTCGCGAACACGCACGGCCCCGAGGTCCTTGGCGGCGTCGGTGGATTCGCCGGACTGTTCGACGTGTCCTTCCTCACCTCGTACACCCGGCCGCTGCTCGCGACATCGACCGACGGCGTCGGCACGAAGGTGGCCATCGCGCAGGCGATCGACAAGCACGACACCATCGGCCAGGACCTCGTCGGCATGGTCGTCGACGACATCGTCGTCGTCGGTGCCAAGCCCCTGTTCATGACCGACTACATCGCGTGCGGCAAGGTCGTCCCCCAGCGCATCGCCGACATCGTGGCCGGAATAGCCCGGGCCTGCTCGGCCACGGGAACGGCCCTCGTCGGAGGAGAAACGGCCGAACACCCCGGACTTCTGGGCCCTGACGACTACGACGTTGCCGGCGCAGCCACCGGCGTCATCGAGGCGGACGCACTGCTCGGTGCCCACCTCGTCGAGGACGGTGACGCGGTCATCGCGCTCGAATCCTCCGGTCTCCATTCGAACGGCTACTCGCTCGTGCGTCACATCCTGGCGCAGCGCGGAATCGGGTTCACCGACACGTCCGCTGAACTCGGCGGGGTCGTCGGCGAAGTGCTCCTCGAGCCGACCCGCCTGTACACCTCTCCGTTGCTCGACCTCATCGGCAGGCACCCCGGCGCCGTCCACTCGCTCTCGCACGTCACCGGCGGTGGCATCGCGGCGAACCTCGCCCGCGTCCTCCCGACCGGGAGCTGGGTCGAGGTCGACCGCACCACGTGGTCGCCTGCGCCCGTCTTCCGCACGCTGAGCGACCTCGCCTCCTCGACGCTGGAGAGCGCCGAAGGCACCTGGAACCTCGGGATCGGCTTCTTCGCGGTCGTCAGGGCGGATTCGGCTTCTGCGATCACCGCCGACCTCACCGCAGGCGGCATCCCCGCCTGGCAGGTCGGAACCGTTCACACCGGAGCCCGTGACCTCACCGGTTTCGAGCAGGGTGCGAAGGGTGTCGACGGCGGCGCCGTCCGCCTGGTCGGAAGCTACTCCCATTAACACCACCGCAACGCAAGGAGCCCGCTAGGTATGTGCGGCATCGTCGGCATCGTCTCACCCGAGCCCGTCAACCAGCAGGTCTACGACGCGCTGCTGCTGTTGCAGCACAGGGGCCAGGACTCAACGGGCATCGCCACCGCTGACGGCCCGACGTTCCACATCCACAAGGCCAAGGGCCAGGTCCGCGAAGCGTTCAGGACGCGTGACATGCGTTCGCTCCTCGGAAAGATGGGCCTCGGCCATGTTCGGTACGCCACCAAGGGCGTCGCGGACAACGAGCAGGAAGCCCAGCCGTTCTACGTCAACGCGCCGTACGGCATCATCCTCGTGCACAACGGCAACCTCACGAACACCCGTGAACTCGCGGACGATCTCTTCCACATCGACCGCAGGCACGTGAACTCGACGAGCGACACCGAGATGCTGCTGAACGTTCTGGCCACCGAGCTGCAGTCGCAGATCACCGGGCTCGAACTCGACCCGGACCAGGTCTTCACCGCTGTGTCACAGGTCCACGAGCGCGTCGAAGGCTCATACGCCGCGATCGCCATGATCGCCGGGCACGGCCTGCTGGCGTTCCGCGACCCGTTCGGCATCCGCCCCCTCATTCTCGGGCACCGCTCGGCCGGCCTCGTCGGCGACGAGTGGATCGTCACCTCCGAGTCTCTCGTCCTGGAGAGCGCCGGCTACGAGGTCGTCCGCGAGGTCGCGCCAGGCGAGGCGATCTTCATCACCACGTCCGGTGAGATGTACTCGCGCCAGTGTGCGAAGAACCCGCGGCTGGTTCCGTGCTCGTTCGAATACGTCTACCTCGCCCGCCCTGACTCGGTCATGAACGGCATCTCGGTCTACGAGGCCCGGCTGCGGCTCGGTGACCGTCTCGCCGGCACGATCGCCGAGCACACGCCGATGGGCGACATCGACGTCGTCATGCCGATCCCCGATTCGTCCCGCCCTGCGGCGATGCAGGTGGCGCAGAAGCTCGGCATCGAATACCGCGAGGGCTTCTACAAGAACCGCTACGTCGGCCGTACCTTCATCATGCCGGGGCAGGCGCAGCGCAAGAAGAGCGTCAGGCAGAAGCTCAACGCGATGTCGACCGAGTTCAAGGGCAAGAACATCCTCATCGTCGACGACTCGATCGTGCGGGGGACGACCTCGAAGGAGATCGTCGACATGGCTCGGGCCGCAGGTGCCAACAAGGTCACGTTCACCTCGGCGGCACCTCCCGTCCGGTACCCGCACGTGTACGGCATCAACATGCCCTCGCGATCAGAACTGGTGGCGCACAACCGCAAGATTCCCGAGATCGGCCGCGAGCTCGGCGCCGACCGCCTGATCTACCAGGAGGTCGAAGACATGAAGCAGGCGATCATCCAGGGGTCGAACGTGACCGACCTCGAGATGAGCTGCTTCACCGGCGAGTACGTCACCGGCACGGTCACCCCCGAGTACCTCGATTGGGTCGAGCGCAACCAGCTCTCCTAGCCAGAGCACAACACGGTGTGGTGGCTCGCTCGGCGTGCCTGAGGTCACTGGTGCGCGCCGTATCCCACGCGAGTGCCGTTGTCAATGCTCCGGTGAAGGCCACGCCTTCGTGGCACAGTCGAACTCGAAGAGAGGTCGAGAATGAGCGCGCTATCGCGACACAACGAACGGCGCGCGAGCGCGTTCAGCGAGGTCCGCCAGCGAGCCAGGGATGAGCTGCTGATGGCCGTGGCCGGCGGCACCGGCGTCCTCGCCGTCGCCAGCGCGATCATCGTGGTCGTCCTCGCCACCGCCTCGTAGGAAAAACCCAGACTTGCGATATAGCGTGACCTCATGGTCACCGAAGGAGAGCTGAGCCGCGAGATCGCCGAGGGGGAGAACCCCGACCGGCCGATTCGCCGGATGCTCAGGGCCGCCCGCGCGTGGGTCGAGAAGCGGCCGGGGTTACGGACCGCATACCGGTTCGCCGTCGGCACCATCGGAGGCGGCATCGCCGTGGTCGGCCTTCTGCTGGTCCCGCTTCCAGGGCCCGGCTGGTTGATCGTATTCCTCGGCCTCGCCATCCTCGGCACTGAGTTCAGCTGGGCGCGCCGCTCGGCCGGAGCCCTCAAGCGGATGCTGGCGCGCTTCTGGGCATGGTGGAACGCCCGTAAAGCGAAGTCGGCTGAGTCTGCCTAGCGGAGGGAGAACCCGAGGTCAGGCCCGCTTGGGTTCGCCTGCCGGATAGTCGTCGGTGTACTCCGACCATTTCGCCGCCTCGTCGCTGTAGGCGTCGTCGTGCGAATGACCCGTGAGCTCGCGCTCAAGAGCGTCGTAGTTCACATCAGGACTAAACGACTTCAGCTCACGCGCGATCTTGGTGTGCTTTGCCTTCTGACGGCCACGCCCCATGCGAGACCCCCTTACGAATTAGTAGCGGGGCGGTGAAGATCCGCCCTATGGTTTTCACCCACCAGGGAACGATAAAGACTAACCTCGATCTTAGCATGGCGCCCCGAGCGGAACGGCCGACGACGCGGGTATGGGCGATCGTTGCTGGCTCGCTCGCCTGCTCCGTTACTTCGGGCCGCTGCGGTCGCTCGTTGCTTCGCCGGCAGACGGATGCGGAGACCGTTTCACCGGCCGGACGGGCTCACCGCGGCGTTCCTGCCCTGGCAGCGGACGTGAGCGCCTGCCGTAGATCAGTTCGGACGAGTCGAGCAGCCACGGCACGAGCGCGATGGCCACACCGTGCACAAGCATGAGCTGGTTGCGTACTCGCTTGGCCCGCCGGTTGTGGAGGAGCGATTCCCACCAATGACCGACGATGTACTGCGGCAGGTAGACGGTGAAGACTGTCGGACCATGCTCGTCGCGGTACTTCTTGATGTATTTGATGATCGGAACGGCGTAGTCGCGGTAGGGCGAGTCGAGGATGACGAGCGGAACCTGGATGTCCTGCTCGGCCCACTTCTGCTCCAACAGCCGCGTGGAATCCTCGTCCGTGGAGACGTGCACGGCCGCGATCGACTCGTGCCTGGCGGCGATGGCGTAGTCCAGCGCCTTGAGGGCGGGTTTCTGCATCTTGCCGATCAGCACGATGGCGTGGTCGCCGTCGGCGCCGAACGTGGTCGTGGCGTCGACCTCGATCTCCTTGTCGACATCGCGGTAGTACCGGTTCACGCCGAGCATGAGGGTGTACAGCACCGGCATGAGCACGAAGACGAGCCACGCACCGTGCGTGAACTTCGTCACGGTGACCACGATCAGGACCACGGCGGTGAGCAGCGCTCCTCCTGCATTGATGGTGAGCCCTCGCCAGATCTCTGAACGTTTCCCTTCGCCGGCTCGAAGCATCCTGATCCAGTGCCTCACCATGCCGGTCTGGCCCAGGGTGAAGGAGACGAAGACGCCGATGATGTAGAGCTGGATCAGCTGGGTGAGGCTTGCCTGGTAGAGGATGAGGATGGCGCATGCGGCCAGCCCGAGCAGGATCATCCCGTTCGAGAAGACGAGCCGGTCGCCGCGGGTGTTCAGGGATTTCGGTGCGTAACCGTCCCGCGCGAGGACTGCGCCCAGCAGCGGGAACCCGTTGAACGCCGTGTTGGCGGCCAGGAGGAGGACGCACGCCGTCGCCGCCTGGATCACGAAGAAGAGGATGCTGCCCTGGCCGAAGACGCCGGCAGCGACCTGCGCCATGAGGCTCGGCTGCGGCTCGGTCTCGCAGTTCGCGAAGCCGACGAGGTCGCAGGCGTTTTCGGCGTAGTGCACCTGCGCGATGAGGGCGACGGCGGTGAGCCCGGCGAAGAGGACGATGGCCGTCCCTCCCATGAGGACCAGTGTCGACTGTGCGTTGCGGATCTTGGGTTTACGGAACGCGGGCACTCCGTTCGACACGGCCTCGACGCCGGTCAGAGCGCTACAGCCGCTGGAGAAGGCACGGAGCAAGAGCAGGACGAAGGCGGCTCGGCTGAGATCCTCGCCCTCGACGGTGAACCCCGCGCTCGAGGCGACGGGTGCGTCCCCCAGCAGCGTGCGGCCGAGGCCGACCACGATCATCACGAAGACGCTGCCGATGAACAGGTACGTCGGCACAGCGAAGGCCTTGGACGACTCCCTGACGCCGCGGAGGTTGACCGCCATGAGCAGCAGGACGAAGCCGACGGCGAGTTCGATTCGCCACGGGTTCAATTCCGGGAGGGCCGAGATGATGTTGTCGACACCGGATGCCACGGAGACGGCGACGGTGAGGACGTAGTCGACGAGCAGCGCTGAGGCGACGACCAGGCCGGCCTTCTCGCCCAGGTTCTTGTGCGCGACCTCATAGTCCCCGCCGCCCGATGGGTACGCCTTGATCAGCTGCCGGTAGCTGGCGACGACGACGACGAGGAGGATCACCACGCACGCGGCGACCCAGGGCGCGAAGCTCAGGAACGCCAGCCCTCCGAGCATCAGGATCATCAAAAGTTCCTGCGGCGCGTAGGCCACGCTCGAGAGTGCGTCGCTGGCGAAGATGGGGAGGGCGAGCCGCTTGGGGAGCAGTTGTCCTTCGAGTTTGTCAGTGGGGAGTGGTTCGCCGAGGAGAAGGCGTTTCGCCGTTCGGCTGTCAGACCCGGGTTCTTTACCCTCATTAGTCACGAGCGAGAACATTACTCTTTCGCCGCGCGCTGTCAAGCGAGGGAATCCAACCCTGGTGTGAGCGGCCGCTGCAGGCCGCCCACACCAAGGGGGACGTCACTCGGTGGTCGTGCCGAATGTCGCCCGGATGCCGTCTCTCACGCGGTCGAGGTCGTCGCGCAGCTGACGGACGGTGGCGTCGGTCAGGGCCCCGGCCAGCACCTGCGTCCTGAGGTCGGCGCGGAGCTGTTGCCGGAACGTGGAGATGACCACGTCGGCGTCGTGGAGGGCGATGCGACTCGTCGTCCGGGGGTCTGGGGCTTCGGTGGAGACGAACGGAGCGCTCGACGAGCCCTGCTTCGCCTGGCGTGCCGCAGACGCGAGGTCGGCCTTGAGGCTGCGCATGGCATCCGTGACCCCTGTGCGCACCTCGTCGGCCAGTCGGCGTACCGAATCGGTGAGTTCGAGTTCGATCGCGTCGAGGTCGCCCTGGCGGTCTGCCAGTTCACGGCGCCCGGCATCGGTGATCGAGTACACGGTCTTCCTGCCGTCGCTCTCCTTGGTGACGAGTCCTTCGTCCTCCAGCTTGCCCAGTCGGGGGTAGATCGTCCCCGCGCTCGGAGAGTAGGTCCCGCCGAAGCGGTCGGACAGCGACTGGATCAACTCGTAGCCGTGTTTGGGCCCTTCGGCCAGAAGGCTGAGCAAGTAGAGGCGGAGGCTTCCGTGGCTGAAGACGGGGGTCATGCCAGGCCACCTGCGCTGAAGGCGGCGTCGGCGTCGTCGTCCGCCGGGGCGTCGTCTGAGCGGCGAATCACTGTGACGTTCCCCGAGACCGAGTTGGCGATGACATCGGAGTAGAAGTTGCCATCTCCTTCCGTCGTGCTCTTGAAGCCGCGGCCCCTCGTTCCCTTGATCACGGAGTTGTCGAGTTGAAGGGTCCCTGAGACCGTGTTGACGACGTACCGCGTACCGACATCCGCGGCGAGGCGCGCGGTGAGGTTGCCTGACACCGTGTTTGTGGAGATCCGGTCGGTGTGACCGAGTGCATCGATGAAGACGTCGCCAGAGACACCATCGCTCGAGAGCGATGTGATGTTGCCTGAAGCGGTGATGTCGCCAGATACGGTGTGGGCGTTGATCGCCCCGGTGTGCGACTGCACGCTGATCTCGCCTGAGACGCTCTTGAGATCGAGGTCGCCTGTCACGCCCTCCACCTGGAGCTCTCCCGTCACCGTCGACAGGCTGGCACTCGTCTCGAGCCCTGAGATGAGGGCGCTCGCCGAGACCATGCCGAAGGTCAGGGCGACACTGCGAGGAACGAGAACGCTGATCTCCGCCTTCGCGGAGTTCTGCCCGAACGACTTGAAGACGTCGAGGAAGTTCTCCCAGCCGAGCTGCGGGTGGTCGATCTCGAGGACGTCTCCGTCGATCGAGATCTTCAGGTCCTTCCCGGATACGCTGTGAACTTCGACGCGCGCGGACTGCTCATCGTGACCGATGATGTCGATCTGGCCGCCGATGAGGCCGACCTTGAGTTTGCGTACCAGCTCGATGTCGATGACACGTGACTCCCCGGGGAGCACGATCCATTTTTCCAGTGCCATTGCTCTTCCTTCTCCTGCCGGTCGGAGACCGGTCGCGGATCACGATATATCGCGATTTCTCAAATTCACGATATATCGCGTTTGGAAGAAGAGCAAGACCCTCTCGAGGAACGCTCAGGAAACTCAGCCCTCGCTGATGGGCAGTCCGGAATCCCGCCAGGCGTACGTGCCGCCTTCGACGTTAACTGCGCGGTAGTCCCGGCCTCCGAGGTAGTCGACGACACTCGCGCTCCTGACCCCTGACGCGCAGATGATGTAGAGCGTCTCGTCCGCAGGCAGCTCGTCGATGCGGTCGACGAACTGGCTCATCGGGATGCTGACGGCGCCGACGGCTCGGAGAAGGCTGAACTCGTCCGGCTCGCGCACGTCGATGATCGCGGCGTCGGGGAGCTGGGCGAGGTCGGCGACGGTGATGGTGTCCATTGCGGTCCAATCGGAGAGCGGAAGCGTGTGGGAGCGATTATTCGCCACAGCAACGGCATCCGCAATTCGAGGCTGGATCTCTGCTTGACATTGACGCAGCGTCAACCTTTAGCGTGGGATCACACCACGAAGGAAGGAGGCCGCATGGACTGGTCCATTCAGGAGATCGCCCGTCACGCAGGCACGACGAGCCGCGCGTTGCGGCACTACGGCGATGTCGGGCTGCTCGAGCCGTCGAGGATCGGTCCAAACGGCTACCGCTATTACGACGAGGACGCACTCGTGCGTCTGCAGAGGATCCTCCTGCTGCGGGACCTCGGGCTCGGCCTCCCAGCCATCGCCGATGTGCTGGCCCAGTCAGCCGACCAGACGGGCGCGTTACGCACCCACCTCGACTGGCTGCGACGGGAACAGGACCGCCTCACGCTGCAGATCGCTGCGGTGGAGGACACCCTCAACAAACTGGAAGGAGGTGAACAACTGATGGCAGAGAACATGTTCGATGGTTTCGACCACACGCAGTACAAGGACGAGGTCGAGGAACGCTGGGGCAAGGACGCCTACGCCAGGAGCGACTCCTGGTGGCGTTCGATGACCGATTCCGAGAAGGCCGAGTGGAAGGCGCGAGCCGCGACGCTCGGCACCGACTGGATCTCGGCAGCAGAATCCGGAATCGCCCCCGAGAGTGACGAGGCGCAGGCGATCGCCAGGCGCCACGTCGAGTGGCTGGCGGCGATCCCCGGAACTCCCGGCGCTGTGAAGGAATACGTCACAGGGCTCGGCGAGATGTACGTGGCTGACGAGCGTTTCGGAGCGAACTATGGCGGCCTCAAGGGCGCTGAGTTCGTGCGCGACACCCTCGCGGTGTACGCCGAACGAAACCTCTAGTCCGGTGTCGCGGCATCCGTCCTCAGGGGCGGATGCCGCGACTGTCGACTCGCGGGTCGGCGTCGAGAACTCACCCGTCAGGCTAGTTGGCGGGGGAGTCCACGAGAGGTTCGCTCGGTTCGACCGACCCTTCGAGGCGGTCATCTGTGACGACGTCACCCGGCAGCGTGATCCGGAACCACGGGATCGTGATGTTGCAGAGTGGCCCGACGAGGAGGGCGAAGAGCACGGTGCCGACGCCGACGTTCCCACCGAGGATCCAGCCGGCCGCGAGCACCACGAGTTCGACGCCCGTGCGTCCGACCCAGATCGGCCAGCCGGTGCGTTCGTGGATGCCGGTCATCAGCCCGTCACGAGGGCCGGGTCCGAAACGCGCCCCGATGTAGAGGCCGGTGGCGAGGGCGAGCACGAACAGGCCGGCCGGGAACAGCAGGATCCGCACCCACAGGTCGAGGTCTGCCGGGATGAGCCAGAGGCCCAGGTCCGCGGCGGGACCGACGAGCAGCACGTTCAGGACGGTGCCGACGCCCGGCTTCTGCTTGAGCGGGATCCAGAACAGGAGGACGACTGCGCCGACGACGATCGTGATCACACCGAAGCCCCAGCCGGTCTTCAGCGAGATGCCCTGGGTGAGCACGTCCCACGGGGCGACGCCGATGGCGGCGCGGATGATCAGGGCGAGCGCGATGCCGTAAAGCAGGAGGCCAATCAACAATTGGACGGTGCGGCGAATCATATGTCCAATCCAATTTGATAATTGGCCTTCTATCAAGAGGCCAATCTGCCTATAGTGGCCTCATGGCAGAGGTCCACATCACGGCTCGCGCGCTCGCGGCGCTTCTCGGTCGGTGGCGCACAGACGACGCCGCCTACCGGAGCCTGGCCGATCGCATCCGCCTGCTCATCCTCGACGGTCGCATCCCTGCCGACACCAGACTGCCGGCCGAACGCGACCTCGCCGAGCGTCTCGACGTCAGCCGGACGACCGTCACCGCCGCATACCGGGAACTGCGGGACAGCGACTACCTCGAGAGTGTCCGCGGGTCTGGCAGCGTCGCCCAGCTTCCCGGTGTGCGCCCCGGCCCCGGCCCGGCGACGAGCCCCGGCTACCTCGACTTCAGCAAGGCGGCCCTCCCCGCGGTTCCACAGGTGACCGAAGCCGCCCAGCGCGCCGCCGCCAGGCTCATCCACTACGTCGACGGGTTCGACTACGACACCATCGGCCTGCCAGAGCTCCGGGCGGCGATCGCCGACCGGTACATCGACGCCGGGCTGCCCACCTCGCCGGACGAGATCATGGTGACGCTGGGTGCGCAGCACGCCATCGGGCTGATCGCGCGAACGCATCTCTCCCGCGGGGACCGGGCTGTGATCGAGCATCCGACGTACCCCCACGCCCACGACGCGCTGCGTTCGGCCGGAGCGCGTCTCGTTCCTGTCGCCGTCACCGCCGAAGACGGCTGGAACACCGACGACCTCGAGCAGGCGATCGACCGGTCGTCGCCGACGATCGCCTATCTGATGCCCGACTTCCACAACCCGACCGGCGCCACGATGTCCGTCGACGCCCGCAGGCGCGTCTGCCGGGCGGCCGCGAGGCAGGGCACCGTGCTCGTCATCGACGAGACCACGGCAGAACTCGACATCGACAGCGGAACACCGTTCCTCCCGTTCGCGGCGTCGGATGACGCCGGGGCGAAGATCCTCACGGTGGGGTCCGTGGGCAAGACCGCGTGGGGCGGGCTGCGGCTGGGCTGGATCCGCGCCGACCGCGGCGTCATCCGCAAACTCGTCGCGGCGCGATCGGTCGGAGACCTCGGCACTCCCGTGCTCGAGCAGCTCACCGTGCTGGAGCTCCTGCCCGAGATGGCCGACATCCTCAGTACCCGGCGTGAACAGCTCGGCGCCACACGGGATCGTGTCGAACGGCTCCTGGCGGAGCGACTGCCCCACTGGGAGGTGCCGCACGTCTCCGGCGGACTCGCGGCCTGGGTGGGACTCGGTGCCCCGGTCAGTTCACAGCTCGCCCTCGCGGCCCGCAGCCAGGGTCTGCTCATCGCCGCCGGGCCGAGATTCGGCATCGACGGGGCGTTCGAGCGGTTTATCCGCATCCCGATCACCTACCCGGTGGCAGACACCGAAGCGGCCATCGATGCGCTCGCGACCGCGTGGCAATCGATCATGCGAGCGCCCGTCCCTGACTCCGCATTGCTCGCCGGAGTCGTCTGATAGCTGCCCCTGCTTCTGAGGCTGGAGTTTCGCCGCGAATCCGTGCCTGAGAGCGGTGGGACTGTGACAGAATTTCACTGGTTGAGCGGCGCAGATCCGTCTCGCTCGTCGCGTTCGCGGCATCCATCGCATCGTCTTCAGGAGACCCGTGCACGCTCTCGCCGTCCTCAGCATGAGAAACCGGGCGCTCATCGCCCTTGTCACGATCGTCGCAGCGGTGTTCGGCGGGATCGCGCTGGTCAGCCTCAAGCAGGAGCTCGCCCCGAGCGTGCAGTTCCCGCAGCTGGCGATCGTGACCAACTACCCCGGTGCAGCGCCGGAGGTCGTCAACGACGACGTCTCCACGCCCATCGAAACCGCGATCCAGGGTGTCGCCGGTCTCGAATCGACGAGCGCGACATCCTCGACCGACCTGAGCCTCATCTCGGCGACCTTCACCTACGGCACCAACCTGGCCACGGCCGAGCAGAAGATCAACCAGGCCATCAACAGGATCAAGTCGCAGCTTCCTGCGGACGTCGACCCGCAGGTTCTCTCAGGAAGCCTCGACGACCTCCCGGTCCTGCAGATCGCCGCCACCGGTAGCGGCGACGACACCGACGCCCTCTCCGAGGCGCTCAGCCGGACCGCCGTCCCTGACATCGAGGACGTGGACGGCGTGCGCGAAGCCGCTCTCGTCGGCGACGTCGGCCAGAGGGTCACCATCACCCCTGATGACTCCCGGCTTCAGGATGCCGGTCTCACCTCGACGGCGATCAGCCGGACCCTCCAGCAGAACGGCGTGCTGCTCCCAGCAGGGCAGATCACCGAGGACGACAGCACCTTCGCCGTGCAGACGGGATCCAAACTCGGTTCGGTCGACGACATCGCCGCGCTGCCCCTCGTCGGACAGACGGAACCGGGCGAGGTCGTCGTCATCGGCGACGTGGCATCCGTCGCGTTGACCGACAACCCGGTGACGAGCATCTCCCGCGTCAACGGCGAGCCGGCACTGACCATCGCCGTGACCAAGCTTCCTGCCGCGAACACCGTGGAGGTCTCGAACGGCGTCCGCGCGCTCATCCCGGACCTCGAAGAGGCCCTCGGTTCCGACGTCGAGCTGGTGGTCGTCTTCGACCAGGCTCCGTACATCGAGGAATCGATCGAGTCGCTCGCCACAGAGGGGCTGCTCGGCCTCGCGTTCGCCGTGCTCATCATCCTGATCTTCCTGCTCGACATCCGCGCCACCCTCGTGACGGCCATCTCGATCCCGACATCGGTGCTCATCACGTTCATCGGGCTGCAGGCGACCGGGTACACGCTCAACATCCTCACCCTCGGCGCGCTCACCATCGCGATCGGCCGGGTCGTCGACGACTCCATCGTCGTCATCGAGAACATCAAGCGGCACATGACCGCGGCCCGTGACAGGAGCCCGGACGGGCGCGCCTTCTCCATCATCACCGCTGTGCGTGAGGTCGCCGGGGCGATTACGGCATCCACGATCACCACTGTGGCCGTGTTCCTGCCGCTGGCCTTCGTCGGCGACATGACCGGCGAGCTGTTCCGACCGTTCGCGCTCACCGTGACGATCGCGCTGGTCGCCTCCCTCTTCGTCTCGCTGACGATCGTCCCCGTGCTGGCGTACTGGTTCCTCCGAGCCAAGGCGGCCAGGGCAGCGACGGCTCCGGCGGATGCACGCCCGGCGAAGGTGTCCCGAGCAGACGCCAGGAAGGCGGCGAAGGCTGATGCCGCTGCCGCACGGGCTGCTGCTGCGACGCCGGTCGACGTCGCCGACGAACCGGAGAGCATCCCGGTTCCTGAACGCACACTGCCAGCTGGCGTCTCGGCATCGCCTGCGATCGTCGACGCGAAGTACCTGGTCGCCCCCGAGCGCCCTGAGCGCCTTGAGGCCGCTGTGCTCGTCGCTGATGAGGCTCCAGCTGAGCCGACTGCCGCCCCCGCCGAAGCCCCCGTCGTCGCAGCGGTCGCCGCACCGGGCACCAGGCGGGCGCGCAAGACGGGCATGGAGGACGAGGATGAGCTCGAGCACCCCACCCGGCTGCAGAAGGGCTACCTCCCGGTCATCAACTGGACCCTCAAGCACTCCGTCGTGACGATCCTGCTCGCCGTTCTCGTGCTCGCGGGCACGGTCGCGCTCGTGCCGTTCATGAAGACCAACTTCCTCGGCGACTCCGGGCAGAACACGCTCACCGTGTCACAGAAGCTCCCGGTCGGCACCAGCCTCGAAGCCCAGGATGCCGCAGCAACGCAGGTGGAGGACGTCCTCCGCGACATCGACGGCATCGAGATCGTCCAGCTGTCCATCGGATCGTCTGGCAGCGCGCTGCGCGACGCCTTCGTCGGTGGCGGTTCAGGGAGCATCACCTACTCGATCACGACCGATGAGAACGCCGACCAGGAAGCCCTGCAGGCGGAGGTGCGCACCGAACTCGCCGACATCGAAGGCGCAGGCGAGATCGAGGTCGCCTCTGCCGGAGGCTTTGGAGCGTCGAGCGACATCGACATCGACATCACCGCACCGACGCAGGAGATCCTGCGCGAGGCGACGGATGCCGTGACAGAGGCCGCAGAGGACCTCGGGAGCATGCGCCAGGTCACCAACAACCTCAGCGAGTCGCGGCCGTACATCGCCGTCGAGGTCGACAGGCTGGACGCCGCTGAGGCTGGCTACTCCGAGGTCGCCCTCGGAAGCCTCGTGTCCGCAGCCATGCAGCCGGCCACAGCGGGCACGATCGTCATCGACGAGACCACGGTGACGATCTACATCGCCGCCGAGACCCCGCCGACGACGATCGCCGAACTCGCGGCGCTCACCGTGCCGACCGTGCTCGGTCCGGTCCGTCTGGATTCGCTCGCCACGGTCAGCGAGGTCGACGGCCCGTCGTCGATCACCACCGTCCGCGGCCAGCGTTCGGCCACCGTGTCGATCACGCCGTCCAGCGACAACATCGGCACCGCAAGCGCAGAGGTGTCAGAGGCCGTCGCCTCGCTCGACCTTCCTGGCGGAGCGACCGCGAGCCTGGGCGGCGTCACTGCCGACCAGTCCACGGCGTTCCAGCAGCTCGGACTGGCCATGCTCGCCGCCATCCTCATCGTCTACGTCGTGATGGTGGCGACGTTCAGGTCGCTCCGTCAGCCTCTGCTCCTCCTCGTGTCCATCCCGTTCGCGGCGACGGGTGCGATCGGGCTGCAGGTGATCACGGGCGTCCCGCTCGGTGTGGCATCCCTCATCGGTGTGCTGATGCTCATCGGCATCGTCGTGACGAACGCCATCGTGCTCGTCGACCTCGTCAACCAGTACCGCGACCGCGGCATGAGCGTCGTCGAGGCGGTGAGGCACGGGTCGAGTCGCAGGCTCCGCCCGATCCTCATGACCGCGCTCGCCA
Source organism: Mycetocola sp. Y171 (assembly GCF_056713165.1). Lineage (NCBI taxonomy): Bacteria > Bacillati > Actinomycetota > Actinomycetes > Micrococcales > Microbacteriaceae > Mycetocola > Mycetocola sp. Y171. Next base: position 1,895,228 of record NZ_JBWYGX010000001.1, read on the forward strand.
CGATCTTCGCGCTCGTGCCGATGGCCGTCGGGCTCACAGGAAGTGGCGGGTTCATCTCGCAGCCGCTCGCGATCGTCGTGATCGGCGGACTCGTGTCGTCGACCTTCCTCACCCTGATCGTGCTTCCGACGCTGTACAACCTCGTCGAGGGTGCGCGCGAGCGCAGACTCGCCCGCCGGGCGGCGCGGGACGCAGCGGTCGAGGCCTAGCGACAGCATCCGTTCCGGTCGCACGGTCCACTCACCCGTTCCGGACGCACTCACCCGGCGTACCTGGTGAGTGCGACCGGAACGGGTGAGTACGCGCGGCTACGGGTCGACGAGCCCGGCCAGGAGCTCGATCAGCAGGCGTTCGGTCAGCGGGGCAGGCAGAGACTCGATCAGCGCGAGCAGCGGAGCCATCTGCCCGGGCAGCACCGATCCTCCGGAGCCGATCCCGAGCTCGGCCAGCAGGGCAGATGCCTCAGCGGACGTGAGTGGATCGGTCCGGCCAGCGAGCCCGGAGACCGCTTCCGCAAACCCGCCGGGGAGCGCGGCGACGACCTGGGTGGCTGTTGCAGCCGGAACCCCGCGGACTTCATCTGCACCCGCCTCGAGGGCGGCGAGCAGCGCAGGGAGCACTGACTCGGTGACCGGCGTGATCGTGAGGTGGGTGGTGTGAGGCAGCGGCACTCCGTCCTGCTGCGCGAGGCCCGGCTGCATCTGCAGCAGCCAGCCGTGCCCGCGCACCCGGTCCGCCCAGTGGTGCGGGTCGACGCGGCGCTCGCCCGGTACCGACTCGTCCGTCGCGACGGCGCACAGCGGTCCGACCGGGTCGCCGACCACGCGGAGTCCGTCGATGGCGCCGATTGCCGCGACGACGGCATCCGTCGACCGCCGGCAGGATGCGGCGAGCTCGGCGAACCCTGACTCACCCAGCCGTTCGACGATCGCCCACGCCGCTGCCAGCGCTCCTGCCGACTTCGAGCCGAGCATGGTGGCGTTCACCACCGGGTATCCGGGCCAGCGGCGGGTGGCGAAATACTGGGAGCGCTGGCGGTCGCGTCCGCGCTGGAGGAGCACGGATGCTCCCTTCGGCGCGTAGCCGAATTTGTGCAGGTCGGCCGAGATACTCGTCACGCCTGGCACAGCGAAGTCCCACGGCTCGAGCGCACCCCACCACGGCAGCACCCAGCCGCCGATGCAGGCATCCACGTGACAGGCGATTCCTGCTGCGGATGCCGCGGCCGCGACTTCCGTCACCGGGTCGAGGGACGCGTGCGGGTACGCGGGAGCGGAGACCACGACGAGGACGACGTCTGCGCCGAAGCGCTCTGTCATGAGTCCTGCGTCGACCTGTCCGTCCGCGTCGACGGGAACGAGATCGAGCTCGACACCGAAGTAGTGGGCAGCCTTCGAGAACGCAGCGTGAACCGTGACAGGTGCGACCATGCGCGGTGTGCCGGTCCCTCCGGCCGAGCGCCAGACATCCCGAGCCGTCTTCACTGCGAGCAGGCAGCTCTCGGTGCCACCGGAGGTCACGGTGCCGACCACGTCGTCGCCGCCGTGCAGCATCCGCCGGGCGAAACGGACGATGTCTCGCTCCATCGAAGCCACGGACGGGAAGGTCGTCGGGTCGAGGCCGTTGACGGGCTGCATGATGCGGATGGCTTCAGCGGCGAGCTCGTCGAGCTCCGCCAGCCCGGAGTCGTACACGTATGACAGCACGCGGCCGCCGTGCGTGGGGGCATCCGCCTCCCGCAGGGCCGACAACCGGCCGAGGATGTCGCGGGATGTGTTAGTGAGGGCGGATGTCACGCGGTGGCCTTCCGGTTGATGCCTGGCTGGGCGGGGATGTCGATGTCGACCTTCCTGAGGCGGTAGCCGCGGAGGGTGAAGAGGCTGACGATCATGAGCGCTGCGGGGACGACGCTGAAGCTGAGGACGATACCGGCGACGGCGACCGGTGACTGTTCGACGGACTGGCCTGCGATGCGTTCCGCGTAGCCGGTCATGGCGAGGACCACCGTGAGGGCTGTCGCACCGAGCGCCATCCCCGTGGTCTCTCCCGCCGTCCACACCCCGCCGAAGATCCCCGCATGACCCTCGCCGTTCGTGCGGGCGTCGTGCGAGATGACGTCGGGCAGCATGGCCATGGGGAGTGCCTGCATTCCGGCGTACGCTCCGCCGGCGATGGCGACGGGCACGTACACCCAGGCACCGGGAACCCAGAGAAGGCCGAGCAGGGAGAGTGCAGCGACCGCGAACATGACGCTGGCGAGGGCGAACGCGCGTTCCTTGCCGACCCGCCTGGCGAAGCGTCCCCAGGCCGGAGCGAGCACGAGTGCCGGGGCGATGAGGGCGAGGAACAGTAAGGTGACCGCTCCTTCCGAGCGGAGCACCCAGGTCGCCACGTACTGGGCACCAGCGAGCATCATTCCTGTGGCGAGTCCCTGCAACAGGAAGGTGAGGAGGAGCGCCCGCAACGGCGCACTGCGCCTGAGGACGCCGAGGCCAGCCCGGTAGCCTGCTGCGGGGGAAGCGGCGGGCGCTCGCCGGGCGATCGGCTTGTCTCGCGGGGCGATGGTTGCTGAGACGAGCATGCCCGCTCCGATGACGAGGCCAGCCACGACCGCCATCAGCAGATAGCCGAGTCTGGGGTCGTCTGCGAGGCCGCGCAGCAGAGGCCCGCCTGCACCGAACAGCAGGATGGCGAGCGTGAGCACGACGACCCGCCAGGTGAGCAGCCTGGTGCGATCGTTGTAACCCGCGGTGAGCTCAGCGGGCAAGGCGATGTACGGCACCTGGAACAGGCTGAACGCGGTCGCGCAGGCGAGGAACGCGAGAAGCACCCAGGCGCCCGAGCCCCACGGGTGCAGGGCAGGCGGCACAGCGAAGGTCAGCACGAAGAACACGGGTAACGTCAACCCGCCGATCAGCATGAACCGTCGCCTGGAGCCGGTCGTCGCGAGACTGTGGTCGCTGCGGCTGCCGATGACAGGGTCGATGATCACATCCCAGATCTTCGCCAGGGTGACCAGGAGTCCGGCCGCGAGTGCCGCGATCCCGAGGGTGTCGGTGAGGTAGTAGACGAGCACGAGGCCGGGCAATGTGGCGAAGCCGCCCGTCCCCAACGAACCGATCGCGTATCTGACGAGGGTCCTTCGATCCACCGACCGCACCGTTGCATCCATGGTGGCGAGCATAGAGCCTCGGATCACGCGCGGCGCAGCATTCGATCGGCAGGTCCGCGTCGTTTCGGTCCGGGTTTCCAGCCTGTGGCCCGTCAGCTGTGTCCGGGATCGCAGACGGTTCGGCGACCGGATGCTGTCGCTCCCTGCGGCGCGCTTGCTAACGTTCCCCCATGTCGACATCCCCGCTTGCCCAGGATCCGCTCTGGCCCCGTGCAGGGGACTGGCCGTCCGACGTCGCCGGGCCGATAGACCTCGCTCTCGTCGGCATCCCGACCTGGCGCACCTCGCTCTCGCCGACGTCGGCACATGCTACGCCCGCAGCGGTGCGGACGGCGCTTCGACGGTTCGCACCGTTCGCGGCCTCCCTCGACGGCCGCAACCTCGACGACCTCGTCTTCGCCGATTTCGGCGACGCCGTCGAACCGGACGGGCCAGACGGCGAACCGGTCGCCAAAGCGCTCATGGCGGATGCCGTTCGGCGCTCGACCGTGACCGTCGCGCTGGGTGGAGACAACGCCGCGACGGTGCCTGCTGCGCTCGGCGCGTGGGGCAGCGAGCTTCCGCCGGCCGGGCTGGTCACGCTCGACGCCCACCACGACCTCAGGGACGGTATCTCGAACGGTTCCCCGGTGCGCCGCCTCGTGGAGGCAGGACTCGACGGACGCCGCATCGTTCAGGTCGGGATCGCGGACTTCGCCAACTCGAAGGGCTACACCGAACGTGCGCGGGAACTCGGGATCACCGTGATCCCGCGCGACGCCCTCCACGCCAGGCCGATGGGGGACGTCATGGCCGAGGCGTTCGAGATCGCGGGGGCTGGCGGAGGCCCGATCCACGTCGACCTTGACGTCGACGTGTGCGATCGCTCTGTCGCGCCGGCGTGCCCTGCGTCCGTCCCCGGCGGGATCGCCGCCCACGAGTTGCGGGCAGCGGCGCGGGCCGCAGGGTCCGACCGCCGGGTCCGTTCGGTGGACATCACCGAGATCGACGCGCTCACAGACGCCCCTGACGGGCGCACCGTGCGCCTGGCCGCGCTCTGTGTGCTCGAGGTCGCTGCCGGCCTCGCGTCGCGCTGACCGCCGCGCGGGTCTTCCGGCGTCGCGCGGGTGTCTTTCCACCCGCGCGGGGCCGAACCGCCCGCGCGAGTCGTCGGCCCTGCCTGTTGCACCGCTCAGCCGACGACGAGCGCGCCGTCCTTCCACACCCGGTCGACGAGCGGGACACCGGGCCGGTACGCGAGGTGCACGATGCCTGGGGCGCGCAGCTGGAGAAGATCGGCCCGCGCGCCGGCGACGATCCGGCCGACGTCGGTGCGCCGTAGCGCTGCTGCCCCTCCGGCCGTCGCAGCCCACACGGCCTCCGCAGGTGTCATCCCCATGTCGCGCACGGCGACGGCGATGCAGAACGCCATCGACGAGGTGAAGCTCGACCCCGGGTTGCAGTCGCTGGCCAGGGCAACGGTGACGCCGGCGTCGATCAGTCGCCGAGCATCCGGATACGGCTGTCTGGTCGAGAATTCGACCCCCGGCAGGAGGGTGCAGACGGTGTCGGATGCCGCGAGTGCGGCCACGTCGTCGTCGCTGAGCACGGTGCAGTGATCGACGCTCGCCGCCCCGAGCTCGACGGCCAGCCGAACACCGTCGCCCGCTCCGAGCTGGTTCGCGTGGAGACGGATGCCGAGCCCGCGTGCCGCTCCCGCCTCGAGGACGCGCCGCGACTGTTCGACGGTGAACGCGCCGGTCTCACAGAACACGTCCACCCAGCGCGCATGAGGAAGACACGCGTCGAGCATGGCGCCCGTGACGAGGTCGACGTAGTCGTCGCCCCTGCCGCTGAACTCTGCCGGCACGACATGGGCGCCGAGGAAAGTCACCTCAGGCGTCACCTCGGCGGCGAGCCGGACGAGGCGTTCCTCATCGGCGACGCTGAGCCCGTAACCGCTCTTGATCTCCACCGTCGTCGTGCCCTGTGCGCGCAGCTCGTCGATGAAACCGGCCAGGCGGGACCGGAGTTCGTTGTCCGTTGCGGTCCTCGTCGCATCCACCGTGCTGCGGATGCCGCCGGTCGAGTACGGCCGGCCGGTCATCCTGGACTCGAATTCGGCCGCCCGGTCGCCGCCGAACACGAGGTGGGAGTGGCTGTCGACGTAACCGGGGAGTACGGCGGAGCCGCCGGCATCCGTCGCGCTGTCTGCTGCGGGTGCCTGTGCGGCTCGTCCCACCCACGCGATGCGACCGTTGTCGATCACGACGGCCGCGTCGTCCACGATGCCGAGCAGTGTGTCACGGGCTGGGTCGTTGGTGACGAGCTGGCCGATGTTCGTGATCAGGTGGGACATCAGGATTCCAGCATCGGCACACGCAGGCCGCGTTCGCGGGCGACCTCGGCCGCACGGTCGTATCCGGCGTCGACGTGGCGCATGACCCCTGTGCCCGGGTCGTTGACGAGCACGCGGGCGATCTTCTCGGCGGCGAGCGGGGTGCCGTCGGCGACGATCACCTGCCCGGCGTGGATCGAACGGCCGATGCCGACGCCGCCTCCGTGGTGGATCGACACCCAGGTGGCCCCTGAGGCGGTATTGAGCAGCGCATTCAGCAGGGGCCAGTCGGCGATGGCATCCGATCCGTCAGCCATGCCCTCCGTCTCGCGATACGGGGAGGCAACCGATCCGGAGTCGAGGTGGTCGCGGCCGATCACGAGGGGTGCACTGAGTTCGCCAGACGCGACCATCTCGTTGAACCTCAGGCCTGCCAGGTGCCGTTCCTGGTAGCCGAGCCAGCAGATCCGGGCCGGCAGCCCCTCGAACTGCACCTTGTCCTGTGCTTTGGTGATCCACCGGTGCAGGTGCTCGTCATCGGGGAACAGTTCGAGGATCGCGCGATCGGTCGCCGCGATGTCGGCCGGGTCTCCGGAGAGTGCTGCCCACCGGAACGGCCCCTTGCCCTCGGCGAACAGGGGGCGGATGTATGCAGGCACGAAACCGGGGAAGTCGAAGGCCCGCTCGCAGCCGCCGAGCTGCGCCTCGGCGCGGATGGAGTTGCCATAGTCGAAGACCTCGGCACCGGCGTCCTGGAAGCCGACCATGGCATCCACCTGCTTCGCCATCGACGCGCGAGCACGATTTGTGAATCCCTCCGGGTCCCGCCTCGCGAGCTCGTGCCAGTCATCGACGGAAACGCCCTCCGGCAGATAGGAGAGTGGATCGTGTGCGCTGGTCTGGTCTGTGACGATGTCGATGGCGACGCCTCGCGCGAGCAGGTCGGCGAACACCGTCGCCGCATTGCCGACGACGCCGACGGACAACGCCCGCCTGTCGGCCTTCGCGGCGAGCACCCGTTCGAGCGCGGCGTCGAGTGAGGGGGAGAGCTCGTCGAGGTACCCGTGGTCGACGCGGCGCTGCAACCGCGTGGCGTCGACGTCGACAATGAGCACGACGCCGTCGTTCATCGTCACGGCGAGCGGCTGGGCTCCGCCCATTCCGCCTGCGCCACCGGTGAGGGTGAGAGTTCCGGCGAGGGTCCCGCCGAACCGCTTCGCCGCCACGGCCGCGAACGTCTCGTAGGTCCCCTGCAGGATGCCCTGCGTGCCGATGTAGATCCACGAGCCGGCGGTCATCTGCCCGTACATGGTGAGCCCGAGCGACTCGAGCCGGCGGAATTCGGGCCAGGTGGCCCAGTCTCCGACGAGGTTCGAGTTGGCGATGAGCACCCGGGGAGCCCATTCGTGGGTGCGGAACACCCCGACCGGTTTTCCGGACTGCACGAGGAGGGTCTCGTCAGACTCGAGTGACTCGAGGGTGCGCACGATGGCGTCGAACGACTCCCAGTTGCGCGCCGCCTTGCCCGTGCCGCCGTACACGACGAGGTCGTCCGGGCGTTCGGCCACGTCGGGGTCGAGGTTGTTCATGAGCATGCGCAGGGGGCCCTCGGTCTGCCAGCTCTTCGCAGTGAGGGTGGTGCCGCGGGCGGCACGGACGGGGCGTGGCTCGCTCATGGTCAGTTCAGTCCTTTCGTGACGGATGCCGCGGCATCCGCGATCGCGCCGGAGCGCACGAGTTCGTACACGGCCTCGATCTCTGGCGAGAGGTACCGGTCTGGGCCTGGGCCGTCCGCGACGGTGCGCACGAGAGCATGCACTGCACCCGTGGCCGGAGCGGGCCGCAGAGGGGCGCGCAGGTCGAGAGACCGCGCGGCGGTGAGGATCTCGATGCCGAGCACGCGCGCGAGCCCGTCGATGGACTTCCGCAGTTTGCGCGCAGCGGCCCAGCCCATCGACACGTGGTCCTCCTGCATGGCGGAGGACGGAATGGAGTCGACCGACGCGGGCGCGGCGAGGCGCTTCAGCTCGGACACGATTCCGGCCGCCGTGTACTGGGCGATCATCAGACCCGAGTCGACGCCGACCTCTGAGGCGAGGAACGGGGGGAGCCCCTTGTTGCGTGAGACGTCGAGATGCCGGTCCGTCCGACGTTCGGACATCGAGGCGACGTCGGCGGCGGCGATCGCCAGGAAGTCGAGCACATACCCGATCGGTGCACCGTGGAAGTTCCCGTTCGACTCGACGCGACCGTCGATGGTGACGACGGGATTGTCGATGGCGCTCGCCAGTTCCCGGCCGGCCACGCGGCCGGCATGGTCGGCGGTGTCGCGCGCTGCGCCGTGCACCTGGGGGCTGCACCGGAGCGAGTAGGCGTCCTGGACCGACGTGCACTCGGGGCCGGCGTGCGACGCGGTGATGGCGGAACCCGACAGGAGGGCACGCAGGTTGGCGGCGGAGTCGGCCTGGCCCAGCTGCGGACGCAGGGCGTGGAGGTCGGCCGCGAAGACGGCGTCCGTCCCGAGGAGCGCTTCGACGCTCATGGCTGCGGCGACATCTGCCGTCGCGAGGAGCATCCGCAGGTCGGTCAACGCGAGGACGAGCATCCCGAGCATCCCGTCTGTGCCGTTGATGAGGGCGAGGCCCTCCTTCTCGGCGAGGTGGACGGGTTCGAGTCCGGCCGCGCGGAGGGCGTCCGCAGCCGGCAGCGCAGCGCCGGTCGCATCGCGAACGTCGCCTTCCCCCATGACGGCGAGGGCGCAGTGCGCGAGCGGTGCGAGGTCGCCCGAGCAGCCGAGCGACCCGTACTCGCGCACGATGGGGGTGATCCCGGCGTCGAGCATCCTGGCGTAGGCCTCGGCGGTCTGAGAACGGACTCCTGTGCGCCCGGTCATCAGGGTGGAGAGCCGCAGCAGCATCAGTGCACGGACGACTTCACGCTCCACCTCCGGGCCCGAACCAGCGGCGTGGGAGCGGATCAGGCTCTGCTGCAGTTGGCTGCGCCGGTCGGAGTCGATGAAGGTCGTGGCGAGGGCGCCGAAACCGGTCGAGATGCCGTAATGCCCCGCGGTGTCTGAGGCGAGGTCGTCGATGATCCGCCGGGTCGCGCGAACCTCGTCCAATGCCGTGGGGTCGAGCTCGATCCGGGCGTCGAAGCGGGCGACGGCGACGATGTCGTCGAAGGTCACGCCGGCACGGCCGACGGTCACGACACCCGCCGAGACGACAAAAGGGGGAGCTGCGGTGTTCATAGGTCGAGTCGACCATCCGCGCAGCCGGACGGCAACGGCCGTACACTCGGATCAGTCCGGAATCCCAGACAGGGCGCTGTCCCGAACCGCGGAGAATCTCCGCGATTCGGTGCATGCGGTCGCTGGCGACGACGATTCGGGGACGATCTCCGCAGTTGTGAACATCACCCGAGAGGCAGGCATGGCCGACTCCAAAGTTCCCGCAGCCGATGCGACGCTCCGGATACTCACGCATCTCGCGTCCCAGCGGGGGCCGGTGGCCGCCGCGACGATCGCCGCGGCACTCGAGCTCCCGAGATCGACCGTCTACCACCTGCTCGCCGTGCTCCAGGAACGGGGCTTCGTCATGCACCTGCCCGAAGCGAGGCGCTACGGGCTCGGCGTCGCCGCATTCGAGCTCTCCGGCGGATTCGCGAGGCAGCAACCGCTGAGCCGGCTCGGCCATCCCCTCCTCGCCGACCTCGTCGACCGCGTCGGTGAGAGTGCTCACCTCGCGGTCATGCACGGCCGGGACGTGTTGTATATCGTCGAAGAGCGAGCGCCGCGTCGGCCGCACCTCGTCACAGACGTCGGCGTCCGGCTGCCGGCGCACCTCACGGCATCCGGTCGGGCGATGCTGGCGCATCTGCCGAAGGAGCAGGTACGTGCCCTGTTCCCGGATGCCGCCGCTTTCGTCGATCGCACGGGCATCGGTCCTGCGCGCTACCGCGAACTCCGTGTCCTGCTCGACACTGTGACGTCAGGGGGCTTTGCCACCGAGGATGGCGAAGTCACGACGGGGATGGCATCCGTCGCCGTCGCCGTCACCGACCACGTCGGTTGGCCTGCGGCCGCAGTGGCCGTGACGTTCCCGACGGGCACGGCCCCGGCCGGCCTGGTGGACGAGGTCTCGTCCACGGCCGGCGAGCTGTCGCGGCGCATCCGTGGGCGTGCCTGAGAACGCCGCCGGGACACGGCCTGCGTCGCGCGATCGATGACGAGACCCAGGGCGACCGCGATGACGATGCCGATGGCCGCACCGAGGAGCGGCTGGTCCTTGACCCAGTGCCCGGCGAGCATCCCGATCGAGACGGAATAGACCGCCCACGACGCTCCGGCGAGAACGGTGAGCGGCAAGAACCTGCGGTGTGGGAAGCGCGTGGCCCCTGCGGTCATGTTGACGGCGATCCGACCGACCGGGATGTACCTGGCGGTCAGGATGAGCGCAGCCGGGCGACGGCGGATGCCGCTTGCGGCCGCGCCGAATGCCCTCGCGGTTCGCGGATGCCTCATCCAGCGGAAACGCTCGATGCCGATGCTCCGCCCGATGAGGTAGGCGATGTTATCGCCCAGCGCGGCGCCGAGAGCGGCGACCAGGATGATCAGCAGCAGATTCGGCGACCCCGCCGACACGGCGATGGCCGCAGCGGCGACCACGACGGTCTCGCTCGGGACCGGCGGGAAGAAGCCGTCGATGACGACCGCCAGGAACACGACCGCGTAGACCCATGGCGAGGTAACCGTGGCGAGCAGGGCGTCGGAGAGGAAGTCCATGGCGTCCGTTCGATCGCGGCACGCAGAATTGCGGCACGATCTCGACGCTAGGGAACGTGCGGCATCCTGGCGTCCACCGCAGGTATCGTCGGGGTCAGACCAGAGGACGACATCGGGCGGTCAGTGCGAGAGCATCTTGGCCATGCAGTAGCTGTGCTTCTCGCCGATGTACTGACCGAACTGCGGGATCGGCGAGTAGCCGCACCGCGTGTAGAGTGCCTGGGCCGCCGCGTGGAGCGTGCCGGTTTCGAGCACGATCTGCCGGAGGCCGGCCGCCCTGGCATCCGACTCCATCGTGTCGAGCAGGCGGGAACCGACTCCGCGACCGCGAGCGTCCGGATGGACGAACATCCGCTTGAGTTCGGTGACCGCCATGCCCCACGGGACGAGGGCGGCCATGCCGATGGCGTGACCGCCCTGGTCCCTGGCGACGTAGACCGAGACGCCAGGGCGTTCGAGTTCGTCGACATCCAGGAGGAAGTTGCTCTCCGGGGGATACAGCGATTGGGCGAAAGCCGTGCCGAGGCTGAGAAGCGTGAGAACCTCGTCCTGGCGTGGGCTCTCCACGGAGACCGTCACGAGGCCGGGTTCACTGGTGTCGGTCTGGCGTGCGCTTGTCATGACGCCAGTCAACCGTGGATCTGTTTCGCCGCGGTTACGAGAGGTTTAACTCTCTATGCGGGGGTCTGCTCGCCGATCGCGAATCGGACAGCGCCCGCCTCGTCCACTTCGGCGTCGAGGATCTTGTCTGCGAGAACGGCTGCGGCGTTCTCCTCGAGGAACACCCGTGCGCCTGCGACCTCGACGACGGCGTCGTGCGGTTCCGGAGCGCCGGCGACGGCGACCGAGAGGTCTGCGCTTTCGGCTGCGGGGCTGGTGATGCGGAGTCCGCCTTGTTCCGTGCCGGTCGTCTGCACGGTGATGGTCTTGACGATGGTGCTTGCGTTTTCGGTGAGGGTGAGCATGCTCTTCCTTCCGTAGGCGAATAGAAGTGTCCCACCCTTCCCCACCTCGTCGGCGATCTCAACATCTCGCCGGGGTTCGGAGGCCATTCACATGTAGGGGAGGCCGCCTCAACGACGGATGCCTCCCCGCCGGGTGGCGAGGAGGCATCCGAAGATCCGCGAGCCGAGGTTATGCGGCCTTGCGCGAGTTACGAGTGAACAATCCGTAGAGGAGCAGGACGACGATGGACCCCACGATGGCGACGAGCCAGGTCTGGATGCTCCAGAACTCCTGCAGGTCGACACCGAAGAGCAGCCCGCCAAGCCAGCCGCCCAGGAGTGCGCCAACAACGCCGAGAAGCAGCGTGATGAACCAGCCACCGCCCTGTTTTCCAGGAAGGATGGCCTTTGCGATCGCACCAGCGATCAGACCGAGTAGAAGAAACGCGAGGAAGCTCAAGGCTCCACCTCCATTTGTTCGGTTCGTCCCGAGCCCGGGACTCGGGTTCGCCGCCGGGTTAGGCGGGTGTAACCGAATAGTACTCCGAGGAACGCGCTATCTGGGGATTTGCCGCGAATATGTGATTGAACGCCTCTTTATTGAATTCGTGCGTGACACGGCGCCATGATTCCGGTAATGTTGCGGGGTCGGCTCTGGACACCGCGGGATGTACCGCGGAAGGGTTTTGTAAGTCTGGTGGGCCGGTTGTACGACGCGATCACGCGTTCGTATTCACACGATGTGAAACGGTCCCGGCCATCGACTGCTCGGGTATGAGAATGCCGCAGTTTCTGCTGCGCGCGCTTGCGATTCATGCATGAACACAAACCCGGAAAGTACTATGCCCAAGAACAACAAACCGGCCGGCGGGCGACCCGCCAAGAACTTCGACCCCGGCTATGCCCGTAAGAGCGGCGGCCCGGCAGGCTCGACCACAGGGAGCCGCAGCCCCGGCCACCGCGGCTACCGCGCTGCCGATGGCGACGCACCCAAGAAGGCCCGCTGGAATGCCGACGAGCGTGCCGCCCGCCGTCACTCTGACGAGCCGCGCGAACAGCGCGCCCCTCGCGACGAGCGCTACGACCGTGACGCCCAGGCGCCGCGCAGCAGCGAGCGCCCGACGTACACCCGCGGCGAGCGGGCTCCCCGCACCAACGAGCGTCCTGCGTACAACCGTGGTGAGAACCGTGGTGAGCGGACTGAGCGTTCCGCGTACAACCGTGGTGAGAACCGGACTGAGCGTCCCGCGTACAACCGTGGTGAGAACCGTGGTGAGCGGACTGAGCGTCCCGCGTACAACCGTGGTGAGAACCGGACCGAGCGTCCTGCGTACAACCGCGGTGAGAATCGTGGCGAGCGGACTGAGCGTCCCGCGTACAACCGTGGCGAGCGGACTGAGCGTCCCGCATACAACCGCGAGAACCGGACAGAGCGTCCCGCGTACAACCGCGAGAACCGGACAGAGCGTCCCGCGTACAACCGCGAGAACCGGACTGAGCGTCCCGCATACAACCGTGGCGAGCGGACCGAGCGTCCTGCGTACAACCGCGACGACCGCCCGCAGCGTTCGTACGGCGACCGCCCCGAGCGCGGCTCGTACAACCGTGACGACCGCGGTCCCCGCAAGGACTTCGGCAACGACCGTCCTCGTCGTGACGCCGGAGCAGAGAAGAACTTCTACCCGAACCGCGACGCCAAGGGCAACTTCACGCCAGAGGACGACGTCGTGCTCGAGCGCCTCGAGGCCCAGGCCACGCTGGCAACCGACGTCGAAGGCGTGACCTTCTCCGACCTCGGCCTCGGCGGCAACATCGTCGCCGCTCTCGCGGAGCTCGGAGCTGCGAGCCCCTTCCCGATCCAGGCAGCGACCATCCCCGACGTCATCGCCGGTCGCGACGTTCTCGGCCGTGGCCGCACCGGCTCAGGCAAGACCATCGCCTTCGGTGCCCCGCTCGTCGAGAAGCTGATGGAGAACGGCGGAGGCAAGAAGCGCGCCATGGGCCGCAAGCCCCGTGCCCTCATCCTCGCGCCGACCCGTGAGCTCGCCCTGCAGATCGACCGCACCGTGCAGCCGATCGCACGCAGCGTCGGCCTGTTCACCACCCAGATCTACGGCGGCGTGCCGCAGGGTCGCCAGGTCGGTGCACTTCAGCGCGGCGTCGACATCATCGTCGGAACCCCCGGCCGCATCGAGGACCTCATCGAGCAGGGTCGTCTCGACCTCTCCGAGGTCACCGTCACGGTCCTCGACGAGGCCGACCACATGTGCGACCTCGGCTTCCTCGAGCCGGTCCAGCGGATCCTGCGCCTGACCGCCCCCGGCGGACAGAAGCTGCTCTTCTCGGCCACGCTCGACAAGGGTGTTGCCTCGCTCGTCAAGGAGTTCCTGCCCAAGCCGTCCGTCCACGAGGTCGCCGGTGAAGACCAGGCCTCCGCGACGATCGACCACCGCGTCCTCGTGGTTGAGCACCGCGACAAGGACCGCCTCATCGAGGAACTCGCCAACCGCAACGAGAAGACCCTGATCTTCTCGCGCACCCGTGCATACGCCGAGCGTCTCGCTGACCAGCTGGAGGATGCAGGCATCCGCGCTGTATCGCTTCACGGTGACCTCAACCAGGCCCGCCGTACCCGCAACCTCGCGCAGCTCACCTCCGGGCGAGTCAACGTGCTGGTCGCGACGGACGTCGCCGCCCGTGGCATCCACGTCGACGACATCACCCTGGTCATCCAGGCAGACGCGCCGGACGAGTACAAGACCTACCTCCACCGTTCGGGCCGCACCGGCCGGGCCGGCAAGGTCGGAACCGTCGTGACGATCATCCCGAAGGCACGCCAGCGCCGGATGACCGACCTCCTCGGCCGCGCCGAGATCGAGGCCGACTACGTCAACGCCCGTCCCGGTGATGAGATCATCGAAGAGCTCGCCGGTCGGATGACCAACGCGAAGCTCACGCGATAACAGCTGCGAAACGCCAGGCGGCGGATCGGACCTCCAGGTCCGGTCCGCCGCTTCGTCGTTAACGCCAGAATGAACGGATGCGCATTCGCCCGTTCACCAGGAACGACCAGACCGACGACACCGAAGCCGTCGTCGCGCTCTGGCATCAGTGTGGCCTCACCCGGCCGTGGAATGATCCGTACGCGGACATCGACAGGAAACTGACCACCCAGCCGGAGCTGTTCCTCGTCGGGGAGACAGATGCCGGGGTGACGGCAACCGCCATGGTCGGCTTCGACGGCCACCGCGGCTGGGTCTACTACCTGGCCGTGCAGCCCGGGCTCAGGGGAGCAGGTGCCGGACGGGCACTCATGGTCGAGGCCGAGCGCCTGCTGGTGGAGCGCGGATGCCCCAAGATCATGCTCATGGTGCGGTCGACGAACGGCGACGTGGTGGCGTTCTATCACTCGCTCGGCTACACCGCTGATGACGTGGTCGTCCTCGGCAAACGCCTCATCGAGGACTGAGTTCGGGAACAGCCAGTCGTTGAGGGCCGGCATACAGCCAGCCCCTGATCAGACGGGTGACGAACGGGAGCACCCAGAACGTCATGATCGGAGCGAGCGTGAGTGTCGAGATGAGCACGTGCCAGAACACACCGAGCTGCTCCCAGCCGGGAACGAAGGTCGTGACGAGCAGGGTGAACGCCAGGTTGACGGGGAAGAAGCCGAGCCAGATGCTCGCGGCCTGCTTCCAGCGAGGCGGCGTTGCAGGAAGGCCGGCAATATCCGCCTGTTGCCCCGATGGGGCGTCGAACCAGCCCTCGATCCCTGTCCGTTTCTCGACCCGAGACTGTTCCATGAACTCGCGACCCTCGTCGAGCCAGCGGACACGCTGCGATGAGCCCTCCCATGCGTCGAGCGTCGACTCGTCGGTGAACCGGTAGAGCATGTGCCAGGTGTCGGATGCCGCACCGGCGCGCACCCAGCCGGAGCCGAGGAATCCGGGGAATGTCCCTGCCATCCGGATTCCGGACTGGACCCATGTGGTGGCCTCGTCGATCCGTTCGGGGTTCACCCGGCGTTCGATCGAGACGGTGATTGGTTGGTGTTCCATGACTCCAGCCAAGCGCAGCTCTGTTTCCGCGACGTAACAGGCGGCACCGGATCCGCTGTCGATCTCAGAACAACATCGGTTGTTCCGTTGCCGCCAGGATCGTGGCACCTGTCGACCCGTCGTCGCTCGCGAACGCGACGCGCTCACCTGCATCGTTACGGAGCATCCCCAGCGCCGCCGATCGGATGCCGCCTGTCGACGGGTCCTCGCGCCCGCGCTCGAGCCCGTGGGCGCGGATGAGCGGCGAAATGCGTGCCGCGAGCCACTTCCGATACTCCTTCGGTGCGTACGACCCCTTCGCGTAGAGGTCACGGTACTTCGGGACCAGCTCCGGATGCTGTCGCTCCAGCCAGTGCAGGAACCACGGCTTCACGCCGGGCTTCAGATAGAGCGAGCTGAACAGGACGCTCGTGCCGCCGGCGTTCGCGACCCGCCTGAGCGCCTCATCGAGGTGCGCTTTCGTGTCTGTCAGGTACGGCAGGATCGGCATGAGGAAGACGCTGCAGTCGAGCCCGGCCTCGCGCACGGCCGTGACGGTCGCGAGGCGGGCCTTCGCCGATGGTGTGCCAGGCTCGATCGACTTCTGCAGTTCATCGTCATAGATGGCGATCGACATGGCCAGATCGACCGGGACCGTTTTCGCGACCTCGGCGAGAAGCGGAAGGTCGCGCCGGAGCAGCGTGCCTTTCGTGAGGATCGACAGCGCCGTGCCGGATCTCGCCAGCGTCTCGATGATGCCTGGCATGAGGGCATAGCGGCCCTCCGCGCGCTGATAGGGGTCGGTGTTGGTGCCGAGCGCGACCGGGTATTTGCCCCAGCTCGGCTTCGACACCTCTGTGTCGAGAACATCGGCCACGTTGATCTTCACGACCACCTGGTTGTCGAAATCGGCACCGGCGTTGAAGTCGAGGTACGTGTGGGTGGGTCGCGCGAAGCAATAAACACAAGCATGACTGCATCCACGGTACGGATTGATCGTCCAGCCGAACGGCATCTGCGACTGACGTGGAACGCGGTTGAGCGCGGACTTGGCGAGCACCTCGTGAAACGTCACGCCGGCGAACTCGGGCGTCTGCACGCTCCGCACCAGGTTGTTGAGTTTTGCGAGCCCTGGCAGGGCCGATGGCTCCTCTGTGCCGAGTTGTTGTCCGTCCCATCTCATCTCTTCATTAGAACATAGATTCGAAGAATTGACGGTAGAAAACGACCGGTGTGGACAACAGTGTGACCCCTTGAATTTCGGCGGAGTCGGCGTACCCTTTTTCTCAAGAAGCGCATCGAGGAACAAGGGCCCCGCAGGATGTCACACGAGATCCTGCGGGGCCTTCCACATCCGTCGGTGAAACGCGTCAGCTGAGCCCGGCGGCGACGACCAGGAGAAGGATCCCGATTCCCCAGAACGCGGCCACGAACACGGCGTCGCGAGCCCTGAGCGGCACGAGATGGCGTTCCGTCCTGGTGGCGTGTGCGCCGAAAGCCCGCGAGTCCATCGCGAACGACACCCGCTCGGCGTGCCGGATCGCGCCGGCCAGCAGCGGGATCACATAGCCGAATGAACGGCGGATGCCGGCGACAGGACCGCGTCCGCCGACGACTCCGCGCACGCGGTGTGCCTGTCGGATCAGGTCGAGGTCATGCCGGAACCGCGGAACGAACCGGTACGCGGCGAGAGCCGTGTACCCGACCCGGTACGGCAGGCGAAGGTGCTGCACCATCGACCGCACGAGATCCGGACCGTTCGTCGTCAGACCGGGGATCAGCGCGAGCGCGAGGACGGCCGCGAGCCGCAGGGCCGTTGCCAGCCCGATCAGCCACGCGCCCTGGAAGAAGCGGTACTCACCGACCTGGAAGACCAGCGGCGTCGTGTCGACGCGCGAGGCATCAGTCCACAGGCCGAAGCTCAGCGACAGGACGAGGACGACGGCGGGAAGGCCGACCAGAAGTGCCACCCTCCATCGGGCACTGAGCCGCGCGCCGATGAGGATCGTCGCGAGGGCGAAGCCGAGGAAGAGCAGGGGGGTCCAGATGTCGCGCACGACGAGAAGATACGCCATGAACGGCAGCGGAGCGGCCAGCTTGGACAGCGGATTCAACCGGTGAAGGAAAAAGCGGGGCGGCGCGTCGATCGCGGCGTATGGGTCGGGTGTCACGGAGCGCCACCGGGAAGGTCTGCGATACGCGTGACCGAACGCCAGTCGGGGTGCGCCGTGACGCGTCGCATCGCCCTGGCCAGCGGTGGCAGGCGCATTCCTGCTCGCTCGATGAGATCGGAGTCGGCGAGGATGGTCGCCGTCGGACCGAACGCGAGAAGCTCGCCGTCCGACAGCACAGCGACATGGCTGGAGTGTTCGGCGACGAGCTGCAGGTCGTGGGTGGCCGCAACGATCGTCGTGCCGGTCCGGTTCAGCCCGGAGAGCAGGGCGAGGAGTTCGTCTGCCCGCTCCCGGTCCTGGCCGAAGGTCGGTTCGTCGAGCACGAGGACGGGGGCGCCGGCGATCAACGCCGTGCCTACAGAGAGCCGGCGCTTCTGCCCGCCGGAGAGCAGGAACGGGTGCACGTGCCCCAGGTCCTCCAGCCCGAACCGGTCGAGCATCGCTGTCACCAGGGCGTCGATCTCCGTCGCTGTCGGGCGATCGCGTTCGCGACCGATGCGGAGGCCGTGGGCAAGCTCGTCGAAGACTGTGTTCTCGATGAACTGGTGCTCCGGGTTCTGGAACACGAATCCGACGTGCGTGGCCAGGGCGCGGATGTCTCCGGTCGCCGCGTCCAGGTCGCCGATCCGAACGTGTCCCTTCGGCGGTGCGGTCACCCCGGCGATCGCCTGGACGAGAGTGGTCTTCCCTGCGCCGTTCGTCCCGATCACGGCGAGGAAGTCGCCGCCATCGATGTCGAGTGAGACGTCGAGCAGCAGAGTGCGACCGCCGCGAGACACCGTGAGGCCGCTGACCCGGATCCCGGATCCCGTCTGCGCTCGGTCCCGCTTCGGTGAGACGTCGGGGGAGGGAAGCGACAGGATGCCGTCGAGCGATGCGGCCAGTTCGGCCCCGGTCAATGGGAGAGGGGCAAGTTCAACGCCCGCACGACGGAGTCGCAGCGCCGCCAGCGTGGCCACAGGCAGCCAGACACCGAGCCGCGCCACGTCTTCGGCGTGGTCGGCGAGGACCTCGCGGGTCGGTCCATCGAAGGCGACCCGGCCGCTGCGGTCGAGGACGACGACCCGGTCGACGAGGTCGATGGACGCGTCGAGGTTGTGCTCGATCAGGAGAATGGCGTTCTCGCCAGTGGCGACGAGGTCGCGCAGCACGGTGTAGACCTCATCGATGCCCGCCGGGTCCAGGTTGGCGGTCGGCTCATCGAGGACGAGGAGGGGGGTCTCCATAGCGATGGCGCAGGCGATGCCCAGGCGCTGGCGGCCGCCGCCAGACAGGACGTCGGGGTTCTCGGTGCGGCGCTCCCAGAGCCCGACGGCACGGAGCGCCGCTTCAGACCGGCTGAGGATCGTCTCCACGTCGAGACCGAGGTTCTCCGGCCCGAAGCACACCTCGTCGAGAACGGTGCCGGTGACGATCTGGGCGTCTGGGTCCTGAAAGACCATCGCGACCTCCTGCGACAGTCGTGCCACCGTGGCATCCGCCGTGTCGACACCCCCGGTGAGCACCGATCCGCTGAGGTGGGCGGGCACAGCGTGAGGGACCAGCCCGTTCACGGAGAGGGCGAGGGTCGACTTGCCGCAGCCCGACGGACCGAGGAGCAGAACGACCTCACCAGGGGAGATCGTGAACGTTACGTCGTCGGGTGTGTTGGTCGTGCGGTCGTCGTGCCTGATGCTCACGGCGCGCACGCTGAGCGGCAGGCCGGACTGTCCTCCCATGGCGCTCAGCGGTTCACGCCGCGACCATCAGCACATTCGTGAAATCTGTGCGTCCGGTGCGTCTGTCGATCTCGTGCTGCAGGCCCCTGGCCACTCCGGTCTTGTCGAGGCGGTCAGCGATGACGCGGCCGAGCCAGGTCACGGCTATCGGGCTCAGGACGAAGAGGCCGAAGTAGATGAGGTTGGCCCAACCGGTGAAGTGGCTGAGGCCCACAGCGACGAAGACGCCGAGCCCGAAGACGAGGCCGGCGATCGCGGCGGCGAGGTAGAAGATCCACGCCTTCCAGTACCGGTAGCGGGTGACGACGAACGGCAGTTCCTGGAGCAGCCCGATGGCGATGCCGGCACCGAGGTAGCGGAAGAACCATTGCGGGCTGAAAGCCGCAGCCACGAGGCCGGCGAAGAGCCCGGTGAGCAGGGCAACGCCTCCGCGGCGCAGCAGCGATTGCGCGATCACCCCAGGAAGGAAGTACACCCCGATCAGCGATCCGTAGAGGATCGGAATCGTCGCAGCCATGAGCCCCTGGATGTATCCGCTCACGACGAAGACGAGCCCGCCACCGACGCCGATGGCCGCGCACGTGAGCAGAAGCCGGGTGCTGCTGTTTCGCATGGGCACTCTCGCTAGGGTTCTGTCGGGTCTCAGGCTGACCCGGGTACCAATTTAGCTGAGGCTAGCCTAAATTCACAACGGAGCCCGACGGCTCACATCCACCGTTTCCTGGGCGTGAGGCGCACCGAAGGAAGAGGCGGAGCGGGGATGCGTTCACCGTCGTGCCCGTCGACGTGACCGAACCGGATCGCGGACTGTTCCCAGTCCTCCCTGGCCGCCACGATCTCCTCATGGCTGCGCCCGACGAAGTTCCACCACATGATGATCTCGTCTCCGAACGGCACCCCTCCCAGCAGGACGAACCGGGCACCGTCTTTGCTCGAGATCCGGAGTTCCTCGCGTTCGGTGCCCAGATACAGGAGCGGGCCGGAGATGAGCGACATCCCGGCGACGTTCAGTGTGCCGCTGAGAACCATCACGGCGTATTCGAAGTGCGACTCGAGCGGGAGGGACGCAGTGGCTCCCGCGTCGAGGACGGCGTCGGCACCGACGAGGGGGGTGAAGACGGTGGCATCCGACGCGATCCCGCCGAGCTGCCCGACGAGCACGGTGGCCGTGAGGCCGCCGGTCTCGAACACAGGCAGTTCGGTGTACCGCTCGAAGAACGGGTCGATTGTGGCCATCTCGCGTGGCAGGGCCACCCAGAGCTGCAGCCCGCGCATGGGGCCGTTCTCCTCACCGACCGAGAACTCGGAGTGTGAGATGCCGTAGCCGCTCGTCATGATGTTGAGTTCCCCTGGCTTCACCTCGACGTCGGAGGCGACACTGTCGCGGTGGCGGATCACGCCCTCGATCGGCCACGTGACGGTCTGCAGTCCGATGTGAGGGTGAGGGAGCACCCGCATCCGGGTCTCCTCGTCGTCGAACCGGTCGAGGAAGCACCACGCGCCCACCATGGGCAGTTCACGTTGGGGCAGGGAGCGGTGGACGAGGATGCCGCGGATACCGCCGAGCGGCACTTCCCGCGGCTCCAGCAGGCGGACGGTGGGACCGGACTGGTCGACCCGAGAACTGGTCGACTCGGTGACGGTCGCATCCCACCTGGTCACGGGGACACCGGAGCCGGCAGGTCGACGTACTCGTCGAACTCGTGGTGAGAACGCAGGTACTCCTTGATGAACGGGCAGCGCGGGACGATGCGCTTGCCGCGGTCGACGGTGTCGCGGAGCACGAACGCGGCAAGCCTGCTGCCGAGCCCCCTTCCGCCGAACGCCTCATCGACGATGGTGTGGATGAAGGTCACCCTGGTGTCGGTCTCCCGGTAGGTCGCGACGCCTGCGCGGGCCTCACCGAGCCACAGCTCGTAGCGCGACGCGGCGTCGTTGCGCACGATGCGCACGTCCTCACCGGATTGGCTGTCCGTCATTCCCGCTCCCGTCACATCGATCATCACACTCATCTGAAGCCAACCTACGCCCGGCCTGTTTTATTCGCGAGCATGGATCTGGACCGATCACGGCACGGCCAGCAGCCCGGCTGCGACGAGGGCGAGAGCGAGCCCGACCCACTGCACGGGCGCGATCCGCTCCTTCAGAACGACGGCGGCGAGCAGGATCGTGCCAGCAGGGTACATCGCGGTCAGCACACTCATCACGCTGAGGTCACCCAATCGGATGCCGATGAGCAGCAGCATGTTCGCGAAAGCGTCGACGAGTCCGCAGGCGATCGCAAGGGTCAGCCCCGGCCGCCACCCTGTGGTGCTCGGTGCCGCGTCGTGCGGAGTCGCCTGGTGCAGCACCTGCGCAGCATCCTGTTCGACCGTTTCCTTCACGCGGGTACTGGCGGCGTGCCGGCCGACGAGCCAGAGCACGAAGACCGTTGTGAACATGAGGGTGGCGCTGACGGCCCGGTTCAGAACGAGGGGGACGACGCCCGAGTCGTCCGGCGTCTGGGCGATGAGGATCATGAACGCGCCGATCATCGCTCCCGATCCAACGGCCATCAGGATGCCCGTGAGGCTCGGCCGCACCGCGCCCTTCTCCGGAACGAACCCGACGAGAACCACGGCGACGAGAGCCAGTCCGAGAGCAAGGTAGCCGACGAGGCCGAGGCGTTCCCCTCCGAGAAGTCCCCATGTCATCGGAACGATCGCCGAGACGACCGCTGTGAGAGGCGAGAGGATGCTCATCGGCCCGATGGCGAGGCAGGCATAGAGGAGCGAGATGGCGAGGGCGCCGGTCACTCCGGAGAGTGCTCCCCACAGCGCGGCCTCCAGCGACCAGGTCCCGAAGCCGAAGGCGAGCACGAGCAGGAGGCCGGCGAGCCCGGATGCCGCGGCGACGGCCGTCACGCGGATCGGGCTGATGCGCTTGGAGGCCAGTCCGCCGAGGAAGTCTGCCGCCCCGAAAATGAGCGCGCCGGTGAGTCCGATGATGGCCGTGAGCATGCTGTCGAGCGTAGTGCTGAGTCACGGAGGAAACCGGACAGCCGTCGGCTCCGAAGTAGAGTTGAATCGACAGGGAGACGACCATGCAGGCCAGACACGCACGAGTGACACGCGGGGTACTCGCCGCCGCCGTGTCCACGTTCGCCGCTGCTTTCTCCCACGGTGTCGCCGCATCGCAGGCCCCCAGCGTGATGGCGCTCGCCGCGGCATCCGTTCTCGCGGTCTTCGTCTGCATCGCCCTCTCCGGCCGGGTGACGCCGCTCAGGCTCGCCGCCTCCGTCATCATCAGCCAGGCCGGATTCCACGCCCTCTTCACCCTCGTGCCCGCCACCGTCGGATCGGCCGCCTCATCGCATGGCCACCATGGCATGGTCACCCTCACGACGGATGCCGCCGCTCACGTCCACGGCTCCGTCGGCTCCGTCATGTGGCTGGGGCACGCGGCGGCCGCGCTCGTCACCATCCTCGCGCTGCGTCACGGAGAGCGGGCATTCCTCGCCATCGCGGACACGCTTCTCCTGACGATCCGCGCCCTCATCGGCGCACTCACGGTCACGCCCGTTCTGGCCCCGGCATCCGCCGCGCCTGCCTGGCTCCCGATTCCCTCGCGGACGACCGCCTCGCTGGCGTCGTCGGTGCGCAGGCGTGGTCCGCCAGCCGGGGGCCGCACGGTCGCCTGCTTCGCCTGAGCGGCCCCGTTCCCAGCGGCATCCAGCGTTCCCCGGTCAGGGCTGCCTTTCGCGCGCCCGGCCGTCCGACTCTTTCTTACCTGCTAAAGGACTTCCCATGTCTCAGACCACCCGCCGTTCCGCCTTCCACCCGACCCGTTCCGTCCCGATCGCCGTCGGCGTCCTCGCCGGCGCCGCCCTGGCCGTCGGCGCTCCGCTCGCTGCGATCGCCCACGTCAACGTCACCCCCACGAGTACGGCAGCGGGGTCGACAAGCCAGCTGACGTTCGGCGTCGGGCACGGCTGCGACGGGTCGCCGACAACCGCACTCACCTTCACCATCCCCGAGGACTTCGTCTCGGTCACTCCGAACGTCAACCCCAACTGGACTGTCGAGAAGATCATGGTCGACCTGGCCGAGCCGATCACGGATGCCCACGGCACTTCCCTCGTCCAGCGTGTCGGGCAGGTCGTCTACACCGCGAAGACGCCGCTTGCAGACGGGTACCGCGACACCCTCACCCTCCAGGTCACCCTGCCTGAGGACGCGGACGGCACGGAGATCGCCTTCCCCGTGCTGCAGAGCTGCGAGGTCGGAGAGACGGACTGGAGCGAACTCGCTGAGGACGGACAGGACCCGCACGAGCTCGAGCACCCTGCGCCGACCGTCGCTGTGACCGCCGCCGAAGCCGCAGACGACACCGTCACAGGCGCCGACCTGGTCGCGAGCAGCACCGAAGCGGCCGCCCCGGTACAGTCGGAGCCTGACCTCGTCGCCCGTGGCCTCGGCCTTGCCGGACTGGTCGTCGGAGCGGCCGGGATCATCTTCGCCGTCGTCTCGCGGCGTCGTACCGCTTCCGTCACCCCGTCGAAAGGCCAGAACTCATGAGACTCCGTCGACTGATCGGTCTCGGCGGCATCGCCGGCATCGCCATGGTTGCGATGCTCGGCCTCGCGCCCGCCCAGGCGCACAACGCCCTCGTCTCCTCCAGCCCCGTTGCAGGGTCCGTCGTCACCGAGCAGGTCGGCACCTTCGTGATCACCACGAGCGATGTTCTTCTCGACTCGGGAGCGGACAGCCCGACCACGTTCATCCAGGTGCGTGGCCCTGGCGAGGCGGGGCTGTACTACGGTGACGGTTGCGCGACCGTCGAAGGCGCAAGCGTGACCATGCCGGCCGAACTCGGCGAAGCCGGGGAATACACCGTGTACTGGGGCGTCGTCTCCACCGACGGACACCCGATCACCGGGGACTACACGTTCACCTGGCAGCCGGCAGACGGCCAGGAGCTCAGTGAGGGTTTCGCAGACGCCCCGAGCTGCGGCGTGACACCTCCGGCTTCCGAGACCCCGGCGCCGGAAACCGCGGCACCTGTGGTCCCCACCGACACCGCCACCACGGCGCCGTCGGCAGACCAGGAGGACACCGCAGCCGCAGCATCCGACATCCTCTGGATCGGGGCCGCGCTCGGCGTGCTCCTCCTCGCCGCGGTCATCGTGCTCGTCGTCGTCCGTACCCGCGGCCGGTCAACGGAGCAGGCCGGCACGGAGCAGGCAGGCACCGAACAGACCGGCACCGAGCAGACCGGCACCGACCCGACCGACCCGCCCGCCGGATCCTGATCACCCCGGCGGGACGGCCGAGTCGTCCCGCCGGGAACTCACGGCGATCCCGGGTGCCACCGTCGACTCCGCGGATTCGGCCCGCAACCGGATTAGCCCGTTGTCGGGGGCTCAGGCTATCGTTCGTCAGGTGACAACCGCCCCGACCGACAGCCCCACCGCGATCGCTTCGACGACCGTCCGTCCGACGGCGGGCGAGGTCCTGCACCGCGTCTTCGGATTCGACTCGTTCCGCGGCGACCAGCAGGCCATCGTCGACCAGGTCGTCTCAGGGGGCGACGCGGTCGTCCTGATGCCGACAGGCGGGGGCAAGAGTCTCTGTTACCAGGTGCCATCCATCGTCCGCGAGGGCACTGGCGTCGTCGTCTCGCCGCTGATCGCCCTCATGCAGGACCAGGTCGACGCGTTGCTGGCCGTCGGCGTGAACGCGGCCTTCCTCAATTCGACGCAGTCACCAGCCGAGCGCGACCGCGTCGAGCGTGCCTACCTCGCCGGCGAACTCGACCTCCTTTATGTCGCCCCCGAGCGGCTGAACTCCGAATCGACCAAGCGGTTCCTCGCCAACGGCACGATCGCTCTCTTCGCCATCGATGAGGCACACTGTGTGTCCCAGTGGGGTCATGATTTCCGCCCCGACTACCTGAGCCTCGGAGACCTCGCCGAACGCTGGCCGGACGTCCCGCGTATCGCGCTGACCGCGACAGCGACGGATGTCACGCACGACGAGATCACGAGGCGGCTGCACCTGCAGAACGCCAGGCACTTCGTCGCCAGCTTCGATCGCCCCAACATCCAGTACCGGATCGTGCCGAAGAACGAGCCCCGCAAGCAGCTCGTCGATTTCATCACCAAAGAGGGCAAGGGCCAGGCCGGGATCGTCTACGCGCTCAGCCGCAACACGGTGGAGAAGACGGCGGCGCACCTGCAGGCGAACGGTATCAACGCCCTGCCGTACCACGCCGGGCTCGACGGGGCAGTGCGCCAGGCGACCCAGTCCCGTTTCCTCCGCGAAGACGGCATCGTCATCGTCGCGACCATCGCGTTCGGCATGGGCATCGACAAACCGGACGTCAGGTTCGTGGCGCACATCGATCTGCCCAAGAGCGTGGAGGGCTACTACCAGGAGACCGGTCGTGCCGGGCGCGACGGAGAACCCTCCGTGGCCTGGCTGGCCTACGGGCTGCAGGACGTCGTGCAGTTGCGACGGATGATCGATGACTCCCCAGGCGACCTCGCGCACCGCAGGCGGATGGCTGCGCACCTCGACGCCATGCTCGCGTTGTGCGAGACCGTCGAGTGCCGCAGGCGAAACCTGCTCAGCTACTTCGGCCAGCCGTCAGACCCCTGCGGGAACTGCGACACCTGCCTCGACCCCCCTGAGGTCTGGGACGGCACCGTCCCGGCGCAGAAGCTTCTCTCGACCGTCGTGCGGCTCAAGCGGGAACGCAACCAGGAGTTCGGCGCCGGGCACCTCATCGACATCCTCAGGGGCAAGACGACCGCTCGTACCACGCAGTGGACCCACGACACTATCGCGACCTGGGGGATCGGCGCCGACCTCAGCGAGCAGCAGTGGCGCGGTGTCGTGCGGCAGTTGCTCGCCAAACGTCTCCTGGCCACGAGAGGCGAATACGGCACGCTCGGCCTCACCGACGGCAGCGCCGCTGTGCTCTCCGGTGAGCTCACGGTGCCGATGCGGAACGAGCCGGAGCGCCGGGCCTCGGTCGGTGCGGCGAGGCGGGCGGCGGTCGCCGATCTTGCTCCGGCAGACGCCGGGCTGTTCGAAGCGCTCCGCGCCTGGCGTGCGGCCGAGGCGAAGGAGCAGGGCGTTCCCGCGTACATCGTCTTCGGCGATGCGACGCTCCGTGCCATTGCGACGGCACGACCGCGATCGGTGGACGACCTCGCCGGGATCAGCGGCATCGGCGAGAAGAAGCGCGCCAGCTATGGCGACGCCCTCATCGGCGTCGTCGCGGCCGGCTGAGATGCCACAGGTGACACAGGCTGAGACAGAAACGCTGCGCCGACCCTGAGGTCGGCGCAGCGTCGAAAATCTGCTGAGGGTCAGCCCTTGCGGGCTTTGTCCTCGCCCTTGGCCTTCTTGTCGGCCCGCTTCTCCTTCAGCGACTTCGCTGGTTCCTTCTTCGCAGAGTTCTTCTGAGGTGACTTACTGGGCATCCGTGACTCCTTATGACCTGCCAGCCATGCCGGCTGCGTTCCCTCGACCATACGCTGTTATCCCGGTGAACGGCACCGCGCGAGCGCCGCAATTCCTTCCGTCGTCGAGGGCGACGAACGGTTTGTGGAGACTGTCTGTAAATAGTGCCCCCTGACTGTAGCTTTCCTCAGCCGGGTCGCGCGGCTGCGCCCTCCGGTTTGTAGCCCAATGACGGGGTATTTCACGCCGTGCACGAACGCTCGTACCGTGGAGGAAGACGTACTTCAGCGATGAAAGACAAAGGAACTCCCATGGTTGACACATCAATCCGGCCGGCAACAAATGACAGCGAGGCTGTCACCGATGAGGCGACCCGGGCCGCAGAGGCGGGCAGGATCGACGTGGCCGAGCTCAGTGCGAAGCTCCTCGGCTCCTGGCCGGACGCGCGCAGTGCAGCCCGACGGCTCACCGCCCGCCCCGAATTCCACCGGATCGAGGGGCAGACCCTCACCGAACACCGCGATACCGTCTTCGGCCAGCTCAAGCTCCTCGTCGAAAACGGCCAGGTCCACCGCGCGTTCCCGAAGCACCTCGGTGGCATGGAAGACCACGGCGGCAACATCGCCGGTTTCGAGGAGCTCGTCACGGCCGACCCGTCGCTCCAGATCAAGTCGGGCGTGCAGTGGGGCCTGTTCGGCTCCGCCGTCCTCCACCTCGGCACGAGGGAGCACCACGAGAAGTTCCTGCCAGGCATCATGAGCCTCGACGTGCCCGGCGCGTTTGCCATGACCGAGATCGGCCACGGTTCGGATGTCGCCTCGATCGCGACGACGGCCACCTACGACCCCGACACCGAAGAGTTCGTCATCGACACCCCGTTCCGTGCTGCCTGGAAGGACTACCTCGGCAACGCCGGTGTCCACGGCAAGGCGGCCACCCTGTTCGCCCAGCTCATCACCAACGGCGTGAACCACGGTGTGCACTGCTTCTATGTTCCGATCCGCGACGACGAGGGCAACTTCCTCCCGGGAATCGGAGGCGAGGACGACGGCATCAAGGGCGGCCTCAACGGCATCGACAATGGCAAGCTCCACTTCACCGACGTGCGGATCCCGCGCACGAACCTGCTCAACCGCTACGGCGACGTCGCCGCGGACGGCACATACACGTCACCGATCTCCAGCCCGGGGCGCCGCTTCTTCACCATGCTCGGCACTCTCGTCCAGGGGCGCGTGTCCCTCGACGGAGCGGCCGCCGCTGCATCCGCCGTCGCCCTGCAGATCGCGATCACGTACGGCAGCCAGCGTCGCCAGTTCAACGCGGCCAGCGACGTGCAGGAAGAAGTGATCCTCGACTACCAGCGTCACCAGCGTCGCCTGCTGCCGAAGCTCGCAACGACATACGCCACCTACTTCGCCCACGACCAGCTGCTGGTGAAGTTCGACGGCGTCTTCAGCGGGAAGCGCGACACCGAAGACGACCGCCAGGACCTCGAGACCCTGGCCGCTGCGCTCAAGTCGCTCTCCACATGGCACGTGCTCGAGACGCTGCAGGAGGCTCGTGAGGCCTGTGGAGGGGCCGGGTTCATGGTCGGCAACAGGCTGACCAGCCTCCGCGCCGACCTCGACGTCTACGTCACGTTCGAGGGCGACAACAACGTGCTCCTCCAGCTCGTGGGCAAACGCCTCCTCGGCGACTACGGCAAGCGGTTCAAGGGCGCGGATGCGACGACGCTCGCCCGGTTCGCGGCTGAGCAGGCCAGGGGCAAGGTCGTCCACGGCACCGGACTGCGTTCCCTCGCCCAGACTGTGGCCGACTTCGGATCGACGGCGCGTTCGGTCGGGCACCTGCAGACGGAGGAGAACCAGCGTGAGCTGCTCACCGACCGTGTGGAGAGCATGATCGCCGCGATCGCCGGGCGTCTCCGTTCGGCGAGCAAGCTGTCGAAGGTCGAGGCAGCTGCCCTGTTCAACGACAACCAGAACGAGCTCATCGAAGCAGCGATCGCGCACGCCGAACTGCTGCAGTGGGAGGCGTTCACCGAGGCGCTCGCAACGGTGTCCGACCCGACGACGAAGACCGTCCTCACCTGGCTGCGCGACCTCTTCGGCCTCGGGCTGATCGAGAAGCACGTGGCCTGGTACCTCATCAACGGCAGGCTGTCCGCTCAGCGCGCACAAGCCGTCACCGCGTACATCGACCGGCTGCTCGCACGCCTGCGCCCGCACGCCGTGGATCTCGCTGACGCGTTCGGTTACACGCAGGACCACCTCAGGGCGCCGATCGCCTCGGGTATCGAGGCCGAGCGCCAGGAGGAGGCAGCCGCATACTTCGCCGATCTCCGCGCCTCTGGCAAGGCCCCCGTCGATGAGAAATCAGCGAAGTCGTCGTTCGACGCGCTGAACCACCCGAAGAAGAAGTCGAAGTAGCAGACCACCTGTCGGCGGCGGTTCCCGGAAGGGAGCCGCCGCCGTCGTCTGTGGCGGGTCGATCGGGCCGAAAAGGGGTCGTTCCGGCGGCGGTCGAACGACCCTTTCGGCCCGATCGATGCCTACCGGCGCAGCCTGCGGTAGGCGCGAGCGGACAGCGGCAGGAACACGAGCGTGATCACGAGCGGCCACGCAACGGCAAGCAGCAGCGCACTGTCGGCCATCCAGCCCGACGTCACGCCGGTCGGGTTGCCGAACAACTGCCTCGTGGCCGTCGCCGTCGCCGAGATCGGATTCCACGCCGCGACGGCACCCAGCCACCCGGGCATCGTCTCGGGCGAGACGAAGATGTTCGACAGGAATCCGATCGGCCAGACGAGCACCTGAACGGCCATCGTCGCCGCAGGGCTCTTGAAGATGAGGCCGAGGAAGATGCCGATCCAGAGCAGCGAGAAGCGCAGCCACAGGAGCAGGAGGACGGCGACGGATGCCGAGGCCAGGTCGGTGGTGATCCGCCAGCCGATGAGCGCGCCACCGACGAGCAGGACGGCCAGGTTGAGGATGGACGACGCCATGTCCGCGCCACTCCTGCCCAGCGCGACCGCCGAGCTGCCGATCGGCATCGACCGGAACCGGTCGGTGATGCCTTTTGCAGCATCCGTCGACATCGCCTGAAGCGTGCCCTCGAGACCGAACAGCATCGTGAGAGTGAACATGCCGGGGAGCAGGAAGTTGATGTAATCGCCACCGCCGGGCACCTCGATGGCGCCCCCGAAGAGGAAGGCGAACATCAGCAGGAGCATGACCGAGAACAGCAGGCCGAAGATCGGCAGGGCCGGCTGCCTCACCCAGTGCATCAGCTCGCGCTGGGTCAGGATCCAGGCGTTGCGCAGAATGGACGAGCGGAGGGGGGCGGTGGTGGTCATCGGGAATTCTCCTTCGCGGTGATCGTCAGGAAGACTTCATCGAGGGTCGGACGCCGGAGCGCGACGTCATCGATGTCGACGCCGGCGGCATCCAGCGCACGTATGGCGGCGAGGAGTCCGGTCGTTCCTGTCGGCGACTCGACCGTCAGTGTGCGGGACTCGGTATCGAGGACCGGATCGGAACCGAATCCGATCGAGGAGGCAGCGTGCGCCAGGTCTCCGGTCTCGGCGACGGTCACGACGATCCGGTCGGCGCCCAGCCGGGACTTCAGCTCGTCCGGCGTCCCGGTCTCGACAACGCGTCCTGCGTTCATCACCGAGATCGTGTCCGCGAGCTGGTCCGCCTCGTCGAGGTACTGCGTCGTCAGCAGCACCGTGGTTCCTCCGGCAGCGATCCGCCGCACGGCCTGCCAGACCTCGTTGCGTCCGCGGGGATCGAGCCCGGTCGTCGGTTCGTCGAGGAACAGGATGGCCGGGGTGAGGATGAGGCTGGCCGCGATGTCGAGTCGGCGCCGCATTCCGCCCGAATAGCCGGACACCGGCCGCTCTGCGGCATCAGCGAGATCGAACTGGGCCAGGAGCTGGTCTGCACGCTCGCGCGCCGCAGGGGCGCGCAGGCCGAACAACCGGCCGAACATCACGAGGTTCTGGCGTCCGCCGAGGATCTCGTCGACGGCCGGGGACTGGCCGACGAGCCCGATGCTTCTCCTGACCAGCGCACCTTCGCTCCGCAGGTCGTGCCCTGCGACGCGCGCCTCGCCCGCGTCGACGTCGATGAGCGTGGTGAAGGCGCGTACCGCTGTGCTCTTGCCTGCTCCGTTCGGACCGAGCAGGCCGTGGATCGATCCGGCGCTGATCGCGAGGTCGAAGCCCGCGAGGGCGTCCACGTCGCCGTAGCGTTTGCGGAGCCCCTCCGCTGTGAGTGAGTGGGAATCGGACACGGTTCTCCTTAATTTCGTACTTTGTACGGAGTTGTGTGAAAAATCAGCGTACACCATACGAAGTACGTAGACTAGGGCTCATGGCCACCAACGGACCGACAGGCGCAGGCGACCCGGATCGCACGCTCGCCCTGCTCTGGCGCCACAAACTCGGCGAGCAGGCGGGCTCGAGAGGTCCCAAGCAGAAGACGACGGTCGATGCGGTCATCGCGTGCGGAATCGGGCTGGCCGACGAAGAAGGACTCGACGCATTTTCGATGCGGAAAGTGGCCGAGCGGCTCGGCATCGGGGTGATGTCCCTCTACACCTACGTGCCCGGCAGGGAAGAGTTGATCGGCCTCATGGTCGACGAGGTGATCGGTGAGGTGCCACATCCGCCGCTCGACGGCGACCTGCGGAGTCGACTGGATGCCGTCGCACGCCACCTCTGGGACGAGTACAGACGGCATCCGTGGCTGCTGCAGGTCGACACGTCGAGGCCGTGGCTCGGTCCCCACGTGTCCGACCGCTACGAGTGGGAACTCTCAGCTGTCGAGGGAATCGGAATCGGCGACATCGACATGGATCAGGTCGTCACCCTCATCGCCGGATTCGTGTCGAGCGCCGCTCGTGCGGCGAGGGATGCTGAGCTCACCGTACGCCGATCGGGGATGAGCGACGCCGAATGGTGGGAGATCAATGCTCCCGTGCTGGAGAAGGTGATGGACGGTGCCCAGTACCCCATCGCCGGCCGTGTCGGCCAGGCCTTCGGCGACGAGTACCAGGCGGCGAGCAACCCAGCGCTCGCGTTCGAATTCGGGCTCGCCCGTGTTCTCGACGGCATCCTCGCGTTCGTCGCGCGGGCGTAGCGGAACCACCGCGCTGGTCGGTCCCGAACGGTCGCTCAGACGTGTGCTGAGCGACCGTTCGGGACCGATCGCAGGATGGAACGACCGTTCCGGACCGATCAGTCGGCGGAGACGGCCGCCGCGACCGCTGCCGGGATGGGGGACTCGCCGGAAACGACGTCCCAGGAGTGTCCGGCCGTGTCGGGGAAGCTGAGTACAGCCGCGATAACGGCCGCGACGTCCGCACGAGGGATGGAGCCGCGAGGGGTGTCGGCCGCGAGGGTGACGAGACCGGTCGGCTCGTCATCGGTCAGGGCACCGGGGCGGAGGATCGTCCAGGCCAGGCTCGATCGCCTGAGGGCGGCGTCCGCGTCCCGCTTGGCTTCGACGTAGGCGTTCCACACTTCGTCTGTGCTCGGCTCGACATCCTCGTCGACGCCGATCGCCGAGATCTGGACGAACCGGGGGACTCCGGCGTTCTCGGCCGCTTCCGCCGCCTTCACCGAGCCGTCGTAGTCGACCGTGCGCTTGCGGGCGGCACCGGAACCGGGACCAGCCCCTGCGGCGAACACGACGGCATCCGCTCCGGTCAGAGCAGGCACGAGGTCAGATGCGGATGCCGCCTCGATGTCGCAGACGACGGACTCCGCCCCCAGCGCCTCGATCTCGGCGCTGTGGGCGGGGTTGCGGAAGACACTGACGACCTCGTCGTCGCGCTCCACCAGCAGTTCGGTCAGCAGGCGGGCGATCGAGCCATGCCCGCCGATGATCACAATTCGGCTCATCAGGATGCCTTTCGGATGGATCAGGACGGACGCTGTTCAGGCGACACCGTCTTGCGGGGGTCTGTTTCGGGGAGCGAACCGAGCACGGCGTCGATTCGGGCGAGCGTGTCAGACGAGAGCGAAACGCCTGCAGCCTTCACGTTGTCGCGGACCTGGTCGGGGCGGGATGCGCCGATGATGGCCGAGGCCACGTTCTCGTTCGACAGCACCCACGCGATCGCGAGCTGCGCGAGCGTGAGGTCCTGTTCGTCGGCGATCGGCTTGAGCTCCTGCACGGCGGTGAGCACATCGTCTGTGAGGAACCGTTTGACGGCGTCGGCGCCGCCCTTGTCGTCCGTGGCCCTGCTGCCTGCCGGGAGTGGCTGGCCCGGGAGGTACTTTCCGGTGAGGACACCCTGCGCAACGGGAGACCAGACGATCTGCGAGATGCCGAGCTCTTTCGACGCCGGGACGACTTCCTCTTCGATGACCCGCCAGAGCATCGAGTACTGCGGCTGGTTGGAGATGAGCGAGATACCCAGGTCCTTCGCGAGGGCGGAGCCGCGACGCAACTGGTCGGCGTCCCACTCGGACACGCCGATGTAGAGCGCCTTGCCCTGCCTGACCACGTCGGCGAAGGCCTGCATGGTCTCCTCGAGCGGGGTCTCGGCGTCGTAGCGGTGTGCCTGGTAGAGGTCGACGTAGTCGGTGCCGAGGCGAGAGAGCGACCCGTTGATCGATTCCATGATGTGCTTTCGGCTGAGGCCGGAATCGTTGGCGCCCATCGGGCCGGTCGGCCAGTAGACCTTCGTGAAGATCTCGAGCGATTCACGACGCTCTGAGGCGAGCGCCTCACCGAGCACCGTCTCCGCGGCGGTGTTGGCGTAGGCGTCCGCCGTGTCGAACGTGGTGATGCCGCTGTCGAGGGCGGCAGCCACGCACTCGCGGGCGGCATCGTTCTCGACCTGCGAGCCGTGGGTGAGCCAGTTCCCGTAGGTGATCTCCGTGATTTTGAGGCCTGAGTTTCCGAGGTAGCGATAGTCCATCCGGCAACGCTACGCCCGATCGGGCATCATCCCCTAAACCAGCCCGAGCGATTGCACCTGATCGCGTTCTGTGGCAAGTTCCTCGACGGATGCGTCGATGCGCTCCCGGGAGAACGGGTCGATCTCCAGGTCCTGGACGATACGCCAGGCCCCGTCGACGCTCTCGACAGGGAACGAGGAGATCAGACCTGCGGGGACACCGTAGCTGCCGTCAGAGGACAGGGCGACGCTCGTCCAGGAGCTGCGCTGCCCTGTGACCCAGTCGTGGACGTGGTCGATCGTCGCGCTGGCCGCCGAGCCCACCGAACTCGACCCGCGGACGTCGATGATCTCAGCGCCCCGGTTGGCGACGCGCGGGATGAAGTCGTCACGGACCCACCCGTCGTCCACGAGCTCGCTGACCGGACGGCCGGCCGCGGTGGCGTGCGACAGATCCGGGTACTGCGTCGCCGAGTGATTCCCCCAGATCGTCAACCGGTCGAGGTCCCCCGCCTCGGCGCCGATCTTCTCCGCGAGAAGCCCGACGGCACGGTTGTGGTCGAGCCTGGTGAGAGCGGTGAACCGTTCTCGAGGTACATCCGGCGCGTGGGCCGCGGCGATGAATGCGTTGGTATTCGCCGGGTTGCCGACGACCGCGACCCGGATGTCGGATGCCGCTCCTCGGTTGATCGCGGCGCCCTGCGGCCCGAAGATCGCGCCGTTCGCCGCCAGAAGGTCTGCGCGTTCCATGCCTGGACCCCGCGGCCGCGATCCGACAAGGAGGGCGACGTTGGCACCGTCGAAAGCGGTCGCCGCACTGTCGGTGACCGTGACGGCGTCGAGAAGGGGGAACGCGGAATCCTGCAATTCGAGGGCGGCTCCTTCGGCGGCCGCGAGCCCGGCGGGGATCTCGAGGAGGTTCAGCCGGATGCGTGTTTCCGGCCCGAGCAGCTGGCCGGACGCGATCCGGAACAGCAGTGCGTAGCCGATCTGTCCTCCCGCCCCTGTCAGTGTCACCGTCGCGGTCGTCGGTGCGGTCATGGCAAGCCTCCTCGGTTCCGATGCGCACAGCATACGCGCGGCAGGTGCCGTGCGGAACGGTCCGCGATACGGTCTATTCATGCGCAGCATGTACCCCGAAATCGATCCGTTCGACTCCGGCCATCTCGACGTCGGAGACGGGCAGTCCGTCTACTGGGAGACGAGCGGCAATCCTGATGGCAAGCCTGTCGTGTTCCTCCACGGCGGCCCGGGCGGAGGAACCACTCCGGCCCACCGCCGCCTGTTCGACCCGGCGAAGTACCGCATCGTCCTGTTCGACCAGCGCGGCTGCGGCCTCAGCACGCCGCACGCCAGTGCGCCGGACGCCGACCTCAGAGCGAACACGACCTGGCACCTCGTCGCCGACATCGAAAGACTCCGGGAGCACCTCGGCATCGATCGGTGGCAGGTGTTCGGAGGGTCGTGGGGCAGCGCACTGGCCCTGGCCTACGCCGAGACCCACACCGATCGCGTGACCGAGCTCGTTCTCCGCGGGATCTTCACCCTCCGCAAGGTCGAACTCGACTGGTTCTACGAGGGCGGAGCATCGGCCCTGTTCCCGGACCTCTGGGAAGGTTTCCTTGCTCCGGTGCCCGAGGACGAGCGGGGCCACCTCGTCCGCGCGTACTCGACGCTGCTGAACGACCCGGACCCCGCCGTGCACGGGCCGGCCGCCGTCGCCTGGTCGCGCTGGGAGTCATCGACGATCACCCTCCTGCCCAGCGCTGAGACCATCGCCCGGTTCACCGAGCCGGCGTATGCGGTGGCGTTCGCCAGGATCGAGAACCACTACTTCATGAACGGCGGCTGGTGGGAGGACGGTCAGCTGATCCGGGATGCCGGCAGGCTCAGCGGCATCCCCACCGTTCTCGTCCAGGGGCGATACGACATCTGCACCCCGCCGATGACCGCGTGGGCGCTCGCACAAGCCCTTCCGGAAGCCGAACTGAAGATGGTCCCGGATGCCGGCCACGCCTTCGATGAGCCGGGAATCCTCGACGCCCTGATCGAGGCGACCGACCGTTTCGCCTCCTAGCCACAGGGCGGGCGGCTGCGCAAGGCGCTGGCTGAGCCCTGCCGGGTGGGGATAGGTTGTGGCTCGTGACCTTCAATCCTGATTCAGACATCTCCGGTGGCAACGTCAAACGCAGGGGCCGCGGTGTCGCCGTCGGCGGCGGAGTCGGCATCGTCGGAGTGATCGTCGTGTTCGTCATCTCGCAGCTGACCGGAGTCGACCTCGGAGGACTCGTCGGGGGAGGGGCACAGCCTGGCCCTGCGGCCAGCGATGAGGCCATCGCCGAATGCAAGACCGGTGAGGATGCCAACGAGAGCGTCGACTGCCTGATGAAGGGTGCGGCGGCGTCGATCGAGGACTACTGGGTCGACGCCTATCCGACGGTCGCGAGCAACGAATACGCCACCCCGGAGTTCATTTTGTTCGACGCATCGACGACCACCGGTTGTGGCGCCGCGTCGAGCGCCACAGGGCCGTTCT
Organism: Mycetocola sp. Y171; assembly: GCF_056713165.1. Classification (NCBI taxonomy): domain Bacteria; kingdom Bacillati; phylum Actinomycetota; class Actinomycetes; order Micrococcales; family Microbacteriaceae; genus Mycetocola; species Mycetocola sp. Y171. Next base: position 1,931,269 of record NZ_JBWYGX010000001.1, read on the forward strand.
ACTGCCCGCCCGACCAGACCATCTACATCGACACGAGCTTCTTCCAGCAGCTCCGCCAGCCGCCGTTCGACACCACGGGCGGAACGCTCGCGCAGATGTACATCGCCGCCCACGAGTGGGGTCATCACATCCAGAACATCTCAGGGGTCATGGATTCCGCCGACCGCAGCGGGACCGGCCCTGACTCTGACTCGGTCCGCATCGAACTGCAGGCGGACTGCTTCGCCGGCGCGTGGGTGGCTGCGGCGTCGGAGACGGAGGATGCCGAGGGGGCGAACTTCCTCGAGGTGCCGACAAGGGAGCAAGTCGCCGACGCGCTCGACGCCGCTGCCGCCGTCGGCGACGACCGGATCCAGCAGGGTTCAGGGCAGGGCGTGAACTCGGAGGCGTGGACCCACGGGTCGAGCGAACAGCGCCAGCGCTGGTTCACGGCCGGCTACGAGAACGGCGCTGCTTCCTGCGACACATTCGCGGTCGAGGGCTCACGGTTGTAGGTGGTCCGCGCAGAAGCGGTACCAGGGTACGACCCTGGATCCCGGAAACCGGCCTCGCGGCCGATGCCGGGCGGTACGCGCCGTCCGTAACCTCGGAGCATGATCGAAGCACACTCCCTGACCAAGACATACGGCCCCAAGACGGCCGTCAACGACATCACCTTCACCGTCCGACCTGGGGCCGTCACCGGCTTCCTCGGCCCGAACGGCGCTGGCAAGTCCACGACCATGCGAATGATCGTCGGACTCGACCGTCCGACGGCCGGCCACGTGACCGTGAACGGGCGGAACTACCGCGACCACCGGTCGCCGCTGCACGAAGTCGGGATCCTCCTCGACGCCAAAGCCGTGCACACCGGCCGCAGCGCCTACTCGCACCTGCTCGCCATGGCCGCGACCTCCGGGATCGGCAAGCGTCGCGTCGACGAGGTCATCGACCTCACCGGACTCGGATCGGTTGCCAGGAAGCGCGTAGGTGGCTTTTCACTCGGCATGGGCCAGCGGCTGGGCATCGCCGCAGCGCTGCTCGGCGACCCGCAGACCCTCATCCTCGACGAACCCGTGAACGGGCTCGACCCCGAGGGCGTCCGCTGGGTCCGTTCGCTCGTCCGTGGCCTCGCCGCAGAAGGTCGGACGGTCCTGCTCTCCAGCCACCTGATGAGCGAGATGGCGCTGACCGCCGACCACATCATCGTCCTGGGGAAGGGCAGGGTGATCGCAGACGCGCCCGTCGGCGCCATCGTCGACGGTGCTGCCATCAGCACCGTCAGGGTGCGGAGCCCACGGGCATCCGAGCTCGTGACCGCTCTCGCCCACCAGGACGTCACCATCAGCCAGGTCGAGCAGAACCTGCTCGACGTCGTCGGAGTGGACGCAGCCGCCATCGGCGAGCTGGCCGCTCGCAGCGGTATCCCGCTGCACGAACTCACCCCGATCACCGCCTCCCTCGAAGAGGCCTACATGCAACTGACACAGGACGACGTCGAATACCGCACCGGCGCCGCCGCATTTCCCACGGAGGTTTCACGATGACTGCCCAGCTTCTCGACCGGTCGACGGATTCCGCGGCCTCCGATCCCCGCATCCGGCTCAGCGCCGCCGGCATCCTTCGGTCCGAATGGATCAAATTGATCAGCCTGCGGTCGACCGTCTGGTCGTACGCCGTACTCGTCCTTCTGTCGCTCGGGCTCGCCGCCCTCATGGCGGCCACCCTGGCCCCTGAGACGGGCGTCGCGATTCCCGACGAGGCGCAGGTCGGCTTCATCTCACAGGTGAGTTCATTCCCGGTGGTTCTCGGGCAACTCATCGTTGCCGTGCTCGGTGTGCTGCTCATCTCCGGCGAGTACGGAACCGGAATGATCCGGTCGACGTTCAGCGCCGTCCCCCGGAGGCTCCCCGTTCTCTGGGCGAAGAGCGCCGTTCTCTTCGTGAGCACATTCGTCGTCGGGCTCGTCGCCACGGTCGGCAGTTACCTGGTCGCCAGCCCCATCCTCGCGGCGAGCGGCGTGTCGGCTCCGATCACGGATCCGGACGTCCTCCGCGCCATCGTCGGTGGCGCGCTGTACCTGAGCCTCGTCGCCCTGTTCGCCCTCGGTGTCGGGACGATCGTGAGGAGCTCGGCCGGCGGCATCGCCGTCGTGCTCGGCATCATCCTCATCCTGCCGACCGTGCTCCAGCTGATCCCCGCCGACTGGGCGCACGACCTCATCCCCTACCTCCTCTCCGATGCGGGCCTCGGCCTGCTCGGCCTAGAATCGGATGTCCCCGGCGGCCTCGAGCCCTGGCAGCAGCTGACCGTCGTCCTCGGCTGGGTCGTCGCCTCCCTGGCAGCAGGGGCCATCCTGATGAAGCGGAGAGACGCCTGACCGATACGCCAGCGAGCTCCCCGCCGCACCCGGATCAGGGTGCGGACGGGGAGCTTCGCCTGCCGCGGGCGCCCGGTGTGATCCGTCTGTTCTGGGCGAGGCACACGCGCGTGGCCGACACGATCGTCGCCCTGATCTACGCAGTGCCCGAGGGCATTGCCCGCATCCTCGCCTACATCGACGGCGCCGTTCCGCCCGCGCTGAACACCTTCGAGCTCCTGCTCGGTGCCGTGACGGCAGCAGCGCTCTTCGACCGCAGGCGCCGGCCGATCACCGCCCTCGTGCTCGCACTCGCCACGACGGCGCTGTTCCTGTGGAACCCGAGCGCGATGGGTGGCATCGCCCTCGTCATCGCGCTCTACTCGGTGGCCGTCCATCACAGCGTCCGGGCATCCTGGATCGGACTCGGAGCCACGGCGGCGGTCCTCACCCTTGCCGGCTTCATGACGGCGGCCCTGTTCGAGGACCCCTGGTTCAACGACGTGCTGACCACCGTCGTCCTCTGCCTCTTCGCCGTCCTCGTCGGCATCAACATCGGCAACCGGGTCCGCTACATCGGCGCCCTCGTCGACCGCGCAGCGCAACTGGCGCGCGAGCGCGATCAGCAGGCGAAGCTCGCCGCGGCATCCGAACGCGCACGGATCGCCCGTGACATGCACGACATCGTCGCCCACAGCCTGTCCGTCATGATCCGCCTTGCCGACGGCGCCGAAGCGATGGTCGACAAGGATCCTGAAGCCTCCCGCGAGGCGATTCAGGGCATCGCCACGACAGGGCGGGCATCCCTCGCCGAGATGCGCCGACTGCTCGGTGTGCTGAGGGATGAGTCGGACAGCGGCGCCGACTGGTCGCCGCAGCCGACGCTCGACAACCTGCCCGAGCTCGTCGAGAGCTACCGCCGGGCCGGTCTGCCGGTGACGCTGCAGACGATCGGCGTCCTCCCGACCGGTTCGGGGGTCCAGCTCGCCATCTATCGCTCCGTACAGGAGGCCTTGACGAACGCCCTCAGGTACGCCGGCCATCCGACAGAGGTGCTCGTGCGGCTGGATTGCTCCGGCCCAGGCGTCGACCTCACGGTGCGTGACGACGGTACAGGAGGCCCTGCCCAGGCATCGATCGGCGCTGGGCGCGGGCTGATCGGGATGGGTGAACGCGCCGCGTTGTACGGTGGCATCGTCGAAAGCGGTCCGCTGGGATCCGGCGGCTGGAGAGTACATGTGACGATGCCGCAAGCGGGGGAGGACTCATGACGATCAGGGTCATGCTCGTCGACGACCAGGACCTCCTGCGGATGGGGCTGGCGATGGTGATCGCCGGCGAATCGGACATGGAGGTGGTCGGCGAAGCGGCCGACGGATTCTCCGCGGTGGAGCGGGCGCGCGAATTCCAGCCGGACGTGATCCTCATGGACGTCAGGATGCCGTCGCTCGACGGGATCGAGGCGACCCGGCGCATCGTCCATGAGCGGCCGGACGCCCGGGTGATCATCCTGACCACCTTCGACCTCGATGAATACGCGTTCGGCGGCCTCAACGCCGGGGCCAGCGGCTTCCTGCTCAAGGACGCCCCGCCGGCGGAGCTGTTCGCCGCGGTGCGCGCCGTCGCCAGCGGGGAGGCCAGCGTGTCTCCGAGAATCACGCGCCGGATGCTCGATCTCTACGGCGGCAAACTTCCCCTTGACGGATCGGCGGCAGGTTCAGGGCGCCTCGACGTACTCACCGAGCGGGAGCGGGAAGTCTTCATCGCCATCGGCCGAGGGCTGTCCAATCCGGAGATCGCGCAATCCCTTTTCTTGTCGGAGTCGACAGTGAAGACGCACGTCGGGCGGATCCTGCAGAAGCTCGATCTCCGCGACCGCGTGCAGGCCGTCATCCTCGCGCACCACGAGGGCCTCGGCTGACCTTCCGTGCGATCCGGCCGACGTCTGGCCGCTGACGCGCCGCCGTTCCTGGTGTCCTCGCCGACCCCTCTGACGCGAGCTCTGTGCCCCTAAGGGGGGCGCGCAGTCCTCAAACGTGAGGAATACTCTGATACCACCAAACTGAGGAATCATCACATTGCGTGGTGCGGATCAGCCCGCTCGATACGCGGCAGCGATCCGACACCGACCCGGGTATCGAGGGATTTGACGTTATGAAGTTGTTGCAGGGCATGTCATGACGAGAGTCGAACCCCACCCTACGCCGCTGGACGTCCTCCGTGACGTCTCCATCCGCTTCGGCGAACGAGGCAGGCGGGCGCTCTCCGCCCCCGGTGTCGCGTGGACGAGACGGTATCGAGCGAAGCTCCTCGTCACCGACTGCCTGATCGTCTTCGCTGCGATCGCCATCAGCGCGTTTCTCCGGTTCGGCACCGACGAGCACGTCATCTACGTAAGCGGCTTCCCGGTCAACGAGTGGTTCATCGCGCTGGTGATGTCACTGTGCTGGATCGGCGCGCTCGGACTGTACCGCACCAGGGAGAGCCGCGAGCTCGGCGTCGGGGCCGCCGAATACAAGCGGGTGGTCTCCGCAAGTGCCATCACCTTCGGCCTGCTGGCCATCACCTTCCTCCTCCTCCAGGTCGACATCGCGCGTGGCTTCTTCCTCGTGTCCCTCCCCCTCGGTGTGTCCGCCCTCCTCCTCGGCCGCTGGTCGTGGCGGCGCTGGCTTACCCACCAGCGGCTGTTCGGCAATTACCTCAGCCGCGCGCTCGTCGTCGGCGACCGGGCAGACGTCGGTTACGTGGTGCGTCGCATCCACCACAGCAGCGGGGCTGCATACACGGTCGTCGGCGCGGCCCTGTACGGAGACGCCACCGCCCCGATCGTCGAGGGCCGCACCGTCATCCCTGTCGTCACAACCCCTGACCGCGTCGCCCAGGTCGCCGACGAGATCGGGGCGGACACCGTCATCGTGGCAGGCGGCTACGCGAGCGAATCCACGTACATCCGCGACCTCGGCTGGGAACTCGAGTCGACGGGGGCGGAACTCGTCGTCGCCTCGCGACTCACGAACGTCGCCGGACCGCGGATCCACTTCCGTCCGGTCGAGGGCCTGCCGCTCATGCACGTCGAACTGCCGAACTACGACGGGCCGAAGCACACCTTCAAACGCGTGCTCGACGTGCTCATCTCGGCGTGCGCGCTGATCGTGCTCGCGCCTGTGATGCTCGCGATCGCCGTCGCTGTGAAGCGGGACGGCCCAGGGCCGGTGATCTTCAGCCAGGAACGGGTCGGCCGCAGGGGCGACACCTTCCGGATGCTCAAGTTCCGATCCATGGTGGAGACGGCTGAAAGCGACCTCGCCGCGCTCCTCGACAAGAACGAGGGTTCAGGTCTGCTCTTCAAGATGAAGGACGACCCCAGAGTCACCCGCGTCGGCCGCTTCCTCCGTGCATACTCCCTCGACGAATTGCCGCAGTTGTGGAACGTGCTCGTCGGTGAAATGAGCATCGTCGGACCGCGGCCGCCCCTCCCACGTGAAGTCGCCGACTACGAGGGTCACGTCCGCCGCCGCCTCTACATCAAGCCGGGCCTCACCGGGATGTGGCAGGTGAACGGGCGCTCGGACCTGGACTGGGAGGAGAGCGTGAGGCTCGACCTGTACTACGTCGAGAACTGGTCACTCACTGGCGACCTCATGATCATCTGGCGCACGTTCCGCGTGCTGATCCGACCGGTGGGAGCCTACTGATGTCCGCACACGCACATGGCGCCCTCCGCGTCGGCTACGCGGCCGGGGCGTTCGACCTGTTCCACGTCGGCCACCTCAACATCCTCAAGCACGCGAGAAGCCAGTGCGACTTCCTCATCGCCGGGGTCGTCTCCGATGAGATGCTCGAACTCACCAAGGGCCGCCCGCCGATCGTCCCGCTCTTCGAGCGGCTCGAGATCGTCCGCAACATCCGTTTCGTCGACGACGCCGTCGCGGAGGTCGTCCCTGACAAGCTCGACACCTGGCGATCCCTCCGGTTCGACGTGTTCTTCAAGGGCGACGACTGGCGGGGCACCGAGAAAGGTGAACGGCTCGAAAGGGAGTTCGCCGCTGTCGGTGTCGATGTCGTGTACTTCCCGTACACAGTCAGCACCTCGAGCACCGAGCTGAGACGCGCACTCGATGTTCTCGAATCGGGGCGCCAGTCAGATTCCGCCCACAGCTCACGCGAATCCTCGGTGAACTCATGACGGCGTCAGAGCAGCCCCCGGGCGGGACGCGCATGCGCGGACGGATCCCGCGGCTGGCCGTCGCCGTCGCCGTCTTCGTCGTCGTGGTCGGACTGGTCCTCACCGTCGGTCTCGCCAACGGCTGGTTCACCTTCGGCGGAGCGGACGCCGGAAAGCCGGCGGCCACATCGACACCGACCCCTGCGCCTCCGAAGCCACTCACCCTTCCGACGCCAACCCCTGCACCGATCGGGGACAAGACCGACTCGGTCGAAGCCGTCGACTCGACACTTGACTCCTTCATCCTCGCAACGAACCAGGTGCTCCAGCGCGGAGACGGAAGCATCGACGGTGCAGAAACAGTTGCCGCCGGATTCGTCCTCGGCGAACTCCAGGCACTCGCGGCGGAGCGCAAAGCCCTCGGTTACAAGCAGGTGGGCGACGCGAAACTGACGGACGTCACCGTCGGGGCCGTCGACCTGACCGCGAAACCGCCGGCCATGACTCTCAGCGTCTGCGTCGACACGTCCGATGTCGATGTCGTCGATGAGAACGGAAAGTCCCTGAAAGACCGCATGTACACCCCAGACCACCCTGTCCAGCACACTTACGGCGCCCAGTTCCTCAACGGGCTCTGGAAGATCGTCACCCATGAAATACCCGAAAAAGGAACGTGCTCATGAACCCCTATGGAGCTCCAGCGATCAGTCGTCCACCGCGTCAACCAGGCGCACGAAATCGCGTCGGGCGGGCGAAAGCGGCCGCCATTCTCGCCACGGTCCTCGCCCTGGGGGCGTCGCTCCTCACCGCGGCGCCGGCAACGGCGGCCGATCCGTTACCGACAGGGCAATCGCTCGCAACAGCGGCCGGTTCCTGCTGGGAGGTCAAGCAGAACGTTCCGTCAGCGACGGACGGCACCTACTGGCTGCTCACCCCTGCGCTCAAGGCACCTGAGCAGTTCTACTGCGACATGACGACGGACGGTGGTGGATGGGTACTCATCGCTCGCGGCCGTGAAGGGTGGAAGGAGCTCTACGGCGGGCTGCGTCCCAACGAGGTCCGCACGACGGTCTCCGGAACAGGGGCGTTCAAAACCGCACAGCTCCAGGCTGTCAAGGTGGACGGACTCCTCAACAACGGCCGCGTCGATGCGCTCACCGACGGCGTCCGCGTCCGTAGGGCGTCGAACGCGACAGGCACCGCATACCAGGAGGTGCGCTTCAAGTACCAGGTTCGTGACCGCTGGGTGTGGACCTTCGCCGCTGAGCATCGGGTCTCGACCTATAGCTTCAACGGCGTCACCGGATCAGGCGGGCAGACCAGGAACTTCGGCAACAACAGCGGCCTGAACCGCTTCGATACGACCTATACGGCCGCGCAGGGGTGGACCGCAGGAATGGCGTACGGTTCGCAGATCACTGGCACCAACAGTGCGACGACCTACCTGTACACCAGCACGAACGGCAACGGCGGAGCCCGCCCGTTCGCTCAGATGTACCTGCGGCCGAAGCTGAAGATCGCCGAGATGAACTTCGGAACCATCCCGGATGCCGGCGCGCCGGCGACCGCGCAGATCCCGCTCGCTGAGAGCGACGCACAGCGCACGGTCTGGGGAGTCTCCGGCCTCGCCAACGGGCGTACCGGTGAACTCAACACCGAGGTCAGCGCCTTCGGCCAGTCAGGCACGAGCGTGTACGTGGGAGGCAACTTCCGTTACGTGCAGCGAGCCGAAGCATCCACAGGCGCGGACAAGGTCGAACGTCCGTATGTGGCCGCATTCAACGTGGCCGACAGCCAGTTCCGCCCCGCATTCGCCCCCGTGCTCAACGACCAGGTGAAGGCCATCGCGGCTCTTCCTGACGGTCGGGTCGCGCTCGGCGGCATGTTCAGCGTTGCCAACGGAGACAGCCACACCGGCATCGTCATCGTCGATCCGACGACGGGCGCCACGACCGGCTGGCAGGTGGACGCCGAGAACCGCACAACGGGCGGCGTCGCCCAGATCCGTGGCTTCTCGGTTCAGGGCAACTGGCTCTACGTCTCCGGTTCGTACACGCACCTCGTCCGGCAGGGCGGGATCACCGCCTCGAGCTGGAACGGCGGAAGGATCAACCTCACCACGGGCGTGCCAGACGTGAACTGGAACCCGATCATGAACGGGACGAGCGTCGGCGTCGACGCCTCTCCGAGCGGCGACCGGACCTACTTCTCCGGATACTTCCGCCAGACGGAAGAGACGCAGACGCTCAGTGCGAACGCACTGTCGACTGCGGCAGGCGCCGACCCGGTCACCCCGCTGTGGGCGCCGATCTTCTCGAAGCCGGGCGTGAACAACACCGGAAACATCTGGCAGCTCGGTGTCCGCGAGGCGGGCGGCAAAGTCTGGATCGGCGGATCTGAACACAGCCTGTTCAGCTACGACCGGAACAACTTCGTCAGGCAGAGTGGCTCGATCACCAAGGCGGGCGGTGACTTCCAGGTCGTCAGCTCGACCGGGAACGTCGTCTACGCCGGGTGCCACTGCGGCGACTGGGTCTACGAGAACGCGTTCTTCTGGGACGGCGTCGGCACCAACTGGACGCAGGCGGACAAGATCAGTCTCGTCGGCGCATGGGATGTCGCCACCGGCCAGGTCCATGAGGATTGGAGCCCGTTCATCCAGGCCCGCGCAGGGTACGGCGCGTGGGGGCTCTTCACTGACTCGACCGGCGTCCTGTGGACGGGTGGTGACTTCTCACGCACTCTGAGGGCAGGGGAAGTCAGCCAGTGGTCCGGCGGATTCGCCAGGTTCGCTCCGAGGGACGCGGCAGCGCCGAGCAAACCGGGGGCGCTCACCTCCACGCGCCTGGACTCGACGACCGCCCGCCTCAACTGGGGAGCGTCGACCGACAACAAGGCCGTGACCGGCTACGAGGTTCTCCGCGAGAACAAGGTCGTCGCCGTCACCACGTCGGGCGTCAGAACGGTGAACGTCCCGATAGAAGCGGCGGATGTCCGCTACTTCGTCAGGGCCGTCGATGCGGCCGGCAACCGGTCGGCAACCACTGCGGTCGCGCTGGTGTCGCCTCCGGCGGCAGCGCCTGCGGGCGTGACGGTGACGGGTGAAGCCACCGGCAGCACCACTGTCCAGCTCACCTGGACGCATCCGTCGGGGTCATCGGCCGTCGAGTATCGCGTGTCCCGAAACGGCACACAGATCGGCACCGTCCCGGCATCCGCTCCCGGATACACCGACTCCGGTCTCTCCGCGTCGACGAGTTATAACTACAGCGTCGTCGGGGCGGATTCGTCCGGCCAGACAGGACCTGCAGGCACCGTGACCGTCACGACACCTGCCGGTCCTCCTGACCCCCAGGTGACCCTGGTGCAGGACTCAAGCAGCTGGAAATGGCGGTTCCACACCGACGCTCTGGCTGCCGGCTGGCAGAACCCGGGATTCGATGACTCGGCCTGGGCGTCAGGCCCAGGTGTGCTCGGGTTCAACACCGCAGGGATCGGAACCGACATCAGTGTCGGGGCGCCGACGCCACGGCCGCTGAGCGCTCAGTTCCGCGGCACGTTCGAGACGCCTGATCCGGGTGAGTTCGAAAGCGTGGCCCTCTCGGTGATCGCGAATGACGGCGTCATCGTCTACGTGAACGGCACCGAAGTGGGCAGGGCGAACCTGCCGGCCGGCGCTATCACGCAGAACAGCTACGCGACAGCTGCACCGCGATCGGCCACGGCCGCTGCGAACCGTGTCACCTTCAATGTCCCTGTGGCTCTGCTGAACGCGGGGACGAACACGATAGCGGCGGAGACGCACGCGAATTATCGGTCGACCCCCGACCTGACGTTTGCGCTCACCGGTGTAGGTACGCGCGGCTGATGAACAGATACAGGGTGGCGACGGCCGAGCTGGCCTCAGCGCAGAAGTCGGGTGCAGGAGTACCCGCCTACCTGCGCTGGGTCAACCGGGGCCTCGGACGACGGGCGGCAGCAGCCGCGTACGTCGTCGGGCTCTCCCCGAACGCCGTCACCCTGATCAGCGGGGTCGTGTCCGCGGGGGGAATGGCCGTCCTGGTCTTCCTCCCGCTCACACCCGCCGCCGCGTTGGCAGCGATGCTTCTGTTCCTGGCCGGGTACGCACTCGACTCAGCGGACGGGCAGCTCGCCCGGCTGACGAACCGGGGGAGCAAGGCGGGGGAGTGGCTCGACCATGTCGTCGACTCCGTCCGCCTGCCCCTTGTCCACCTCGCCATCGCCGTCTGCCTCTGGCGGGCGGGGCTCCCGCTGTGGTCGGTTGCGGTGGCGCTCCTCTTCCTCGTCCTGTCGTCCGCCTGGTTCTTCGCCCAGACGCTGGCCGGGAAACTCTCGGCCGCCGCTTCCGACGACGGCTCCGCGGCGGAGGGCACGCCCGACTGGGTGTCGTTCGCGAAGATCCCCTATGACGTCGGGACCCTCTACGTGGTAATCGCGGCGCTCGCCTACCCTCCGCTCTTCCTCGTCCTTTACACGGGTCTCTTCGTCGTGACGGCAGGGGTCGCCGCGCTCTCGCTTCGCCGCAAGTACCAGGCCCTCATCGGGGAACAGCCGCGAGACCGCGTGCGGGAGGGCTGAGGAATGTCCCTCCTCACCAGGCTGACGGGTCCTCGACCGACCGCGTCGGACACCCGCCTGGCCGGCCCGCTCCCTGATCTCCCCGCCTGGCCGGTCCTCATCCTGCTCTGGGGGATGGGCGTCTGGTGGGCCTTCGGCCTGCTGCCGTTCTACACGGCGATCATGGCCGTCGTGATGGTCGCCTTCCTCTTCCAGCGCGGCCGGGTCGAGATCGTTCCAGGCTCACTGTCGTTCTCGGTCTTCGTAGCGTGGATGCTTCCGTGTGCGCTGATGCTGGACTCCGCTGGCCGGCTGCTGGGCTTCGGCGTCCGGTTCGCTCAATTCGCCGCCGTCGCGGTCATCATCGTCTACGTCGTCAACGCTCGGAAAACGCTGACGGTTTCCCGGCTCCTCGCCGGACTCACTGCGATGTGGGTGTTCGTCATCTTCGGAGGCTACCTCGGACTGTTATGGCCGGAAGGCGAGCTGCGGAACACGATCGGCCTCCTCCTCCCCTCGTCAATCCTGCAGAACGAGTACGTCAGCGACCTGGTGTTCCCCCAGTTCGCCGAGATCCAGACACCGTGGGGAGCTGTCGAACCGTTCCTGCGGCCGTCGGCTCCGTTCGCGTACACGAACGGCTGGGGAGCGGCGATCACCATTCTCACGCCCATCGCCGTCGCGTACGCCATCGCGGTTCGAACAGCGAAGGCAACCATTCTGCTCGTCATCGGGATCGCCCTCTCCATCCCGCCGGCGATCGCGACGAGCAACCGGGGCCTGTTCATCGGAATCGCTGCGGTCGTGGCTTACGTGCTGGTGCGCCTCCTGTTCCGGGGCAAGTGGGTGCCGTTCCTCTGGCTCACCTTCCTCGGGGCGGCCCTCACCGTCATCCTTCTGTTGTCAGGGATGCTCGACCGCATCACCGAGCGCCAGGACACTGTCGACACCACGGAGGGCAGGGGAGACCTCTACGCGGAAACCTTCGAAAGGACGCTCGTCTCGCCACTGTTCGGCTACGGCGCTCCGCGGCCGTCGTTCACGAGCGAGATCACCGTGGGGACCCAGGGCACCCTGTGGAACCTGATGTTCTGTTTCGGCTTCGTCGGGCTCGCGCTCTTCGCCTGGTTCCTCCTCGGCGGAGTAGCGCGAACATGGGCCGCCCCGAATGTTTCAGCGCTGTGGTTGCACGGATCCCTCGTCGGAGCCGTGGTCATGAGCATCTTCTACGGTCTCGACCGGCACCTGCTCGCTATCGGCATCGTGCTCGCTCTGATGCTCAGGGAGCGGTACGCGCCGTCCTCGGACTACTGGACGAGGCATCCGAGGCCGTTCGGGTCGGCCCATGCCGACTGAACGGCTGGCCAGGAGCGGATCGATCAGCCTTTTCGGCTCGGTCTTCGCCGCCGCGGCCGCTTTCGTCCTCACCGCATTCGTCGGCAACGGTGCTGGGGCATATGGCACGGGTATCTTCTTCCAGGCGATCGCCATCTTCACCATCGTCAGCCAGATCCTCCGGCTGGGGACGAGCACGGGGATCGTCCGGTTCCTCGCAGGCCAGAACGCGTTCGAGCGGCGGGGTGAGGCGTGGAGGACGGTCCTCATCGCCGTCGTACCCGTCGCCGTCGTCTCCGCGGTCGCCGGGGTGGTCCTCACCGTCTATTCGCTCCCGATAGCGACCTGGTTGTCCGCACCGGGGGGGGAGGAGGCGCTGGCTTCCCTGCTGCGGACCATGGCACCCTTCATCGTCGTTGCCGCCGTGCTCGGAGTGCTCCAGATGGCGGTGCGGATGATCCGGGGTGTGAAGACGTTCACCCTGCTGCAGAGCATCCTTCTGCCTGCGTCGAGACTGGTCGCTGTGGCTGCCGTGATCTGGCTGGTCGGCACCGTGTCGCAGTACGTCATGGCCTGGATGATCCCCCTCCCTGTCTGGCTCGTCGTGACGTGCGCCGTCCTTGCCGGGCCGCTCCTGCGGGACTGGCGCTCCCGCCGTGAGGCGAGCAGCCGATTCCGGGATGACGCCAGATCGTTCTGGGCGTTCAGCGGTGCGCGCGCCGTCGGCGCCGGGCTGGAGACGGCGCTCGAGTGGTCTGACGTCCTGATCGTCGCCGCGCTGGCCTCTCCCACCGAGGCCGGGATCTACGCCGTGGCGACTCGGACCATCCAGGCCGGCCAGGTCGTCGACCGCTCGATGCGGGTTGCCGTCAGCCCGACGATCTCCGGGCTGCTGGCCCAAGGGCGGCTGGAGGAGGCCAGCACCCTCCACACGCGTGTCACGCGGGCCATGATCCTCACCACCTGGCCGTTCTACCTCCTGCTGGCCACTCTCGGTTCCGCCGTGCTCGGGATCTTCGGGCCCGAGTTCCGCGAGGGGGCGATCGTGCTCTCGATCCTCGCCGTTGCAATGATGGTCCAGTCGGCAGCCGGCATGCTGCAGAGCATCATGCTCCAGGGCGGCAGGAGCTCATGGCAGATGTACAACAAATCCCTCGCGCTCGGGGTGAACATCGGGCTCAACCTGCTGCTGGTCCCGGTCATCGGTATGGTCGGGGCTGCGATCACCTGGGCGGTCGGGATCATCGTCGAGACCCTTGTTGCGTCCTGGCAGGTACACCGACGGATGGGTGTGCGGCTGGCCCCGCGTCGGCTCGCCTTCGCGATGGGGCTGGCTGCCGTCGTCTACGGTGTCGGAGGCCTCGCCGCACGCCTGGCGTTCGGCGATTCCCTTCTCGTGCTGATCGTCGCGGCCACGGGGCTGAGCGTGATCTACGGCGTCATCCTCTGGGCGCTGAGGGCGAGGCTGGACATCAGAGCGTTGTGGGCCGAACTGCCCGGGCTCAAACGCTTCGCGTAGCCCAGGCGACCGTGGCTCAGTGGCGGTGCAGGATCAGCCCAGCGGCCGCGATCTGGCGACGGAACCGCGTGCCGGCGCCCAATTTGTGCGGAGGGCGGGTGAGCAGGTCGCTCACGCCGTCGACCCCAGGCGTCGCCTCAGCGTGATCGACACGGGTCACCAGCGATCCGGCGACGGCTTCGTCCAACCGCGCCCAGAGCACGTCCCGACTCGTCACACGGTGGATGAGCCCCAGTTCTGCCATCTCCTCGGTGAAGAGCAACTGGTGATCGTCGACGACCTCGTCGTCTTTCGGCACCCGGGGGACGACGATAGGCACCCGGCCGAGCGCACGCATGTCCATGATGCCTCCTGCGCCGCCCTGGAGCACGATGGCGTCAGCGGTGGCGTAAAGCGCGAGCAGTTCGTCGTAGGCGAGGATCTCGTGGTTCTCCGCGCCCCGGACAGGCCTGCCAGGCCCGTGCTGCATGACGATCCTGACTCCCGGATGCGCATCCGCCCACGGCTGGACCCATTCGCTCAGTCGGTGGAAGGGGAGATGGTAGGTGCCGGCGCTCACGACGACGGTGCTCTGCCGGGTCACAGGACCACCCCCGTTCTCGTCGCATCCGGATAGATTTTCGTGAGCTGGGGCCATTGAACGAGGATCTCGTCGGCGAACGGGTAGACAAGCAGGCCGCTCAGTGACGGCGACGCGATTCTGTCCACCGGTTCGAGAAAAGCTGTTCTGGCGCCGAAGTGTCCGGCCTGAAGAAAGAACGGAAGCGCGATGGCCGCACCGGTGCTGAAGACGAGGTCTGGTCGCTCTGCGGCGAGGACGTGCCTGGCCAGACCGAAGTTGCGGATCAGGTTCGGCACGTTGCGAACGGTCGGGTAGTGGGCTTCGACCATCCGTTCGTCTGCGAGCCTCGACCGTGCGTCCTCGGTCGGAAGTGTGACCCATGAACGCTCGTGGTTGCCCCACCAGGAGCGAAGCGCCAAGGCCTGGGTCAGGTGCCCGCCCGACGAACACACGATGAGGATGCGCACGAGTCAGATCCCCTTCCCGAAGCGCCGGACAACGCGTATCACCTGAGGAGCCGTGACAAGCCCGGTGGAGATGGCCAGCGCGAGCGCCGCCTTGACCTGCCCGGGGTCGTTCTTGAGAGCCCGTCGTGCCCACGACCTGGCCTCCGTCTTCTGCCCGCTGGCCGCGAGCGAAAAGGCGACCTGAGACTGAATGCGTCCGATGGCCTTCTTGTTCGATGCAAACTCCGGGTGTTTCGACAAAAGGTACTGGAGCGCCTCGGCGTACAGCGCCCATTGGCCGAAGAAGTACGACTGTCCCTGCCACGTCACATTGACGAGAGGCCGGTTGACGACGGCGACGGGATGAAGAGCGGACGCGCGGAGGAGGAGGTCGTAGTCCTCTCCGTAGCTCCGCGGCAGCAGTTCGTCGACAAGGCCGAGGTCGCCGAGGAGTCGCTCGCGACGGAAGAGAAGACTAGACGAGTGCAGGCCTGCGAGCCCCTTTTGAACAAGGTCGCTGTGACTGATGACGTCGCCAGACATCAGTCGCTCATGGGTGCGCTGGCCATCGTCCACGACCATTGCTGTCCCGACCAGGATGGCGTCGGGCTGGCGTTGGAGGACCTCCATCTGTGCCGCCAACTTGCCCTGGAGCCAGAAGTCGTCGTCGTCGAGGAATGCGACGTAGTCGGTGCCTGCTTCCATGATCCCCGTGTTGCGCGCCCCCGCGAGTCCTCTGGCCCGCGAATTCTTCACGCCCCGCAGGGTCTGGCCGTCGCGGAGGGAGATGTCGGGCAGTTCGACGTCGCATGCATCAAAAACAACCAGGATCTCGAGCGGACCCTCATAGTTCTGCTCCGCGATACTCGTCACGGCACGTTTCATGAGCTCTGGGCGGTTGTGCGTCGGCACCACCGCGGTCACCGGAGGCGCCGTCATCGTCGACTCCGATGCCAGGCTGCGTGAGCCCGCCGGGGGGACCCTTCCGCCGGCGTTGCGCTGGTCCATCACGCGACCTCCAAGGGTGCGCCCCGAATGGGGCATGCTGTCCGTGTCTCTTGGTGGCTAGCATAATGTGAGGAATCCACACTTTCCAGAACTTGACCCGTCTTGGGGGTAGGCAATGCTCAGAATCGCAATCGTCGGTGTCGGCAAGATGGGGCTGTCCCATCTGGCCATGGTGAACGCGCATCCCGACGTCCAGGTCGTCGGGGTCTGCGACTCCATGGGCTACATCCTGGACGTGCTATCGAAGTACACGGGTGTGGCGACATTCACCGACTATCGCAAGATGCTCGACCGAGTCGACGCGGATGCCGTCATCATCGCCACCCCGACGTCGTCCCATTACGCACTCGTCTCTGAGGCGCTCGACCGGGGCATCCACGTCTTCTGCGAGAAGCCGCTGACGCTCTCGTCCCAACAGTCGGAGGAGCTCGCCGCCAGAGCGCAGTCAGAGGGACTCGTCACACAGGTCGGGTACCACAACCGGTTCGTCGGGGCTTTCCGCGAGGTGAAGCGACTCCTCGACCTCGGGGCGATCGGTGACGTCACGCACGTCAGTGCGGAGGCATACGGACCTGTCGTCCTCAAGGAGAAGGGGAGCACCTGGCGCAGCAAGCGGGACAGCGGCGGCGGATGCGTCTACGATTACGCGGCCCACCCGCTCGACCTGCTCAACTGGTACTTCGGCTCTCCGACCGGCGTCGGCGGGACCGTCCTGGGCAGTGTTTTCTCCGCCGAAACCGACGACGAGGTGTTCACCACCCTGTTCTTCCCCCAGGGGATGACCGGCCAGCTGTCCGTGAACTGGTCGGACGAGTCCTTCCGCAAGATGACGACACAGCTCACCATCTACGGCAAGAAGGGCAAGATCTCCGCCGACCGGCAGGAGTGTCGTGTCTACTTCAACGAGTCGGCCACAGTGCCGGACGGCTACCGCCACGGCTGGAACGTGCGGTACACCACCGAACTCACCGATCCGGTGTGGTTCTACCTCCGCGGTGAAGAGTACAGCGCGGAGCTGGACTACTTCGTCCGGTCCGGGCTGGACGTCCCGCTGGTCGAACGCGCCCACCGGGAGAACAACTTCGCCATCGCCGCAGGCACGGACCGCGTGATCGAGATGCTCATCGCCGACGCCGCCGTCGGACCGTCGACGTTGCGCGAGCAGGCGGCGCCAGTGCCGGCCGCTCCCGAACGGGCGCCATTCTGGCATCGACGAACCCGCGCATCCGTCGCCTGACGTCGCGCCCATTTCACCCAGGAGGACCAGTGGACCGCTTACTGCTCGGAGACAATCAGTTCTTCGGCGTCAATCACATGTCGGAGGAGAAGGCGCGTGCCCAGGCCGTGCGCTTCCAGGACACGGCAGCCATCATCGAGGTCATCGATGCGGCGTACGCCGAAGGCATCCGAACCTTCATGTGTACGACGCACGAACGGATCGCCGAGGTCTGCGATCACGTACGCGCGCACCCGGACCGGTACCCGGACTACCAGTTCTATCCATGCATGCCGTATGCCCACAAATATGCGAACGCCGTCTCGGAGTACGGGATGCTCGGCGCGCTGAAAGCGTTCCTGCCGGATGAGGGCCTGCTCAACGCTGCTGTGCGCGGAGGCAAGTCGTTCGCCACCAAAGACATCGAAGGCATCATCACGCTGCTCGTCGACGCAGAGATGAAGATGTTCCGCGGCCTGTCGACCCCGGTGATCTTCCTGCAGAACGTGGTCGTCGACCTCCTGCTCGGCCTCGGCTTCGTCGACGCGTTCCGGATGTTCGCCGACCACGTCAGGGCCAGGTACGGCGCCGAACCCGGGTTTATCACGATGAACCTGCCCCGACTGCTTGTGATGCTCGAACGTGCGGGTGTCGAGAACCCGATCGTCTGCTCGAACATCAACAAGATCGGTTTCCGTGTGTCCGGCGGTGCCGAGGCATACGGCTCTGCACTGTCCAGCGGGCAGTTCCGGCCGATCGCCATGTCGGTGTTCGCCTCGGGAGCGATCCCGCCCCGCGAAGCACTGGAGTGGATCCACGGCCAGCCCGGCATCGAGTCGATCGTCTTCGGCGCTTCGTCCGCGTCGCACATCCGCAGCACGGTGAGCATCGCCCGCGAGCTGTGGGCAGAAGATTCGGTCGCTCAGGTCCCCAGGCTCGCCAGGGCCTGAACCGGCCCCGAGGGCAACACGCAACGGCGCCACGTCCGGAAATCGGAGGCGGCGCCGCTGTTTGTGCTGGACGTCAGGACGGGACAGGGGAAGCGACATCGCAGACGACGGTTCTCGCCTTGCCGCGGTCGTGCGCGATGAACTCCACCGGCTCGAGCACGACGGGCACGGCGTGCTCGACGATCACCGCAAGCCGTTCGGCGGCGTCTGCGACGGCGCCCTCGGCGCCGGGGCTGTCACTCGGCACGTAGCGGAGGGCGATGCTGTAGTCGGCGTGCTGGTGGATCTGGAACTGGCGGACGGCGTCCGGTCGTGCGTTGAAGAGGGCGTTGAGGCCTCCGGCGACGCTCATTCCGTTGGGGAGGCGCAGTACGTCCGAAATGCGCCCGGAGATGGGTGCGATGCGGGTCAGCGACCTCCCGCACGGGCACGGCTCGTCGATGATGTGGGTGAGGTCGCCGATCTCATAGCGGATGAGCGGGAACACCCGGTTGCAGAGGTCGGTGACGACGACGTTGCCGTGCACACCGGCGGGGACCGGCTTCCAGTCGTCATCGGTGATCTCGAGCGTGCGGAGGTCGGAGAGGACGTGCAGGGCGGACTTGTCTGCGCACTGCGCTGCGACCCAGGGCACTTCCGCCGTGCGGTACTGGTCGTACACCGGAGCGCCGAGCACGGACTCGATGAACGCGCGCTGCGACGGCGTGACCGGTGCAGATGTGACTCCGATCGCGTGTGGTGCGTGGATCGACAGGCCGTTCTCGAAGACGTACGAGGCGAACTCGTGGACTCCGCCGATGTAGCCGTTCAGGAGGCGCGGAGCCACCTCGGTCCACGTCTCGTGGAATTGCTCCATCGATGAGGGTGACATCCCGCGGGAGTCCAGGACGACGTGCCTGCTCGGCCACCACTCGAGCGCCTCACGACGCTGGGTCGCCGGCGTCCGCCGTTCCCGATGGATGAACGCCATGTCTTCCCAGGGCTCGATCCCCCACCAGCGGTAGACCCGCCACCACATGGCGGCGACGGGGGAGAGCTTGTCGTGGAAGAGCGAGACGGGGACCCCTGTGCTTCCCCCGGTGGCGCTGGTCAGCCGGCGTGACACAGGGACGCCCTCGGAGAGGAAATCGTCCCTGCGCTCCCTGAGGTCGGACTTCTGCACGACGGGCAGGTCCGCGAAGACCTCAGGGTCATACAGGTCGCGCCGGTTGATGCCCGCCTCACGGTAGCGGTCCCGGTAGAACGGTGTGGTGTCGAACGCGTAGCGGGCGAGCTCCATCGTCGTCGCACGCTGCCGCTCTGCGGCGACCTCGGGGTCGACGAGTTCGTTCGCACGCAGCGTGCGGTCGACCGCCCGGATGCCCCGTTGCGCGATCCGTGTCTTGATTCCGAAGGCGGTCGATGCGAATCGCGCGGTCACGGGGGCCTCCAGGAGCGGTCAGGAGCGGGGGGTACGGAGAATCAGCGTTTGTTCGCCGGGCCCGGAAGGAGTAGTTCGGCACGGTCCTTGTCCGAGGGGAAACCCTCGTCAGGCAGGATGAGCGTGCGCGGGGGCACCCATTCCTGGTCTTTCTTCGTCTTCTGCCTGGGAGTGGAGGGCCTGGCCGGACGTTTGGCGGGGAGCGGTTCAGCCTCCTCGGCGACAGTCTCGATGACCGGACGCTGGTGCAGGCGTCTGCGCCCATAGAGCAGGGCGCTGAACGAACCGAGGAACAGTCCGATGAACAGGCCGCCGGCGACGAATACGGCCACCGAAGGCCTCGTCGACGACGACGGTTCGACGGCTGGACTGATGAGCGCTCCAGAGTAGAACGTCGTCGAGGTGAGTGCCGCCTGGCTGTTCTGGAGGGAGACGATCTGCGCCTGCAGGGTCTGGGTGTTCTCGCTCTGCGGGTCAGCGGCCGCCAGTTGCGTCTCCAGCTCAGCGATCCTGCCGGAAAGGAAAGTGATGGCGTCAGCGACGACTGCTTCGGCGTTGGCGACACGGCGCTCGCTGTACGCGTTCGCGATCGCGTTGGCCTGCTGCGCGGCCGTCATGGGGTCTTCGGCCGTCACCGTGAATGCGAGAACCTGCGATCCCTTGGGAACAGACACGACGACCCCGTCGCGGAGCTCGCTGATCGATTGAGTGCCCAGGGCTTTCGCCGCCAGAGTCAGCACCTCACTCGAGGTGGCGACGACCCGTTCCGTCTCCATGTTGACCTCGCTGCCCGATCCCTGGCTGGCGGAACTGACTGTGAGCGGCTCGACGGTCATGACGGCTGTCGCCTCGAACTTCTGCGGCCACAACTGGTATGCGCCGAGCGCGAGGACGGCGAAAGCTATCGCGAAGGCGACCAGCAGGAGCCAGCCGCGCGCGATACTTCGATACAGGTCCTCAAGTGTCCATGCGGTTTTCACAGCGGCATCCCCTCAATCGGTAAACATGACTATACGTCACGTTTTGAGGTGGCCATGCCCCCAGATTGCGGTGCAAAATGCGGATGGATGTCGGGATCTGTCAGGTTCCGGACATGAAGAAACCCCCATCATGTAGAAGCTAGACAGGGGTTTCAGTGGCTCCGACGGGCGTCGATCCCGTGACCTCACGATTTTCAGTCGTGCGCTCTACCAACTGAGCTACAGAGCCGAACGGCTATAGCCGCTGGAAGGGAAAAAACCCTTCCTTTCGGAAGGGCTCTTCACTTCAGCGACCCTGACCGGACTTGAACCGGCGACCTCCGCCGTGACAGGGCGGCGCGCTAACCAACTGCGCTACAGGGCCTTACTTTTTTACTTGTTCTCACTCTAGTAGTTATCGTGACCCCAACGGGATTCGAACCCGTGCTACCGCCGTGAAAGGGCGGCGTCCTAGGCCACTAAACGATGGGGCCGCGAGCCTGTGAGGGCTCCGTAACTACCGAGAAGTAAGCATACGGGTCGATTCGCGATTTGCCAAAACGAGGTCGGCCGACCGGGAAAACCTGCCTCCGAAGACACGAAACCCCGCAGCCGGACGTGGCTGCGGGGCGTCGGATGTATCGGGGACGGATGCCTAGTGGCCGCCTTCTTCGCGGAGTTTGACGATCCCGGCCTCGACGATGGCTTCGGCTTCGGCGGCATCGCCCCAGCCCTCGATCGTGACCCACTTGTTGGGCTCGAGGTCCTTGTAGCGGGCGAAGAAGTGCTCGAGCTCCTTGCGCGTCTGCTCGGGGACGTCGGAGATGTCCTGGATGTGTGACCAGCGGGGGTCCTTGTACTGGACGCAGACGACCTTCGCGTCAGAGCCGGCCTCATCGGTCATGTTGAGCACGCCGACGGGGCGGACCTTGATGCCGACGCCGGGGAAGACGGGGTACTCGAGAAGGACGAGGGCGTCGACGGGGTCTCCGTCGAGTCCGAGCGTGTTCTCGAAGTAGCCGTAGTCCACCGGGTAGCTGAAGGCGGTGAACAGAACGCGGTCCAGGTAGACGCGACCGGTTTCGTGGTCGACCTCGTACTTGTTGCGGCTGCCCTTGGGGATCTCTACGACGACGTCGTAATCGGCCATGAGTGTGTTCTCCCTTATCTGAAAGTCTGCAATAACGTTACTTGATGCCTACCGAGAGTTCGCCCCGCCGCCCGCCGCTCGACCCCGCGGTCGCCGAGGTGCGCCTGGCCGTCCGTCGATCGCTCGGCTCAGCGCTCGACCCGGGGGACCTCGTCCTCGTCGCGCTCAGCGGTGGGCCGGATTCGCTCGCGCTCGCTGCGGCGACCGCGTTCGAGGCGCCGAAGCTCGACCTTCGCGCCGGCGCCGTCGTGATCGACCACGGTCTCCAGGGCGGGTCTGCGCAGGTCGCTGCGTCTGCGGCGGCATCTGCGCGATCACTCGGGCTCGACCCGGTCGTGGTCACGCGGGTGGAGGTGCGCGGGAGCGGCGGGCCGGAAGCGTCAGCGAGGTCAGCGCGGTACGCGGCGTTCGAAGCCGCGCTCGCCGACACCGGTGCATCCGCCGTCGCCATCGGCCACACGCTCGACGACCAGGCGGAGACCGTGCTGCTCGGACTCGCGCGTGGCGCAGGCGCAAGCAGTCTCCAGGGGATGGCGCCGGTCACCGGCCGCTACCTCCGGCCCCTGCTCACCGTCAGGAGGTCCACGACACACGCCGCATGCGCCGCCGAAGGGCTCGACGTGTGGACAGACCCGCACAACACGGACCCTTCCTTCTCTCGCGTGCGTGTGCGGGCGAACGTGCTCCCGGTGCTCGAACGGGAACTGGGGCCCGGGATCGCCGACGCCCTCGCCCGCACCGCCGAACAGCTGAGGGAGGACGCCGAGGCGTTCGACGCGATGATCGACGAGTTCATCGAAGAGATCTGTGAGCCAGCAGAAGCGGGGATCGCCGTGTCGGTTGCGGCGCTCGCCGCGAACCCTGCGGCGCTCCGCAATCGCATCATCCGCATCGTCGCGGCCGGTGAGTTCGGCCAGTCCCTGTCCCGTGTGCACACGCTGGCGATCGCCTCCCTCGTCACCGACTGGCACGGACAGGGGTCTGTCGACGTCCCCGGCATCTCGGTCTCCCGTGAAGGTGGCCGAATCGTGTTCACGGCGCGCGGATAAGATGAGCAAATGGAATCGAGCGACATCTCAAGCGACCTCACGACCATCCTCGTCACCGAGGAGCAGATCCACGACAAGTTGGCCGAGCTCGCCGCGCGCATCGATGCCGACTACGCGGGCAAGGACCTCCTGCTCGTCGGGGTGCTGAAAGGCGCCGTCATGGTGATGGCCGACCTCTCCCGCGCGCTGACCAAGCACGTATCGATCGACTGGATGGCCGTGTCGTCATACGGCGCAGGCACGAAGTCCTCAGGTGTCGTGCAGATCCGCAAGGACCTCGACTCCGATCTCACCGACCGCCACGTGCTCATCGTCGAGGACATCATCGATTCCGGCCTGACGCTGTCCTGGCTGCTCGACAACTTCGCCTCCCGTGGAGCGGCGTCCATCGAGGTCTGCGCACTGCTTCGCAAGCCGGAGGCCGCGAAGGTCGTGATCGACTGCAAGTACGTCGGCTTCGACATCCCCACCGACTTCGTCGTCGGCTACGGACTCGACTTCGACGAGCGCTACAGGAACCTCCGTGACGTCGCCGTCCTGGCGCCCCACGTTTACGCCTGATTCGCTCTCGTTCGGCTTGCGGCGAACATAGAGGCGTCGCCCAGCCTTCTGGCGATACCCTTGACTTCACGGGGCGTCAGACGCTTCGCCGTACCTTCAGAAAGGTGTTGGGCTTCCGCTCATCCGCACTATGAATTTCAAGCGCATCTTCAAAGGCCCACTGCCTTACATCCTGATCGCCATCATCGTTTTCTGGGTGGGGTCGAGTCTGCTGAACGTGAACGGATTCCGCGAGGTCTCCACCGACCACGGGCTGGAACTGCTGAAGGACGGCAAGGTCTCCGAGGTGACGCTCACCGAAGGCGACAACCGCGCTGACCTCACCCTGGCCAAGGCCGACGGTGACAACGGCACGATGGTGCAGTTCTACTACCTCACTGCCAGGGCAGACGACGTCGTCGCGGCCGTGGACTCGGCCGCGCCGAGCAAGGGCTTCACCGACAAGGTGCCGCAGCCGAGCTGGTGGCTGTCGATGCTCGGACTGCTGCTCCCGCTCATCCTCATCGGTGCGTTCTTCTGGATCATGCTCTCCGGCATGCAGGGAGGCGGAAGCAAGGTGATGCAGTTCGGCAAGTCCAAGGCCAAGCTCGTCTCCAAGGAATCCCCGAAGGTCACGTTCGCGGATGTCGCCGGAAGCGAAGAGGCGATCGAAGAGCTCGAAGAGATCAAGGACTTCCTCAAGGAGCCGGCACGGTTCCAGGCCGTCGGCGCCCGCATCCCGAAGGGCGTGCTGCTGTACGGCCCTCCAGGAACAGGCAAGACGCTTCTCGCCCGCGCCGTCGCAGGCGAAGCCGGTGTCCCGTTCTATTCGATCTCCGGTTCGGACTTCGTCGAGATGTTCGTCGGTGTCGGCGCCAGCCGGGTGCGCGACCTGTTCCAGCAGGCCAAGGAGAACTCGCCCGCCATCATCTTCGTCGACGAGATCGACGCCGTCGGCCGTCACCGTGGAGCAGGTATGGGCGGTGGCCACGACGAACGCGAGCAGACCCTCAACCAGCTGCTCGTCGAGATGGATGGATTCGACCCCAAGGCGAACGTCATCATGATCGCCGCGACGAACCGTCCAGACATCCTCGACCCCGCCCTGCTCCGTCCGGGCCGCTTCGACCGCCAGATCGGTGTCGACGCCCCCGATCTGAAGGGCCGCACACGCATCCTCGAAGTCCACGCCAAGGGAAAGCCCATGGCTGAGACGGTCGATCTCGACGTTCTCGCACGGAAGACGCCAGGATTCACCGGCGCCGACCTCGCCAACGTGCTCAACGAGGCGGCGCTGCTCACCGCTCGCTCGAACGCGCAGATCATCGACAACCGTGCCCTCGACGAGGCCGTGGACCGTGTCATGGCAGGCCCGCAGCGCCGTAGCCGTGTGATGAGGGACCAGGAGAAGCTCATCACGGCGTACCACGAGGGTGGACACGCCCTCGCCGCTGCCGCGATGCGCAACACGGACCCGGTCACGAAGGTGACCATTCTTCCGCGCGGCCGGGCCCTCGGCTACACGATGGTGCTCCCGCTCGAAGACAAGTACTCCGTCACGCGCAACGAGTTGCTCGATCAGCTCACCTACGCGATGGGCGGCCGCGTCGCCGAGGAGATGGTGTTCCACGACCCGACCACCGGTGCGTCGAACGACATCGAGAAGGCCACGGGAATCGCCCGCAAGATGGTGACCGAGTACGGCATGAGCGCCAACGTCGGAGCGATCAAGCTCGGCCAGTCCAGCGGCGAGGTCTTCCTCGGCCGAGACATGGGCCACCAGCGCGATTACTCCGAGCAGATCGCTGAGACCGTTGACGCCGAAGTGCGTGTGCTCATCGAGCAGGCACACGATGAGGCCTGGCAGGTGCTCAACGACAACAGGGAGATCCTCGACAAGCTCGCCGCAGAGCTCCTCGAGAAGGAGACGCTCGACCACAACCAGCTGGCCGACATCTTCGCCGGCATCAAGAAGCTCCCGCCGAGGCCGCAGTGGTTGTCGAGCTCGAGCCGACCGGTCTCGGAGCAGCCTCCGATCGCCGTTCCCATCGCGAAGGCGCCGATCGATCCAGGGGTGACGGACGGTGGAGTCGAGAGCGACTCCAAGCCGACTCGCGCACCCCAGGTGAAC
Source organism: Mycetocola sp. Y171 (assembly GCF_056713165.1). NCBI lineage: Bacteria > Bacillati > Actinomycetota > Actinomycetes > Micrococcales > Microbacteriaceae > Mycetocola > Mycetocola sp. Y171. Next base: position 1,956,635 of record NZ_JBWYGX010000001.1, read on the forward strand.
CCGCGCCCGGCAACGGCGTAGCCTCGGTGGCCATCGAGGAGGGCCGGATGGACAGGGAGCGGATCGAACGTGCCGTGACCGAACTGCTGCTCGCGATCGGTGAGAATCCGTCCCGTCCGGGGCTCGAGCGGACACCTGAGCGGGTCGCGGAAGCCTACGAGGAGTTCTTCGGCGGGCTCGGCGTCGACCCGGTCAGCCACCTGACCGATGCCGTGGCTGTCGGTGACGGCGGACCTGGCGAAGCCGTCGTGGTTCGTGACATCGCATTCCGATCGATCTGCGAACACCACCTTCTGCCCTTCCTCGGGCACGCCCACATCGCCTACTTGCCGAACGAACGCATCGTCGGACTCGGTCGCCTGCCCCGCGTTGTCGACACCCTCGCGTCGCGTCCGCAGATCCAGGAGCGGCTCACAGAGGAGATCGCCGACGCCATCGAGCGTGGCCTCGGCGCACGCGGCGTGCTCGTCGTCCTCGACGCCGTGCACGGCTGCGTCTCCGCCCGCGGTCCGCGCCAGACGGCATCCTCGACCCTCACAATGGCCAGCCGCGGCGTCCTCGCCGAACCGGTCAGGCGGGCAGAGATCATCGCCCTCATCGGCCGTGGGGGTACCCCGGTCCATGGCTGATGCCGCCACGGGGCGACCGATGCTCGTGATGGGCATCCTGAACGTCACGCCGAACTCGTTCAGTGACGGAGGCCAGTACCTGGACCATGCCGCCGCGGTCGAACATGGCAGGCGGCTCGTTGCGGACGGCGCAGACATCGTCGACGTCGGTGGCGAGTCCACCCGGCCGGGTGCGCAGAGGATCGGGAGCGACGAGGAACAGCGCCGCATCCTGCCGGTGATCCGCTCGCTCGCAGCCGACGGCATCCGCATCTCCGTCGACACGATGAACGCAGACACGGCCCTGGCCTCTGTCGAGGCAGGCGTCGAGATCATCAACGATGTCTCGGGCGGCCTCGCCGACCCGCGCATGGCCGAGGTCGCTGCCGGGACAGGGGCGTTGTTCCTGCTCAGTCACTGGCGGGGGCACAGCACCGAGATGGACTCGAGAGCGAAGTACGGCGACGTCGTGCAGGACGTCCGTTCCGAACTCGTCGCCCGGCTCGAGGCGGTCGAGGCGGCAGGAGTCCGCCGCGACCGCATCGTGCTCGACCCGGGGCTCGGCTTCGCCAAGCAGTCCGACCACAACTGGCAGATCCTCTCCCGGATCGGCGAGCTCCAGTCGATCGGCCTGCCCGTCCTGGTCGGGGCCTCCAGGAAACGGTTCCTCGGCGCGCTGCTCGACGAATCGGCGACCATGGCGGATCGCGACCTGCCGACGGCCGTGCTGAGCGCGCTTCTCGCCGACTCCGGACTGTGGGGTGTCCGCGTGCACGACGTGAGCGCGACCGCCGTCGCGCTCGAGGCCTGGAGCCGGCTGCGCTGACCCGCGCACGCTCGGTTTTTGGATGAGGTCCACAAAAGCGGTCGTGACACGTTGCGTCATTCCGGTGCGCGGTAAGCACGAGGTGCTGGCACTCTGGACAAGTGACTACTGAGAAGCAAGCCTCCCTCCAGGACCTGACCCGCATCGCCACCTTCACGGCGATCATCGCCGTACTCGGACTCCCCGGCGCGATCTCGCTGTTCGGCAACGCGGTGCCCATCACACTGCAGACTCTCGGCGTGATGCTGGCCGGCGCGATTCTCGGCTGGTGGAGGGGTGCCGCAGCCGTCCTCGCCCTCCTCGCCCTCGTCGCGGCCGGGCTTCCCCTGCTCTCAGGCGGACGCGGAGGCATCGGGGTGTTCTTCGGCCCGTCGGCCGGCTACCTCATCGGATTCGTGTTCGGCGCTGCGGTCACCGGTCTGATCGTGCACGCAGGAGCCACGAAACCGACCTGGCTGCGCGTCGCCATCGGCTCGTTCATCGGAGGAGTCCTCACGGTCTACCTCTTCGGCATCCCGATCCAGTCGCTCGTCACCGGCGTCCCGCTTGCTGGCACCGCAATCGCCAGCCTGCTCTTCCTGCCGGGCGATCTTCTCAAGGTCGTGCTGTCGACCGTCCTCGTCATGGCGGTATGGCGCGCGTATCCGCGGGCATTCAGCTTCTCGACCAGACCAGCGCCAGCGGTTCTCGCGAAGACCGCATGACCTCTGGCCTCGCCCTGATCTGCGGATCGACCCGGCTCTCATCGGTCGAGCTGAGACGACGCGTCGCGTCGTGGGCGGAGGCCACGGTGTCGGAGCGCCGGATCGTGCCGCTCCGGTCGGCGGACGCGGCGGCGCTCGTGGTCGCCGTGCTCGCCGTGCGTCAACGGGGAGGAGTGCCCGCGATCGGAGACGCGCGCTGGAGTGACGAACACTGGGGTCAGCTCGCCGGGTCCGTCTCAGGCGCGATCGCTCCTGACGGAACGGCGTGGGCGACGTTCAGTTCCGGCAGCACGGGGGCGCCGAGGGTCATCCTGCGGAGTGCCGAGTCGTGGTCCGCGTCATTCGCCGCCGTGACGCAGCTGATGGATCTGACCCCTGACGATGTCGTGCTGCTGCCCTCCCCACTCGTGTCGTCGCTCTCGATGTTCTCGATCGCCCACGCGCGTGACGTCGGGGCGACCGTGCTCCTCCCCGCCGCCTCGAGGGTGACGCCAGACGACTGCGGAACGGCCACCATCCTGCACGGAACCCCTGGCGCGCTCGAGAACGTCCTCGACCTCATCGACGATGGCGCTCCGACGCTGCTGCGCCGTGCCCTGATCGGCGGGGCACACCTGGAGCACGGACTGCGCGACCGCGCCGAAGCCGCAGGAATCCGCGTGGTCGGCTACTACGGCGCGGCTGAGCTGTCCTTCGTGGCCGCCGACCACGACGGACACGGGCTTCGCGCGTTCGACGGTGTCGAACTGCGCGTCGCCGACGGTGAACTGTGGAGCCGATCGCCGTACGCCGCACTGGGCTACCTGTCAGGAGGGACCGGTTCGTTCCGCACGGACGCCGAAGGCTGGTCGTCGGTCGGTGATCTCGCCGACCTGACCGCCGATGGCATCCTCACCCTTCGGGGCAGGCGCGACGGCGCGATCCTCTCGGCGGCGGCGACGGTTGTGCCTGAGGATGTCGAGGTCGTCTTGCGTACACTCGATGGAGTGAAGAACTCCGTCGTCTTCGGTGCGCCGCACCCGCGGCTCGGCGCACTCGTCTGTGCCGTCATCGAGCCGGACGACCCCCGCCACCCGCCGACGGCCGCCTCCCTCCGCGCCGCCTGTCGTGCCCGGCTCGGGATCGCGCAGGTGCCGAGGCGCTGGTACCTCAGCATCGAACTCCCGCTCACATCGACAGGGAAACCCGCGCGCGCGAGCATTGCGCAGGACGCCGCCGCCGGACGGATGCCGAGACTTGAGTAACGCCGTCGTCACCGTCATCGCGGCCAGGCGGACCCCGATCGCCACGGTGGGCCAGCGCCTCTCCGCCCACTCCGTCGACGATCTCGCCGCAGCGAGCATCCGGGCGACCGTCGACGACGCCCGCCTGCTCCTGGGCGCTGACCTGCCGATCGGGGACGTCGTCATCGGCAATTGCATGGGACCTGGTGGCAACACGGCTCGAGTGGCATCGCTCGCAGCGGGGCTCGACGTGAGGGTGCCGGGCCTGACGGTCGACCGCCAGTGCGGGTCTGGACTCGCAGCGATAATCGTCGCCGGCGAGCAGATTCTCGCGGGGGACCACCGGATGCGGCTGGCCGGGGGAGCGGAAAGCGCGTCGACCGCGCCGACTCGGGTCGCCGCGACAGGGGCATACGCCAGGGCCGCATTCGCCCCAGGAGAATTCGCCGACCCCGAGATGGGACCTGCAGCCGAAGCTCTCGCCTCCGCTCGGGGAATTTCCCGAGAGCGGCAGGACTCCTTCGCGCTCCGCAGCCACCAGCGCGCGCTCGCGGCCCGCGACGCCGGTCGGTTCGACGACGAACTCGTGGGGATCGGTGAGATCGTCATGGACGACGGACCCCGGGCGCTGAACCGCGCCGTGCTCGGGCGGTTCACTCCGGCCTTCGCGGAGAACCGTCCAGGCGAGGGCACCGTCACCGCCGGCAATGCATGCCGTGTGAGCGACGGAGCCGCAACGGTTGCGCTCGTGCCTGACACCGATCGCGGTTCCGCACCGGGGCTCGCGCTCGTCGGAAGCGCCGTCGTCGGGTGCGACCCCGCCACCCCTGGCCTCGGGCCGGTGTTCGCCATCGAATCGCTGCTCGGGCGAACCGGCGTCAGCCTCGACGACGTCGCCGCGTTCGAACTCGTCGAGGCGTTCGCCGCCCAGGCACTCGCCGTGCTCGACACGATCGGACTCGCATCGGCCGACCATGTCGACGACCGGGTGTGCTCCGATGGCGGCGCGCTCGCCCTCGGGCATCCCTGGGCCGCCAGCGGTGCTGTCAGCGTCGTCAGGCTCTTCTCGCGACTCGTCCGCGCCGGTGCTCCTGCGGGAACCCTCGGCCTCGCGACCGCGGCCATCGGCGGGGGCATGGGCGTCGCCGCCCTGTTCAGGGTGGTGCGCTGATGACCAGGGAGATCGCGCTGTCCGGCGTCACCGTCGATTTCGGTGACCGGCTCGCCCTCGACGACGTGACAGTCAGGCTCGACGAGCATCGCATCGCCGTGATCGGGGCGAACGGTTCAGGCAAGTCGACGTTCGCCCGGCTCCTCAACGGCCTCGAGACGCCGACCTCGGGAACGCTGAGCGTGCACGGGCTCGACCCGGTTCGCCAGGGCAAACAACTCCGGCGCAGCGTGGGCTTCGTCTTCACGAACCCGGACGCCCAGATCGTCATGCCGACCGTCGCGGAGGATGTCGCATTCTCGCTCCGCGGCAGGGGATTGTCGAAGGACGAGATCGCTGCACGTGTGGCATCCGTCCTCGCGGCCTACGGGCTCGGCGACCACGCCGACGCCGCCGCGCACAGCCTGTCAGGCGGACAGAAGCAGCTCCTCGCCCTCTGCTCGGTCCTGGTCACCGAGCCCGAACTGCTCGTCGCCGACGAGCCCACCACCCTGCTCGACGCCGCGAACACCAGGCGGATCGCCGATCTGATCGCCGGGCTGCGTCAACAGGTCGTGCTGGTCACTCACAATCTCCGGCTCGCTGAACGATGTGACATCGTCCTGCGGTTCGACGAGGGCAGGCTCGTCGAACAGGGAGACCCCGTCGACGTCGTCGGCCGCTACGAACGCGAGTTCGCGTGATGCAGGCCCTAGGGCTTTATCGGCCGGGGACCAGTGTGATCCACCGGCTGTCGGCGGGGACGAAACTGTTCGCGTTGTTCGTGCTCGCGCTCGCCGTGTCCGTGCCGCCGCCCACCGTCTGGCTTCTCGGCACCCTGACGCTTCTCGTCGTCACCCTGTACCTGATCGCCGGGCTCGGCCTCGTCGAGCTCGGCCGCCAGGTCGTGATGATCCGCTGGCTGATCCTCTTCGTCACAATCACCGGCGTCCTGTTCCTGCCGCTCGATGTCGCCATCGCGAACGTCACACGGATGGTGCTCGTCATCGTGCTGGCCGGGCTCATCACGCTCACCACGCGCACCTCGGCCATCCTCGACGCGTTCGAACGCGGACTTTCGCCCCTGCGCCGGTTCGGCGTCGATCCTGCACGGATCAGTCTCGTTCTCGCGCTGGCCATCCGGACGGTGCCCGTCATCGCCGGATTCGCGCGCCAGCTCGGCGACGCGCAGCGCGCGAGAGGCGGCAGGGTCAGCGTCCGCGCGTTCGTCGTTCCTCTGCTCGTGCTCTCCCTGCGTCATTCGGACGACCTCGCAGACGCCCTCGTCGCGCGCGGCGCCGACTGACCACTCCCGGCGCGGCCGACAGCCGTGCACCGTAGAGTGGAACCGTGACTACCGGCGACACGATCACCCTCAGCGGACTCCGCGTTCGGGCACACCACGGTGTGTACGACTTCGAGCGCGAGAACGGCCAGGACTTCGTGGTCGACCTCGTCGTGGGGATCGACCTCCAGCCGGCGTCGACCAGTGACGACGTCGCCGCGACCATTCACTACGGGGAGCTGGCCGAGAAGGTCGCTGCCGCCGTCGCTGCCGACCCGGTCGACCTCATCGAGACGGTCGCCGAGCGGGTGGCCGACCTCGTGCTCGCCTACCCGGCCGCCATCAGCGTACGCGTCACGGTTCACAAGCCGGATGCCCCGATCTCCGTTCCGTTCGACGACGTGGCCGTGAGCATCCTTCGGTACGCGGCGACGAGCGTGCAGCGGTCGACGCGGTCATGACCCCGATCCCGAAGCCGCACATCCACCCGCCGGTCCGTCCGCTGACGGGCGGTAAGGCCGTGCTCGCCTTTGGCAGCAACCTGGGCGACCGTGAAGCGGCCATCAGGGCAGGGGTCGACGCCCTCGCCGCTCACGGTATCCGCATCTCTGCGATGTCGACCCTCGTGGAGTCCGTCGCCGTGAAACCGGGCGGAGAAGACGAGGCGGCACCGCGCTACCTCAACGGCGTCGCACTCGTCAGCACCATTCTGGCTCCGCATGACCTGCTCCGCACGATTCACGCCGTCGAAACCGAGCTCGGCAGGGTGAGACTCGAGCGCTGGGGCGACCGGACACTCGACATCGACATCGTCGCGTACGGGGATCTCGTCCTCGACGACCAGGACCTCATCGTCCCTCACCCGCGCGCCGCCCAGCGAACGTTCGTCCTCTCGCCCTGGCTCGAACTCGATCCTGACGCGGTCCTGCCGGGCTCCGGCCGGGTCGACGCCCTGTTCGCGGCCCTGGAAGCGCAGCCAGGAGCCGACGCGTGAGGCGTACGCATGCGACGCCGCTGATCGGGCTGGCCGCTCTCGGGTTCGTCGCCGGATTCCTGCTCGAATACGGCGCGGAGTCACTCGGCCGGCCGCTAATCATCCCTCCCCTCACGTTCCCGCTCACCCTTCTCGCCGCCGCGGCGATCGTGCTCGGTTTCGCGATCCCGATCCGGCGCGCGGTGACGGGCAAACGCGCGAAACCGATCGATCCGTTCCAGGCGATGCGGATCGTCGTCCTCGCGAAGGCCTCGAGTCACGTCGGGGCGCTCCTCACCGGGGCCGGCCTCGGCGCGGTCATCTACTTCACGACCCGCCCCGTGCTGCCCGCGATAGGCTCGATGTGGCTCGCGATCGCCTCCTGCGTTGGCGCGGCGGTGCTCACGGCCGCAGGACTGCTTGCCGAACACCTCTGCACTCTGCCGAAGGACGATGATGACGACGCACCCGGAGTACCCCACGATTCCTGAGCCGCCTGTTCCGGGCGCCGCTCCGGAGACGGCCGTTCCCGGAACGGGGGCAGAGCTCCCCGTCGAGCGGCAGGAGCCTGCCGCCCATGCCGACTCCCCGCGGCGACTCGAGCTGACAGACACCGACTGGCACCGGGTCTCGCCGAAGTACATCGTCGTCGACCTCATCGGGGCAGGGATCTTCGCCCTCGTCGTCGTCGGTGCAGCCATCGTCATGGCCGTCGTGTTCGAGCAGACCTGGCCGTTGTGGGTGATGGCGGGGCTTCTCGTCGCAATCCTCATCGGTGCCGTGTTCACCCCCCGTCGCATCCGTTCGATCGGTTACCAGCTCCGCCAGGACGACCTGCTGTTCCGGCGCGGAATCATGTGGACGAGGATCGTGGCCGTCCCGTACGGCAGGATGCAGCTCATCGACATCAACCGCGGCCCTGTTGCCCGTGCTTTCGGGCTCGCCGAACTCAAATTCGTCACGGCGTCAGCCGCGAGCGCCATCGTGCTGCCCGGTCTCCCCGAGGATGAGGCGGAGCAGCTGCGCGACCACCTCGTCACCGTCGCCGAGAGCAGGCGGACCGGCCTATGACCGGAGAACCGGATGCCGGTCGCTCGCCGCTGAACGAAATCGCTGCTCCGACGGCGAACCCGTCGTCCGGGCGGCGAAGCCTCACCGACGGCGAATGGCACCGCCTCCACCCGGCGACGCCGCTCCTTCGCGGAGGCATCGCCGTGCTCGCCATCGTCGGTTTCGTCATCGCGAACCTCAGGGAACGCCTCGTCGAGCTGTTCCTGCCCGGCGCGGGAGAGTATGACCCCGAAGACTACGACCCCCTCACCTATGTCTGGGAGCACGGGTACGTCGGACTCGCACTCCTCGCCGTCCTCGTCATCCTCGTCGTGGTGCTCGCTGCGTTCTTCCTGTCCTGGCGCATGCACACCTTCCGCGTGACGGAGGAAGCGGTCGAAGTGCGCAGCGGCATCCTCTTCCGCACCCACCGCAAGGCGAAACTCGACAGGATCCAGGGCGTCGGGATCTCCCGGCCGTTCCTGCCGCGGATGTTCGGGGCGGCCAAGATGGAAGTCAGCGTCGCCGGCCAGGACGCCAGCGTGAAGCTCGAGTACCTCTTCTCCCGTGACGCTGACGACCTCCGCCGTGACGTCCTCACCCTCGCGTCAGGGGTCCGGCTGGCCGAACAGGGCCTCGCTCCCGCCCCGACGGTGGGCCCAGAGGGCGTCGTCTCCGGAACGGATGCGGCCCTGTCGCGCATCGTGAACGAGCGCGTGAACGAGTTCCTCGCGCCCGAGCTCGACCCGTCTGTAGCCCCGCCCGAGTCGATCGTGCGGATCCCGGTCGGCCGGCTGATCGGCTCGACCATCCTGAGCTGGGTGACTCTCGTCGTCCTCGTCCTCGCTGTCGTGATGATCGTCTCGGTCGTCAACGGCCAGTTGTGGGCACTGTTCTGGTTCATCCCGAGCGTCATCGGTATCTTCAGTTATTTCTGGTCGACGATCACCAAGTCGCTCCGGTACTCCATCGCCGGTACCCCCTCGGGCGTGCGGATCGGGTTCGGGCTGTTCTCCACGAGCAATGACACGCTTCCCCCCGGACGCGTGCACGCCATCGAAGTCTCGCAGTCGGTGCTCTGGCGGCCGTTCGGCTGGTGGCAGGTCAAGATCAACAAGGCAGGGCTGAGCGCGGAGGCCGCCGCAGGCGGCAAGGGAAACACCACCGTGCTGCCGGTCGGCACGCTGGTCGACGTCTCCCGGGTCGTCGACCTCCTGCTCAGCGGCGTCACCCCTGTCGACCTGCACGCCGAACTCGACCGTGCGATCAGGGACCCCGGCCACTCCGGATTCGTCCTCGCCCCGCGTCGTGCTGCCTGGCTCGGCCCGTTCGCCTGGCGCCGCACCGGCTACACCCTGCACGACGGGCTCCTGATGTTCCGCCGCGGCGTCGTCTGGCGCAGGGTCGATCTCCTCCCGCTCGCACGGCTGGTGAGTTTCGCCATCTCGCAGGGACCCGTTGAGCGGATGCTCCGCCTCGCGTCGGCACGCGCCCACACCGTCGTCGGACCGATCACGGCGACGCTGCCCATCATCGGAACGGCAGAGGCCACCCGGTTGTTCGACGAGGTCTCCGCCGGGATCGTCAGGGCCTCGCGCTCCGACCACAGCCACCGCTGGGCCGAGTCCAGGCAGGACGACCTCGCGCAGGCTCAGCCGGTGGCGGCTCCGACGGCGCACGAGCTCGTCGCGCCCGCAGAGCCCCAGCCCGGGTCGATCCAGAGTGGGGACCACCGGTGAGTGCGCGGGCCGGACGACTCGGCATCGGAATCATCGGCGCCGGAAAGGTGGGCCCGGTGCTCGGCGCAGCGCTCGCCGGTGCAGGCCACGCCATCACGGGGATCAGCGCGGTCTCCGACGAGAGTCGCGACCGTGCGGAGGCGATACTCCCCGCCGTTCCTGTGCTCGACATCCCGAGCATCGTCGAGCGCAGCGAACTCGTTCTCATCGCCGTCCCGGACAGCGAACTGGAATCGCTCGTCGCCGGTCTCGCCGCCACCTCGACGTGGCAGGCCGGCCAGCTCGTCGTCCACACGGCAGCAGGTTTCGGCACGTCCGTCCTCGCGCCGGCCCAGGCGCTCGGCGCCATCCCGTTGGCGATCCACCCGGCAATGGACTTCACGGGGACGAGCATCGACATCGCCCGTCTCGCCGAGAGCTGGTTCGCCGTCACGGCGCCTGCTCCCGTCCAGCCGATCGGCCAGGCGCTCGTCGTAGAGATGGGCGGGGAACCCGTCATCATCGCCGAATCCGATCGCGCCGCGTACGCGGAAGCCATCGACATCGCCACCACGTTCTCGCGATCGATCGTTGCGCAGGCCACCGGCATCCTCGGTGGAATCGGCGTGGAGCATCCCGGTGGCTTCCTGTCGTCGCTCGTCCGCTCATCGGTGGACAACGCCCTGCAGGAGGCGGGCAGGGCTCCCTTCGACACCGGCGCATTCGGCCTCGATGACGAAGGCGCTCCGCCGCCCGGTACCATCGGTGGGTGACGAACAGTATCGCTGACATCCGCTCGCGCATCGCCGAAGCCCGCCGGGCGGCGATCGAAGCGGGAATCGCAGACCCCAGGGTCGTCCTCGTCCCGACGATGGGTGCGTTGCACGACGGCCACATCGCCCTCGTCGACAGGGCCGCGGAGCTCGGCGAGATCGTCGTCGTCTCGATCTTCGTCAACCCGCTGCAGTTCGGCCCGAAAGAAGACCTTTCCAGCTATCCGCGAACCCTCGAGAGCGATGTTCAGAAACTCGCGGAACGTGGCGTCACCCTCGTCTTCGCGCCGACCGCTGCCGAGATGTACCCGGACGGCGACGCCGCAGTCCGCGTCAGCGCCGGCGACATCGGCACCCGCTACGAGGGGCGCACCCGCCCCGGCCACTTCGACGGTGTGCTCACCGTCGTCGCCAAGCTCTTCCACATCATCGAGCCGGATGCCGCCGTCTTCGGCGAGAAGGACGGCCAGCAGCTGTTCCTCGTGAAGCGGATGGCCAGGGACCTCAGCTTCCCGGTCGACGTCCAGGGCGTCGAAACGGTGCGGGCGGATGACGGACTCGCGCTCTCGAGCCGCAACGTCTACCTCGACGACGCCGAACGGCGTTCGGCACGCGTGCTTTCGACGGCACTCGAGGCGGCCGCGTCGTCTGGCGACCGAGGCATCGACGCCGTCCTGGCCGCCGCGCAGTCGGTGATCGTCGGCGAGCCCCGGGTCGAGCTCGACTACCTGGCCGTCGTCGACCCCGCCACCTTCCTCCCCGTCGACGGCAACCACCACGGCACGGCCGTCGCGCTCGTCGCGGCTCGCGTCGGCACCACGCGTCTCATCGACAACCGCACCCTCTTCGTCAACTGACGCGGGAACCGCCGCCCCGGCGGCATCGTAAACTGGGATGACCCACAAGGAGACGTTTTTCGCCATGACAGCCCTCACCCCCGACCAGCCCGCAGAGCCGACCGCTGAAGAGATCTTCGAGCAGAAGGCCGTTCGACTGGCCAAACGGGAGCGTCTGATCGCGAACGCCGCCGATGCAGCAGGCGGTGCGTACCCCGTCTCCGTCCCGATCACCACGACCATCCCTGCCGTTCGGGAGAAGTGGGGCCACCTCGCCGCTGACGAAGCATCCGGTGACGTCGTGGGCATCGCCGGCCGAATCGTCTTCCTCCGCAACACAGGCAAGCTGTGCTTCGCCAGCCTCCAGTCCGGCGACGGCAGTCGCATCCAGGCGATGGTGTCGCTCGCAGAGGTCGGCGAGGAGTCGCTTGCCCTGTGGAAGGAACTCGTCGACCTCGGCGATCACCTCTTTGTCTCCGGTGAGGTGATCTCCAGCCGCCGCGGTGAACTCTCGATCATGGTCACCGAGTGGACGATCGCGTCCAAGGCGATCCTGCCGCTGCCCAACCTGCACAACGAACTCAGCGAGGAGAGCCGCGTCCGCAGCCGCTACCTCGACCTCATCGCGCGCGAGCAGGCCAGGCGGAACGTCGTGCAGCGGTCACAGGCGGTCTCCAGCCTGCGACGCACCTTCACCGACCGCGGCTACCTCGAGATCGAGACGCCGATGCTCCAGGTGATGCACGGCGGGGCATCCGCGCGCCCGTTCGTGACCACGTCGAATGCGTTCGACACCGAGCTGTTCCTCCGGATCGCGCCGGAGCTGTACCTCAAGCGCGCCATTGTCGGCGGAATCGACCACGTGTTCGAGATCAACCGCAACTTCAGGAACGAAGGCGCCGACTCGACGCACAGCCCCGAGTTCGCGATGCTCGAGGCCTACGAAGGATATGGGGACTACAACTCCATCGCCGAGCTCACCCAGACCCTGATCCAGAACGCGGCCCTCGCGGTCGCCGGATCCCACACCGTCACCTGGGCGGACGGGACCGAGTTCGACCTCGGCGGCGAGTGGGACAGGATCTCGATGTTCGGCAGCCTGTCCGACGCCGTCGGCCGTGAGATCACCCCCGAGACGCCGATCGCCGAGCTCAGGGAACTGGCCGAGAAGGAGGGCATCGTCGTGCCCCACCCGATCCACGGCAAGTACATCGAGGAACTCTGGGAGCACTTCGTGAAAGGCGCGCTCGTGCGCCCCACCTTCGTGCGCGATTTCCCCGTCGACACATCACCGCTCGTGCGGGCCCACCGGTCGATCCCCGGTGTCGTCGAGAAGTGGGACCTCTACATCCGCGGCTTCGAACTCGCCACCGGATACTCGGAGCTCATCGACCCCGTCGTCCAGCGTGAGCGTTTCGTCGAGCAGGCACGACTGGCCGCGGGCGGAGACGTCGAGGCGATGCGCCTGGATGAAGAGTTCCTCCGCGCGCTCGAGCACGGCATGCCACCGACCGGCGGCATGGGGATGGGCATCGACCGGCTGATGATGGCCCTCACCGGTCTCGGCATCCGCGAAACCATCCTGTTCCCCCTCGTGAAATGACCCAGGTGACCCGATGAACGACTACCTCCCGAAGAATGAGCTCGACCCGCAGGATCCGAAGAAGCCGTCGGCGAACCGGATCATGGTCTGGATCGTCGTCACCGGCGTCGGGCTGTACCTCGTGATCTCAGGCATCGTCGGCATCATCGCCAAGGGAAGCTGACCGGGCTGGTCGGGGTATCCTTAACGTGTCATGGACAATTACTGGCTGAACGCCCTCTGGTCGATCGTGCCGACGCTGCTCGTCGGGCTGATCTTCTGGGCCGTCATGCGCGCCATCATCCGCGCCGACCGTGACGAGCGGGCTGCGTACGCCGACCTCGAGGCCGCCGAACGGGAACGCCTCGGACTGCCTCCAGCCGCACCGAAGAACACAAGCGAGTCCGTCGAGGCGTAGCCGTGCCGCCGCCGATAGGCTGGCAGCATTCTCACCGAAGACAGGAGCCCGTTCGTGGATCTAGCTGCCTTCTGGGCGACGCTGTCCGGCGACTGGAGGGTCATCCTCTTCTTCGCCATCGACTTCGTGATCCGCGTCATCGCCGTCATCGTCGTGCCCAGGAACCGTCGGCCGACCGCCGGCATGGCGTGGCTGCTCGCCATCTTCCTGATCCCATACGTCGGGGTCCTCGCCTTCCTCCTCATCGGCAACCCGAAACTGCCACGCAAGCGACGCGAGCTCCAGAAGGACATCAACGAATTCATGGCGGTCGCGGCGAAGGAACTCCCGGCGCAGGACCTCCAGCCCGGCGCGCCCGACTGGCTCAAGTCGCTCGTCACCCTCAACCGCAACCTCGGAGCCCTTCCCGTACTCGGCGGCAACGAAGCCGGACTCATCGGCGACTACGAACTGTCGCTCGCCGCCATGACGGAAGCCATCGATGCCGCAGAGAAATTCGTCAACGTCGAGTTCTACATCCTCAGTTGCGACCGCACGACAGAGCCCTTCTTCGCCGCGATGGAACGGGCCGTCGCTCGCGGGGTGAAGGTGCGGGTGCTCCTCGACCACGTCGCCAACCTGCGCACCAAGGGTTACAGGGCCACGAAACGCCGGCTCACCGCCATCGGCGCCGACTGGCATCTCATGCTCCCCGTTCAGCCGTTCAAGGGCACGTTCCAGCGGCCTGACCTCCGCAACCACCGCAAGGTGCTCATCATCGACGGCCTCGTCGCCTTCATGGGTTCCCAGAACGTCATCGACCGCAGCTACAACAAGCGTGCGAACATCCGACGCGGTCTGAAATGGCAGGAACTCGTCGTGCGGGTCGAGGGGTCGGTCGTCGGCGGCATCAACGCGATCTTCTTCAGCGACTGGTACTCAGAGACCGGTGAACTGCTCGCCCGCGACGTCGACATGACCGACTTCGATCCCGAGAACGGCGACCTCGACTGCCAGGTCGTGCCCAGCGGCCCCGGCTTCGACGGCGAGAACAACCTCCGCCTCTTCCTCGGGCTGCTCTATGCCGCGCAGAAGCGCATCGTCATCACGAGCCCGTACTTCGTCCCTGACGAGTCCCTTCTCTACGCGATCACCACAGCGGTGCAGCGCGGGGTCCCCGTGGATCTCTTCGTGTCTGAGATCGGGGACCAGGCCCTCGTCTACCACGCCCAGCGTTCCTACTACGAGGCCCTGCTCCGTGCCGGGGTGCGGATCTACCTGTACCCGGCACCGTACATCCTCCACGCCAAGCACTTCACCATCGACGACGAGGTCGCCGTGATCGGCTCGAGCAACATGGACATGCGTTCCTTCGGCCTCAACATGGAGGTCTCGCTCCTGGTGCGCGGCCGGTCCTTCGTCGACGAGATGCGCTCGGTAGAGGACGTCTACCGCCTGAAGAGCCGCGAGCTCACCCTCGACGAGTGGATGAAGCAGCCGCTGCGCTCCACCGTTCTCGACAACCTGGCGAGGCTCAGCTCGGCGCTCCAATAGGCGTCACGCTCGTACGAGCAGGTCGCCCACGTCGCATCCGATCGCGTCGCAGATTGCGGTGAGGGTAGAGAAGCGGATGGCGCGGGCCCTGTCGTTCTTGAGCACCGACAGGTTCACCACGCTCACCCCTACCCGTTCGCTCAGCTGGGTGAGGGTCATCGAGCGCGCGGCAAGCAGTTCGTCGAGCCGGCAGTGGATGCCGGTGGGTTCGTCGTCCGCGGCCGCCATCAGACGAGGCCGTCCGTGTCGCGCTGCAGCCGCTCGCCGACCGCGAACGCCGTGGCGATGATACCGAGGACGAGTCCGACGACGACCGGCGTCGAATCGAGGTGCATCATCATCGGGAAGGAGGTGCCGATCGGATCGTGGTTGAGTTCGGTGGCGACCTGGAAGTTCCCGAAGCCGTAGACGGCCTGTCCGAGGATTCCGCCCGCGAGCACGACGAGTGCGGATGCCGTGAGGAGCTTCCGGATGGCCGGGGCGAACGGCCGGCCGGCGAGGAGCTGCCTGCACAGGGCGACGACGGCGATGGCGACCATCACCTGGACGAGCACGAGGAGGAGGGTCCCGCTCCCGAGGAGAAGCCTCGCGGCGATGCTGAGCCCGGCGAGCGACAGCTCGGCCTGCGTCACCTCACCGCTCGCGACGGATGCCGTTCCATCGGTCGTCAGGCCGGTCACGTCGACGCTCACAGGCTGGCTGACCGGGACGGTCTCGCTGGACAACATGGAGACGAACCCGAAGACGCCCCAGATGAGGGCGCAACCGGCGAAGAGGACGCCGAGGACGGAGACGAGGCGGAGTGCACCGCTGTCCAGCCGCTGACTGAGAGTGGTGCCGCCCATGAATGCCCCCAACGATTATCGATAATAACGAATATCGATACGGTAGCGGTCTGGTGCAGCGGCCGTCAAGCGTGGGACACAGCCTCCCGACGGGCGGCAGCCCTCGATCGGGCACTCGCGAAAACGAGGGGGCTGTCGCCCCGGATGACATACTCTGGCCCCATGGCTGGATGGATGGCACTCGGTGCTGGGGCGCTCGCGGGTGGAGCGCTCCTCGTCGGCGCCCTGATCGCGTGGTTCGTATCGGTTCCCAGACGTGTCGTCGCCACGATCATGGCCTTCGGTTCAGGGGTACTCATCTCGGCGCTCGCCTTCGACCTCGTCGAGGAGGCCGCTGAGGGAGGCGGATTCTGGCCGGCCATGGCCGGCTTCCTCGCAGGAGCCGTGGTCTACGTCGGCGCCAACCTGCTGCTCGACCGCGTGAACGCGCGCAACCGTCGCGGCTCGGGGGAGTCGCCAGGCACGGGGACCGGGATCGCCGTCGGAGCACTCCTCGACGGAGTCCCCGAAACCGCAGTCCTCGGGCTGAGCATGGTGGCAGGGGGACAGGTCTCCATTCCGGTCCTCGTCGCCATCGTGATCTCGAACGTTCCAGAGGGTCTCGCGTCGACCGCTGAGCTCAAGGCCGACGGACGCGGCCCGCGCTACGTCTTCACCCTCTGGGTGGGAATCGCCGTCGCCTGCGCGCTCTCGTCGCTGGGGGGATTCGTGCTCCTCGAGGACGTCCCTGCGAGCGTGACCGCGTTCGTGACGGCCATCGCCGCGGGCGCCATCCTTGCCATGGTGTGCGACACGATGATCCCCGAGGCCTTCCGCGACGCGAAGGCATTCACCGGTCTCATCGCCACTGTCGGGTTCTTCGTGAGCTTCGGGGTGCACCAGCTCAGCTGAGCGTGAGGCGCAGCTCCAGTTCTTCCATTAGTGCTTTGAGCGAACAGAGGAGTTTTCCGAAGCCGCGGTGGTTACTCTTTTTGTACGGCACCCCATCCCTGCCCGGGTGCCCAAGGAGCGAACATGTTTGAGAGATTCACCGATCGCGCTCGTCGCGTCGTCGTCCTGGCCCAGGAAGAGGCCAAGATGCTCAACCACAACTACATCGGAACCGAGCACATCCTGCTCGGTCTCATCCACGAGGGTGAAGGCGTCGCAGCCAAGGCCCTCGAATCGCTCGGTATCTCGCTGGATGCTGTCCGCGAGCAGGTCCAGGACATCATCGGCCAGGGCCAGCAGCAGCCGACCGGTCACATCCCGTTCACGCCGCGTGCCAAGAAGGTGCTCGAGTTGTCTCTGCGTGAGGCTCTCCAGCTCGGCCACAACTACATCGGTACCGAGCACATCCTGCTCGGTCTCATCCGCGAGGGTGAGGGTGTCGCCGCACAGGTCCTCGTCAAGCTCGGCGCGGACCTCAACCGCGTGCGCCAGCAGGTCATCCAGCTCCTGAGCGGGTACCAGGGCAAGGAGACCGCGGCCGTCGGTGGCAACACGACCGAGACGACCGCGCAGGGCGGATCCCAGATCCTCGACCAGTTCGGACGCAACCTCACGCAGGCCGCGCGCGACAACAAGCTGGACCCGGTCATCGGCCGCGAGAAGGAGATCGAGCGGGTCATGCAGATCCTGTCCCGCCGTTCGAAGAACAACCCTGTCCTGATCGGTGAGCCCGGAGTCGGCAAGACCGCCGTCGTCGAAGGACTCGCCCAGGCGATCGTCAAGGGCGAAGTGCCCGAGACCCTGAAGGACAAGCAGCTCTACTCCCTCGACCTCGGTTCGCTCATCGCCGGAAGCCGCTACCGCGGTGACTTCGAAGAGCGCCTGAAGAAGGTCACCAAGGAGATCCGCACCCGCGGTGACATCATCGTCTTCATCGACGAGATCCACACCCTGGTCGGAGCGGGTGCTGCTGAGGGCGCGATCGACGCCGCCAGCATCCTCAAGCCGCTCCTGGCACGTGGAGAGCTGCAGACCGTCGGCGCGACGACCATCGACGAGTACCGCAAGCACTTCGAGAAGGATGCAGCGCTCGAGCGCCGGTTCCAGCCGATCCAGGTCGCTGAGCCGTCCCTGCCCCACACGATCAACATCCTCAAGGGGCTCCGTGACCGCTACGAGGCCCACCACAAGGTGTCCATCACCGACGGTGCCCTCGTCGCCGCTGCCAACCTCGCCGACCGTTACGTCGCCGACCGGTTCCTGCCTGACAAGGCCATCGACCTGATCGACGAGGCGGGAGCACGCCTCCGCCTGTCGATCCTGTCCAGCCCGCCCGAGCTGCGCGAGTTCGACGAGAAGATCTCGGTGGTCCGCGGTGCCAAGGAGACGGCGATCGAGGACCAGGACTTCGAGAAGGCCGCATCGCTGCGTGACGAGGAGAAGAACCTCCTCGGTGAGCGGCTGCGTCTCGAGAAGCAGTGGCGCTCGGGCGACGTCAAGACCACGGCGACCGTCGACGAAGGTCTCATCGCCGAGGTACTCGCGCAGGCCACCGGCATCCCGGTCTTCAAGCTGACCGAGGAAGAGTCGAGCCGTCTCGTCTTCATGGAGAAGGCGCTGCACCAGCGCGTCATCGGCCAGGAAGAAGCGATCTCGGCTCTGTCGAAGACCATCCGTCGCACACGCGCCGGCCTCAAGGACCCGAAGCGCCCGTCAGGCTCGTTCATCTTCGCCGGCCCGACCGGTGTCGGAAAGACGGAGCTGGCCAAGGCGCTCGCCGAGTTCCTGTTCGACGACGAAGACGCGATCATCTCGCTCGACATGAGCGAGTACGGCGAGAAGCACACGGTCTCGCGACTGTTCGGTGCCCCTCCAGGGTTCGTCGGCTTCGAAGAGGGCGGGCAGCTGACCGAGAAGGTCCGCCGCAAGCCGTTCAGTGTCGTGCTGTTCGACGAGATCGAGAAGGCCCACCCCGACATCTTCAACTCCCTGCTCCAGATCCTGGAAGAGGGACGGATGACGGACGGTCAGGGTCGCCTCGTCGACTTCAAGAACACCGTGATCATCATGACCACCAACCTCGGGTCCAAAGGCATCGCCGGCGGCCCCGTCGGTTTCCAGGTCGAGGGTGACACCACGGCCACATACGAGATCATGAAGGCCAAGGTCACCGAGGAGCTCAAGAAGCACTTCAAGCCCGAGTTCCTCAACCGCGTGGACGACACCATCGTGTTCCCGCAGTTGTCGAAGCCTGAGCTCCTGCAGATCGTCGACCTCTTCACCAAGCGACTGAGTGACCGCCTGCTCGACCGCGACATGACGATCGACCTGACCCTCTCCGCCAAGGAACGTCTCATCGAGGTCGGTTTCGACCCGGCTCTCGGTGCACGGCCGCTGCGTCGCGCGATGCAGAACGAGGTCGAGGACCGTCTCAGCGAGAAGATCCTGCACGGCGAACTCAACTCGGGAGACCACATCCACGTGGACTTCGCCGACGGCGAGTTCCTGTTCGACACGAAGCCGCGCGGCGAGACCGTCGGCGCCGGCCTCAACTCGGGCCGTTCGCTCGGCACGGGTGCTGCGACGCCCGACCTCGCGATCACCAGCGACTAACGCAGGAACAGACGAAGGGCCGGGGGAGTGATCCCCCGGCCCTTCGTCGTGCCGGCCGCGTCAGGCGAGGCGGTCGAGGTACCGCAGCAGGATGCCCTCGCGCGTCGCCCACGGTGAGACGTCGAGTTCGCGGACGTTGAACGCGGCCATCGTCTCGCTCAGAACGATGCCGCCCGCAACGATCTGGAACGTCCTGTCCGTGGTGATCCCGGGCAGCGCCGGCCGGGAGTCTGCGGGGATGCGCGCCAGCCGTGGAACCCAGTCATCGAGTCTGCTGCGCCTGAGCGTCAGCCGGTCGTCCTCGCCCACGCCGTCAGAGACCGACCCTGCGAGCCGCGCGAGCGATCGGATCGTCTTGGACGAGCCGACGATCTGGCCGGGTTTACCCCGCCCGGCGAACTCCCGCCTGGCCTCATCGAGCACTGCCCTTGCGTGCTCCCGGAGGTCGTTCTGCTGGGCTTCGGTCGGAGGGTCGTCGTGCAGGAAGCCGATCGTCGACCGTCCGGCCCCGAGGGGGAGCGAGAGGGCGACATCGGGCTCCTCGTCGTCTCCGAGCGCGATCTCGAGCGACCCGCCGCCGATATCGAACAGCAGGATGTTCCCTGCTGACCAGCCGTACCATCGCCGCACGGCGAGGAACGTCAGTTTTGCCTCGTCCTCTCCGCTGAGCACCTGCAGGTCGAGTCCCGTCTCGCGTCCGATGAGGGCGAGGACCTCAGGGCCGTTCGCCGCCTCACGGATCGCCGATGTCGCCATCGGCAGCAGGTCGTCGAGGTTGCTCTCCCTGGCGATCCGCGCAGCGTCGCCGATGGAACGCACGAGCATCGAGACGCCTTCGTCGGTGATCGCGCCACTCTCATCGATGTATCGCATCAGCCGGAGGACCGACTTGTGCGACGCCTCCGCGACCGGGCGCGCGCCGCGGTGGGCGTCGACGATGAGCAGGTGAACAGTGTTTGAGCCCACATCGAGCACTCCGAGTCGCATATCGACAGGCTACCGCTCGCTAAACTGGCGCTCATGACCCAGAGCGCTGCGCCCGCATTCGTCGTCCGTCGCGCACGCACGTCGGATGTGGCTGCGATCCGGACACTCATCGAGCCTCTCGTCCAGCAGCGCATTCTGCTCGGCAAGGAGCGGGTGGTCTTCTATGAAGCGGTCCAGGAATTCCGCGTCGCCGAGGCATCCGACGGAACGATCGTCGGCTGCGGCGCCCTGCACGTCATGTGGGAGGACCTCGGCGAAGTGCGCACGCTCGCGGTAAGCCCGGAATGGCTGGGCACAGGGGTCGGCCGGGCGCTGCTCGAGCGACTCGAGTCGGACGCCCGTGAACTCGGCCTTTCCCGACTTTTCTGCCTCACCTTCGAGGTGTCGTTCTTCACCCGCAACGGGTATGGAGTGATCGGGGAGGGCGTGATCGACCCGGAGATCTACTCGGAGATGGTGAGATCCTCGGACGAGGGTGTGGCGGAGTTCCTCGACCTCGCACGCGTCAAGCCGAACACACTCGGCAATTCGCGGATGCTCAAACGTCTCTAGCGCTGCTCATTTGTTGACCCCCTTGTGAGGGTGGAAACCGCCGGATAGCTTTTACCCACTGTTTACTCTTCGGGTGAAACGGCGTCACACGGTTTCCCTAGCCTTGCTGGGTCGCCGTCGCTATCCCGGTCAGTGCTGCGATGGAGCGCACTGCCCGTGCGCCGCATTCATTCGTCGTCGAACTTCGGGGAGATCAATGTTGCTGTCCAAGCGCCTCTGGCGTACCACCGCCCTCGCATCCCTGCTCGGTCTCGCGGCCGCACCCCTCGCTGTGCTTCCCGCGGCGGCAAGCACAGATGGCACAGGGGTGGTGATCAACGAGGCCTATCTCTCCGGTGGAAGCGCCGGTGCGGCATACACGCACAAGTTCGTCGAACTGTACAACCCGACGGATGCCGCGATCGACATCGGTGACTGGTCACTGCAGTACCGACCGGCCGGCGGCACAGCGGCGTCGTCGAGCGTCGTCGACCTGACCGGCAGCATCCCCGCGAAGGGCCACTACCTCGTCGGTGGAGCGGCAAACAACGGAGGGGCCGTCGGAGCGCCACTTCCTGCGACCGACGCGGCGTCAACCGCGCTCAACCTCTCCGGCAGCGCAGGCACCATCATTCTGGCCAACGTGCCGACGGCGATCACGCTCCCGACTGGCTCCGTCGTCGGAAACACCGCCGTGGTCGATCTCCTCGGCTACGGCACCTCGAACACCTTCGAGACGGCTGCCGCTGCAGCACCTGCAGGCAACACCGACGTCAAGAGCCTCAACCGCACGGCCTTCGCCGACACGGACAGCAACGTGGTCGACGTCACGCTCTCCGCGACGATCACCCCTCAGAACACCGCGGGAACCGATCCGACCGATCCCACTGATCCGACCGATCCCACTGATCCGACTGATCCGACCGACCCGCCCGTCGAGCCGGGGACCGTCGCCATCGCCGAGATCCAGGGCACGGGGGACGCGAGCACGAAGGTCGGAACGACCGTCACCACCACCGGTGTCGTGACGGCCGCTTATGCCACCGGCGGCTTCCAGGGTTACTACCTGCAGACCGCAGGGACGGGAGGCTCGGTCAGCGGGCAGACCGCATCCGACGCTCTCTTCGTCTACTCTCCGGCCACAGCGGCAGCCGTCGCCGTCGGCCAGTACGTGCAGGTGACCGGTGTCGTCTCGGAGTACTTCGGATTGACCCAGATCACCGTCGCCGACGCGGCAGGGCTTACGCAGCTCGACCCATCCACGGTGACCGCACCGGTCGCCGCAGCGATCGGCTACCCCGCTGACGACGCTGGGCGCGAACGCTTCGAGGGGATGCTGCTGGCGCCGACGGGCGACTTCACCGTCACCGACGTATTCAGTTCGAACCAATACGGCGAGGTCGGGCTGGCCGCGTCGAGCACGCCCCTCGTGAACCCGACCGTCCTCGGGCTCCCCGGCACCGCCGAACACGCCGCAGCGACGGCCAGGTTTGCGGCCGAACTGGTCACCCTCGACGACGGTTCGACACTGAACTTCCTCAGCACGGCGAACGGAGGGGCCAACAAGAACATCCCGTTGCCCTACCTGTCGACGGATGCGCCCGTCCGTGTCGGCGCGCCGGTCACGTTCACCGCTCCGGTGATCCTCGACTACCGCAACAGCAACTGGAAGTTCCAGCCCACCACTCAGCTGACGGCCGAGAACGCCGACACGGTGCAGCCGGTCACCTTTGCGAACACGCGGACCGCAGCACCGGAGAACGTCGGAGGCGACGTCACCCTCGCCACCTTCAACGTGCTCAACTACTTCGCCACGACGGGTGCCGACCGCACCGGATGCACCTACTACACAGACCGCGCGGGCAACCCGATCACCGTGAACAACTCGGACGCAGCGGGCTGTGGTGTGCGTGGCGCCGCAGACTCAGCGAACCTGGCCAGGCAGCAGGCGAAGATCGTCACCGCGATCAACGCCATCGATGCAGACATCGTTTCGCTCGAGGAGATCGAGAACTCCGCCGCCGTCGGCAAGGACCGCGACTACGCGCTCGGTGTCCTCGTCGACGCGCTCAACGCGGAGGCGGGGAACGATGTCTGGTCGTTCGTGCCGTCACCGTCTGCCGTCCCCGAGAACGAGGATGTCATCCGCACCGCGTTCATCTACAAGGCCGAGACCGTCGAGACCGTCGGTGAGAGCCGCATCCTCCTCGACTCCCCGGCGTTCGGCAACGCCCGCGAGCCCGATGCGCAGGCCTTCCGGCCTGCCGGTGGATCAGCATCCGACACCTTCCTCGTCATCGCGAACCACTTCAAGTCGAAGAGCGACTCCGGGGCCACGGGAGACAACGTCGACACGGGGCAGGGCGCGTACACGGGCGACAGGACCCGTCAGGCCGAGGCGCTCGTCGCCTTCGCGGACGAGTTGAAGACCGAACTCGACACCGATCGCGTGTTCCTCGTCGGGGACTTCAACTCCTACGCCAAGGAGAGCCCGATCGGGGTCATCGAAGCGGCCGGCTACGTCAGCCAGGGCGCGAAGACGGGTGAGCACACCTACCAGTTCGGCAAGGCGGTCGGATCACTCGACTACGTGTTCGCGTCAGAGGAAGCCGACGCATCGGTGACGGGCGCGGACATCTGGAACATCAACTCGGTCGAGTCGATCGCGCTGGAGTACTCGCGTTACAACTACAACGCCACCGATTTCTACGCCGAAGACCCGTACAGGTCGAGCGACCACGACCCGATGCTCATCGGGATCGACGCGAGCCCGACCACCTCCATCGTCAACCTGCTGAACATCAACGACTTCCACGGCAGGATCGACGCCAACACGGTGAAGTTCGCCGGGACCATCGAGTCGTTGAAGGCGCAGTTCGACGAGGGGCAGTCACTGTTCCTCTCAGCCGGTGACAACATCGGGGCGTCGCTCTTCGCGTCGTCGTCGCTTCGTGACCAGCCCACCATCGACGTGCTGAACGCTCTGGCGCTCGCAGCATCCGCGGTCGGGAATCACGAGTTCGACCAGGGCTACGACGACCTCGTCGACCGGGTGATCGACGGTGGCGAGAACGCCAGGTTCGACTACCTGGGCGCGAACGTCTACCTGGACGGCACGACAACACCCGCCCTCGACGAGTACGCGATCTTCGAGGTCGACGGCGTCGATGTCGGAGTGATCGGTGCTGTGACCCAGGAGACCCCGACGCTCGTCTCGCCTGCCGGGGTCGCCTCCCTGGACTTCGGCGACCCCGTCGAGGCCGTGAACCGGGTCGCGGCGCAACTGTCCGACGGCGATGAGTCGAACGGAGAAGCAGACGTCCTGGTCGCCGAGTACCACGAGGGCGCAGGGGCCGGCATCCCGGACGGGTCGACGCTGGAGGAAGAGATCCTCGCCGGCGGCGCCTTCGCCGACATCGTGTCGAAGACCACCGCAGAGGTCGACGCGATCTTCACCGGTCACACGCACAAGCAGTACGCGTGGGATGCTCCGATTCCCGGCCGTGACGGCGAGACTCGCCCGATCCTGCAGACCGGGAGCTACGGCGAGAACGTCGGACAGATCACTCTGACCGTGGACAACACCGACGGTGACGTCACCGGATACGACGCACGCAACGTCGCCAGGGTCACCACCGATGACGGCGTGCTCATCGCCACCTACCCGGCGGTCGCCGAGGTGGACCGCATCGTCGACGCGGCCATCACCGAGTCCGGCGTTATCGGCAACCAGGTCATCGGCAGCGCAACAGCGCCGATCACGACCGCATTCGCAAACGGAGTGCGCGACGACCGGGCCTCTGAATCGACGCTCGGTAACTTCGTGGCCAACGCGCTCGTCGAATCGCTCGCGTCCGCCGACCGGGGAAGCGCCGAGATCGGAGTGGTGAACCCCGGCGGCCTGCGAGCAGACCTGGCCGCAGGCAACATCACATACGCGCAGGCGAACGCGGTGCTGCCGTTCCTCAACAACCTGGGGACCACGTCGCTGACCGGCGCACAGTTCAAGACCATGCTTGAGCAGCAGTGGCAGACCAACGCGGACGGTACCATTCCGTCGCGCCCTTACCTGCAGCTGGGTCTCTCGGACAACGTGTCGTACACCTTCGACCCGGCCCGCGCCCAGAACGACCGGATCACGAGCGTCACGATCGACGGCGCGCCGCTCGATCCGGAGGGAAGTTACCGGATCGGAACGTTCAGCTTCCTGCTCGCGGGCGGCGACAACTTCCGGATCTTCAACGACGGCACGGACACGCGCGACTCGGGTCTCGTCGACCGTGACGCCTGGATCGCCTACCTGACGGCCAACAGCCCGGTCTCGCCGAGCTTCGACCGTCGCTCCGTGCAGGCCACCGGCATCCCGACGGGACCAATCGTCGAGGGGAGCTCGGTCACGGTGAACCTGTCGAAGCTCGACCTCACGTCGACGGGCAGCCCGGTGAACACGCAGGTGGATGCCGCCATCGACGGAGTGAGCGTCGCGACCGCTCCGGTCACGGCGGGCGCGGCGACTGTGACGTTCACCGTCCCGGCCGGGGCGGGTGAGAAGACTCTCACCATCACCGCCGCCGAATCGGGGACGACGGTGACGATCCCGCTTACGGTCGAGGAGGACGAACCCGAACCGCCGACACCGCCGACACCGATCGAGAGGATCATCAAGATCATCACGGACTTCATCAACTGGCTGGCGAAGCTGTTCGGCTGGCGATGACGCTGAGTCCCTGAACCCGGGTACGCCGGGGGACCAGGACGCGCGGAGGGAAGCAATTGCGACCCTCCGCGCGTCTTCGTCTGCCGGAATCCGGGCGCTGGTTATCCTGAAGCCATGTCGACGAACGAACGCCACGGCCGCGAACCGCGCAGCGTCTATGTCCGTCGCCGACTCTGGGTGCTTGCCGGCCTCGTCGCGGTGATCGCCATCATCGCGCTGGTGATCTGGAAGCCCGGGTCCACCTCGGGTGCAGAGCCAGACCCGACCCCCGTCACGAAGAGCACGTCTTCACCGTCGCCGACGCCGTCGGCCACCCCGGGGGAGCCGGGAGAGTGCGCAGACGACGCCGTCGTGGTCGAGGCCCTCACCGACAAGAGCAACTATGCCGCTGGGGAGCTCCCACAGCTGTCGCTGCGCATCACGAACACAAGCGATTCGGCCTGCAGCATCAACGTCGGAACTGCGGCACAGGTGTTCACCATCACGAGCGGGAGCGACACGTACTGGACGTCGACCGACTGCCAGGTCGAACCGGCGGATGCCATCGTCGAACTCGCTGCCGAGCAGTCGGTTGAATCCACGGCCCCGATCGCATGGGATCGCACCCGGTCGTCGCCGTCGACGTGCGAAGGCGACCGGCCCGCCGTCCCCGCCGCCGGGGCCTCGTACCACCTGAGCACGTCGGTCGACGGTGTCGAGAGTGCGGAGTCGAAGCAGTTCATCCTCGTCGGCTGAGCGGACTGCGTTCGCGGCGACTGCAAGAATAGACAGCATGCCGAAGAAGAAGCAGCCGTCGTTCCGTTCACAACCCCTCGCGGATGCGCTCGAACAGCAGGACATGGCCGCTGTCGCATTTGCACTGCGCAATGATCGGGTGGTCGTGCCCCTCGTCACAGCAGGTCAGCGAGATAAACCGACGGATGCTGGCGAGGTGTGGACCTACCGCCAGCCGGAGACCGGGCGTCTGGCATTGCTTCTGTTCTCGGACGCAGCCCACAAGCCCGCTGCGCTTCCTCCGGTGGTCGGCCTGCAGGACGGGATCTGGTTGCACACGTTCCTCCGCACCCACGGTGATGATATCGAAACGGTGTTCTTCGACATCGCCGGCCCCCACCCTATGCAAGCCACGCCTGACGAACTCCTCAGGGTCCTCGCGCTCTGAGCCCGGATCAGAAGACCGCGTCGAGCTCCTTGTCGAACGACGAGCCCGCCGCTTTCTTCGCGGTATCGAGGGCGTCACGGATGCCCCCGGCCGCGGCGTCCACGATGGTCCGGTAACCGAGACGCGTCGCTTCGGCGCGACGCTGCCTGGCGGCCGTGACCGGGCGGACCTCGCCGGCGAGTGAGATCTCGCCGAACGCCGCGAAGTCGTGCGGCACCGGGTAGTCCATCGCCGCGGATGCGATCGCGATCGCGATGGCAAGATCCGCGCCCGGTTCGGTGAGCCGCACGCCGCCGACCGTCGACACATAGACGTCCTTGTCGTGGAGTTTGATCCCCGCGCGTTGCGCGAGCACCGCGAGGAGCATGGCGACCCGGGAGGCGTCGACGCCGTTGGTGACGCGGCGCGGGTTCGGGACGGACGTGTCGAGGACGAGTGCCTGGACTTCCACCGGGAGCGCGCGCTTGCCTTCCATCGACACGGTGACGCAGGTTCCGGAGACGGCGGCACCACGGCTGAGGAACAGCGAGCTCGGGTCGGAGACTTCGGCGATTCCGTCGCCGGTCATCTCGAAGCATCCCACCTCATCGGTGGGACCGAACCGGTTCTTCAGGGCGCGGACGAAGCGGAGGGATGTGTGGCGATCGCCCTCGAACTGGCAGACCACGTCGACGAGGTGCTCGAGCAGTCGAGGACCGGCGATGCTGCCGTCCTTCGTGACATGGCCGACGATGAGCACGGGCAGCGCCCGCTCTTTCGCGATGCGGATCAGCGTCTGCGCCACCTCTCTCACCTGGCTGGGTTGCCCGGCGATGCCGTCGGACTGGGCGCTGGAGACGGTCTGGACCGAGTCAACGATGAGAAGTTGCGGTTTCACGGCGTCGATCTGGCCGAGGACGACCCCGAGGTCGGTTTCGGCCGCGAGGAAGAGGTTGTCGCTGAGTGCCCCCGTGCGCCTGGCGCGGAGCTTCACCTGGTTCACCGATTCCTCGGCCGTGACATAGAGCACTCGTGACTTGGCCTTTGCCGCCTTCGCTGCGACCTCGAGCAGGAGGGTCGACTTGCCCACGCCGGGTTCGCCGGACAGCAGGATGGCTGCGCCGGGCACGATGCCGCCGCCGAGCACGCGATCGAACTCGTCGATGCCTGTGGGCCAGTGCGCGACATCCGCTTCGGTGATCTCCGTGATGGGCCGAGCTGACCGATCTGCGGAGACGGTCGACGCCGTCACCCGCTGGACGATGCCGATGTCAGCGGAGACATCGACGACGGTGCCCCACTGCTGGCATTCACCGCAGCGCCCCGCCCATTTCAGCGTCTGCCATCCGCATTCGGTGCACTTGAAAGTCGAGGTGGGCTTTGCCATGCCATGAGCCTAACCGCGACCGCAGACAGAGACCGGGACAGTCGTCGGCTGGGGACAACCGGCGATTCGCGCACATCCTGCGAATCAACTACACTCGACGGCGGTGACGTGTCCGAGCGGCCGAAGGTGCAACTCTCGAAAAGTTGTGTGCGTCTAAAGCGCACCGTGGGTTCAAATCCCACCGTCACCGCTCTGAGCAAGACCCCCTCTTCCGGTTCCCCGGGAGAGGGGGTCTTTTCGTTGTGCTCGTCGGTCTGGCCGGCGCGCTTCCGGGTTGTCCGACCGCGGACGGCGATCAGCCCACATGGGCCCTGTCGAGGGCGGAACCGGATCCAGAGGATCGCCAGAGCGGTGTGAGCGGGGTCGCGCGCCCCCGCCTTAGACTGGCGCCGTGAATGATGCTGCCCCCGTACTTGGACTCCTGCTCGACGTCGACGGCCCGATCGCCAGCCCGGTGAGCAGGAGCGTCGCCATCCCCAGCATTCCCCGAGACCTGGTCGAACTCGCAAACGGCGGCGTCCCCATCGCCTTCAACACCGGACGCTCCGACGCCTTCATCCAGGCAGAGGTCGTGCCGCAGCTGATCGCGGCAGGGCTCTCGGCCGGCGCCAGAGTCTGGGCGATCTGCGAGAAGGGGGCGGTTGTCGTCCGCATCACGCCGGAGGGGCTCGGAGACATCGACGTCGACTCAGACCTTGCGGTCCCAGCGGCGTATGCCGATGCCATCCGCGAGCTCGTCGCGACCACATACGACGACGTCATCTTCTTCGACGAGACCAAACGGGCCATGGTGTCGGTGGAACAGCGGCTCGACGTCTCCGCCGAACACTTCGCGAGCAGGCGCGACGCCTTCGACGCCGACGCAGCCCGCCTGCTCGACGCGCACGGGCTCGGTTACGAATGGGGGACGACGCTCGTCCTCGACGCGGCGGGCGATGCTCCGTTCCGGATCGACCCGACGATCATCTCCACCGACATCGAGTCGGTGCGGCTCGGCAAGGACCTGGGTGCGAGCAAGTTTCTTCGCCTGCTCGAGGCGGATGGCGCAGAGCTTCCGCTGGCCTGGCGGACCCTCGGCGATTCGCGAACCGATTACGCGATGGCCGACTGGCTGCACCAGCAGGGTCACGAGGTCGTGCACGTCGATGTGCGTCCGGCCGACGGGGTGCCCGAGACGGCGTACGCGGTGCGGCACCACACGACGCTCATCCACGATGAGGCTGGTGCCCTTTATCTGGCGGCGTGGGTGCGGATGCTGCGTGGCGAGACAGCAGACGACAGCGACGTCTGATTCCGGGCCGGCCGGCCCCGGATCCCCGGGATTCCGGGGGAGTCCCGGGCGACACGCCCGGGCAGCAGTCGTAATTTGCCAGCCATTCGCATCACACGTAAAGTACTTACTTGTCACCCCAAAGGTGCGGCAGAGCGGAACAGCTCGCCGGCCTCATGCGGGACCAATCCCAGGTAAAAGAACAGGCGCTCTTGAGTGTCGGCGTTCACTGCCTTAGGATATATAACCTCCACTCGAACAAGCTGAAGAAATTCAGGCGATGGTTTGGTGCGCCGACTTCCAGTCGGAGCCGAAAAATCCTCGATTTGACAAGAACTTCGAGAGTGGTAAGTTAGAGAAGTTGCCCTGCGGAGCAGCCCGGAAGGGTGAAAAGTGGGAGCATCCGATCCTTGAGAACTCAACAGC